>NZ_CP082918.1:0-1437064 GCF_019931755.1 Sutcliffiella horikoshii | reverse complement strand
ATGGTCGTTATTTTATTCTGCATCAACGTTTTCCATCCAGAATTAGTGTCATTAGATAATACCGAAGCTATCAGCACTTCGCTATTTTCAGTAAGAAATCCCTTTTGACGGAAAATATCAAATATATTTGACGACACGCTTGTGATATCCTGATTCTCCCAATTTTCCAATTGCTTAAGGATATCTTCGCCTTCTTTATTGTAAGCATCCATTGAGATAACCTTCATATCTTTGTTTATGCCCAGTTCAATACTAGGATTGACGTCAACGGAGACGTACGCATACACTTGGTTACTTGCATATCTAGGATACAGAGTCAAAGCCAAAATGATAGCAGTCATTACACTGATAATGGCCCACTTCCCGCGTAAAGCAGAAGCTAATTTCCCTTTTTTTGCGGTCTCTGCCCTATGCAAAGGAAAAAAAACGATCTCCTCCCCTAAAACCACTTGCCCCTTTTGTTTTCTCGATTTCAAAAACTCACCCTCAGGGGTCAGAATGGTGACATGTTCATCATGAACTTCGAGCACAATCCCTTTTTTCACTCGTAATCGCCCCTTTTAAATAATCTTTCAAATATATATAATCCCCCGATAATATAATGGAAACGGCAATAATGTATTTCCGGTTGCGTTCTATTGTTTTTCTACTCACATCCACCAAGCCTTCCAACTGTTTCATTGGCAGCATTTTCTTTTCGAACAGATGATTTTTCAGGTCTTGGTTTTGTACGAGAGTATGTGCAACCTCTATGGCATTCTGTCTTGCATCAGCGTGCTTAGGTGAGCATTCCAAAAGATCTGCAAAGCTAAGTCCAAACTCATTTAAAACCGTTTGATAGTACTTGATCTCTTCTCTTCGATGCTCTTGATCAATCTGTTTATTGAATTCTTCCACAGATAAAGTAGCTTCTATTTTGTTAGAAGCATAATCGTCTTGATCAACTTCCTGTTCAGACATCGTAACGGTAGAGTTTTTGCTCTCTTTTCTTATATAGTCGATAACTCTGCGCTTAATGATCAGGTCTGCAAAAGAAATCAAGGAGCTGCCCTTGTCTTTGGAATATTTCTCTATCGCTTCATTAAAGGCGATCAACCCGATACTGAATTCGTCATCCGTTTCACTTATATACCTTTTACACACGGATGACACTGCTTTAGCGATAAAAGGTTTATATTTATTAATCAGATTGTTTTGTAGTTGAATATTGCCAGCTTGTATTTCCAGCACTTCATCTTCAAGAGTCTTTGTGCGTCGTTTGCCGAATTTAAAAAGTAGGCTCAGCACCGGCTTCACCTCTCCTCCTGCTTATCTTTTAACATATTATATAAATAAATGAGTTCATAAGCATGTATTAAGAAGGAGGCTTTTTCATCTATAGAAAAAGTCACCTGTCTATATATAAAGGTGTACTTTTATCTATAAAATGTCAATGTAAAAACCTGTTAAGCCTGATCTGATTGTAATAATAAGTTAATATAAGTAACATTATTCCATTGCCCGAAAATTCAGAGGTTATTTTCTTTCAAAAAATAGTTGGTTTATATGTCCATTTCGTCGTTTTTCTAGCGTTATTCCATGTCCTCCTTTATTGCCTTGGCCAATTATCATTGACTAGTCACTTAAATGTTACGTGAATGTTTCAATCTTTTCGGGGGAGAGACAAAAAATAATTTTAGAATACTTCGAATTACCTACAATTTATTTTCCATTAGTTCTTTCGTTTCGGTATGATTGCATATAAAAAGAACCAGGCATAACCGCTTGGTCCTTTTTGAATTTGGTTAAACTTCGCTGTTCCTTTCCGCAAATGGCTGCGCTTTCCACGGGGCGACCTTGAGCCTCCTCGCTTCGCTGCGGGGTCTCAACATTGCCGCTACTCCCCCGTAGGAGTCTTCGCCATTTGCTCCAATTCACAGCTATAAATTACGTAAAAGGAACGATATTGATTTTTCAGTAAGTCGGTTAGATAGCATTTTAAATATGGTGAATGAAGTAACTTTGTTGATTGTAGTGGAAGGCGCGTAGACGCCCGCGGGAGGAAGGGACAGGTGAGACCCCACAGGCGCAAGCCGAGGAGGCTCACGGACCGCCCGCAGGCAAGCGAAGCGCCTGGAACGGAAATCAACCGTATTTATACTTTCTTCAAAGCTTACGATATATGAATGTGTTTCATCTGATCGTATTTATGTTCGTTATAGTACTTTACCATCATATCAGCGGTTATATGGAAAGACGGACAGTTTATATCTGCGTCACCAAGGATTCTTCTTGCTTCCCTGCAATCAAAGCTGCCTTTCCATGTGAAATAATCCAGTGCCTCTCGTTCCACTTTCAGCCACTTTCTCGCAGTTGGAACACGAAGGAATGTTTTTGCCAATGGGAGAGGAATAGATCCAGTTGGCGCCTTTTTAAGAAACTTTTCCATGAGAACTGTATATGCTTCTCTAATTGTAATCGGCTCAGGGTTGGTCAAATGAAGAGTCTTACCTAGCGCGCGATCTGAATGGGTCAGATAGCATGTACTTTTTACAATATAATCAATTGGAACAACGTTGAATTCTGCTTCCCCTTTGCCCAAATGTGGGATTAATGGTAAAAACCGAAGAGAATGAAGAAAATTCAACATAAGATATGGACCATCAAATTTGCTTGTTTCTCCTGTTTGACTGTGTCCTTTTACAATTCCAGGACGAATGATCGTTATTGGTAAATGGTCTTTTTCCCTGTCCACTATTATTTCTGCCAAATATTTTGTTTCCTCATAATAATTTTTAAATGAGGCCTCATGTATCAATTCCGTTTCCAGAAGCTTTCCTTCCCTTTTTCCTGCCACATAAGCAGTACTGAAATAGATAAACCGCTCGAGATTCGGGAGCTTCTTTAACCACTCCACCACTTGCTTTGTTCCGTTGACATTCACTTGATAGGCAATCTCTTTTTTCACCGCTAGATCATAGATCGCGGCAAGATGATACACATAGTTTGTTTCTTTTTTTACAAGCTTTTGGTCTTCACTACTCATGTTTAAATTTGGTTGTGTGATATCCCCTTCAATAAGGTGGAACGTTGTATGCGGAAATTGTTGGTGATAGGTTTGGATGATGGGTACAGAAACGCTTTTTTGAGTCGGAAGCACTAATAAAAATACATTTGTGACGTTCTTTTTCGTTAGTAACAATTCACGCACCAGCTCTTGGCAAATGAATCCCGGAAATCCAGTAAAGAAATATCCCTTCACGCAAAGACACCCCTTCCAATATTTATCATACTTATCCTTTACAATAAGGATAAACTACATCTGAGCACCTGAATAGTGCTTTTGTCAAAATTTTAAGATAATTTAGGTGATATAGCATGCACACAATGTGGAAAGGTTCCATCAGCTTCGGATTGGTCAATATTCCGATAAAGATGTATTCGGCCACCGAAGACAAAGACATAAAACTAAGAACGTTGCACAAGGAGTGCCACAGTCCTATTAAATACGAGAAAGTCTGTCCAAACTGTGAAAAAGAAGTGGAACAAGATGACTTAGTAAAAGGCTATGAGTATGTAAAAGGAAAATATGTCATTTTATCTGATGAAGAGCTAAAACAATTAAAAGAAGAACATGAAGACAAAAGTGTAAAAATCATTGATTTTGTAAAGCTCGAAGATATCGACCCCATCTATTTCAACCGCTCCTACTTTTTAGGACCTGGGGAGAATGGCAGCAAGGCTTACTCTTTGTTACGGGAAGCATTGGAGGATTCCAAGAAAATTGGGGTTGCTGAAATTACTATTCGTTCCAAGCAGCAACTTGCCATAGTCCGTGTTTATAAGGATTGCCTTGTGATGGAAACGGTGCATTATCCCGACGAGGTCCGTAATGTTGGGGATGTACCAAGCGTACCAGAACGAAAAGAAGTAGATAAAAAAGAGCTGGATACAGCCATTACCTTAATTGATCAATTGACTACAGAATTTGATCCGGAAAAATACCATGATGATTACAGGGAAGCCGTGCTCAGACTGGTACAAGAAAAAATTAATAAAGAAGAAGGAACCACGACTCCTACTGATTCAGATAAGTCGAATGTCGTGGACTTAATGAGCGCATTACAAGCAAGTATCGAACGAACCAAAGACCAGGGTGGCAAAACCGCTAAGAAAAAGACCGAGGCCAAGGCGGACGCTTCTGAAAAGAAAACATCCAGTACCAAGCCAAAAAAACGGACAACCAGAAAAAAGAAAGCATCTAGCTGATAAGTTAGATGTTTTCTTCTGACTAACGAATGATCGATATGAAAGGAGTTATTATCATGATCAAACCAATGCTTCCCACACTTCACCGAAATGCCCCTCAAGGGAATGATTGGGTATATGAGGTCAAGTATGATGGCTTTCGATGCATTGCCTCCTTAAACACCAACCACATTAGTCTCCAAAGCAGAGGCGGAACGGAACTTTCCACCTCCTTCCCCGAAATTGTCCGTTTCTTAAGCGAATTAACCCTTAACAAGGCTTGGAAACAAATGCTTCCTGTAACAATAGACTGTGAACTTGTTGTTTTAACTTCTCCGCTAAAAGGAAATTTTCAGATGATACAAAAACGGGGAAGAACGAAAACGAAAGAAAAAATCAACACGCTATCCAAAGAGCACACCGCCACACTTTTAGCCTTTGATTTACTGGAACTTAAAGGAGAAGCTTTGCTGTCAGCAAAATTTTCAGATCGAAAGAAAAGACTTTTACGGCTTTTTGAACAAAGTGGCTTACCACTTTCACCTGTTGTAAAAAACAGTTCAAGACTTCAATACGTTCCTTTTTCCACCGACTCTGAGGAATTGTGGGCCCAAATCAAACAGGAGCATGGCGAAGGATTAATTGCAAAAAAAATCAACAGTACATACAGCAAAGGCAAGCGTATAACAGATTGGATTAAAGTAAAAAACTATCAAACGGTAACATGTTTTATCACTGCTTATCAAAAGGATAATGGTTATTTTCATATAGGTGTATTCAAAGATAGATCAGTGGAGGACCTTGGTCTGTTTTCACATGGGCTAACATCTGAAGAGAGATCTGCATTAATTGGAGTCATCAAACAAAACAGTTACAGAGAGGATGAGAAATTTGTTTATGTAAAGCCAGGGATCTGCGTAGAGATATTTTATTTAGAAATATATCAAAATCAGCTTAGACACCCAGAATTTAAGCGTTTTCGCTTTGATGTCGATGTAAAGGAATGTACTGCGGATAACTTATCAAAACCAGCCCTCCCTGCTTCTGTTTCCATCACCAACCCGGACAAACCGCTTTGGGAAGAACCATTGGTGACAAAACAGGCCTTTGTCGATTTTCTTTCTTATAGCTCTCCTTATTTGCTTCCTTTTTTAAAAAACAGAGCGATCACAGTCATCCGTTTTCCACATGGTATGTCTGGGGAAAGTTTTTATCAAAAGAATTGTCCTGATTATGCCCCTTCATTTGTAGAGACTCATGTTGAGCAAGATATTAACTTTATTTTATGCAACAATATGGAAACCTTAATTTGGCTTGGCAATCAGCTTGCATTGGAATTTCACGTCCCATTTCAAACGGTTCTTACAACTGAGCCGAGTGAAATTGTTTTTGATCTTGATCCTCCTACCAAAGAGGACTTTTCCATCGCAATAACAGGTGCCTTGATGATGAAGGACGTTTTCGATCAACTTGGACTTCACTCTTTCATTAAAACGTCGGGAAGAAAAGGGCTTCAAGTATATATCCCTTTACCGGAAGGACAATTTACTTATCAGGAAACTAGGCAATTCACTGAGTTCATTGCACATTATTTAGTGTCAAAAGAGCCTGCTCTCTTTACAGTGGAACGGCTAAAAAAACATAGAGGAAATAGAGTGTATGTGGATTATGTGCAGCACGCAGAAGGCAAAACAATTATTGCTCCTTATTCATTAAGAGGGAATGATGTCCCAACAGTCGCCACACCATTGTATTGGAAGGAAGTTAAAGAAGATTTACGGCCAGAAGAATTTACACTATTCACGGTTCAGGAAAGGTTAAAGAAACTTGGTGATCCTTTTCAAGAGTTCGAAGCAAGTAAAACAACACAACCATTTCAAAACGTGCTATCTTCTCTAAAAGGTTTGCATAAATCTAGTGGTCACTAAGAGTTACAGCATGTATAACAGGGTTGAATAATGGAAAGGATGGACACTAAAAAAGGAAAAGGTGATTGTCGTGCAAGCCTTTGCCGTTGTCCATCCCATCATTGAATTAGATGACAGCATCATTATTGAATTTTTAGATGAAACAGAGCCAGAAGATAGCCGAAGATATAGACTTTTTTTAGGAAAAAAAACATTGCATGTATCTAAACTGATTGTTTTCCGTCCATCACTTGAGTCCTGGCAGGATATAACATCCATGCTTTCTCCGTTCTATCTGGCTTCATTAAGAACTAAACTGTTGGAACAGACCGCAGATTTATTAGATAAAAAGGATGCCATTTCATAATAGAGGTTACAAAATATATAGGATGAACAATAGACTGGTTACTCCCACAAACACAGAAGCAATAAAACCAGCTATAAAAGGCTTCATTCCTAAAATGCGAATACTCTTCCATCTAACCTGAAGACCGACGCCTGCCATGACCATGACAATCAGAAATTTGGCGATAGACCCCATATACCCGCTGATTGCTTCTGAGATGATACCGGTTGAATACATTCCGCTCATGAATAAAAAGCCCAAGATAAAAACCGGAAAGGCCCCTTTCAAACTTTGTGTACTGTCATTTCTGCGAACCATAATAAATGAAATGGCAAGTACAAGAGGCAAGATAAACAGAGTACGAACAAGTTTGACTGTTGTAGCAACTTCCCCTACCTCATCTCCAAGCAAGTATCCTACCGCCACTACAGATGAAGTATCATGAATTGATGTACCTGCCCAAATCCCCATTTGAGTAACGGATAACTGAAGCCACTGACCAAGTACAGGATAAAGGAACGTTGCCAAGATATTAAAGAAGAAGATGGTAGAAATGGCATAAGCCACGATCGCTTCCTTTGCTTGCACAACACCTTTTACAACAGAAATGGCTGTGGCACCACAAATACTGGTCCCAACACCAATCAATAAGGATAACATTTTATCAATTTTCATCAGTTTACCCACCAATAATGTGACTGTTATCCCTCCTGTAACCACTAAAAGAATTACGAAAATGGATTGAGCCCCAATATCAAGGATATTTCCAAAACTTAAAGTGGCACCTAAAAGGATAATCGCCATCTTAAGCCACTTTTTCACAACCACTGCTATTCCTAGATTATATTTTTCATTAAGTTCGAAACTGTTCCGGATTATGATCCCGATTAGTAAGGCGAATAGTACGCCACCGATTGATGGGAAAAATCCCCCTAATAGTTTGGCTGCTACCGAAATAATTAGGACAAGTAATATTCCCGGAATCAATTGATTGATCTTAGTCTTATTCATAACTTAACCCCTAACAATTGTAAATGCACACTTCTCCTATTTTAAAGAATATAAAAAAGCCTGTCGAGAACTTTCGACAAGCTTAATATTTATAGGACACCGCTGTTGATTTCCGCAAATGGCTTCGCTTTCCTAGGGGCGCTGCTGGAGCCTCCTCGGCTTCGCCTGCGGGGTCTCCACCTAGCACTATCTCCCTCAGGAGTCTTCTCCTTTTGCTCCAATCAACAGCTAGAAATCTAAGTACTATGCTTCTAACCGGTGGAAGTGTTTGCGCAACCCTTCACCTAGAACATTAAATGTCAAAACTGTAAAAGCAAGCGCCAGGGCAGGGAAGAATGGAATCCAGAACGCACGCAACAAATCCCCTCTTGCCTGACCAAGCATCGTCGCCCAATTCAAACTTGTGTTTTCAATAATCCCGGAACCATAGCTTAACTGAACAAACTGCTGAGTAATAAAAATACTAAAAATACCAAGTTGTCCAATTAACAACGCTATCCTCCCCATATCAAGGAAGAATTGAACCACCAAGTCAGGCAAAGCATTTGGCAAATAATACGTAGTAAAAAGAGTGAAAGGAGATACGCCGACAGTAATGCCAGCTTCCACATAAGGTGTCTTCTTAATCATATTAAAATGACTTTGTAAAATCGTCCCCACCCTTCCCACTTCAATCGCTGCCAAGATTACGATTGCCCAGAAGAAGCGGTGTTCATGAAAAAAGATGATAGGTAAGCTCAAAAGGATAATGGCTGAAAAAATGACCGGCAATGCAGAAAATATTTGGTTCCACCCTTGAAGGATCCAGTGGAATGGGCCTTTTTTATTTACCGACAGTACGGCCAAGAGTATTGCTATTACATAACGTAATACTGCAACGGCTAATATTAATCCGAGAGTTTCTCTTGCCCCGACCACTATAATGCTTAATAGGTCTCTTCCCTCTTTATCTGAACCTAAAAGAAAATCGCTTGAAGGCTCATATGGTGCGGTTAACACTCCAGAGTCCGTGAAAATTATCCGCTTTGATTCTAGTACATTATCTATAAAAGGAAGGTAAGGTCCTACTAGCGTAATCAAGACCAATATAGTAAAAAAGCTGCTTCCTAAAATCAACGTCCAATTCCGTTTCATCGTTTCCGATCACCTACCTTGGTTCAAGTTTCTTCATAAATATAATGGAAAGGACCTGCGCGGCGAATACAATTACCATAAAACTTAATCCGAACCCGATAATAAGGCCAGATTCATTCACATAACGCATACTTCCCGATAAAGAGCTTTTGACATCAAGTGCCTGAAACATTCTATAGGCCGCTCCCCTGTAATCCAGAAACCATTCTACGATTAGAAGATTGGATAATAAGTAGAGCATGACCGCCGGAAGGTTGGACATGATCGGATAGAGACTATTTTTAAGCATATGCTTCCATAACACTTTTTCTTTTGACAACCCCTTAGAACGGGCTACTTGGATATATGGTTTCCCTTTTTCGTTTCCAAGCGTTGCAGAAGTGATTCGTGCAACATAAAGCATAGGATACAATGCAACCAGTAACCCTGCAATCAAGAAACTGAACCAATGGGAATGGCCAAACAATTTAATAAAAGGTAAATGAAAAATAATCACCCATTGCAAGCAAAGAATCAAAAAGAAATCGGGAATAGATTGGATGAGCCACGTTAACCCTTTCCCAAAAATATTCCACCCATTATTACGGTCATAAAAATCGAAAATTCCCTTTAATATTCCAAAGATAATTGTGATGGCACATGCGGCAAATATTACTTTCAGACTTCTCCCTAAATGTGGCCATAGTTCCTCTTCAGCTGGTTTATTATACCTGGTCATACCTAATGTGTTATTTTCTTTTACATCTTTAAGGAATAAAGAGATATTGTGGTGATATGCTGCCCAGGAAAATTCATAGCCGTATTCCAGCGTTTGAGCCCTTCCTTGAACATCAATATCAGGCTGCCTCGGAAACAAGACGGCCAAGATTAGTAAAACAGCAATAAATAAAAAGAACAGAAATGACTTCGTTATTTTCCAAAATACCCCCATGACTTCCCCCTCCAGTAATCCAACGAAATCCGAAACACTTTCAATATAGTAAAATACTACCACTATTTAATTTGTAATTCTATAAAAATATTAATTATTCTGACCATTCCTGCACTTAGGCTAGTCGTTGAAATCTGCCATACTTCGTAGTAATATAGTGATTTATGATAGAGTCCCTTAAATAATGGATGCACCCACCCTAAGGAGGTTTGTGCCTGTGAATAAAACAATTGATTGGTTCACCAATGTCTGGACTGCAGACTATTGGACGGATATGAATTTCTGGATTGATATGGGAGTTTCCGTACTTATCCTCCTGTTGTTCCTTTTATGGAGAAAACTGTTTACCAAGTACTTCTTTAAAGGAATATTAGCCGTTTCTAAAAAAACACCTACAGATCTTTTCACTTATATTGTACTTGCCTTTGATAAACCGGTAAGAATGTTCTTTGTAATACTTGGTATATTCTTTGCATTGAAAACAGCCCCATTTACTTTAATGGAAGCAGAAACATTAACCAAACTGATGCGATCTTCCATTATTGCCTTATTTGGTTGGGGGATATTCAATTTTATCCCTTATTCTTCTAATCTATTTACCAACCTTTCCACTAGATTAGAATTTGAAGTAGACAAAATCGTCATGCCGTTTGTAACGAAGGTATTGCGATTTATCCTTATCGCATTAGTATTCAGCATTGTTTTAGAAGTTTGGGAATATGATGTTGGCGCTATTGTAGCAGGTCTGGGTCTTGGCGGACTTGCCTTTGCATTGGCCGCACAAGAGTCTATTAAAAACTTATTAGGTGGATTTATCATTGTAACGGAAAAGCCTTTTACAATGGGAGATTGGATTAAGACACCAAGTGTAGAAGGAGTCGTAGAGGATATCTCATTCCGCAGTACACAAGTGAGAACCTTTGCTCAAGCTGTAGTTACAGTCCCTAATGCCACTTTATCAAATGAACCTATCACAAACTGGTCCAAAATGGGGAAACGTCAAGTCACCTTTAAACTTGGCGTGCAATATGATACGAGCCGTACAAGTTTAGAAAGAGTGGTTCGTAGAATGGAAAACATGCTGCGGAACCATGAAGCGATTGACCAAGAAACGATTCTAGTCCGTTTTGATAGTTTTGGAGCCAGCAGCCTGGATATATTCCTCTATTTCTTTACCAAATCAGTTATGTGGGGCGAGTATTTAGAGGTAAAAGAGGACATCAACTTTAAAATCATGGAAATTTTAGAGGAAGAAGACGTAGTCGTTGCCTTCCCAACAAGAACACTCCATATTGAATCACAAGAAGAAAAGGAAAAAACAAAACAATACAGCCTAAGAGGCGAAAAGGCATAACCCAATCGTATGGGTTATGCCTTCTTTATCGTGCTGACCTTTTTACTTGGTACATCATAAAAGAAATAATTGTACTCCGTCTTCAACTCAGTCGTCGTCATCCCATCCAACACAAGTGAATCATACACACCGATTAGAAGAAGTTTGTTTATATAATACTCACGTTGCTGCTCTAACGCTTGTTGGAGTTTCCTGCTCATTATTAGTCACTTCCCTTTCATAGGCTACAGTTTAAAAGGTAAGGTTTTGGTTTATTATCCTAATTACTTAGAATATACCCAAAAAATATTGATACAGGATAAAGCTAATGTAAATTATTCTTTAAGTTTATTTCCTTTTGAAATGTTGCCACTCAGGTGGAAGAAGATCTCTATATTTAGGGTAGAAATAACGATCATCTACTAGCAAAAGGAAACCAGTATCTTGTTCACTTCGAATTAACCGTCCTCCTGCTTGCTGCACCTTATTCATACCTGGATAGACATAAGCAAAATCAAATCCGTTCTGACCTTGCTTTTGAAAATGCTCCTTCATTACATTTCTTTCAAGAGAGATTCGTGGCAAACCTACCCCAATAATTCCAACTCCGTTCAAACGGTCTCCTTTCAGGTCGATTCCTTCAGAGAAAATTCCTCCCAGTACCGCAAATGCTATAAAGGTCCCTTCCCTGTCAGGATCGAATCTCTCAAGGAACAGCTCCCGTTCCGTTTCTGTCATGACAGGCTGCTGCACGAGTGTTTCAATGGAGTCCTCCAAAGCAAACTTCTCATACGCTTCAAAGACCAAAGATAAGTACTCATAAGAAGGGAAAAACACGAGAAAATTCCCTTTCTCTGAATGAAACACCTCTTTGATCACCTCTGCAATCGGTTGAATGGAATTTTGTCTATCTTGATACTTTGTAGAGATACTTTTGGCATAAACCTTAATTTGATCAGGGTGAAATGGTGTATTGATCGATATATAATAATCATGCTCCTCCCCGCCCAAAACAGTTTGAAAGTAGCCCAAGGGATGAAGAGTGGCAGAGAAGAACACTGTTGCAACCGCCTTGCTTGTCGATTCTTTGATAGCCTCCGAAGTGTCCATACAAGCAAGCTTAACCGTGACTTCACTCTTATAGATCGTCACGATGGTTTTATATCGCTTGTTATAGACTTTTGCTATTCTTAAGAAATCTTGTCCTGCAAAATAGGCTTCCAATATCTCTTGGTGAGCCATCCCTGACGGATTCCGTATTAACCACTGTTCACAACCTTCCACAGCTGCCTCCAGTACTTCTATTAAGTGTGAAGGCTTGTCATCAAACACAAATTCATTTAACGCCAGCAATTCCTTTTTCCATTGCAATAATATGTCATTAACCGCTTTGAGCTTCAAGTACAACTCCGGCTCCAGTCCCTTTATTTCTCTGGAAGCCTGTAAAAAAACTGATTTTGACAAGGAAGCAGATAACATCTCCCGAGATCGGTCCACAAGGTTATGCGCTTCATCAATCAAAAGGATCGTCTCCTTATGAAAATCACCCCAACGTTGAAGCCGCACCTTTGGATCAAAAAAGTAGTTATAGTCACAAATCACCACATCGGCAAACATCGCAAGGTCAAGCGAAAACTCAAAAGGACAGAGTTGATGTTTCTTTGCATATAACTCAATGATTCTCCTATCCATCATCCGTTCGTTCTCAAGGATATCTTTAATTCCTTCTTTAAGCCGGTCATAATAACCATCTGCAAAAGGACAGAATTCCTTTTGACAAATGGTCTCTTCTTGAAAACAGATTTTTTCCTTTGCAGTGATTGTAACGGCTTTAATCTCTAATCCTTTTTCAATAAGTAGCCTAAATGAATCTTCTGCCACCATTTTTGTGACTGTCTTGGCTGTCAGATACATTATTTTCTCTTGCTTTCCCTCCTGCAGGGAGAGAACCGATGGAAAAATAGTGGCAATGGTTTTACCGATCCCTGTTGCCGCTTTTGCAAATACCCTCTTTTCTTCGCGTATCGTTTTATAGACGGCTTTTGCCAGGTCTCTTTGACCGGTTCGGTAAGACTCATACGGAAACTTAAGGTTGGAAATGCTATCCGTTCTTGCTTGCTTCAGTTTCCATAATTGCTCTTGGAAACAAAGGTACTCTTTTGCAATTTCCTCCACAAACACATGCAGTTCATTAAACTCATAATGCTTCTCAAAAGTCTTTTCGTCCTTGTTCTCCCTTTTTGCATATACCATGTGAACCGTTATTTTATCTAGTTCATTTTTCAGGCAATAAATATAGGCATACATTTGCAACTGTGCCCAGTATGTTTTATAATCCTCTTCCGTGACAGAGTCCAAGTCCCTTGCTGTTGTTTTTATTTCCTCTATGATGACTTGATTTTCATTCCGATAGACTCCATCACATCTTCCTTCTATATGTAGCTCATAGTCATCTACTTGCATTTCGATGGAAAGATATACTTCCTTTTCATAATTGTCTCCTCTCTCGGCTTGCAATCGTTGATGGGTCCTTGTGCCCTCTTGCATAACATTGGAGCCTGTAAATCGAGAGTCGATGCTTCCTCCCATCATGACAAATTCTACAAGTTTTCTAACTGATACGGACAATTTCTTCATTATATAACCCCTGAAATCTCATTTTCCTTAAGTATAACAAAAGAACTTCATCTACTATGCATAATTACCACGTTGACATAGGAAAATATAGTAAACCGAAAGATATAAGTTTTAAAGGTGGTGAAGAATACCATGACGAAAAATGATCCGCTCACTTTAACCACAAAGCTCGAAGAAAACCTTCTTCATTTAAGGGAAAGGTTCGTCCATTCTGAGGATTTCATCATGGAGTATCTTCACCTGCAAGATGAGGAAGCTTATATCGTTTATATTGAAACAATCATAGATAAAAAGCTCGTTCAAGAAAGAATTTTAGAACCCCTTAAAGAAAGTAGAATCAGCTACAGGGATGAAAAACGATCTCTTCCACTAGTAAAAGAAACAAACAGTTTGAAAGAAATTACACAAAGCCTACTAGAAGGTAGTTGTATCGTTCTCAGCAAAGATTGTGATCTTGCGTATGTATTTGACGTACCGTTTTCGAATGATAGAAAAGTCAAAGAACCTGAGACAGAAGGAATTATTCGTGGAGCACATGATGGTTTTGTTGAATCGCTGTCTACTAATATTTCTTTAATAAGAAAACGTATCCACAATCCAAACTTGAAGGTAAAGTACTTTTCCATCGGCAATGACTCTCATACAAAGGTTGGCTTAATCTACCTTGATCATATCGCCAATAAAAAAACAGTGGCACTTATAGAAAAAAAGCTATCAGAAATAAATATTGATTTTGTATTGGCTCCAGGCTATATTGAGGAATTTGTAAGCGAGAACTCTTCCATTTTCCCAACCATGCTTAGCACCGAAAGAGCCGACCGTACTGTCGCCAATTTAATGGATGGAAGAATAGCTATTATGACGGAAAGCAGCCCCGGTGCGTTAATTGCCCCTACCACTTTTTTTACCTTTTATCAATCACCTGATGACTATAACAGCAGGTGGTATTTTGGTTCCTTTATCCGTTTTCTGAGGATATTGGGATTTTTGATATCAATCGCTCTGCCTGCATTATACATAGCCATTGTATCCTTTCATTTTGAAATCTTGCCTACGGAAATCGTCTTCTCCATCAAATCTTCCTTGGAGAACGTTCCGTATCCCCCCCTGATTGAGGCATTAGGCATGCAAATCACTTTAGAGATTTTAAGAGAAGCATCCATCAGGCTGCCGAGCAGGATCGCGCAAACGATCGGGGTGGTTGGAGGTTTGGTTATTGGGACGGCGGTGGTTGAGGCAAACCTAGTATCCAACACGATGATTATTGTTGTAGCCATTACAGCAATTTCTTCCTTTATCGTTCCTATTACCGAAATGGGCTCCTCCATCCGTCTATTGGGCTTTCCGTTTATGATTATGGCAGCCATGTTTGGGTTAATCGGAATGAGTTTCTTTTTTATGTTCCTGCTTATTCACCTTTGTAAGCTTGAGTCCTTTGGCACCCCATATTTCGCTCCATTCTCTACTTTAAGATGGGCAGAAATGAAAGACACATTAATAAGGGTCCCATTGCCGTTATTCAGTAAGAGACCCAGTGATACCATGCCACAAAAGAAGAAAAAGAAGGTATAATAAGGAGTTTTACTATGCAAAAGGGCAGTGCAGTAAGTATCAGTCAAGGTCAATTGTTTTATCTTATCATTCAAGCCCAAATTGGGGTTGGCATACTTTCCTTACCTTTTGCTGTCCATAGCACAGCCAAAGGGGATGGCTGGATATCTACACTTTTAGCAGGTTTTGTCATTCAGCTCTGGATGATGATTTCTTTAACATTATCAAGGTGCTTTCCTGAGAAGAACTTTTTTCAATTATTACGACATCTGTTCGGCAAATATTTAGGTAGTCTCCTTATTCTTTCTTATACCCTGTATTTTACGGCGATTGCCGGCCTTGTAGCTGTCTTACAAACAGGATTGATTAACAAATGGATTCTCCCCCTCACGCCTTTTTGGATCCTCTATTTATTAATCATTATTGTCGCTGTCTATTTGGCAACAGACAATATCTTAATCATCGCTCGGTTCTTTGGATTATCCACTGGAGTCATTGTTTTCTTCATTCTGCTTGTAGCAACTGTCTATCGAGATGCAAATATAGCGTACATTTTACCTATAGGTCAAAGTGGATTTAAGAATATATTTCTGGCAATTAAGGATGTATTAATCGCCTTGACAGGTTTTGAACTTATTTTATTGATCTACCCTATGATAAAAAACAAACAAAAAACAGCTAAAACGCTTACCTTTGCCAATATATCAACAGTGCTCATTTATAGTTTTCTTGTATTTACTAGTTTAATCATTTTCAGCCCTGAAGAGATGACACTCGTCCCAGAACCTGTCCTTTACATGCTAAAGGCTATTTCATTTGAAGTGATCGAAAGGCTTGATCTTATCTTCTTGTCCATCTGGGTAATTCCAATGACGAACTCTTTCATCATTTACTTGTATCAAGCAAGCAAGGGTTTGAAGGAATTGTTTCATACACAATCTCACGCTCCATTTGTACCAGTAATTGTATTACCGATTTTCATTTCAGGTTTTTTTCTGCAAAATAAATTTTTAATAGAAGACATCGATAATGTTTTTCAATACATCGTGTTTATCTTCGTCTTCTTGCTTCCAGTTTTGTTTTTAATGGTTGCTTTGGCTAAGAAAAAATTGCAGAGGGGGAAAAATTATGAGTCGTCGTAACCTTTGGAATATAGTTTGTGTTTTATTAACACTGATACTTTTGACAGGTTGCTGGGATCAGCGATTATTAAAAGACTTAAAATTAGTGTTTACTGTCGCATTCGACGCAGGGGAAGGCGATGAAATCATCTCTCATGTTGCCATTCGTGAATCTGAAAAGTTAAGTGTGGGCGGACAACCCGGGCAAGCTACCGTTGGAGTGGTAGAAGGCAAGGGAATCACACTAAGGGATACAAGGTTAAATTTAGACAGACGGATTCCTGGAGAATTTTCGCCAAGTAAAATGAGGATGTACTTAATGGGAGAAGAACTTGCCCAAAAAGATATCTATTCCATCCTTGATATTTTATATCGCGATCCTAAGGCTCCCCTTGGTGCGAAGCTTGCCATCGTGGAAGGAAAAGCAGAAGACATCATACACATGAAAACAATCAAAGAAACGTTATTAACAGAAGCCATTTCAGATCTATTGGTAACGGCAGAGGACAATACCATCATTGAAAATGAGACCGTCCAAACTGTCTGTCCCATCATGTTTGATCCAAGTGCAGACTTTTCCCTTCCTGTAATTAAAATGATTGAAACGAATGATATTGAAGTAGTGGGAATGGGATTAATCAGTGACAGAACCTATACAGGCGTTACACTTGACGCTGAACATTCTACTACCTTACTTATGCTTGCAAATAAAAAAGCGAAAGTTGCGCAAGTAAATATGATGGTTCATCCAGAAGAGGAAAATCCACAGAATCGTTATATGACATTAAGTATCTCTAAAGCTAAAAGTAAAATAACTACAACGGTAAACTCCCCTACCGATATACAAGTAAAGATAGATATGAAAGTAACTGGTGCTATTGCAGAGTATCCGAAGAATCATTTAGTGAGTAAACAAAAGGTAAAGGTGCTCGAGGAAAAAGCAGCACAATATTTAACCACTCAGTCTGAAGAAGTAATAAAGATCATTCAAGATGCTAATAGTGATGTATTAAAAATTGGACAGCAAATTAAAGCTCATCACAATAAAACATGGAAAGCTATGAAATGGCGGGAAGTGTACCCGACAATTGAAATTGAACCGAATGTAAAAGTGGAGATTACTGGCACGGGGATTATCAACTAGTTAAATTTATTAAACCGCCTGTTCCTTCTTTAGCATAAAACTTTAGTTAGTGGTTAATCGCCGCTGTTCCTTTCCGCAAATGGCTTCGCTTTCCGCGGGACGGTGTTTGAGCCTCCTCACTTCGTTGCGGGGTCTCAACCTACCGAAACTCCCCCGCTGGAGTCTACACCATTTGCTCCAATCCACAGCTGAAAATTACGTATAGTTACGTTAATCCTTATTCAGTTAACTCAGTTAGATGGCATTTCATAAACCCTTAAATGAATGAAGCCATCTTGTTGATTGTAGTGGAAGGCGCGCAGACGCCCGCGGGAGGAAGGGACAGGTGAGACCCCGGAAGGCGAAGCCTGAGGAGACTCACGGACCGCCCGCAGGCAAGCGAAGCGCCTGGAACGGAAATCAACAGTACTATATGCTACCTTATTCTATAAAAATAAATAGTGAGGAGCTTTAGAAGCTCCTCACTATTCCTTGTACTATTCGTTCCCATTGTTCTTCTTTTGGGATGCTTGCTTCATTATCTCCTTTTTGGAGACCGTAATCGCCGAACTGTGAATGATTGCCGCCTTGAATGATAAAGGTATACATCTGAGATGGAAGACGGGAATCAGCTTTTGTTAATTTTTCCTCATCAATAACACCATCAAGCTGTGCTTCAAAAGTGATGACGTCTCCCTTAAATGAAGTCAAATCATCATCTTCTGAAGGGTATGCTGCCATTAAGATCAAGCCTGTGACCTTATCAGGGTTTTTTTTCACATATTTGGCTGCCATTGCCCCGCCGAGAGAGTGACCAGCTATCACCCACTCCCGATCGTCATACTTCTTAATGATTTTATCCGCTTTATCTGAATTTAGCACTGCAAGATGCAGAGGCATCTTCGCGATAACAAAAGGAACCCCTTCTTCTGCCAACATCTTGCCTAATGGAGCATATGCGGCAGCCTCCACTCTTCCACCAGGATAGAAGATGATGCCTGCTTCATCATTCTCTTCAGTTGGAAAGAAGGATATCCAGCCACTGTTTTCTTTCACCATTACATCTTCAGTTGATTCCATACTCTCTTCATTGATTAATTTATAAGGTGTTGCAATTAGAAAGAGACAGGCTGCAGCTGCTACACCAACAACAATCCCTAAAGTAACTAAACTGGTTTTTTGCCATTTTTTCATCTTTGTACCTCACCATAATAGATTAATGTCTATTGTATGAAAACAAAGGATGGAAAGCAAATTTCTATTCAACTATTTTCTATAAGAACTGCTCGCACCGGACTCCCATCAGCACCCTCGATTTTCAAAGGCAGGGCAATCAGCTCGTACTCTCCTTCTTTCATTTCTCTTAAATCAATTCCTTCTAAAATGGAAATGTTGGCTTGGTGCAAACTATGATGGATGGTTAGCTCTTTACTATCCAAAACATCTACACTTGGAAGGTCCACACCAATTAGAGGTACTTCCAACTCCCTTAACAACTCGACCACCTCAAAAGACAATGTTGGGATTCGTTCAGGAAACTCTCCTTCCTTCTCCCATGCATCCGTTCTAAAGAGAATTCGTTTTCCATGATGTCGACCTATAACTTCTTCTACATGCTTCCGTTCAATTATATGATGCCCTTTCACATCCACTACGACGGCTGGCCCCTTGAAAACAGAAAGGTCCAATTCATCCATCCGCTTTCCCTTGTCATCAAAATGAAATGGGGCATCTACATGTGTTGCTGTATGCACACTCATTTTTACGCTGCCAACATTAACCGATCCAGTATGCTGCTTGGACCAGTTTACCTGATAGTGAAAGGGAGTATCCCCAGGCCAAGTTGGTGTGTTCTCACTAAGCGGCCTTGATATATCATACATTCTCATCGCATTGCCTCCTTAAGCAACTACTTCCCGTTCATTGGAGTATTTTTCATAATGTTTTTCATTCATAATATTTCTTAGTATCTGTATGGTTTCATACACATCTTTATAAGTAGAATACAGAGCAACTGGAGCCAGCCTGATGATATTCGGCTTACGGAAATCCGGCACCACTCCGAACTCCTTCAATGATTTACATATTCGTGCAGCTTCTGGATGTTCTAAACTCACATGACCTCCACGGCAAACATCATCCATTGGATTGGTCATTTTGAATCCATATCCCGAAAGCTCTTGCTCGATTAGGTCCATCATCACTCTCGTTTGATGGAGTGATTTGTCCCTGATTTTCTTCATCCCAATTTCTTCAAACATCTTTAAAGAACCAAGCAACGGAGCCATACTGAAGATATGCGGTGTCCCAATCTGATACGCTCCACTTGTAGCAGCAGGTGTAAACGTATGCTCCATATCAAATTGCTTTTGCTTGTCCGAACCAAACCAGCCAGTTAACCCAGGTGTTTTATCAAAGTGTTTTTCATGGACAAACAATGCCCCTACTCCTCCTGGGCCTGAATTTAAGTATTTATAGTTACACCAATAAGCAAAGTCCACTTCCCATTGATGGAATTCATGCGGAATGGCACCCACGGAGTGGCATCCATCCCACCCGACAATAACTCCCTTTTCATGAGCTGCCTTTGTGATCTTTTCAATATCAAATAACTGACCGCTCCTATATAGGACGGTAGGCAAAATAAGTATGGCTACTTCTTCATTTAGCTCTCGTATAATATCCTCTTCACAAATGGTATGTCCATCCCTGCTCTTCACTCTAATAAGCTGTTCTTCCGGATTAAAACCTTTAAGTTTTAGGATGCTTTGAATCGCATATATATCAGAAGGAAAGTTCAACTCATCTGCCACAATTTTGGTCCGTTTTCCTGTTGGAGCGTAAAAAGTTGCAAGCAATTGATGAAGGTTACCGGTGGTAGAACCTGTGACCATCACTTCTTCCTTTTTCGCACCTACAAGCGGCGCGCTCAACTCCCCAAGTTTTTCCGCAAAATAAAACCACGGCTCCTCCCCGCTTGTCCAACCATCTATACCATGGTTTTTCCAAGAATCCAATAAGCTTAGAAGGGATGATTCCGCCCTTTTAGACAAAAGCCCAAGCGAATTCCCATCCATGTAAATGGATCCTTCTTTTATGTAAAACTCTTCGCGATACCGCTTTAAACCATCCTCTCCATCCCATCTATCAATCATATCCACCGTAATTGTCATCACAAATCCCCCTTTGCATATCCACTACATTATCTCATTATTCAGTTAAGTGGGACAATGATTATTATTACTTTTAACTTAAAAGAAATAGTGATTCATAGCTGTTGATTGGAGCAAAAGGCGAAGACTCCAGCGGGGGAGTAGCGACAATGTTGAGACCCCGCAACGAAGTGAGGAGGCTCAAGGTCGCCCCGCGGAAAGCGAAGCCATTTGCGGAAATCAACAGCGGTGTTACAAAAAAAAGAGACTCTACAATAGAGTCATCTAGAGGACATTTTGAGTTAATTGATAAAATAAATCCTGCATTTTTTTTTCCGCAAGATCATTGACAATATTTCTAGTTTGCAAGGAAGGATTACCATTAATTCGGAAACTGTAGTCAAGAATTTCTGGATGCATTTCGGAATACATAAACTCAATCTTCACTTTATGTCCTTCTGACTCCATCATCAGTGTGCATACTTTATTACCCATAAATTCTGTGATTTTCACGACGGATTCCTCCTTCTCTCCATTCACAACACTTACTATTTCTACAGATACGGACAAATTCCCTTTAAGTTTCAGCAAATTTTTTGAATTTTTTGCAAAAAAATAAGCGGAAATAGCATCCGCTTAAAAGTTCTTTTTCAAGTAGTTATTTATTCTTCTAATTTCACGGTTATTGCCGAGAGCATGGGTGACACCCCATACATTTGTTTCGCCTTCTTCTTTGGTTACTTCATTGAGGGATACGTCCAGATCATGAAAGATCCGGTGTAAGTATTTTAACGCCATTCTGTCATCGTTTCTTTCCACAAGCATGATAAGGCCATTGGCATTTTCCATATCATTCCACACTTTGGATGGAGCAAATCCCTCTGTTTTCATCCAGTTCACGCTGGCTTTCAGTTCTTTCCAATCATCAGATGTTTTCAAGTTACGGAGATCGACTGTGTCCGCCCCGCCCCATCCAGTTACATCATTCAAATATTTATGTTGTTCTGCTAAGACTTCTAAAGTGCTGACTTCCCTGTTTTCCTGATAAAGAACTGCATCTTCAAACTCTTGATGCTCTATTTCCTGTACACTTGCAAGTGTCGTGGAAGAAAATAAGGAACCCCCATCGACATAATCATAAAAATGATAACCAATCACACCAATAATAGCCACCAGCATAAAAGTAGAGATGAATTTTAACAAAGTACTCACTCCCGATCTGTCTTGCTCTATCTAACCCTTTGCTTTGCCCTCTTCCCCGTTTATTGGTACGATAAAAGAAAAAGCCATAGGTGAGAAATGATGAATAAAAAACTTATTACCTTTATTATCGTCTGTACTTTAACATTGTTAACAGCATGTCAGGAACAAAAAGAGACAAATGAGGCAAATGAGGCAGGCCCGTTAGACGGATTGTTTGCAGGAAGTGAACTTTCATATGAAGAATATAAATTCATTATGGAATATATCGTAGATCGCGCAAAAGAAATGGAAATAGAAAACAAAGAGTTGGAAAAATGGGTGATTCGTGCCATTGGCGATGAGAGGCTAATGAATAAAAGAGACCTCACCAAAGAGGAAGCCTTGGAAGAAGCGGAATATAACCACAAGTATTACGAAACATTTATGAGCGTAGCAAAAACTAAATACAATGTGACCGTTACAGAAGAAGAACTAGATAATTGGATAACGAAAGGACCAGATCAGAGTGATGTTCCCCAGCATAAAGCCTATGCGGAAGCATTAGGTTTGACGCTTGAAGAATTAAACCATGATTATGATAGAGACTTATACGAGCAAACAATGGTGATGGAAAAACTCCAACCTTTGTTACATGAGGAATATGATACAACTGATGTTGATGAAGTGAGAGACAGATTCAATAAAGAAGTAGAGGAACAAATGAAATAGAACGGCCCTTATGGGACCGTTCTATTTCATTTCCGATGATAAATAAGATTAGTGAGATGGGCCCGCTTATCCTTATCCCGGTAAACCTTCATCATTTCCATTGAGAATATGCAGCATATCAGCCAGATCAATCCGACTGCATAGCCTGCCAATATGTCACTTGGATAATGTACCTGGAGATAGACCCTGCTAACACCAACAAGGATGATAAGGGTGGCCAATAGCCCGATTGCCAGCATTCTCGTTTTAAAGAAACGCTTCTCTCTGCCAATCAGATAAATGATGAAACCGTATAAGATGAAACTTCCCAACGCATGCCCGCTCGGGAAACTGTATCCATTCCCGTCGTATTCCGGAGCCATTGTAGGCCGTTCGCGCTGAAAAAAATACTTCAAGACAAAGATAAACAATCCCCCACCAGCGATGGCAAGAATGAAAAACACAACGCCGAGAACATCTCTTTTTTTCAACCAAAGGAATAACACCGTAAGCATGCTCGCAGCAGTTATCCACCATACAGAACCCGTTTCCGTTAACAACCTTAGGGTGTTAGTCAATGTTTCGCTTTCTATCGACTCAATATAATCCATGATGACATGGTCAAATGTAAACTTTTCCTGCTCCCACACATCCTCTGCTAATTCAAGGAACAAAGCCGTCGCGGAAATCATGAGAACTATCCCCGCAAGGATAAGCAGACCAGGCGCCCATACCTTACTTAAATCGATCTGTTCCTTCCAATATCGCGCTTCCTCTTTTAAATTCATCCAATCGCCTCGTTTATATGATAAGTACCTATTACCTTATTCCACTTCAGCGACTGGGTAAAACGTTAAATAAAAGTTGGGAGCTCCTACACTTTCTCTTCTCTATGAAATGAATACATCATCCAGAATCCAATATCCTGAAAACCTATCCGCTTATAGATTACTCCTGCACTTGGATTGTCATAAAACAAACACAGCTCTTTTCCTTCTTTAAGAAGTTGATTACACAGTTTGACCATGCATTGCGTTGCGTAGCCTTTCTTTTTAAAATTCTCAAGTGTCGCCACGCCCACTACCATGGCAGATACCGTGTTTTCTGCGGTAGTTGAGGCAGTGGAAACCATTTCACCATCCTCTTCCACAAAGTAGGAGCGAGAAACACCTTCCTCTAACACACGCTTTTTTCTTTCCACGGTAATGATGGAATCACTGAATTCAGGAATGGAATGTAGTAACTGAACAAGTCTGTCTGCATCTTTTGGCGTGGCCTGAAGGACTTTTGAAGTATCAACAGTAGCAGCTAAATCATGTGATAAGGCAGTGCACTTCGCATAATAGGTCTGTCTTTTCCTTTTTAGTCGGTGCATGACAAAAGGTTCAACTTTTGCAGTAACACCCTTTAAACCTGACATCATACTAAATTTAGGATCACTCAACATGATATTTGCAAAACCTTCTGCATCAAATGCTCCTTTTGCATATGGAATATAATTTTCTTCATATTTTAGAAGAACCGCTATAAGTTCGCCTTCTTCGTTAAATTCCCCCCAAAGTTTCTGGAAGTCCTTTTCATAACCATAAGCCTCTATGTCTCCAATGATAAACAAATTTTCTGCAGGTTGTTCACTTAGAAAATCAAAACATTTTTCGTGATCCGTTTCTGTCAATCTCCTAATCATGATTAATACCTCTCCCCACTTGAAATTTGGAAATATTCTCATATTTTACCTAAAAATCTATCAAGAGGGAAGATTAATTTTATTGTAAGGCAGAATACCAGTTGATTGGAGTGGAAGGCGCGCAGACGCCCGCGGGAGGAAGGGACAGGTGAGACCCCTGAAGCGGAGTGAGGAGGCTCACGGAACGCCCGCAGGCAAGCGAAGCGCCTGGAACGGAAATCAACCGCTTTAAATTAACAATAGAAAAAGAGGCCACCCGATGACATCGAGCAGCCCCTTACTATCTATTACTTATAAACTTTTACTTGAACTTCTTGTACACCATAGTTAATAGCATCCTGCTTTTCCGGAATGAAGATATCAATTTTATTTCCTTTGATTGCTCCACCAGTATCTCCAGCAATTGCCTCGCCATAACCTTCAACCCAAACTTTAGATCCTAAAGGAATAACATCTGGGTCAACTGAAATAACTTTCATATCTGGGTTTTCCAACAGGTTGATTCCTGTTGCAGTGATACCAGAACATCCTTCACAACTTGCTGTATAAGCAGTAGCTGTCATCGTTAATTCTTGCGCTACTTCTTGGTCAGCAGCTGTTTCTTCTTCTGCTGGCTCTTCAGCTGGTGCTTCTTCTGCTGGTGCTTCTGTTACAGGCTCCTCAGCTGGTGCTTCTTCCGCTGGCTCCTCTGTTACAGGCTCCTCAGCTGGTGCTTCTTCTGCTGGCTCTTCTGTTACAGGCTCCTCAGCCGGTGCTTCTTCTGCTGGTTCCTCTGTTACAGGTTCTTCAGCCGGTGCTTCTTCTGCTGGCTCTTCTGTTACAGGCTCTTCAGCTGGTGCTTCTTCCTTAACAGGAGCTTCTACAGGAACTGGATTTCCATCAACATAGATAACCAGCTCGTCCCCTGCATAAATTAAATCAGGGTTTGAAATAGAATTCCATTCTGCTAATTTTTGATACGTAACACCTTCATAGTTCTGAGAGATTCCCCATAGCGTGTCACCTTTTTCAATTTTGTAGCGTTCAGACAATGCTACTTTCAATTGATCTTGTGGGTAGATAACGTCATTTGATAAACCGTTCCACTCTTTAATTTCTTCTACTGATATATTGTTCGCTTTAGCAATGTCCCAAAGCGTGTCGCCTTTCTTTACCGTAACTTCTGCAGCAGAGGCATTTGCACCTAAACTAAACGTACCTGCAAGGGCCGCTGCCGTTACTAAAGAAACCATGCTCTTTTTCATACTAAATACCTCCTATGTATTTGACTCAGTGTTCTAATCATAACATGGTTCTACTAGTTTTAAAGAACAGTAGAATAACATTTAGGTTACGTAGATAACGCGTATATTAAGGGATTATTACGACTTTTCCTTATATTAGAAAGATAAGGAAAACTATTCTAATAGAGGATTATTACACCACAAAAATAGAGCTCAGCTTGGAAATTCTCCAAAGTTGAGCCCTTTAATTAAGGTTTAATTCAATTTCTTAAAGGTAATTTGATACCAGCCGCCTTCTTTGATGACCGGCTGCATTTTTTCCACTTTAAGCCCTGCTGCATCTGCCAGTTCCTTCAGATTATCCTCGGAAGGAAGTGGGTACAAATTATCAAACGCGGTAAAAAAACTGTTGAACACACTTGAAAACTGTCCTCCATGTTTAGAGTTGTGTATAGGTGACACCACCGATAATGTTCCTTTTGGGGGCAACCATTCACTGATTTTCTTGAACAACTCCGTCCGGTCATCAGGGGATATATAATGAAGGATGTTGTTTAACATGACAAAATCCACCTTATCTTCTGGAGACCATTTATGAACATCCTCGCAAACAATTTCAACCTGTTTTTGTTTTTGACAGTTCTTACTTGCTTCCTCTGCTACATCCTCATTCAGTTCAATTCCAAGCATCTTTGCTTTCGGGAACTTCTGTGAAAGCTTTAACAAATATCCTCCGCTGCCACACCCGACATCTACCACGGTATTTGGCTTGGCTTTTTTCATTACCTTCATCACTCTTGGAATAGCCAGCTGCTCTAAAAGGGAAGAAGTTTGCGCTACGACCATTCCATGTTCTTTCTGATTAAATTGCTCTTTCTTTTCTGTCTTCATCATTTTTGGATACTTGATCAGCGTTGGAATATGGAGTTCCATCATCTCTTTTAGAAGCACCCCGGTAGACCTGGGGTTATGTTTACTCGAAGGAACCATGAATTTCTTCACCGTTTGGTAACGTTCCTTCGATTTCTTTTTCAGATAACCGATGACGCCGCCTACTTCGACCCATCTTTTCAAAAGGTCTTCCTTTAGATCATGTTCTTTCGCAACTTCCATAATTGTCTTAGGTTTTTTAAATGCTTCATATAAATCCAGTTCATACCCAACATAGGCATGCCAACTATATAGGAAGGGCAAGTTTCGCTTCATATACCCTCGCGCTTTAAAAAGTCTCACATATTCACTTATCATACCTATGCTTCCTCCTTATTTTTCCATGGGTAATCTTCTTCTTCTGTAAAAAGATGACGGCCGTCAATCATCCGCTCATCGCGTTCCTTCCTCTTAGGGACTACTCCAGACTGAATGACCCTATCCACCAGGGATTCCTTCCAAATACCCAAACCAGAAATATTCAACATATGTTTAATATGAAGAACGGGATCGTTTGTCAGCTGATCCATCACTTTGCTTCTCCACGTCACGAAAGATTTGAGCGGACGGGAATAGGCCAAGGCGGAAAGGTGACTTAATTTCAATACATGACGGACCCTTGGTCTTCTTACATTTTCATAAAAGGATAGATAATCCGGGGAATGTTTATCTTTGTCGTACATCCAACAAAGCAGCTCGCCAAGCACGTCTCCGTCCTGAATAGCCAAATTCATGCCCTCACCTGCCATTGGATGCACGCTATGTGCAGCATCTCCAAGCAAAGCTATGTTGCCTTTCACATAGTTTGAAACATGATAATGCACCGGAATCATAAGCTGTATTTTTTTCCAAGAATCTATACTTTGTACAAAACCATCCAGTTCCGGGCAAAGTTCTAAGTATTTTTGGTAAAAGGAATCTAGCCCTTCTTCTATCATCTGTTTATAGGAACCCTTTGGAATTAAATAAACGCTGCGTACAAGATTATCCGGCAAAGGGAAAAGTCCTAAGAAGGTGTCATCTGTAGAGATGATCTTTCCTTCTGTCATGCTTTCAGGCCTTGGAAACGTGACAGTCAAAAAATGATGGTCATACTTTTTTTCCTTTTTCGGTACCTCCATCATTTCACGGACCTTGGATTTCCGCCCTTCTGCACTAACGTAATAATCTGCTTCTAGTAATACCTCTTCCTTTTCCATTCTCACCTTAGCCTTGTTGCTTTCAAAACCCATAAACCGGCCAGGCTGTATATATTTAAAGGAAGGATATTTCTGTGCTTCCTCAAGTAGAATCGTTTTTAAGGTTTCATGGGGGATCATCAATGCATAGTTATAAGGGTCTGGAAGTATGTTATAACTCATTGATTGAATCGGCTGTTTAACTTCTTTATCGAGCTTCTTCTTCTCTACCAACTCAATGTGGTTAATTTTGTGTCCATGTTCCAACACCTTTGGAAGAATGCCATTTTTCTCGAAAATTTGTAGCGTCTTCGGCTGCACTAATTCTCCCTTATACATGTGCGGGCTGCCTTTAACCTGTTCCACAACCGTCACGCCAACACCACACTTCGCAAGTTTCAGCGCAACTGTCAAACCGCCAACACCGCCCCCAATCACCAACACATTCGCCTTCAACACCATCACCACCTATACTCATTTCATTCCACTAAACCAAAAAAGCAAAACTTGAGAACTCTCTGGATTTTTGAAACCAATGTCGAAGGGACGTTGCGCCGCTCGATGGGCAGCTTGATGACAGCAATAAATCCACCATAAAACGGAATCGGGCGATTATCTGAATTTACGGGCGACTTTTGAGATTTACGGGCGATTTCGGACCACTTTCGGGCGATAATTTGCGTTTACGGGCGATTTTTCAGATTTACGGGCGAAAATAGAAAAATACGGGCGATTCCCTTTAATTGTAAAATTCCAACAACTGATATCCCCCTCCAATTTTTGAAATCCAAAATAAAAAACAACCTCTCCGGCCCCACAATAGCCAAAGAAGTTGCTTCCCAAAACAACCATCATATATGTAGATCCTCGTCAACCCTCTCTACCTGTACCTGCCGCCGCCCCCAGTAGATCGTTTCAAAGCCTCGATGTCCTCTTCAACGGATCCCCATCGTTCTTCCATTAAAGCCTTTGCATCGGCAATACCTTGATTATAATAGTACGGTCCGAGTTCTTTCATAAATATGTCCAACAGCAGATCCGCTCCAAGTTCGCCAATCTCTTCGTCTCGTTCTTCTTCAAAATATGCTTGAATCCTGCCTATCATTTGGTCTTTCATTTCTTTTGGAATGGAAATCACATTCAGCACACCCTTAACAACGTATTTTAGCCGCTTTGTTCTGTTGCTTCCAATAGAGGCTCATACATCATAATAGCATGATTTTCTGTTACATATTGGTCATCGATTTCTTTTCCCTGGAGGTTCATCACTTTGCGATGGATGATATTATGGCGCAAATAGCCTCCCCAATAAGCGGAAGTGATGCTATGTTCCTTTTCATATACTTTGTATTTTTCAGTTGGAAGATTCGCCGACCTCCATTCACCAACCAAGAAGTCTCCTTCCATTCTCACCTTTAATTGAAAAGCTTGATCTGTATCATTTCTCACCTGTAAATCCAAATAATTATAGGAGCAGGTTGCACCACTGCCAAAAGGTTGCGTTCTCCGTGCATCAGGAAAGACATCAAAACTGTGGCGGTATCGTTCTGTCACAGTCAGCGGTGTGTGCAATGTCAGCCAATATATTAAGTTTGACAATTGACACAAACCTCCTCCTAGACCAGGCTTAAATGCACCATAAAAAAGAACCATTCCATCTACATATCCTTTGCTCTTCGTTGGTTTCCCAATCAACTTCCAATAGGAAAAAGTTTCACCAGGTCGAATGACAACTCCATTCAGTTTATGAACAGCAATCTTCAAATTAATTACCTTGTTATGCTGATACCACATATCCACGTTCTTTAACTTTCTAAGCGTAGGCGTTTTATGTAAAAACACTTGATATGGCAATTCTTCCTCTGTCTTTTCTGCTGCAAAGTTTTTATTTCCTGTCATCCACTCTATCCATCTCTTTGCTATGTAAAATTGAGTACCCAGCCAAATGCGAAGTTTCGATCTTTTTTTCGGTCGCAAATCCACATGGTTCATTGCAAAACCACCTCCCGTTATCCCTAATTGATTAGACGAATAAAGTCTCCTTTAAGTTTCATAATATTCAAGTAAATTGTTTTACATTATTTCTCAAGGATATTTTTCCCGATACATTTAAGACTAAAGTAAGAATATAATCCCACAAATAAACGAAACAACTAAAAGCAGGTGACTAATATGGATTCATACCAACAAGCTCAGTCGTCTTCCTTACAAGAAGGAGATGTCGTATACCTTTTTTATCGTAATCCACACACACAGAATGTAGCATCGATCCAACAGGCAAGCGTTATGGCAAATCCATACGAGGATGGACAGCTTTCCATCTTTCTCTATGATACGTATTATCCACTGTCAGATGAGTTTGTCTTTTTTACTTCATTAGAAGAAGCAGAAGCATTATATAATGATTATTTTGGTCCAACATTCGAATAAAAAGGGGGGCAATACATGAAACCGTTTGTTCCACAGCTTGTCTACATTGAACCTAGAGCTCTTGACTATCCGCTCGGAGTGGAGTTAAAAAATAAGTTTGAATCGATGGGTCTTGAAATTCGAGAGACCACTTCCCACAACCAAATAAGAAACCTGCCTGGAGATAATGATTTTCAAAAATACAGGACAGCTAAATCCACATTAGTCGTCGGAGTAAGAAAAACATTGAAGTTTGATTCATCCAAACCTTCCGCTGAATATGCTATACCTTTTGCCACAGGTTGTATGGGCCATTGTCATTATTGCTATTTGCAGACAACCATGGGAAGCAAACCTTATATCAGGACTTATGTGAACTTGGATGAAATCTTTGATGCTGCCGACAAATACATGCAAGAGCGAGCGCCTGAGATCACCAGGTTTGAAGCGTCCTGTACATCAGACATTGTAGGTATTGACCATTTGACTCATTCCTTGAAGAAAGCTATTGAATACTTTGGAAAATCTGAACATGGAATGCTTCGATTTGTTACAAAGTTCCATCATGTTGATCATTTGCTTGATGCAGATCATCACGGGAAAACAAGGTTTCGTTTTAGTGTAAATGCCGATTATGTAATAAAAAATTTCGAGCCCGGGACATCTTCCTTGGATTTGAGGATCGAAGCTGCCGCCAAAGTGGCAGGTGCAAACTATCCTCTTGGATTTATCGTTGCACCAATCTACTTGCATGAAGGCTGGGAAGAGGGATATAAAACGTTATTCCAAAAGCTATATGATAAGCTTCCTGCAAGCGCCACTGAAGATCTTACCTTTGAATTAATTCAACACCGATTCACTAAACCAGCCAAAAGGGTCATTCAACAAAACTATCCAATGACAAAGCTTGAACTGGACGAAGCAAAGCGCCAGTATAAATGGGGGCGTTACGGGATTGGCAAGTATGTATATACGAAGGATGAAGCAACAGAGATTAAAGAAACCTTGTCTGAGTATATCCACTCTTATTTTCCTCAGGCGCGGATTGAGTATTTTACGTAAAAAAAAAGCCCACGATCAAGTATTGTGGGCTGTTCTTTACATTAGTACTTCACCATACCCGACAACAAGTAATGGTAAATCAGCTTCTCCGTGTTTTCAATCGAGCTTGCGTGTGTGCGTTCGAAAGCATGGGAGGATTCTATTCCCGGTCCAATCAGTCCGTGGATGATATCGTGTCCTGAACGGATGGCAGCAGAAGCATCCGAGCCGTAGTATGGATAAATATCTACTTTGTAATCCACTTTGTTTTTCTTTGCAAGATCAACAAGATGCTTTCTTAGTCCATAATGGTATGGTCCGCTGGAATCTTTTACACAGATAGATACTGTGTATTCATCTGATGATTGTCCATCTCCGAGTGCTCCCATATCCACTGCAAGGTATTCCACCGTTTCTGGGGTGATGTTGGAGTTCCCCCCGTAGCCAATTTCCTCATTATTAGAAATTAAAAAGTGTGTAGTGTATGGAAGCGTTATTTTTTCTGACTGAATGAATTTGATAAGTTTTAGTAAGATAGCAACGCTTGCTTTGTCATCCAGATGCCTGGATTTTATGTAGCCGCTTTCTGTGATTTGAACCCTCGGATCGAATGAAACAAAGTCTCCCACTTCAATGCCAAGAGCTCTTACTTCGTCTGCATTGGTGACTTTTTCATCAATACGAACTTCGATATTTTCATCGTTTCTTGGTGCGTCTCCTGCATTTTTATATACATGAACAGATGTTTGATGCATGAGGATCGTTCCGGAATACACTTTTCCAGAAGAAGTTTCAATTTGGCAATATTCCCCTTCAACGGAATTCCAGCGAAACCCGCCTATTGTAGTAAGCTTCAATCTTCCATTGGATTTCACTTCTTTTACCATTGCTCCTAACGTATCTACATGAGCTGTCAGCATACGATGTTTTTTATCATCGGTTCCTTTAATGGTAGCAATCAAGCCTCCCTTTCGATTTCGTACTGTTTCTACCCCGCATTCACTTAAATACTTTTCAACAAAACCTATTACTTTCTCCGTATTGCCTGAAGGGCTTGGAATAGAAACCAGTTCTTTGATTAACGAGAAGGTTTCCTGTACATTTGATTGATAAGTCATTGTGACACTTCCTTTGCTACTAATATTTACCTCTATTAAGCATAAGAGAAAATCCTTGTCTTGTATAGCCCGGTGTCAAGGTAATTTTAATCCCATATAAGGGCAACTGACAGACAGAAAAAGGCATTTCAAGGAAGAAGCATTTGATTTTACGGAAAATATAGTATACTGTTGGTAATTACTATGTCTGGAATAGGAGGGGTCAAATGAATGAAATCTCCAAGAAACTATCACAATTCCTTCTCGAAAAAAATGTGGCTTCCGGTTGGTCTTGTGTAGAAGATACGATGGATCAAGGCTACAATAGTGCGTTTATTTATGACTTTATCCTCCGGGACGCCATGTATCGTATTGGCGAAATGTGGGAGGAAAATAAAATTTCTGTTGCCCATGAGCATTTGGCGACAGGTACATGTGAGTTGATACTGACTAAATATCATTTGGAAAAATTGAATGATAGACTTATAGAAGAACATTCCCCTTCCCCACGTGCCATGTTTTTCTGTGTTGAAGGAGAAGAACATGATCTGGGATTGAGAATGGCCTCATCCCTCTTCGAAGAATATGGTTGGGATGTATATGACCTTGGTTCGAACCTGCCATTGGACTATGCAGAATACAGCTTAAAAAAATGGCAGCCAGATGTTGTATGCATTTCTGTGTCCATTAGACATCACCTTCCTAAACTTAAAGAAACAATCGAAAGACTGCAAAATATAAGCCCTGGCACCACTTTCATAGTTGGAAGCCGCTTGCATGCGGAATCTGCCTTTCGATCATGCTGTCCTGCGGAAACTCTCATTGCTAAGGATACATCCTTCCTTTTCCAATGGTTGGAAGATTATAGAAAAGAAGCCGGAATCATCAATAAAGGAGTGCTTCTTTAATGTACCGGATTCCCGTTCCATATTTTAAAATGACTGAGGACTTTGAAATCATCAATGTTTCCCAGTCAGTCACCCATCTCTTCTATCCTGTCACATCATTTCTAGACTTGGTGGATTGGGACAGTAAGACAAAGTTTAAACAAATTAAGACCATTCCTTCTCCAGGAGTAATGGAGCTTAACTTAAAAACAACAGATTCCCCCACAACCTTGTTCACTGTATATTTTCATTATCAGCCAAAAGAAAAGCTGATCCATTTGGTTTGTATGAATGAATCGTCTGCTTTCCAGGATGTACAGTTGGAATTTCAACAATGGCGTAAGCAGCTTGAAGAAAATAAATGGAATGAAGTTGTTATGACAGACGCAGAGCCTGATGTATCTTTAGAATTCCATAAAAAGCAAGCAGAAAGAAAGATCTCCACAATCAATGATTTACTTGGAATTATTCAAGATGATTTATCAGAGGTTGGGAAGCTGGAATATATTAAATTAATACAGTCTGAGTTGGAAGATATTAAAACTCTTCTCCGTTCTTGATAAAATAGTTTAACCCCCGTCAAATGATTTGACGGGGGTTTCTTGTGTCTATTGTTCATCCGTTAGAAAATTTTCAATTGCCCATTCAAGTTTATTCATCTCTTTAAGCATGGCAACTGCGTATTCTTCTTTATAGAACTCTTGCTTTTTAATAATTTGGAGCAATCCCTTCACGAAAAGAATTGGATGATACGAATCGATTTTAAGGGTTTCGTACTTATCTTCATACTTGATGTAGATGTCTTCCAGTTTCACTTGCAAACTAGAAATGCGCTCTTTTGCTTGGACCAGTTCTTCATTTAAGAACTGCAACTCTTTCTCTTCTTGACTATCCTCCTGTATGGCATGGAGGCCCGCGTCTTTACTTCGTTTACGCCCCCCCACCTCTTGCATTATATATATCTTCCATTTATTATTGATCGCTCGAAAAAGCTCTTTACTATCGCCTATAGATCCTGATTGCCCTAAAAACAAATATCCATCTTCATTTAGAGAATGATGGAACGACGAAATAATTCTTTGTTGCTGTGTGGGCTGAAAATAATGCAATACATTTCTGCAACTGATAAAGTCCAGATGATGAAAGCCAGGATCTTTGGCAATATTATGAGGGGCGAAGATGATATGCTCCCTTATCGATTTTTTCACCACATAGAAATCCTGCTTCTTATCAAAATATTTATTCAGAATGCCAGATGGAACATTTTCAAAAGCTGTATCAGGGTAGACTCCTGCACCTGCAATCTTTACAGAATCATAATCCAAGTCCGTGGCATAAATCTTGAAATCCATCTCCACATTTTCATCCATTGATTCAATCGTCTCTTTTAACAAAATCGCTAAAGAGTAGACTTCTTGTCCAGTGGAGCATCCTGCAATCCAAATTTTCATCTCAGATTCAGCCATATCCAGCTTATTTTTCAAAATGGTGGCAAAAACTTGTTTTTGGATGAGATCAGCCAATTCATTATTTCTAAGGAATTCTTCTGCACTACTTGATGGTTGCTTCAAACCTTGTAAGTTTTGACTTAACATATCTAGTCTCCCTATTAATTGTTCAACTGCTTCTCTTTATCTTTTTTTATTTTACCAAATATCAAAAGAATTCTGTAAAAATTTTTCCTACAAAAATCGAGTTTTATTTTACACACTTGACTTTGGTAGTAATTGTTGTATAATAAGAGATTGGGTACACACCCATCATATTAGTAACTTGATATAGAAAGGAAGAACGTTATGACATTCTTAAGCAATACCAATGTGTCACAAGGATGCACTGGCGTTCCATATAGTTTTTTCACAGAGGCTTAATCGATCTGGCACGGCCTAGGAGCCGTAAGGACGTATGAGAGGTAGGGCTTACGTTGTTTAAGTAAGGGAAACTACCATGGAATTATACCGCGGCAAACGAATATAATACTTTTATGTCATTTATAAATCATGTCCATGTAGCTGGACAACTTATAATGCTTGTGATGAAGCAAGTTACTAATTGCGCTATACATCATATTATTAGCGCCTTTATTAGAATAAAAAAATGAAAGCAAGTCGTCCCTCGTGATGACTTGCTTTTATTTTTGCACGCTGTAATTTGAAACTTTTGTAAAACACCTGTATAATTATATGCTGATTGTCAATTACACTCGGAAAATAACTATCTTTGTAGATTTTTTTATAGATTTCAAGGGGGAATTGGATGTCTTTCACAAGCTTATTCATGGCCGAAGAAGAGACAAGAGATAAAGAAGAAATCAAACAGGAACTAGACGATTTGGAATTCCAAATGTTCCGCATGAAAGAAAACATGAAAGAAATCGCCAAAAAGTGGCAAGTGATCGGCATTGATCAAACGAAAGATGATAACTGGGTTGTCGTTTACACAAATTACGACAATAACTCCTGCAAGATCATGCTTAACGATTGCGAAACCGCCTATCGCGGCCAGTGGGATTTCTCCATACAGGCTACTTACAAAAAGGATGATACCATTTTTATAGGTGATATAAAGGGACCCGAAAACAAAGGATATGGCTCTATCTGCATGAATTATCTTAAGGAAGTCGCTAAAGATCAGAATATCCATTGCATAACAGGGGACATCGCAAAGCGTGATTGGGACCACGTAGACCGTCTCGTTCATTTCTATGAAAAACATGATTTTCAAGTGGAAATAGATAAAGAAACAAAGTCCGGCGAAATCGTTTGGCAACCTAACTAATTTCATGAAATAAGGGGATGGATGGATTGACTGTTAAAGTACTCGGCGCAACCGTTGATAGTTTCACACGATGCACTCATTATCATTCAGAAAAAGATATCATTGCCATTAAGTTTCATTGCTGCAGAGATTACTACCCTTGCTACCAATGTCATGAAGAACATGCAGATCACCCTATAACCTTATGGCCAAAAGACAAGTTTCATACTAAAGCAATTCTTTGTGGAAACTGCAAAAATGAACTGACGATTAACGAGTATTTAAACAGCCAATCGATTTGCCTGACATGTAAGGCAGCTTTCAACCCCGGTTGCCAACTTCACTATCATCTATATTTTGAGAAATAGAGACTTTCCGTTCGGGAAGGCTCTTTTTTAATCTTTACAATTCTTTGGATCCGATTTAGTAGGAGGTTGTTCCAACCAGCCATGCTTCAATAGAAGTTTCGCACCATCACCAGCATATGTCATCACTTCACCTATCACCTTCAAGTACATTAAAGCTAGATCTTTGCGCGGACTTAACGCCATCGACAACCCGTAATTTGCAGTTCCATATGAAATCAGATGTGTCACATGATTGAGCATAAAACGGTTTGAAAAAGGAGAAACAGAAGAATCCAGCACTTCACTTCCATAGGTGGAAGGTACATTACAATCCTCTTTCAAAAGTATGGTAGAAAACGTCGTTACATACTTATTGGCCAAGCTTTTCCCTTTTTCAAAATAAGCGCAAAGCTTTTTATCATCCGTAACTTGCATAAATCCTTTTAACAGTGCTTTCCCCAGGGAGTTGGAACGTACATTTTGAAAAAGCTGGTTCATCTCAAATACAGTCAACGGACGCTTATCAATAGTAAATCCAGCAAAAAAATGACCACTTTCCACAAAATCGACCTGTTTCGGCGTTGTAATATACGGGGGTCTAGAATAAAGCCCCTTCTCTAATAGCAACCTCTTCCCCATCTCCGTTATTTCTTGGAGAGCATCAATATGCAGGTGAAACACTTCCCTGACATCCTTACGAGAAACTTCCGCGACCGCCAGCGCGAATCCGTTCAGCGCAAACTTTGCCATTCCATCAATGTAATGAAGATAAAAAACATCCGAAAAAAGCCGGGGAGCTTTTGTATTGATATCTTCAGAAGTAATACCTCTCGGAACAGGAAATTGTTCTTTCTTAAAAATATCCATATATCTGTGTACATGTCGTTTGGATGTTCGCAGACATTGCTCCACAAATCTCTCAATATCTGGATCATCCACATGTACCAGGAAGTATCGGAACATATGATGAACGGACGTTTCAAACAAATAACTGCTCCACAAATGCCCAATTTCTGCAGAAGTGAGTCGTATATGGTTATGGGAATTTTCCATTGTTGGAGTGGACCTGCCTTTCAGAGCGTTGTTAAAATTAGTTTGGTCATTTGGAGGATAATTATGTAAAAGAGAAGGATATTATTGATATCCTTCTGAAAAAGCTCTAAGGTTATAAACCATTAGGTGGAAGAGTTGTCGTTACACAGATACGGTATGCCTTACAACGTAAAGAAGGGGTTCTCAGGACTTCGACCGTCCCAAGTGCAGGTACAACCTCCACTAGAACTGGTTCTGTTCCATTTAATGCCCACACAACCATTGGACAAAGAGGCGTTCCACCGATAGCCCCTGTTGATGTTAAACTAGTTACAATTGATTGCAACTCAGCCACAGTTGGCGTTCTGTAACCTGCAAATAATGTTGGACAGTAGCCGGAATCATACCTTAAAGTAGTATTGGTGAATACAAAAGTTAGATTCGCTAAAGGAACATATACAGCACCTTGCATAGCAAGCATTGACCTTAAACCTCCACAAACCGCCGACTCATTTCTTCTCACTGGATTCGGACACTTATCCTTCTTATCACAGCAACAACAACACTTTCTCTCACAACATTCCACATAAACTATTCCCAAAATTTTCACCTCCTATTTTTTGAGCTACTATATAGTATGAAAAACGCTAGATTACGCTTGTACATTTCTACTAAAACGAAAAAATAGACGAGCGCATTTACCGCCCGTCTATTCTCTCACTAGCATTTAATCATTGTACTTGTAATAGCGGGATGCGCCAGCACTACAGCCGCATTTTTTCTTGCCACGCGCCGCATCTTCCATCGGTGAAACCGCATTGTCCATAGCAGGTCTACTATGACGAAGATAGCATTTACACTTTACTTCGCAGCACACCTTGCATTCTACATACAAAACTCCCACGACTCTCACCTCCTCTATTAATCTATTAAAAGTATATTCATACTAATAGAAAATGATTGTGTCAATTCCTCACATGACAAAAAATAGACAAGCGATTAACTAGCCCGCCTGCCTTGTAAAATATAAAAAACCCGGAAATAATTTTCTTAGTTCTAACATCGTCTTATACCATTTTTAATTTCGGGCACTTACAGTTGTTCCCGATCACTCTGTATCCAATCACTTCAATACCTTTTTTCTTTAAGTAACGCACACTAATGTTTTTTTCAAGATGGCTAGATGCAAGGACTATTACTTTTTCCTCTTTAAATTGTTGATAGTTCCGTTGCAGATAAGCAACAGGAATATTCACCGCTACAGGAACAGGCTCTTCCACATAATTATAATCCCTAACATCAACAACTTTTGCAGGGCTGGTAAGTTCTATGTTTTTCACACAAGGAACACCTAAAACAGGAACATATCTATTATAAAAGTAAACGGAAATTAATATGAATATCAAAGCAATAGAAATGACCAACAACCATCTCCTCCAATACGGTTCATTTGTTTCTTTATATTATACCCCCTTAGGTATAATGTCAACATTCTTGTTTTACGTAAAAAAGCACATTCTGCATGAGAATGCGCTTCACAATTTTACTAACTACTACAGTTCCGATTTCCAATTATACCTTCTTGTAGGATTAGAACTAGTTAATCCTCCTCCACATCCACAATCGGACTGACTAGCAGCGTTCATTGTACTTGGTGCAGTAAAGAATTGACCATTATCTGGATTGATGTTATTTGGACAAGGGTTGGAGCAGGTAATGGATGCTATATAAGCGGTATCTACACTTACAGGAACATTTAGAGTAGGCAAGAATAATTGGTTTTGACCACCAAGTGGGTCGACGGCGTTCAAAGTATTATTAATTGTCGCAGATTGAGTAGAGGCCGAAACAATAGTTAGTTGAATATCACGGTGAGCTGATCCTCCTTGAGGAATATCCAGATTATCACAAACGATGTCAATCATTCTTTGACCTGTGATGTCTTGATTCAACGGCACTTCTTCACCAGTACGGAATCTTGCTTGGCAACCGCCAAAAGATGAAAATCTAACAGTTAATCCTGTAGGAATCATTAAGGTATCAACAATTCGTGCATTTGTTCCCGGAGAGTTTGGTGTATTTGTTACTGTTAAGCGATACGTAACTTGATTCCCATTGATTGTACAACATTTAGCGGCAGAAAGTTGGACTACATCAAGGTTTAACGTACAGAAGTCTGATGCCTGAGAAGTACCTGATACAACACTAGCTCTATTGTCAATCAAATATTCTCCAGGTCCTGATACCGCTGTAACAGGTAGAGAATACGTAATAACTCTTTCTCCACCAGGCTCAATTGTACCTAAGTTGCCGGTAATCAAAATTCTTCCTGGGACTGAGCGGTCTACATTTAGGCTAGGATCGCTTATTGTAATTGGCCCTAGCGTAATATTCGGAGAAAAGAGTAGGGTATCTGTAAGTTGTACATTTTCTAAAGGAGATCCCCCAGGATTTGTTACTGTAATTTGAAACGCAAGTCTTACCGTATTACCATCAAATATTTCTTCACAACTTTTATTGACAATCAATTGACCTGGAGCAGGACATTGAGGAACAATATAACACCCATCACAAGCAAACGTGTAGTTCACATTTGCTGCTCTTACTCTAATTCCTTGTGTACCATTAGGGTAGTTCCCCACAATTTCCAAGCGGTATTCAACCGTGACACCCTTATCGAAACGGTTATTCGATTCCACCTTCAACCAATTGAAACCTGTTGGCGCAGGACCATAGTTCGGATCTGTAGGACTGATGGTGAACGGTACGGAGGTAAAGGTCCCACACCCATCAACCTTTTCACTTACTATTATCGTATTTGCCGGTATGTTTTGACATACAGGAATCACAAAACTACTAATCCCTCTAGTAGCCATTGCATTATCAGTCGAGAATTTATAAGACCAATAAGAACGGTTTTCTGGCGATGGCCTGAAACAAGGGTTACTAGCGGTGCTTCCATCCGGAAGCGTTTGACATGCGGGTTGTATGACCGTGATCCCGTTTTGGGTGGCACAGACACAAAGGTTTTGATACGGGGAACAGTTACAATTTTGACATATATCTGCCATTTAAACATCTCCTTTAACATTAGTTTCTACATAGTATGTCTAGCATTTTTCAATGTATAGACGAATGAATTAAGAGATTTGACCATTTTAATAGAGTAATAGAGCATAGAAGTAAAATAAGAAAAAGCCCCACCCTTTATATAGAAAGAGTGGAGCTTTTTAGATGATCTGAGAGGGATTCGAACCCCCGACCCCTACCCTGTCAAGGTAGTATTCTCCCGCTGAACTATCAGATCTCATATTCGACTGTAAATATTATTATAGATAGTCCACACTTGTTTGTAAAGAAAATTTTACAAAACTAAACTTCATATAAGTTAAACGAAATATCAGGGGGATTTATAGCTGGGGATTGGAGCAAAAGGCGGAGACTCCTGAGGGAGATAGCGGTAGCTTGAGACCCCGCAGCGGAGCGAGGAGGCTCTAGCACCGCCCCTAGGAAAGCGAAGCCATTTGCGGTAATCCACAGCGGCGTTTAACCAATTCGAAAATTAAAACCGCCCCAAACTCGGAACGGTTACACTTGCATACCTTTTTCTTTTCTTCCCGAAGCAAAAGCATCAATCATCAGGATTATAGCTGTTATAGTGTGTAAAGCCCAACCCACAAAAGGGACCCATCCTAAACAAGACGCAACAATTCCCCAAATACTACCGTGAAACTTCTGCCCTTCTTTCGCACTAAACACCAGCGTAATGATATGTAAAATCAACATAAGTCCCAATGGAGAATAACCAAACCCCATCACAGTCAGACCTCCAAGCACAGGAATAGCCAAAAAAGCCTCCATTCCGCCTGTAACCCACTTTAATGTAGTAGATGGTTTCACAAAATCACCTTCCTTTCTTATATTTCAAGTATATTCCTTACTCCCCAAAAAACAACCAGAATATACGTTCGTATTTTTATTGAATATAAAACATATGTTCGTATATAATAATGGTAAGGAGATGATAATAATGAGCCGAACGCTCGAGTGTTACATTAATTCAAGAACACCTATTGAAATAATCTATATGTCCAAAAATGGTTCCATCACACAAAGATCCTTAATCGTGTTTAATATAAACAAAAATAATGTGACGGCATTCTGTTACCTGCGCAATCAAAAAAGAACGTTTCTGTTAGATAGAATATTATCCTATCGCCCCTTAATTAAAACATACAAGAATGAGGTTATCTGAACGTTTCTCTTGCACACATTTCCTCATATGTGATATTCTATAAAGAAACACATTTTTACAGGAGGGAGATATTAATGAGAGAAGTAACACTTACAGATATTTTTACACACCCTATAACACAGAAGTATTTGAAGCGCTCAGGAGTTGCACATGCCCTTGAAGTGGCCAACCATGCCTTTCATTTGGCGTTTAAATATAATGTAAGCGTAGATTTAGCTACTAAAGCTGCCCTTCTGCACGATATAGGCCATTACGAATGGTATCGTCAAGGAAAATGGGACTATGAGCTTTACAGAGAAAATGATATTCATGCAATTAAAGGTGCAGAGCGTGCCCACAAGTTATTGATTCGCTTAGGAGAAAACCCCCAAAACGCTAAAAAGATCTCTGTTGCTATCCTTTTGCATACAGATTCCTATCTGCCTGAAATCGACGTCAAGAGAAGTCCATTACAAAAAGTAGTGAAGCTTGCAGACGAAATGGACGAGGAAAAAGGCGGAAACCACCACTATAAACAAATTGATAAAACTACCGCGCTTGAAAAAATCAACTACCTGGACCAACTCGTTGAACATTATCTTCCAAAACAACAACTATCATCACCTTCACATGAACAATCAATGTAATCTACAAGAGGTAGCCGATGCTGCCACCTCTTCATTTGCAATTTTTTGAAAACCCTTACTTGGCAAGATAATAATCATACCCGTCTATCACCCTGAATCCAGCTTTCTCATAGAGCTTTATTGCTCCTTCATTTCTTACGTCCACATCCAACCTTATTGCTTTTTTAGGATATCTAACTTTAAGGTCTGATACTATTTTCTCTAATATTGCACGACCGTATCCTTTGCCCCTATGGTCTGGATTTATCGTAAATGCGCTTAAATACACTGATTCCTCCTCATCACTTACTGTTATTGTAGCGATCGGAGTTTTATCTACATGCACAAGAAACAGCTCGTATCCCGGATTTGAAGCATTACGTTCAATTAGACTCTTCACATTTTCATCAGTTGGCGCAACATCGAATCCGTCCGATAAAAGCTTCATTATAATTCCAGCTTCAGATAGATCTGCTGTTTTAATGGACATGTTTTGCAGACAATCATACTTTTTGTGAAATTTCTCATTGTACTCCATGGTGAACTCAGAATACACGTAGGTCGCTTCCATTTTTAATGCGAGATGAATGGCAGCGTCAGACTTTGAGGGACAAACAAAAAGCACCTCGTCTGCATCACGCTCCCTTGTCATTTCCTTTGCACTTTCAAGCAAGCTACTAAACTTCCCTTGATTTCGGTATTCTGGATGGATCATCCCGGCAAGTTCTATCTTTTTCGGATCTATAAAAGAAAACAAACCTAAAAAACCTATTAATTCATTTTTCTCCCGCGCTAAAATTAAACCAAGATGAGTGGTGTCCCCTTTTTTAATCATGGATAAATTAATACTGGCACTTATTTCGTAGCCATCATGAAACTCGCATTTCTTCAAAAGATTAACCACTTCTTCATATTCTTTTTTAGAGAGGTTGTTTGTTTTTGTTATTTCCATCGTTTCCCCCCATATTTTTCATGTTTTTCTAAAATACAAAACACCCATATGACATCATATGAGTGTTAAAGGGAAAACGTAATAATCCTATGTTAATCTGTTACTTTTTCTAAGTCTTCCATGATTTCTTCTAAAGGCACATCCAAACCGCTATAGGACTCCCGTACATATCCTTCTTTATCCACTAAGAAGATACTCGTACTGTGCATATATTGATCTGAACCTTCTTCTTTGGAAGCCGGCACCATAAATGATACATTTGCAAACCGCTCTATCGTTTCCTGATTATAGCCTGTAACAAAATCCCATGACTGATAATCCGCTTTATACAAATCACCATATTCCTTTAAAGCTTCCGGAGTATCCTTCTCAGGATCGATGCTAAAAGAAACAATTGGCACTTCCACGCCTGTTTCTTTCATTTCCCGCTGCATCCTTGCCATATTGGCCGTCATTGGAGGACAAACTGTATCACAGTTAGTGAAAATAAAATTAGCTAACCAAAATTCCCCTTCATGTTTAGAACTAGTGAAGCTCTGCTTATCTTGATTTACTCCATCAAGCTCTCCAACCTCAAGTTTCATTGAAAATTCTTCATCTAAATTAACTTCACTGCTTCCGCAACCAGCCAGAGCAAGTAAGATTACAAATGACAATATCGGCCAAAGTCTTTTCAAGAATATTCCTCCAAACTCATAAAAAAGTGTCGAGACCATTATAGCCCGACACTCTTATGAAATGCTAGTTAACAAATTGTGAATCAATGAAATTTTTGAAGTCAGGCTTTTCCTTCAAGAATTTAAGTTCAAAGGACGAGTTTGCAAATTCCTGGACCACTTCTGCATCTACTTCATGAGTGAAGCGAATTCTTTCCCACGCAGAATCAATAACTTCTTTTGATAGTTCTTGGTTTGTCAGTTCTTTAATAGAATTGATGGCAATATCTTTTGATTCTTCTGGATTTTCAGAAATGAAGTCCACTGACTCTTGATGTGCATCTACTAATTTTTGTACCAGATCTTTATTTTCATCAATCAACTTACCGCTTGTAACAAAGATGGTGTTAGGTAGAGTAGTTCCAAAGGAGATCTCATTACTGTCAACAAGAATGTTAGCACCGTGCTCGATGGATAACAAGGAAGCCCACGGCTCTGGAACTGCTGCTGCATCTACACTTTCAGATTCAAACATTCCTGCATATTGTGCAGGATTTCCAGTTACATGTTTCATGCTTCCGCCAATACGAGCTGAAGAAAGGCCGTAATCTTGTAAAAATGTTTCCATCTGAACGTCATGCGTACAACCAACTCCAGGCGTGATAAATGTGGCACCATCAAGCCCTTCCACAGATGTAATTCCACTTTCTTTACTTGCTATGATTACCGTTCCTCCAGAAGATGCTCCGGCTACCACTTTCACATCCGCTCCGCTTACATAGTTGTTCATAGCCGGACCAGGTCCAACTAAGCCGCCTTGGATGTCTCCTGTTTTCAATGCTGTCATAAACGCTCCACCATCAGGGAATGTCTTGTATTCCACCTCATATTGATCCCCAAGGGCTTTTTCATATAATGCTTTCTCACGAGCAACCATCGCTGGCACATGATCGATATTAGGAAAATATCCAATAACAACTTTCTCTTTGCCGTTTGATCCACTTGTGCTTGAACCGCAGCCAGTAAGGACCCCCATTGCTAATAAAAATAATGCGCTGATAATCAACCAACCTTTTTTCATCTTTTTTCCTCCCATGCTCTCTATTTATGAATCCAAGCCCCAGCGTTTGATAACATTTTTCTCGAAGCGCTGGAAGATAACTAGATCTACCACTGAACCGATCACACAAATGATGATAATGACGCCGAACACCAGACTCATCTGTCCGAAATCAGCTGCATATTTCAACGTGTACCCCAACCCAGGTCCCATACTAAGTAATTCAGCCGCCATCAGCGCTCGCCAAGCAAACGCCCATGCAAGCCTTGCACCTGTCACCGCATATGGAACGGATGCAGGCAAAATTATTTTCCAAAACATTTCAACACCACTAGCTCCCATCGTGGAAGCAGCTTTTATATATAAAGGCGGGACGCTTTTGATTCCCATCCTCATATTAATGGTCATAACGAGTGTTCCACCTAAAGTAACGATAAAAATGATGGCCGTTTCATTAAATCCAAACCAGATAATCGCAAGCGGCAACCAAACAATACTTGGCACACTTTGCAGTGCAAGGACAAGCGTCCCTACTGTTTCATCTGCTGTTTTTGACTTAGCAAGCCAAATTCCAAGCAAGGTTCCGATAATTAGAGCCAAAAACAGTCCCACACCGAGGCGCTTGAAACTCGCCCCTAAATCATAAAGTAATGTTTTATCCATAAAGCCTTGATAAAGGGCCACTGCCACATTGGATGGTTTTGGCATCACGGCAGGTGACCAACCGATTAACAGCACCACCACTTCCCAAATGATAAATAAGGAGGCAAAGAATATGAGGCGTTTTACTCCAGCTTTCATCGTCTCAACTCCTCCTCTACAACCTTATCAATCTCTTTTTCCAACATTGCACTGATTTGAGATTCCAAAAGGGCAACCTCTTCATTTGTCCGTAAACGCGGGCGAGCCGCATCTACTTTGATGTCTGCAATAATAGTTCCAGGTCTTGTTCCCATCACAAGGATCCGATCTGAGAGTTTAATTGATTCATGAATGCTATGTGTGACAAACAAAACGGTCTTCTTCGTCTGCAACCAAATCGTTTCTAGTTCCTGTTGAAGACGCAATCGCGTTTGTTCATCTAGTGCGCCGAACGGTTCATCCATTAATAGAACAGTCGGATCCATGGCTAGGGCTCGTGCAATAGACACTCTTTGCTGCATTCCACCTGATAATTCATGCGGATATTGTTTAAGGTTACTACCAAGCTGCACCATTTTTAAGTAATGAAGAGCCCTCTTCTCTCTTTCTTCCTTGTCTTTCATATCTCGGATCGCAAATAGAACATTTTCTTCCACGGTCATCCACGGAAACAAGGCAGCCTGCTGAAACACCATTCCTCTATCTTTCCCTGGCTTTGTAATTACCGATCCCTTCAGTCGGATTTCTCCTTCTGTCGGTTTAAGCAATCCAGCCACCATAGAAAGCAAGGTGGATTTCCCGCAGCCAGATGGCCCAAGGATGGAAACAAATTCACCCTCTTGTATGTCAACATTTATAGATGAAAGCACTTTATTCTCAACATTTTGTTGTGTATAAACTTTCGTAATATCTGATATCTGTAAAAACAACCTATGCACCTACTTTACACTTTTCGCATAATCCATATTAGATTAATCGGATTAATTGGATAAAATATATTATATAACGTATGTGAAAAAGGTCAATATATTGACAGAAAATAATTAAAATTATTTTTGACAACCCCCGTTTGACTGGAGTGTAAGTTGTGAGACTCCAGCGGGAGGTAGCGGTAGACTTGAGACCCCACAGCGCAGCGAGGAGGCTCAAGCACCGCCCCGTGGAAAGCGAACAACTGAAACGAAAGGAAATAGGGAGTTCATAAAGCTCCTATTGTAATTAACTCTCGACAACAAAGCTTACCATTCAACAAATTTGATAAAAATATGATATGATAAACGATAAAGCGCTTACCACAATAGATAAAGGCATCACAGGAGGTAATAAACAATGAGTAAAAACGTTGGGCGTATTGAAGAATTCACGCTATACAGCAACGAACTTAATGAAGAAATGACTCTAATGGTATATACACCAGCTAACTATTCACCACTCTATAAATACAACATTCTTATAGCACAGGATGGTAAAGACTATTTCACACTCGGTCGCATCGGAAGCACCACCGACAAACTGCTTGCCGCAAACGAAATGCAAAATACGATCATTGTAGGCATCCCTTACAAAAACGTAAAAGATCGTTGGGAGAAGTACCATCCAGACGGAAGCAAGAACAGTGCATATATCCGCTTTCTTGCACATGAATTGACACCATATATCGATGAAAAATATCCATCCTATCAAATGGGAATGGGACGAGCTTTAATTGGGGATTCCCTAGCAGCAACTGTGTCACTGATGACCGCTCTGTCATACCCACATACATTTGGCAAAGTCATCATGCAATCACCATATGTGGATGAAAAGGTCATGAATAAAGTGGAAGAATTCAGTCAACCATCCTTCCTCTCCCTCTACCATGTAATCGGTACAAAGGAAACGGAAGTTCCGACTACAAATGGAGAGAAGAAGAATTTTATCAAACCAAACCGGGCACTTCATACATTAATGAAAGAAAAAGGATTCTCCGTTTATTACGAAGAATTCGAAGGCACACACACTTGGACCTACTGGCAACCAGACCTAAAACAAGCCTTACCAAAAATGCTATCGTAATTTAAGTGAGATTCCCTGTAGATTGGAGTGCAGGATATGAGACTCCGGCGGGAGGTAGCGGTAGACTTGAGACCCCACGGCGCAGCGAGGAGGCTCAAGCACCGCCCCGCGGAAAGCGAATATCCGTAACGGAAATCTACAGGAGTTATGCAACACGAATAGTTATTTAAGAATGAAAGGGAAACTTTTCTATTCTTTTGAAAAAAATTAAGATAAAATAAGAACATAAGTTACTATATTACAATCGCTAATAGGAGGGATATTGGATGAAATATGGAATAGCTATTTTTCCGACCAAAAAATTACAAGATCTCGCAAATTCATTTCGAAAACGTTATGATGCTCACTACGCACTGATTCCGCCGCACGTGACATTAAAAACAGCATTCGAAATTGATGAAAATGATATGAAATCAGTGACCGATGAGCTTGCAGCTATCGCAAAAGATACTACACCAATCCCTTTGAACATCTATAAAGTGAGCTCTTTTGCTCCGGTAAACAATGTCATTTATCTTAAAGTCGATCCAACAGACGAACTTTTATCACTACATGAAAAGCTACATTCCGGCAACGGATATTTTCAAGATAACCGTGAATTTTCCTATGTGCCTCATATAACAATCGGGCAAAACTTATCAGACGATGAACACTCAGATGTTTTAGGTCAATTAAAAATGACCAATATTGAACATGAAGAGATGGTTGACCGCTTCCACCTTCTTTATCAATTAGAAGATGGCATGTGGACGGTTTATGAAACATTCCGCTTTGGAAAGGATTGCTGACCCTTGCATGTACAAGTTGTAGATACAGAGAAAGAACTGCAGGATGCCTATTCTGTAAGGAAAACGGTATTTGTGGAAGAGCAAAATGTGCCTCTTGAAGAAGAGATTGACCAATACGAAGAAGACTCTACACATTTTGTTTTGTATGATGATGATCAAGCAGTTGGTGCCGGGCGTTTTCGCATTGTTGAGGGCATCGGCAAAGTGGAGCGAATTTGTGTCCTTCCTTCCCATCGTACATCCAAAGGTGCCGGACGTCTTATCATGAATACCATTGAAGAATATGCAAAAACAAAAGAGATGCATGTATTAAAGCTTAATGCGCAAACACATGCTGAACCTTTTTATGCGAAACTTGGATACGAAACGGTTTCCGACATATTTATGGATGCCGGAATCCCCCATGTGACCATGACGAAAAACATCTAAAAAGATATCTCTCCAAGGGAAACCTGTCGAGAGATATCTTTTTTGTTTTCATACTTTTCCCCCTCCATACTAATACTACTTTCAAGGACCCAACATAAAGGATGACATAATCATGATGATGGACTACGGTCGTATTGCAGTAGAATTGGTAATTGGTTTCTTTTCACTATTTCTCATTACCCAGTTACTCGGGAAAACACAAATCACTCAAATAACACCGTTCGATTTTATCTCCGCACTTGTATTAGGGGAACTTGTAGGAAATGCGTTGTATGATAATGATATTGGAGTGGTTAAAATTATCTTCGCACTAGGTATGTGGGGGCTGTTGGTCTTTTTACTTGAAACGATCACACAGAAAGTGCGCAAAACAAGAGGATTATTAGAAGGCAGACCGTCTATCGTCATACATAAAGGCATCATTAATAAAAAGGAATTGAAGAAGTCCAAACTAGATATTGACCAGCTGCGACACCTTCTTCGTTCAAAAGGGGCTTTCTCCATTCAAGAAGTCGAATATGCCATCCTTGAAACGGATGGGACAGTTAGTGTTTTAAAGAAGCACCCATATGCTCAACCTCTAAACGAAGATCTCAACATTCCTTTTAAAGCGGTCACCCTTCCTATTCCGGTTATTTCTGATGGAGAAGTTTTAAAGGACAATTTAGATGAATTCAACCTGTCTGAGCAATGGCTGTTAAACGAAATAAAAAAAATCGGCTACCATACCCCACAAGACATCGTGTTTGCCGAATGGGAAGAAGGAAAGCCAATCTATGTAATGCCTTATTCAGAAGAGGATGCCACGACCAATTGATTGTTGCGGACTAAAATCTCCACACGACCTTCTTGAATCAATTTAGTCAAATATGCTGTCACGGCCGTTCGGAACAACATAAATGACGGCACATTGCGAATAGTGATTTCTTTTTCCGTACAAGCTCTTGTAACTAACTGTTCAATGGAAATTCCGTCTTCCTCTTGATCCACCAGTGAATATAGTAAATTTTCAATTTGGTCGTGAACTTGTAAATTTTCCTCAATGGTAGAAAGATGATTTTTTTCATAGCTTCCATGTCCAGGCACCGCTCCTGCACACGGGAGTTTTTTTATTTTTTCAAGGCTTTCCATTGTCTGTTTTGCATCAACAGTATAAGGAATGCCATGTTTATGTAGGATTTCCACACCAAAATAGGCGTCAGCGGCAAAAAGAATATCCTCGACGATCACGCCGAATTGATGGTAACTATGTCCAGGCAAATCGACTGTTTGAAAGCGGGACTCCCCCACTCTCACCTCACCTGCTTCTTCGAGAATAACATCCACCTTAACCGGTTTCCCCTCCAAAAACTTGTTCCTCCATTCCTGAATGGGATTCACACCGTGAAACAAGTACAATGGCTCGAGCATTGGTTCTTGCAGGATGGCAGCTTCAAATTTAGGTGCCATGGTAAAGACCTTTTGTTGCCTTTGCAAATATTCCGCTCCGCCATAATGATCGGCATGTGCATGCGTAATGAATAGATGCGTTATTGGCAGTTCCTCAGCTTTTAAAATTTTTAACACTTTTTTCATCGCCTGTTCTTCAAGTCCGGCATCAATGAGCATTCCTTCCGTATCGGAAAATTTTACATACCCAATATTGACGGACCCTTGAAAATAATAAACGTTATCTGTTATCGGATGAAACTCCACGTAACACACACTCCCTATATCTTTGAACTACTATATGGTTTCGTGAAAGAAGCGTCCTTTTCCTGTTATGTCGGCCAATAATTTGTCTGAAATGCCTGAAGCTTGCTTTTCTTTTTTTCGATTAGCCTGATTGTGCTGTAAATTTTTATGAATCTCTTCCCATGACTGCTGGGGATCCACCTTATAAAAAGCCGGTCTAAATACTGGATCAAGTTTAATCCGTTGTTTTTCGGAAACAGTTCGGTTCGCATATTGTGTGTAGGTATCCATTTGCACTGGTAAAACATATCCCATCACATTTCTCCCCTTCCCTATTTTACCTATAATTTTCCCTGTTTTTGCATAACACAAACTTCCTTTGACTCGTGTTCTCTCTATATAATATGTGTTACTATGGATAAGATTGACGGTTATAAAGGAGTCTACACGTATGAAGTATGCTGTTTGGAAAGAACGAACATTACATATAAAAACAATGGCAAGAGAATTGTATCAAGAGGTGTATGACGCCGGCGTAAAGGGCGATCTCACATGCAAAATCTGTGGTGAGAGTGTCAAGCTCTATTTAGGTCTTAAAAAAGAACCTCATTTTTATCACATAGATGCTTCTATAGCTCATGAAGAAAAAGTGCCGAAGACAAAAACAGCGGTAGCGCAAAAACAAGAATATGTGGAGCGAGATGGATTCCGTTATCCTAAATCCAGAACTGTTATTGCGGAAAAAGAAAAGCCAGTGGATACATGGAAAGCACCAATGCCGCTGACACATCTACCTATCTTTATTAAAGAACATACGAAAAGCCATTCAAATATAAGTGGGTTTTTCTATGGGTTACAAGAAAAAAATATATTTTTAGATCCCGCCCAGCAAGAAGCTGTTTCGACAGTAGATGGACCATTGCTAGTACTGGCAGGTGCCGGCAGCGGAAAAACTCGGGTATTGATCACTCGTGTCGCTTATATGGTCCAAGAGGAGAAAATCGATCCAAAATCCATCATGCTGATTACCTTCACAGCCAAGGCAGCAAATGAGATGAAAGAACGACTTCGATTATATGAATCACCCGGTTCAAGAATGTTCACCACTCTTTTATCCGGTACATTCCACAGTATTTTCTACAGAATGCTTCAACACCATCACCCTGAGAGATGGAACGGCGACAATTTATTGAAATGGGATTGGCAAAAGGAGCAATTTTTAAAACAAGCCGGTCGCAAGCTTGGTTTGGACGAAAAGGATTTTCCATTTGATCAGGCCATTCAACAAATAGGTTATTGGAAAAACAACATGCAAACACCAAAGGCCATTAAACCAACAAGTAAGCTAGAAGAACAGTTTCAGAGTTTGTATCAGGACTATGAGGACTGGAAGCGCGAGAAGAATGTATTTGATTTTGATGATATGTTGCTTGGCTGCTATGAGCTGTTAATGGAAAATCCAGCTCTGCTCGCGAAATATCAGGAAAGGTTTCAATATTTCTTGATTGATGAATTTCAGGATATTAACAAGGTACAATATGAAACAATGAAACTACTGGCTAAAAGTGGAAATATCTGTGCTGTTGGGGATGATGACCAGTCCATTTATGCGTTTCGAGGGAGTAGTCCTGATTATATCTTGAACTTTCATCGGGATTTCCCTTCCACAAAAGTCGTCACTCTTTCAGAGAACTACCGATCTACGCATACAATCGTTGCTTCGGCCAATCAAGTTATTGAAAAAAACAAGAACCGCAGAGTGAAAAAAATGATCGCTCAGCGAGACAATAAACAGTTTCCGATTTTATTTTACCCTTATGATGAGGAAGAGGAAGCTACGATTATCGTACAGGATATGAAGGAACAAATTGAACAAGGGGCCACTCCAAGTGATTTCGCTATCCTATATCGGACCCATAGTGCTGCACGTGCAATTTTCGAGAGACTTTCACAATCCGGCCTTCCGTTCAAGCTTGATCAAGATTACGAAAGCTTTTATAAAAGAAGGATCGTGAAAGGTATTCTCGGTTTCTTGCGACTAAGTCGCGACGCCAATGATGTCCAGGCCTTATCAGATATACTGCCAGCTCTTTTCCTTAAGCAATCCAACCTCCAGGATGCAAAAGCCATCAGTATTTTGGAAGATTGCAGTTTAGTAAAAGCATTGAGCAAGTTGACCAACGCCCAGCCGTTTCAAGTGAAAAAAATCAAGCGGATCATCCCATTGTTTAAAACACTTGCCAACGTCTCTCCTTCTGTTGCTCTGGAGATGATAGAAAAAGACATGGGCTTTGATGATTACATTAAAAAACGCGGCAACGAAGGGAATTCCCTCGAAAAAGGATCCGATGATATTCGCGACTTGAAGGTGGTTGCCCGCAAGTTCAAGAGCATCTCTGATTTTCTCGACCATGTGGAAGATATGATTGCAAAGACAGATGAGATGAAGAGACTCAGCAAGCAGTATTCCAATGCTATCCACCTCTCCACCATCCATCGCTCCAAGGGACTGGAGTACACCCATGTCTATGTTCTCAGCGCCGTCGATGGCAGCCTTCCACACGACTTTGCCTTAGAATCCTACCGGAATGGCGAGCTCGGGGCACTGGAAGAAGAACGAAGACTATTGTATGTGGCAATGACAAGAGCAAAAGAAACATTGCTACTTTCCGTACCGATGAATCGTCGAGGAAAAAAGGCCTACATGACTAGATTTATAAAAGATATTCTCTAACGAAGAGCGCTAATCCTCCTAGTTTTTCAGGATTGCGCTTTTTCGTTTTGTCAACAAAAAACAACAGAAAAAACTTTATTTTTTGAATAGTGAAAAAGAACGTTTTAACGGTTCCTATCTGGGTATGTACCCTTTATAGATGAGTTGAAAGGGGCATATTTTTTTGAAAACATTGGATCCTCACCATAACTGTTCCATCACCAAATTGTCCGATGAATCTCTCCAGTTTGCATATGAAAACGCGAAGGCAGAAAATCTAGATCACTATTTCATTCTACTACTGGAAGCAGAGTTACTGAAACGAAAAGAAGGATGCTTGTACTAATAATGCTCCATTTTTTTATTAAAAAATGCTACTATTTAGAGTATATAGATAATTTTTCATAAATGAGGGGTTGTAAAATGGCCAACGTCGCACAGGAAGAGCAAGATCTACAATATACTTTTCATAGAAAAACCGCTGTTAACCTATTCAATGAAGTATGGGATCTGATGGAAAAGCCGGACCGTACTTCTGAAGAAGATTTCCAAATGATACATAAAGCGCATTCCTCCCGCTTCCACTGGGGCGAAATTGGCGGACCTGTCAACTTTTCCCGAGGTGAATGGCAAATATCAAGAGTATACGCCGTTTTACGACGCCCAGAACCTTGCCTCATGCATGCTAAAAGAAACCTTGATATCGTTTTAGAGCATGAGATCAAGGACTTTGACCTCGCATTCGCATACGAAGCCCTAGCCCGGGCATACAGCCTAAGCGGAGATAACGCAGCAAAGGAAAAGTACCTTAACCTGGCAAAAGAAGCATCCACACTAATCAACAAAGACGCCGACCGCAATGTTGTGCTTAAGGACTTGGAGACGATAGAGTAGGAGTTTCAAGGTAAGCGAGATTTTAATTAGATTATGATATTCCTAGCTGTTGATTGGAGCAAAAGGCGTAGACTCCAGCGGGGGAGGTAGCGACATTGTTGAGACCCCGCAACGAAGTGAGGAGGCTCAAGGTCGCCCCGCGGAAAGCGAAGCCATTTGCGGAAATCAACAGCGGCGTTTGACGCGTTCAACGCAACAAAAAACATCTGCCCGACCCACTTTAAACGTGGAAGGCAGATGTTTTTTTACTTCTTCTTCTCATTCAACATCTTCGAAATAGTCCCCATATCAACAGGCTTATTCCCATTAATCAATGTATTAACAATCTTATCTTCCAATTCCTTAGGTACCTTCTTATTCGCCAACGTCGCTACACGAGACACCAAATTACGCACCGTCTGCTCGTCTTTGAAATTCGCATTCTGCATAGAATTGGCAAGCTCAAATACGTCCTTCATGTTTACGCCCGTCTTTTTCTCAATGCCTTTAAAAATATTATTATCCACCAAACATCCTCCTCTCGGATATATCACATCATATGTGAGAGAGCCTATCGGTGTGCCACTAATAATTGATCACTGCTTGAATGGTGGACGAAACAGAAAAGCACGGGGACACGTCCCGCACTTTCCTTATTCCCACTAATTATTTATTAATAGAATTTAGATGCACCAACGATGATCAAAAGAATGAATAGAACAACGATTAGCACGAATGTGCCGCCTTGGTTGCCACAACCGTAGCCGTAGTTAGCGCCACCTACACCATAAGGATAGCCTCCATAGTAACCCATAATCTCGCACCTCCTTAATGAAGATTCCCTATTACTATATGTACTTTTCCAAAAACGGTATGGGCACTTTTACACGCAATGTGCAGTTTTGCGGATTTTTTTTAGAAAAGGGGGGATTTGGGGGTCTGGTGTGAGTTTATAAGTCTGGCTGACTTTAGAGGTTGGCTAGATGATTGTTAGGTTGGACATTTCCCAAGTGACCTTCTACATTTCCCGGCATACCTTCTACCACTTTAACCTGCTGCTTCTACCATTAACACGCTACCTTCTACCACTAAAAGAAAAGCTTCTACAACTTTCCCCCAAAAAACAAAAAACGAAGGGGACCCCTACCTCTCTCCCACTTCGCAAATATAAAATTCACTCTTCTTCATCCTCATAATCCGGACCAACAGTAGTTGCCTTACCTTCCATCCACCGTTCCAAGTTGCCAATGTATTTTTTCATCCGCGCTTCCAATTGTTGCACATGCATGAATCCCTCATCTGCTGATTGAATATTTATTTTCGCCTGTTTGCCGGCCTCCGCAATTCCTTCATCCACCTTCCACCGCTCAAAAAGAAACTTTAAATGCTCATCTCCAAAATCAAATTCGCTCATCAATCTTCACCTCAAACTATTATATGAACGAAAAAAAAGCCGGTAGCTTAACCCTTCAATAATGGGCGCAACTTCCGGCTTAGCTCTTCCAGACTAGTCATAGCACTCTGATAAAAAGCGCTGCTCCCAGCCGAACTCGCGGTTACACTAAGAAACGAAAAATCTGAAGAACATTTATCAAGTGTCACAAGTGTTAACATTTTTTCTTTCAGCGGCGCCGCTTTTATATGATCATTATATAAATCCACACTCATTTCTCCCCAAGCATTTACTTGAGCAAGAAAGACATTATCCAAGAGAACATTCCGTTTTTCGAGTTCCGCATCCAGCCATGCCCGGTTTAACCCTATCTGAGCAAGGGACTCATCTAAAATATCTCCGTCCATAATTACTGTTTGAGGCTCTTTTTGATCAGGAATGTCAGGATGGAGATCTCCGTATGTGGCAGGTTGCTTGCTCTTTTTCAAAAGCACACTAAGCTCACCGTTTGATTCAAGCGTGGCAAATTCGATATCTTCTACTGAAAATATATCTTTCTTACGCAATTGCTCAAGAAATTCATCTATCGTGTACTTTTCTTTCTTTAAGTTCCCTTCCAGAATCTTTCCCTCTCGCACAAACACGGTTGAGTTACCCTCCACGAAATCTCGGAACCCTTTGTATCGAAGGGAAATTTGTGAAGTCACAAGCGGAAAAAGGGACCAGATTAAAATACTAGTAATACCGTTCTTCAAATCCAATTCCCGATCCATCGACAATGTCCCGGCAATATCCCCCACTGTGATACCAACGATATACTCAAAAAAAGACAGCTTTGACAGCTGCTTCTTTCCTAAAAGCTTCGTAATCAAAAACAACCCAATAATAATCGCAAATGACCTAATAGCAACCTCTATCCACTGCGGCACCACAAACTCCTCCCCGTCACTCGTTCCTAATTTCTTTAAATTTCGTTTATCTTTTTATCAATGTTAGCAAGAAGATCGTCAATTTTCATCATCGATTCGTGGTAGGTGTTTTGGGCAACCGGGTCACTCGCTTCCATCGCATACACGTGAAGGTTGTTTCGAATCATATTCAGACTTGCCCTGTTATAAGTAAGCATCATTTTTTCATCCATCTAAAACGCAGCCTCCTTATCCTTTCGGTTTAAACAGCAGTGCCCCGATGAAACCGAACACGATTGCTGCTGAAATACCTGAGCTTGTCACTTCAAACATCCCTGTCAACACTCCGACAAGCCCGTGTTTCTCAGCCTCTTCCAAAGCACCATGCACCAAAGAATTCCCAAAGCTTGTAATGGGAACCGTTGCACCTGCCCCCGCAAAAGCAATAAACGGTTCATACAACCCTAGACCATCCATTACTGCTCCTGCCACCACCAACGTACTCAACGTATGTGCGGGAGTTAGTTTGAACACATCAAACATAATTTGTCCGATCACACAAATAAGTCCACCTACAACAAATGCCCAAAAAAACGATAACAACATCAGCTGACACCCCCCATCCCCATCTCAATGGACACTGCATGAGCAATACATGGGATAGATTCCTTCTGTTGAAAGGAAACTGGAGATAACAATGCGCCAGTAGCAACTAGCAAAATCCGCTTATATGTCCCTTTTTTCATCTCATTCAACAGATGGCCATATAAAACCACAGCCGAGCAACCCGCTCCACTTCCACCTGCTAAAACCGGTTGGCCCTCATCATAAATCATCAACCCACAATCCTGATACTGCGCGTCAGTTATCTGTAACCCTTTTTCCCTCAACAATTCAAGCGAAACCTCTCGACCAATTTGTCCAAGGTCACCTGTTGCAATCAGATCATAATAGGATGGATCCCTGCCAGTATCTTTAAAATGGGCTTCTATCGTGTCCACCGCAGCAGGAGCCATCGCACCACCCATATTGAACGGATCCGCAAGTCCCATATTAATGACTTTGCCAATCGTAGCAGAAGTGACATGCGGCCCTATACCAACACTGCTTACAAGCCCCACACCCGCGCCTGTGACGGTCCATTGTGCCGTCGGAGGCTTCTGGCCGCCATATTCTGTTGGATAACGGAATTGCTTCTCTACAGCCGCATTATGACTTGAAGCTCCTGTTAAACAGTACTTTGCTCCGCCATAGTTCACCAGGAAGCTAGCCAGCGCCAATCCTTCCATAGAAGTCGAGCACGCTCCGAACACACCAAGGTACGGTACTTCCAGAGCCTCAGCCGCAAAATTAGATGGCGTCATCTGATTAATTAAGTCGCCGGCCAATAGAAACTGCACATCAGACAATGCCAATTCCGCCTTCGTCAGAGCAGTCTCACAAGCTTGCTCTAACAACACACGGTGCGCTTTTTCATAGCTGTCCTGCTCTAGCCACAAATCTTTGTGCAGCATATCAAAGTCATTAGCAAGCAAGCCATTCGCCTCAAAAGGACCACCAATGGCAGCACTTGAGGTGATAACAGGCTTATTGGCGAATACCCATGATTGTTTTCCCTGTAGCATTAGAACCCTCCTATCGAAACAACAATCGTCTTCACAAGCGCAACGACAAACGCCGAGAATACGCCGAACAAAATAACCGAACCTGCGAGTTTGAACATATTAGAACCTACCCCAAGCACGTAACCTTCTGTTTTATGTTCAATGCAAGCAGAAATGACGGCGTTCCCGAACCCTGTTACAGGTACGGCACTTCCCGCTCCGGCAAACTGCGCAATCCGGTCATACACACCAAATCCTGTGAGCAACATGGCGATAAATATCATGGTAGCGACAGTCGGATTTCCCGCCGTCACTTCTGTAAAATTAAAGAAATATATGTACATTAATTGAATTGCCTGTCCCACAATACAAAAGACGCCACCCACCAAAAAGGCGATGATGCAATTCTTCCAAACCGGTCGCTTCAACTCAATTTTCTGTTCCAACTTCTGATAGGCTTTCTGTTCTGGTGTTAGTTGCTTATCCTTCTTGCTCACTAGATGGCACCTCCTATGCTTTTTCTTCACGTAGTGTCTTCATTTTCTCAATCCGCTTTTCCAACTCTTTTTCAGAAATCTCATTCTGCTCTACATCTCTTCTAAGCCTTTCAATTTCAAGGCGAATCTTTAAATCATGGGAAACAACCACATTTTCATCTGGAAACTCTTTTTCCAATGCTTTTTTCACCTTTTTTTCAATCTTCTCCGTAAAAAACTTCTGATACTGTGTCACATGAAAAGCAACTACCAATTCGTCTTCCGTATCATATGCAATTGCACCTTTTACCTCTTTGAAATCTTTCGCAATCTCCTCTGCCCGTTGTTCTTTGTCAGACTTCTCCTTTTGTTCACTAGAAGTCCTCATGACAGTATCCTCGACTCTTTCTTTCACCTCACCTTGCCCGCACGCTCCTAACGCACTCAAAGACATCACCAAAATCACTACAAACGCCACCGCTTTCACTACATCACCTCATTTTGCGTCATTACTCTATCTCTTAATATTTATATCTTCCTTCTAAATTATGTATAGAAAAGTCCACTTTAAAAGGCCCTCCCTAAGGAGAGCCACATTTAATCGATAATTCTTGCCACGATACTTTCTAGAATCCCTGCAACACCTGCTGCACCAAAAATAATCAGTACAGGCTCCCCTATAAAAGGATAAAACGTCATTAAAAGATACAATCCTGTTGTAACCCAAACCCCGGTACACCAGTAACAGCTCAGCAGCTCCCCAATCCAGCGTCTGAGCCCTTTTCCTTTAATGATGATGTATTCCTCTATTTCTCCCTTATCATTCTTCTCCTCAATTTCTTCCATAAAAGGCTTTCGGATAAAACCGGCAATCTTATCCAGTACAATAAGCCTTGTTAAACGGAAACTGGCAAGTCCAAGCAGAACAAACCAAAACCAGCTTTCAAGCAAAAAAATTCCCCCTTTCATATTGATGATATGTATGAAAAGGGGAATTAGTAGTATTGAATATTAATCCTCTGTAATAATCTTTTTCTTTTTTCCACAGTTACAACCTGAGGATTTTTTCTTTTTGCTTATAGATTTTTTTGGAGAGTTTGCCGAAGTAAATACTTGCGTATTCTCAACTTGTTTTTTCGAATTATAATAATAATAATTGTTCATAGTAAACCCCCAATTTGTTAATTGAATAAGATAGTACCATCTTATGCATCTTTAACAAAAAGGTTTTCCGCATATATCATTACCTTTGCTCTATTTACCAGTTTTTTTCACATTATTATAAAACCAAGATTGTATACGTGGATCATATTCTTGATCCTGTGGAGCAGTTTTCTTCTTTTCTAGACTGGAAACTTTGGTGGATTCGTGGATTACCTGATCACCTTTTTTCTCTAGCTCGCTTACACTCTCATTCAACTTTTTCAAATCTTCCATTAGCTGAGCATTCTCATTATGCAACGTTTTGACTTTCTCTTCTAACTCAGCGACCATTTTGCGGTAAGACAGGTTTTCTACCTCCAACTGCTCATTTATATCGGCTATTTTTTGATAACCTTCACTTGCCTGATTAGAGCTTTCAATTTTGACAAGTAACCCTTTGACTGTTTCTTTTACCATTTCGTATTCTTTTTCAAGATCCTGATTAATTGTGCTTTCCTTTTCGAGCTCTCGCTTCAGGACCTCAAACTCCTCCGATAGTTGTTCATTCACCTCAATTGCTTTCAAGTGTGCCGTCCGTTCTGCCTCACATTGTTGCTTAAGCTGATACACTTCATTGCTAATGGTCATCAGTTTCCCTTGATGATTCTCTTTTTGCTTAATAAGCTCTCCTTTATATTGTGCAACTTCATTTTGAAGCTTAGAGATTTTTTCGTTTTCCTCTTCCTCCAATTTGGTCAATTGGTCAGTAAGCTGATAAATTTTCTCTTCATAGGCGTCTTTTTGCTTTTCTATATTCTTCAAGAGAGACTTACTATTAAGTCTTTCTACATCTGCAGTAAGGCGCTTCACCTCAGCACCTAAATGAATAATTTTCTGTTGCAAGATTATTTTATCGTCGTTTTTAAAGCTCTTCATGCTTATCCCTCCCAAAAAACTTCCCTTTTAAAAGTAATTCCATTAGCTTGGGAAATATGACAATCAAATACAAAAATAAAATTTGGGTTTTTATCTCGGCACACTTACCCAACAAATTCATACTATACAGTAGTCCCGTAACCCAAATGGGTAATAAAAGTATAGGAGGAGTTTTAAGTGAGTCATAACGAAACTGAAAGAGTCTGTATTAAGACTCGTAAGGTTTACGACTGGGTTACCCGCCAACTAGATGTAGCTCTAAAACCTATTTGCAAGAATGATTTAAATGGCCTATTTGCTTGTGACCTAGACCATAACGAAGATGATAACATTGCAGACATCTTATGCGATAAAAAGCTAGGGCCTTTGTCTGTAAAATGTTTCTTATCTGATGAACATGGACATAAGGTTGATACACTTGCACACCATCATCATCGCCACCACAAAGGTCTAGTATGTAAAGAGATTGATCAAGCGGGTGGACGTCAAGATGTAGAAGTGGAAATTGGAGGAACTGAAATTACCCTGCAAAGAGTCAAAGTGTTAATCAAGGGTTATGTAACAGTTCATATCGTAGATGAGATGGGGCATGTTGTATGTTGTTCTGCTCCAATCCCTTTCGCAACTGTTCAAACATTCCTTCTTTGTGCACCTGAAGGAACAGAGTTAGATTGCCATATCACTTTCTTTGAATGTGATGCAAACCTAATTGCAACTCCAGACCTTTCTCAATTAGACGTTAACCTTATTCTTTGCTTAGATGTTCAAATGGAAGCAGATGTTAAATTAGAAGTGGAAGCAAGAGTTTGCAGACCGCGTGAGGAAATTATTGAAGGCCTTCTTTGCCCGCCTAAAGAATTCCCACCGCAATGCCCAGAAATATTCCCGGCACATAGAAGACGCTAAATACTTCCTTTAAAGAAGTGCTTTATATCTTATCACAACCATCAACTTTCAGGTCAATCAGACCTGAAAAGTGATGGTTGTTTTCATATGACAAACATCAATCTACATAGGTTGTAAGAATAAAGAAGGAGATGATATTGTGGGAAACTTAAATGAAATGAACAAACAAATACTAATTCATTATAAAGCAGAAATAACAAAATATAAGAACCGTCTTCATGAAATTCAAATGCAGCTACAAAAAGAAAAAACTAGAACTCTTTTTTGGGAGAATAAATATAAAGAAGTAAAATTTAATCAACTTGATAGGTTGGTTGGTGAAATAAATAAACTAAAGGAAAAAGTTATGTTGTTAGAAGTGGAACTAGAGGAAGAGAGAAAGATAAGCTCGGAAATAACTATAAAACCTATTGATCAACCTATAATAACACGTAATAAAGACACGATATACAGCTACTTCAACTATACTTTCATTGTTTCAAAGGAAGAGTCCCTCATCACAATCTTGGCAGACTTTCATATTGAGAATAACTCCACCTTGGATTATGAAGATTTAATACTTTGTCTTAAAGTGACCTCCCGAGAAAGAGTCTCTCTTACGGGAAAGATAAGTAATCCTGATCTATTGGAAGAAAATAACCCTAGTCAATCTGGTGAATGGGTTTATGCAACAAAGGATTGGAAAGAAAAGATTAGAAGTGAAGGTGAATATTGGATTAGACCTACCAGAAGCCCAAATTTAAAAAAGAATGAATCCCTTTCGTTTAAAGGATGGGAAATAACAATCAATCAACGCTCTTCAAAATTAACAGTCGATGGCTTTCTTTACAGTAGTGGCTTGCCTTCTCCATTAAAAGCAGTAAACAGAATTAACCTCAAGTTCACGTAGGCATAATTACTAGTTTAATAGAAAAAAAGGCGCTTGTACCATGGTAAATGCCCTCTCCGATTACTAGAAGCAGAATACATTATTGTAGGAAGATAAATTTTCCTAACATAATTAGAGGGAGGCAAAAATTATGAGTTGTTGTGGAAATCATCATGACCATAAAGACAAACATCATCGTCAAGATTGTTTTTGTGGAAAATTTCCTAAATATTTATTAGGGCAAGTAGTTATTGTAGGTACCATTGCTGGTACATTGACAGGGGTTACATTCCGTTTAGCATGCGTTGATGAAAAGTCTGGGATTATTACGCTAGTAGTAGTAACCGCTCCAGAGGGAAGTCCTTTGTTACCTGGAGCTCTATTTTATGCATGTTGCAAGGACATTGCGTTCATCTCACCAGTACCACCTGTGGCTGGTTAATAAAATCAATTATTAGTTAAGGAGGAAAGAAAAATGAGTTTATATTATGAATATAAATCTAAATGCTCAAGAACAGAACCTATCAGAGAAGAAGAGAATCACTCCCAAGATTGTTTTTGTGGCAAGTACCCTAAATCTTTGCTTGGGCAAGAGGTTGTAGTTGGTACCGTTGCAGGTGCTTTTACAACAACCTACCGTATAGCATGTATAGATGAAAAGTCCGGAATTATCACACTGGTAGTTGTCGAACTAGGTGATGGACCATTTACTGAAGCCGGTCAACTAGTATATGTATGCTGTAAAGACCTTGCATTTATCTCCCCAGTACCGGCAGCTTAATAATATGATCAAACCTAAACACCAGCACATTAGTATGTGTTGGTGTTTTTCATTCATTATATATCCAAGTACATAAAAAAGGGCACCTCCTGTCCAATTTACAAGGTTACCAATCAAAAGAAATTGAATAAGATAGAATGGTGAAAGTAGTAATAAAGGAGGATAACCATTAATGGGAATAATATATATTGAAGGTTGTTATAGCGACTGCAAACAAGAACCCCTTTGGTCCAAAAGGAGAAGAGGAGAACAGGGTACTGCTGGGGGCTGCTTCCCACCAACACCCCCAAATTTGACAGCTATCCTAGCAAGGCTAGCATCTATAGAAGCAACCTTAGCAGCTAATACAGCAAGAATTGCCGCTTTAGAAGCACAATTTGGTGCTCCAATTGACGCTATTAGAGAGGAATTCCAGGCTAATTTAGGTAATACAGTTACAGTCAATGCCACTTTTGATGTCATCGAGGGAACGGTTACGACTGTAGGAACAGATGCAGTAGAAATAACAACTCCTACTGGAGATGTTTTTATCATTCCATATACTAGTGTTATAAGCGTTGCTTAGGAAAAGACGGGAGGGAAAATCGTGACATTTGCTGAAATTTTATCAAAGTATATTAATAGAGATATAGAAGTTTATGGGGCTAACCAATTTTTTGTTGAAGGAATATTGCGATCCGTTGGTACTGAATCTTTTGTCGTGGAAGTTACAAATGGTTCTTATGTAACACCAACTGAACTAATCACTGTGTTCTTTGCTAATGTGGAAGGAATTCGCGTGTTGGCAGTTGCATAATTTAAAAGGTAGCGAATTGATCTTTATTCGCTACCTTTTATTAGTGTGGACATCATCCACTTCTTCCAAGAGATATAGTTAGCAGACGTTTTATTTGAGATACTGTTTTTTCGGAGGCGCCTGTGATATAAAACATCATTAACAAACTCCACTTTTCCAAGTTTAGATATTGTGCAAACCATATATATGTCCTCATACATTCTGCCTCCATACATATCTGATAAGCACCATCCATTACTTTTCCTTAATAAGTCCATTTTATAGACTCTAGGGGCTATTGGAGTTGGATTGTTTATATATTGCATCAGGTCAACATATTTTCTTCCATGTATTTTCGAAAAAAAAAGGGCACCATCTCTTGTTCGTTCTCGCCACTCCTTATATTTCCCATATATTAAAGCTACGTCATTACTTAATGCAAGGATCTGCTCTTCTAGTTTCACTGTACACTTATTGGGAAGCCAGTCATCTGCATCTAACTCCATTAACCATTCTCCTTTTGCCTCATTAAGAGCTATATTCAAGCAAGCAGCTTTCCCCAAATTAACTCTATTGTGGATTATCCGAACTGACGGATTCCACACCAAGGAGTCAAGGATTGTCTTTGTATTATCTTCAGAACCATCATTAACTATAATGAGCTCCCAGTTCCTTTTTGTTTGAGAGATAACACTTGATACTGCATTTGTTAAATAAGACCCGTCATTATAGGTACAAATAACAATAGTTAACATACATGTATTAGTCAATTAGTCCACACCTTCTATTTTTTTATTACATAATATAAATTATGACTTTTTCCAAAAAACAGAATACGGAAGCGAGTGAATATCAGTGAACATCCTTATCTATCCTCCAACCATCGATTGGGGTTTTATGAAGCAAAGACCTCAACAGTTAATGCAGAATTTTGCGAAACAAGGATACACGGTATTCTACTGTAATAAGACTCAACAGGATCGGGAAATAGAGGAAATTGCACCAAACCTTTATTTAGTCCATCATCATGACAATTGGTTAAATTATACATTACCAAAAGTCAGAAAAGAGAAAGATTGCAAAGTTGGTGTTTGGTGCTCATGGGCAATGTTAGCAAAGGAATTAAAAGTATATAAAGCAGACTGGATAATTTATGATTGTGTGGATGAATTTGCAGATTGGGTTAAATATGAGAAAGAAATGATGGAGGTCGCGGATGCAGTTACTTGTACAGCAGAAAGACTATACTTGCGTCTAAAAAAAGAGTATCCTCATAAAAGAATTGACTTGATTCGTAATGGATATGACGAGTCTATGGGTCTCCACATTCCATCAAAGCAGAGTGTAACAGGTGAAAAAAAAATAATAGGCTATATCGGGGCATGGGCTCCTTGGGTAGATGATAATTTAATCAAAAGACTTGCGCGTGCATTTAAAGATTGTGAAATCAAGATTATAGGAATCGAATTTGGTAGAAAGTTCACTTTAGATCATTTACCGAATATAACTTTCTTAGGGCATCTCCCCCACCATCAATTAGCATCCTATTTAAATCAGATGGCAGTTTGTATTATACCTTTCAAAATAACTCCTGTTACTTTAGCCACAAATCCAGTGAAGATGTATGAATATTTGGCCACAGGCAAACCAGTCGTATCCACAGCGTTACCTGAATGTTTATTGGTTAAAGAATTTGTTGATATTGGACGAAGTTACCCTGAATTTATTTCAAAAGTACAATCGCGATTAGAAAATCCAGGTGACAGCTCAATACGTAAAAATTTCGCACTCTCCAATACTTGGAGCCATCGTGTAAAGCAAGCAATCTCTCTAATTAACAGTCTCAATAAATGAAAGGGTGCTTTTCGTTGAATAAAAAGATGGCAGTAGTGGTAGGCACTAGACCAGAATTGATAAAAATGGGAGTATTGATTAAGGAAATGAAAAAAAGAAACTCTCATCATCTATATGTACATTCCGGACAACATTACGACTACCATATGGACGGAATGGTTGCTGATATTTTTGGTCTTCCAAAACCAGACTACAACCTAGGTGTTGGTTCTGGCTCTCATGCGGCAACAACTGCGAAAATAATGGTTCAATTAGAAGAGATAATTATTAGAGAGAAAATAGATACAATAGTCGTTCATGGTGACACCAATACTACTCTAGGAGCTTGTTTAGCAGCTGCAAAATTGTCCATTCCAGTTGCACACGTAGAAGCAGGATTAAGAAGCTTCGATAAAACAATGCCGGAAGAAATAAATCGTATTCTAGTAGATAATATGTCAACTTATTTATTCGCTCCTACTGAAGAGTCAGTAAAAAATTTAAACACAGAGGGTATCAATAGTGGTATTTATCTCGTAGGGCAATCAATAGTAGATGCGATAGAGCATGTTAAACATCATAACAAGATAAACGTATTAGATATTTATGGTCTTGACTCAAAGAAATACTTTTTTATTACTGTTCACCGGCAGGAAAACACAGACAACCCTATACGTCTCCATTCCATTTTTTCATCCATTTTAGATCTTGCCACCCACCCCGAAAGTAAATTAGTCTTGTCCATGCATCCCAGAACAAAAAAGATCTTGGCACAACAGAATCTATTTCAACGACTGGTGGATAATCCTAACATCATCATTTTAGATCCTCCACCAAATTTCTACCACACTATTCACCTGCAATATCATGCAAAGCTAGTTATTACAGATAGCGGGGGTTTGCAGGAAGAGTCCTGCATCATTGGCACACCGTGCGTTACTCTTAGGGAAAACACAGAAAGACCTGAGACACTTGAATGTGGAGCAAATACACTCGCTGGTTACCAAAAAGAAAAGATACTTGAAGCTGTAAAAGCGAGTATCCTGAAAAAAGCAGACTGGACACACCCATATGGAAAAACTGGAATTAGTAAAAGAATCTTAGATATTATTCTAAATTAAATAATAGAGGTGAGCTATGACTATTATAATTTATCCACCTACAATTGATTGGTCGTTTATGAGGCAGCGCCCTCAACATTTAATGAGGCAGTTTGCTAAAGACAATCACACTGTCCTATATTTTAATAAGGAAAACCAACCTGGAAAAGTTTGGAGTGAAGTAGAAAATAACTTATTCACTATTAACCATGCCCAATTCTTTATGGATAAAATATTACCTATGTTAGAGGAAGATAAACTATATTGGACATCGTGGAGCAAAAAAATTCCATTTGCTAAAGAATTTAATGCTGACTTTCTCGTTTACGATTGTGTAGATGACTTTCCAGATTGGGATGATGATGAAAAACGGTGGGTCCATGAGGTAGATACAATTGTTTGTACCGCCATGAATTTGAAGGAGAAAATGAAGAAGATTGCACCAGAAACGCCTGTTACGCTAGTTCCTAATGGGTGCGAGTGGGAATTTTTCCATAACTCTCAATTTATAAATATGGATAATTTAGAAGGTGTACCTTTTTCAGACGGGCCGAAAATTGGTTATATAGGTGCATGGGCCCCATGGGTAGATAAAGAAATCATCTCCAAACTAGCTGACACCTACCCGCATGGTCAAATTATTATCATAGGTCCTATGTTAACTTCTGAAATAGTAAATAAAACTAATGTTTTTTATCTTGGGTACAGAGATTATAGTGATCTACCAGCTATTCTTGCTTATTTCGATATTTGTATTATCCCATTTGAACTAAACAGAATTACGGAAAGTACAAACCCCATTAAAGTTTATGAATATTTAGCTGCAGGAAAACCAGTTGTTTCTACTAATCTCCCAGAAGTTAAGAAAATGATACCGTTTGTAGATGTTGCAGATACTCATCATCAATTTCTCTCATATATTGCCAAAGCACTTGTGTATAAGCGAAATCCGTCCTACTTATCACAATATGCTAAACAATTTAGTTGGGAAGAACGGTATAGAACAATTCAACAATCATTGGTAAATTATTTTCCAGCCATTAACAAGCCCAGTGAAACCCAACAACTACTAAATTCTATTTTTTATCATAACAATACTTTTAACTTAGCACACTGCACTACCAATTCATACTATCCTAACACTAATCTTAAACACGATCCTCCATTCATCGGGCAAAAGCCTCAAGGTGAGTATCAATGTTTCTTGAAAGCACCAAAAGAAAATATAGACTTAGGAAGTAACCATATTTACTTGGACATTGATATTGGAACAACACATTCTTTTACTACCTTACATGTAGAAATTAATTATACCCTGAATGAAATAGATTTCGACAAGCTAACATATTCCACTAAACTTGACCTCCATTCCTTTAAAAGCTACAACTTGAAAGAATCCATTAACAAAACATACTCTGTAGACATTACGGAGTTAGTTAAGAAATTAGGAGCTCTTCCTAGCTTTCAGTTAAAAAGTAAAAATAATAATCATATAAGACTTAATAACCCTAGGATTTCCATATTTAAAAGAACAGATGAGGTGAGTAAATGAAAATTGGTATTGCTGGCTATTATGGACAAGGAAATTTTGGTGATGAACTATTTCTTGAAACATTCAAACAGGTCTTTCATGAACATACTGTTTATCCAATTGTTAAGCATATGGATTATTTCTCTTCTGACTCTGTCATTGTAGGAGGAGGAGACCTAATCATTCCTTACTCTTATAACGACAGTTACTTTCCAAAAGGTTTAATAAAACTTCCAACATGGGTTTACGGTGTAGGGATTGTAGACTTCTATCCTCCTGAAACCTGGCCAAAAGAGGAAGTTGAAAAGTATCGTGAAGTTATTACACATGCAAAAGGATTATATGTAAGAGATTCAAACTCTGTAAGGCTTGCTGAATATTTAAAACTGAATGCCAATATTAAAAAAGTTCCAGATATTGCTTTTAGTTATAAGCAACCAAATTATCCGATTATTAAGAACCCATATAAAAAAACAATAGGTGTCTGTAGTTTCTCATATGAAGAATTCCCTCTAAATAAAATAGCTAAAATTCTTTCTACATTATCCCCTAACGAATATACAATTTCTCTAATAGCTGTAGTGGACGTTCGAAACAGATTCTCAGATCTCAACACTTGTTTAAAGTTAAAGGAAACAATTTTGAAACTTAATCCCAAAGCCGATATAGTCATCAAGAATTATCAATACTTGGACGTAACATATAGTCATATACAGAACTTGGATTATTTAGTTTCCTTTAAACTCCATCCCTCTTTAGTAGGTATTAGAAATAATGTCCCAACATTTTGTTTAAGTAAATTAAGCAAAGTAAGAAGCCTCCTCCAGGCCTTTGATTTAGAGGATTTCTTTTGTAATTACGAAGAGGAAGAAGCAGTATTACAAGCCAAACTTGAACACGTACTAAAAAATGGTAAAAATAGAATGTCACAAATTGCTTACAAAATAAAAGAAATGGAACAATTAAGTGATATAGCGCTTGCTGCTCTGAAAAAAGAAATAGAAAATCTACATCATTCCTAAGATTAGTAACAATTATATGAAATTAAATAGTCTGTTGTCTTTTGAGGACATCAGACTATTTTCTATTGCTATTTATATTACATTACTTGTTCGCCATATTAGTTGATTTTCATAAACCATGGTCGTAAATTACATCTTAAAAGCCTATTATCCAAAGGTTTTTTGGAAGTTTTCTTCTTCGTTTTCACTTGATTTTCTTCTACTACTTTACTCTCACCAAGTACTCTTATTACTTTGATCATCAGCTTCACTCCTTTATCTTTTATATTAATAGTATATTCCTGCTTGTTTAAAAGGTTTGTGTAAATATGCTGATTTAAATGGATTTTAGCACTAATTGTTTCTTCTGTTACAAAAGAGCAGTTCTGGTAGTTAAAGTTAACTTCCAGAACTGCTAATCAAACATTTTATTATAAATTATTCAATTGTCTCTTTCTGCCGGTATTCAACAGCTATATTTACCTCTTGAGCGTCTCCATTTTTTAAGCCTTGCAAAACTGCTTTTAATGCTTCTTCTATACTTAATTCTGGCGAAATGGTGAATCCATGCTTGAAATTCACATTCAATTTTGCTTTACAAACCTCTAATGTCATCTAAACCCCTCCCTAACAGATTAGGATTTTCACTATATTATGCTACTAATAGGTTGTTTAATGACATTCGTGAAAAAAAACCACTAATTTTCCATTTATCACCAATAATCTTAGATTCCTTTTAACTTTCTCTTCTTACTTCTACCAGCACATCCCTCATCTTCTCCAACTCTTCCTGTTTTACCGTAATCGTTTCTTCCAGCATTTTTTCATATATTTTCAAGATTAACTGTCCGTATTGAGTTCCAGGAACAGCCCAGCGTCCGTTCAAATCTATCCATCCAGGGGCAATTCCTCTTGTGACAAGGTCAAAGCGTGGATCTACTTTAGGATAGGTTGTTGGTAGCGGCTTTCGATTGGCATATGCGTACAGATGCTGAATCTGAGCAAGGACACCTTCTTCAGGGGTAGCGAACGAGGCACCTCTCACTTCTCCACCTGTCGCTCCGATACCAGCGTAGTTGTTCTGGTGCGGTTTGACAATTCCGGTGAAACGGAAGTAATTCGTTTCATGAATTGCCTGTGCAAAGGCAACATCTCCTCTGATGTTATAAGCCTCTCCTAGCTCAATATAATATTCTCCAAGCATAGGGGCTTTAGGGTTAATCGTTTTAACAAAAGTATCAAGCTCTTCTGCTTTTAATACAGATTTACCTTCAATGGATAGTCCTGTTGGTTTTGGAACATTTGGTGGAGCAGGTGGAGTTGGTGGTGTTGGATCTGCTGGAGGGATTGGAGCTGGTGACATAGTGGTTTCGACTAGTATGAATGCTTCGACTCCTAATTTTTTTATTTCGGCGCCAAGATTCTCCGCGTTCTCCCTGTCTTTAAATGCACCCGCTTGCACACGGAAATATGGTGCACCGTTTAATGTTGTGGTGGCCATGAATGCTGTAATACCCTTTTCCTGAAGAAATTCAAGTCTGGCTTCCGCGTTTTTCTTATCCTTAAAAGAACCCGCAATTACTTTATACAAATTGGTTGTCACCTTCCTTGGCAGGGCCAAAGCTTTGGCAAGACCTTCACCAATAGCTGCCGACACATCCTCCTTAAACGATTCATGCTGGATGAGCGCTCTATCCTCGGTGCTATCTAGAAACAGGATCTCCAACAGAACAGATGGCATCGACGTCTCTCTTAACACATGGAAGTTCGCCGCTTTGACTCCTCTATCTCTCCTATTGTATTTACTTGTAACCACATTAATGACTTCCCTATGAACAATTTCCTGAAAAGTCTTCGATTTACTAGAAAACGCATTGCTACCATTGTAACGATAGCTTTCAAAGCCTGTCCCTCCACCAGCGTTGTGGTGAATAGAACAGAAATAATCCGCCTTAACAGAATTTGCGAGATTGCTTCTCGCTTCCAAGCTGACGGTGGAATCCCCCTCTCTTGTCATCATCACTTTAACCTCATATTCTTTTTCCAAATATGTCCTCACACGTTTGGCAATATCTAAATTCACTACTTTTTCTTGGAGCCTCTGAAACACAGCCCCCGGATCCTGTCCACCATGACCAGGGTCTAAAACTATCAATTTCATCTGGTGATTCCCTCCTTTTGCTATAGAATATGCTAGAGTTCGGAGGGAGGTATGGGTGAATGTAATTGATGAATGATATTTTAATAAAAAATGATAGAAATGATATTTTTGAAGTAGTTTTCTATTTAAGGGACAAGCGCCTTTCCAAAGAATCTTTTATTGAGTACTATATAGTATCTCTATATTTAGGGGGTGAATGTTATGGGATTATATCATGACAAAGGTATGGACAGCGGTTGCTGTTCATGGAAGAAGAACGATAAAGGGGATCAAAGCTGTTTTTGTGGACGTTACACGGAGAGCTTTATTAATCAAGCTATTACTGTTACCTATAATGCAGGGCCTGGTCGGACTACTGGGACACTTTTAGATTTTAAGAAAAAGCCAGGTATACTTGTTTTATTAGTACCTGAAGATGGAGATGATCCGGCGCAGATTTTGCACATCTGTTGTAAAGATGTAACTAGTATTAGTCAAGCTCAAACACCACCAGCATAAAATGGAAAAAGCCGCAAAATTCATTGCGGCTTTTGTATTATAAAATATGGTACCCGGAATCCACGTGAATGTTTTCCCCAGTGATCCCGCGGGACAAGTTACTGAACAAGAACAAAGCTGTGTCCCCAACCTCTTCTTGTGTAGTCACTCTGCGCAGTGGAGCCGTTTCTTCAATCTCTTTTAAAATGGAGTTAAAGTCACTTACACCTTTAGCAGAAAGCGTACGAATCGGACCTGCGGAAATGGAGTTCACACGGATACCTACTTTTCCAAGGTCATTGGCAAGGTATTTCACACTTGCATCAAGACTAGCTTTTGCCACACCCATAACGTTATAGTTAGGAACTACTTTCTCGCCGCCTAGGTATGTTAGGGTAACGATGCTTCCACCTTCTGTCATGATCTCTTTCGCTTCTTTAGCTACTGCTGTTAAAGAGTAAGAGCTGATATTGTGCGCCAACAGGAATCCATCTCTTGTTGTGTTCATGTAATCGCCTTGTAGCTCTTCTTTGTTCGCAAATGCGATACAGTGCGCAACACCGTGAATCATGCCAACTTCTTCTTTAATCTGTTGGAAGCAAGTGTGCACTTCTTCGTCTTTTGTAACGTCACATGGAAGAACGATGGAGTCGTTTCTCTCTAGTGAATCTGCAAGCTCTCTTACGCTCTTTTCTAAGCGCTCACCAGCGTACGTGAACACAAGGCGTGCACCTGCGTCATGCAGGGAACGTGCGATACCCCATGCAATACTTCTTTTATTTGCTACTCCCATTACTACATATGTACGACCATCTAAGGATAAGTTCATTGTTTTATATCCTCCTATTTATATAAGTTATTAGTACCTAGTCATAATTATAGCATATAGTTGTCGAAATGCGAATTAAATCTTTTGGGAAGAAAAAAAGCAGTACAGGTTTCCTTCACCCTGCACTGCTTCCTAGCAAAACAAATCTAATCAATCATAATCCCTGCCAAGCAGTACTTCTTTCGGTATCTCCGTTCCGCGCGTCCCTCGCAGATCCTCTTTTTCCTCGCGTGGATAGAAGATGATAAAGCTTTCGGGATTAATTTTGGCAAGTTTACCTGGGATCTTCTCAAGCTGTGGATGCCAGCCGGTCGTCCCTCTCCTCGCACTGATCACAACCACAAGGTCATCCGCTTGAAGGGTAGGCAGCTTGTTTTCATAAAGTGCCGTCCAACCTTCCACCCACTCCACTACTGTCGGTGGATTCGGTTTAATTTCGCGCATATGCGCTTTATATACATCTGGAAATCCTTTGATAACATAACATTGAATCGTCGCACCAAGATTACTAGCGATTAATTTAATCGTAGCAAGAGCGTCCCAGTATCCTGGTTTATGATCAATCCCTTTTGGAAGGATTAGCACAATCCTCTTTGTCGTATTTAACGGATGGCCAAGTTTAGAAATCAATACGGACACATTCGTCTGATCCAGCACCTGGTCGATGACGCCGCCAAAAATTTTCTGAGGAGCAGTACGTTCTCCGTTCCAGCCTGCCACAAGGGTGGTGATACGTTCTTCCGCGATGGCACGGTTTATTCCGATCGCGATGTTTCGGTCTACCCTTGTCGTCACGCGGAGTGGAACATCTGCGCCACTGGAGTAGGAAACTGCCTGCCCCAGCATTTTTTCTGCTTTTGCAACATCTCCATCTGCTCCCCACATGTCCCGTTGCACGACACTCAGCGCGTATAGCGGATGTTCGACAGAATTAGATTGTCTGATGACAAAAGCAAGGTCCATCAAGGACTCCATCGTATTCGGGTTGGCAATGGGAATTAAGATTCGCTCAGGTGCGTCCCCTTTTTGAACTGGCATCATTTCTTCTTCCAGTGCAAGTTTGCGTCCATATTTTTCAACTAAATAAGGACCAATAATACACGTAATCAAAATCATGATGATGACTCCATTGACCGTCGCCTGGTCCAATAGCCCGACATTAAATCCGACAAGTGTGGCAGCAAGTGTTGCAGCAGCTTGCGGCGTCGTAAGGCCGAATATCACCATTTTTTCATCTTTAGTGTATTTGTAAAATTTACTTGTCAATACCGCGGCAATATACTTACTCACCAATAGCCCGAGCACGATAGCAACCGTTAACACCCAAGCTTTCGCATTGCCGACAAGTACACTCAAATCCATCAGCATTCCGACTGATAACAAGAAAAACGGAATGAAAATGCTGTTTGCTGTAAAACGTATTCTGTTCATTAGTGGCCCTTGGTCAAAGATGAAACGGTTCAGGGCAAGACCCACTAAAAACGCACCGATAATCGGCTGCAGACCTGCAATAAGTGCCAACGATCCCGCTGTAAACAGCATGACCATGACATAAATGAACTCCCCAGTTCCTTCTGTCGCCACGTTCCGGAAAAACCATCTAGAGAGAAACGGCGTCCCCAAGAATATAATCGCAACAAAAACAATCAAGGAGAAGGTCAACTTCACACCAAAATAAATATCCAGCTCTCCTGCTGCCGCACCTGTTATGACTGCCAGCACCAATAAGGCAAATGTATCCGTTAAAATGCTACCGCCAACAGCTGTGGTAATGGCTTTACTTTTCCCGATTCCAAGTCGACTTGCAATCGGATAGCCTAAGAGGGTATGAGATCCAAGTATTGATCCGATTAGAATGGCAGCTGCCACACTGTAGCCAAGCAGCAAGCTGATGACTGTACCGAACAGCAGCGGAATCCAGAATGACATCAAACCAAAAACAATACTGCGGTTACGATATTTCTTAAATCCGTCCAGGTCCATTTCAAGCCCGGCTATAAACATGATAAATAGCAGGCCTACTGTGCCAAGCAGCTCAATGGTGGAACTTCTTTCAAGCACCGCCAAACCATTGGGGCCAATGATTACCCCTGCTAAAATCGGACCTATCAATCCCGGTATACGCAACAATTTCATGAAATAGGGAAAAATGAAAAAGATGATCATGGCAATTGTAAAAACTAATACCGGTTCCTTAATTGGTAATTCAAACATACTATCTTCCCCGATCAGTTCTTTTTTTGTATGTAATAAGCAAGAATTATATCACGTTTTTACTGCGCTAATACAGCAATCTGATAAATTCTTCATGTAAAATTTACAATAATGGTAAAATGAAGATATTAACAATAGTATGAACTTTTTCCTTTTTTCTCACTCATTTGTATGGGGAAACTGGGATAGATATGTATAAAAAGGAGTGTTTTAACTTTATGAAAATAGATGTCATCGGTGATATTCATGGGTGCATAGAGGAATTTAAATCTCTTCTAATAGACTTGGGTTACTCAGAGGTCAAGGGTCTGTATAAACATCCTGAGGGAAGAAAACTTGCTTTTGTTGGCGATCTTACTGACCGAGGGCCTGACTCCATCGGTGTGGTGAAGATTGTTTATGCTTTGGTCGATGCTGGACTTGGCTATTACGTACCGGGAAATCACTGCAACAAGTTGTATCGCTTTCTTTTAGGCAACAAAGTACAGCATACACATGGACTTGAAACGACTGTCGCGGAGTTTGAAGCATTGTCGGGTGCTGCACAGAAAGAGTTCAGGAAAATGTTCATCAAGCTTTATGAAGAAGCGCCCCTCTATCATGTATTGGATGATGGCAAGCTAGTTGTAGCGCATGCCGGCATTAAGAAGGAATACATAGGGAAAGAGGGAAAAAAGGTGAAAACTTTTGTCCTTTACGGCGATATCACCGGAGAGTTCCATGAAAACGGCATGCCTGTTCGCCGTGATTGGGCGCAAGAATATGACGGCGATGCTTGGGTTGTCTATGGTCATACGCCAGTCAGGGAAGTGAGAATCGTCAATAACACCGCTAACATTGATACAGGAGCGGTCTTTGGGGGTAAACTTTCCGCTTTGCGCTATCCTGAAATGGAGACGGTTTCTGTTGACTCTGGGATGCCGTTTGTGAAGGAGAAGTTTAGGGAGTTGTGGGATTGAGGGGACGGTGGATGGCGGTTGAGCTTGTTGGAGTGGGCTTGGCTGGGACAGCGACGGCTTGACGGCGGAAATGTGACAGCAATGACGGGAATCCGCCACCGGGGTTCACTCTCAAATGCAGTGTTTTACTAAATCGGGCGATAATTAGAATTTACGGGCGATTTTTTCTAGTTTACGGGCGAAAATCAGAAATTACGGGCGATTCCCATTTACTTCAAAACGAACCCACTCGACCGTCAGCGAGCAAGCTAGCCCCCAAAAAAAGAAAGCTGACATCCCCATGGATCGTCAGCTCTTCCCCAATACTTTACTCATATCCTCCGGCAACGTGCATCGAAACGTCATCTCCCGCTCTTCCACTGGATGAAAGAAGCTCAACTCACAGCTATGCAAAGCCTGGCGTGACAATCCATTAACACCAGAACCTCCATAAAGGCTATCTCCGAGCAGCGGATGCCCTATATATGCCATATGGACGCGGATCTGATGGGTGCGTCCAGTCTCCAACCTTAAAGAAACGTGACTCCAACTTTCTCTAGCGCGAAGCACCATGTAATGCGTCACTGCACGCTGCCCATCTTCCCGGACTTCGCGCTCGATAATACTCGAATCCTTCCGCCCAATCGGTGCATCCACAGCCCCACTAGCCTCAGCCTCATCAACATTCATCTCCCCATGAACCAAAGCTTCATACCGGCGCTTAACGCCAAACTCCTTCTGCTGCAACGAAAAAAGATGATGCGCATGGCGGTGTTTGGCTATAAGCATCAATCCTGATGTATCACGATCCAAACGAGTTACAATATGAATGGTTGCACAAATTCCCTTGGATTGATAATAGCCAAGCACTGCATTAGCAAGTGTTCCATGTCGGTGCTCCCGAGACGGGATAGATGCCATCCCTGCAGGCTTGTTCACCACAAGGACATATTCATCCTCGTATACGATATCAAGGGGGATTTCTTCAGCCACCAGATCTTCACTCGGCTCTTCTTTTGGAAAAAACACTTCAACCGTATCGCCTTCCTGCAGAACGTATCGCACAGTAACGGCGCTGCCATTCACATGCAGCGCCCCACCGTTGAATTTTATATCGATCAAGGCAGCTTTGGAGATTTGCCTTTCTTTTAAGAATTCGCGAAGCAGTTTTCCTTCGTCTCGGGCTCCAGCTTTAAAGATTTGAAAAAATCTTTCCATAACAACCAGTCCTCTTATTTATCGGTAATAAATGAATCGCTAACCCGTTTCCAGAATGGGAAAGGACGGAAGCGTGCAAAGCGAATTTTCTCTTTTGCCACGCGGCTTTGAATAGATTTCACATCTTTATGTAGCAAGGTCAAATGGTCAATGGTGATTTGATGGTCAACATCATTGACAGGCTTTAATAGACAGGTATGGTGCTGCGGCAACACTAGCGGTGATCCGATGGTACGGAATACCCTGTTATTAATGGATGCCATCTCTGCCAGCTGAATAGCCGGTAAGGATGGGTGCAAGATTGCCCCGCCTAACGCCTTATTATAGGCGGTACTGCCAGATGGAGTGGAGATGCACAGGCCGTCACCGCGGAATGTTTCGAATAACTGCCCTTTGATCTCTACATCCATCACCAATGTACCTTCCACACTTTTAACCGTACATTCATTTAGTGCTAAGTAACGCGCTTCCCTTCCCCCATCATTGTAGCGGATAATCACTTCCAACAATGGGTATTCCACAATTTGATAAGGGGTCTTGGCGATTGCAATGACCAATTTTTCAATTTCCTCTGGCACCCAATCGGCATAAAATCCAAGATGTCCGGTGTGGACACCGATGAAAGCAGTCTTGTCCAGGCGGCTGCGGTAGCGATGGAACGCGTATAGAAGTGTCCCATCTCCCCCGACAGAAACAACCAAATCAGGTTGATCTTCATCATAAGTCAAATCAAAATCCTGCAAGTAGGTCCTCATTTTGTGCATCAATGTGTTTGAAACCGAGTCCCCTTTGGAGGTTATGGCAAATTTCATACTCCCACCCCTTTTGTTAGTTCGAATCTAGCTCTTTTTTTCGTGAAAAGATGGCTTGTGCTTCTTGGATTTCTCCTCGAATCTGCGACATTTCCGCATCTAGGAGATATGCCGCTTCCGCTGCACGAACCAGTCTTTCTTTTATATCCTGAGGAAATTGGCCGCTATATTTATAATTCAGCGAGTGCTCAATGGTTGCCCAGAAGTTCATCGCAAGTGTCCTGATCTGAATTTCTACGAGGATTTTCTTTTCCCCTTCAATCGTCTGTACAGGGTAACGGACAACCACATGATAGGAACGATAGCCGCTGTTTTTTCGGGAGGAAATATAATCTCGTTCTTCGACAATTTCAAAGTCATTCCGAATACGGAGAATTTCCACCACTCTATGTATATCATCCACAAACTGGCACATCATGCGGACACCGGCAATGTCCTGCATTTCATCTTCCAGCTTTTCAAGAGAAATTCCTTTGCGTGTCGCTTTATCCAAGATACTTGCTATCGGCTTGACCCTTCCCGTAACAAACTCAATTGGAGAATGCTCCGATTGCATCTTAAATTGCCCTCGCATCCCCTTTAATTTCACTTTCATTTCATCTATTGCCTGTTTATAAGGCGCTAAAAACAAATCCCAGTGTTGTATCATAATTGGCCAAACCCCTTAAAAAATCTCGTTTACTCTTCTCTCCATCTCTTCCCCGTAATTGGCGTTGTCTCTAATATTTTCTATTAAGTACCCTAGTTCTTCTTCTATGTTTGTCAGCAGTAATGCCGTTTTGTCCACTACTAGTACAATTGCTTTTTTATCCTCTAATGCCTGTTTTACATCAGTCCAAAAATCATCCTTAATGCTAACATAGATAAATTCAGTCGCTGTCTCCAGTTTATAGATAAATGCGAGATTGTCTGAATCCACCAGCATTTGATTGCTCGCAGACACTTGATCAAGCGGAAAAGATACAGAATCCGCCTCCAGCAAAAGTTGTTGTTCATTCCATGATGTTTTCTTGATTTCAATTCTTTTTTGCATAATAATCTCCTTCCAACCTAAATCCTACTCATATATTATCATAATTCCCTTCCTGCAACGAAATGGAAACCTAACTTTTTTACCAAATAATTGTGTTTAATGATTCCTAAAAGAATGGCAGTTAAACATTGCCTTCCCTCGAAAAGCAAGTAATAATAGAAGTATATCAATTAGGAGAGGTAAAACTATGACTAACCAAGAAATCGAAATCGAATTTAAGAATTTATTGACCTTTGATGAATTTACATCTCTCTGTTCGGCATTTAAAGTGAATTCAGATGATTTTTTCACTCAGGAAAACCATTATTTTGACACGCCTGGGTTTGCACTAAAGGAAAAAGGCTGTGCTCTCCGCGTTCGAAAAAAAAGCGATACCTATACTCTTACCCTAAAACAACCTGCTGCAGAAGGACTTCTTGAAACACATCAGATGGTTTCTGAGGATGAATTTGTAGCTATGAAAAGCGCAAAGAACGGATTGATCAACGGAATTATCTCCAGTATTTTAATGGACGAGCTTAGTATCTCCCCATCTGAAGTAATCTACTTTGGATCGTTAAAAACAAACCGCGCCGAGCTTTCATACAAAGACGGATTATTAGTATTGGATGAAAGCAATTATATGGATACTAGCGACTTTGAACTGGAATATGAAGTAAACAATTATGCAGAAGGCGAAAAATTGTTCCACGAGCTGCTGGAGGCATATGGAATCCCTCTCCGTGAAACGAAAAATAAAATTGTAAGATTTTACGAGGCAAAAGCCTGTTCACTTACAGGAGAAGGGGACCAAAAATGAACGTAGAACAACTTCGATCCATGATGCAACTTCAAGCTTTACAAGGTTTACAAGAAAACAAGCAACCTACTAGCACCGGTTCCAACCTTCCTTTCTCTAGCGTGTTGGCGGGAATGATGACAACGGACACTGGGAGTTCTCCGCTGTCTGGACAGCATTCTTTTTCTCATCCACTGAATTCAGCATTGCTTTCCATGAATGCGAGCATGCTGGAAGCGGAGATTGGTAAAAGTGCAGCTCCTCTTCATGCTACTGGCTCAGTTGGTGAAAAGATGAGTGTAGCTAGACGATCAGATTTTGAAGAAATCATTGAGGAAGCTTCTGTAAAATATGGAGTAGACCCGAAATTAATTAAAGAAATCATCCAACAAGAATCCAATTTTAACCCAACGGCGGTTAGCCATGCAGGGGCAACCGGTTTAATGCAGCTCATGCCTTTAACGGCAAAAGGACTCGGTGTCACTAATGCAATGGATCCGAGGCAAAATATTATGGGTGGCACCAAATACATCCGTCAGATGCTGGACAAATATGACGGCAATCTAACCCTTGCACTCGCCGCCTACAATGCAGGACCAGGCAATGTAGACAAATACAACGGAGTCCCCCCTTTCAAAGAAACCATGAACTACGTCCGAAAGGTTACCGGAAACTATCAAGCCTAAAAATTTTTAAAAACACCGCGTATGAAAGTGAAAATTCATGCGCGGTGTTTTTTATGCCACTCAACTCCCTTTTTTCCCTATTTTTTGCAAGGGTGGAATCGAATTGTTTGAGATATAATAACCACATTGCTAAAATATACATACAATCGTTACTTTAGATATAAGGAGTTAAAAATGATGGATAACATACAATCACCTTTTGAAACTGTTGGCGGAGAGCAAGTAATTAATGAACTTGTAGACGCATTTTACGATCGTGTAGGTCGCCATCCCAGTTTAGCTCCTATTTTCCCGAATGACCTGACGGAAACAGCAAGGAAGCAAAAGCAATTTCTTACCCAATACTTAGGAGGACCACCTCTTTATACAAGTGAGCATGGGCATCCAATGCTGCGTGCGCGCCATTTGCCTTTTGAAATTACTCCTACTCGTGCTAAAGCATGGCTTGCATGCATGGAAGAGGCAATGGATGAAGTGGGACTTGAGGGTTCATATCGAAAAGAATTTTTTCAGCGTTTAGTACTAACGGCTCAACATATGATCAATACCCCAGACAAACCTGAAGAAAAGGAAGATTCATGTGACCTGTAATGATAAGAAATTATTTTATTTACAAAACATTCAGCATACTACCAATAAACCAATAGAGATTTACTTCTTCATCGATCCTCTCTGCCCGGAGTGCTGGGCATTGGAACCGATGCTAAAGAAGTTATATGTGCAGTACGGACAGTACTTTACCATCAAGCATATTGTCACAGGCCAATTGACATCACTCAATCTTGCCAAAAAACATTATGCTGCTTCGATGGCACAAGTTTGGGAACGCACGGCAACCCGCTCCGGCATGTCCTGTGATGGGTCATTGTGGCTTGAGAATCCCATTGAATCGCCCTATGTTGCATCCATTGCAATCAAGGCCGCCGAGCTTCAAGGACGTAAGGCAGGAATCAAGTACCTGCGAAAGCTGCAAGAAGTACTGTTCTTAGAGAAGCAGAATATCTCAGAACTCCCTGTGTTAATGGAATGTGCGGAGTCGGTAGGACTCGACATGGAAGAGTTCACAAAGGATATGAACGGGGAATGTGCATCCAAGGCGTTGAATTGCGATTTCAAAATCACCAATGAGATGGACGTATCTGAGATCCCAACTCTTGTTTTCTTTAACGAAAATATTGAAGAAGAAGGTATCAAGGTTTCAGGCTATCATTCCTATGAGGTGTATGTGCACATTTTACAAGACATGCTCGGGGAACAGCCTTTTCCTAAGATGCTGCCACCATTGGAGGACTTCTTATCACAGTTTTCGTTTGTAGCAACAAAGGAGATTTCGGTAGTATATAACCTGCCGATTGTGGAAGTGGAACATGAGTTAAAGAAGCTTCAGCTGGCACAGCGAGTGGAGAAGGTTCCTGTGAAGCACGGAACGTTTTGGAGATATATTGCGAATTGACTTAGAAAGAAATTTAAACCGGAGAGGCAAACTCATGATGTTTGCTTCTCCGGTTTTTATATTTCAGAACAACTTCTTAAGCTATTAAGGCCTAAGTAGTTGTTTTTTCAATTTTATCGTATGGCCCGTTTCGTTTTTTGGGGCATACTTAATGCCGGCTGCGCCGTTCGACTAAGTTTTTTCCACATAGGAAAAGCCCTGGTCAACGGGACCAGGGCTAATCTATTGTCATTAAAGACAACAAAGGGGATGGGAGAAATTTTTCACGGTCAAACAAAGGGGTATATGTTTGTTTGTGAATCGTTTCACAGTTATAAATATATCAGATGATGTCGACTTTTGACAAGAGGTTAGACCTCTATTTCACAACTTTGTCACAAACGAATTTTTTTGTAATGGATTCTTCCCCTTTTACGTACATATAGCTAGTAGAGGTACAAGTCTACTTGAAAGGAGCAGCCTCTATGTCAAAAATCCCGTTCATCCTATGTATCCTGTTTATCCTGTTCAGCCTTTTCATTAATGTCCTTGGACTTATGAAGCTGTACCCAATCTATTTCACCTCTCCTATACTATTCTTTTCTATCTTCCTGCTTATCGTTCTCTTGAACAATCAGCGACGATTTAAAGGGTTCAAATAACCCTTTTCCCCATAAAGAAAAACCACCTCATTACAAGGTGGTCCCCCATTGGCATTATTAGGAAAGCAACTCTTCCATTTCTTTTAACTTCTCTTCAAATACCTTACAAGCTTCTTCAATCGGGTTGGATTGAGTCATGTCCACTCCAGCCTTTTTCAAGACTTCGATTGGATAGTCGGAGCTTCCCGCTTTCAAGAATTCAAGGTAACGGTCCACAGCAGGCTGTCCTTCTTCTAAGATCTGCTTGCTTAGTGCTGTTGCTGCACTGTAGCCTGTAGCGTATTGATATACATAATAATTGTAGTAGAAGTGAGGGATTCTCGCCCACTCTAATCCGATTTCCTCATCAATCGTGATGTTCTCACCGAAATATTTCTTGTTTAATTCATAGTATGTTTCTGTTAACAGGTCGGCAGTCAATGCTTCACCATTTTGAGCAAGTTCATGGATCTTGTGCTCAAATTCAGCAAACATCGTTTGACGGAATACTGTGCCGCGGAAACCTTCTAGATAGTGGTTTAACAAGTATAATCGCTTTTTGTCGTCATCCACTGTTTTTAACAGATAATCATTCAATAGTGCTTCGTTGCATGTAGATGCTACTTCTGCCACAAAGATGGAGTAGTTTCCATACGGATATGGCTGAGTTTTTCTTGTATAGTAGCTGTGCACGGAATGGCCGAACTCATGTGCAAGCGTGAACAAGTTATTCACATTGTCCTGCCAGTTCATTAAGATATAAGGGTTTGTACCATATGTTCCAGAAGAATAAGCACCGGAACGCTTGCCTTTGTTCTCTTGAACGTCTACCCATCTGTTGTCGAATCCTTCTTTTACAATATCCAAGTACTCCTGACCTAGTGGCGCAAGACCTTTAAGTAAGTAATCCTTTGCCTCCTCGTAAGAAACCTTCATGTTCGCTTCCTTGATCAGAGGAGTGTAAAGATCATACATATGCAACTCTTCTACACCAAGGACTTTTTTGCGAAGATCCACATAACGGTGTAAAAGGTGTAAGTTTTTATTGATCGTGTTCACCAAGTTATCGTATACAGTTTCCGGGATATTGTTGTTGCTTAATGCAGATTGACGTGCAGAATCATAGTTGCGGACCTTCGCTTGGAAGTTGTCCTTTTTCACCGCTCCACCTAATGTACTGGAGAATGTGTTTCGATATTTCCCATATGTTTCATACACTGCTTTAAAAGCATTCTTTCTTACTTCTTGATCTTCGCTTTCTAGGAAGCGGATGTATCGGCCATGCGTGATTTCGATTTCTTCCCCGTTTTCATCTTTTACAGACGGGAAGGTAATGTCGGCATTGTTCAGCATTCCAAAAGTGTTGGATGATGCAGATAACACTTCAGAAGCTTCAGCTAATAAAGCTTCCTCTTTCGCAGACAGCACATGCGGACGTTGGCGATTAATTTCATCTAAAGAGTGTTCGTATAGAGCAAGCTCTTTATTTTCTTGAAGGAACTTTGCAATGTCTTCTTCTTTCATGGTCAAAATTTCTGGTACCACAAAGGAAAGCGCGCTTGCCACTTGTGTATAAAGATTGGTTGCACGGTCATTCAACCCTTGGTAGAAGGAGTTGGTTGTATCTTGATCGTAGCGCATATGTGCATATGTATACAGCTTTCCTAATCGGCTTGAGATGGAATCTTGGTACTGCAATGCTTCAAACAACGCATCAGCAGATTCTGATAATTTCCCCTCATAATCCTTTATCTTGCCGATCATTCCCTTTACTTCTTGAAACTCTTTTTCCCATGCTTCATCACTTGAGAAAATATCCTCCAATCTCCATGTATCCTCCACAGAGATGTCTTTACGTTCTTGTAATTTCTTAACAGCAGTTTGTTCCGCCATCATTTAACCCCCTTTAAAAATAAAAAGTGCATCCTTTAAACTATTCGACACGTCTTTATTATTCCCTTTTTTGTTTTATTAATCTTAAGATTGTATGATATGCAACAAGTATTCCAATACGATGCGATCTTGTTTACATGCCTCTTCTATGGACGAAAAGGGCAGTTCATTTTTTATTTTTCGATAAACTACAGGGGTTTCCCGTTTTAATGCCCCGATGAAAACGAGGGCGTTAAGATATTCCACAATAGCATCCTCATAGGAACCGGCCTTAACAAGTGGCAGCTCTCTTATTGTTATTTGCGAATTTTTAATCCGACGTTTAAAGTTTTGCATGACGGTCGGCACATGAATAATGGAATGCAATGGTGTATGAAAGATAGAATCAAAATAGAGCCATGCTTGCCATTCAATGACAGGTGTATGCATTCTGTAGAAAGAAGGAACAGGAAGACCGATTTCTGCGGGAAACAACGAAAGAGGAATATTCATTTTAGCATAACAGTATTTTCTTAAATAATTGTGCGGCTTATAGAGTGAATAAACATATCTCCATTTCTTTTTATAGTGGAGAAAGTGCTCTCTCCAAGATGCTTTTGGTGGGGTGAAGTTTGGGTTGTCTATCCAAACCTTGCTTGTCAATGTTGAGATATAAGTGGTAGATGTGTTAAAAGAAAAAGATGGGTAGAGATAATAAAATTGAGTAGACTTTGGACAAAAACTGAGGATGTATGGTGAACTTCGTGGGGTATGTCTTTGGAGAAATTGCCATTGAAAAGGAGAAAACTTCATTTGTGATTGTATGTTTCCTAGTTTTTCTTTTCCGAGGATCCATATTGGCTTGATGTGTGAGCTTTCATACAGTTGCGTCCTCTTACTAAACTCTGATTTTGATATAGAAGAACATTGAAACTCAAACGCAAACTTTTGATTCTCTGCTTCCATGTAAACATCCGCTCTTTGATTTGTGCTCGGGATGTAATGTTCTAGTTTTGGGTTGGCATATGAGTGGAGGAGACTTTCGTAAAGCTTGGCCTTGCCTTCAAGATGGTAGGTGGTTTCTGATTCTGAGGAGGCATTGCAGGAGTCGTTCATGTGGGCAAAATGGACTTTTTTAACCTGGCCGTGTTTTAACTGGAGAGTGCGATGACAAGCTGGACAGAAAAACTGCTCTCCTTTTGTCAGGCGCTCAACTTCTTCTCGGGTCTTCCAATCCAGTAACGAAATAAAAGATCCGTCTTTTCTTTTTGCAACAAACATTCCAACACACCTTTCGATAAATATTTTTACACCTCTATACCATTCGCCACACTTAGACAATTTCCTTCAAAAGTCCACAAAAAAACCGGAAAGAATATCTCCGGTTTTTACAGTAGTGGGGAGGCTAACCTTGCTAACGATTCAAACACCTTCTGATAAAAAGGACGATTGGCAAATACCTCTTTCGCAATTGGTTTCGCATCGTGTAAATCTTGCTCGTAATCCTCAACAAGTGTTATCACACTTTCGGTATTATAAAGAAAAGCATTTACTTCAAAATTTAAATGGAAACTCCTCATGTCCATGTTTGCAGTTCCGATGGAAGCAACCTGTTCATCAACAACCACCACTTTACTGTGCAGGAAGCCTTTCTCGTATTGAAAAATCTTTACACCTGCATCCATCATTTCAGGAAAATAGGACCTAGAAGCATAGTAAACGATTCGTTTATCTGGACGTTTCGGCACCAATAAGCGGACATCAAGGCCACTTAGCGCTGCCACCTTCAGTGCCGTGAAAATATCATCATCAGGAACAAAATATGGCGAGGCAATCCAGATGGATTTACGGGCAGAAGTGATCATGGAAAAGTATAGACTCTTTATGACCTCCCATTCCTGATCTGGTCCTCCTGCAATCATTTGGACTCCGCCATATTTTTTCCCGTCTTCATTCGCTAAGGCTGGGGTCAAATAGCTCGGGGTAAGCAGAGATTCGTCTGTTGCATAATACCAGTCCTGCAGAAATATTAACTGAAGCGTCCTAACTGCTTCTCCTCTAACATAGAGGTGGGTATCCCTCCAAAAACCAAAATACTCATCACGTCCCAGATACTCATCCCCTATATTCAGCCCGCCAACAAAGCCTACATCCCCATCAACCACAATAATCTTACGGTGATTACGGAAGTTAATCTTGTTATTAAATACAGGTACCCTAACAGGTGAGAAAGAGACGATTTCCACTCCTGCCGCACGGAGTTCCTTTATGTATTTACTGCCCAATTGAAAGCTTCCCACGGCATCAAACAGAAATCGTACCTGTACACCGCTTTTAGCTTTTTCAATCAATAGATCTTTGATTTGAGTACCTATTTCATCATCTCTTACAATATAGTATTCAAAATGAATATGGTGTTTTGCTTTGCTGATTTCCTCAAGAATCCTGGTGAATGTTTGATTTCCGTTAGTCAACACTACCGTTTCCGTATCAAAGGAGATAGGACTCCTTCCGATATTCTGAGAAAGTTGAAAAATCCCTTTCTTACTTTCATCCAATAGGCGCATGTCTTCTTCCGTATACTCTGGGGTTCCTTCCACTTCTTCCAGTACTTCCTTATCCAGAAGGGCTTTCCTTTGAAAAAGCCTACGCTTCCTGACATTCCGGCCAAATATCAAATAAAAGAAAAATCCAAGTACGGGAAAACTTCCTAAGACGACCAACCAGGTGAGCGTTCTGGTCGGGTGTCTATTTTCAAGAGAAATTAAAAATGCTATAAAGACGACAGATATAGTAAAAAAAATAGAAATGGATCCTAGCAACCAGCCTTCCCAAAGGCCTTGGGTTGCAAATAAAACAGCACCGATTACTAATATAAATACAATAACCCGAATGGTATTTTTCAACAGACTCACTTCTCCTCTATCCTAAACGCACACGCAAAATCTTACTTTATGTATAATCATAATATTTCAATTGGAAAAAACCGATTTCAACATTGTGAAATCGGCTTTACATTATTTAAGAGGAAAATGCTTCGTCATTTCCTTCATTGCATCGTCCTTGGCAACTTCCGAACCATATTCTTGAAGACGGTGAATGGAGATGGCTGATTCTTCCCCATACTCGAGTAACACGCTTAGTACATTGTCAATCTCTTCATCTGTATAATGCTCACTTGAAAAATCAACATATAAATAGTAGCTTTTCTCGTAAAAGTACAGATGGTTGCTTAAATTTTCTAAGTGCTGCAATCGGTGACTCGCAGAAATAATATACTCGAGATCTCTAAACCGGACCATAAATTGCAGAAGGTCTTTCTCCTCATCCAGTTTTTCGTCTTTTGTTTCATCTGTTTTCGTTGAAGAATTAAAGTGCTGATCAAGAAGCGCTTCTATTCGTTCATCCACTGGAATGTCAATTCGCTTGTCCTCTGACACAGGTACCTCGAAGTTCTTGCCATCTTTAGATAACTGAGCACGGGTGACGATGACCTCCAATCCCTTATCAAGGGCCTGAACTTGTATCCATAGCGGGCCTTCCACCATGAAATCTTCTTCATCATGGGCTTCATCCATCATTTCCCAGAATAGTTCTTCACTACGCTCGCGGTTATACCAGATTTCTTCGCGGTCAAACCCACGTTCCTCTATATCACCATATGAAATATAAAACTTTACCGTATGATCATTAATACGTTCTATTTCCATTCTTAACAACTCCCTTCTGATTCGGTAAATGATAAGCGTGCTCTCTTGCAAACAAATCTCAAACGAGAAATGCCAGTCTCTTATTGTCCGCTTCTCATTTTCCTCCGTCTTTCCTTGGAAGGGACCCTCCACAAATTTCTTATACCTTATTGTTACAATTTATCCATTTAGCATAGCGAGTAAACCTAAAATCTATGCAAAGATGAGCAAATGCGGTTTGGTTCCGGTCCATTTAAGCAAAACATAGATTGTTCTACATCCCCGTTTAGAGATGAGTAGTGACCTCAAGTACCTAGCCTTCAAAGCTAGACCATGACCGCAGCATATAAAAAGAACATTGTACTATCAAGAGTGATACTTGTACTTTTATTTTATGATAAAAAAAGGAAGAATGGAAACAAAAATGCTCACATTTTCAAAAATCGTTAAAATGCCTATCCTACCTTTTTAAAAACACCCAGACTTGCTCTTGCAACTATTTTTTCAGGCATAATCTCACTTCTTGACCACTATATTTATAGAGGACTGGGACAAGAAGGGGCGATAAAGTGGAGCTGGAACTGATAACTTCCATACTAATCATCATTGGCATCGATATTGTGCTCGGTGGAGATAATGCCATTGTGATAGCACTGGCATGTCGCAATCTTCCAGAGCGGCATCGTAACAAAGCAATCATAATCGGTACACTTCTGGCAATTGTATGCAGAATTTTACTCACCATCTGTGCCGTCTATCTCTTGGCTATTCCGTTCCTTCAGTTTATCGGAGGGGTATTATTGGTTTACATAGCAGCACATTTAATCCTCGAACAAGGAAACGAAACAATTGTTGAGGGCAAGCACTCCCTTGGTGCTGCTATTAAAACAATTGTGATTGCCGATATCGTTATGGGAATAGACAATGTTATGGCTGTAGCAGGTGCTGCACATGGTAATTTTTATTTGGTGATCATTGGCCTGGTATTTTCCATACCAATAATTATATGGGGGAGTAAAATTATATTAGTGGCAATGGAGAAATATCCTATAATTATCTATTTTGGAGCAAGCATATTGTGCTATACGGCCGGAAAGATGATTATTTTTGAACCTAGGGTCGCTGTTATGCTTCCTGCCGGTGAGTGGCAGGCGTATTTTCCATATGTGCTAATACTAGGTATGTTGGTTTTTACAGGACTGTATAAAAGACAGTTACAAAAGATCTGATGAAAAGGTTGTTGCTTTTACGCTTATTGATTTCCGTTCCAGGTGCTCGCTTTCCGCGGGACGATGCTTGAGCCTCCTCGGCTTCGCCTGTGGGGTCTCAACCAACCGTTACTCCCCCGCTGGAGTCTCACACCTTGCACTTCAATCAATAAGGAGAATATAGGGATAAAAAAACTTCTACATGCGATGAGGCATGTAGAAGTTTTGTTGTTTATTAGCTGTTAACTAATCGTTGTGCTTCTCTTAATTGGAAGGTTCTTACTTTTCTTGGTAAGAATCGACGAATCTCATCTTCGTTGTACCCTACTTGTAGTCGTTTTTCGTCTATGATGATAGGTCTTCTTAATAGACCAGGGTGTTCTTTAATAACGGAATATAATTCTTGAAGTGGCATTGCTTCCACATTTATATTCAGTTTTTGGAAGATTTTAGATCTAGTTGAGATGATCTCATCTGTTCCGTCTTCCGTCATTCGTAAAATCTCTTTGATCTCATCGATTGATAAGGACTCAGAGAAAATATTTCTTTCTGTATATGGAATGTTATGTTCTTCTAACCAATTTTTTGCTTTACGACAAGAAGTACAACTTGGAGATGTATATAGGGTTACCATGAACTTTCCTCTCCTTTTTATCTAGTATTATTCGAAAGAACATGCTGAACGTTTCTAATTGTGAATCGCTCTCAATTTGAAATTACTCTAAAGAAGTAATCTCTATTGTTTATTATACACGATTTCCGACTGAAAAGGTATAGTATTTTAAAAGTCGGACAAGTTGTCACAGCATGTTCAAATTTTCTTTTTACATTAACGCCCTTTAGATTTCCGTTCCAGGTGTTCGCTTTCCTAGGGGCGGTGCTTGAGCCTCCTCGGCTTCGCCTGTGGGGTCTCAAGCTACCGCTATCTCCCTCAGGAGTCTCACACCTTGCACTACAATCTAAAGGGGAAATCTTATAATCAGTTTAAATAATTTTACTTACTACTTGGCTTACATCTATTCAGACGTTTGGTTGTGCTTGAAGGTTTCATATAAATGAAATTAGTTCTCATTATTTTTTTATATGTTCACAAAGTAGTAACAATTTTATTGTTTCAATAGCCCTTTGATAGTTAGGATTTGTAAGGGTTTGTAATACATGTTAGTTTTATAATTAGACAAGATAAGTATGAGGTGATATATGTTGAAAAAATATTGGCTGCTTCCTGCCATGTTCGTACTCTTAATTTCAACTGCTTGCAGTCAAAAAGAGATTACAAGCCAGAATACAGAGTCCAATAAAATTCCTGTTACGATCGCTGAAGTTACGGAAAAAAACATCAGCAATACGATCGAATTGGTCGGACTGGCTGTACCGGAAACACAAGTACCACTCCTAACTACCTCCCCCCTTACCGTTGAATCTGTTCATGTGAAAATTGGAGATATAGTAAAAAAGGGCGATTTAATTGTTTCATTGGATTCTGAAGCTGCAACCGAACAAGTTACTCAAGCTCAGAGTGCAGTAACAGAGCTAGAAAATGCCCTTTCAAAAATGAAAGAAATGCAAGAGGCAGCTGAAAGTCAGGCCTCTATTTCTGCTATACCCAAGTTGCAGGAAGAATTAAACCAAAGTTTAGAAAAATCTCAGGCTCTTTTGGATGGCGTTGACACAGGAGCTGTTACTTCGCTTGATTTGGTTCAAAGCACAGTGGATGTGATGGTCAAACAGGCACAACTTGCGACTGCTGCCAGCCAAGTCCAACAAATGCCCACCTTCAACACCATGGAAGTGGAAGCTCAACTAAATCAGGCTAGACAAGGTCTGAAGCAAGCACAGCAAATGGCAGATGCCACTTCGATTACAAGCCCGATTGATGGAATAGTTTCTGAATTAAATGTAGTCAACGATGGCATTGCTTCTCCTAATGTTCCAATTGGAACGATTATACAGTTAGACAATATAGCAGCAACCTTCCAAGTAAATAGTTATCAAGTAAGTAAATTAAAAGCTGGGCAAGATGCGACCATTTCCTTTGAGGGATTGGCAGATTCGTTTGAATCCAAAATTGAGACAGTCTCTCCAACAGTCAACCAGCAGACAAATATGTTTTCCGTCACCATTCCAGTCAGCAATACAGAATTAGCGATCAAAGGCGGAATGAGAGCTACTGCATTTGTAGCGGTTGATAACCTTGAAGCTCAAACTGTCGTACCTATGGACGCCATTTTATATGAAGAGGAAAATCCATATGTATATGTCATTGAAGAGAATAAAGCGGTAAGACAAGATGTTCAAACCGGATTCCGTGACAATGAATTTATGCAGATTATTGAAGGAGTTTCTAAAGGCCAGAAAGTAGCCGTAAACGGAAAAGAAAGATTAAAAGACGGTGCAGAAATAACTGAACAAAGTGAGTGAACCTATTAGATGAAAATTGCGAAGCTTTCTGTATTACGTCCCATTGCGATGTCAATGGTGATTATACTTATGTTAATACTTGGCGCCGTCAGCATGCGCGGTATGCCGGTGGACTTGTTTCCTGAATTAACTTTTCCGATTGTAGCGGTAACCACCACCTATGAGGGCGCTGGTCCTGAAGAAATAGAGAACTTGATATCTTCCCCACTTGAGGATGCAATGAGCACGTTGCCGAATGTGGAATCAGTTACCTCCATTTCTCGAACAGGAGGCTCGCTTGTTCTCGTGTCCTTCACCTGGGGGACGAATATGGATTTCGCCTCCTTGGATATGAGGGAGCGGATTGATTCCGTTCGAGATTTTCTTCCTTCAGGTGCCAATTTGCCAAGGGTTCTCCGCTTCAATCCAAGTGATCTTCCAATTGTACAGCTTGCCATTACAGACCCATCAGGGGAGATGACCAAAGCAAAGCAGTTGGCTGAACAAGATATTGAACCCCAATTAAGCAGTGTGGATGGAATTGCGTCCATTTCAGTTGAAGGCGGAGCAGAAAACGAAGTACGGATAACGTTGGATCCAAACGCTCTATCTTCCTTTGAGGTATCAATTGATCAATTACAACAAGTTATCGCTGCCGAAAACTTAAACCTGCCTGGTGGTTCTCTGACCGATCAAAATCAAAACCTGCCCATAAGAATTACCGGAGAATATGCCTCCATTTATGACATACAAACGCTTCCGATTCCTACTCCCAAAGGTGTCATTCAGCTTGACCAGCTCGGTGAAGTAAAAGAAACCCTTCAACCGACTACCCAACTAAGTTACCTGAATGGAGAACCAGCTGTCGGGATGTCTATTTTAAAACAGTCCGGAAGCAACACAGTGACTGTGGCAAATGATATTGAAAAGAAGCTAGAGGAAATAAGAAGCAACTTGCCAGAAGGCGTCGAAATAAAACCGATATTTGACCAAAGTCAATTTATCGAACAATCCATTCGCGCCGTGACCACCAACATGATTGCTGGTAGTTTGTTGGCTGCACTGGTCCTGTTCTTCTTTTTACGAAACATCCGCAGTACACTTATCATTTTATTTTCTATCCCTGTTTCCATTGTAGCTACCTTTATCTTTATGTACTTCAGCGGACAAACGTTAAACCTGCTGACATTAGGGGGACTTGCGCTAGGAATCGGGATGATGGTCGATAACGCCATTGTCATTTTGGAAAATATCTATCGTTTACGACAAAAAGGTTATTCCATGAAAGATGCGGCAATTGAAGGAACAAGCGAAGTCGGCCCTGCCATCATTGCTTCCACTTTAACGACCGTAATTGTTTTCTTACCTATCGTATTTGTGGACGGTTTGGCTGCACAATTATTTAAGCCACTAGCCCTTGTCGTTTCATTCTCATTGCTAGCTTCTTTGTTCACAGCATTGATTATTGTTCCATTATTCTCGTCTCTACTATTAAAAGTAAATACAAACACATCTCGTTTCGAAGAGAGGTTTACGGGATTCACCAATTGGTATCGTTCTATTTTGGAAAAAGTATTGAGAAATCCGAAAAAGACCGTAACCTCCATTGTCATTTTGTTTTTAATTTCGTTAATTGGTATCCCTTTTATCGGAAAAGAATTCTTGCCTCAGCAGGATCAAAGTTTCATTTCCATGACTGTACGCTTACCTGACGGGAGCTCACTTGATGCTACATATGATGTGATGGAAGAAATTGATTCGAGGTTGTCTGATATTAATGAAATCGACCTGGCATTTGTGACAGTCGGGGGAACAGACAACTTTTCTGTTTCAGCTGGTACCCAGACAAACCGGGCAAACTACAGCATTCTTTTGACACCAGTTACAGAACGGAGCCGCTCCGATAAACTTGTTGGAGACGAAATCAGGCAAAAGCTTGAGAATATCCCTGGAGCAGAAATCTCTCTTTCTTCCGGAGACTCCGGCTTTTCTCAAAATCCTGTATCCTTAAGCATTACAGGACCTGACTTGACCACGCTGAAATCAATGGCGGATGAGACAGTCGATCTTCTTTCTGAAATAGATGGGATCAGGGAGCCTTCTTCTAACTATACAGAAGGAAATCCAGAGATTGTCGTAGATATTGACAGAGTCAAAGCAAGCCAGTTTGGAATTGGCAGTGCACAGATCGCTTCTGCCGTTTCTAATGCCACAAAAGGACTTGTCGCATCAAGAATGGCTCGTGACGGGGCTGAACTTGATATCCGATTAACCATTGAAGATACGTATACCGCTTCTATTCAAGATCTGGAGAAGTTGCTGATCAATACCCCTACTGGTGAAAACATTCCTCTCCAAGCAGTCGCAACTGTTGAGAGAGGACAAGGACCAAGCCAGATTACACGGACGAATAGAAACCGAGAAATTACGGTTAATGCCGATATTGTGAACCGCGATCTTGGCAGCGTCATTGATGATGTCGAACAAACATTGAAAGAAAACATCTACATTCCAAACAATCAATATAAAATAACGATTGGCGGACAGGATGAACAGATGAATGACGCCTTTTTCAAACTAGGTGGTGCCTTGGCTCTTGCTGTTGTACTTGTCTATATGGTCATGGCTGGACAGTTTGAATCTTACTTCTATCCATTTATCATTATGTTCAGTGTGCCGCTGACGATTATCGGAATCATTACCGGCCTCCTCGTCACCGGCCAACCACTTGGTGTTGGATCACTCGTAGGGATGCTGATTCTCACCGGGATAGTCGTCAATAACGCCATCGTGTTTGTCGACTATGTAAATATGATGAAACGCGATGGCAAAACAACTTGGGAAGCTATCCTTATAGCAGGACCAACTCGTCTACGACCAATCTTCATGACCGCCCTTACCACCATTCTTGGTTTGATTCCGTTAACTCTGGGCTTTGGAGAAGGGATGGAAATTCAGCAGCCGATGGCAATTGTTATCGTATTCGGATTAAGTTTTGCAACCATTATTACACTGATTTTAATACCGGTTGTTTACTATCTATTTGATGAATTTAAGGAAAAAAGAAAGCTTAAAAAGTTAGAAAAGCTGGATGCCTAAATAATTTGCGGGAGGATGATTAACATGCTAAAAAAATGGATTTTGGTTACAATGCTGCTTGTTTCAAGTTTTCTTATCTATCCTCCCGCAACTGCTGAATCTCCTGGTGAAATTACCTATATCGCCATTGGAGATTCATTAACCGCAGGTCTTGGATCGTCTGAAGAAAACTATTTACGCATTCACGGCTTTGTTCCGCAATTCACAAAGTATTTACGTGAGAAAAACAATGTCACGGTGGAGAACTATGGGATTCCCGGCCTTTCCTCCACAGGCTTATTGGCATTGTTGAATGCTGATGAGGCCTTGCAAAACCGTCTAAAGACAGCCGGAGTCATCTCTGTTTCCATCGGGGGCAATGACTTCTTACAAACCATCCGCTCTGTACCAGAGGGGGAGGATGAGACAGCACTCAACCTGCGAATGGAAATTCTGAAAAGAACCTATCAGGAAACTTACAAATTGCTGCGTGAACTAAATCCAGATGCTACTATCATCCTTTTAGGACTATATAATCCTTACCCAGAAGGTCATGAACTGACGGACCTTGGCGCTAAATATGCCCCATTGTTTAATGGTTTTATTGAGGAGTATGGAGATGAATCCAACACACTGGTTATTGACCCGTATGAAGCGTTCGATGGGAAAGCATTGGAGTGGACGCACATCGCAAAAGAAGACATCCATCCGAATGATAGAGGGTACACGGAGATTACCCAGCTGATGAAAAAAGCATACGAAAACAGCCAAGAGTAAATAAAACTCCACCCTAAACTAGTAGCTTCTTGCCTCTAGTTTAGGGTGGAGTTTGTTTTTCTCTTATATTCATCTCAATACAATATTTTGCACCACTTATTCCAAGCTGGATTCGATTTCCTTGACCATTTCCGAAACGGATATAAGTCCTCCACCTGACAAGTACCAGTAGTTAGGATCAAGATACACAATGTTCCCTTCTTTACTCGCATTTATCTGCTTGATAATATCGTTATCTAATAATGCTTTGGCACTTGACTCTCCTTCCACGGCAGCCCCTCTGTCAATGACAAATAAGTAATCCGGGTTCTTTTCAAGAATGTATTCAAAAGAAACATTCTGACCATGCGTTGAAACTTCTATCCCATTATCCACAGGTGTTAATCCGAACTCATCATGAATGATACCAAAACGGGAACCAGGACCATAAGCACTTATATTCCCTTCATTTGCAAGAATAATTAATGCGTTCTTACCGGAGTCATTTGCTTTGGATTTTAATGCTTTAATGGATTCTTCCACCTGAGCCAATTCATCTTTAACCTCGGACTCTTTACTGAAAATCTCTCCAAGTAATGTCATATTTTCTTTGTAAGATGGGAGGTAGTTATTTGTGTCTACTCCCATGAAGATAGTTGGAGCTATTTTGGACAACTCCTCATATGCTTCCGCTTGTCTGCCGGAAATGATGATTAACTCTGGGTCAAGCGAATGTATTTTCTCAAAATCCGGCTCCTTCAAACTTCCTACATTCTCATATTTTGCATCTTCATATTTTGATAAGTAAGGAGGTATGTTGGCTTGAGGAACTCCTAAAACATTCACTCCCAATTTGTCCAGGGAATCTAATATTCCAAAGTCGAATACAATGACGTTTTCAGGAGATTTCGTAATATCTGTTTTTCCTAATTGATGTTCAATAGTCATCGTATCTGTATTCCCGGTAGTTTTCGCTTCTGCTGAAGCAGTTTCGGTTCCACTTGTTGCATTATTATTTGTACCGCACGCGGCAGCAACTAACGATAATAAGAAAGCTAAAAATAATATGAATAGATTTTTCTTCATTTCCTTCACCTCATGAAATTTTTGGATAACGCTAAAATTGATGTTTCTATTCTCTATTGAACTCCCTTTTGTTTTCTCTCCACATAAGGGTGGCGCCAGTTCTTGAGAAGTCCATCAAGGAATAGCATTCCTGTAAGTTAGCATCGTCTTCTCCTCCTTAAGAAAAATAAATACATATATTTTTTCCATCTATTTCTTTCACTTTTATATCAATATCATAGATATCCTTTAAAACCTCTTCTTTAATGATATCCTCTGTCCTACCTTGCTTTACTAATTTTCCATTCTTCAGCGCCACAATATAGTCGGAATACACTGATGCGAAGTTAATATCATGGATAACGATAATAACGGTCTTACCTGTCTCATCAACAAGCTTTCTCAGTACTTTCATTATTTGAACCGAATGTTTCATATCAAGATTATTTAACGGCTCGTCCAACAGAATATACTCTGTGTTCTGCGCAATAACCATGGCAATGAATGCTCTCTGCTTTTGCCCTCCACTTAACTGGTCCAGAAACTTATGCTGCATTTCCTCCAGTTGCATGTAAGCAAGTGCTGCATCTACCTCTCTCCAATCTTCTGCAGACAGATTACCCTGTGAATGAGGGAATCTTCCAAAACTGACAAGCTCCCTAATAGTTAAGCGAATCGGCATATGATTGGACTGTTTCAAAATGGATAACTTTTTCGCTAAGATGTTGCTTTTTTGTTTGACAATATTGTTTCCATCTATATAAACTTCGCCGGAATCCATTTCTATTAATCTGCTCATCATGGACAACAAGGTGCTTTTGCCTGCACCATTAGGACCTATAAAGGAAGTGATGCTCCCCTTCTTCACTATAGTGCTTACCTGATCCACCACTTTTTTGTTTCCATAGCTTTTCGTAAGGTTCTTTACTTCGACCATGATTTACTCTCCTTTAATAACAGATAAATAAAATAGACACCGCCGGTAAAATTAATGATTACACTTAGGGTAGTAGAGAATGTGAATACTCGTTCTACAATCAGCTGCCCCCCCACAAGCGCCACAATGCTAATCAGAATAGAGGCAGTTAATAGGTATGTATGACGGTAAGTTTTCATAAATTGATAGGCAATATTTGCAACAAGCAAACCTAAAAATGTTATCGGACCAACCAAGGCAGTCGCGATGGAAACAAGTATGGCAATAATAATCAAAAATCTTTGAACAATGAAGTTGTAAGGTACTCCAAGATTAATAGCCTGTTCCCTTCCAAGCGCCAGTACATCTAAATATTTCAAATAACGAGAAACATAAACCCCGATGCCGATTAAAAGAATAATTGAAACAACCAAAAGCTCCGTGTTGACGTTATTGAAGCTTGCAAACATCCTATCCTGGATAAGCATGAATTCATTCGGATCAATTAGTACCTGCATAAACGTAGATAGACTGCCAAACAGCGTTCCAAATACTATCCCAACCAGAAGCAGGAAATAAATATTTCGCCCTTCTCCTTTAAATAGGAATTTGTAAAGGAGTATGGCAAACAGTACCATGCATGATACCGAAAGGAGGAAATTCACTTCCTTGTTAACTGCTATAAAACTTGTAGAACCAAAGGCGAAAATAATAAATGTCTGGACAAGCATATAAAGAGAATCCAATCCGATAATGCTAGGCGTCAATATTCTATTACTAGTAATCGTTTGAAAAATCACGGTAGAGAAAGCAATGGAACCGCCAGTAAGTATGATAGCAAGTACTTTCGTTGCCCTCCTTGGTAGTGCATAGTCCCAACTTGAACCAAGATCATAAAATAAGAAAAGAGAAACAGAGATTACTAGTAAACCTATTAATAGATAAATCTTATGTTTTAGCTTCATATATACTTCTCCTAAACAAAAGATAAAGAAATAACGCACTACCTATTACGCCGACAGTCAGACCAATTGGTATTTCGTAAGGATAAATGATAATTCTACCGAGAATATCGCATGCAAGGACAAAAATTGCTCCAATCATCGCAGTGTATGGCAGATTCTCTTTCAGATGATCTCCCCGAAAAATACTCACAATATTTGGCACAATCAGGCCAAGAAATGGTATCATGCCTACTGTCAGGATGACGATAGATGTCACAGCTGCCACTATGACAAGTCCAATGTTTACTACCTGTTTATACGGCAGTCCTAGATTAATCGAGAAGTCTTCTCCCATACCTGCAACGGTAAATCTGTTTGCATAAAGATATGTAATGATAAGCAATGGAATACTTATGTAAAGCAGCTCGTATCTTCCTTTAATAATTAGCGAGAAATTCCCCTGCAACCAAGACGACATATTTTGAATAAGGTCATATTTATAAGCAAAAAATGTGGTGATGGACCCTATAATACTTCCAAACATCAGCCCCACTAGCGGGATGAAAATGAGATCCTTGAATTTAATCCTGTCTAAAATCTTCATGAAAATGAACGTCCCTGCCAAAGCAAAGAAAAAGGCAATGGAAGCTTTAAGTAACATTCCGGCAGAAGAAAAAAGCAAGAGGGATACTAACACTCCGAGTCTTGCAGAGTCCATTGTTCCAGCAGTAGTTGGTGAGACAAATTTATTCCTAGTCAGCTGCTGCATAATCAGGCCACAAACACTCATTCCAATACCAGCGATAATAATGCTTAGCAGTCTCGGGATTCTACTAAGCAAGAGAACCTGGAGTTGCTGTTCACTTATTCCCTGCCACAATTTCCAAGGTTGTATTTCCGTTACCCCAACAAATAAAGAGATAAAAGATAATGTAATTAGCAAGATGAATAGATACCTTTTCTTCATTATGTTTTCCTTCCTTACACTGTATTTGAAATAGATAATCATTCTCAATAGCGGTTAAAAAAAATAAGCCAAACAGTATTTTCCCTATAATTTATCTTTTGTAAAAATACTTGTTTAAACAACTAATAACCCTGAGCCTATTACTTGCTTAAACAAACATTTTTTATTTAAGATTTGCTCTAATTTGATCCAGCATTCTAAGGCATTTTGTCACATCTTCAGGATCTATCCCTTTCGTTGCGTCTTGAATCGTTTGATTTGCAATGGTCTTAAGCTTCTCCTCCGACTCTTTTGCCTGTTCTGTAAGATTAATAATATTAATCCTCGCATCAGAAGGGTGTTGTGACCTTGTTACCAATCCCCTATTTACCATGTTCACTATTAAACGCGAAACGCTTGGTTGATCTTTCTCATTTAGTTCTGCAATTTGATTTTGCGTTAGCCCGTCCCTCTCATACAATCTACTCAGTATTTGCCATTGTTCATAGGTGACTGGAAATTCGTTCTCTTTAAAATATTTGTTAATGCGATTATTCATTAGTCTTGATGCATGGAAAAGTTTATAACCTATTGAATCATCTAATTTGTAGTTACTGTCAGGTTTCATCTTTTCAACTCCTCTCAGCGATTTTATTTTAACGAAAAATACTTGTTTATGCAAGTATTTTCTTGTTAAAAAACCACTACCCGTGGGTAATGGTTCTATTTCTCGTCATATGAACTAACGTTTTTTTACAATTTAGATAAAATATCCTCATTATCATCGTCTTCATCATAGGTAAGTACTTTGTCTACTTTATCATAAGATTCACCGTACAGTTCTTTATCTTTATATGTATGAATTTGCTCGTATGTAGCCTTCATTCCCTCGTAGATCGCCTCTTCACCTGCATCTGTCGGTGACCAGTAAAGGATCTCCATCGCATTCACTTCATTTGTGGCAAGAGAACGACGTCTATAGCCTATGGATGTCGCATGTTCAAACCCTTCTCTTTTATAAAAGCGAAGTCGTTTTTCTGTATCAGTGTCTTCGTAATCCACTGGCTCTACTTCTAAAATAATCGGCTTGCCTTTTTCCTTCATTTTGTCTAGCAACTTATGTCCCAGTCCCATCCCTCTTGCATCTTTTGAAACAAACAAGTAGTCGATGAAAATGAAGTTATCAAGCTCCACATACATTAATACATGATGCTCTCCTTCATCCTTGTGATAAATGTCCCCTCTTTCTTTTAAAAGAAGCTCCATATGCTCCCTTGATTTCATCTCTTCTACTGGAAAATACTGATTTAATTTCTCATACCAATTCATTCTGTAATAAACTCCCCTTTCTTTATATCTCTATGTACACCTTAAGTATAACAAACTTGAACAGACCTCAGTGTTAATATACCCTCTTCCCTTTCTATTAAACATACCATACAATAGGAGTATGATTGTTTTTTGTATACGATTACATAAGACAAAGGGGATGTGTGGTTTTGATTGAATATTTCATTGACTTTACTATCGTAGCAATACTGGTAATCGGAATTACCGCCGTTATGGGCGTACTAACAAACGGTATCGGAGAAAAGCTTTTTGGCGGAAAGAAAGGCTCTGAAAGCTTCGATAAGTCTGCAAGTGTGCAGGCTGGTTGGAAGAGTGTTGGTGGGAAAAAGAAATAACTGATAAAAGCCGATTGTCCTTTCTTAATTAGGAGGGCAGTCGGCTTTTTAACTTTTAAAGCATACTTTTAATTTCTATAGGACGAGTTTTTATAAGCACTTAAATACAAGGCTTTTTTGCAAGGATCTTTTCTGGTTTCTGTTTCTTTACAATGTGATGATTCTTCTCTAAATTCTTCAATATCTGCCGTTGGTGTAATAAACAATGATGCTGTGTTGATAGAAATGGTTCCTGCTGATATTAATGGGGTAATTGATCTCAACACTATGGAAACAGATTCACCCGGGAACAATCTTGCTCTCACCGCTACCTCTAAATTGGTATTAGCAGCAAATCCTGCTACCGATGCTGCAGGAAAAGATTGAGAAGATGTAGAATCTGGTATTACCCTTCCTGTGCTTGTTACAAGCTCGAATATCAATGTGTTGGCAACTCCAGTAAGAGTCGTTACTGTAGAACTTACAATATATGAAAGGTCGTAAATACCACCTGTTGTTGTTTGAAGTCCTGAAGATATTCCATTTCTTAAAAATTCAATTCCTGGAGTAGTTAATGCATCATCAAGTGATATTAATATGGGAAAAGTTGTGGTAGTTGTCGTTAAAGGTTGAAACGACAATTCCTTTGCAGCCATTCCAGACCCAAGTCCTGCTCTTTCCAAGTCATCGCAAGAAAAGCATTGATTGTTAAATTTATTCTTTCTTTTGGACATTTTGTTCTCCCCTCTCCTATTTACTCCTATATAATGAAATACTCCCAAACTTGGATATGGACAAACGCGGAGAAAAATAAAAAAACCTCATTAAAATATTACTTTTAATGAGGTTTTTCGAAGCGACAAAGAACAATATCTAATTTTGTATTAAGTCTTAATCATTCAAAGGTGTAAAGTCTAGTCCTTCTGTATAGTTGTTACCTGCATTCCATATTAAGTATTCATCAATTCCATTTTCGTTTAGAGCAAGGATTTGATCTTCCACTTCTTTCGGTCCATATGGAATATAATTGCCCGCCCCAAGCCAAGTTGCTGTGAAGTCCTGAATCCAAGGTCTTGATACTGGCCTATTTTCCAACTCGTCTAGCTTGGCATTTTCAAGCTTAGAATACTCAGCAATCAGTTTATATGGTTCTGTATCCGGTTTTGCAATCCCAAAATAAGCTGTCCAGTGGCTTGGATAAATCATAGATGAAATAACATCCACGTGCTCTGAAATGCGACTGAAGTTCTGTCCGATTCCTGGTGCTTCTGGCAACGTTGCTGTATAACCAAAGATATCCACAGACACCTGAACATTGTAAGGTTCTAATCTCTCACGAGCATACTCTACAAAATCCGTCACTGCTTCCACTCGTTTTTGGACATTGTCCATATCTAAATCCTTATATTCCCCATAAGTGTATTCAAGACTTGTGTCTCTCTTTTCAAATCCTTCAGGGAAACGCACATAATCGAACTGTATTTCCTGAAAGCCCATTTTAGCCGCTTCAATCGCAATATCAATATTGTAGTCCCACACTTCTTTTAGGAAAGGACTAACAAATGCTTCTTCACGTCCGTTCACCCATACTTTACCATTTTCCTGAAAAGATAAATCCGGGCGCTTCTTTGCTAGCACAGTATCCTTGAAAACTACGATTCTACCGATAGGGTATACTTCATTTTCTTCCAAGGTTTTCATCATTTGTTTGGGGTCCTTGATATAAGGCTGCGCAATGTCCATGAATGGGGAGTTTTCCTCCTCCGGTATGTAAGTCAGGTATCCATGATCATCTTTAATATCAATAACCATTGCGTTAAGATCTGTTTTGTTCAGTAGATCCAGTAAGCGTGGAAATCTTTCTCCGCCTGCGGAATGTCCCGTTACATAGATTCCTCTAACTGCATCAGGGTAAGTGAAGGTATATCCAGAGTCAAACGCAAATCTCGCAATCGATACTGGTAACTCGCGAGTTTGCATTTCCACCTTTTTTGTTGCATGTTGTGCAGCTTGAAGTACTTCTTCTCCTTCTGCTTGTACGAACGTTCCACCTAATACGAAAATTCCGACTGCAGCCACAAGACCACCAATCATTTTTTTCATCATTTCATTTCAAAATCCCTTCTCTTATATGCTATCTCTATTATACTGGAAAATCGTTGTTTTTTTACCTTTTTCAACAATTTCCTTCAAAATAATTCGAGAGTACTAGAGTGGTGGAGTTGTCAGATTTCATCCAGGCTTCTTTGTTACCATTTTGGGTTTTGCGGAGGGGGTTTGGGTGGAGAGACGGCTTCTCTCTTACCGTTTTGGCTTTTGTGGAGGAGTTTCGGGCGGAGAGACTGGCTCTCTCTTACCGTTTTCGCTTTTGCGAAGTGCTTTCGGGCGGAGAGACTGGCTCTCTCTTACCGTTTTCGCTTTTGCGGAGTGCTTTCGGTCATAGAGAAGCGTTCTATTAGACATTTCCACTTCTTTTCCCCGTGCTTCGGGCGTATAGAGCCCTTCTATTAGACATTTCCTCCTCTTTTCCCCGAGCTTCGGGCGTATAGAGCCGTTCTATTAGACATCTCCTCCTCTTTTCCCCGAGCTTCGGGCGTATAGAGCCGTTCTATTAGACATTTCCTCCTCTTTTCCATGAGCTTCAGGCGTATAGAACCGTTCTATTAGACAATTCCCCTTCATTTCACAGAACTTCGGTCATTTAGAACCGCCACCCCCGCCCAAGCCCAACAAAAAAACCGACCCCCACAATAGAGGAATCGGTTTTCTAGAAAAATTTATTTCCCTGCATACTCAGCTTGATACTTCTTGTACTCTGCTTCTGAACACAAGACAAAGTGTCCTGGTCGTACTTCACGCAACTCTAACTCCTCATCCTTGGCATAGCCATGGGACGCTGGGTCGTAAGCAAAACGTTTACGGGTGCGCTCGGAATCCGGATCCGGTTGAGGAATCGCGGATAGCAAGGATTTTGTGTACGGGTGAATCGGATTGTTATACAAATCATCACTATTTGCAAGTTCTACGATTTTACCGAAATACATTACTCCGATACGGTCGGAGATGTATTTCACCATGGAAAGGTCATGGGCAATGAATAAATACGTTAGACCTTTTTCCTTTTGAAGCTTTTTCATCAAGTTGACAACCTGTGCCTGTATGGAAACGTCCAATGCTGAAATCGGCTCATCGGCAATGATGAAATCCGGTTCCACTGCTAGTGCACGAGCAATACCGATACGTTGACGCTGTCCACCACTGAATTCGTGTGGATAGCGGTTGGCGTGCTCTTTATTTAAACCAACCGTTTCTAGTAGTTCATGCACTCGAGCTAGACGCTCTTTCTTCGACTTAGCCAAACCGTGAATATCGATGCCTTCTGCGATACAATCAGCAACCGTCATTCGAGGGTTCAAGGATGCAGATGGATCTTGGAAGATCATTTGCATCTTACGGTTGAATTTCAACAAGTCTTTCTTAGACTTTTTGCCGTGGACGTTTTCCCCTTCATAGAGTACTTCTCCGTCTGTTGCATCATAAAGGCGGATGATGGTACGGCCTGTCGTAGACTTCCCACATCCGGACTCTCCAACAAGTCCTAGTGTTTCACCGCGAAAGATATCAAAGTTCAAGCCATCTACAGCCTTGACCATATTCGGCTTTCCTTCGTTAAAATACTGCTTCAGGTTGCGAATTTCCACTAATTTTTCATTAGTTGCCATTGTTTCCACCGTCCTTTACCAAAACAGGCTTTTCGAAGTTTTGTGGCATGTGACGTCGACGCTTTTGAACAGCAAGTGGTGGTTCTACCGCTGGTGCATCTTCATGTAACAACCACGTTTTCGCAAAGTGCGTTTTGGAAACTTGGAACATTGGCGGCTCCATTTCCAAATCAATTTGCATAGCGAATTCGTTACGAGGAGCAAATGCATCTCCTTTTGGTGGATCAGACAAATCAGGTGGTGAACCTGGAATCGCATAAAGCTCATCTTCATCACCTAGGTCTAAATCAGGCATGGAGCTTAATAACCCCCATGTGTAAGGGTGGCGTGGATCGTAGAAAATCTCGTCCACCGTTCCCGTTTCAATGATTTGGCCACCATACATAACAGCTACACGGTCTGCAACATTTGCTACAACACCAAGATCATGTGTAATAAAAATGATGGATGTATCTATTTTCTTCTGAAGGTCTTTCATCAAATCAAGAATCTGTGCTTGGATGGTTACGTCCAGTGCAGTAGTCGGTTCATCCGCAATTAACACTTTAGGGTTACAAGCAAGTGAGATTGCGATAACAACCCTTTGTCTCATCCCACCAGAGAATTGGTGAGGATATTGCTTAAAGCGTTCTTCTGGCATTGGAATTCCTACAAGACGAAGCAAGTCGATTGCTTTTTCTGCAGCGGCGCTTTTGCTCAGTTTCTGATGTTTAATGATTCCTTCCATAATCTGTTTACCAACAGTCATTGTCGGATTTAGAGAAGTCATTGGATCCTGGAAAATCATTGCGATTTCTTTTCCGCGGATGTTCTGCATTTCTTTTTCAGAAAGCTTTGCTAAGTCTTTTCCGTCAAATAAGATTTCACCGTGTTTAATATTGGAATTATGTTTAGGTAATAAACGCATAACGGTTTTTGTAGTTACGGATTTTCCGGACCCGGATTCCCCCACAATCGCCAACGTTTCACCTTTTTTTAAATCAAAATCAACTCCACGGATAGCCTTGACTTCTCCTCCGAATGTATCAAAAGAAACATGTAAGTTTTTCACTTCAAGAATTTTTTCCATTGTCATTCACCTGCCTTTATAACTAGTCTTTCATCTTAGGATCTAATGCATCACGGAACCCGTCCGCTACAAGGTTAAACGCAATCATCAATAAACTGATGATAATTGCTGGGAACACCATGATGTGCGGGAAGATCTGCAAGGATTTGAATCCGTCGTCTATTAACGTACCAAGTGATGCCATAGGAGGCTTCAAGCCGAGTCCGATGAAGCTTAGGAATGCCTCGAAGAAAATAGCACTTGGAATGGTAAACATCGTATTAATGATGACTACTCCTACCACGTTCGGCAGTAAGTGTTTAGTTATGATTCGGTTATTGGTTGAACCGAGCGTTTTGGATGCAAGGACATATTCCTGGCTCTTAAGCTTTAGAACCTGCCCCCGGACGACCCTGGCCATTCCGACCCAACCGGTTATGGTTAATGCTATGGTAATCGCTATAATCCCCGGCTCAAGTACGAGAATCATTAGAATAACGATAACTAAATTTGGAATACCAACTAAAACTTCGATGATACGTTGCATGATGTTATCTGTACGTCCACCGTAAAAACCTGAAATTCCACCATAAGCTACACCTATTACCATATCAATGAAAGCTGCTAATAGGGCAATGTATAGAGAAATACGTGTACCTGTCCAAACACGTGTCCATAAGTCACGTCCAAGACTATCGGTACCGAACCAATAATAATCTTCAACTCCACGTTGTTCGTAAACGTCCACTCCATCTCTTGTTCCATCCATGATACCAAGTTTCTCAATGCCAGGAACTTTAGGAGGAAGATTCCCCTGTGTTACATCCTGAGTATTAAAACCGTGATTATTCATAAATGGTCCAAAAAGTGCAAGAAATGCAATGACGATTAGAATAACAGCTCCAGCAATAGCTGCTTTATTTTTCTTAATGCGCAACCATGCAGTTTGCCAATAGGTCAAACTTGGTTTCGCTATTTTTTCACTTTTACTAGGGTCTTGTACCGCCGGTTGGAATAATTCCTTTGGCAGTTTATCAAATTTGTTGTTATTCATTATTTCTTACCTCCTGCCAGGCGAATACGCGGGTCGATAATTCCATAAAGAATATCAACTACAAGAACGATGACAATGAAAAGTGCTGCAAAGAACAATGTCGTTCCCATGATTACTGGATAGTCGTTTGTTGTAATGGATCGCACAAACTGTTCTCCAAGACCTGGGATAGAGAAGATTTTCTCAATAACAAGTGTTCCTGTCATCAAACTTACAGCCAACGGTCCTAGAACCGTTACGACTGGAATCAATGCATTTCTTAATGCATGCTTTACTGCGATATCATAATTGGAAGCACCTTTAGCACGTGCCAAAGTAATATAATCTGAACCTAAAACCTCGATCATTTCGGTACGCATGAAACGTGCGGAAATGGCGATTGGGAACATCGCTAGTGCAATCGTTGGCAGGACCGTAAATTCCCATCCTGACCAGAAGGCAACTGGAAACCAGCCAAGTTTAACCCCAATCCAGTATTGTAATAATCCTGCGAAAACAAAGGAAGGAATCGATTTACCAAGCACGGCCATAATGGTGGAACCGTAGTCAACCCATGTGTTTTGTCTTAATGCAGCAATAACTCCTAAGAATATTCCGATTATTGTACCGAAGAACATTGCTTGGAACCCAAGTTGAGCTGATGGGCCGATACGCTGCATAATCAAACTCGTAACGCTTCTGTTGTCATATTGAAACGAGATACCAAGATCACCTTGAACTAGGCTTCCTAGATATTTCAAATATTGTACAGGCATTGGATCATCAAGACCATATTTGGCATTTAGAATTGCTTTTTGTGCTTCTGACAGTTTGTCTTGCATCGTAAATGGGGAACCTGGCATCATCTTCATCAGGAAGAATGTAAATGAGGCAATTAAGAATAAGGTGATAAACATATATAAGATACGTTGCAACAAGTACTTTGTCATCTCTGCACCTCCTAAAAAATAATGCGTCGAATTCGAATTGTTTATAATTTTCCCTAAAATTCGACAATTTCCTTACAGGGAAAAAGAGAGTATATGTTTCAAATATACTCTCTTTTTCTCTATTTTAAAAGAATTATTTTTATATCAGTATAATATTATTTACCGCTGATGTAAGCCCATTTGTAGCTGAAGTCAGGACCAAAGTTGTGACGGTATACGTTTTGAACGTAAGGCTTCCAAAGTCTTGTCGTACCACGTTGGTAGATTGGAGCAATCGCAGCGTCTTCTTCAAGAAGAATTCTTTCTGCTTCTTGCATCGCTTCAAAACGTTTTACTGGATCGTTCGCATACGTAGTCATTACGTCGTTCAATAATTTATCGTACTCTTCGTTGGAATAACCCATCTTGTTGTTTCCACCATCTGTAATCCAAAGATTAGAGAAAGAAATCGCATCAAGATAGTCAGGACCCCATCCAGCAAGCTGCATGTCATAGTCCATTGCTGCATCTAAATCCAGACGTTGAGCAAATGGTACTTCTTTCAACTTGATTGTTAAACCAGGAAGATTTTCTTGCAATTGGTTTTGAAGGTATTCTTGCATAGTTTTCGCTGTTTCAGTGTCTCCACCAAGGATTTCAATTGTAACAGCCTCAGTACCTAGCTCTTCAAGACCTTTTTCCCAATGCTCTTTAGCTTTTTCTGCATCAAATGCGTTTATATCGCCATTCTTTTCGCGGAAGTCTTCTCCTGTTTCAGGGTGTTGAACAAATTCAACAGGTACAGAGTAGTTTGCCGGAATAGAACCGTTGTTTAATACGTAATCAGCCATGTCTTGCTTATTGAAGCCCATAGAAATTGCTTTACGGATGTTAACATTCGCTAAAGCTTCGTTTTTCGTTTGGTTAAATTTAAACCAGAAAATAGTTGGCTCCAGGTAAGAAATCAAATCTGGATCTTCTTTGTACTGAGTTACAAAGTCAGATGTTAAACCAGGAGAAATATCAATTTGTTGTGCAGTGTATAAGTTAACACCAGTAGAAACTTCTTTAACAACTTTAACGTTGATTTCATCAAGTTTTACTGTTTCAGCATCCCAATAGTCAGCATTTTTCTTCATTGTCCAGCCTACTTCATGCTCCCAGCTGTCTAAAGTGAATGGACCGTTGTAGATTAGAGTGTCAGCTTCTAATGCATATTTGTCACCTTGTTCTTCCAAGAACTTTTGGTTTTGTGGGAAGAACGTAGGGAATGTCATTAAAGATTCAAAATAAGCAACTGGTTGCTCAAGCGTTACCTCAAGAGTATAATCATCAACTGCTTTTACACCAAGCTCTTCAAGTGGTAATTCACCAGCAGAAACTTGTGTAGCATTTTTGATTTTTCCATTCATCATATATGGACCATATTCAGAACCAGAGTTCGGGTCAACTGCACGCTGCCAAGCAAATACGAAATCGTTTGCCGTTACAGGCTCGCCGTTTGACCATACGGAATCTTCACGTAATGTGAAAGTATAAGTAAGACCGTCTTCGGATACTTCATGACTTTTCGCAACACCTTCTACTACTTCATCATTTTCTCCAAGTCTGTAAAGACCTTCAAAAACGTTGTTCATTACGTTGAATGCTACTGCATCAGTACCTTGTACTGAGTCCATTGTTGGAATCTCTGCAGAATCAACTACGTTAAGTACTTGTGGACCTGTAGGTTCTCCTTCACCTGCTGGTGGAGTTTCCCCTTGTCCTCCATTGTTTTGCGCTGAATTTCCGCCGCCACATGCAGCTAAGAAAGCACTAAGTACAAGTGTAAGCGCTAAAAGAAGTAAATATTTTGACTTTTTCATTTACTTAACCCCCTAGAAAATTATGTCGAAAATTGTTGTGTTTCGAGGTAACGATTTTTATTATACAAGTTTTCTAAACATTGTGCATTCATAAATTTAACGTCAATTTTACAAAATACTGATATTTCAAGCATATTCATTACAAAAATGGTTCGAAAGACCTATAAAGTTTTCGTGAATAATGCTTCAAATATTGCAAATATATTACAAACGTTACATCTTTTTGACTTTATACTTTTACAAGTAATTCCTTTTATAGTTTCTTTATATTTGTCTTATTCTATTCATTTCATTACAATACAATTTAGATGACAAATTTTAAACTTCTTACATAGGAGGGAGCATGAATATTTCGATTAGATCTTCACTCATCTTTTTCTTGATTTTACTTTTAGCGACATTCGGCACAAGTTGGATATATTATGGAGAAATTAACCTGCTGACCTTCATTAATACATCCTTTACCATTTCTAGTGTCTTTATTTTTATTTCTTTATTTACATTAGTGGTCCAAAAAGGTTTTTTTGATGGTATTACCTACAGTTTCAGAAGAATTTTTGCATCCTCACAACCTGACAAAGAGTTAGCACAAGATATTAGAAATGAAATGAGACCGCCATCTGAACTATTACAACCACTATCCACTCAGCATATTTTTGTAGCTTCCCTGTTGTTGTTCCTTTGTATGTTGATTTCGCTATTTATGTATTACAATAGTTGATATTTTCCATTGAAATGGTTATAATAAAAGAATATTTATTCAATAAAAGCAATGATGAAGAGTAGTACTAAACTGCTTAGTTTTTAGAGAGTTTGTGGGTGGTGTGAACAAACAGCTAACCGTTTAGGAATGGACTTCTGAGCTTCACGGCTGAACAAATTAGTAGGCTGTGACGTATCCTTACGTTACAAGGTTAAGTGATTTCTGCATTTTTTGTGTGAAATAATAAGGGTGGTACCACGGTCCATTCGTCCCTTTTTCAGGGATGATTGGGCCTTTTTGTGTGTGTTAAATCTTAACCGTTGATTTCCGTTCCAGGCGCTTCGCTTTCCTGCGGGCGGTCCGGGAGCCTCCTCACTTCGTTGCGGGGTCTCCCCTGTCCCTTCCTCCCGCGGGAGTCTGCGCGCCTTCCACTGCAATCAACTTATTATTTTATACAAAGTAAAAATAACCATCACCTATTTATAAAGAAGAGGAGAATAAACAATGAAAACAATTTTCTCAGGGATTCAACCAAGTGGGAATGTAACGCTTGGTAACTACATCGGAGCAATGAAGCAGTTTGTCGAACTGCAAAACGATTACAACAGTTACTTCTGTATCGTGGACCAACACGCAATTACAGTTCAACAGGATCCACAGGAGCTACGCAGAAATATCCGAAAGCTAGCTGCTCTATACCTTGCGATCGGCCTTGACCCAGAAAAAGCAACACTTTTTATTCAATCAGAAGTACCTGCGCACGCTCAACTTGGATGGATGATGCAATGCGTTGCGTATATCGGTGAATTGGAAAGAATGACACAATTTAAGGATAAATCAACAGGGAAGGAAGCCGTAACGGCGGGATTACTTACTTATCCACCATTAATGGCTGCAGATATCCTACTTTACAACACAGATGTTGTTCCCGTTGGAGAAGACCAAAAACAACATCTTGAATTGACAAGAGATCTTGCAGAACGTTTTAATAAAAAATACAGAGATATCCTGACTGTTCCAGAAGTTAAGATTGCAAAAGTCGGTGCGAGAATCATGTCTCTAACAGAGCCAACAAAGAAAATGAGTAAATCAGATCCAAATCTTAAGTCTTTTATCTCCTTATTGGATTCGCCCAAGCAACTGGAGAAAAAAATTAAGAGTGCAGTAACCGACTCTGAAGGAATTGTTCGTTACGATAAAGAAAACAAACCCGGAGTTTCCAATCTACTTTCTATCTATTCTATTTTGGCCAACAAAACGATTGAGGAATTGGAAGTTCAATATGAAGGAAAAGGATATGGAGACTTTAAAGGTGACCTTGCCAATGTAGTAGTTGAAGCTCTTGAACCTATTCAAACGAAGTACAATGATCTTATTGAATCAGACAAACTCGATGCCATCCTTGATGAAGGTGCCGAACGCGCAAACCGTGTTGCCATGAAAACACTTAAGAAAATTGAAAATGCAATGGGCCTAGGCCGCAAACGCCGTTAAGCACAAATAAAAAAAGCTGTCAGTGCAAATCTCTGACAGCCTTTTTCTTTCCTCGGAAATATTCGACAGTTAATTAACTTTCGGGTGTTGCTCCAACTCCCACAACTTCTCAAAGAACGGCTGACCTTTTACCAAATGCTCACAGAATGTCTGATGTTTTTCAGACCAACCTTCCCTTGTTTCCTCAAGCAACTGTGACCAGACTTCCTCAAAACTCATCGACTGAATTTCTCGGTAATGAATAGGGTTCCATTCCGTATACCAATATCTAATTTCAGCAACATTGCAAGTTGACCTTAATTGATCCAATGCCATAAAAAGAAGTTGCTTCAATTGTCTTTCTTTTCTAGTCAAACCGTTCATTATATCTGGTGATGGGGATAAAATATGATAATCTTTTTGCGATTTGCTAGTTGGTGAGAAAGAATACATTTGAAAATCATGGTTTTCCACCATATCATATACTAGTTGTTCTTGCCGTGGAATCAATCTACTTTTGCGAATTGGAATATTATAACCGATCGTATCAACAGCTAATATTCCCTGTCCATCTGTTACAACAAAGCAGTAGTCCAGTTGAATTCTCTCATGGTTTTTGCGAATGTAGCTTTTTTGAAAAATATCTTCCAGCAAAGATGAAGGCAGCTCTTGGAGGTCGTTTTCAATATAATGAAACAAAACAGAATCTACTTTCAATAGAGGAACTTGGTCCAACAATTCTACACTATCGTCCTTCCTCCACTCATGAAAATGACAAACATTATAACCGTTTTCTTCTCCTTCAAACCAATTTACCCATACGTCATGAAGATACAACATATCATACCCCTCACTTCACATCTACTCTTTTATTTATCCAACAGTATGAACAGTGAAGTGCATAATTATTCCAAAATACCCAATTAATTTTCCGTAAGTCTACTCTTTGTCCCGAAAAGACGGATTTGGGTCGCCAGATAAATAGATGCTGATGGCAACCAGAATCATACCAATAGGTAAAAGATAGCATTCTGGCCTGGTAAGCAGAAAAAATAAAAACTCCATTAAACTTAATCCTGTTGCAAATAGATTCAAGTATGCAATCGTGCTAATTCCGCCAACAACCGAGATGCCAAACCCAGTGACAAAAAGAATCCCCCTGATCATTAGCCATCTCTCACAAAATATTTCCTATTTATGAGCATAATAATGTCTCCTTGTCCAAACTATTATTATCATTTTATGACATGACAATAAAATAATGACAAGTTCGTCTAAAAATAGGCAAAAAGAAAAGCCGAGATCGGCTCTCAGCTTTTCTAGTCAAGTGTTTTTGGATCAAGTGCATCACGTAATCCATCTCCAACAAAGTTGAAACTTAACACTGTTATTAAAATCATTAACCCAGGAAATAACGGATACCACCAGTGTTTTAACATGATAGTAAAGTTTTGCGCATCCTGAAGCATGTTCCCCCAACTTGGTGTTGGCGGTTGGATCCCTAAACCTAAGTAACTTAACGCGGATTCTGCCAAGATAACTCCCCCTACTCCTAATGTTGCAGATACGATGATTGGACCCATCGCATTTGGTAGGATATGAGAGAAGATGATTGTATGACTTCTTGTTCCAATTGTTTTGGAAGCAAGAACGAATTCACGTGTACGAAGTGATAAGAACTCTCCACGCACAAGACGTGCTGTAAACGTCCATCCAGTTAAAGCGAAGATCAAGATTAGCTTGTCCACACCTGGTTGGAAGATTGTAACCAATGTGATTAGCAAGAAAATAGTTGGAATGGAAATGATAACGTCTACGATACGCATTAGAACTGCATCAATTTTTCCGCCGAAATAACCGGCAACCGCACCAATAACTGTTCCAATTGTAATAGAACCTGCTACAGAAGCAAATCCAACTAGTAGTGATACTCTAGCTCCGAACAGGATACGTGAAAATACATCACGACCATATCTGTCCGTTCCAAGCCAATGTTCTCCACCTGGAGTCTGTAATTTGTTCAATAAGCTTTGCTTTTGCGGTTCAAACTGTGCAATAAGTGGTGCAAATAGTGCTAGTGTGATGATTATGAAGAGAAGTACTGCCCCGATGACAGCAAGTTTATTCTTCATAAATTTACTAATCGTTATTTTCGTTAATGTATCAGGTTTTTTCTTAATATTGGGGTTTAACGATTGGTTAGTTGGTTGAGTTGATGGTTGAGTTTGCATCGATGTTCCCCCTTCTAGTACTCAATTCTCGGGTCAAAAATTGCATATAGGATATCGGCAACCAAGTTTCCGATAACTACAAAGACCGCTGAGATAACTGTTAGTGCCATAATTACTGGATAGTCACGCTGGAAGGCGGAATCAAAGAATAACAATCCAATACCAGGCCAAGCAAATATTTTTTCAACAATAACCGATCCCCCAATGAAACCGGGTAGCATTAAACCAAAAATCGTAATTACTGGAATCAATCCATTACGTAAACCGTGTTTATATGTTACTTTGTTTTCTTTTAATCCTTTTGCTCTTGCTGTACGCATATAGTCTTGCTTCAAAACTTCAAGCATACTAGAACGTGTATACCTCGTTAGCCCTGCCATATCAGCTGTTGCTAATACGAATGCAGGCAATATTAAGTGATGTATTCTATCAAGTATGCTGAATTCAGCATTCAAGGTAGCTACCCCACCGGTAGGAAGCCATTGCAGCTGCACAGCAAATACCATGATTAGAACTAAACCTATCCAGAAGTTAGGTGTTGCCAGACCAAGGAAAGATGTAACTGTAACAGTATAATCAGTTAGACTGTACTGCTTTCTAGCGGAAATAACTCCAAACGGAATTGCTACAATTACTGCCAATACAGTTGAAACAATCATTAGTAATAATGTATTAGGCAGACGATTCATAATCATTTCACTAACTGGCACTCCACGGCGGATTAATGACTCACCAAAATCCCCTGTCGCCATGTTTGATACCCATGTAAAATATTGCTCGTGTATTGGATCATTTAATCCATATCGTTCTTCAAATTTCTTCATATCTTCTTTACTAATATTCGGATCCATCATTAAAGAGGTAGGACCACCTGGTGCCATTTGGATAATGGCAAAGGATAATACTGTAATACCGAATAATAGGGGAATCGCCATTAAACAACGGCGGATGATATATGAGATCATAGCTGATTCTCCTTTTCTGTCTTTACTTTAGGAAGGTAGAAGTAAACGTGTTTTTTATTTTAATACTGTACATTTTGCGACGTTGCACAGTAAAGTGTTCAAATTTAAAGAAATACAAGTTTGGTCATTCCAAACTGTATATTTCCGAGCCGTGGAAATTGTGTCAAAGTAATTCCATTCAGTAAAAAAGAAGGAAGGGAAACTCCCCTCCCCTCTTTTCAACCATTAAACGGGGTTAAATTAGTTAGCTGTGTTTAACCACCATTTGCTGATGTTGTAGAACTCATCTCTTGCATGGAACTCAAAGCCTTCTAGCTCAGTAGGCATTGCACGGTGTGCATTTGGATAGTACAAGAAAGTATATGGTTGCTCTTCAGCAATGATTCTGTTGATTTCTTGGATCTTAGCAGCACGCTCGTCACGATCCATTGTTAGGTTAGCTTCGTCCATTAACTTATCAGCTTCTGGGTTAGACCAACCAACGAAGTTCAAACCTTCTTCGATTTCTTTAGAGTGGAAGATTCCACTTGGATCTGGATCTGTAGATAGAGCCCATCCTAGGATGATAGCATCGAAGTTCCATTTTGGAGGATCGATGTCAGCCAAGAATGCAGACCATTCCATGATATCTGGAGTAACTTTGATTCCAAGCTCAGCGAACTGCTCTTGAACTACTACAGCGATATCTTCACGAACTTTGTTACCTTGGTTAGTTTTTAAAGTGAACTCAAATTTCTGACCGTCTTTTTCAAGAGTTCCGTCAGCACCTGGAGTCCATCCAGCTTCTTCAAGCATTGCTTTTGCTTTTTCTACATCGTACTCAAAACGTGGAACATCTTCGTCATAAGCCCAGCTAAGTGGAGACTCAGGAACATCAGCAACTTCACCGTCACCGTTCATTACAGATTCAACGATAAGCTCACGGTCAAGTGCGTGAGTAAGAGCTTGACGTACTTTTACATCTTGGAATAATGGGTTACGTAGGTTGTACCCTAAGTAAGTGTAAGATAATGCTAAACCAGACTCGATTTTAAGGTCTCCGTTAGCTTCCCATTCTTGAACTGTTGCAATGTCCGTTGAAGGAACAGTATAGTATTGGATATCGCCAGCTGCTAAAGCAGTCATTAATGCGTCAGCATCAGGAATAATGCGGTAAGTTAAAGAATCTAAGTATGGACGACCATCCCAGTAGTCATCATTTGCTACAACTTTAACAAATTGTCCATCTTCCCAAGTTTCGAATTTGAATGGACCTGCTCCGATTGGGGCTTTAGTGTTGAATTCAGTGTACTCACCAAGTTCAGCAACTGGAACTTCTCCTAAGATGTGCTCAGGAAGGATTGGGTAACCTAATGCGATGTGGATTGTAGGATCTACAGCATTAAGAGTTACTTTAACAGTTAAATCGTCAACTTTTTCAACTGATTCGATTTTCTCGAAGTAACCAGCACGAGGACCATCATAGTCTTCGTTTAAAGGAATGCTTAGAGTGAAGACAACGTCATCAGCAGTTAGAGCTTCGCCATCGTGGAACTTGATGCCGTCTTTGATTTTTAGCGTGTGAACTAGGTCATCTTCAGAGATATCCCAGCTTTCAGCCATGTTCAATTTTGTTTCAAAAGAAGTGTCGCTCGTTAATAATCCGTCAAAAATGAAACCTTCAATTGCAGAACTTGCAGTATCTGCAGAGTAAAGTGGGTTGAACATTGTCGGGCTACCAGTAGAACCAATTACAAGATCTCCACCTTGTACAGGCTCATTTGTAGCTTCTTCATCTTCTTCAGCCGCTTCACCATTGTTTTCACCAGCTGCATTGTTAGTGTTGTTTGTGTTGTTAGTATTTGTACCTGCATTGTTCGATCCGCTACAAGCAGCAAGGAACAAGGACAGAACTAACGTTAAAACGATAAGTAGTAATGATTTTTGTTTCACGTTTACTCCCCCTAAAATTTTTTAATGTTCTGAAAATGAAAGGTAAAGAAAGTTAGCTGTTGGATTATCTCCCCCTTTCAAAGGGTATATATTTTATGTACTTGCCACCTATTCATATAGGTGACAAGCAACAAAATGATCTGGTTTAACCTCTTTGAATTGAGGAATAATCTGCTTACAAACGTCCATTGCTGCTGGACATCGTGTATGGAATACACAACCAGTCGGCGGGTTAGCCGGGCTTGGTAATTCACCCTTTAGAACGATCCGCTCTCTCTTCACTTGCCCTTTGCGGCGAGTAGAAGGAACAGCAGATAATAAAGCTTGAGTGTAAGGATGAAGTGGTTCACTATATAAATCTTGCTTGGTAGCTAGTTCCATCATCCGCCCTAAATACATTACGCCGACCCTGTCACTAATATGACGAACTACACTTAAATCATGCGAGATAAAGATATAAGATAGTCCCATTTCTTTCTGAAGGTCTTGCATAAGATTGATAATTTGGGCTTGTATAGATACATCCAGTGCAGATACTGCTTCATCGGCAATAATCAATTCCGGATTTAAGGCAAGGGCTCTAGCAATCCCGATACGTTGACGTTGTCCTCCGGAAAACTCATGTGGGTAACGGTTGATAAAACTTGGATCTAATCCCACTTTTGCCAGTAATTCTTGCACTTTTTCTTCACGCTCTTTTTTAGTGAACAAGTTATGCGTGTTATATGGTTCTTTTAGGATTGATCTTAATGTTTTTCTTGGGTTAAGCGTCGCGAACGGGTCTTGGAAGACCATTTGAATGTCTTTACGAACCGTTTTTCTAAGTTCGCTTTCACTCATTGTCGCAATATCTCTTCCCTTGAATATGATGTTTCCTTCTGTAGGTTCGTATAGTCTGATGATGGTTCTTCCTGTTGTGGATTTTCCACATCCAGATTCACCAACAAGTCCTAATGTTTCACCTTTTTTAATATAAAAGTTTAGGTCATCAACCGCTTTTACATCCCCTACATGCTTTTGTAATAATCCTGCTTTAATTGGAAAGTATTTCTTCAAACCTCTTACTTCAAGGATATTGTCAGAACTTGTTTCCGTTAAAGTCTTTTCTGATTTAATCTCGGTTGCAGTCATTATTTCGCCTCCTCGCCTTCGTATAAGAAGCATCGAACAGAGCGGTTTCCGCTTCGCTTAAGAAGTTCAGGAACTTCGCTATGACAACGATCGAATGCTTTTGGACAGCGTGGGGCAAAACGACAGCCCTGTGGTAAATTGGTTGGCGGTGGTACGTTACCATCGATAGATTGAAGGCGAGAAATATCTCCTTCAATATCAGGGATGGACCCCATCAAACCATTTGTGTATGGATGCAGCGGCTCTTCGAACAAATCGTCAACTGACGCTTCTTCTACCACTTGACCACAATACATAACTACTACTCTATCAGCTACTTCTGATACAACCCCTAAGTCATGTGTAATTAACAAGATGGAAGTGTCAAATTTATGGCTAAGGTCTTTCATTAAATCTAGTATTTGAGCTTGAATGGTAACATCCAGCGCTGTTGTTGGCTCATCCGCAATTAATAACTTTGGATTACAGCTCATCGCCATCGCGATCATTACCCTTTGTCTCATACCACCTGAAAGACGGTGCGGATAATCATTGACAATTTCAGCTGCTCTTGAAAATCCTACAACTTCTAACATTTCAATCGCTTTTTTCATTGCTGCTGTTTTAGTCATTTTTTGATGAAGAATTAATACTTCGGTAATTTGCTCACCGATTGTTAAAACAGGATTCAATGATGTCATCGGTTCCTGAAAGATCATGGAAATATCGTTTCCGCGAACTTTACATAATTGGTTTTCTGTCAGTTTCACAAGATCCTGTCCGTCGAATAGAATTTCTCCATCAACGATTTTTCCTCCTGGGCTTGGAACAAGACCCATAATAGATAGGGAAGTAATAGATTTACCAGATCCTGATTCTCCAACGAGTGCTACAGTCTCTCCTTTTTTAATGGAGATATCTACACCATCTACAGCTGGAATAGCTTGCTTTTTTCTAAAAAAGTGAGTTTTTAGGTTTCTCACTTCCAATAAAGCTGACATTTAGCCTTCACCATCCTTTTTTCTTTCGATGCATGGTCTGTATGATGTCTAAATATGTAATATATAGAAATTAGAAAATTTAACTAATTCTTAATCTTTATATTACAAATTTACAAAACTACTAGCTATTAATCTATTCAAAGATTGCCATTATAGATTTTCCATGCTGTTTATTACAAAATCTTCAGTCTTTTTACTCAAAATTTACTGTAAAAACTAAATTATCGGAAAATAATTATCGTCTGTTTGTATATTATTACAATTCCGTTACAAGTTCAAGCTTATTTTGAAAATAAACTAAAAATTTTTTTAATTGAAACTTGTAGCAATCTTCTACAAAAACTGATTATATACAAAAAAAAACAAAAAAACTAGCTTTTTTTGCTAGATTTTTTGTTTTTTGTAATTTTTCTCCTATTCCTCAAAGAATTATTCAAATGATAGCTTTGCTATCTCAGAAAGGCTCTTTGACATTAATGCTCTATAGGTAATTTTCTCCTCTTTTAATATTTTTTGAATAAGGTAGTATCCCACACAATAACCAAGCATTTTCGGATAAAATCCTTTTCCATATAGTAGTTTCATATGATCCCTTTCGCTCTTTTTCACTTCTTTGTTGGGAATTATATATTTGTTTAGGAAATTTTCAAGTTCTTTATCCGTGTAGTAAGAAGTCCAGCTAGAGGTATATTCTTTTCCTACTAAGCTTTTTACCGCACTTTCCGCAAGACCTTCAATTAGTACAGAATCTAAAAGCGTATATTGATCATCTTTTCTGTTGTTCTTGGAGAGTACACATATATGGTTATATTCATGAGTCAACAATGCCTTCATTTCGTTCACTTCAATATCCTCCGGTAGAAATAAGAACAGTTTATCTTTGAATGCTACCCCGGCTTTTCCTTTGAAATCCCTTTTCATTTGGTTATTGTGTTTATCCGAAGGAAAGATGAAAATCGGGATATCCGGTCCATTCCAAAGTTTCTTTAACCGTTTCCATTCTCCTAAGACAATATTCCAGCAATCCAATGTCTTTAATTTTTCAACCGTCCCTTTTCCATCCCTGACCGGTCGATACATCCCATGCATAATTAGATAATCGTATAGTTCCGCTGCAGTTACGTCCTCAAAGTACTTCAGCAATTTCTTGGAAATGTTCAATGGCTGGTGATAGTCTTCTTCCAACCATCTATCCGTATGAATAATACTCATGTTCTACAGCCCTTTTCTTTGCTTTTTGATGTCATTGTATGATGAAGAGGGGGGATTGGTGAGGTAACAAAAAAAGCAGCAGAAAGTATAAATCACTTCCTACTGCTTTTAACTAAAATTACTTATTCGTATTTTTTAAACACAATCGTTGCATTGTGTCCGCCAAAGCCTAGTGAGTTGCTCATTGCAGCTTTGACTTCTTTGTGCCTCGCTTCGTTCGGTACATAGTCAAGGTCACATTCTGGATCTGGTGTATCTAGATTGATGGTTGGCGGTATAACGGCGTTTTCAATGGCCTTAATGGTAAAAATCGCTTCTACCCCACCTGCTGCTCCAAGCAAATGACCTGTCATGGACTTTGTAGAGCTAATAGCTACATCGCTCGCATGTACGCCAAGCACTTCTTTGATAGCAAGTGTTTCAAACTTGTCATTATATTCCGTGCTTGTTCCATGTGCATTAATATAATCGATATCTCCTGGTTGAAGGCCGGCATCTTCAATCGCCATTCTCATCGCACGGACACCGCCTTCTCCGCCCGGTGCAGGTGCTGTGATATGATGGGCATCACCAGTCGCGCCGTAGCCAACAATCTCGGCATAAATGCGAGCACCGCGTGCCAGGGCATGTTCAAGCTCTTCCAACACGACAATCCCTGCTCCTTCACCCATGACAAAGCCGTCACGGTTTGCATCAAATGGTCGGCTCGCCGTTTTTGGATCTGGGTTCATGGATAATGCTTTTGCAGAACTGAATCCTGCAAAGGACATTTCCGTCAGTGGCGCTTCTGTTCCTCCTGAAATCATAACATCCGCATCACCGCGTTGGATGACTTTAAATGCATCTCCAATGGAGTTTGTACCTGTTGCACAGGCTGTTACCGTACAAGAGTTCACACCTTTTGCCCCAAGTGCGATACTGATTTGACCTGTAGCCATATCAGGAATCATCATTGGAACGAAGAACGGGCTTACACGACGTGCTCCTTTTTCCAAGAAAGTTTTATACTGTTGTTCAAAGGTCTCCATTCCACCGATTCCAGAACCTACCCAAACACCAACTCTAGGTGCCATTTCATCTGTAATGTCCAGATTGGCATCTTTAACAGCCATGAAAGAAGCTGCAATAGCGTATTGAGTGAAGCGATCCATTCTTCTTGCTTCTTTTTTATCCATAAAATCTTCTGCATTAAAGTTTGTGATTTCTGCAGCCACTTTTGCCGGGAATTTTTCACTATCCACTCTAGTAAGCGGTCCTACACCAGAAACTCCGTTAATCGCATTTTCCCACGCCTCATTTACATTTAAACCGATTGGAGTCACCGCTCCAAGGCCAGTTACTACTACTCTTTTTTTAGGCATTTGCATGATTGTCCTGCTCCTTCCACCATTGTATCCAATTAATATTTATTATCTTCCCCATCTAATGGCGATTGCTCCCCAAGTTAATCCTCCACCAAATCCTACCATAACCACTAAATCATCGTCATGTATATTTCCTTTTTCGATTTCCTCCACTATGGAAATCGGAATGGAGGCAGCCGATGTGTTTCCGTATTTCTGCACAGTCATTGACATCTTTTCCAGTGGAAGGCCTAGTCTTTCTCTCGCAGCTTCCATGATTCGAATGTTTGCTTGATGAGGAATAAGGAAATCCACATCTTCTTTTGATAAACCGGCTTTTTCTAATACATTTACAGCTGATTCACCCATTTGACGAACCGCAAATTTAAATACTTCGCGGCCATTCATTACAATGGTTTCATCCTGATATAAATGTTTCGCTCCAGTGCCGTCTGCTCCAAGTTCGAAAGATAGAATTCCTCTACCTTCTGAAACCGGTCCAATTATAGTTGCACCTGCCCCATCACCGAAAAGGACTGCTGTGTTGCGGTCTTCCCAGTCCACAATCTTGGACAGTTTTTCTACACCTACTACTAGAACATGTTTATATGTTCCGGCTTCCACAAATTGTTTTGCAGTGATGATTCCATACATGAATCCGGCGCATGCTGCACTCATATCAAAGGCGCATGCCTTTTTGGCACCTAGTCGTTCCTGAATCATGCAAGCAACACTTGGAAAAGGATTATCAGGTGTGACAGTAGCAACGATGATCATGTCTAGTTCTTCTGCTGTGATTCCTGCATCCTTCAAGGCTTTTTCTGCTGCAAAATATGCCATCTGTGATGTATCTACATCGTCTGTTGCAATTCTTCGTTCTTCTATGCCTGTTCTTGTTTTTATCCATTCATCTGTGGTATCAACCATTTTTTCCAAATCTGCATTGGTTAATATTTTTTCAGGTACATATCTACCGATTCCTAGTATCCCTGCATTCACCGATATAACACCTAACTCTCTTTTTGGACTTTTAACTTTTTTAATATCAATTATTATGACTTGGTACTAATTTTAACGCATTCTATCTGGATTGACAATACATAAATGCCTATTTTGCTTGAAAGGGAAGCTTTTGGACCAATGCCTATCCCATTTAAATTAGACGGCATACTATAGTTTCAGAGGGGGATAAATGCTGATTAGGTGAGGTGAAAATCATGAGTGAAGAACAAAAAAAGGTGGACAGCGAGATCGAAGTAGATCCATTCACTAGAATGATGTTTGGAGTTCAACCTAGAAAACAACCAGCCGAAGATATAATGGAAAGTGCTTCTGATAAAAAGGTTGGGGATGAATATTACGCACTTATGGAGCAGGTAGACTCCATTATGGAATCAGTCAATAAGCTGAAACCGATGATTAAAGAGTTTTCTCCAATATTAGATTATTTCAAGAAGTAACCCATTCAGGATGCACATAAAAGGGACTATCCAGCAAATCTCCCCTGGATAGTCCTTATTTTATTCCATATTTAACGCATTTTGCTTTCCAAGTTCATATGCTTCATCCATCACTTTTGTCAGTAAGGAGACAAGTGGTTGAATATGTTGAGGCTCCAACTCCAGCCCTGTTTCATCAAGCATTTGTTGTGCTTCTGGTAAATATTTCATAGCTATTTCCATATATTGCATCGTTCTATCTTGTTCCATATTCGTACCTACTTTCTATTTTTCGTTTGGTAATAATCCGGTGGACTTATAATCCTCGATTTGTTGATTAATGTTTTCCTGGTATTCCTTGCTTACTAGCGGACTGAATGTCCCAAGTGAAATGACATCATCTTTAAAATCAAAGGAAAGGTTACCAGATTCTAATTCCCCTGCAAAGAAACGACTAGCCACCAGTTCGTACAAGGCAGGGACATGCTGAATGGTGCTGGTAAGTACAGTATTCTCCCCTAAGTCTGACTGATCAGAGACGAATCCTACCGCATATAGACCCTGTTCCTTTAAGCTATTGATGACAGGAACATTATATCCATCACCAGCAGGATACACAACATCCACCTCTTGAGCGATCATATCATCAAGCACTTCCAATGCTTTATCAGGATTATTCCAGTCTTGCGTGTACTTTATTATAATTTTAGCATCAGGATTTTCATGTAATGCCCCTTCGAAGAATCCGTCCACTTCAGGCTGCCATTCAAATGCGGCTAAAATTCCGATAGTATTAGTCTCCGTCATATGACCAGCTACCATCCCACCGAAAAAGCCCATGGCATGTGCTTCAAAATTTAAGCTTGTTACATTATCACCTTGAACTTGTGAATTAAAACATACAAAATGAATGTCTGGATAATCAGATGATATCTCATTAAATGTTTGCGCATATTCGCTGCCGTGCCCAAATACCAAGGTAACTCCGTCTTTATGAAACTCTTTCACCGCTTCTTTAATCGATGTATCAGTATGTATGCCTTCTTTATAATATACATCCAGGTCATATTCCGTTTGAATCCGCAACAGCCCTTTATAGCCTTTTGTTCCCCATACCTGATCACTTATCGTATCAGGGACCAACAAGCCGACCTTTTGATCTCCGCTTTCAGGAGTAGTTTGTCCACATGCAGTTAATAAAAGAATAAATAGTATGATTACCATTAATGATTTTTTCATGTAAGTACCACCCCCTAGTGCCTAAAAGGATTGCCCCTCTATTTCTGTTTCACGATCTTCCTTCTATATTGTACATGCTTTAATGATAAAGGAAAAGTTAATATTCTGTTAAAATGCTTGGAATAGAGGGGCAGGTCTCTACTAATCGATTTTTAATCTATGATACAACTGATCTCTTTGTGCTTGTATACCTTCTTTTATTGTATGCTGTTGTGGCACTTTGTACTTTGTGAGCTTCTGTACTTCCTCCGGTTCAACAATAGTCAGGCAAGTTAGATTTAACTCTTTTATTAATTCTTCCATTGCTTTTGGGTTATCATTCTCGAAAAGGACCTCCGTCACCTCTTCATCACGAATTAGAAAGTAATAGATAGCTTCTGCAACATCCTCCACAAACAAAACATCATGTTCTTTGATTGCCATCGGTTCAGGTTCTTTCTGCTCTAATTCTTCTAATAGTCTTTTATTGACCGATTCCTCTTCATGCTGCCATGGACCATAGACCATCGGCAAATATATGGCATAAGAGGATTGGTCTTGGCTACCTGATAACTTACTCATTACATGTTGTCTAAATTCGCTGGTCATTGAAATCTTGCGATAAGAAGAGATAAATACAAGTTTCTTTGCATTTCCTGCTAGATCGACATATTGTTTTTGTTCTTTTTCATCCAGTTTATCAATCTCGTCAAGACAATAAAATACGGTATCTATGCTTTGATTAAAAAAACGATCTGATTGAGAACTAAAAAAAGCGTTGCGACCAATCTCCATTAACATCTCTTCGGATTTTCCATCCATTTTCTCCGACCATACCAGTCCTGTAACTTCTACTTCTTTGGCAATCAGATATTGACAAAGGGCGAAACCAACTTGTGTGGTGGCTCCAAGGACCACTGCATTTTTCATCATTTTATTATTCCACCCATCTTTATTGATATTGTATCCATATGCAAAAAAACAAAATTATAGTCCCGATTCCATGACAGCGGAATGGGACTTTTTATAATTCTTGTTCATATTTCTTGAAGAACTGGCATATGGATGGACCGTATGAATATCGTTTTTCTACAAGATGATAGGCAACTGTGATTGGTGAGTGATTCTTTGAGCGCAACTCTTCATATTTTTTGCAGTGAAGATTAGGATCGAACGTAAAATTGGTGGTGGTTTGCCATATTTTTACTGGTACGGAACATTGTTGAAACCGACTTAAATCAGGAAGATCTTGATATGCTTCGAGTTCATTAACTGGCACATTATAGGCCTTTGCGATTTCATTTTTCACCTTTTTATAGAAAAACTTTCTGTCTTTTTCCTGTGCGAGTTGTGCTTTTAAATCCATGCATGGATTAATGAATGCAACCGAACGAATCTGTTCTTTTAACTCCTCCATTAGTTGCAAGGCTGTCAGCGCACCCATCCCTTCTGCTATGATATGAATTTTATCATTTAGGATTTCTTGTTTCATGATAATATGATAAAGCTGTTTGGCCTGAAGCACCGATTGACTGCTCCCCCAATGAGCCCCATAAAGGTTGGAATAAAACAAGGTATATCCACATTTCAGAATTTCTTCAACAATTTTATTTCGCCCGATATGTTGCAACCACAGGCTATTATGTTCATCAACGAAATGGTTGGCATCTCCAATGATTAGACAGCCGAAACCATTCGGTTTTTCTGGCACATGTACAGCATTCCATTGACCGCCCATTTGAAAAAAACGTTGATTTAAGCTCATCTGACTCATCTCCCCCCCATTTCACAAACTTATATATCGTATGCTATGTAGAAAAGTTCTGTTATGACAGAGTCAAAAGGCCACTTTTCAAAGATAAAAATATAAAACACAATCTAAAAAAAAGAAAAAGGAAGGCGTCAAAACCTAATCCCTTCCCACTTCGTCATATTGAAGCTCTTCTCTTAAATTCTCCAAAGTACGTTGACCCAGCTCAGTCAAATTACTCCCCTCTTGATCTAACAACATTTTCAATTCAAGAAGTTTTTCATTACTATTCACCATTTAACAACCCCTTTTTCGACTAAGTTAAACATATTTACATTTATTATATGTCGCGTTTGTGGTAAAATATCCTCTGAATGAGCTTTGAAATAATGAAATGGAGGGGGAGTCACAATGCGCGCATTTTGGACTATTTTCTGGTCACTTCTTCTTATAAACATGGTTTCTTATGTTGTAGCTAACATGCAGGGTGATACATATAACTACGTATTAGCTTCAATCATCGCGGTCGTTTTCGCTGTATTAGTGATGCTGATCGGGGAAGCGTTACCAAACGAACCGGTAGAAAAGCACTGATATTTGTAAAAAAAGAACTTGCTCCCTGAGACAAGTTCTTTTTTTGTCTATACTATTATTTGTCACGGATGATGAGTTTTCCTTCTTCTACTTCAATAATTATTTTTTGAAAATCTTGGATGCTTCCTTTTATTATTTCTTTTGCAATTAAAGTCTCGATATGTTTTTGGATAAAACGTTTTAACGGCCTTGCCCCGAAAACCGGATCATAAGCACTGTCTGCAATAAAGCGTTTTGCCTCTTCTGACAGAGCTAATGTCAAATGCTTATCCTCCAGTCGTTTTTGTAAATCCTTTATCAACTTTTCTACAATTAGTCCAATTTCACTTTTAGATAGTGGAGAAAAAATGACCGTGTCGTCTATTCGGTTTAACAATTCTGGTCTGAAGTGGCTTCGTAATTGCAGAATCACTTTTTCCTTAGTATCCTCCGTTAGCTCTTCTCCTGCATGTTCCAACAAGATATGAGAGCCGATATTTGAGGTCATGATGATGACTGTATTTTTGAAATCGACTGTTTTTCCTTGTGAATCTGTAATCCTTCCGTCATCCAACATTTGCAATAGGATATTGAAAACTTCAGGGTGAGCTTTTTCCACTTCATCTAGAAGGACTACAGAATAAGGCTTCCTTCTGACTGCTTCTGTCAATTGTCCACCTTCTTCATAGCCAACATAGCCTGGAGGTGCGCCGATCAATCTTGAAACCGCATGTTTTTCCATATACTCTGACATATCAATGCGTATGATTTGTTCTTCACTATCAAAAAGCGATTGTGCAAGCGCTCTGGCAAGTTCCGTCTTCCCTACACCAGTAGGACCAAGGAATATGAAAGAGCCAATGGGACGGTTTGGATCCTTTATTCCTGCTCTTGCCCGAATGACTGCTTCCGATACAAGCTGGACTGCTTCTTCTTGCCCGACTACCCGTTCATGAAGAATTTCTTCCAGTTTTAAGAGCTTTTCTCTTTCCCCTTCCACAAGCTTTGTGACAGGAATGCCTGTCCACTTAGCCACAATCCCGGCAATCTCTTCTTCTGTCACTTCTTCTCTTAGAAGTTGGTTTGATGCTTTCTTCTGTTTGGCTTTTTCCTCTAGTTGGATAAGTTCTTTCTCTAAACTAGGAATTTTGCCGTGCCTTAGTTCTGCAGCCTTGTTCAGGTCATAATCATTTTCAGCTGTTTCCAAGTCGCGTTTCGACTTTTCCAGCTCCTCTCGTTTGATTCTGACTAACTGGATATCATCCTTCTCCAGTTGCCATTGCGCTTTCATTGCTGAAGCACTCTCTTTTAAGTTGGCTAATTCTTGCTGAAGTTGAGTAAGCCTCTCCATGCTCGCCTGATCCTTTTCTTTCTTAAGGGCCGCCTCCTCAATTTCTAGTTGCATTACTCTTCTTGTCACTTCATCCAGTTCAGATGGCATGGAGTCTATTTCAGTCCGAATCATAGCACACGCTTCATCCACCAGATCAATTGCCTTGTCTGGTAAAAAGCGTTCAGAAATATAACGATTTGATAAGACTGCCGCCGAAACGATGGCCCTGTCGTGGATATTGACACCATGATGTATTTCAAAACGTTCTTTGAGTCCGCGTAAAATAGAGATGGTGTCCTCCACTGTAGGTTCTTGGACAAGAACTTGTTGAAAACGGCGCTCTAACGCTGGGTCTTTTTCAATATATTGTCGATGCTCATTTAAGGTTGTGGCACCTATACAGTGCAATTCACCGCGAGCAAGCATGGGTTTAAGCATATTGCCCGCGTCCATAGAACCTTCCGTTTTACCGGCACCGACTATGGTGTGCAGTTCGTCGATGAAAAGCAGAATCTGCCCGTCGCTCTTTTTGATTTCCTGGAGCACTGCTTTAAGGCGTTCTTCAAACTCTCCCCTGTATTTTGCACCGGCTACTAGTGAGCTTAAGTCGAGCGAAAATATAGTTTTATCTTTTAAGCCGTCTGGAACGTCTTTTCTCACAATTCTTTGTGCAAGTCCTTCAACAATTGCGGTTTTTCCTACACCCGGTTCACCGATCAGGACAGGGTTGTTTTTGGTTTTTCTGGAAAGAATTCTGATGACCCTGCGTATTTCTTGATCACGTCCAATTACAGGATCCAGTTTGCCGCTTTTAACTTCTTCAATTAAATCTCTTCCATATTTTTTTAACGCCTCATATGTAGATTCAGGTTCTTTGGAAGTCACTCGTTGGTTCCCCCTTATTTCTTGGATGGCTGCTTTTAATCTTTCTTCGGTAATATCATAGGTGTTGCTTAATTTTTTCAATTGGTGGGTGGTGGTGTTCTTATGGAACAGTGCTAGAAGAATATGTTCGATGGAGAGATAGTCATCTTCCCATTCTGTTTTCCATTCATCTGCTTTTTTGAACGTTTGGTTCAGTTGATTGCTTATATAGGCGTCACTGGTTGCACCGCTCACTTCAGGTTTTGATCTAAGTAAGGTATTAAGGTCGAGTTGGAGCGCCTGTGTATCTGCTTTTAGCTTACTCAACACTCTGTCTGTAAGCCCCTCATACTGCTGAAGCAATGCAAGAAGAAGGTGCTCATGTTCAATTTGCTGATGGTTCATCTTTTCCGCAAGACTCTTGCCCATCACAACGGCTTCTTGGAGCTTGGTGGTCATTTGGTTGATGTTCATATTTGAGATCACTCCTTTTTTATAATATTTCTACGTACCGAGCCATCTAAAAGTTTCCTCATTGAATATCCAAAAAAGCCACCCTCTCATAAAGAGGATGACTTAATAGTTACGGACGGCGCTTTTTCGCCCAGAGGCGATTGTGGTTGGAAGTTTCGGGAAAAGTGTCCCCGGCTTTTAGGTTTACCTTCTGAGGATTTTTCACTCCGCTTCCGGTCTCACCTATTTCTAAATAAATGCCGTTATTGGGCGCTTTTTGACCCGGTCTGAATTGTTGATTCTGTCCCATACGAATACCTCCTATAGTCAGATCATGAAAATTCTAAGACTGTACCGTAAAATGAGATGAAATTATCTCCTTTTTATCGTACCCAAGTTGTCCTGTTTCATGTCTCAATCCATAGAGGCTTCTGTCATCCATAATTAAGCAATCGTCAGAACTTCATGCTTAGAGGCAAGGTCAATAAAATGGCCCATGCCGCTAATTTCCCCACTTATGAGCTGCTTTTCCACCTCATAATGGTCTACACAAGTTTTACAAGCATATACAGGAACGCCAGCTTCATGGATCTCTTTCAGGTGGACAGATACAAGTGATTCTTCTGTTAACGTGTATACCCCTGTGTTCATCAGAAAAATTGCCTCTGGCTTATCTTCGCGTTGCTTTAGAATGGTAAAAAATGTCTCAAGCACACCTTCACCTAAAGCTTCATCACCTTTACCCAATTGATTGGAACTGACAAGTATCACTTTGTTTTTCATGACCATTTCTCCCCTTCCACTCTAATGTGTTTTTTAGTCTGTAACGTTCAATGCTATTTTTGCAAGACGGGACATTCGATCCTTGCTCCAAGGCGGATTGAATGTAATATTCACATCCACATCATTGATTTCTTCCACTGGTGCAAGCTTCTTTTTGACATCTTCCACAATCTCCCCTGCAAGCGGGCAACCGATAGAAGTCAATGTCATAGTAATATCCACATTATTGGATGCGTCGATCTCCACGTCATAAACTAGTCCAAGGTTAACAATGTCAACCCCAAGTTCAGGGTCCTCCACTTCTTCCAATATCTCCATTACTTTATCTTTTAATGTTTCCTGCATGATATCGCTCCTTTACATTTTGTGTTAGGTGCTCAGCAAACCAATCCACTGTTGCCAACACACCTTCTCTGCTCACTTTATGATCTGCATATTCATCCACGATGACCTTTATATTGTTTGGCTTATTTTTATAATAACCTTTATTGGCTTTTACAAACGTCAATAATGGATCAATCGGAACCTCTGTGTCCCGTTTCCCATGCCAGCATAACAAAGGCCTTTCTTCAAGGGATGATGGGTCGCTTGCTAGATCATATGGTTTTAATTTCGCATAGTATGATTCCAATTGCTCATCTGAAAATGGCAATGCAAACCCTGCCTCAAGGAACTTGTCCACTTTGTAGCGTGCAAAATCTTGATAGCTTGGACAACCCATTAAACTGACTGCTGCTTTGATCCAAGGATATTTTTTTAATGCACCAAAGGTTACGATGCCGCCCATGGATGTTCCTGCAACCCCAATTTCCGTTTCATCAGCTAATCCTGATTCCGTGAGGTGTTTCTTTAAAATATCTATTTCATGAACCGTTTGTATCACAATTTCCCAGAATGCCTGCATCATTTGTTGACTCTTCAATCCGCTATCCCTGTCACCATGATGGATGCAATCAGGAAGTATGACGCGGAAGCCTTTTTCAGCTAAAAGGTAGGCATAATGCAGGTTATTTTCCTTTACACTTTGAAACCCATGTACAAAGATAACAGTAGGCTTCGAATTTGAAAAGGAATCTGCTTCACATACATGAAGATAGGAAACAGCACCTGTCTTCTGCTTGATGACATTTATCATCTTACGTCCCCCAGTCCAGTTTTTACCTCATTTTTCCTATTTAATATACTCTTGTCTAGTTTAACATGTAGACAATCAAATTTGAAAAAGGTTACACTTGAATCAGAAGAATTTTTTTATGTACAAAAAAGGAGTTTGATATGGTGGAAAAACATCTAATTGCAGTTGACCTGGACGGAACATTATTAACAGATGACAAAAAAATTTCCAAAAGAAATAAAGTCGCCCTTCAAAAAGCAATGGAGCAGGGACATGAAGTCGTAATTGCAACCGGACGTCCATACAGAGCAAGCATCATGTATTATGAAGAAATGAATCTTACTTCTCCCATAGTTAATTTTAACGGCGCATTTGTGCATTACCCCGGCAACGATGAATGGGGCGTTTATCATGAGCCACTTTCCATTGATACAGTAAAAGAAATCGTTGAAGTAAGCGAAAAATATAACATACATAATATTTTGGCAGAAGTAATGGATGATGTTTACTTCCACTTTCATGATGAAAAATTGTTAGATATCTTCGGGTTTGGTAATCCAAAGATAGAGACAGGTGACTTGAGAAAGGTACTAAAAAAAGATCCAACATGTATCCTTATCCACGCAAGTGAAGAAGAAGTGCCTAAAATTAGAGAATACCTATCAGAAGTACATGCCGAAGTAATCGACCACAGACGATGGGCTGCACCATGGCACGTTATCGAGCTTGTTCGCACAGGCATGAACAAAGCAGTGGGATTACAAAGAGTTGCCGCTCATTACAATATCCCGAAAGAAAACATCATTGCTTTTGGGGACGAAGATAATGATTATGAAATGATTGAGTATGCAGGCACTGGTGTGGCAATGGGAAATGCCATTGACGGATTGAAAGAAAAAGCCAACGAAGTCACACTAAGTAACGAAGAAGATGGGATTGCTGTATTTTTAGAGAAAAAACTTAAGCTTTAAGACCAATATTTGCCCTAATAGAAAGCACCATTTTTACTTAGACTACATAGTGGACAAGCGATTGTCCGATATGAAAAGGGGGGCTTTCATAATGGGTAGAAGCAGCAAATCAAAACGTTTTGTTCAGCAGGGTAAAAATTCTGTACAGCTTCATGACCAGCAAATCCCTTATCACCTTACGATGGAACAAGCAGAAGAGCGCAAAGCACATCAAGCCGAACGCAACTCTCTTGGAGGGATATAATTATGGGAAACCAATTATTCCAATCCGCTCGTGAAGCAGTGATGAATGTGGTAAATGGCAAGAATGATTCTGCACCTGAGCATAACAATAAACATGATTATTCATCTGAAATCGACTCGAATTCGATGAGTGTTGCCAAAAACGCATTATCCTCCGCTTATGCAAATTCAAACGATGCTGAAAAAATGCAGCTTCGCGAATTGCAGGAAGAACTTTTCAACAGTCAACAAGACAAGTAACACACAAAACAGCGCACAAGCCATATCCAAAGCTTGTGCGCTGTTTTTTAAATTTCAAGCTGGGGATTGGAGCAAAGGGCGTAGACTCCTGCGGGGAAAGTAGCGACAATGTTGAGACCCCGCAGCGCAGCGAGGAGGCTCAAGGTCGCCCCGCGGAAAGCGAAGCCCGGTGCGGAAATCACCAGAGGTGTTTAACGGAACTTAATCTTTTCGGAAGAAGCCGAAAATACCAGTAGTCTGTACGATATTAGTAAAAGCATTCGGATCCGCTTCCTTTAAAATCCGCTCCAAATCATACATCTCATAACGAGTGATAACAATCATCAGCATTTCCTTATCTTCCCCTGTAAATGCCCCGCGTGCCGGAACCGACGTAATACCACGTACCATTTTCGCATGAATGGCTTCTTTGACCGCCTGCCCTTTCTTCGTGATAATCATTGCTGTCAGCTTCTCGTGTCTCGTATGGATCGCATCAATAACACGAGTAGAAGCATAAAGAGTCACAAGCGTATATAAAGCTTTTTCCCAACCAAACACAAGACCCGCTGTGACGATAATTACCGCATTAAGTGCAAAGAAGTACGTTCCTACAGGCTTGTCCTTCATCCGGGATAAAATCATGGCGATAATATCCAAACCACCAGTAGATGCCCCCCACTTAAGTGTCAAACCGACACCCACCGCAGCGATGACACCACCAAAAACAGCATTAAGTAAAATGTCGTCATTAAAGCTGTAGATCGGTACAACCTCTAGAAAAAACGACATTAAGAAAACACTTAAAAAACTATAAATAGTAAAAGAGCGTCCTACCTTCTTCCACGCCAATATTGTAACCGGTATATTAAGAAGCAATAACGTTATACCTGTTGAAACCGTAAAAGGGAGAAAATCTTCTGAAATACGGAATATCAGCTGAGATACACCTGTAAACCCACTAGCATAAACATCCGCCGGTATAAGGAAGAAATTCATCGCAATCGCGTTCAGAAAAGCTCCCACTAGTACAATTAGCACCTTTTTTACATGTTGTTGCACATTCATATGGCCAAAAACCTCCTAACAGCCTGCTGCCTTATTTTATGTATTTTTCCTCTTTTTACCCTCCTGAAACGAAAATCCGGATTTTCTTTTCTTGAAGAGTGATTCATTAATAGGTAAACTTGAAAAAAGGAGCAATATTCCTCTAACGGAAGGAACGTTTATTTTTTCATACAGCTTAACCCATGCTTGTAAGTATAGTAAAGAAGGTGACCTTATGACAATAAGAATTATCGCAGATAGTGCCAGCGACTTACCAAAAGATTTTTTTGCAAGTGATATGATAGACCTTATTCCTTTAAAAGTTCTGTTTGGTGACACAGAATATGAGGACATGGTCACTATTGATTCTTCACAAGTTTATGATGCCATGCGGAGTGGTGAAGTAGTTAAAACCTCACAAGCTTCCCCTGTTTTCATGAAAGAACTGTTTACAACAGTGGCACAGAAAAATGAAACTGCCATCTATGTAGCTTTCTCTTCTGAATTATCAGGTACATATCAAACAGCAGTATTGATGCAAAAAGAAGTAATGGAAGAATATCCAGATCTTGACTTAACAATCATTGATTCCAAATGCGCTTCTTTAGGATATGGTCTTGTTGTTAAAAAAGCTGCTGAAATGGCGAGTGACGGAGCATCCAAAGAAGAATTGTTGTCTTCCGTGAATCATGATATTAGTCATATGGAACATGTTTTCACAGTCGATAATTTAGATTATTTAGCTCGCGGCGGTCGCGTAAGTAAAGCATCCGCATTTGTCGGAGGACTTTTGAATATCAAGCCTTTGCTTCATATGGAAGATGGAAAATTGGTTCCACTTGAGAAAATCCGGGGCCGCAAGAAAGTATTGCGCCGGATGGTGGAAGTCATGCGGGAGCGTAATGGTTTTGACTCTGGGGAACAACGAATCGGTATCAGCCATGGAGACGACCTTGCTACCGCAGAAGCTTTAAAAGAAATGATTAAAGAGTCTTGTGATTGTGATGATTTTACCATTACTTCTATCGGTTCAGCAGTAGGCGCTCATTCGGGCCCGGGAACCATCGCCTTATTCTTCCTCAACGGGAAAAAAGCGTAACACATAACTTCATGCAGGCAGGACAACCTATTCCTATCTTTTTCAGAAAGGGGTAGGTTTTTCTATGCCACACACAAGCGATAACGACAAAAAAGCAAAAGACAACAACGCTAAACGCCATGAAAAGAACATGCAGCGTGAGAAGAATGAACAAAAAGGTGAGCGTCAGTATTCTAAGAAGACGGATCATTTGTAGGATATATTGTAGCGCCGCTTCTTTTTTGAGGGGCGGCTTTTTACATGAAAAAAAACAGCCCACTAGTCACCTAATGAGCTGCAAACCGGCGAAGCCGAACACACAATTATTTTTCTTCATCCTTCTTATACGTCCAACCCTCAGACTGACGAATCAACCCTTGCTTCAACAGCTTGCCCATTGCACGCTTAAATGCGGCTTTGCTGATATTGAATTGCTCCTTGATATCATCAGGGGCACTTTTATCGCTGTAAGGCATTGTTCCGCCTCTTAGCTCAAGATAGTCCATGATAACTTGGGCATCTTCGTCCATTGCTTCTTGTTTGCGCGGCAATAGAGATACATTGATAGTTCCGTCATCCTTCACATCAATGACTCTTCCTTCCACCACCTGGCCCAATCTTGGCTCTTCTTTACGTTCTGAGTTATGAATGAAGCCAACATAACCTTCGTTAGAAATCATATAGCTTCCCACTTTTAAAAGGCGGTAGATGGTCCCTTGAATATTTTGATTAAGGATATCGGATGGTGCTTTAATGGATCTGTCTAACATTACATCTTGCGTAGCGAGTTTTCCAATCAATTTTCCACGGCGGTCCGTTTTTACGCGGCATAGCAAATGGTCGCCAACTTGTGGCCAAATTTCTTCAAATACAGGGAGATCATCTGCTGGGATAAGAGCATCTTTTGCAATTCCGATGTTTATGAAAACACCAAGGCCCGGCAGCGGCTCCACTACTTCCATCCATTCATGCCCATTTAGACCTTTTGGAATCGTCATGGTAGCTGTAATACGGCTTTTTTGGTCAGAGTATAAGAAAACCTCGACCGTTTCATCTTCCCCTAATTCTCTTGTTGCTTCATTTTTATGAAGGAGGATTGTCTCTTCTCCATCTGTTAACATATATCCAAGCGGCGTCTCGCGATCAACCGTCAATTCTAATACCGTACCTGTTTGCATCATTTCGTTATACCTTCCTTTTTGCCCATTATTATCAACCACATTCGCATACTATATGAATGCTGGAGTTTGTTATGTAAAGTGTACATGACTTTGATTAAGTTGTCCAAATCGCTTTATTCTACTATAATTAGGAACAGAAAGCGATATTTTTCTTACAATTACCATTTGGTAAAATTTTTAAACCTATGATGGAGGGATTTCCATGGCAAAAGAGAGCTCTTTTGATATTGTTTCAAAAGTAGATTTATCTGAAGTAACAAACGCCATTAATATTGCGTTAAAAGAAATTCAGAATCGATTTGACTTTAAAGGTTCTGTCAGTGACATCAAGTTAGAAAAAGAAGAAATTGTCCTTCTTTCAGACAGTGAATTCAAATTGGATCAATTGAAAGATGTAATGGTCAGTAAAATGATCAAGCGAAATGTTCCAACGAAAAATATTCAATACGGTAAGATTGAAGATGCTTCTAAAGGGGCAGTTCGTCAGCGCGGAAAGCTTGTTCAGGGTATTGATAAAGACAATACGAAAAAAATCAATACCATCATCAAAAACTCTGGATTGAAAGTAAAAACGCAAATCCAGGATGACCAGGTACGTGTAACAGGAAAGAATCGTGATGATCTTCAACAGGTTATTGCTGCTCTTCGTGAGGCTGACTTGGATATTGACCTGCAATTTGTAAACTACCGTTAAGCTGCAACCATACATATATACCCCCGTCTACCGCGAAAAGTGACGGGGGTATTTTATTTTCTTAAACAAATTGTCCCATGATCAGTTCATCCGAATAAGTTCCGTCCTCAAATTTCACATGCCTTTCTTTTCTACCTTCCACTTTAAATCCAAGCTTTTCGTATACATGGATGGCACGTTCGTTGTGGGCGAACACTTCCAGGCAGACTTTCTCAATATCTTTATCCTCTTTTGCCCAAACAAGCAGTCTATGTATCATCTTGCTTCCTAATCCATTGTTGCAGTGTTCTTCCTGTATGCTAATGCCAAACATGCAGATATGCTTTACTCTTTTTCTAGATCCTTTTGTGGCATTTAGCATTCCAACAATATTGGAATTTTGTTCTGCCACAAGGGTAAGGTGCCCTTTTTCCATATTATCTTTTAGCCATTGTACTTCCTGCTCTACGGTGACTTTGAATTCTTCCGGTGCAGTTAAAAGGTTGCGACCTTCTCCATATACTTTTTTAGCATGCTTTAAAAGTGCTTTTGCATCTTCTATTCTTGCTTCTCTAATTATCATGTAACTCTCCCCCTTTTTTCTCTCATTGGATAAATTATAGGCGCTTTTCTCATAATAGGAAAGATTATTGGAGGTGCTACTAATGACAAATCAGCAGAAACAAACGCTCCCCCCACAGCATCAAAACAAACAGCCAGGCATTGAGTCTGAGATGACACCTAAACCTAAGTCAGAGGACGTGACTTATAAAGGTAGTGAAAAATTAAAGGATAAGGTGGCAATCATCACAGGCGGGGACAGCGGAATCGGCAGAGCTGTCGCTATTTATTATGCAAAAGAAGGGGCAGACGTTGTAGTTGTCTATTTAAATGAACACGAGGATGCAAAGGAAACACAAAGACAGGTCGAGACTGAAGGTCGGAAATGCCACCTTATTGCAGGCGATATTGGTGAGGAGGCATTCTGCAAGCAAATCGTGGATGAAACAATGGCCAACTTTAGTAAAATAGACATCCTTATCAACAACGCAGCAGAACAGCATCCACAGGAAGGCATTGAAGATATTACTGCTGCACAACTGGAGAAAACATTCCGGACGAACATTTTTTCCTTTTTCTATTTAACTAAGGCTGCGCTACCTTTTTTAGCCAGCGGGAGTTGCATTATCAATACAGCATCTGTTACTGCTTATGCAGGCAACGAGCTGCTGGTGGATTATTCCGCTACCAAAGGGGCCATCGTGGCATTTACACGCTCACTGGCTCTGCAATTGGTTGGAAAAGGGATAAGAGTTAACGGGGTGGCTCCAGGACCGATCTGGACGCCATTGATTCCGTCTACGTTTTCTAGCGATAAGGTAGCGAGCTTTGGAGCGAATACCCCGATGAAGCGTCCTGGACAGCCTGAAGAGGTCGCACCAAGCTACGTGTTTTTGGCAAGTGATGACGCTTCTTACATGACAGGACAGATGCTGCATGTGAATGGCGGGAAGATTGTGAACGGGTAAATGGAAATCGGATGTACTATGCGCTCTTTGATAATCGAAGGGCGCTTTTGGGTGTTTTTTTCTTTTGCAAAAATGGGATGTTGTATAAATGTCCGAAGTTTTTTGAAAGTTGACCGAAGTTTTTGCGAAGTTGACCAAAGTTTTCGCCAAAGTTGACCGAAGTTTTTAGATAATTGACCGAACCCTTTTTCACCCCACTAAAATCGCAAGAAATCATCAAAAATCAAGAGAGTTTTAATCGGTTAGTATTGAATGAAGTCACCTTGTTGATTGAAGTGGAAGGCGCGCAGACGCCCGCGGGAGGAAGGGACAGGTGAGACCCCGGAAGGCGAAGCCTGAGGAGGCTCACGGACCGCCCGCAGGCAAGCGAAGCGCCTGAAACGGAGATCAACCGGATTATAATATCTTCTAAATTATAGAAAAAAGCCAACCCCATCATCAGAGGCAGGCTTCCGTCATTAAATTTCTTTTCTAACAATGTTACTTTACTTCGTCATATCCTTACATGTCTGGCGTTTCACCATATTATGAGGAATGATGATTCGCTTTGTTGGTTCAGATGGATCCTTCACCTTTTGGATCAATGTCTTCGCAGCCTGGAAGCCAAGTTGAAAGATATTGATGTCAACAGAGGTCAATGGCGGCCTTGCCACTTCTGCAAGCAACACATTATTAAAGCTTACTATGGACATCTGATCTGGTACGGAAATTCCCATGTCATGCAGGGTATTAAGAATACCGAGTGACATCAAATCATCAGATACGACCAAGGCTGTAGGAGGCTCCTCAAGAGAAAGAAGTTCGGAAATCGCTTCTTGTCCCCCTTCTTTCAAAAACTCCTCATGAATGATGTATTCATCTTTATACGGAATTCCTGCATCTCTAATTGCTTTTTCATATCCCAGCAATCGGTCAATTGTAACCACCAATTGAATACTACCTCCGACAAATGCCACTCTTTTATGGCCAAGGCCAATAAGATGCTGTGTTGCTTCTTTGGCGGCACGGTAATTGTCATTATCAACATGGGTAATCTCTTCTACCTGTTCAAATGGCTTACCGATTACGACAAATGGGAAGCACTCTTTTTGCAAATACTTGATGATTTTATCTTCGACTGCCGAGTATAGTAGGATGATTCCATCAACACGACGGCCTTGAACCATCTGCATAACACCTTCTAAGATCTCGTTGCCAGTTACACCGGTTGACATATGCAGGGCATATTGTTTTTCATGTGCGGCAGTGCTAATTCCCCTTAGCACCTCTGGGAAAAATGGGTTTTGAAACGTTTTATCTGCTGATGCCGGCATCACAAGTCCGATTACTTGTGTGGATTGATTAGCCAAGCTTCTGGCAATAAAGTTTGGATGGTATCCAAGCTCTTCCATTGCTTCTCTCACGCGCTTTTTTGTTTTTTCACTTATGCGTGGATTGTTCGCGATAACGCGAGAAACTGTGGAAGGTGCCACATTGGCAATCTTTGCGACATCTTTTATAGTAACTGCCATGCACCTATCCCTCCCCCTTCATTAATTGGAAACGCATACAAATGTAACAGTACCTTCCCCCTTAATGGAGGAGTTAGGCACATTTATTCTTTATTCTTTTTCTTTCTTCTCATTACAGCAGCTGCAATAAAAGCAATAAAACCGCCGTAAATCAATGCCATCGCACTGACAAACCCAACATTAATACCGGAATCTTCTTTCACGGTATAGATCTCGGCTGTTTCTCTGTCTAGACCGATCGTGTATTTGCCGTCAGAATTACGAACCAATTCGTCTCCCAATGTACCACGTAGTTCAAGATCTTCCCCTACAAGTTCAACATCTATAGGAGCTACTTGCGTTTCACTGGAGTTATTAATCGCAATAAAGGTGGTTTCCCCTTCGTACTCGCGCTTAATTACAGCCATGGCATTATCGTCATAGACCATTTCATACGTGCCATGTGTTAGGCTTGGCATGCTTTTACGCAATTCTGCCAGCTTTGTAATATAATTTATTAATTCCTCGTCTGCTCTAAAATTCATATCTCTGCGGTTATCTGGGTCTTCTCCACCATCCAGCGCTATTTCGGTTCCATAATACATTATCGGTATACCTGGAGTGGTGTACATATAGGCCAATGCTAACTTCAACCGTGTTGGAGGGTGTTGTTTCTTTTTAATCGCTGCTCTTGTGAAGCGCTCTACATCATGATTGTCTAAGAAGGTTCCTAGAACATAAGGGTTATCATATAGGCTTTGCTTGTTTTTGAACAGTGAATCCAATCGAGTCAACGATTCATCCGGTCCTGAAAATACACGCGTAATTTCATTGTATGTCGGGAAATCGACAAACGAATCTATCCCTGTTTCTTGATAACCTGCCACATAGTTCGGGTCATCATGCCATACTTCCCCGATTAGAAAGAAGTCTTCTTTAACCGATTTCACTTCTTCCGAAAACTCTTTCCAGAAATCTTTTGGTACATGTTTGACAGTATCTAATCTGTAGCCGTCAATGTCTGTCTCTTCAATCCACCATTTTGCCATATCAATCAGATACTTTCTGGTTTCGGGATTGTCTTGATTTAAATCTGGAAGACCGTAGATCCAGCCATTCTCCACTTGTTCTTGGTCATCCCAGTTACGGATAGGCTCATTTGGGTGGAACCAATCCTGTTTGTCTGCTTCATTTAGCCATGCGTGCTGGTAACCAGTGTGGTTGACAACGAGGTCCACGATGATTTTCATGTCTCTTTTGTGCGCTTCTTTCACTAGTTCCTTGAATTCTTCGATGGTACCGAAATGTTCTTCTGTATTATAGAAGTCTTCCGTCCAATAGCCATGGTACCCTTTTTCTTCATTCTGGACGATCGGGGTCAGCCAAAGGGCAGTGAATCCCATATCCTTTAAGTAATCTAGTTTTTCTGTAATCCCGCGGAAATCTCCGCCGTGATATGCTTTTGGATCATCTCGGTTTACCTCAAAATCATTAGAGGTGTCGCCATTATTGAATCGGTCAATCATTATAAAATAAATAATCTCATCTTGCCATGCGTGTTCTTCTTTTTCAGCGTTTACAGGTTGAACGAATGGAACGAACCATGCAGAAAAAAGAAGAAACGGAACGAGAATGAGCCCCATCACTCTTTTCATCAATTCCGCTTCCCTCCCTTAAATCGTTTTAGTATTTCAGCTTGTGGTTATCTGAACCCTTGCTTTCCATAAACGATTATATACTATTCTTATCCTTTTGTTCCACCTGCAGTTAGTCCAGCAATCAAATAGCGTTGTAAGAACAAGAATAACAATGCAATTGGAATGGCAATCAGGATGGAACCTGCCGCAAAACGCGTGAAGTTGTTAGCAAATTGATCATTGATAAAGTTGAACAATCCCAGTGCCAACGTGAAATTCTCCGGGCTCCTCAAAACAATTCGTGGCAGGATAAAGTCTGTAAATGGCGCCATGAAGTTAAATAGAGCTACTACCGCTAAGATTGGCTTCGCAAGTGGAAGCATGATTTTGAAGAATACTCCAAAATGTCCTGCTCCGTCCATTCTAGCTGCTTCATCCAACTCTTTTGGAATCGTATCGAAATACCCTTTTACAAGCCATGCATTAAATGGAATTTGTCCACCGATATACACGATTGTCAAACCTACAAGAGAATCCAATAAACCTACCATGTTCAGCAAGATATAGATGGCTACCATCGCCATTAACGCCGGGAACATTTGTAATAGTAAGAATGCGTATAGCCCATACGTTCTACCTTTGAAACGGTAACGAGAGAACGCGTAAGCAACGAACGCCGTAATCATAACAGAGAAAAATGAATTGGCGATTGCAACAAGAATACTGTTTTTATACCAGATCAAGTAGTCACTCTGTGGATCAGTAAATAACCAAACATAATGTTCAAGTGACCAGTTTTCCGGAATCATGGAAGCGGAATAAAGACTTGTTCCAGGATTCAGTGATAAGCCGATTGTCCATAAAAGCGGATAGGCAATAATGATGAACATGAAGCCTAGGAATAGATAGATCAATGATACTTCGATCTTGGATTTCGTTTTAAGGTTCATTAAATATTACCCTCCTCTTTAAACGAACGAGTACGACGGAATTGGAAGAAGGCAAAACCGGCTACTATCAGTCCGAGTATAATAGATATTGCTGCTGCCATGTTGTAGTTACTCGTATCGAATGTCAGTTTATATACCCATGATATCAAGATGTCCGATCCACCGGCATTTTGTCCACGCACAGCTGGACCACCCTGATTGAATAGATAGATGATGTTAAAGTTATTGAAGTTTCCTGCGTATTGCATGATCAATAGTGGTGCAGTTGCAAATAAAAGATGTGGCATCGTGATGAAACGGAATTTCTGGAATCGCGTTCCGCCATCTACATCTGCCGCTTCGTACCAGTCTTTTGAGATACTTTGAAGTACACCTGTGAACAATGCGAATACGAACGGGAAACCTAACCATGTTTGAATCATGATAATGGCGATTTTTGTATAGAACGGATCAGTCAACCAAGGAAGCGCAACACCGATTGTTCCCAGGATGTCACGGTTAATGGCACCGAAGCGATCATTGAACATCGCAGCAAAAATCAAGATTGTAACGAAAGCAGGTACTGCCCAAGGTAAAATCAAAATCGTACGGATAAAGCGTTTATATTTAATTCGGGGGTCATTTACTAGCAATGCTAAAAATAGTCCTAATGCGATCTGGCCAGTTGTTGCACAAACTGTCCAAACAATCGTCCAGGCAAATACACTTACAAAAGTAGTTTTCCAAAGTGGAATCGATACCAGACTTGTAAAGTTCTCAAAACCTACCCAACTCAATAATGCTCTTGGCGGTGTGTTATACAGGTTGTAATCCGTGAATGCCAAGGAAACCATGAACATTAAAGGAAGCACTACGATGAACAAAAGCAGGATCAATCCTGGAATAACCATAAAGTAAGGGAATCCATTGTCATAGAAGTTTTTAAGCGCTTCTTTTACAGTCGGCTTTTCTTTTCCCAACTTCAAGTCGATGGCATTGTTTCTTGCATCCACTACGTTCAGGTAGTATAAGGCCACTGCAAAAACAGTGATAATAACAGAAATTAGTCCTTGTATTAGTAAGAAGATGGAGTGGTCTACTCGAGGAATTTCTCCAAGTGTGAATAGGCCCCAATAACCAATGTTAAGAAACTCGAAAAACGTAATCAAAAATGCAGCTTCGATGATGATGAATGTAATCCCTTTCGCATATCTGCGGTTATAGAGTTGACCTAACCCAGCAAAAATAATGGAAAGGACCATCGCTAAGGTTGGATTGTGTGAGCGCATTTTTTCAGTTGCTGTGCCGGACATAGCAGATCCTCCTCTTAAAGAAATATAGTGGATAGACTAGCGTTGCAGCTTAGTCTACCCACCAGGTTTAATCGTTAGTAATTATTCAGCTCCACTAGCTGCAATATTATCTTCGATTGTTTGAACTGCTTCTTCTAATACTTCACCAACATCGTCTCCGTTAGCGATGAATTGAAGAGCGCTACCCATTGGATCCCAAACTTGTTGCATTTGTGGAATGTTTGGCATTGGCTCACCATATTGAGTTTGCTCAGCGAATGCACCGATGATTTCATCGTTAGCAATCTCGTCGCTATCTAAAGCTTCTTGAAGTGCAGGCATTTCACCAGCAACTTCATAGTATTTCATTGCATTGTCATAGTTTGTGATGAATTTCATCAAGTCGATTGCCCACTCTTGATTCTCAGAGTAAGAGCTTAACATCCAAGCCTTTACACCAACGAAAGACTTAGGAACGTCTCCATTGTCAAGCTTCGGTAATGTAGCTGTACCTAATTTGTCACCTAAAGCATCTCTGTAAGTAGCGATGTTCCAAGGGCCTGTAAGTACAGTTGCAACTTTACCTTCTGTGAAAAGACCACTCATGATGTCGCCATTGATTTCTTTAGGGATGTAACCGTTGTCGAACCAAGATTGAACAAGTTCTCCACCTTCTACAGCGCCTTCATTAGCAAGACCGATATCAGAAGCGTCGAAACCAGATCCATCATTGTTGAAAACATAACCGCCGTTACCAGCGAAGAAAGGATAGATGAAATAGAAGTTAGTTGCTTCCATTAAGAATCCGTATTTGTCTTGACCACCGTCAGTTTGCTCTTCAGCAACTTTCATAAGGCCTTCCATTGTTGCAATTTCTTCTGCAGATACTAGATCTTTATTATAGAACATACCGTAAGTTTCAATAACTTGAGGTACTCCGTAAGCTTCACCATCAACTGTTACAGCATTGATTGCAGTTTCGCTGTAAAGAGAAGCATCTTCCCCTAAGTCGATTGGGTCAGCTAGACCACGAAGAACGATATCACCAAGACGGTCATGTGGACCAAAGAATACGTCTGGTCCGTTACCAGCTGGACCGTCAAGAGCAAGCGCTTCAACTTGATCCAACATAGAAATACCAGTAGCTTCTACTTCAATACCAGTTTCTTCTGTATAAGCAGCAAAGATTTCATCTAATGCCGCTCTTTGTTTCTCGTCATCATTTACCCATACTGTAAGGCTTTCTGGCTTATCTACTCCTTCAGTTGTAGTACCTTCGCCTTCTGCTGAACCGCCGTTTCCACCTGCGTTGTTACCTGTGTCACGTTGTGGACCACAAGCTGCAAGGACGCCTAGTGTTAGGACAGCAACCATAAGCATTGCTAAAAACTTTTTCATTTTGACCCCTCCGTCATTTGAATAATCTTTCTACTAAATTGCACAAACGATTGCATAAATGTAAGCGAAAACATATAACGCTTACATTTTTCATGAAAACGATTGCACAACTTTCACTTTTTATTATACATGTATTCGCCCAATTGACAACCTGTTTTTTAAAAAAACTTTAATATACTGATAGTTTAAAAGCCTGCTTGATGAACACTTTCTTTTAAAACCCTTGGTATATATGAGTTTATCATTCTTTCTTCGGGACTTTTGCATCACGAAGTTTTTTTCAACACCATTCCCTCTCCATTATCCGTTCTCTTTTCATTGACATTGTTTCTTTTTTGACATACCCTTATGTTGAATAAAATGGCAATGAAACCATTTCAACCATTTTTTTTCGCAATAAATGCAAGCGATTGCATGAAGGAGAGGTTGAATGCTATATGCTTAAGGAAGCAATATTCCATCGTCCAAAGAACAATTTTGCATACGCCTATAATGAAACAACTTTACACATCCGTCTGCAAACAAAGAAAGAGGATGTGGAAGCAGTAGAATTAATTCATGGCGACCCATATATATGGGAAGACGGCGAATGGATTTCATTTAAAAAGCCAATGAAGAAAACAGGATCAGACGACCTTTATGATTATTGGCTTGCAGAAGTTTCCCCAGAGTTCAGACGTCTACGTTACGGATTTGCCCTGAAATCAGGTGAAGAAACCATTATTTATAATGAAAAAGGCTTTTATGAGGAAGAACCTAAAGACTGCGGACTTTACTTCTGCTTTCCTTTCCTAAACAAAATAGATGTCTTCAAGGCTCCAACATGGGTAAAGGATACTGTTTGGTATCAAATATTCCCCGAACGCTTTGGAAACGGCAACAAAGAAAACGATCCAAAAGGCGCTCTTCCATGGGGAAGCACAGAACCTTCTACTACTAACTTTTTCGGTGGAGACTTCGAGGGGGTTATAGAACATATTGACCATCTTGTTGAATTGGGGATCACAGGCATTTACTTCACTCCGATATTTAAAGCAAAATCCAATCATAAATATGACACAATCGATTACATGGAAATCGATCCGCAATTCGGGACCAAAGAGACCTTCAAGAAACTTGTGGAAGTTTGTCATGTGAACGGAATAAAAATAATGCTTGATGCTGTGTTCAACCATAGCGGCTATTTTTGGGAACCGTTTCAGGATGTCTTGAAGAATGGAGAAAAATCCAAGTATAAGGATTGGTTCCACATTTGGAACTTCCCTGTTGTGACTAAGCCTAAACCGAATTATGATGCATTCGCATTTGTTTCGGATATGCCTAAGCTTAATACGGAACATCCAGAAGTAAAGGAATATTTATTGGAAGTGGGCCGCTATTGGGTAAGGGAATTTAACATTGACGGATGGAGATTGGATGTTGCCAATGAGGTAGACCATCAGTTCTGGAGAGATTTCCGTCAGGCTGTGAAGGCTGAAAAAGAGGACGTCTACATTCTTGGTGAAATCTGGCATGATTCGATGCCATGGTTGCAAGGTGATCAATTTGATGCAGTCATGAACTATCCGTTTACTACCGCTACTCTTGACTATCTTGCTAAAAACAAAACCAAAGCAACTGAGTTTGCAAATTCCATTTCCAAGGTGATGCACTCCTATCCTATTAACGTAAATGAAGTTGCATTTAATTTATTGGGCAGTCATGACACCCCTCGTATACTTACAATTTGCGAAGAAAACAAAGATAAATTGAAACTATTGTTCTTGTTCCAATTATCTTTTGTCGGCGCTCCTTGCATCTATTATGGTGATGAGTTCAGCATGACAGGTGAACAAGATCCAGGTTGCCGCAAGTGCATGGTGTGGGAAGAAGAAAAACAAGATCGTGATATGTTTGACTTTGTTAAGAAGCTGATTGAACTTCGCAAAGAGCTTCCTGTATTCGGAAACCACGGCGACATCCGCTTTATTGAAGCAAATGATGAGACCAATCATGTAATGTACGAGAAGGTTTCTGATTCCACGGGAGAAAGAATTTTATTTGTTATTAATAATAGCGACAAGGACTTGATCGTTACCTTGCCAGATGGCGTGAAAGGCACGGTATTGCGCGATCTGTGGAACGGTGAAGAGTTTGCATTTGCTGCTGACGCCACTGCTTTGCAAGTGAAGCTTCCGGCGTATGGCTTTCAGATTTTGGCATATTGATTTAATTTAATAAAAATGAGAATGCCCGCTATGAAAAATAGCGGGCATTTCTTTGTTTATAGACTCATTTCCTATGCACCAATCTCCGGTATTCCATCGGTGTTGTGCCCTCCACCTTCTTAAATAACTTTGAAAAATAGGTAACATCATCAATCCCTACCTCTCGGGAAATGGCAGATACCTTATACTCCGTTTCCGCCAAAAGCTTTTTCGCATGATGCAAACGGTAATGGGTTAAGTACTGCATCGGACTTATTCCTATTGTTTTTTGCATACAACGTGTCAAATAATCGGGGTGAAAATTCAATTCCTCTTTTAACACACTCATATTAACAGCCTCTTTATAGTTCTCTTGTATATACTTCATGGCACTCTCACACACCTTTTCGGTCGCACTGGGAATCGAGAATGCCTCTTTTTGCAACTGCACGATGAACTCAGAGAATTGAATTTGCTGCTTTAAGTAATCATCTGGGACATGTGCATCCCCATCTCTTGTGGTAAGAAGCGTTTCCAACTGCTGTTCAACGATTTCCCTTCTTTTCACCTCTCCCCACTGAGGAATATGAAACTGATAATAACCTACTTCTGTAAAGGTTGGTTCTTTTTTATATACAAAGGACCAGTCCAGATCCTTATCTTCCACCATCTGATAGTCATTTCCCGGGATAACAAAATGCAACCAGAAATAGTCGGTTTGTTCTGTGCAATCTGCATATCCTTCGTGTCTTTCGCCAGGAACCAATATGACATATTGTCCTTCTTTCACAACAAACCTTTTTTCGTCTTCTTGCATAAACAAGGTACCTTTTTTCACATACAAAAGATCAAAAACAGTAAACACCCTGGAAAAATGGCGTTCTCCTTTATTAAATGTATATTCCCCGCCCCTTATAAAAGTCGGAAACGGCGGGATGGACATAGCTATCATTGACATTCCTTACACCTCAAGTCGTAAAAATCCAATAAGTATCGAAATCATCTCTTTCTATTATAATGAAATGCGTTTAAACTAGGAATGGTTTTATGTCGGAATCATCAAAAGGAGTAAATTAATGAAAGAAACAAATACAAAGAAACTCACCCTTTTCGCCTTAACATGGCCGATATTTATTGAAGTTCTTCTTCACATGCTAATGGGGAATGCAGATATATTAATGTTGAGTCAGTATTCAGATGACTCCGTTGCAGCCGTCGGGGTAGCCAATCAAATCTTGTTTATGCTGATTGTCATGTTTGGTTTCATCGCAACAGGTACGACAATTCTGGTTGCACAGTATCTTGGATCAAAAAACAGAGAAACTGCAGCAGAAGTTACTGTTGTCTCTATCGGCGCAAATTTAATTTTTAGTGTAGCCATCAGTATTTTAGTATTCTTTTTCAGTTCCAAGCTTTTATTATTGATGGATCTCCCACCTGAACTCTTAACAGAGGCAGATTCTTATCTGAAAATGGTTGGGATCTTCTCGTTTGTTCAGGCTCTCGTCATTACGATGGGTGCAACCATCAGAAGCTATGGGTTTACCAGAGATGCCATGTATGTAACCATTGGTATGAATATTCTCAATGTTATCGGAAATTATTTGTTTATTTTTGGTCCGTTCGGCATCCCAGTCCTTGGTGTGGAAGGAGTAGCAATATCCACTGTAACAAGCCGTGCATTAGGTTTAATTGTCATTACCATTCTTCTTTTCAAAAGAATTGAAGAACCTTTACCATTTAAGAAGATGTTCCGCCTGCCTGTAAGCCATTTGAAAAATTTATTAAAAATAGGCATCCCATCAGCTGGAGAGCATTTGTCCTATAATACCTCTCAAATTGTTATTACCTATTTCATTGTCATGATAGGTACAGAAGCATTGACAACAAAGGTATATGCTCAAAGTTTGATGATGTTTATCTTCTTATTCAGTGTTGCTATCAGTCAGGGTACACAAATAATGATTGGTCATCAAATTGGGGCAGGGAAAATAGAAGAGGCTTACAAACGCTGTATAAAAAGCTTGCGCCTTGCCATCTTGATTTCTATTTTGACTGCTATTCCGATCGCGTTTTTCTCTGATACACTTTTGGGGTTCTTTACAGATAACCCGGATATTATTGCACTTGGAGGTACACTGATTCTATTTACCGTGATATTGGAACCGGGGCGTTCATTCAACTTGGTTGTAATCAATGCCTTGCGTGCAGCAGGTGATGTAAGATTTCCTGTTTATATTGGGATCTTATCGATGTGGGGTGTTAGTGTTACTGTTTCCTATGTGCTTGGCATTCATTTTGGATTTGGTTTAGTCGGAGTGTGGATTGCCATGATCTTAGATGAGTGGTTGCGTGGCATTATCATGCTATATCGCTGGAAATCCCGCATTTGGGTAACCAAATCCTTCGTCCACGAAAAAGCATCGTAAAGTTTTTATTTACTAAAAAATCATAGTTAATCTGTTATTACCGCTGTTCCTTTCCGCAAATAGCTTCGCTTTCCGCGGGACGGTGCTTGAGCCTACTCACTTCGGTGCGGGTTCTCAATCTACCGTTACTCCCCCGCTGGAGTCTCCGCCATTTGCTCCAATCCACAGCTGAGAATTACAAGCACGAGATGTTAATACTTTTATAATTAACTCAGTTAGATGAATTTTCACAAACCATTAGCTGAATGAAGTCACCTTGTTGATTGGAGTAGAAGGCGCGCAGACGCCCGCGGGAGGAAGGGACAGGTGAGACCCCGGAAGGCGAAAGCCTGAGGAGGCTCACGGACCGCCCGCAGGCAAGCGAAGCGCTTGGAACGGAAATCAACAAAGTTATATATAATCTTATCTTTTAAAAAGTCCTCCAATTGGGGGGCTTTTTTTCATTTCATCACCTAAACTTATCCGTATGTAAGATTTCCTTACAAACTAGTAAGCGCTTTCGACTGAATTTTTTGATAATTCCTATTGCGCGCTGCATAATTATAGAATATGATATAAAACATAACTACTGATGTTAGGAAACATAACATTAACTTAAAGGAGAGATATTGATGAAAAAAGTGGAAGCCATCGTTAGACCGGAAACTTTCCGCGCTCTTCGTGAAAAACTGGAAGAAGTCGGAATCAACGGTTTAACCGTCTCAGAAGTAGCAGGTTGCGGACAGCAAAAAGGCCAACAAGGTCTTTTTAGAGGAAACACGTTCGAAATAAAGCTTTTGCCTAAAGTAAAGGTGGAAATGGTTGTGGAATCAGAATACGTAGATGAAATCGTACAAATCATTCAAGAAATATGCTCTACCAATACAGTCGGGGACGGAAAGATTTTCATCTACCCAGTTGAAGATGCCATCAGGATCCGCACAGGAGAAAACGGAAAGCTTGCCATCATTTAATCTCAATTAAGAAAGGATGATAAATTTGAAGAAGAAAATTGGATTACTCGTTACAGGCGGATTATTGGTCAGTTCTACAGCTCATGCGCAAGCACCTACGGTTGAAGGTTTAAGCGTCTCTCTTGATATGGTCTGGATTATGGTAGCAGCTCTTTTAGTATTTTTTATGCATGCAGGATTTGCGATGGTGGAATCAGGATTTACTCGTTCTAAAAATGCACTGAATATTTTAATGAAGAATTTCCTGACTATATCCATTGCCTCCGTTCTTTATTTAGCAATAGGTTATGCTCTTATGTTCGGCAGTTCAATCGGGGGTTTTACAGGACTTGATGGATTTTTCCTTACTGGGCACGAAGATCAAATAGGTTTCTTCGTTTTCCAAGCAATGTTCGCGGCAACTTGCGCCACTATCATCTCCGGGGCAGTCGCAGAGCGCATGAAGCTATCTAGTTATATTTTATTAACCGTTGCCATGACAGCACTGATCTATCCGATTGTTGGTCACTGGGTATGGGGTGGCGGATGGTTATCAGAGCTAGGATTTACTGATTTTGCAGGCTCTACAGTCGTCCATCTCACCGGTGCACTTGGTGCTATTGTAGCTGTAAAATTCTTAGGAGCACGTCTTGGAAAATACACAAACGGCAAAGTTAATGTCATTTCTGGTCACAACATCCCACTTGGGGCACTTGGTGTATTCATCCTTTGGTTTGGTTGGTTTGGATTTAATGGCGGTAGCACCTTAGCTGCAGATCCTTCCTTGATTCCACATGTCATCACGACCACTTTACTATCTGCATCTGCCGGAGTACTGGCTTCTGCATTCTATACGCAATTACGTTATCAGCGTATTGATGCTTCCTTAACGTTGAACGGTGCCCTAGCCGGGTTAGTTGGTATCACAGCAGGAACAGGAGATGTATCTCCAATTGGTGCCATCATTATTGGATTGGTTGCAGGGGTTCTTTTAGTCGAGGCAGTTACCTTCATCGATCGTAAAGCAAAGATTGATGATCCGGTTGGTGCCATTGCGGTTCATGGCGTTTGCGGCATTTGGGGAACCCTTGCTGTAGGTTTATTCTCCACTTCAACGGGATTATTTTACGGCGGCGGAGTTTCCCAATTAGGCATTCAAGCAATCGGCATACTGGCCGTTACAGCATGGACAGTCGGTTCTGTTGGCTTATTTCTATTCATTGTTACCCGCTTTACTAGTATTCGTGTTACGAAGGAAGAAGAGATTTCCGGACTTGATTTTGCAGAGCATGGTTCTTCTGCTTATGAGCTTAGAGAATCGGTCTTTTCTGATAATAGCTCTGCACCGGAATTCGGTACTGGTTTAGTTCATCGTTTGAACAATTTAGGCGGAACTACACAAAAACGTAAAGCCAAGGAAGTTTAAACCGTCCCTTCTTCGCCTATTATGATTAATAGATAGTAAAAAGCGATTCATGGCTAAGCCCACTGAATCGCTTTTTCATGTATACAAAACCTATACAATCATTAAACTATAATGCTATAATTCCTCCTAGAGGTGATATTGTTGAAGATTAATATGTGGGAAAAATTGATTGTCCGTTTTTTTATCGTATGGTACATATGTGGGGTCGTGTTATTGACTTTTGATCTTTTGCCTCCTTGGCTGGAATGGGCGAATGTCGTTTTTCTCGTCACCGCCGGAACCCTAGGGGCTATATATTTTATTAAAAATTACCGCGCTATCGGAGTTTTCTTTACATTTCTCGTCTTTTTTACAGCAATGGCTGCTGAGCATTTTGGCGTAAAATATGGCTTTCTTTTTGGCGACTATTATTATAATTCCTATTTCGGACCGAAGTTATTTGATGTTCCTATCACAATTGGCTTTGCATGGGTATTGGTCATTTCCACGTCACATGTGCTGGCAAACAGAGTGATTCCAAATGCGTCTGTCCTCACAAAAGCAATCCTTGCCGCTTTTGCAACTGTGGTACTGGATCTTATCATTGATCCTGTTGCTTTTATAGCAAAGGAGTATTGGATTTGGGAAGGAACGAGCTTTTATTACGACATTCCTATGTTTAACTTTTACAGCTGGTTCGGACTCTCCTTATTGTTTCACCTGGTCATTTTATTAGGCTCGAAAAATATTTCTCCAAAGGAAAATCACTACTGGGAGAGGAATATGTATGTATTGTACGGTTTAATGATCGGGATGTTCTGTATGATTGCTTTAACCGCAAAGCTATATCTGGCATTGATTGTCACCATTATTCCAACACTTTTATTATATTTGGCTACACTGAAATCAAAGGAGTTCCTACATGATTCCAGCAAAAAAAAGCAAACGGTTTGATTATTTTTTTCACCAATTTAATAAACGTTTTCTCAGATATCATTTTAAAGGAGTCTATTATGCACAGGGTGAGCATGTGAGCCTTCCCCCTTCCCCAGCCTTGTATATTGTCAATCACAGTACATGGTGGGATGCATTGGTTGTTTTCCATTTGAATCAAGTTGTTACCAAACAGGAGAGTTATGTGATGATGCATGAAAAGGGAATTCGGGAGTTCCCTTTCTTTCGTAAAATTGGTGCATTTTCGGTCAACAGAGAAAATCCTAAGGACATTGTCCGCTCTATGAATTATGCAAAAGAAAGATTAAAAGACGCAAAAACCTTGTGGCTGTTCCCGCAGGGAGATGAGCGACACCTTGAGATTCGTCCACTCGGTTTCCTCCCAGGAGCCGTGCACATCACCAAGAATACTGATATCCCGATTGTTCCAGTATGCCTTTACTATACTTTCACTGGTGAACGCAAGCCTGCAGTATATATTAAATTAGAAGAACCTGTCTATTATTCTCAACTGGCAGGAACCTCTTCAAAAGAAAAAAACCAATCATTAGAGGATCACTATACCATTCTGCTGGATAAAGTGAAGCATGATGTAATACAACAAACAACAAGCCATTATCAATCTTTACTATAGGTATGGACTTTGAAGGAGGAAAACAGTTATGGAGTCATTCACTATCTTGCTTTCTGGCGGGTTATTATTGTCTTTCCTCTGGATTATCATCAACGGATTGTTTTATCCTGCTTATCCAAAACCAATAAAAACTTCTATGGCACCGCTTGTATCGATTCTGGTACCAATGCGCGATGAAGAGCGGAACGTCCTCGATTTAATCGAAAATTTTAAGAAACTCACATACTCGAATTTAGAATTCATCTTATTGGATGATCATTCTTCGGACTCCACCTATTCCTTGGCGGTAGATTCCACTAAAAAAGATAGCCGTTTCTCTATCCTGCAAGGGGCTCCTTTGAAAAAGGGCTGGGCAGGAAAAGTGCATGCCTGCTATCAGCTTTCCCATGCAGCCAACGGAGATTATTTGTTATTTTTAGATGCGGATGCAAGACTGCAAAAGAATACCATAGAAAGCATGCTTCCTTTTTTCAAAAACGAGAAAGTCGGGTTGGTTACGGGTTTCCCAAGGTTTCCGGTTACAAGTTGGCTAAGTAAGCTAGTGGTACCAATGCAACATTTTGTTATCTGGCTTCATCTTCCCCTTGCATTGGCTAATTACAGCTCCTTTAAGCCTGCTAGTGCAGCTCACGGAGCGTTCATGTTGTTTGAAAGAAGCGCCTATGATTTTGTAGAGGGCCATTTCTCCGTAAAATCCAGCATTGTGGAAGATGTCCACCTCGCCAGGGTGATGAAGGAACACGGATTCCAAGTGAAATTAATAAATGCCACCCCTTATGTTACCTGTCATATGTATGAAACCAATCAAGAAGTCTGGAATGGATTTTTGAAAAATATTTATATCGGCATTGGAAAGTCCCCTTTAATGGCGATGGGCTTAACATTGTTTTACAGCTTGTTTTATATTTCTCCTCTTTTCTTTGCAATTCTTTCTCCTATATATGGAGTTTGGTTTCTGGTGCCTCTGCTACTAGTATGGATGCAAAAGCTTTATATTGATCTTCGGACGGGACAGCTAGCATATTTATTTCTTTTCATGCCGTTTAGCGCTTTGGCATTCTTAGTCATTCTGCACGCTTCCATGTGGAAATCTTGGAGAAAACAACATTATATTTGGAAGGGTCGTGCCTATAAATGAAAAATGTCGTTGTCATAGGTGGAGGCCTTGGTGGATTGTCTGCCGCAATCAGTCTTGCTGCCAAGGGATTCACTGTAACATTATTGGAAAAGAACAACCACTTAGGTGGAAAGCTGATGCCTGTTCAATTGGGAGAGGCATCTTTTGATTTTGGACCGAATACGATTACGATGCCACATGTATTCAGGGAAGTTATTTCTCAAACAGGGGAAAATCCCGATTCGTACTTTGAATTTATTAAACTCCCTTCCCATACTCGTAATTTTTCACCAGATGGGGCTGTTTTTGACTTCAGTTCTGATAGAGACAAAATGCTGGACCAGCTGGCAACGCTCGACCCGGCAGGTGCCAAGAATTATCCTTCTTATTTGGAGGAAGTCACGCGCTTGTATAAGATGGGAGAAAGTCAGTTTTTCCGGAGGACCTTTACCTCCACTGCGGATTATCTCTCACCAGGGTTAGGATATTCCTTCAGCAAGGTGCGTCCGTTACAGTCCTTGCATCGTTTTCACCGAAAGTATTTCACTAACCCTTTTGTCATACAAGCACTCGACCGATATGCCACCTATATCGGCTCCTCTCCCTATGTCTCTCCTGCAACTTTTGGCCTTATCGCTTATTTGGAGCTTGTAGAAGGTGTCTACTATACAAAAGGCGGTAACACAATAATTGCAGAAGGATTCGAGAAACTCGCAAAGAAGCTCGGAGTTATAATCCATACTAATTGCAAGGTTACCAGTATGGAAGTCAAGAACAAACAGGCTGTTTCTGTATCAACAGAAGACGGGGCACGCTTTCCTGCCGATACAGTTGTCATGAATGCAGATCTTCTTGTCGCATATCCAGAACTTGTAAAGGAAGTGGACAGGCCGCATTTTTCAGATAAGAAGGCGGCAAAATTTGAACCTTCCATCTCTGCTTATGTGGTACTTGCAGAAATGAAGAAGAGACATGCTGAACTATTACATCATACTGTCTATTTTTCTAGCGATTACAAGCAAGAGTTCAACAGTTTATTTGAGGAGAAAGCTTATGCGAGTGACCCCACCATCTATTTGAGTAATTCTTCTTTTACAGAAAAGGAGAAAAGTCCAAATGGGGACAACCTTTTCATCTTGGTGAATGCACCAGCAACATCACCTCATAACGAGAATGCTAATGACTATAAGGAACTTATCTATGACACATTGGCAAAAAGAGGGTTATCGTTGAAAGAGAATGTGCTCTCTGAGAAGGTGATTACTCCAAAAGATATTGAGACTACTTTTGGCGCTTTTAGAGGAGCTTTATACGGGATGGCATCCAACCGTAAAACAGATGCGTTTTTCCGTCCAAGGAACAAATCCGCTGATATTGCCAATCTGTACTTTGTCGGCGGTTCCACCCACCCTGGCGGCGGCTCGCCGATGGTCACACTATCCGGCCTAAATGTTGCAGATGCCATAAGTAAAGCAAATAAATAAAACCTGATAAATTGCCTTTTTATTATAAGACATAAGTTTTTGGTTTATCGCCGCTGTTCCTTTCCGCAAATGGCTTCGCTTTCCGCGGGACGGTGCTTAAGCCTCCTCGCTGCGCTGTGGGGTCTCAAGCTACCGTTACTCCCCCGCTGGAGTCTACGCCATTTGCTCCAATCCACAGCTAGAAATTACGTAAAGGTATGTTAATGCCATTTCAGTTAACTCAATTAAAAGGTTTTTAAAACTTAGCTTCAAAGAAGCAACCTTGTTGATTGGAGTGGAAGGCGCGCAGACTCCCGCGGGAGGAAGGGACAGGGAAGACCCCGCAGGGCGAATGCCCAAGGAGGCTTCCGGACCGCCCGCAGGAAAGCGAAGCGCCTGGAACGGAAATCAACCGTATCTAGTTACATTCTTATCCTTCAAATAAAACCACAGCCCATCTGGACTGTGGTTTTTATATTTGCGATATGATTTGCTGCTTTTCTTCTCCTGTAACATAATGCTTTGTTTTAAATACTGAATATCCCTTTTTGCGAATCGAACCTAGTATCGCCCGATATAAATAGGCCGCTCCCTTTACAGGAGTTCTCGAATGCATCGGATACAGATGAATCGTACTTAACGCCTGTTCATAAAGACTTTCCGCTTTGTTCGCCATCTCTTCCCATACCGATATGAACTTGTTATTCACGATATGCTTATTCAAGTCATCCAATGAATAGCCGGCTTTTTCCAACTTTTCAATAGGAATATAGATTCTATCACGCTCAAGGTCTTCTCCAATATCCCGAAGAATATTAGTAATCTGCATCGCCTGTCCGAGCGCAATGGCATCCTCTCGTAATTCATCTTTTTTCTTTGGTGCAAGTATCGGTAGCAGCATCAGTCCAACAGTACTTGCTACATGGTAGGAGTAATGCAACACTTCCTCCTCTGAATAATACAAATTCTTATATAAGTCCATTTCTTGGCCAACTATCATGTCATGAAAGGATTGGACATCCATCTCGTATCGATTGAACACATCCTGAAGAGCTAGCCACATTGGATCTTCTGACGGCAATTCACCTTCTAGAAAGTCAGCAAACATCCCTTTGAATGTAAAAAGCTCTTCTTTCGGATTCACTCCTTCATCCACTATATCGTCAACCTGCCGGCAAAACGCATAAACAGCCCAAACTGCCTGCTTCTTTTCTTTAGGCAGGAGCATAAATGCTTTATAAAATGTTTTGGAATGTTCTTTAATTATGGATTCACAATGATGATATGCTTTCATTAAGTCGTTCATTGAGATTCACATCCTTTGCAAATGAATGATGGGCAAAATCATGGATAATCTGGTTTGCTGCAAGCTTCGCGCTTTGCATAACAATTGGAATTCCACCACCAGGGTGTATGGATGCACCCGTTGCATAAACATTGGCAAGCGTAGAAGATGGTTTAGCCTGAGGGCGGAATACACCAGACTGAAATAAATTCGGAGCGATACCGAAGCTACCACCTTGGAACAGTCCGTCGCGCTCGGCATCATTAGGTGTTCTTACTTCCATCCATTCCATTCGTTTAGTCAATTCAGGAAAGGCTCTATTCTCAATACTCTTGATCATCCTGTCTATAAAAGACTTTTCCTTACTCCAATCTATATGGCTGCCAGATGGAACCGGAATAAGGACGTAAAGGACGCTTTTTCCATCTGGAGCCAATGTGGAATCGATTACGCTTGGATTAAACGTGTAGAATGAAGGATCTGTTGGGACCTTCTTCTCTTGAAACACTTCTTTCATATGCTGTTCGAAATTTCCACCCATGAAAAATTGGTGAACATCTGAATCCTGATAGGTTCCATCCAATCCAAAATATAATAATACACATCCTGAGGAAGGTTCATAGTTTTTCTTAATGTCGAAGTGTTCAGCTGAGGCAGGAAAATCACCATTCCACACAAGTCCATCCACTTTAATAGTCTCATCATTAACTTTAATGGATGAAACGCGTCCATGTTCTTTTTGAATTTTTTCCACCTTACTGGATAAATGCAGCGGAATTCCGTTGGCTTTCACAGTTTCCACCAGTACATCAACGAGAGAGGCATAGCCACCTTTTACATAATGGATGCCATGTTCATGCTCACTGTATGGAATTAAACTATACATGGCAGGTGCCGTTTGTGGATTTCCTCCAATATATAATGTTTGAAGGGAATACGCTTCTCGGAGGCGTTCGTCCTTGAAATAGGATCCTGCGAATTTTTTGGTTGAATGATAAGCTTTTAACCTAAGCAAGGTCTTAAGATTTTTCCCCGTCCAGAAATCTCGTTTTCGCGTAAACGATTTCTCCAGGAAGGAGGCTTTCCCGACCTCAAAGCTCTTTTTCATGTCCGTCATATATTGCTTAAAGCCTTCTTCTTCACCCGGAAATTGCTTTGATAACTCTTGTAATTGTGTATTTTTGTCTTTATACTTCGTGTATTTCTTTCCATCTTTGAAATGAATGGTATAAAGGGTATCAAGGCCAAGTAGCTCCCAAGCATCTTCAGACACGCCGGCTTCCGCTAAAATTTCTTTCAGCATATCCGGCAGCAGGACGATAGTTGGACCTTGATCTATCCGGTACCCTTCCTTTTCGACAAAAGCAAGTCTACCTCCTGCTTGTTTTTCTTTCTCATATAAGCTAACTTGAAACCCTTGCTTCTTTAATAGAAGCGCTGTTATCATACCACCGATACCTGCTCCTGCTATTGCAATATGTTTACTCATTGAGCCTTCTCCAATCTTTGCGCTTGAAAGCTTTTTTGAGCATGTGTTTCGTGCTTTTCCCTTAGTAGCCGGGTTGTGATTCTTGCTGATTCAAGGATGGTCGGCAATCCGCTTCCTGGATGCGTACCCCCACCAACAAGCCAACAGTTTTCAAGCTCTTCGAATTTATTATGCGGGCGCAATACCATCATCTGTGTCAATTGATGGCCAAGGTTGAAAGTAGCACCTTTATAGACAAGTACCTCTTTTTCCCAATCAGCCGGTGTAATGATTTTTTCTACTTCTATGTGATCCCTCAGGCCTTTAAATCCGCTCTTTTTCTCAAGAGTTTGAAAGACTAATTCTCGGAATTTATCTTTATTCTCCTGCCAATCTATCTCACTGAAGTTGTTTGGAACAGGTGCAAGGATATAAAGGGCAGATTTTCCTTTTGGAGCCAATGTAGGGTCAGTTACAGAAGCATTCTGTACATAGATGGATGGGTCACTTGAAAGTTTTTTTGTTTTAGTGATCTCTTCCACATTCTTTTTGTAGTCTTCCGCAAAAATAATGCTGTGGTGTGGAAGATCATAAGTAGTGTCCAGTCCAAGGTAGATCATAAAAGTGGAGCAGGAATACTTTTTCTTTTCAAGCTTCCGTTTGCTGTACTTTTGTAATACATTGTCATCTACTAAGTTTGTCATCACATGGGCAAAGTCACCGTTAACCACCACTTCATCCGCTTCCACTTTTGAGCCATTCTCCAAAATGACACCTTTCACTTTGCGGCCGTCTAGCCAAAGCTTTTTAACACCTGTACCAAGGTTAATCGTCCCACCATATTCTTTCACGACTTTCGCCATGCTTTCGGAAAGCTGATTGACCCCTCCAATAGGATGATAGATTCCATATGCATGCTCCATCCAGGATAGAATGGAGAAAGCACCAGGACATTCCCACGGGGACATTCCTAAATATTTGGATTGAAAAGTGAACGCAAGCTTGAGTTGTTCTTGTCGGAAATATTTACTTAATTGATCATACAAACTGCTGCCAAGGCTGAGCTGCGGCAACGCTTTAATCACTTTCCATTGAAAATAATGATAGAAACGATCCATTTTCCCTTGAAGAATCGGAGTAAGGGCGTCCATCCGTTTCTCCGTCTCAGACATAAATCGTTCGTAGCCCTCTCCATCTCCCGGAAAATACCGTTCAATGGTTTCTTTCATTTTTTCCTTATTACGAGTCACCATAAAAGACTTATCAGGGAATACTAGTTCATACATGTCTTTTAATTCTTTCATTTCCATGTAGTCATGCATGTTTCGTCTTGATTCCTGAAAAATCTCCTCTGCAATCTGAGGCATACTTAAAAAGGTTGGCCCCATATCGAAAGTGAAATCCCCCAATTTTATAGCAGAGTTTCTCCCTCCAACATAAGGTTGCTTTTCCATTACAGTCACTTCATAGCCATTCGCCGAGAGCATCATGGCAGCTGCCAGACCACCTGGTCCTGCACCAACCACTACAATTTTTTTGCTCATTTTTAGTACGCCTCCTCATTCCAAAAAAACCGTTCATCAATTAAACAAAGATTATACAAACATTATACACAATAGTAATAACTCTTACAATCAATAACACTCTTTCTATGTAAAAAACGGGTTGGAGGCTTGTACATGCTAATATGGAAATAAAAACTCCTAACCAGGAGTTTTTAATTCTTTAATACATTAAAGCGTTTTTATACTCTAATCAAAACATATTTAATCATACTTAGCAATTTATTCCTTTATTGTTACACCATAATGAGTAAACCATACATGAATTTGTGCGAGGTGAGCTAATAGTTGAGGACCTGTCATCAGCTGACCGAACCAAGGGACTTGAAAGGCTTTCCCTTCTGAAGAAACGATCTCTTGCAGCTTCTTCTTATCCATAAATTCAAGTAACGGACTATGTGTATCTTCCAGAATTTCTTTCAGCCAGTTTCTAACCAATTTCGTATAAACTGGATGATGGGTCTTTGGATAGGGACTCTTTTTCCTGTAAAGCACTTCATCTGGAAGTATTCCTTCTAAAGCTTTTCTCAAGATTCCCTTTTCCCTGTTGCCGTGCATTTTCATTTCCCAAGGGATATTCCAGACATACTCCACCAATCGGTGATCCGCAAAAGGAACGCGAACTTCCAAGCTTGCCCCCATACTCATTCTGTCCTTGCGATCTAACAGTGTTGTCATGAACCAAATCATATTTAAATAGAACAATTCGCGTCTGCGCGCTTCAACTAGACTTTCTCCTTCTAATCTAGGCGTCTCCGCTACCGTTTCTTCAAATTTGGAAGTAATATATTCATCTAGTTTCAGCTTTCTTCTCCATTCCGGTCGAAGCAGCTCCATTCTGGCTTGGGTGGAACGCATCCAAGGAAAGTTACTTGAAGCAAGATCTTCTGGTCGATGGAACCACGGGTAACCTCCAAAAATTTCATCTGCACATTCCCCAGAAAGACTTACTACATAATTCTGTTTGATTTCCCTGCAAAACCATAATAAAGAGGAGTCTATATCCGCCATTCCCGGTTGGTCTCTTACTAGCACCGCTTCTTTTAAATATGCCGCAAGATTGGTTTGTGAAATAATGGATTGATGATGAACGGTACCAAAGGTTTCCGTCATTTTTCTTATCCACTTCTCATCGGAATTTGGCTGAAATTCATTTGCTTTGAAATACTTATCATTTTCCTCATAATCAATGGAATAGGTATTTAGTGGAGGCTTTCCTTCATTTTTAAAAGCATTTGCAGCGATTGCCGTAATGGCACTTGAATCCAAGCCGCCCGAAAGGAACGTACATACCGGCACATCTGATACAAGTTGTCTTGTTACCGCATCCGTGAACAAATAGCGCACTTTCTCCACCGTTTCCTCGAAACTATCGGTATGCGGCCTGCTCTCTACATTCCAGTATCGCTTGATTTTCAGCCCTTCCCTTTTACTCATAATCATTAAATGTGCCGGCCGCAGCTCTTTGATTGCATGAAAAAGGCCATGACCTGGTGAACGAGAAGGTCCAAGTCCAAAGATTTCTGCCAATCCGTCGTATCCAACCTCACTCGAGACTTCCGGGTGAGCGAGCAGTGCTTTCAGTTCGGATCCAAAAAGCAACGTCCCCTCCCCTTGATGGTAAAATAAAGGCTTCACCCCAAGTCTGTCTCTTGCAATGAATAACTTTTCCTCTTCTTCATCCCAAATGGCAAAAGCAAAAATGCCATTTAAATGATGGACACACTCTTCTTTCCATTCCATATAGGCCGTCAGTAAAACTTCTGTGTCAGAATGCCCTTTAAAGCCATAGCCTCTTTTCATCAATTCTTTTCTAATATCTTCTGTATTATAAAGCTCACCGTTATAACAGATCGTATAGTTATCCTCTGCTTTATTCCTTGTCATCGGCTGCTTCCCGCCTTCAAGGTCAACAACAGCTAAACGTTTATGGCCAAATCCCACATGACGGTCCATCCAAATGTTTGTATCATCCGGACCACGCAATGATAAAGTTTCCGCCATCTTTTTTACTATATCCTTCTGATCCTTAATATCTTTCTTCCAATCTATCCATCCAGCAATACCGCACATATTGTCCATCCACTCCTTTTGCTTCAAGCAAACTACGGGTGTTCTATACTATGCCGGGAGTGCTTATACCATGAATTCCAGAAACACTTTCACTTTTTTTCCTTGTTAGTCTTCCTCCCAATATTCCTCTGAAAAGTGGGTAAAGTAATAAAAAAAGCATCTAGTTTAAAGGCAACCCAACTAGGGAAGAATGGCAGACACAAAGGTTTACACCTACAAATCTTGTTGACTACTGGAGGAAACGACTGTGAATCTTCAAAAAAGAAAAAACATCATTTATGAACAGAAACGCTCCTATACATGCGGGACAATTGAAAATATAAACGAACAATGGATTTTCTTTGAAGCCGAGGACGATGAAGCATTTCTTTTGGAGGAGATTTCAGAAGAAGGCATTGAAATTCTCTTTTCAAACGAATGGGTACCAGGGGTGTTATTAGAAACCGGTCAAGTTGTGTTACATACCAAGCATTTATATGAGTTAAACAATGGAGATGCCGTGCGTGTCCGTAAAAGACTTCCGCAGCCCTATATGGAGTGGCTTGAAGAATTGTCGGAAGAAGCTTTCACAAAGTTCACCACTCTATTGAACAACTCCAATATATCCATCTATGATTGTATTTATTGTTATAACACCATGCAGTTCATGGATAATATTAAAGAGCCATCCGGGGTGAATTTCCTTGTTTATGATAATGAGACATTTATATGTTCCGTTCAACACCACTTTTCAAGAGGCAAAACGGTGACCGATCGATTTGAATACACCCTGCAAACCGGCAAAAGATACATGTTCACCAACATGGAGCGCAGAAAAGCTGAATGAACGATTCAAAACTATAGTTGATAGGTTAACCGCCGCTGTTCCTTTCCGCAAATGGCTTCGCTTTCCGCGGGACGGTGCTTGAGCCTCCTCACAACGCTTCAGGGGTCTCAAGCTACCGTTACTCCCTCGCTGGAGTCTCCGCCATTTGCTCCAATCCACAGCTAGAAATTATGTTAAGATACGGTAATGCTTTTCCAGGTATCTCGATTAGATGGTTTTTCTTTAACTTAAGTTGAATGAAGCCACCTTGTTGATTGTAGTGGAAGGCGCGCAGACGCCCGCGGGAGGAAGGGACAGGTGAGACCCCGGAAGGCGAAGCCTGAGGAGGCTCACGGACCGCCCGCAGGCAAGCGAAGCGCCTGGAACGGAAATCAACGGTTATATACAATCTACTCTAGAAAAAAAACCGCGATTTAGGGATCGCGGCTTTCTTGTGTCACACCAAGCTAGGTTGACTATCATTCATAAATTTCTCGAATTCTGTTTGCTCTTTCGGCTTTGATAGATAATACCCTTGCGCAACATCACACGTTAACTGTCTAAGGATACTTAGTTGCTCCTCCGTCTCAATCCCCTCTGCAATAACATTCAAGTTAAGCCCTTTACCCATGGTAATGATGGCATGAACAATGGCAAGGTCTTTTGACTCGGCACGCAAATTTTTAATAAACGAGCGATCAATTTTTAAATTATTTATAGGAAGATCCCTTAAATAGCTTAAAGAAGAATAACCTGTCCCGAAATCATCCACGGAGATTTTAACACCCAATCCCTGCAACTCTTTCATCACCTCAATACTGTAGAAGGCGTTCTTTAACATGGCACTTTCCGTCAATTCCAAATGCAGGTGACGAGCAGAAAGCCCGGAAGTTGTTAATGCATGTTTCACCTCTGATACAAAGCTTGGTTGCTGGAACTGCTGGGCAGAAACGTTTACAGAAATGTTCAGCTCTTGATACCCCTCAACCTGTTGCCAGTTTTTTGTATGTAAACAGGCAGTTTCTAGCACCCAACCACCAATTTCTATAATTAACCCAGTTTCTTCAGCCAGAGGAATGAAATCGGCAGGTGAGACAAGTCCCAACTTCGGATGATTCCAGCGTATTAATGCCTCTGCACCAATGACGGCTTTTGAATCTATATCGATAAACGGTTGGTAACATAGGAAGAACTCATTTTTTTCAAGCGCTTTACGTAGATAACTTTCCAGTTCAATCCGGTATAATGCCTGACTATTCATATCATCGGAATAAAACTTTACTCTGTTTCCGCCAAGCTTTTTTGCTTGATTCATTGCTGCATCAGCATTCTTCAATAAACTTTCTGCCGTAATCCCATCATTTGGATACAAACTGACTCCAATACTTGCTGTCACATAGAATTCTTTCTCTAGATACCTAATAGGTTGTTTAATAGTAGTCAAGATAGACTTTGCCATTGTGATTACCTCATCTATACTCTCAAAACCCGTATAGGATAACGAAAACTTATCCCCGCCAAATCTGGCAAGGTAACAATTCGCAGGTAATAAGGCGGAAATCCGTTCAATTTCCCACTTTAGCAATTCATCGCCAACAAGATGTCCCAGGCTGTCATTAATCAATTTAAAACGGTCAAAATCAATAAAAAGCACTGCTAACTTTTCCTTACTTTTCTTCGATTCTTCCAGCTTCACTTTTAAACTTTCATGGAAGTTCTGTCTATTTGGCAAAGCTGTTGCAGGGTCATAGTAAGCCAGATAAGCCACTTTTTCTTCCGCTTTTTTCTGTGCTGTAATATCTCTTCCTATTCCAAAAACACCTGTCCTTACCCCGTCAATAACAATAGGAATATGTTTAATGAGATACGTGCTTTCTTCCCCATCCTTCTCGATCAATTCAATTTCATATGTCTGTTCCATACCATTCAAGGCTTTGAAAAAATGATCAGTCACTCTTTCAATGTCCTTTGTTTTTATGAAATTAAGTGCACTTTTACGAAGCATCTTTTTTTCTGTAAATCCAAATATTTCTTTGAATTTTGGGTTTACACTTATTATTCTGCCAAGCAAATCCACTGAAAAAGCGATGTCCCCATTGTGTTCAAATAAGGATTTATATTGTTGGTCCGAAGTTTTCATCATCCGGTTTAGCTTAACTATATCTCTAGCACTTGTTTTTTCGGGGTTATATGGTATGTTTCCTTCTGTTTTCATAAGTATATACTCCTATATATTCTTCATCTTTTTACAAAACAAGTGTAATTTTTACAATTTATTCACTTATTTTACTTTATCATATAAAACGAGAGAATACATGAATATCAGCAAAACATTTACAAAACAATAAAAAAGCTTGAATCCCGTGTAAGATGGGGATTCAAGCTTTTTTATTTATTGATTACATACCCATTGGTAGACTGAAACCTAAGTGAAGAATATATGCAAATACCACAACGAAAAGAACCCAAACCACAACTGTGGATTTTCCTTTTCTAGTGCGGACAGCAATCATTTCCATCAAGCCGATAACAACAATACCTAATACCATCTTCAATACATATTGCCCGTTTGTGAGCAATGTCCATCCAAGCTGCAAGCCTGTCACAACGATCAAGATGTAGAACACTCTAAGTACCATCGCTGTTATCTTAGCACCTTTTTCTTTTCCTGCTTTTGTTAAAAATAGTACTACGACAAACAGAATTAGTGCGATTGCCCATGTTGAAATATGCGCGTGTGTCATTTCTACTAACCTCCTTCAATTCACTCAAAACTACTAGTATCATACCATAGAGACGGAAAAAAACTAAGTAAATTACCTTTATATAAGATTTTGAATATTAACAATGATATAATACCTTTGTAAACCATTACATTCAATAATGGAGGTACTTCATTTATGACTACTAAAACACACGATATCATCAGTATGACAGAAAAATTTGGCGCCAATAATTATCACCCGCTACCAATTGTGATTTCAAAGGCACAAGGAGTATGGGTAGAAGACCCGGAAGGCAATAAGTACATGGATATGTTAAGTGCCTATTCCGCTGTCAACCAAGGACACCGCCACCCAAAAATCATTCAGGCGTTAAAAGATCAAGCAGATAAAATCACCTTGACCTCCCGCGCTTTCCACAATGACCAACTCGGTCCTTGGTATGAAAAAATGGCTAGACTAACGAAGAAAAATATGGTGTTACCAATGAATACAGGGGCAGAAGCTGTCGAAACTGCAGTTAAAGCTGTTCGCCGCTGGGCTTATGATGTGAAGGATGTGCCAGTTAACCAGGCAGAAATCATTGTATGTGAAGATAACTTCCACGGACGTACCATGACGGCTGTATCCATGTCCTCTAGTGAAGAGTATCAACAAGGTTTCGGTCCTATGCTCCCTGGTATCAAGGTGATTCCTTATGGCAGCATCGAAGCACTTAAAGGTGCCATCACACCGAACACTGCCGCTTTCATCTTCGAACCTATCCAAGGTGAAGCAGGCATCAATATACCAGCCGAAGGGTTCCTCTCAGAAGCTTATGAAATTTGTAAAGCAAACAATGTATTATATGTGGCAGATGAGATCCAAGCTGGCCTAGGACGCTCTGGAAAACTATTCGCTTGTGATTGGGAAAATGTAGAGCCTGATATGTACATATTAGGTAAAGCACTTGGCGGAGGAGTATTCCCTATTTCCTGCGTAGCAGCAAACAAAGATATCCTTGGTGTTTTCAATCCAGGATCACACGGCTCCACTTTCGGTGGAAATCCGCTAGCATGTGCAGTTTCCATGGCATCATTGGAAGTATTAGAAGAAGAAAGTTTAGTAGAGCGTTCTTACGACTTGGGGAACTATATGATGGAAGAGTTACGCACCATCAAAAACCCTATCATCAAAGAAGTTCGCGGTCGCGGACTCTTTATTGGAGTTGAATTGACGGAAGAAGCTCGCCCTTACTGCGAAAAGCTAAAAGAAGAAGGCTTGTTATGCAAAGAAACACATGAAACGGTCATCCGTTTTGCACCGCCACTCGTCATCTCCAAAGAAGACTTAGATTGGGCTATTGAAAAAGTGAAACAAGTATTATCATAATCAAAAAGCTGCCTGCTAGAATCTATTAAATCTAGCAGGCAGCTTTTTTTGCTTGTAACAAAAAATATTACTTGACCGTATTTCTTAAAACTCCTATTTTCTCGATGCATACTTCTAAAACATCTCCCCCAGTTAAAAAACGCGGTGGATCAAATCCTTTCCCTACCCCAGCAGGAGTTCCAGTCGCGATAATATCTCCCGGCTCCAGAGTCATGCCTTTAGAAATAGTTGCTATTATTTCCGGGATGGAAAAAATCACCTGGTCCGTCGAAGCAGATTGCCGGACTTCCCCGTTTACCAGCGTTTTCACCTTTAAGCTTTGTGGATCATCTATTGCTGATTTATGCACAATGACTGGTCCCAATGGACACGTTCCATCCAAACTTTTACCAAGAAAGAATTGTTTATGGCGCTTTTGCAAATCTCTAGCCGTTACATCATTCACAATTGTGTAACCAAAGATATAATCCATTGCATCTTCTTTAGCTATACCCTTTCCGCTTTTTCCAATTACAATTGCTAATTCCCCTTCATAATCCAATTGACCTGTTACATCTTCGTGTAAAGGAATGATTTCTTCATGGCCGATTACAGTGGTGGGAGCTTTCGTAAATATCATTATATGCTCCGGGATATCCTCTTCACCGCCCATCTCCAGTACATGTTCGCGGTAGTTTTTCCCGACACAAAAGATGTTTTTTCTAGGCCTTGGTACTGGCGCAAGTAGCCGAACCTCTTCCATAGGGATAAAATAATCCTTAGAATTTCGTTGTGTGAACACCCAGTCCCGCAGGCTAGCAACTATGCTGATAAAATCCTCACCAATTTCTATGCCTTCTAAAAGAGTGGTGGGCCAAACACTTTCCTCTCCTTTAGCTTCATGCGCTTTTTGAAGATCGATGACATATAGATGTGCTTCGTCGGTTAGCCCAATTCTAACTTGCCCGTTGATTTCCATAGATAATAAATGCACTAACCTATCCATCCTTCCCTCTACAAATACGGCGATTATGTAGTAATTTGTTATATTATGACTTGTTTTATCGAAGTGCTTTTTTTCTTGTAAAAGGCGTGCCATAATAAGGACAACCGCTTGCGTTATTTAATCTTATTATAATGGAGTAGAAGCAAATGTTAGCCTTAAAAATTGAATTAAAACGACAGCAAATGATTCATTGCGCAAAAGAATACGGATTTACCGCATCTCAAACTGTGAAGTGCAGTCAAGAACTTGATGTTCTGTTAAACAAGCAGTCGCAACAACAACTCCACTTATTGGAAAACCAAAATAAATATTCCTTTGCACAGTGACAAAGATGTGAAGCATATGCTTCACATCTTTTTAAATTTAGGCTTATTACCGTAAGTACCCGCTCTCCATAACCACTCCATCGGTCCATAATAGAAGTTTGCCACCCATACTCTGCTAATGATGATTTGGAAGATATATATACCAAGAACGAGCCATAGACCATAAAACGGTGTAAAAGATCCGTATAACCCTAATCCGTAACTATAGAAGATGAGCGAACAAACAACTGATTGAAACAAGTAGTTGGATAAACTCATTTTTCCTACGTACTGAAAAGGGGATAATAATTTCAAGCCTATAACTGTTCTGCTTGCAAACACAATAGATAAGAAGTAAAACACCGCACTTGCAGGACCACCTAGTCCATCCTGAAGGTATTCAGTTGTGTAGTTTTGAGCCGTGTAATACGGCAGCAACTTAAATACTAATGCCATCACAAAGGTTGCAATCCAAAGCTTTTTCATCCATGAGAGGTTTGCCTCCACATTTTCTAGCCATTTGGATTTTGCTGCTGCCGCTCCAAACAGGAACATCGGTAGAACCGACAATACAATAAAGAAGAAGTTTGCGATATTAACGAAAGACCAGTCGGCAATCCGTTGTTTCGTTATCTCCATAAATGTTCCATTGGCGTATACCTGTAATGATTGCGCAGCATTTGCCTCAAATGTGGAATAGAGGTCTGTATCTCCCATCGTCAACGTCACTACAAGCATTAATAATGACAGCAGGGCTGTTGGGCTCACAATTAGAAGAAGTCCCGTCCAAACCATCGCCTGCGAAGACATTTTCCTCATAAATAGTAAAATAAATCCACATAAAGCATATGTAATGAGAATATCCCCATGCCAGATCAAAAACGCATGTATGATGCCTATTACCAATAATACAACTAGTCTTCTGGAAAAGTATTTTGGTACAGATAGATTTTTCTCTGCTACTCTAGTTGTAAAAATAATAAAGCCATATCCGAACAAAAATGAGAATAGGGTATAAAAGCTTGCTTGGGCAATGATATCAATCCCATTCATCACTAAAATATCCCGTGTATCAGTCCAATATGTTTTTATGTTCACATAAAGCATTGGAGCAAAAAATGATGGCATGTTCACTAGAAAAATGCCTAATATCGCAATTCCCCTTATAATATCTAAAGCTACAATTCTCTCTTTTTCTTGTATAGGTGCCGCTTGCATCCAGATTCCTCCCTTTCGTACTTTCATAGTGAATATTATAGCTCTTTTTCCTTTATATTCCTATCACCAAATCCTCTTTCCTTTTTTCGTTTACACTCACCATACCGGGCTAATGTCATAGGATATAGCATAAGCGCACAGAAAAGGAGTTAACGTTTATGCCAGCAATCGTCGGAGCTGTAAATGTTAACAGCATCGGTAACTCCGGGATTTTTCATATCGGGGATGTTTTTCAAATGTCTCCAGTCAGTTCAGCCAAAACATTTGCAGGAGCAGGAAGCTTTAATACCGGAGATAATATTTCAATAAGCAACACCAACAGTCAAACCAACACTTATGATCAAGATGTTAATGATCAACCCGTTGCTTTGAATATGTAAAGCGAAATCTAATAGGAGGGGGCACGTATGGCATCCAATTTTTTCATCAATCAAAGTATCGTCATCCACCATCTGAAAATAGGAGGTATATCGAACTCCTCCGTTTTTCAGATAGGTAGTGCGGGAGTTATTAAGTCCTTATCAAATTTATACAATACTGGTAACTTTGTCGGACCCGCACCTGTAAGCAGTGCCGAGATAGCAGAAGAACAACCAAGTGAAACACCTCCAAGTTCATCTGAAATATTTGTCCCATTAACAGGTTCAAGGTAAATTTACATTCTGGGCATTCACCCATTTTCAGTGTTTGCATAAAGTATTAGAGATGATTCTTGACGCTTAAACAGCAACCAATGAAAGGGGTGGTCGGATGTACAATAACTATCAGTATTTTTATCAATCGCAGCAACAGATCCAGCAACTTCAACAAGTAGTAGAAAACCAGACGAAACAGATTTCCACCCTCGAGGAACTGGTGAAACTTATGCAACAGGAAATCACCCAATTAAAAGAAAAACCAAGTATGAATATCGAACGAATTGAGTATAAATTTGATCAACTTAAGGTAGAAACGTTGGAAGGCACATTGAATATCGGGTTGACACCTGGGTCCGCAGGTGAGATTGAAGATTTCGTTGTAACCCAAAACAACCTAGAAGTTCCTGTACCTCAACGAAACCAGAATTTAGCCCAAGGTATTGAAGCAGACTTACGGGAATATCTCAACAAAAATGGAAAAGCAAAGATTGACCAGATAGCGAAACAGCAAGGCAGAACTCTCGAAAAACACTATCATGATTTCATGATTCAAGATGTAAACAATCAACTAGCTTCACGTGTGAATCACACGTTAAATACGATTACGGCCGAAGCTGTCCAAAAGGGCTACAATGATGAAAAAATTAAGGAAATAGCGATTCAACAGCTTCAAGGGGATATGGATAAAGCTTTTGCTGTCTTTATTCAAACTCTTCCTCAAAAAAAATAGATGTGTGGTGTTAACATATGAACTTTCAAGTGACAAACCATAATCTGCAAGTGAATAATGTCGATATCCTTGGGGTTTCTTCCTCTTCTATTTTTCTGGTCGGGGATACCCAGAACATTTGCCTGACATCTTATTTCGACACTCCCCCTGAATCATTGGTAATTGGACCATTTGTTCCATTAACTACGGAATAGCCTATGAGAATTTCCAGAGTAAACGAGATTAATTTGCACTCTTTGTCCTTTAGCTCTTATTTTCATATTGGGGATTCGTACTATATTAATGCCAAGTCCAGGGCTCTCGCTGTAAAAAGAGAGTTTCCGAAATTTTATGGGAACGAAGGGAATTTCTCTGAGTTCCCAATATTTACGATGCAGTCCCCGACTCCAGTTTTAACAGAACGTGTAAATATGTCTGTAAATAATGTAAACCCAAACATTTGTGTGAATCATATCAAGATTAAAGGGGTCTCTTCTTCCTCTGTCCTGCAAATCGGTTCATCCCAGACAATCTGCGCGGAAGCCAGGGTTAAACATACAAGGCAACTACTTGGCCCAGAGGTTCATAAAGCAATGGGAATACCAGATACTCCAAAAAAGAGCGAGGATGATTAGATTTTCAGTATCTTCACCTTTTAGGGGAGGTTTCATATAGTATAAGTATCATAAAAACATGAGTGCGCTCACTCAAAAAACAAAAAGGATGTTCTACATGCCAGCTATCGTAGGTCCGGTTGCCATCAACAGTGTAGGCGGAGGCGTCATCAATTTCGGGGATTCCTTCTACATCTCCCCTAAATCAGCCTCCAAAACCTCAGCAGGATCCGGTGCACTAAACACCGGCAACTTCGTCATCACCAACAACGGTCTATCCGCCACCAACACCATCGACCCTGACATCAATGACCAGGATATTGTGGCGAATAACTAACAAAAGAAAAAAGAGAAAAAAAAGAAAAAAGGGGGTCAGACCCCTCTAGGACTTTCCCCTTCCACCCCGAAATACCACAAAACCCGTGCCAACGCAAGTGGCACGGGTTTTGGTTTTTTTGTTGGTATTATCGGATTTTATCGTTTTTGTTTTCGTTCGTTTGACTTGCGTGTTAGTGGGATTTTGGTAGATGGCTGTTTTTGGATCCATTTGATGAAGGAGGCAATCTTTGGGTCATCCTTCAGGAGAAGAACTGTATTCAGACGGATGGCCAGTTCTTCATTCGTGTATAAGGCGTGTATTTGTTTATGACATGGAATACAAAGATTAGCCGTCGGCAGAAAGGTCCCTCCCATTTCCTTTGGGGTTAGATGATGGACCGTTATTTCCACCTCTTCTCTTTCACAAAGCTCACAGGTTCCGATGTCGTGCTTTTTCTTCTTTCCCATTTCAAATACACCTCCCCCATTCAAATTCAACATCCATACACATCCATTAACCCTTCACATTACTACAATAAAATAATCATAAATTTTCCAACGTCACGACCGAACCTTTCCCAGAAGACTGTGCAGGTGTAACAACCAATCGTCTCGGCAAACGTGCCCTTAGCTCTTGTACGTGGGAAATGACCCCTACTGCCAGATGGTCGGACTGAAGCTTCTCCAATGCCGTAACTACTGCATCCAGTAACTCTGAATCAAGTGTCCCAAAGCCCTCATCAAGGAAGAAGAACTGCAGTGGGTATTCTCCTCTTAACTGAATTTGAGCGGAAAGGGACAATGCAAGTGCCAAGGAAGTAAGGAATGTTTCTCCACCAGAAAGCGTGGAAACTGGTCTTCTTACACCACCATTGGCATCGTCACGGATAATGAAGCCTCCATTTGAGTCCATTTCCAATGCATATCTTTGGCGGGTAAGCTGTCCCAATCTTTCTGAAGCATCTCTGCTTATTTGATGCAACTGCTCTTCGGCCAAGTATTCAACAAAACTGTTCCCTTTAAAGACACTCTGCAGCTTTTGATATGCTTGAGTCTCCTCGGAGAGCTTGGTCTTCTTTTCCTCGAGAACCCTAAACCGTTCATTACGATCTTTTAATGAAAGAAGATTCTGTTGAAGTGCACTTTTTCTTTCAATTCCATCGCGAAGATCCTTACGGGCAGACTGCAATTGCTCTTGGGAATCTACCCATTCTGCTTCACTCAATCTTTCTGTGCCAATTAATGCATTCAAACGAGAGAGGTCCTTTTCAATGGCCTTTCTTTCCTCCCAGTACTGTTCTATTTGTTCTTTCCACATTTCTTTTGAATCTATATGAACAATTGCTGACTCAACAGCATCCATAGATGTGAACACGGATTTTTCTAGCTCATGTTTCCATTTTTCCTGGAGGAGAGCAAGGCGTGACAACGTTTCCTTTACCATCTGTTCACTGTGTGAAGCAGCTTTTTCCCTTTCTTGAGCATGCTGCTGGGATTCAATCCATTTTTGGTAGTTTTCTCTTTCCAGCCTCTTTAGGTTTTCCACATCATGCTCAATACGCTTCAGCTCATCTTTGATATTATTCTCTCCAACGATGGACTTTATTTCTTCTAGCGTATCTTTCATACGATTCTGAATCTGTTCGAGTTGCAATTCCTCTTGGTAAATAGTCTTTTCGATTTCTCTTTTCTTATCTAGTGCTTCTTTTAATTCTTTCTCTTTTGATTCAATAAAATCCACACTAGTATTTATTCTTTCCTGCAGGTCCAAACGTTTCTTGTCCGCTTCTTTGGCAGCTTGATAGGTGGTTTCAATTTCTTCATATTTTTCTTCTTCGAAATCTCTGTCCCACTTGTTTTTCTTTTCTACCAACTCCTGTTTTGTATCTTCTAGACGCTTTATCCATGCTTCAAGCTGTTCCGTATAGCTTGAAGCAAGCTTTGCTGTTTCTTTAAAGGTGCCTGACCATGTTTTAAGGTAGTTGTCCACCTTCTCTTTCTTTTCTTGCAACTGTATGAGATCTTGAACGAAAGCTTTTTGTTCTGTTGCAATTCTATGGTACTTTTCAGCAAGCAGCACCGCTGTATCCTTGGACTCGTTCAATTCCTTGTCCCACAGATCCCATTTCTCCAATGATTCCTTCGGGGTAGGCAAGTCTTTTTCCCCTTCAAGTTCTCGATGAAGTTCTGTAGCTATTTGCTCTAATTTAAACTTAATTTTCAGGTTTTCCTGTTTTTGCTGTGAAATCGCAGCAGGCATTTTCCCTACTCCGGTTTCTTCTTTGGTGCTTGCTATTTCCCTATGAGCTTGATGAGAAGCTAGACCAGGATGCTCTGTGGAACCACAAACTGGACATGCATCTCCGTTTTCAAGGGATTTGGCCAACTCCAATGCAAGTTGATGGATTTTAGCATCATCCGCAAGTTTTTGTTCCGCTTCTAAAAACTGTTCAATCTGCCTTTCCAGCCAATCAAGCTGTTGTGCCATTTCTGATGCATGATCATAGTGTTTCTCTGTATTTTGGAAAATTTCTAAGAGAGTTTCTTTTCCCTTATTCAGATTTGCTTCCGCTTTTTGATTCTCCGCCTGAAACGAAGAGATTTTGTTTTGCAGCGTTTGTACTTCTGCTCCATTTTCCTTCATTTTTTTCTCAATGAGCAGTATCTCTTGTTTCTTGTCAAATGCTTTCTGCAGTAATTCTAGACGTGCAGGTGCAAACGCAAGGGAGGCAAGCTCCTCTTTTATTGTCTTTTGCTTGTTTACTGCCTTGGTATACAGCTCCTTAGCTTTTTCTTCCTGAGTGTGTAATGTAGAAAATACTTCTTTATTAGAAGCCAAAGAACGTTTGTGTTCTTCCATTTTGGGCTGATAGGCAGTCAATCCGTCTTCCAGGTTTCTCGCACGTTCTAACTTTTCTTTCTTTGCCAGCAGCACAGGGAATTCTGCTTCTTTCTTACCCCTTGTTGCTTCATACGTTTTCAACGCTTGGTCCAATGCTCCTTTTGCAGATTCATTGGCTTTTTGGTCAAAGTTATTTCTTCGCTTCCACTCTAATAAAGCTTTTTCTACTTCTTTCAAATCTTCCAATAAAGGTTTTAAGCTCTCTGCCTGTTCTGCCAATGTATAGGAAGTTTCTAGCTCCTTAATAGAAGCCTCTTGTAATAAGTAAGAGTGAAGCTTTTTTTCCACCTGAGCCTTTTCTACTTGCCTTTCCCACTGCTTCTTTTTTTGCTCAAATGCATGTTCCATCTCTTGAAGTGCTTTTTCTGACCTTTTAACAAGCGCTTCTACTTCTCTGAACGCTTTTTCCGCTTCTTTTACCGCCTCATCTGAAGCCTCGCCCAACCCTAACTGCTCGGCATGTATTTCTCCCAAGAGTCTCGTTTTTTCTTGCAGCTCTTCCTTAATTTTTCGGGAAAGCTGATCACCGTATTTTTCTAACTGGAAAAGGCGTTGCAGCATTTGTCTTCTGTCCGCACCTTTAAGCGATAGAAATTCCGCAAATTTACCTTGTGGCAACACAACGGCTCTGGTGAAATCATCAATGGTTAGGCCGAGTATCTCTTGAATGGCCTGGTTCACTTCACTAGCCTTATCCGCAATCACGATATGCTCACTTTCTTTTACTTCCGTCAATCTTGAAATTCCTGATTTCACGCGGATATCATCTGTTCGTTTAAAGGTCCGTTCCACTTTAAAACGTTGCTTCCCTTTAGCATTTTCCAGTTCAAATAAAAAGGAAACTTCCAACTGGTTTTCCGCATGATTCATAATTCCTTGCGTATTATTGGAGGCCCGCTCTACTTTTCCGTACAATGCAAGCGTCATCCCATCCAATATGGAGGATTTCCCACTTCCGGTGGGCCCAAAGATTCCAAACACTCCACCTTCACAAAGCAATTCAAAGTCAATTATTTGTTTTTCCCGGAAGCTGTGAAGCCCTCCGATCGTCAATGTGATTGGTTTCATACTTGCTCCTCCTTCAACGTGTCATCCTGCAATAAGGAGAGAAATAATCGGACTAGTTCTTCCTCAGGTTTTGCGCCTCCTGACTGTTTTTCATAAAACCTCACAAACAGTTCCTCAATTGGAACACTGTCCATCTTTACCGCTTTTCTCTCCTCGACCATTTCCGGAAAAATAGGACGGATATGGAGGATGCCATCGTGATGTTTTCGGATGCGGTGGATCTCTTCCATGGATAAAGCATTGGTGACATGTATTTCAAGATCTACCCATGCATTGCTGTCTTTCTTTTCTTCTAGCCAACTATAAACTTGTTGGACTCCTTCTGTTGCCTTCCATTTTACAAGAGGCTTTCCACTAGAAAGGTAGATTTCTTTCGTTTCTACTTCTTTACCAGGCTTAGCATCAATAATGGTTACACTTTTCGTATATCCAGCTTCTGAAAAGCTATAAGCAAGCGGTGAGCCTGAGTATCTGGCAGCCGTTTTGGCACGTTTGATGGTTTGAGGGCGATGTAAATGACCTAAGGCAACATATTGAGCTTGCTCTGGCAAACTTTCTGCTGCCACCGTAAATGCTCCGCCTACTTCGATTGGGCGTTCCGAATCCGTGGAATTTCCACCGGCAACAAAAAGATGGCTCATTGCGATATTCACAGAGGACTCGGTAAATTGTTCACACATCTTATCAAAAAACTGGCGAATTCTTGCATTATAATGATCCCTGATCACTTTTTCTTCAAACTCTTCGGAAAGCACTTCGTTTAACCTGGACTCTGAAGGGTAGGGTAAAGAAGCTAGCTTCAAAGTTTCTTCCGTTGTGGGGACATAGATGCTCTGAACGTCCATTGTGGGGTATCCTAGCAAGGAGATATTCTGTGAGCTTGCAAGAGGTCTGGATGCAGAAAGACGGTCTGGATTATCATGGTTCCCTGCAATAACGGCAACCGGCCTTTTCCCATTGTTTGATAGCTGTTGTAGCGACTCATAGAAAAGCACTTCTGCCTGTGCCGGGGGATTGACAGTATCATAGACATCTCCCGCCATCAGTACCACATCCACTTTTTCTTCTTCTACGATTTGCAGAAGTTCTTCTAAAAATTGTGCCTGCTCTGGCAAACGACTTCTTCCTTCTAAGGTTTTGCCCAAATGCCAGTCGGCAGTATGAAGTATGCGCATCTTCTTTCTTCCCTTCCATGAAAGTGGCTCAAGCAACAAATTTTTCATCCTCTGACATTTGCCACCTGAGCCGCTCTTTGTGTTAATCCATCTTCACCAATTGATTTCCATCAAAGAAATATAAATATTTCTCCTTTAATTCTTTCTTCCAAATTTCTTCAACAGCCCTTGCATATAGAGCCACTTGATCTTTATAACGGTTACGAAGCACAGGTTCCGCCTCTTCAAACCCGTTAGCGAATCGACCTGTGATGGTATCCGTTTTGTAGTCAATCAATACTAGCCCCTCTTCATCTTCTAAAAGGCAATCAATAACACCTTGCACCAAAATGGTCTCTTCTTTTAAATCCATTTGCTCGAAAAATTCATTTTCCTGCAATGCAAAACTGAATGGAACCTCCCTGTGAACATGTTCCGCCTGTTGCATCCGCTTCCCGACAGGAGTGGTAAAGAAGGATACGATTGCGTCAAAGTCGATGACATTTGCCTGTTCAGCTGTTATTAGTTCTTTTTGAACCATCTCCATAACTTGCGCCTGTACATAATCTCTATCGATGGTTCCGGCGGAAAGATCTAAATTCTGCATCACAGCGTGCATCGCCGTCCCAATTTCTGATGGTGACAGTTTTTTCTTCTGCAAGAAGGCCGGGCGATCAAGGAAATACCTTCTTTCTGTTTGAACAAGCGTGGTATCTGCGTATGGATCCTGCTGTTCTCTCATTCTTTTTATCTCTGAAACGGATTGCTTAGAGCGATGGATACTGGCTTCTTTATATGGATAGTTCCAAGTAAGCTGTTCTATCACTCTCGCTTTGTAAGGACTTTCGATGTCGACCTGTTCGCCATGTTTCACCTTATCCAGGAGAAGGTTTTCTGCTTCTTTTTCAGTTTCTATTCCTTGCAGCAATTGTTCCACATTAGTGACGGATATCTTCCATGAAGTCGGATGATTGACGATGTCCTCTTGGTTTGTCCCAGTCGGACTATCTCCTCTCAACGCTTCAGCATCCTTATGGCGCACAAGTGATGGACCAACCCAGTCCATATACGATTTCGCGCCTGCTCTCACATAGTCTGGTAACAGCCAGTTTTCATGTGAGACGTGTTCACTCCACAGCAATTGAGATTTTTCAAAATCCTTTACCGTTCCGACCAGATATAATTTTTCTTTTGCTCTGGTGAGAGCTACGTATAACACACGCATTTCTTCTGCTATCAACTGTGCCTTCGCTTTTCGCTTCAATGCCAGCTGCAAGATCGTAGGATAGGTAATTCGCAGTTTTGCATTTACATATTTAGAACCAAATCCAAGCTCTTTATCCAGCAAATAACTTTTGTTTAGGTCCATCATATTGAACTGTCTGGATAGTCCTGCAACAAAGACGATGGGAAACTCAAGTCCTTTACTGGAGTGAATCGTCATCAGCCTGACAACATCCTCTTGCTCCCCAAGTGCTCTTGCAGCACCAAGGTCTTCTCCCCTCTCTTGCATTCTTTCAATAAAACGCAAGAAACGGAACAAGCCGCGGAATGAGGTGGATTCATATTGTCTTGCCCGGTCATACAGTGCCCGCAAATTCGCCTGACGCTGCTTTCCGCCCGGCATCCCTCCGACAAAATCAAGGAAATGGGTATCCTGATAGATCTGCCAGATTAACTCGGACAATGCACCTTCACGCGCAGCTGTCCGCCATGATTGAAGCATCTGATAGAATAACCGAACTCTTTTCGCTAATTCTTGCTCTTCCAAAGAATCTGGTGCCTTTTCCATAAATGCGATCAACGCTTCATAATACGAGCCCCTTTTTTGCTGAATGCGGATGGTCGCCAAGTCATTGGAATCAAGGCCGACAATCGGTGACCTTAACACAGAAGCCAATGGAACATCTTGATATGGATTATCGATGATTTTCAATAGCGATATAAGGATGGCGACTTCTGTTGCCTCAAAATATCCTGTGCTCAAGTTTGCATATAAAGGCAGTCCCTCTTGCTTAAACTCCTCCATAAATTGTGGAGCCCATGGCATCGAGCGCATCAGGATGACAAAATCCCTGTAGGTGACAGGACGCATCGCTTTTCTGTCCTTATCATATATCTCATAGCCGGACTGAATGAGCTGCTTTATTTTCTGAGCGATCATCTTCGCTTCGACTTGAGCCGTCTCCAGCTCCACTTTATCGAATCCAGTCGTGTTATCTGCAGACTCCGATAGTTCGTCCTCATCCCCTGCAACCGAACCGCTTCGATCTATTAATAATAGTTCCGATTCACGATCTGTTGCTTCCGGATAATAGGCTGCGCCGAACTTTAACTCCGCATCATCGTCATAATCGATTTCCCCAACTGTTTCTCCCATGATCTGTTTAAAGATAAAGTTGGTGGCATCAAGGACTTCTGGACGCGACCGGAAATTTTTATTCAAATCAATACGAAGGCCAGACTCTCTTCCTTCCGTATCGAACCGTTTGTATTTGCTTAAAAACAGAAATGGTTCCGCTAATCGGAATCTGTAGATCGATTGCTTCACGTCCCCTACCATAAACATATTTCCGGATTCTTCGCTTTCCTTCGTAACTAGCTTCAGGATAGCTTCCTGGACCATATTTGTATCCTGATACTCATCCACCATCACTTCTTTAAAAGTGGACTGATAGCGGAGGGCAGCTTCGGAACGCTCTAATTTCCCTTCGTTAAAGGTGGTCAGCACATTTAAACAAAGATGCTCTAAGTCAGAAAAATCCACCAGCCCTTTATCTTGCTTCATCAAGCTGAACTCCACGCCATACCGCTTTACAAGATTGACAAGGGTACCCATCACAGGTGCTAATTCTTCGAGATCTTTTAAGAAGGACTCCGGACGTCTGGAAAACAATTCATCTTTGATCCCTTGTACAAGTGCTTTGGCGTCATTACGGGCCTTTGTCCATCTTTCTATCAGTTCTTTATCATATTCATCGCCGCGGCATGTTTTGGCTCTGGAGAAATCGAGTTCCTGCATTGCTTCATACAAATCTCCCCAAGATGTATCGAGGGCAGCTTGCAATCTGTGAAGTTGTGCCAAATCTTGCTCGATATTCTCAGCGCGAGGAGCAGGTCCCCCTGGCTCGAGCGTAATTTTCATTGCCTTTTCCAACAAACTTTCAGCCCCGAGAAATTGCAGTTTCATTTCCCGCTTCAATGTCGAGATGAAAGGCAATTCATCCATAGAAAATTTGCTGGTGGACTGATAAAAAGTTACAATCTCATCCAGCCATTTATCAGGGTTAGGATTGGCTCTTGAAAACTCATGAAGATCAAGAACAAGGCTTTGCAACGCTCCATCCGAACGGTCATTTGTGTACTGATCCACTAATTCAAAAAATAAATCGTTGTCCTCTTTCCCATACTCTTCTTCAAAGACGCCCTCAAGAACTTCTTCCTGCATTAATTGAATCTCTGTTGTATCGGCAATACGAAAACTTGGGTCAATATCGATCAAATAATAGTATTTCCGTACCACTTCAAGGCAAAAGGAGTGAATCGTAGATATGGATGCTCTGTTCAATAAACTTAGCTGTCGGCGCAAATGAAGCGATGCCGGCTTTTTCTCTAACTGTTTTTCCAGCGCTTCACCGATTCGATGGCGCATTTCTGCAGCTGAAGCATTGGTAAAGGTAACGACAAGCAGCCTGTCCACATCAACATGTTCCTCGACGATCTTATGAATCATCCGTTCAACAAGAACAGCGGTTTTACCTGAACCAGCAGCTGCTGCAACAAGTATATCTCTACCAGAAGCGACAATTGCTTTCCACTGATCATCAGTCCACTGGGCATCTGTTGGTTTTGGAAGAAGTTCCATACTCATGATTCCTCTCCCCCTTCTATCTTTGTTTTCATTGAGGAAATGACCTCATTTTTAGGTATCGTTGGCAACACTCTATATTCGTTTTCATCAAGAGATGTATCAAATTGACAAAACGATTTATACGAACAAAACGTACATGGTGTTTGATTTTTCAGTTTGTACGGAGAAATGCTTGTTTCCCCTTCGGATATCTTCATACCAATCTCTTCAAATGTCTTTCTTACATACGTTCTGAGCTGCGTGAATTCTTCTTCACTTGCAATCGACGAGTTCGCTTGAAATCCACCATTCTTTTTCAGTGCAGCCGAAACGATTTTGGAATGTCCACTCTCCAGCGTCTGATCCATCAGCTTCACAGATTCTTCGTCACCTAAAAGCAGGCCCTTCATTTTGAAGCTCTTAAAGATCTCCTCTTCAATGATGTCCTCCGGTTTCATTCCGTTTGTTTTAATCATTGGATTATGAACATGGAAATACAAGACACCGGCAGGAGTAGCTTCACTTCCAAGCCACCCTTTAGAATGCGAGATGACAATATCAAGATAGGTCAACATCTGTAATGCCAAGCCATAGTATACTTCTGTCAGGTCAAGCGCTTTGTTGCTTGATTTATAATCTATGATACGAAGCAATAATCCACTGCTTCCTTCCGCTTTATCTACCCGGTCTATACGCCCTACAAGCTCCATTGTCACACCATTTGGCAAGTTGATCTGAATTGGAGGCAACTCTTCTTGCTTTCCAAAGCCAAGTTCCAAACCAACTGGGGTGAATTTGCTCGCTTTAGAGTGATCGCTTAAGATTTGCGAAGCTCTTGTGATAATCGTTTCCAACTTCCGTTTGATGTAATGGAAGCGATTGGAGCTTAACAGGATTTCCCCTTGCAGCTTTGGTGCGAGAATATGCACGGCTTCTTTTGCCAGCACTTCACATTCCTGTTTCGTTAGGTTCTTCCAATCGTTGCCGCTTTGCCTTAACTTATCTGAGATATGCTTAAGTGCAGCGTGGAAAAGCTGACCGATATCCGGTGCTTCCAATCGGTAGATTTTTCTTTCCTTCAGCTTTAAACCATGTGATGCGAAATGGGAAAAGGCACATGCACTGAATTTCTCCATTCTCGACACACTTGCTTCCATGAAGTTACCGTATAACTCACGGCTGACCTTTTGTTTCAATTTTTTTGCTTCATTTTTATAAAATAAGCTTCGTAAGACCTGTTCGGTTTTATCCTGCCATTCTTCACTTTCTAAAAGTGTATTGTATACATCCCACCAAATCGGTTCGACCGGATATTTCTTCATCCACGCTTGAAGCTGAACTGCCAAGTTGGATAGTGTGGTCGATGGAGTATGGATATACCTTAACTGCTCTTCGCTATTAAGCTCTGCAGGTTCATTGAGCAACAACTTCTCCTGTAGCGACGGAAACATTTCCTTTATTCGCTTGATATAAGAAGAAGGCAACAGTGTTTTTCCCTCTTCATCTGCCAGGGCATAGCTTATATACAAGTGATGGGAAGGGCTTAAAAAAGACGTATAAACAAGGAAATGTTCATCAAGCAGTCGTTCTAGACTTGTCGGTGCAAGCTCCATTCCGTAGTTTGACAGAAGCTCTCTTTCTTCTTCTGATATAAACCCCTCGTCCTTGATCTTGGCAGGGATCACCCCATCATTTACACCAATCACAAAACTGTGCTTTATATCTGTCAAGCGCGAAAGATCAAAGTTAGCAACGATAACCTGGTCAATTGCCGGTGGCACTAAGCTGAATCGCAGGCTTTCCAATCCACTTTCCACCATTTTCATAAACATGGATAACGAAATTGGATGGTCCCCTATCAGTTCGACCATCTGATCGAGCATTTGAATAATCGCTTTCCATACTTGCTCGTTTTCTTTTGCAGAAGACAGATTGCCTTCTTCCTCCGCCTTTTTCATTCTTGCTTCCAGTTTTTGTGGAATCTTTAAATCTTCCATAAATTCATAAAGCGCCTTGCAATAGCCTTCGATTGACTTTGCTTTTTTCCAGCGTTTTTCAAGCATATGAAGCGGCTCCACGATCATCGTTCTTAACTCATTGATTTCCTTTTCATAAGCAATTTCTTCATCTGTTTGTACGTATGGACCTTCTGTATCCACACTAAAAAAGCGACGATACTTCCATGGCTCAGTCGCAGTCCATCTATGGCCTTGTATACCATAGGACAGGCAATAGTTTTCCAGCTTGTCCGTTTTTTCGCGCATCTCATTTATATCTTGATCGAGCGAGTAAAAGAAATCCGTCTTTACACAACGGAAAACAGATTCATAGCGCCAGTTTCTTGAAATCACTTCAAGGCTGGAACGAAGCAACTCGACCAAAGGATGATGTAGCATTGTCCGCTTTTGATCGACGAAAAAGGGAATGTCATAATCTTTGAAAACTGTATTAACCAAATCAATATAAGATTCTGCATTTCTGACGATGACAGCTATATCTTTATAGCGATTCCCCTTATCCCTGACAAGGGAGACGATCTCCCTCGCAATGCCTTCCATTTCCGCTCTGCGATTGACTGCTTGTAAAATAGACACATCAGCCTTTTCCGGAAAGACGACCGTTGGACGAACATCAAAATACTGTTCCATATGACGCAAGGAATCAGCATGTTGAAAGCGGGGCGTGCCTTTTAAAAGCACCGGCTCTTCTAGTTCGCATCCTTCTTCGAGTGCGATATCCCTCAGTCTTTGATAAGTCGTTCCTGTCTCCCTGAACAGATGAAGATCATATGGTGCTTCTTCGTCATATGGTTTATCCGCAGTCAAGGCAACCGTGACCGAGTTTGCATGTTTCATTAATTCCTTTAAGACTTCCAATTCCTGAGGCGTGAAGCTATGAAAACCATCAATGAAAATATCTGCATTTTGAATATAGCTTGAATTTGGTATTTTTTCCGTCAATAGCTGTAAGTAATCTTCGCCGTCCAAATATTTGCCTTCCAGCGTTGCTTCTAACTGACGATAGACAACTAGTATGTCAGTCAGCTTTTTAGCTAGCATTTTTTCGTGCTCAGAAATGGAGGCATCCTCTCCAATCCGTACGATTTCTTCATGTAAAAGTTCTGGTGTGACGCAATAACGTTTAAACTCTGTAATCATGCTTTCCATTTGTTCAATGAATCCGAACTGCTCGGCAGACTTCCCAAACACATGAAACTTACTTTTGTGTTCCTCAATTACCTTCCGAAGCAGCATATGAATTCCGGTCTGATCGATATGAAAACGGCTGATACCGCCGACTTCCTGTAAAATTCTCCATGCAAGACGAGTAAAACTGAATACTTGTGCCCGTATCATACCCTTTACATCAGGCGACTGAACGATCCAGTATTCTGATTGAAAAGTCATCTGCTCTGGCACAAGGTAGACAACTGGCGGACCTTGCGGGTCTTCTTTAAGCATGTGAAGAATTTGCTCGTTGCACCAGGTTGTTTTCCCGCTGCCTGTTCTTCCTATTAAAAATCGTATAGACACTAGATATCCCCCATTTTCTCCATTCAAAAAAATAATACGCACTTATGTTCTTCTTATTCTATTGTACTGAAAAACTACTATTATTGCCAACGGGTTACTTTCGAGGATGGAACCGGTCAAACACCCATTGCATAAGGTAAAATGGGCAGGTGAACGGAAATGGAACGAAGAAAAAACCATTATTTTTCAGCAACATTATTAATCGTTATGGGTTTTTTAGTGGTCTGTAACCTATACACATTAATCCCACTTTATAATCCGATAAGCTTGGAGTGGAATATCTCCAAACAAAAAGTAATATTGGCCAGCAGTTTCTTTAGCATCTTCTATGCAATAGGACTCCTGATGTTCGGGCCGTTGTCCGATCGATTCGGCCGGAAGAAGATCATCAGCTACGGGTTTCTGTTTTCGGCATTAGCCACCATACTCATTGCGCACTCTGCAAATATTTCTCATTTGTACGTTGCCCGCTCCATTCAAGGGTTCACCCTTGGTTGCTTTGCGCCAGTCGCTTTTGCCTATTGCTTTGACCACTTTTCCCAATCCCTTCGAACTTTTACCATATCTCTTATTAATGCAGGTTTTCTGTTATCGGGCATTTTTGGCCCAATGATAAGCGAACATATAGTCACTTATTTTCAATGGGAAGATGTATTTGTTTTCTTTTCACTTGTTTACTTCCTGTTGTTCGTATTTGCACGTCTCATCTTAAGTTCAGCTCATTCATTGATAAGTACAAAGGACAAACCTTGGAAACATTTTTTCACGCTCTTGACGGACCGTGATTTACGAATTCTTTACCTTATTGTTTTTTCCTTGCTGCTCTCCTTTGTGACGTTTTACGATAGCCTGTTTCAATTCTTATCCATAACGTTTCCTGATCAATCTTTTATGTTGGTCCGTTCTGTCGGGCTCGTTGGTACTGTTTCATGTCTCTTTTCTGACATATTGATGCGGACCGTGGGATCCAAGCGTTTACTTCTTATTTGTTCGTTGAGCATTTCCTTTTCGTTCTTTTTTATGATGATTTTTTATGAAAATCTATTTGTGATAGGTGCTTTATCTGTGATCTATGTAGCTGCCATTTCCTTTTTCCTACCGGCAATCATCACATATATTGGGATATTAGGCAGCAATCACCGCGGAAGCGCCATCTCCTTGTATTCTTTCACTTTACTGATTGGCACTGCCGTCAGTCCTATCATAAGCCATAACTTTTCGTTTCTAACAGTCTTGGCTTTTTTAGGAATATGGTTTTTACTGAATGCTATTTTAATATGGAGGATCAGAAGAGTTGCGTAAGCCATTCTTTTTAAAACTTAGTTGGTTGGTTTATCGACGCTGTTCCTTTCCGCAAATGGCTTCGCTTTCCGCGGGACGGTGCTTGAGCCTCCTCGCTGCGCTGCGGGGTCTCAAGCTACCGTTACTCCCCTCTGGAGTCTTCGCCATTTGCTCCAATCCACAGCTGAAAATACATGACTAAAAGTTAATGGGATTACCCCAAAACTAAAATTCAATGCTTCTTTAACCCTTAAGGTGAACGAAGTCATCTTGTTGATTGGAGTGGAAGGCGCGCAGACGCCCGCGGGAGGAAGGGACAGGTGAGACCCCGCAAGGCGAAGCCTGAGGAGGCTCACGGACCGCCCGCAGGCAAGCGAAGCGCCTGGAACGGAAATCAACTGTATTATAGATTTTTCATTCTAAAAAAACCTCCAACCTCCCTGAGAGGAGGTTAGAGGTTTTATCCTATTATGTGCTTGGAACGACTGTTGTTTCTTCCATCTGTTTCAACGTTTTCATACGTTTTTTCAAATATAGTCCTTGTCCAATTCCGAATAAATTTCCTATCACCCAATAAAGTGCCAGCGCAGAAGGCAACGTCAATCCGGCGATCAAAATAAACACAGGTATGATGTTCATGACCATCTTCATCTGTGGCTGTACGTCATCAGTAAGAGTGACTCTTGTCTGGATGAATGTCGTGATTGCTGCCACAACCGGGAGGATAAAGTATGGATCAGGCTGGCCAAGACTCACCCAAAAGAAAGAGTGCTCGGCTATTTCCGTCGTTCTGCCGATTGCATAATAGAAGGCCATGATCACAGGCATCTGAATCAACATTGGAAAACAACCCGCGGCAGGGTTCACTTTGTGCGTCTGGTATAATGCCATTAATTCTTTTTGCATTTCTTTTTGGTCATCTGGTTTTTTCTTGTCTTTATATTTCTTTTGCAATGCTTCCATTTCTGGCTTTAGCTTTTGCATGGCAAGCATGTTTTTCTGTTGCTTTAATGCTAGTGGCAAAATAAGTGTACGAATAGCAATTGTCACGACAATGATGGAAATACCGTAGCTTCCTCCAGTCCAATCTGCGACCGTCGTCAATGCAAGAGACAAAGGATAGACAAAATAGTGATTCCATACTCCTGAACTATCAGCCGTAATGGGCTCACTCATGTTACAACCTGTTAATAGCGCCAATAAAAATATTACTAAACTCACTGTCCAAAATTTCTTCATGTAAATTCCTCCTACTTTTTACAAGGTTATCGACTCATGTATGCAAAGTAGTTAGAGGAATCTTCTTCATCTAAGGTTGATTCTTTTGTTGGCCGTTTTCTATATATGAATGTAATAAGCCTTCTCCGCTTACCGATAACAGACTGCAATTTATTTGTTTCAAGGTCCAAAGATGTCGTATAGCCATTGTGTTGGCAGACCACATACTTAGAATCCACAAAAAAGCAGAACGTCAAAAGACAAAGGACGGCGGCTGTTACATATGGTGCGTATAGTAGAATATCAAGATAGAATTCCATATAATATGCAATCACCTTTTTAACTGATTATAGTAGATAGTACTTGTACGAACTAAAGAATAATAATGTTTCATTAAAAGTATATCCCTACAATAAAAAGATACACCTAGTCAGCAATAATTGCTAGGTGTATCTTTTTGTTAATTATGCTTCTTTCACTTTTTTACGTTTAATCACAATATAGAATGCCGGAACAAACAGCAATGTAAAGAAGGTCGAAAAGAAGATACCGGAAATAATAGAGATTGCCAATGGCGTAAATAATACATCACCACTGAATGCAATTGGCAGCAATGCTGCAATGGACGTAAACGCCGTCAGCACAACCGGTCTCAATCTCGCTTTCCCTGAATCTATGACCGCTTCACTTAGAGTGGCACCTTCTTGCAAACGCGATTCCATGAACTCGATGAATACTGTTGCATTACGTACCACAATTCCCGCAAGCGATACAATCCCCATCATAGCCATAAATCCTAGGCCGGTTTGGGTAATGAATAGTCCAATTACGGCTCCGGAAATGGCGAGGTAAACAGAACTCATAATCAATAATGGAAGTCTTAATGAATTGAATTGAACAACCATTAAAATATAGATTAAGAAAATAACGATAACGAACAACTTACCAACTTCAATAAAGAAGTCACTTCTGGCAGAAGATTCTCCTCCGACAGAAACGGAAATACTATCTGACTCATAGGAAGTAGCAATTTCTTTTACTTCTGCTTCAAGCTTCTGCTTATCATCTTCCCCCGGATATACGCGTACTGTAATCGTTCTGTCTCCATCTTTATGAGGAATTAGAGGAAGCACTTCTGTTTCTTCCACCTCTACCAGTTCAGATAACGGGACAAGAACAGGTGCTCCAAATTCAGTTGTTTCCGTTTTACTTGGCAGCTCCAAAGCTTCTAAATCAATAGTTTCGCCATCTTCCACCAGATCCTGAACAATCGTCAACGTTTCCCTTTCAAGTCCAGCCTCATAGGAGCCGACAGGTATACCCTCTGTAACGAGTCTAATTTGATTGCTTATTTCCTGGGAGGTGATGCCATGCTCTTCCATCTCTTCCCTGTTTGGAACATAGTTGATAGTAGGTTGAGAGGATCCAACATCATCGATAACTGCCCCGCTTCCTTCTAGGCTTTCTATCTCTTCTTTCATTCCATTTACAGAATTCATTAACTCGTCAATATCATCTCCGACTACCGTTAAAGCAATTGGCGCTCCAACTGGTGGCCCAGCTTCGATAGTGGATAGCATCACAACCGCATCTGGATTTTCATCACGGAGTTGTGGCTGCCATTTTGCAATAGTGTCTGCTGCAGACTGCTGCTCACGATCAACCCTGATTACTATTTGCCCTGTATTCTCACCAGAATTGGAAAGCGTGCTTCCGAAAATACCTGGTTCACCACTACCGGCAAAAATAGTTGTTTCATATACTGCTTCATCTGATTTGATGGTGTCTTCCATTTCTTCAAGCCTTGACTCTGTCTCCTCAAGTGGGGTTCCAGCAGGATACGTTACAGATACCGTAACCTCTTCCCTGTCAGCACTTGGGAAAAAAACAACTGGAATAAATGGAACAAGGGCGTATGATGCTGTACAGAAAATAAGAACTGCAAGACCAGTAAGCAGCGGCTTTTTCACGACTTTGGTCAATATTTTCGAACTATACCAGTCACCTACTTTCTCAATCTGAGAACCAAGCAGTCCATCCTTCACTTTGTTTCTCTTCTTTTTCTTTTGACGCCATGCCATAAATATCGGCACAATCGTCAATGCAACAATGGTGGAACCGATGATGGTAGCAATCAAAACTGTCGGCAGTGCGAAAATGAATGCACCGTTCGGACCACCAAGGAATGTCAGTGGCAAGAATGTAAATACAATCGCTAATGTGGACGTAATAATGGAAACGCGAACTTCTTTGGTTCCTTTAATTGCGCCTTCAAGGGGGCTATCACCTAGTTGATAACGCCTTTGAATATTGTCGTTCACTACAATTGCATCATCCACCAGGATCCCGAGGGCTATGATTATTCCAATGATGGAAATCTGGTTCAAGTCAACATTCGCATATGGCAGCGGAATCAAACCAAGCGCAATGGAAATTGGAATCGAAATTGCCACTAGGATCGCGGAAACTGCATTCAGTCCAAAAAATGTGATTAATACAACAGCTAAAATGGAGATTAAAAAGGAGATCCCCAGGTCTTTGAATATTTTGGACACGATATCATTTTGTGTGTAATAAAGGTCCATTTCCACCTCATCAGGCAATTCTTGTGAGAGGCGCTCCATCTCTGCATCCACTTTGGCATGCAATGTTGGAATATCCACCCCTTTTTCTTGCATGATGGTCAAGGAAATAGCAGGTGTACCGTTATAGGTAACGAAGTCTTCTTGTTCGGTAGGAATTTGCGTTAAGCTTGCAATATCCCCGACATACAGAGAATTTCCTTCCTCATCCTTTTTTAGAAAAACATTTTCTACATCTTCAATATTTTCGATATGTTCAAATGTCAGCTGGGAAATCTTATTGCCTTCTTGCTGACTGCCAAGCGGGGTGATTTCGAGTTCGTTCTGGATAGCTGTTATGACGTCTGGAAGCAACACTCTTTCTTCTTGCATGCTTTCTGAATCCAAGTTAAGCGTGTAGCTCGACTCTTCCAGCCCTTTAACTGTTACCTTTCGAACACCATCAATATCCTCTAATTGAGGAATCCATCCTTCAATAATATCCTTTTGTTCTAATAACAATGCACGGTCTTCATGTAAGACGTTGTAAGAAGCGATGGCTCCCATTTGAATGTCCGTGTTAATGGTTGGTTCAAAAGCGTCCTCTGGAAAATCCCGACTTACATCAGAAACTTTTTGTTGAACTTGCGAGAATACTTTATCCCTGTCCGCATCATCGGTCAGTTCCATCACGATATTGGATGCGCCCAATCCAGAAACGGAAGTGACACTGTCCATCCCGTCAATATCCAATAATTCTTTTTCAAGCGGGGTGGTAATATCACGTTCGACTACGTTCGGAGCAGCCCCTGGATACACAGTGGTGATCGTTCCTACATTGAGTGAGATTTCTGGAATCTCACGTTTTGGTATTTGGAAATAGGTCAAGGAACCGATGACCACCAATAATAGTAAAAATATCAATGTTACTTTTGGTTTTTTAATAAGTGCATTAAACACCTGGATGTCCTCCTATACTCAATTATTCAAATTTGACTATTTAGCCTGAGTTCATCATACGGTGTCGGTGTGAGTCTTGGCAAGAATGAATATGCTATGAAGTGATTTGTTACTTTTTTCGTCAAAATACTAAAAATGTATACTAAAAAACTAGGCACCTTTCCAGTACCTAGTTTAAAAGACGAGTATTTACTTTTTACATCATAACTCCGCCATCTACATGGAGAACCGTCCCATTCACATAATCCGATTCATCTGAAGCAAGATACAGATACGCATTGGCAACATCACTTGGCTTTCCTAGCCGCTGTAATGGTACCAACTGAAGCATCGTCTGGATCATCTTCTCAGGAATCGTCTCCACCATGGCCGTTTCCACAAACCCAGGCGCTACCGCATTCACATTAATATTTTTCCGACCAAACTCCTTCGCCCATGACTTTGTCATACCGACTACGGCAGCTTTTGCTGCAGCATAATTGGTTTGTCCAACATTCCCATATATACCGCTTACGGAAGACGTATTGATGATTTTCCCTTTACCGTTTTCCAGCATATGAGGAACCACTGCCTGGGTGCAATTAAAGACACCATTCACATTGACTTCCATTACTTTTTGAAAATCTTCGCCACTCATCTTCAGGAGCATATTATCTTTTGTTATGCCTGCATTGTTTATTAAAATATCGATTTTACCGAATCTTTCTTTCACCATTGCGACCATTTCTACTACCTGTGACTCGTTGGAAACGTCCACTTGGTAGAACGCTGCTTCCCCTTCTGCTTGGAGTTCTGCAACTCTTTTCTCTCCAGTCATTGCATCATAATCTACCAGGGCTACCTTTGCCCCTTCTTTTAAGAATACCCTTGCCGCTTCCAAGCCTATGCCATTCGCAGCTCCTGTTATAATTGCAACTTTCCCCTGTAATCTCATGTCCATCCCCCTATTATATCTGAAAATTAAATCTCTTTTAATTATACTGTTTTTGTAAGCAAAGGTAAAAAAAGAACAGATTTCGAAATCCGTATAAACAGCTAATCTTCGTTCCAGGCACTTCGCTTTCCATGGGCGGTCCGGAAGCCTTCTCGGGCATTCGCCCTGCGGGGTCTTCCATGTCCCTTCCTCCCATAGGAGTCTTCGTGCCTTCCACTGCGATTAACTAGGTTATCGGAGATGAAATGTGTTCTTTACTTGAAGGTAGTATTAAATTCATCAAAAGGCCAATAGCGGACATGAACTTTACCGACAATGTCTTCTATCTCTATAAATCCAAAATGCCTGCTGTCTAAGCTGTTGAGCCTGTTATCTCCTATTACAAATACATGGCCTTTTGGTACTGCTTCTTCGCCCGTCAACTCTTCTAAAGAAAAATCACCTGTAAAGTTGCCACCAAAGATTTTTAAGCGCTCAGGTGAGATGAACGGCTCTGTCACTTGCTCTCCATTAACATAGAGCATATCTTGTTTGTATTCAATTTGGTCACCTGGCAATCCTATTACTCTTTTTACGTAATGGGTATCCTCATCTTCTTGTTGAAAAACAACCACATCAAATCGTTCCGGCTTCGTAAAGGAGTAAACCATTTTATTAACCATCAGGAAATTCCCTTGCTCCAATGTTGGATTCATGGAATGCCCTTCTACAATATAATTAGAAAAGAAAAGCGCACGAATCATAAGCACCAAAAGGAATGTGACAACCAACCATTTCATTGCTGATTTACGTTTTGTGATCTTTTCTTTCAATTCATAACCCCCGAATGTCTATCTAGGTCTTTTGTACTTTAATATTATCATAATATACTGAATTTTTACAAACAATTGTTTATTTTTCTCCTGAAAGCTGTAAACGAAGTTCTACTTTTTTCCCGATAAACCATAATACCAACATAATGGTAATAGCAATGGCCGTTTTAATCGGCGCACGAATAAAGGAAATAATATCATAGCCAATATAGCTGATGGTAAAAATCATGACCATTTTCCCGGCTACCAATGCCAGAAAAAATTGGTAAAATTTTATTTTGGATAACCCGGCAACCACATTGATCAAAAATGACGGAGTAAAAGGAAAACATAGTAAAAAGAAGATAGGACCGAAGCCATGTCTTTCAATCCAAGACATCATCTTCCTTATCTTTTCTTTTCTAAGCAAAGCCTGGATTCTGGGGTATCTTTGCAACTTATGTACAAAATAGTAAACAATCACAGCTCCGACCACGGCCCCTGACCAAGAAATGAGGAACCCCAGCCAAAGACCAAAAGCAGCAGCATTTGCCATGACGATTACGATCAAAGGAAGAAAAGGAAGAAATGCTTCCAGCACCACTAACAAGAAACCCGGCAGTGGCCCAAATGATTGATACTCTTCCAATACCTCCAGTAGATTTTCCATTGTCAGTAATTCTTTTATATATTCTATAAATTCCATTACACTATCTCCACTTCTCTGCTAGTCATCTTTCTCTATTGTACTAATTATTCCTTTATTGTCCCATTAAATAACCTTATTTAAAAAAAGAAACTCTTTTTACTAAGTTAAACAGCCAAATTTTTCATTATGTAATTTTTCAAATACAAATATGCTTTTATAAAATGGTGCACTATATTCTTCTCCGTCCTCTATCGACCAGCAGATAGAAAGTACAGAGTGTGCGAATCCCCATGCAAGTATTCTTCTTTCATTCAGTTTCAATTTATCCACCAAAACGGCGATTCTCTTGTATAGAATCGATTCAATATTATCCTCCGGAAGATTGTTTAGAAGAAATTGAATCGTATCGTATTCCCGTTCTCCCACCAAACCTTTAGGGTCGATAGCCACCCATGAGGATTTCTCCTTTAAAATATTGTAATGGTGCAGATCTCCATGCAGGATGTATCTTTCTTGTTTTTCATCCAGCAAGCATCGGAAGGTATTAATAGCTTTTTGAAGAAGATTTTGTGTGATAGGATCTTTACCTGTTGGATGTGCGCTGAAAAATTTCATGAGGCTTTGCTCTCTTTCTTGGATTTGAGGCAAACTAGAATCCGGTGTTTCCGGTACCCACAACGATTCCATAATACTGGTTGCAACCTCGGTTGCTTCTATATCATCCTCAAGTGTTGCCAGCGTATCGCCAGGAATCAGATGATCCAATATCAATATTCCTTTTTCGACTTCAGTGTCTATAATCTTGACCATTCTCTCTCCAGCAAAATATCTTAACGCTGCCACTTCCGAATAGAACTCCTTGGTCGGCACTGAGAGTTTCAGGACAACTTTGCCTCCATCCTTTGTCTCTGCAGGGGCAACAAAATTATAGGAAAGTTCAAAGGGAGGGAGAACCTTCAGATTCCACTTTTCCTCGCAGTACGTTATCAGCGAGTCAAAATTTTGCAGCCAGGCCTCTCCCTCTTCTTTATGTATGTTTCTGATTGTTTGAATATAATCTGACGGGAGCTTTATCATAGTGCCCTCCTCCTAATGAAACGAAGCTCTCCCAAAAGGAAGAGCCCCGTCTGCTTTTTACTTTTTTTTACTTAGTGCCTTCCAAGTACTCCACAAACCAGTTCTTAATGTGATCCAGTCTGTGAATGCGGAGTGCTGGGTCTCCGCTTCTGGACAACTCGTGATTTGCACCTGGGAAACGAACAAGCTTAGTCGTCTTTCCTTGTTGTTTTAAGGCAATGAAAAGTTGCTCTGCTTGCTCCACCGGACAACGGTAATCTCTTTCACCGTGCAGGATTAGCAGTGGCGTATTGACATTGCTCACGTATTTGATTGGAGAATGGTCCCAAAGCTTATCGACTTTTTCTCCCATATCCCCTTTCACTTCCCATTCAGAGAAGTAGTAACCAATGTCACTGACACCATAAAAGCTCAGCCAGTTTGAAATGGAGCGTTGTGTGACAGCTGCTTTGAAACGATCAGTGTGACTGACCACCCAGTTTGTCATGAAACCTCCATAACTTCCTCCGGTTATGCCAAGATTCTTTTCATCGATAAAGTCGAATGTTTCGAGCGCGTAATCCATCGCAGCCATGACATCAAGATAATCCTTGCCACCGTAATCACCGCGCACTGCATCAACAAATTCTTGACCATAACCGTGACTTCCTCGGGGATTAGTGAATAGCACAACAAATCCTTGTGCCGTCAATGTTTGGAACTCATGGAAATACGTATTGGCATACATGGCATGAGGACCGCCATGTACCTCCAAGATTGTCGGATATTTCTTTCCTTCTTCAAATCCTGCAGGTTTCATGATCCAGCCATGCAAATCCCAACCATCCGGTGCTTTATAGCGGATAGGTTCTGCCACACTCAACTCTACTTCATTTTTCCAAGCTTCATTAACTTTAGTCAATTGTGTTCGTGTCTGAGAACGGAAATTAAGGTGGTAAAGTTCCCCTGGATCTGTAGAGTTGCTTACCCCTACAATTGCTTCATGGGTATCTGTAAGCATACTTACTGCATATACGTGCTCATCGGGTAGATGAATTGGATACATGGAACCGTCCAAAGAACCAAAGTAGATTCCTGTAGCACCTTGGTCACTCATTAAGAAATAGAAACCCTCACTCTCTTCTGTCCACATAAGTCCAGGATTTACGTTACCGGAATGGAAATCCCCAATAGCAACATCCCCAACCTCTACATCAAGGTTCTCTGTTAGGCAATGGGTTTCACCTGTTGCAATCTGGGTCACCCATACACGAGTCAATGTCGCACTATGAAACTCTTTTTCATGTCCTAGAAAGCCCAGATACTGACCGTCTGGTGAAAAGGAGATGGTGGAAAAGAAGCCGTTGCTATGTGTAAGCTTTTTCTTTTCTTTTGACTGAACATCCATTACATAAACATCAGAAACCAAAGAAACATCTGGATTTTCTTCAAGATTTGCTACAAAAGCAATTTTTGTTCCATCAGGCGACCATGCAGCGCTTCCATAATCCCTGTCTCCTTCTGTGAGGAGACTTACTTCCTTTGTTTTCAAATCCAATAGTGCAAGATGATCGTTTTTGTTGTCTAAAAATCCCTTAGCATCGGACTTGTAGCGCATTTTTTCTACTACAAGAGGCTCAGGTTTTTTCTTTTCCTCACTTTTAGAGCTTGTAGAATGCAAATCATCCGCACTCTCTACAGAAGTACTAAACAATATTTTCGTTCCGCATGGCGACCAGACTGGCCCTCTTGCACCATTTTTACAGAAGGTTACCTGCTCTGCTTCTCCACCGTTTACCGGCATAACATATAGTTGGCTTTTCTCGTTTCGGTTGGAGACAAAAACAAGCTTGCTTCCATCCGGAGACCATCTTGGGCTTGTTGCTCTCCCTTTTCCAGATGTGAATGGTATCGCGTTCCCCTCTAAATCCCCTACGTAAATGGTAGAGCGATATTCATTTTCTTCCTCATGTACTGTAGTCTGCACAAACGCATATTTACGGGAATGTTTATCCCATTGCGGATCGGTGATAGATGTTAGACGAAACAGATCTGTTGACTCTATTTTTCTCTTTGTCATTGAAATCTCTCCCTTATGTAAAATTCTTTATTCTACTTATTTCGACAAATGAAATAATTCCCCTTTAAGAAACTTAAAAAAACTTTATTTTTCTGTTTTAAAAAGTTACTTGCATATTTTTAAGACTTTGGTATAAAATAAATACGAACAAACGTTCTGATTATTTAGGAGGAAGATGAAATGACAAGATTATCAAAAGAGCAAATAAACCTGTTTGAACAGGCGATATATCTTCCTTTATTACTGATTGTACTAGAAAGAGATACAAGCATTATTAAAGACAGCGGAATAAAATTAAAAGAACCTTATCTCACTCTTATTGATCAGGTCATGCGCAAAATTCAGCTGCAACTTAAGCAAATAAAAGCAGACATGAAGCAGCAACAAATGAAGCTCCACAAATTAAAACAGGATGAATCGTTTACGATGTATGCTTTTCTTTTTAATGGATATGAAGAACACCATAATTACTTCAACCCGCGAATCAGGAATAAGGTTAATGAACTTTTAATGCATTATATTTTGAAAATGGAAGGGTCTTCGACTAGTGAAAAATAGGTATAGTCGGCCTTAGTTTAGAATTTCGCAAAGAAACATGAAGCTTGTTTTCTTCATTGATGGCAGCATAAAAAACATCTTGGATATTAACGATATCCTTTTTCAACAACTCTTCTTTTAACCATGCTTCATCAAATCCCAACAGGTTCAGAGTTTTTCGCTGTATTCTCCCATCCATAATTACGCTATATTCTATAGAAGTCTTAGGACGTACAGTGGCCACATCTTCCACTTTAACCGCTTCTTTTGCAGGTTTTAATTTCACCGAAAGCTCGCCATTCGCTTCAATTAATGCAAAGTGGACATCCTCGATACGGAAGACATCCTTTTCCCTTAACATCTGCAGGATGTTATCAATGGAGTAATGTATTTTGTACATATTTTCAATATGGAATTGTCCGTCATAAATAACAAGCGTCGGTTCAAAGGACAACAACTTCCCAATATGATGATTTTTTATTTTCCACCAGGCAATAAACTTTTGCAAGAGAGCAATGGCAATGATTGCCCCTACAGTCGGCATGTGATGAACACTTGGATCGGCTATGTCGGCCCCCACGACGGAACCTAGTGTTAAAATAACTAGAAAATCAAAGACCGGAAGCTCTCCAATCGACCGTTTTCCCATGAAGAGCGTAACTATTAGCATTAATGGCAGGATGGTTACAATACGGAAAAGTACTTTTGCTAAGTCCGTGAAAAGCTCCATGTTAGACATACCTCCTCTGTCCTTTTCCTTAGGGTTATTCAAAAAGGATGGGATATGCAATTTTCTCCCAAAAAAATACACCTCTCATGTTGAAAGGTGCATTATGTCATTTAGCTCTGCAAGTCCTTACTGTTTCTCAATCTGTACATGATCCCTGGTGTAGCAACAAGACTTCGATTGGAATTACTTCTTTTCCTATTGACTCGTTGTTGGAGCTTCGCCCTAAAGAGGGACGTACGGTGGATTTGTGCCTCATAAGAAGTTTTCGAGATGGGAAATTCCACGATGGTGTTGTTCGGGAACATCACTTTTGTGTTAGCGGTTGGGGTCTTGTTATATTCATACGCATAATGTAGTGAAATCCAGATGCAGCTATCATTTGTAGGTGATGCAGTGGGGAAAAAGAAAATGTCATTCATCGGATCAATGACGATTGGGGGTTTGTGAGTATAGCCGGAGATGCCCTTGGTACCTTGTTTTCTTCCTTCAAAACTAGATCCGTAAAAGTTGCAGCTGTCTTCAATGATTTTGATTGGCGGCAATGAAACATAAATTTCTCCTTCTTCTTCCAGTACTTTTGAATAAAGATTTCCCTCCATTTCAACAGGAATGATTGCCATAGTAAAGCCATTAATCTCATAATCACTCGACAATTCGACATTATTCTTCATTATGTTCACCCTTTCCATATGTGTTCTCTGTCATCTCGTGACAATCGAACCACTATTTTGACTATTTATGTATATTTTCCCAGAAAACCCAAGCTGTGTAAAGGTTTTTAAAATATTTTAAATATTTTAAAAATTTGTTGATTTTTATAGCGTTCCTCAATATACTATTAAAAAGGCTCGAGGTGAGGAACTCATGAAGAATGAGAAGTCTTATACGGAATTGATGAAAGCGAAAAAGATGAACAAGAAAGTGTCCGTTGAAGCCTATATGATGAATGTGTATGTCCAGATGATCATTGATGAGTCTTTATTCCACTACCACAAAAACCTTCTGCAAGAGAAAATTGACAGTGCCTTGGATGCCAATGACCCTTCTCAGTTCCACTTACTTTCCGCCAGATATAAAAAATTCCTGAACGATTGGGGCGTTTCTGCTTAGAGAGTTAAAACGCTGAAAAAGAGAAGAGCACAGTTGGCTCTTCTCTTCTCCTTGTTAATGTTGGATTTATTTTTTCGCTTGATAAAATTGCGCTTCTTCTGTTGAGCCGCTCAGTGCAGTGGTAGAGGATGTTCCACCGGAAACAAGCTTCGCCACTTCATCAAAATACCCTGTTCCTACTTCGCGTTGATGACGGGTTGCCGTATAGCCATATTGCTCACTTTCGAACTCGGCTTGTTGCAACTTGGAATATGCTCCCATCCCACGGTCACGATATCCTCTTGCAAGCTCGAACATGCCATGATTCAAGGCATGGAATCCTGCTAAAGTTACAAATTGGAATTTATAGCCGAACTGGGCGATCTGCTGCTGGAATGTTTCAATGGTGGCATCATCCAATTTTGCTTTCCAGTTGAAAGATGGCGAACAGTTATAAGCCAACAGTTTACCAGGGAACTTTTCGTGAATCGCTTCCGCAAAAGCTCTTGCCTGTTCTAGGTTAGGTTCGGACGTTTCACACCAGATCAAATCCGCATATGGTGCATAAGCAAGGCCACGGGCTATCGCTTGGTCAATGCCGGCCTTTGTTCGATAGAATCCCTCAGCTGTTCTCTCACCAGTCAAGAAAGCATGATCGTTCTCATCAATATCACTTGTAATAAGATCTGCCGCATCCGCATCCGTTCTGGCAATCAAGACCGTCGGAGCACCCATAACATCTGCAGCAAGACGTGCTGAGATCAAGTTTTTCACAGCCGTTTGGGTTGGCAATAATACTTTCCCACCAAGATGGCCACACTTTTTCTCTGAAGACAATTGATCTTCAAAGTGAACACCAGATGCACCGGACTCAATCATGCCTTTCATCAACTCAAATACATTTAACTGACCACCAAATCCTGCTTCTGCGTCCGCAACGATCGGTGCAAAGTAATCCACTTCTTCGCTTCCTTCTAAGTATTGAATCTGATCTGCACGTTGCAGAGCTTGATTGATTCGTTTAACTACATGCGGCACACTGTTTGCCGGATAGAGACTTTGATCGGGATACATATGACCCGATAGGTTGGCATCTGCCGCTACTTGCCAGCCGCTTAAGTAAATAGCTTTTAATCCCGCTTTTACTTGCTGGATAGCCTGATTTCCTGTTAAAGCTCCAAGTGCATGAACATAGTCCTGCGTATGAAGAAGATCCCAAAGTTTTTGTGCTCCTCTTTTTGCCAATGTGTGTTCAATATCAATGGAACCTCTAAGACGCAACACTTCCTCTGCAGAATAGGGTCTTTCAATGCCATTCCATCGTTGTTCCAATTCCCAGCTTTCTTCTAACTGTGCAATTCTTTCTTCTCTTCTCATTATTAATTCCTCCCTAAGGTTAGTTATCTATTAATCTTCCAATAAATTGTAAGCTGGAAGTGTTAAAAACTCAGCAAAGTTATCATCTTTGATTAGGTTTTCAAAAAGAGTGGCAGCTTGATCCAGCTTCCCTTTTGAAAAGCGGTCAGGACCTACTTTTTCTATGATGGCCTGTTTTTCTTCCTGAACCAGTTGTTTGACCAACGCAAGTGTAATTTGTGTACCATCCTCTAATTTGGCTTCTGGATGTCTAACCCATTGCCATACTTGGGATCTGGATATTTCTGCTGTAGCTGCATCTTCCATCAGGTGAAAGATTGGTACCGCGCCACTTCCATCCAACCATGCGGCAATATACTCCATCCCAACATGAATATTTTTCCGCAAACCATCTTCTGTTATCGTACCTTCAGGAATCTGGACAAGCTCACTAGGATCAGCTATGACATCTTCTCTTTTTATGTGCAATTGATTCTGACCTTCCATATGTTCATTGAAGACTTCCAATGCCACCGGAACCAATGACGGGTGTGCCACCCACGTTCCATCATGTCCATCTTTCACTTCTCGGAGTTTATCTTCCCTTACTTTTGCAAATGCTTGTGTGTTAGCTTCTTCATCATTCTTTACTGGTATCTGTGCTGCCATACCGCCAATTGCAAAGGCACCACGTTTATGGCAGGTCTGTATGACTAATTGGGTATAGGCTCTCATGAATGGGACTGCCATCGTTACTTGGCTTCTATCCGGCAAAAGGAAGGATGGATCATTTCTGAACTTCTTGATAAAGCTGAAAATGTAATCCCATCGCCCACAGTTAAGACCTGCAGCATGCTCTTTCAGTTCGTACAGTATCTCATCCATTTCAAATGCTGCCGTGATGGTTTCAATTAATACCGTTGCTTTAATCGTCCCTTGTTCGATGCCCAATTTTTTCTGGGCAAATACAAACACATCATTCCATAGTCTTGCCTCCTGGTGACTTTCAAGCTTTGGAAGATAAAAATATGGAGCGCTTCCATTTTCCTGAAGGACCTTGGCGTTATGGAAGAAATACAACCCAAAGTCGAAAAGGCTTCCTGAAACTGATTCGTTGTTGACTTGAATATGTTTTTCTTCTAGATGCCAGCCTCTTGGCCTGACAAGAAGGGTGGCGATTTCTTTGTTCAGTTTGTACTCTTTGCCGTTTGAAGCCGTGAAGTCAATTTTGCGTTGGTTTGCATCGCGTAAATTGATTTGTCCTTCTATCATGTTGCTCCAAGTTGGCGAGGAGGCATCCTCAAAGTCCGCCATAAACACCTTTGCTCCGGAGTTAAGTGCATGAATAATCATCTTGCGGTCAACCGGCCCCGTTATTTCCACCCTTCTGTCTTGAAGGTCTTGCGGAATTTCATTCACTTTCCAATCACTTGTTCGAATAGCTTTTGTGCTATCAAGGAAGTTTAATTGTTCTCCTCGATCAATCCTTGCTTGCCTCTCTTTTCTTTCTGCTAATAATTCTTTTCTGCGTTTATTGAAGTTGTGATGGAGCTTCTCGATGAAAGATAATGCTTCCTGTGTTAGTACAGTTTCATAGCCATTGTTCATTTGACCTGTAACGCTGATTCCTGTTGTACCAGTATTCACGATATACTTGCTCCTTTCTTGTTATGAAACAGTTAGTATATTTGTATTGTATTATATAACAGAATGTTCATAATTTAAAAGACTTTTTTGAAAATTTATTCACAAATATTTTTCGACACGGTAAAAAAGCGCAAAAAAAAAGCAAGCAACGCACACTTGCATGCTGCTCACTCTTCTTTTACATACCGCTCTAAATAGGCGATTCTGTCCACCATTGAAGGATGGGTATATCGAAAAAACTTCACTAAGGCAGGAGGGTTCACTTCACTTAAACTAGATCTCGTAATTTCTTGAAATGCTTCAATAGCGGGTTCTGCATTTCCGGTTAGTTCTATGGCATACACATCTGCCCTGTGTTCCTGATATCGAGATACTGCATTTGTTACAGGACTTGCAAGAAAAAGCAACAAAGATACCAGCAACAATAATAGCGGTAGTGAGGCAAGTTGGTTTAAGCTATTGATTTTCCACCTCTGACCGAATCTGTTTAGAAGCCTGCCTGCTGACAAATGGATCAAGTAAAAAGCAAAGAAAGAAAACACAATGTATCCTGTAATGCCAATTACGATATGATTCATGTCATAATGACCCATTTCATGTGCCATGATAAACAGAATCTCCTCTTCTTTAAGTCGATTCAGGAGTGTATCCCATAGCACAATACGCGAGTTTCCGCCGACTCCAGTAACATACGCATTGATGCTATTGGTTTTCTCCGCCATGTTTACTTCATAGACTCGGTCGGCAGGAATATCCGCTTCAGAAGCCAAATCCAGGATCTTTTCTTCTAACTCCTTATCTTGCAGCTCGGTAAAATCATTGTATAAAGGATCTATGACAACCGGTTGGATATACATCATGAAAAATACAAGTGGTATGAAACATGACCAGGCAATCGCCCACCACCATTTAGAAAATTTACGGATAAGCACATAGAGAAGAAGAACCACTATCCACATAATAAGAATTCCTTCCCAAAATCCTACAACCTGGTCACGCATCCAGCCGGAATAAGACTGAACTGTAATGCCATAATCTTTTGAGAGAAAATAACGTAAATAGCTCAGTGGATAATGAATAACCGTGCTAAAAAAAGTCAGCCAAAAAAGATAGATTCCTGTCTGAAGCGTTTTATATTTTGTGACTTTCTCCGCCCATCCTTGAATGGCCCTTGCGCCACCTAAAACAAGAAGAAGGAAATAAAAAATCCATTCCACTGGAAGCGTCAGAAAATAGATGGTATTTCGTATTTTAGAATACTCTTCTGTAATCATCAGTTCCTTGTTACTTAGAAAAGTGGCTGGATCCGCTTTTGTTCCTGCAAGTTCAGCCGGAAGGGAGGTATCTGCTCCCACCCATATGTAAAATGTCACTGCTAAAGCATAGAGAATGTAGCCGACCAACGTTAGAGAAACCGTTTTTTTCACATTTCCGCACCTCCTCGTCCTAAACACCCTGTTATATTCTATGCCGCAATATAAAAAATAAGCAGGCTATAGGAAAGAAAAGCCTACTCATTTCATTATTAGCCAACCAGCCAGGAATACACACTCAAAGCTGCAATGGAGCTGACTACAACCAAAATGACGTTTGCACCGAAATAAGCGACAATAAATGCTACTGTTGCGCCAATCACGCCATACATAATATCTTCATTGATCAGGAAGATGCCAGGAACAATAAGGGCCCCTAGTGTTGCATAGGGAACATTCTTCAATACTGCCTGTATGAATGGCGGCAGCTCCTTGCCCTGAAACATGACAAACGGTATCAGTCTTGGAAGATAGGTGACTAAAGCCATGCCGACGATCATAATGAGGATGGTACTATTCATCTGCATTTTCCTCCTTTGACCATTTTGCATATAAAATTTCTATCCCAACAGCACTCGTAATGGTCGCAAGGACGATGGACCATCCAGCAGCAATACCAATCACCAAAGAAAATACAGAATTAAGAATAGCCGCAGCGCCTGCAAGCATCACCACTTTACGGTGCTTTTTTAAGGAAGGCATCAACAAGCCGACAAACATGGCATAAAGGGCAACCGCCATGCTTTCCTGAAGGGATGAAGGTAAACTGCTCCCGATGACATGCCCGATTCCTGAGCTTACCACCCAGCTGGAATAGGCGATTAAGATTACTCCGAACATGTACCCTGTCTTTATGGTTCCCTCTTTGGTAGCGGTGACAGAAAAGGTTTCATCTGTAATACCAAAAGAAAAGAGTGATTTTTTCCAGAGGCTCTTCTCTTCCACCTTCTCATTGAGGGAAGCGCTCATCAGGAAATGACGGATGTTTAAAATAAATGTGGTCATGACAATTTCAAATACTCCAGACCCCAACACAATCATATTCAAAGACATATATTGTGCCGCTCCTGCGAAAACGAGCAAGCTCATCAGGACCGTTTCCGTAACTGTTAAACCAGCGGATTTTGCCAATAGTCCGAACGTAATGGCAATAGGTATGTATCCGATTGCGATGCTGACACCAGCCTGCAACCCGTTTCGAAAAGAAGAGGTTTTTCTAGCTGCGATGGTCGTTGCCACTGTGCATTTCTCCTATACTAGTAAATTGAATTATTTATAAATATACTAGTAGTTTACTGGATATGTAAAGAGTATTTCGCAATACGAGATAATTTTTTGCTTGTTGTGAAGAAGCAATGATATTTCATTGTCACTAAGGTCTTCATGTTGGCGGTGAGGACTCCTCTTCTTCTTTTCACTCGTCACTAAGGTCTTCATAACGACCATGAGGACCTCTCTTCTTCTTTTCACTCGTCACTGAGGTCTTCATAACGACCATGAGGACCTCTCTTCTTCTTTTCACTCGTCACTGAGGTCTTCATAACGACCATGAGGACCTCTCTTCTTCTTTTCACTCGTCACTGAGGTCTTCATAACGACCATGAGGACCTCTCTTCTTCTTTTCACTCGTCACTGAGGTCTTCATAACGACCATGAGGACCTCTCTTCTTCTTTTCACTCGTCATTAAGGTCTTCATAACGTTAAAAAACTCCCCCTTCCTAAAGAAGAGAGAGTCCACAAAAATTTATTTCCCCTTAAACTCCGGCGCGCGTTTTTCCCCAAACGCAACAAGCGCCTCCACGCGATCCTCTGTCGGGATGATCACTTCATATGCTTTACGCTCGATTTGCAAGCCTGTCTGGATGTCCACTCCCATCCCTTGTCGGATGGAAAATTTAGCCTGCTGTACCGCAATCGGGCCATTCTTCAACATTTCCTGCGCAAGCTCCATGGCTCCATCAAGAGCATGTGAGGCTTCATCTACTAATCTTGTAATCAAACCAAAACTGTAAGCCTCTTCCCCGGAAAAGCGGCGAGCAGTCAGAATCAGCTCCATCGCCTTTGCTTCACCGATAATACGTGGCAGACGCTGCGTGCCACCGGCTCCTGGAATGATTGCCAAACTTGTTTCTGTCAGTCCCATTTTCACATCTTTGCCTGTCACACGGAAATCACAAGCAAGAAGAAGCTCCATCCCGCCTCCAAATGCATATCCATTTATTGCTGCGATTGTCGGCTGCGGCAGGTCGGCAATGCGGTTGAACACATCCCCGATCTTGTACACATTACGTCTTACTTGCTGCTCGGTAAGGCCTCTTCTTTCCTTGAGGTCCGCTCCAACACTAAATGCTTTCTCCCCTGCCGCTGTAATCACTACCACACGGACGTCGGCATTAGTGCGAAGCTCCTCCGCTACATTTCCCAATTCTACTAACATATCATAATTAAACGCATTCATCGCATCTGGGCGGTTAAGCGTTACGGTTGCTACATGATCTTTTACCTCTACTGCAATATAACTCATATCTGTCCTACTCCCTCCAAGATTGTTAGCGGTTACAAATTTCGCTATTTTATACATTCTCTACAGAGAGCAAAAATCCTTTATACGCCTAGTTTTTCTTTTAATGCTCTTCTTAAAATTTTCCCTGTAGTATTCTTAGGAAGCTCTTCTAAAAATTCAATAGATGTTGGAACCTTATATTTTGCTAGACGCTCCGCACAATAACCAAGCAGCTCTGATTCATTTATCGGAGCATTCGTTACGACAAAACATTTTATCGCTTCACCGAACTGAGGGTCAGGCACCCCGACAACTGCCACTTCCACTACATTTTCATGACTGTAAAGAACCTCTTCTACTTCACGAGGATAAACATTGTAGCCTCCAACAATGATCATGTCTTTTTTGCGGTCAACGATATAGAAGTAACCGTCTTCATCCATTTTTGCTAGATCGCCTGTATAAAGCCATCCATCACGTATTGCAACGGACGTTTCCTCTGGCATTTTATAATATCCTGACATGACATTCGGTCCTCGGACTACAAGTTCCCCAACTTCTCCAGGTGCCACTTCTTCTCCAAGTTCATTCACGACTTTATTTTCCACATTTACAATCGTCGTCCCGATAGAACCAGCTTTTCGAGGCTTATCTAACGGATTGAAACATGTAACAGGAGATGCCTCTGATAACCCGTAGCCTTCTGAGATAATGACATTGTATTTCATTTCGAAATTCTTCAATAGAGCTACAGGCATAGAAGCTCCGCCAGAAATGCAAAGTCTTAATGATTTCAAATCTTCTACATCCCCTGGAGATTGCAAAAGGAAATTGTACATGGTCGGAACACCTGCGAAAACTGTTGCCTCATGTTCTTTTACCACATCAAAAATCACCTGCGGACTGAACCTTGGAACAATGATGACTGTCGCACCGTTCATCAATGGTGCATTCAATGCTACTGTTAAACAGAATACATGGAACATAGGCAGAGTTGCCACAACCTTATCCGTTTCGTTCATCTTCAAAAAGTCCGCAGAATCCTTGGCATTGCGATACAAGTTCTTATGTGTCAGCATTGCCCCTTTCGGCTTGCCTGTAGTCCCAGATGTATAAAGGATTACGGCCACATCGTCATCCTTCAGTTCCGGACCTTCATATGTAAAGCTTCCAGAAGCCATTACGGATGTAAACGATTTCAATTTCGGATAAACAGAAAGTTGTTCAAGTGGAAAATCTTTCGCTTTTTCTTTTCCGTCAGGTGTTTCACAAATAATGTAATGCTCCGTTAAAGGCAGGTGACCATGAAGCTTTTCGAACAGTGGAACAAGAAGGTCTAAGGTGATGATGGCTTTCACATCGCCATCTCTAAGGATGTAAGAAAGTTCGTCTGGAGTATAGATTGGATTGATAGGAATAACAGTGGCCCCGATTCGTGCCGCACCATAAAGTCCAAGGACAAAGTATGGCGAGTTTCCGACAACAAGCCCGACATGATCTCCCTGTGAGATCCCCATCTTTTCAAGCCCTGTAGCAAATGCGTTTATTGCAGCGTTCAATTCTGCGTAAGTTTTTGAATCCCCTTCAAAAATATACGCTTCTTTCATTGGATTTGTTTTCGCTGTTAGTGCCAATTGCGATGAAATATTCAAGTGTTTCATCTCCCCTTCGAATAAATTGAATGAATGACCATTCATAAATCTCCCATTATCCATTATAGTAGATTGCTAGATATCTGTCATTAAATTATGTCGATAAAATTAAAATTTTCAGATAAAATATTTTAATATAAAAAAAGAGCAAGGAATCCCCGCTCCATGCTCTTAAAATTAATATATTAGATCAATCAATTCATCTCTGGTAATATTTCCAAAATAATGTTTTACATCTAATCCCTCTAAAGCCTGTGAAATTTCTGCCTTCTCGTACTTCACGCCTGATAAAAGGTCTTCCACTTCTGACACATCTCCAACACCAAAGAAATCTCCATAAATCTTGCAGTTTTCTATTTTTCCTTTTGTCACATCGAGGCGCACATCAATCTGACCCACTGGAAAGCGGTGGGAATGCTGAAGGTTGAATTTCGGTGACTTTCCGTAATTCCAATCCCAGTTTTGATAACGTTCCTTGGAGAGCTCGTGAATGTTCTTCCAATCTTTCTCTGTTAGTTCGTACTTAGGGATATCCTTGGACTTAAAAATAGCCTCCAATAATAACTGACGGAACTGTTCAATCGTAATCTCTTCTTTTAAGAATTCTTTAATATTTGCCACACGGCTGCGAATCGATTTAATCCCTTTGGATTCTATTTTATCCTTCTTCACATTCAACGCGGAAACGACATGCTCAATCTCAGAATCAAACAACAAAGTACCGTGACTGAACATACGGCCTCTTGTAGAGAACTGCGCGTTTCCGGAAATTTTGCGTCCTTCTGCAAGAATATCATTGCGCCCGCTCATTTCCGCCTCCACTCCAAGGCTTTTCAATGCTTCCACAACAGGTGCCGTGAACTTTTTGAAATTATGAAAGCTCTCTCCGTCATCTTTTGTGATAAAACTGAAGTTCAGGTTTCCATGATCATGATAGACCGCTCCACCACCAGATAATCTACGAACAACATGTATTCCATTGTCCTCGACATACTTTGTATTGATTTCTTCTACACTGTTCTGATTCTTCCCGATGATGATGGAAGGCTCATTGATGTAAAAAAGCAAATAGGTATCTTCAATATCGAGATTTTTAAGGGCATATTCTTCTATTGCCAAGTTGATTCTTGGATCCGTAATTCCGTTATTATCTATAAAAAGCATCATTTCTTTCCACTCTCCCAACTAAATCCTTTATGTGCTAAATCGATTTTTCCTTTATAAATGCTTGCTGCCTCTTCGACCAACTGCTCCACCTCTCCAAAATGCGGTAGATGTGTGAGCAATAGTTGTGGAACTTCTGCACCTAGAGCAACCTTTGCCGCATCATGGCTGTTCATATGTCCTGCAGCCTTGCCATCTTGGTGCGCGTACAGATTACACTCACAAATCAATAAGTCTGTCCCTTTGGTAAAAGGGATGAATGACTCCTGATAACTTGTATCTGCCGTGTACACAAACGAACCTTCATCTGTGGATACTTTCATGGCATAACACGGTACAGGGTGTGTTGTTTTCAGAAATTCTATTTTAAATGGTCCAACCTCTAACGGTTGTGAAGGATCATATGCAATTCCTTTTGTATATTCTTTATGATCTAGTGTGGAATACCCCTGCATATCCTCCTGATGTCCGTAGATAGGAAGCTGCGTCACTGATTTGCCCATGTAAAAGGAAATCAATCTCGCAAATTGTAATGGACCTATGTCTGCAACATGATCGTGATGGTAATGTGACAAAATCACTGCATCAAGCTCTGTTACCTCTATGTAATTCTGAAGCTGTGCTAATACACCACTTCCGCAATCAATCAATAATTTAAAATTTTCATGCTCGACCAAATACCCAGATGTCGCACTATTAACAGCTGGATATCCTCCCCAAAACCCTACCACAGTAAGCTTCATGGCTATACATCACCCTTCTTTTGGATTCCAAAATCAAGTCTACCATATCCCTGCCCATTTTCCTATTTCGAGAAGTTGTTTTAAAACAGATGTTGACAGGACAAGTTCTGTTATAATACAATAACAACAAATAAGAAAACGGAGGGTGATAACATGTTGATTAAAAGTACAGAATTTTTCAAAACCTTACCACCTAAAAAATGCGTTGAATGCAAAAAAACAATGGATGAACAGCACGAGTGCTACGGCAACCATTGCGATGAGTGTATGTCCAGTCAGTTAAAATAATATAAAATAGTAACCAGGGAATTTGCTAGATTCATAGCAGGTTCCCTGGTTTATTGTTTTACACCGCTGTTCCTTTCCGCAAATGACTGCGCTTTCCGCGGGACGGTGCTTGAGCCTCCTCACTTCTTTGCGGGGTCTCAAGCTACCGTTACTCCCCCGCTGGAGTCTTCGCCATTTGCTCCAATCCACAGCTGAAAAATTGCGTAAATTTTATGTTTATGCTTATTTAGCTAACTCTATTAGATGCTTTTTCATAAACCATTAAATGAATGAAGCCATCTTGTTGATTGGAGTGGAAGGCGCGTAGACGCCCGCGGGAGGAAGGGACAGGGGAGACCCCGCAGGCGCAAGCCGAGGAGGCTCCCGGACCGCCCGCAGGCAAGCGAAGCGCCTGGAACGGAAATCAACCGATGTTATACTTTCTCATAACAAAAAGAGCACTCATCCCCATAAGTGCTCTTCTTTCTATTTTATACGTAAACCCCTTGTTTGACCGTTGATTCCCGAACGATAAGCTCGAGATCATATTCATAAACTTCCTTGTGGCGATAGCGTTTGGAACGCACCTTTTCCATCATGACCTGGAAAGCTTTACGCGCCATTTCATCAATAGGCTGATACACGGTGGTGATGGTCGGTTCCACCAGCTCCGTAATAGCCTGATTGTCAAAGCCCACTACTGCAAGATCTTCTGGTATCTTCCAGCCTGAGCGCTTCGCCTCTGAAATGATGCCTGCTGCCACTTCATCCCCACCTGTAAAGATAGCACTTGGTTTTTCCTTCAGCTCCAAAATTTCCTGAAACACCCTTCTCCCATCCTCGATGGTAAAGGCATCACGAAAGGAGAACTCTTCACGAAAATCCACATTGAATTCCGCAAGCGCTTTTTTAAAGCCTGCCTCCCTGCTTTTGGCGACATTGCTTTTATATCCCCCAGTACAATAGGCAATCTTGCGGTGACCAAGTTCCAACAAATGCCTGGTGGATATGTAACCGCCATATGTCTGGTCAAGCCTGACAGACGGTACATCTGCTTCTTCTTCAAACTCATTGCACAAAACGATCGGTCCATATTCTAAAAACGGTTCTATTATATTCCAGTCATTTTGTATGGAGGAAAGGATAATCCCGTCCACTTGTTTCGTTTTTAACAAGTTCAAATAATCAAGTTCCTTTTTCTTTGAATACTTTGTCTGACAGATGATAAGCTGGTAACCGTTTTCGGCTGCAGCCATTTCCATCCGTTCAATCAGTTCACTGAAAAATGGATTCATCACACGAGGTATCAATAACGCTACCATTTCGGTCTTCTGGCTCCTCAGACTTCTTGCAGATGAATTTGGAACATAACCAAGTTCACTCATTGCATTTGATACAAGTACACGTTTCTTTTCCGATACATACGGGTGGTTATTTATGACACGGGAAACAGTGGTCCTTGATAACCCTGCCAGTTTTGCTACATCTTCTATTGTTGCCACGAGTCTCGCCACCTTAGCTGAAATAATAGGTTAGTAGAATGGTTGAAATCGTTTTCATAACTACTAGTATAAAAGGAAATGTAAGTGTTTTCAATAAAAATTTTACAATTATTTAATATTAAAATAGGAGACCGCATTTTAATGCAGCCTCCTAAGTAGAAAATCTATTAACTTAACGGTGATTCTGCGACTGGGGATTTGTAGTCTTTTTTAAACTTATAAACAAAATATCCCCATGTTCCTGCAAGCAAAACAACCATGAATCCACTTAATATCCACACATTTTCCCACATGTAAGCGAAGTCCCCGCTTGATATAACCGCTTTGAATCCTGACACAGAATAGGTCATTGGCAACAATAGATTGAACGGTTGAAGTGCGTTAGGAATTAGTTCTAACGGGAATGTTCCCGCACTTGTTGTTAATTGCAGTATCAAAATAAGAATGGCAACAAATCGGCCTGGGTCACCTAGTGTGGTTACCAAAAACTGCACTAGTGCAATAAAAGTAAAGGAAGTAAGGATACTGAAAAGAATAAACAATGCCATGCTCTTCACTTCTACACCTAATCCTAAGATCAATACGGCATCTGCTAGCAATGCCTGCAAGATTCCTACGGCTGCAAGTACCGCCACTTTCCCGCTGAACCATGCTGTCCCTGAGCGAGGAATGCCTGCAGGATCGCGCATTGGAAATACGATAGAAAGCAAGAGTGCACCTACAAAAAGACCAAGAGATAAGAAGTAAGGTGCAAAACCTGTTCCATAGTTAGGAACTCCATTCTCCACTTCTGATTTAACTTTCACCGGCTCAGACATCATATCAAAGGTTTTGTCAGTCCCCTTAACATCCCCGGACTTCTCAGAAGCATCTTTCAATTTTCCCTCTAGTTCTTCTGTTCCATCACCGACTTCAGACAGTCCTGTGGTGATTTTATTTGAACCTTCTGCAAGCTCTTTTGTACCTTGTTGAAATTGTTTGGATCCCCCGTCAAGCTGCTCCATACCAGCTAAGAGCTGCCCCGACCCTTCTGCAAGCTTTTTACTGCCCTCATTTGCGTCACCCAATTTTTCACCAAACTGTGTTAGTCCTTGGTTAAATTCAGTTTGGCCCTTAAGAAGTTCTGATGAACCTTCAGAGAGTTGGTTAGATCCATTTGCCAGTTCTGACAAACCAGTTTGAAAGTTTAAATGGCCATCTGCAAGCTTTCTGCTATTTTCCGCTAAGGAAGAAGTGCCTGTATTTAATTCCAAAGCTCCCTGTTCAAGAGCCATCAGTCCTTGAGAAAATTCACCACTGCCATTAATCAACTGTTCAAAAGAAGCATTGATTTCTGCCTGTTGTGCTTCGCTTGCCTGCTCTATCATGGGCTCAAGTGCTTTTTTCAATTGAATCATTCCTTGATTCAATTCTTCTGCTTTTTCTTGTGCTTGTGAAGCCCCATCTTCAAGCTTAACGGTCCCAGCATTTAATTCCGCGGCACCTTCTGCCAAGCTTCCTGCTCCATTCGTGAGTTCCTCTTGAGCATTTTGCAACTGTGACATACCTTCATTGCTTTTTGCTAAACCATCGTTAAGAGTTGCTGCTCCAGTTTGGAGTTGCTCAGATGCTAATGACAATTTTCCTTGACCTTCAAGCAATTGGCCCAAACCATTTGACAGGTCCTCATTTCCCTTATGGATATCTTTTACGGCACCATAGGCCTTTCCAACTCCATCTTGGAATACGATCGATTTTTCTGCAGCCTGTTCCAATCCTTTTTTCAAAGCAACAGAACCATCTTTTAACTCATGCACGCCATTATTTAATTTACTAGTACCGTCTGCGGCATCTTTGTATCCGTCAGCCATCTTTTCCAGATTAGCAAACATCGCTTCTGCATACGTACTTGTCAACTCTTTGGATACTTCCTCTTTAATTTTCTCTACTGCTGTCGAGCCAATTTGAGCTGAAAGAAAATTATAACTCTCATTTGGAACGAACTTCATTTCCAGTGAAGAAGGGTTTTCATCTAATAGCGTGGTGGCACTATTTGAAAAATTATCAGGAATTTCAATGACCATATAGTACTGCTGTTTGTCCAGCCCTTCGTATGCCGCTTCCTTCGAAACAAACTCCCATTTAAAACCATCATTTTTCTTCAAGTTTTCTTGAAGATCTTTCCCTATCGTTAATGGCTCCCCTTCGTACTCAGCACCTTCATCCAAATTGACCACTGCTACCGGAAGTTCATCAAGTTTCTCGTATGGATCCCAAAAAGCCCACAGGAACATTCCGCTATATAACAACGGAATCAATAGTACCGCTATTACAGGTATCAGAATTTTTTTATTTTCAAGTAATTCCTTCCACTCAAATATTACACTTTTCATTCTTTATTACCTCCACATTACATTATGACCATTTTTGTCATTTAGTCATTTTTACTCAAAATAGTAAGGATCATCAAGTTGATAATCCTTTGATAAAATATAATTCAAATAGATTGGCAATTTCCTCTTTGGATAATGGGGTATGATGCTCCTCCCAGTCCACAACAAGCGCCACATAAAGCTTAAGCATTAAAAAGGCTGTTACTTCCGGGTCACACTTTCTTAATTCCCCTTTTTCTATGGCCTTTTCAATTCTTTCTTTGATAAAACTAATAATCATTTGCTCCAAACGGTTAAGTTCTTGGTTGACTATCTTTGTCCCAAGTTCCTTTTCTTCTTGAATCAGTTTGACGGTTAATTGATGTTCATTTCGAAAATCAAGCAAGCTGATAAGCGCTCTGTGAGCATTTTCAAAAAAGGACTGCTCGGGATTAATGGACATGTCAGCCACTTCCTGCATTTCTCTTAGTATACCTGCTACAATTTCACTAAAGAGCTCTTCTTTATTAGAATAAAAGGTATAAATCGTCCCTTTTCCAACGTTTGCTAGCTTGGCAACCTGATCCATCGTCGTAGCTTTATATCCAAACAGAGAGAAAGATTTTAAAGCTGCCTCCAGGATACTTTGTTTACGATCCATTTGATGGCTCCTTTCATCAATATGACTAAATGTCGATATCGGTCAATGAGTTTTATTATAGATGCTCTTTTACAAAAAAGCAACATCTAGGTTTAGTATTTGCATTGTCGCCGCTGTTGCTTTCCGCAAATGACTTCGCTTTCCGCGGGACGGTGCTTGAGCCTCCTCACTTCGTTGCGGGGTCTCAACCAACCGTTACTCCCCCGCTGGAGTCTCCGCCATTTGCTCCAATCCACAGCTGAAAATAGCGTAAAGTTACGTTAATCCTTTTACAGCTAACTCGGTTAGAGGACTTTTCACTAACCCTTAAATGAATGAAGCCATCTTGTTGATTGGAGTGGAAGGCGCGTAGACGCCCGCGGGAGGAAGGGACAGGTGAGACCCCGGAAGGCGAAGCCTGAGGAGGCTCACGGACCGCCCGCAGGCAAGCGAAGCGCCTGGAACGGAAATCAACTGTATTACATACTTTCAAAAAAAAACAGTTCAGTCGCTTTATCCGCGACTGAACCGTTTTTTTATACCTGAGCAACAGGTTTATTTTTTATGCTATTTAACACCGCTTGAACTGCCGCTTCACCAGAATCGATGCAGTCAGGCAGTCCGACCCCTTCAAAAGAACTTCCAGCAAGATATACTCCCGGCATCTCTTCTGATAGACGGTCATTCATCTCTTGTAGCATCTTTTTATGTCCGACAGCATATTGTGGCATTGCTTCTCTCCAACGGGTGACAATCGTAAACTCAGGCTCCGCACCGACCTCCATGATTTTGTTAAGGTCATCCAGTACGACTTTCTTTATTTCCTCATCACTCTGATCAACGATTGCTTCCTCTCCCACTCTACCAACATAACAGCGTAGGATTACTTTCCCTTTTGGTGTTGTATGCGGCCACTTTTTATGGGTCCAAGTACAAGCTGTAATCGTATAATCATTGTTTCTCGACACGACAAATCCAGTACCGTCAATGTCTTGTTTAAGTGCTGATTCATCAAAAGCCATCGCAATGGTCGCAACAGATGTAGAGGACATCTGTTGCAGTGGAGCAAGATAGTCCGCTTCAGGAATCAGGCCAGCTGTAGCATGATGAGGAGTTGAAATGATGACATTATCACAGTGGACGGTTTTCCCATTACTTAAAGATAGAGAATACTGGTCCGCTGTTTTCTTAATAGAGTCAACTTTCACAGCTTTTAAGATGGTTACTTGATCTAGCTTTTCTTCCAGAGCATCTACAAGCGTTTGAAGCCCACCGCGTAATGTCTGGAACATGCCTTTTTTCTTCTGGGCTGGTGCAGGCTTTTGTTTGGGAGTTGTCTGTTTCATCCCGAGTATTAAGCTGCGGTATTTTTCTTCCACTTGCTGAAATTGCGGGAAAGTAGCTTGAAGGCTTAGTTTATCGATGTCACCGGCATAAATGCCGGATAACAACGGTTCAATTAAGTTTTCCACCACTTCATCCCCGAGTCTTCTGCGGAAGAAAGAACCTAGAGACTGGTCTTCACCGCCATTGTTTGAAGCAGGAAGGATAAGGTCCGCTGCTGCACGCATTTTACCGATCGGGGAAAATAATCCCGTCGTAACAAATGGTGACAGTTTTGTAGGAATACCCATTACAGCTCCTTCTGGCATCGGATGCAGTTGTCCTTTTAGCAGGATGTAGGCCTGACCAGTTGAATTATGAACTAATTGATCTTCAAGACCTGCTTCTTTTACCAATCTTCCTGCACTTAGCTTTCTAGCAAGGAAGCTATCTGGACCACGTTCAATGGTGAACCCATCACGTTGGACTGTTTGGATCTTTCCTCCAAGTCGATTGCTTGCTTCAATCAGGGTGATCTCTATATCAAGGTTTTTCTCTTTTTTTTCCTTTTGAAGATAATAGGCGGCAGCTAGGCCAGTAATGCCTCCACCGATGATGACAACCCTTTTTTTCTCCTCGTTCATGGTTTCATCGCCTTCTTTTCTAGATTTACTGAGATACTTTCTTTAATTCTTCCAATACGACGGTAGCCATCGCATCAATAAATTCTGGTTGTGTATTCGGCATTTCCGGGCGGTAGTATTTTGCACCGATTTCATCTGTTACAATCTTACACTCGTAGTCATTGTCATATAAAACTTCCAAGTGATCAGATACAAAACCTACCGGAGTGTAAACGAAGGACGTATATCCTTTGTCTTTATGAAGGTCACGGGTGATATCTTGAACATCCGGCCCTAACCATGGGTCTGGTGTGTTCCCTTCACTTTGCCATGCAATTTCGTAGTTATTGATTCCTGCACCCTTTGCAATCAGGTCTGCAGTTTCTTGAAGTTGGTTTGGATATGGGTCTCCCATTTGAATGATCTTTTCTGGAAGACTGTGTGCTGAAACAATCAGTACTGCTTTTTCACGTTCACTTTCATCCATTGATCCAAACGTTTCTTGCACTCTATCTACCCAGTACTGGATAAATTTCGGCTCGTCATACCAGCTTTCAACAGAAACGATGGATGGGCCACCGATTTTTTCTGCTTCTTCTTGTGCTCGTCCGTTGTATGATTTAACGCTGAAAGTCGAGAAGTGAGGAGCAAGTACGATACTTACCGCTTCTTTAATTCCATCTGCTTTCATTTGCTGAACTGCATCTTCTACGAATGGTTCGATATGTTTTAAGCCATGGTACACTTTAAACTCGATGTCGTCTTGAATATTGTTCAGGTGATCGCCTAAGGCGTTTGCTTGTTGTTCTGTGATGCGTGCCAGTGGAGAGATTCCTCCAATTGCGTCATATCTGTCGCGCAGGTCCTGCAGCATTTCGTCAGATGGCTTTCTGCCGCGACGGATGTGTGTGTAGTATCTTTCTAGGTCTTCTTCTTTATATGGTGTACCGTATGCCATTACCAACAAGCCCATTGTTTTTTTGGACATATAGTTACCTCTTTTCTGGTCTATTTTCTTTTTATATTTCTATTTATTAGAAGAATAGTCATGTACGAATGTTGCTAAACGTTTTAGTGTGTCTGGGTTTACTTGCGGGAATACTCCGTGGCCAAGGTTGAAGATGTAGCCCGGTTGTTGCATTCCTTGGTCAAGTATTGCTTTTGCTTTCTCTTCGATAACTTCCCATGGTGCTAAAAGAATAGCAGGATCTAAGTTACCTTGAACAGGTTTTGTGATTCCACGTTCTCTTGCTTCTGAGATTGGCAAGCGCCAGTCAAGGCCGACAACGTCAAGCGGAAGGTCGTGCCATTCGTTTGCTAAGTGGCTTGCACCAACACCAAACATAATCAAAGGTACATTTTCTTCTTTTAAAGAAGAGAAGATGCGATTCATTACCGGTTTAATGAAATAACGGTAGTCTTCTACATTCAATGCTCCTACCCAGCTATCAAAAATTTGAATTGCTTTTGCACCGGCATGGATTTGAGAGCGCACATAAGTGATGGTCATATCAGCTAGTTTATCCATTAATGCAAACCAAGCTTTCGGTTCTGCATACATGAATGCTTTTGTTTTATTATAGTTTTTAGATGGGCCGCCTTCGATCATGTAGGAAGCAAGTGTAAAAGGTGCCCCTGCAAAACCGATTAACGGAACATTCAATTGTTCTTTTGTTAATAGTTTGATTGTATCCAGTACATATGGAACGTCCTGTTCAGGGTGAATTTCCCCTAGCTTTTCAACATCTTGCATAGAACGGATCGGGTTATCTATGACAGGTCCAATTCCGGATTTTATCTCCACATCTACACCAATTGCAGGAAGGGGACTCATGATGTCCTTATAAAGAATGGCTGCATCCACGTTATACTGATCAACAGGAAGCTTTGTCACATATGCACAGAGCTCAGGTTGATGGGTAATTTCAAATAGAGAATACTTTTCTTTAATTTTTCTGTATTCCGGTTGAGAACGTCCAGCCTGTCTCATATACCATAATGGGACATGTTCTGTCTTCTCTCCTCTACATGCTCGTAAAAATGTATCGTTAAATGTTGTTTGACTCAAAATGATGACCCCTTCCGAATGACTTTTTTCTACTTTTATTTCGTTACACTTCTGTCATGTTACACTATACCTATAAATGTAAGGAAAGTATAGAATGAGGGCTTATTGTTCATAAAATAGACGATTATTCCCCCACCTCCAAATGTGGTAGCAAGATCTCCACTGTCGATCCTATCTTCTCCTCACTCTGTATCGTTAACTGACCACCGTGGTTTTCAATAATCTTCATGGAAACCATGAGACCGAGACCTGTGCCCTGTTCTTTCGTTGTAAAGAAAGGTTGTCCCACCTTATTGATCACCTCTTCTGGAATTCCATACCCTTCGTCCTTTATCACAAGGTTCACACAACCGTCCACCACTTGAGTATGAATGGTTATCTTCCCGCCGTCTGGCATTGCTTCCATGCCATTTTTTATTAAGTTAATTAGCACTTGCTTGATTTGGTTTGGTTCACATTCCAACCATATGTAATCTTCAAAGTGAACAACCTCTATGACAACTTGATGGATAAAAGCTTCACTTTCAAGAAAGACACAGACCTCTTGTATGAGCTCTTTTAAATTCTGCCTTTTAATTTTGATAGCTTGTGGTTTTGCAAGCGCCATAAATTCATTTGTAATTTGATTGATTCGTTCTAATTCCTTATCCATGATGGTGAAGAATTCTTTCTCTCTACTTTCCTGTGAAAGAAGATGAACGAATCCTTTTAAGACGGTGACTGGATTTCTGATTTCATGGGCTACTCCCGCTGCAAGCTCTCCTATGACAGAAAGCTTTTCTGACTGCATGAGTGCCTCTTCCGTTCTCTTTTTGTCGGTAATATCCTTCATGAGAAACACAAGCGCTATGATGACTCCCTCGCTGTTCTTTACAGGAGTAACCGTGATGTTGAGGTCTACATGATTTCCTTCCTTTGTAGCCGTTAGTAATTCAAAGGAAAGTTGCTTTTGCTTTTTTAACTTACTGAGAAAAACCCGTAATGAATTTGCAGATGTGAAGGAAAGAAAGCTTGTTTCCATACCAAGGATGTCTTTTCCATCCACCTTAAACATTTTTTCAAAAGAAGCATTTACCTTTAATATTGTACCGTTAAGGTCATATACTCCAATCGAGTCCGTCGTATTATTGAAGTAAGCTTCTAGATATTCTTTCGTAGACAAAAGTTCTAGAGAGGTTTGCTTCTCTTTTTTCTCTGCCCTTTCTAAAAGGCTTCCTGTGAGCCTGCTTGAAAAGAGGAGGAAGATCGTGACGAAAATGGAAAACAGAATGAAATATAATACATCCACTTTTAAATGATTGGAAAATACAATTTTGCTATAGTCGATATAAAAAAATGACAGAGTAATACAGGTCAAGAAACTAGCAATTAATATGGGCAAAATACGATTATATAAAGAAGACATAATTAAAGGCATTGATAAAAAATAAAAATTGATCACGTCTTTATCGAGATAGGCAACCACCCAAAAGGGAATAAAAGATGTACATACAATGACATACATCCCTACCTTGGCAAGCTTAGGACGCAGAACAAAGAAAGCTACCAGGGCACATCCCAAGCCTGCAGTAAGCAAGATGGCTGGAAGTATCTCCGGGAAAATAAAAAGGTTTGTTAAAAGGTCTAGGATGAGCAGTGTAACAAAGACGACCAGCATCAGCTTGTTTTTCTGATGAATGATATGTGTCTGCTCAAGGTTTAACCTTCTTTCATTTATCCAGGCTTCTTTAATGTTTGTTGCATATCGTGCTAATGTTGCTCCTACTTGTACATTCATCTCCCGCTTCTCCTCAAACAGTACATTTCAATTATTTTCTATCTATATGTTTGTGTAATACACCGCTGTTGATTTCCGCAAAAGGCTTCGCTTTCCTAGGGGCGCTGCTGGAGCCTCCTCGGCTTCGCCTGTTGTGTCTCCACCTAGCGCTATCTCCCTCAGGAGTCTTCGCCTTTTGCTCCAATCAACAGCTATAAATATCCACCTTATCTAAAGGTCGGTTTTAGGGTTTTGGATGGGTTTCCTTCTTTTTTGGTTTGGGTGTTGTATGGAATGACGTAATATTCCGGCACGTTAAATATGTTGATATTCTTAACGGAGTATTGATGGTCTCCTGATACTTCTCCAATCAGGCTCTCTTTGTCACCGGAAACGGAATAGATCCTATAGACTATCCGGTCATCTTCCGCTTCACTCCATTCCAAGTCGACCGTAAACAAGCTCAAAGGATGAAATGTCATCGACCCCTTCAGTTGGATGCTTTCCGGCATAGTGATTGGGTTCTCCAAGTCCGTTACTCCGACAGGAACGGAAAACGCTCCATTATCAAGCCCGGCATCTCGTAATATATCTTTCAACAATCTTGTAGGATAAGCCCCTCCTGCTGTTAGATGCTGCTCTGGAGTGGTGGTATCATAGCCCATCCACACGGTTCCGATCACATCTTGAGTGTATCCGACAAACCAAGTATCCTTGATGGCATTATCTACCCCGGGATAGTTTGTAGTGCCAGTCTTGCCGGCAAGCTCCCCTTGAAGCTCTCCTGCTTGTGCCGAACCGTCCTGAACCACTCCTTCAAGCATACGTGTCATATTCCACGCTGTTTGAGGACTGAATACTTTCTTTTCGGCTTTCTTGGCCTTGGCGATAACTTCGCCTTTTCTTGTCCTGATTTCCTGAATAAAATAAGGTTCCACAATCTTCCCGTTATTGCCAAAGGATCGATAAGCTTTTGTTAGCTCTAAAGGGGTAACCCCTTCTTTCAACCCTCCAAGTGCAATAGCCAGCCCGTTATCAGGTATAGCAAGGTCTAATTTTTCCAGATAGCTTTTGCTTTTTTTGATTCCTAATTCATTTAATGCCCAAACAGCTGGAGCATTCAAAGAATCTTTAATAGCTTCATACATGGTAACTTCATTTTTATATTGATGATGGTAGTTTCTTGGTTTATAAACTTCCTGTCCATCTTTATAGGATAGCAACTCATCTTTCAGAAGGCTGTACGGCTCATATTTGCCTTCTTCTAATGCTGGAGCATAGACAGCCAGAGGTTTAAAGGTAGAACCAGGTTGTCTTCTAATATTGACCCGGTTGATCCCCTTGGTCACATAGTTTCGGCCCCCGATAACAGCCATTACGCCACCGTTATGCTGATCCATCATGACAAACGCACCTTCTACGTTTTCATTGGTGCCAGGGAAATATTGATTGTCCTGAAAACGTTGAAATGCAGCATCCTGAGCAGCAACATTCATCGGAACCAATATTTTATACCCACCTCTATGCAATTCCTCCGGAGTAAAGCCATATTTCTCCTCTGCTTCTTCCATCACCATATCGATATACGTTAAATAAGCCTGTTTTTCTGGCGATTCTACAATATCCAGGCCCAATGTTTTCCCCATTAACCCGACAGCTTCTTCCGCCTCTATATAGCCTTGGTCTTCCATAAGGTGCAAGACAAGATCTCTTCTTTTTTTCGCTTCCTCTGGATGGTTAATGGGAGAGTATCCGTTAGGTGCCTTTGGAAGAGCCGCCAACAAAGCCCCTTGCTCTACCGTCAAGTCTTCAACATTCTTATTAAAATAAAGCTGTGATGCCGCTTGGACGCCATATGCACCATGCCCAAAATATATTTGATTCAAATACATTTCCAAGATTTCATTCTTTGTGTACCTACGTTCAAGGTTTATGGCTATTACAGCTTCTTTCGTTTTTCGAAGCCAAGATTTTTCATTGGTCAAGAAAATGTTTTTAGCCAGCTGCTGAGTGAGGGTGCTTCCCCCCTCCACCTTGCTTCTTGCCAGAATATCACGGTAGACCGCTCTTCCAATGGCTCGAACATCAATACCTCTATGTTCATAAAAGCGGTTGTCCTCCACTGCCACAAATGCCTCTCTGACATGGGTTGGGATTTTGTTTATCTCTACAATTTCCCTGTTTTCAAAAAAAAGCGAGGCTATCTCATTTCCGTTTTCATCCACCATGGTTGTCGTAGAATCCATAATCAATTTCTTTTCATCAATGACATAGTCTCCTAATAAAATGATAAAGATATAACCTATTAGTCCTATAGAAGCAATACATGCTAAAATAAATGGAAAAAGGAAGTACTTTTTTGACAAGATTGCTTTGATGTTTGGTAGCTTCATTTGGGATAATTTATTTCTCTTAAATCTTTCCAAAGTGGTTTACCTCCTCCTATGTACCGGGAATAATCATCTAGTAAGGTGAAATTGAAAGGTTATCCACCCTATATTCTACCTTATTCTACATATTTTTTCTCGGGTTTCCCTTATTTTGTAATTATTATGTCGATATTAAACATAAAGGAGAGATAGAAGATGAATTTTTATATGACATTCGGTACCACCGATTATTTAACCGATCTAAGAAACAATTTGGAAAATGGAGAAAGTCTGTTGATGTTTGGGGAGGATAATGCGGTTCTTATGCACGAAACGCTTGAGCAGTCCAGCTTCAAATCAGGGAAGAATTTTGAAGTACTTGATTCCAATGGGGATCTGTCACAAGGGAAGTTTGCCGTTTTGAATAACATTCCAGTAACAGATGAAGGTCGTCCTGTTTTTGAATATCGTTTCAGCCAAAGAGCAGGATTGATTGAAAAGGAACCTGGATTTGCAGCAATCCGCGTACTTAGGCCAGTAGATTCTGATACTTATGTTATTTTAACGTTATGGGAAGACGTGAAATACTTCAAGCAATGGCAAGAATCCAAAGCTTACGATAAAGCACATGAAAAGCGCGGCACTTCAGAAGGCGTCGATCAGAAACAACAGATTTTCCCCCGCCCTTCCTATGTAACAACTTACTATGCAGAGAAAACGGAACAGGACTAAGCTAAAACTATAGCACAACAAAACCCGCCCTTCACGAAGAGCGGGTTTTCGTTTGCTTCATTTTTTCTCACGGAGCACTCCATGTCTATTTGCATAGATTGCCGCTTGCGTTCTGTCAGCAACCTGCAGCTTACTTAATATATTGCTAACATGTGTTTTCACCGTCTTGATTCCAATAAATAGTTCCTCACTGATTTCCTGATTTGTCAAACCGTCCCCAAGGCACATAAGAACTTCTAGTTCCCGGTCTGTTAAATCATCATGTGGCAATTTGGATGGCGACCGGAATCTATTCATCATCTTACTTGCAACCTTTGGTTCAATGACAGGCTCATTTTGTACAGCTTTCTCAATCGCTTTAATAATATCTTCCGCCCTTGCCGTCTTCAACAGATAACTATACGCTCCAGCTTCAATGGCTGGAAAGACTTGTTCATCATCAAAGTAGCTAGTGATAATAATGATTTTACAGGAAGGATGAAATTTGATGATTTCCCTGGTAGCTTCAATCCCTGTACCATTTTCCATCAATAAGTCCATCAAGATAACATCAGGCTTTTCTTTTCTAGCAAGTTCGATGGCTGCCTGTCCGCTAGAACCCTCCCCGACGATTTCTATCCCGGGTTCCGTTATTAAGTAGGCCAATAATCCTTTTCGCACCATATCATGATCATCGACTACCCCTACTCTAATTCTATCCATCTAGTTTTCCCCCTCTCGTATCGGGATATTGATTTCAATATGTGTTCCTTCCCCTTCTTTAGATCGGATATGGAACTGTCCCCCTATTTCTTCACAACGCTCCCGCATCGTATGAAGACCAAAGGAAGCTTGTTTTTGGTGATTTATTTCAAATCCTTTACCGTTGTCACTAATAAATATGTATACATACTGATTTCCCTTTTGATGCATGTCCAACTTAACGATTGTGGCATCAGCATGTCTCAAAATATTGGATATCGCCTCTTGGATAATTCGGAAAAGATGATCTTCTGTCGCACTAGAAAGAACTGTAATTTCTTGAATATCTTTTTGAAACGTAATGGGAGTTCGATCTTCTAACTCTTCCAATAATTTGTTAATCCCCACGCACAGCGTATCATTTGTCAAAGAGACCGGCCTTAAATGAAGAAGCAAGGCTCTCATTTCTCCTTGAGCTTGGGCAGCGATGGTTGCGATATCTGTTAATTGCTTTTTGGCCTCTTGCGGATAGGAGTCAAACATTCGAATAGAAGCCGAAGACATAATGCTTAAAGCGAACAGCTGCTGACTTACCGAGTCGTGAAGCTCCCTTGCCAGACGTTGCCTCTCTTCAATTGTTGCGGCATTATGGGCTTTGATTGCCAATTCATTCTTTTCTTCAGCCAGCTTTTGCAGTGATCTCACTTGGTTTTGAATTTTAATGGCAAGCTGATTGATATCCTCTGCTAATCTACCCAATTCATCTTTTTGACCAACTGCTATTCTTTCAGAAAATTTCCCTCTACCCAACGTCGCAATGTATGTGGAAATATCCTCCACTCTTTTTTTCATATATCCGCTTTGCTTATAGCCAAAATATAAACTTGTGATGGCTAAAATTACGAACGCCACAACCGTCAACAACATACTCCATTGAACATTGACGATTAAGCCATCCGGGTAGAAAAGCAGAACAACCTGGAGAAACAGGAAAAAAAGGAACGCAGATACAACCGATACAACCATAAAAGAACGGATATACCAAAATCGTAAACTCTCAATTTTTCTCCCCTTATTAGACCCGATCAATTCTAACATCCCCTATTTTCATATCCAGCACAATATTGAGCTTTCTAGAAGCTTCATTGTAATTTTCGGATTCATAGTAAAGTTTGTTCCCTTTTCCTTCTGAGGTGTTTCCCAATATATTCAAGTGCCCGATCTTTACTTTAGCGGACACTTTAATTGGCAGATCTTCCGGAACAAGCATTTTTAAATCCGCGACAACTCCCTTGATTTGGATACATGTTTCTTTGTCTGGTATATAAGCCTTACTAAAGTCAAAATAATAATCGCCTACTACATTCCAAACAGACAATGGCTCTACTGCCCAATTTTGCTTATTCATTTTCATATCGCCGATTGTTATTACACGTTTTGTACTATTTCCTTTCCAATTACCATCTTCATCGGACTCGTCATAGGTGTCGAATACATCATTAAACTCCTCATTTTCCTTTGTAAACCGAATTTTGACCGGACGCTTATTTACGAACAATTTCATACCAAAATAAACAATTAAAAGCGGCCACAATTTCCAGAACATATGAAACTGAAAATCGATATAGCCGACACGGTCAACTAACAACAACCCTCCAAAAGCTAATAGAAATAAACTTATGAAAAGCGCTCGTTTATGAAAAAATAAAGTATCTACTAATAATTTCAACCCGAAAAGTACAATTAGCACTGGATAATAGGTGACAAAATACTCTTTTATTTCCAAGGAAATGACACCAATATTGACAAGCAACAACATTATTCCTATAAAAACAAAGACAATTGCCATGATTTTTTGATTAAATGTTTTCATCTGATTTCCGAAAGCCCCCCTTCTTGTATATTTGACACAGTTTAGATTAAACCCTCTAATATATTTCTATTTTACGTTTTCACTTATTGAAAATCCCCTATCCACAGCCAGTTTCTTTGTCCGTCTGAAGACTGAAATGAAGATAAAAAAGCAATGAGCCACAGCTACATTGCTTTCTTCCTTTGACGTAACGATTGAATCCATTCATATAATAATACTCCTAAAATCAAACATATGTAGCCTGCTGCATATCCTGCAAAAACATCAGAAGGATAATGGTAATTTAAAAACACTCGGCTTGTACCGAGAAGCGCGATAAAGATTACCCCAAATATCGCAATAAAGAAACGCATTCCACTTTGTTTTGTATATGCTAATGCAAAATATAATAATAAGCCATAGAAAAACAACCCAACCATCGCATGTCCACTTGGAAAACTGAGACTTTCCGCTCCTGGACCTGTCATCGGTCTTTCGCGCCCTGTGAAGCCTTTCAGCCATTTGTTAAGTTCATTGACGATTATCACGCCTCCAACGATTACTCCCATCGCTGCGTAATCCCTTTGTTTCCACCAAATCAGCATGATGGATAGTAACATGATGATAATGACTCCGGTTTTATCCCCAAGCATCGTAAACAAGTGAAAAAAACTAATCAGTGCCTCTGCTTCCCATCCATTTACCATGCTGCGAATGGATTCATCAAAACCAATTGCATGTTCATTCATTATTTGTTGAAAGGACCATATAAAAAAGGCACCACATAATATAAATAGGATCAACCTTCTCCATTTACTACTTTGTTTTTCTTTGACCAGCTTCTTTCCTAATTCTGCTTCCATATTTCACGTCTCCTCTTATAACAACTTCCAATTACTATTTTACTAAATTTATGAAAGTTATGACTATTAATTTTTCGAATAGTCATATAGAATACTATATTAAATAAAAGCATTGATAATTAATTTCAGAAATGGGGAGAGGCACTTGTTAGATAAGCTGAATGAACTTCTAGAAAGTCGTTACGATGAAATGGTTGAGATTAGACGCTATTTGCACCAATTCCCTGAATTATCTTTTAAAGAATTCCATACGGCCGCTTACATAGCCGAATTTTATGAAAATCTAGGAATCGCTCACCAAACAAACGTTGGCGGAAATGGCATTGTTGCCAAAATTGCCGGAGCGAAACCAGGAAAAACAGTTGCCCTGCGTGCCGATTTCGACGCACTTCCAATTCAGGATGAAAAAGAAGTGGCATATAAATCAAAAGTTCCGGGAGTTATGCATGCTTGTGGACATGACGGTCACACCGCAACATTACTAGTACTCGCAAAATGTTTAAACGAACTAAAAGAGGACCTTGAAGGAAATGTTGTCCTGATTCATCAACATGCAGAGGAATATGCACCAGGTGGAGCAGTCGCCATGATCAACGACGGTTGCTTAGAAGGAGTCGATGTCATATTCGGCACCCACTTATGGGCTGGTACGGAAGTTGGTAAAATTCAATACCGGGTAGGCCCTGTGATGGCTGCAGCCGACCGCTTCTCGATCAAAGTCCAAGGATCCGGCGGCCACGGTGCACAACCGCACAAAACAAAAGATGCCGTGGTCACCGCTTCTCAATTGGTCCTCAATCTTCAACAGATAGTAAGCAGACGTGTAAACCCTGTTGACCCTGCAGTGATCTCGGTCGGAACGTTTGTTGCAGAAAATGCTTTCAATATCATTGCCGATTCCGCTTATTTAGAAGGAACTGTGCGAACATTCAATGATGATGTACGCGATATGATTGAAGCCGAAATAGACGTTGTCGCATCTTCTACATGTGCACTGAACGGATCTACCTACGAATATAATTTCCACAGAGGGTACCCTGCCGTTGTCAACCATAAAGACGAGACAGAATATCTTGTTAACGTCGCTTCTGGTGTAAAAGAGGTGGAAACGTTGGAAGAAACACCACCACATATGGGCGGAGAAGACTATTCGTATTATCTAAGACATGTGAAGGGGACTTTCTTCTTTACAGGCGCAAAACCAGAAGGCTTGGAAGTGGCATATCCTCACCACCATCCTAAATTTGATATTAACGAAAAGTCACTACTCATTGCCGCTAAAACACTCGGTGCTGCCACTGTACTGTATCATCAACATGAGAAAGAAAAGCTCGTCCCTACTCATCAATAAGTGGTTGAGAAACCCTAAAAACCGTCAGGCTCAAGTTAGAGCCTGACGGTTTTCATATGTTGATGCCTTTTTCTTTAAACATTCTTAACCGATAGCAGTTTTTCGCAGTCGTCCCCAACTGATCCAGAAAGTTGTAGTTTGCATATGCCCCAACTACCGCTCCAAACCCAGGAATCATTTGCAGCATTTTGATTAAATCGATGTGGTCTCTGTATTCTTGTTGAAATGCCTTCCAATCAAGTTCCTTCGCTTCCTCTTTGTGCTCTTCCCAATTTTCTATATACCTCAACACTTCTTTTCGCCTCGAATCACTTGAGAAGGCCAACTGAAAAATGTATAAAACAAAAACTCTCTCTTCATAATTCTTCGTATTAAAACCGTAGATGGCAGCCACTTCAAAAAGAAATTTCATTTTAATCGACAAGAGCAAAGGAAAATCCGCAAGACCAAGGAGGATTCCTCCAGCACCTGTCCCAGCCCCCTCCACTGCGGCTGTCTTTTTATATACATTTAGTTTCTCTTCTATCCATTTTTCCTTTTCTTCTAATGTCATGACAACATGTCCTTCGTTCATCTTTGTTGTCATATTACTCCCAACAAGTGTCCCTTGAACCATCTTTTTAATGCTCTCTGTAATGATGGTATGGACTTTCTCTGGTATGACGGCATTCACCTTATTTTGGGCACCCTTAGAAAATCGCTGAAACATTGTGGATTTCTTCGCAACCTGCATCTTCCACCTTCTAGTTTCATCCATTACCTTTTCTTCATACAAAGGAAACACTCCTCACCTTTATCTATCCTTAACTTCATATACGGGATATATGTTAAATATGTTTCACAAAATAAGAAAAAACGGGCGAAACGATTTCAGTTACTGTGTTACCGTCGCTGTTCCTTTCCGCAAATGGCTTCGCTTTCCGCGGGACGGTGCTTGAGCCTCCTCACTTCGTTGCGGGGTCTCAACCTACCGTTACTCCCCCGCTGGAGTCTCCGCCATTTGCTCCAATCCACAGCTGGAAAATACATGACTAAAGTTGTTGCGTTAAACCGAAAACTAAAGCTTAAGACTCCTAAATCCTATAACCCATTAGGTGAAAAGTAGTCCCATGTTGATTGGAGTGGAAGGCGCGCAGACGCCCGCGGGAGGAAGGGACAGGTGAGACCCCGGAAGGCGAAGCCTGAGGAGGCTCACGGACCGCCCGCAGGCAAGCGAAGCACCTGAAACGGAAATCCAACCGATTATATACTTTCTTATCTAAAAAACACCCAAGCAGCCTTGAGTGTTTTCTAGAGATTATAGCGAAGCAATTTTGCGTTTTACCACACCTTGTACATATAAGAAGGCAAAAATGATCCCGCCAACCAACACAACCACTACTTCCATCCAAGTCGCTACAAAAACTAATAAAGCAGCAAGGACAATGGTTTGTGAAATTAGGATAACCGTAATCATTTTCGTAAAAGCAAGGATACGGTGCTTTTCTTGAACAGGATATATCGACAACCAGAGTTTATTGTAGTGGTGCCGCCACATCGGGATAAGCTGAAACCCTGTCAAATACAGCACCAATACAGGCACTAGATATGTCGCATACCCGACTGGAAGTGTTACAAGCAAAACCGCTCCAATAATCAATAACCGCAGATAAAGCCCAAAATAATCGCCCGAACGCAAAAATGTGCGCAGGTATAGATAATCAAACGCTTTGTCTTTCGCATAAGGAGTCCAGGAAAGGAAAACATCCAACCATTTTCTTCTTGTTACTTTTTCTTTAAGTCCTGGTACATCAACGAAAAGATTGGCTACCCGGTAAAATAACTGCATCCGTTTGGTTTCGTTTTCTATTAATAAGTCCCATTTCCAGTTCATTTTCTTGGTCGCATTTTGGAAATAGGCAAGCAAAAGCAGCATAATAACTACAACTACACCGATAAACAGCAGACTCGCTTCGGAAAACACGAGATAAAGCAGGCCGAAATTCAATGCAAGCCTGACCCACCCATCCACAAGCCTTACCTTTTTATCCGTATAAAAATTGATGAGCCATGTCATCCATAGGTTCCAGGATTTCATTCCCAGCAATAAGAGAAGGACGGATATCAACGTTTGGAGCGTTGCATCTGTCAAGGTAAAGAAAAGTGGCACGGAAACGCCAAATACGAGTAAAAGAAAATAACTCTCCAATACGATGGAATAAAGGAATGATTTTTTAATATATGGTTTTAACTTCTCTTCAAGTGGAAGCAGAAAGACAAGGTCCGGGTCCTTAAGAAAAGTATGTATGCTTCCTCTTGTCATTAGAAGGGCTAAAATTATTCCCATTAGCAACGCATACGGAAAATCTGGCGGTACCACCTCTAACCAGTTTTGATAAGCTAGAGCAAGGCCGCTTAACAAAAAGATCATCACGATCACAAGATGGTCATTAAACATATAGCGTAAATATCTTCTCGTATCCTTTAAATATTGACTGAATCTGGCTTGCCAGAGCTGATCGACATTAAACATTGCTCTCTTCCTTTGTCAGTTGAATATAGAGGTCATCAAGCGAAGCCATCGGCATCTTGAACTGCATCCTAAGTTCTTCCAACGTTCCTTTTGCCCGCACTTCCCCTTCATGCAAGATAACGAATGAATCGCAGTATCTTTCCGCTGTCGCAAGGATATGCGTGGACATAAGGATGCCTGCTCCACTCTTTTTCACTTTATCCATCATTTCAAGCAAAGAATGAATGGCAAGCGGATCTAAACCGACAAAAGGTTCATCGACGATATAGAGCTTCGGTTCGATCAGAAAAGCAGCTAAGATCATGACCTTCTGTTTCATACCTTTTGAAAAATGGGCAGGAAACCATTTAAGACGCTTTTCCATACGGAACTCTTTTAGTAGCGGGTGCAATCGTTCTTCAAAAGTTTCTTTTGATAACCCATACGCCATCGCAGTTAGTTCTAGGTGTTCATACAACGTCAATTCATCATATAGAATCGGTGTTTCAGGAATAAATGTAAAAGTCGAACGATACTTTGTCGTATCCTCTTGAATGGAAATTCCATTAATCTTGATGGATCCTTTCTTCGGCTCCATCGTTCCGATTACATGTTTGATTGTCGTACTTTTACCGGCACCATTAAGGCCAATCAACCCCACCAACTCGCCAGCCTTGACACCAAATGAGACATCCTTCAACACAGCCTGATTCGTATAACCGCCAGTCAATCCACTAATCTCCAATAAACTCACATCAACCTACCCTTTCTGCCTGAAATAAAACTTTATTATTATTAAATTTTACCATAACATAATTTAAACGAAAGTGCGCATCATAAGTAAGGAAGGGGACAGAGGGGCACTTAGACAAGCCTTTGGTTTACTTCTTTGTAGATGAGGTGACTGTCAAAGACAGTGTTGCTTTGTTCTAGATTAGGTTAAACTTTTTCTCTCGTCGTTGTGGGACTTAACCGACTGCAACCACACGATCATCTGTAACGCAACTCCGATTGATAAAGAAATGAGGTGCTTACGGGCGACACTTTACTCTAAAGTCGTAACCTGTGATTGATTCATTCTGAAAATGAGGTGTTCGTTAAAGAGACTTTACGTCGATAGCCGCGTTACTAAAGTTGTAAAACTCAGTAACAAGGGGATGGTTGTTTTGAACAGGAAAGCTGACAATTAGACACATTTTATAAATCAGATGAGGTGTTTATCAAACACAGTTATTTGAACGCTAAAATGATGTTTGTAGGCTTCTCCTTATTCAGATAGAGAAGCTTGTTGCCTCTCGTCCCTTTCTTCACAAGCAGGAGCTTTTGCTCTTGCTTGTTTATTTTGCCTGCTCATCCTATTAGGATACTTGTCCAAAACATGGTAAAATAGATGAAACTAAAGTTCAGAGGTGAAACAGATGAGTGATTGCATTTTCTGCAAAATTATTGATGGGGACATCCCTGCTGCCAAGGTTTACGAAGACGAACATGTTCTGGCTTTTCTTGACATCAGCCAGGTGACAAAAGGACATACATTAGTTATTCCGAAAGTACATAAAGAAAACATTTACGAGCTTACACCTGAGATCGCGGAGAATCTCTTTAAAGTGGTTCCTAAAATCGCTAACTCCATAAAAGAGCAATTTGAACCGATTGGGCTTAACCTTTTAAATAATAATGGAGAAGCTGCCGGTCAATCGGTTTTTCATTATCACCTTCACATCCTCCCTCGCTACGGCAAAGGTGACGGGTTTGGTGCAGTATGGAAATCGAACCAGAGCGATTACACAACACAAGATCTGCAAGAAATCGCAACTAAAATTAATCACGGTATCAAGTAATACTCAAATGACGTGGCTTCCTTTTAAGGGTCCACGTCATTTTATTTCATGTTTAAAACGATCGTTGCATCTCACCAATGGACAGGATGGTTTCCGCAGCTTTCCAATCAGGATGATCAAAAGCATAGGTGCATTCGTCCTTTAAAAAGCCTTCTACAAAATCGCGATAACTTCTGTCCCATCTTAGCAAGTGAATAAACTCTTCACGGGTTCCTTTATGATCAACTGCCAGCTTTAACTCGTTTAGCATCTCGCTTTGCCATACGGACTGAAGTGGACTGTGACCTGAAATGTCCTTGAATCTTCGCATCTCACCGTTCCATAACAGGGCCCGCGGCTCATAGTAGGCATAAACATTCTCAAAGACTTCACCAGTGTCCAAACGTACTTTTTTACCCTCATGAACTCTAAGCTCATATCCTTTTTCAGTCGAATTGATCAATTCCAACTGTTTTTTATCCATAAACGTCAACCACACCTCACATACAGCCCCCTTAACTGGTGCAATGACTGCAGGCAGTGAACCATATGGTGCCAAAAATGGCGCGTAAACAATATCGGAATCCGTCACATTACCTTTCAAGCAAAGCATAAAATCATCTTCTTCCGGCCGCAAACGGAATTTGTATTGTAGCTGTGCTAAACAAACATTCGAACCATAAGCGACGACTGGTACCTTTGAATGGAACCTTCCTTCCTTAAAAAACTCCTCCACTTTTTTCACCTGCGTACTTTGAAACGCCAGACTGCCAAGCATATGGTCAACATTAGTAAAGTGAATGGATTGCTGCTCAACCGGCATCCCTTTTTCCGCCTCGATTCGATGAGCCCTCCCTTTCCAAAATAAAAAAGATGACGCAGGTCTCGGGCCGGGATAAATATCCGGATGATCATATGGACTAACATCAAAAGGCTTATTTTCTTGATACATATTACATTACTCCTAACTTTTTTTCGAAATCTTTCATGTATTCTAACACAATCCGTGATAGGATATATATTAATATTTTCAGATTACTTTAGGAGGGTAATAGGATGAAGCGTATATATAATTTTAATGCAGGGCCGGCAGCACTTCCTAAACAAGTGCTACAACGTGCACAAGAGGAATTATTGGATTTCCAAGATACTGGTATGTCTGTCATGGAGTTAAGTCATCGGAGCAAAGAATACGAAAAGGTCCATCAGAAAGCAGCTACACTTTTACAAGAGCTTTTGCAGATCCCAGATGAATATGACATTCTCTTCATGCAAGGTGGTGCAAGCCTGCAATTCTCAGCCATCCCTTTGAACTTTCTCCCCTCAGGTAAGACAGCTAATTATAGCTTGTCCGGCTCATGGTCCGAAAAAGCATTAAAGGAAGCACAAAAAATTGGCTCGACCCATATTGCTTCAACAAGCAAGGAATCAGGTTACTCTCAGATTCCTTCTCAATTGTCACTCTCATCAGACGCAGCTTATTTGCATATTACGAGCAACAACACCATTTTTGGAACGCAATGGTGGGAATTCCCATCCACTCCTTCGTACATACCATTAATTGCAGATATGTCGAGTGATATCTTAAGCAGATCAATAAATATAGAAGACTTCTCCCTTATCTATGCAGGCGCCCAGAAAAACCTTGGTCCTTCTGGTGTAACCGTCGTGATTATTAAAAAGGAACTGCTGGAACAATGTCCTAGTACTATCCCGACGATGCTGAATTACCAAACACATGCTAAAAACAGATCCCTATACAATACCCCACCTACCTTTTCGATTTATATGCTTGCTCTTGTATTAGAGTGGGTAGCAGAACAAGGGGGCGTTGAAGCTATAGAAAGGATAAACCGGGAGAAAGCAGAACTCCTGTATGAAACCATTGATCGAAGTGAAGGGTTTTATATTGGTCATGCCGAAAAAGATGCCAGGTCGCACATGAATGTCACATTCAATCTTCCTTCTGACGAGCTTACATCTATTTTTCTAACTCAGGCGAAAGAGAAAGGTTTTGTCGGCCTTGGAGGTCACAGAATGGTTGGAGGCTGCAGAGCTTCTATTTATAATGCCGTACCTTTGGAATCCTGTCAGGCATTAGCGGAATTCATGAAAAGCTTCCAAGCCAAATATAGGTAAAGACAAGCTTTCCTCTTTTCAAAAGGGGGAAAGTTTTATATACTAGTATCTATTAATTCGCATTAGACAACGAGTGTACTAATGGAGTTAAAAAAGACCAGATTAGTTGAGGAGAGATGAGAAATGAATACAAAGACTTTAGTATCACTAGCTTTATTAGTAGGAATAGGTGCTGTTCTGCACACTGTTGTACCGGGGGTAATTCTCGGTATGAAGCCAGACTTAGCTTTAACGATGATGTTTTTAGGTATCATGCTGTTTCCAGAAAAGAAAAATGTATTACTATTAGGTGTCGTAACAGGATTAATCTCCGCCATGACAACCACTTTTCCAGCCGGTCAGATTCCGAACATCATTGATAAGCCGATTACAGCATTTTTGTTCTTCTTCCTGCTTCTTGCATTGAAGAAACTGGACAAACCACTTGTTAAAGCAGGAATCTTAACCGTTATCGGCACCCTTATTTCAGGAGCGATTTTCCTTACAAGCGCCCTGACACTTGTAGGATTGCCAGGCGGAGAATCCTTTGCATTCTTTTTCGCAACCGCCGTTCTACCGGCTGTCGTATTGAATGCAATAGTAATGATTATTATCTATCCGATTGTAACGAGCATTGCCAAACGCTCAAATCTAATACCTGCAACATAATCCAGAGGGCAAATTCCAAGTTAGGAATTTGCCCTCTTCCTATTATAAAAATGAAATTATAAAGCCCAAGTCACTATTATCGCTAGTAAAAACATGACCCCACCAGCACCTCCAACAGCTACAGCCCTCTGCTGCAACACTCTCCTCGGCGGATATACCCCTGCCCGTTGCGCGGCCAAAAAGTAATTTCCGCCACCAAACAACATTACGATACTTATGATGAATAACAAAGATGTTATACCTGCCACTAAGCCCGCCCCCTTTGTACCATAAATATGCCGCTCTCTCTTTTCTTATGAAACAAGTATACTTAGCTAAAGTTTCGATTAAATATAAACGTGTTATTTGGAAACAATAAAGCATAAGACAGTAACTTCTCAACGGTTCGTCCAGAAAAGTATTCAGCAAAAAAAGGATTTTTTTAATAAATGTTGAATTATATAATAATCTTAGGGTATTGAACTATATTCACATAACTTTATAGAGGAGTGATTACTATGAATGGGAAATCATTCATTTACGGAGTTTTAATAGGCGGAACAATTGCCGGTGTCTCCGCACTGCTTACAACTGCAGAATCTGGAGCATCCAGAAGAGCGAAAATAAAGTCAACGGCTCAATCTATTCAGCTGACGATTGAAGATTTGAAACAAGAGGCTATTCATATTAAGGATCAAGTAACACAAGCTATGGAAGAGGGAAAAGCAACAGTCGGAAATATTGCAGAAGAGATTAAGGATTCAGTGGATCTTTGGCAAAATTCGATCAAACCTCATCAAGAATCCATTCAACAAAACATTGCAAACCTACAGGAAGAATTAGAAAATCTAGAAAAAAAGTTAGCAAAAAACACCGCTGAATAAAAAATTTTAATTTTTTGTAAATTTAGACCTTTATTAATTTTTATTTTATTGTCATAATAGATAGTAATATATTAGAAAAAAGTAGGTGAGTTTGTGAATACACAGAATGGACAGTATTCATTAAAAGAAGCTATGCTCTTCAGCCAACGTGTTGCCCAGCTGAGTAAAGCACTTTGGAAGACCATCGAGAAAGATTGGCAACAATGGATAAAACCATATGACCTAAATATCAACGAGCACCATATTCTATGGATTGCTTATCATTTAAAAGGTGCCAGTATTTCAGAGATTGCCAAGTTTGGAGTTATGCATGTATCCACTGCGTTCAACTTTTCTAAGAAATTGGAAGAAAGAGAACTTCTTCGTTTTTCTAAAAAGGAAAATGATAAGCGAAACACGTATATTGAACTAACAGAAAAAGGCGAACAGATTCTTTTAGAATTGATGGAAACCTATGATCCTAGTAAAAACTCCGTATTTAACGGGGCTTTGCCGATGCATGACTTATATGGAAAGTTCCCCGAGCTGTTGGACATCATGTGCGTGATACGTAATGTTTACGGGGAAGATTTTATGCAAATATTTGAGCGTTCCTTTAATAATATTGAAGAGGATTTTGTTGAGGTAGACGGGAAGCTTTCCAAAAAGGATGAAGTGCTTGAAGAAAAAAATGAAAGCGTTACTTCTTCTTGATAAGCTTTTGGAATGCATCCATCAACGGGACATAATGCCCTTGTGTCCGTAAGGCGGCAATTGTCTCCTCCAAAGGAAGGTCTGGAGGTAGTGCTTGTCTGAACTGTATAAGAAGCGGAGAGAATGTAACAAATCCTTCCGCTTTTTGTTTTTCCATCTCCTTGCTCAACTCTTCACATAAATGATATAGTGCCTCAACATCTCTCCTGCTCAATTTACCTCTCATGATCAAGTAATCCCAAGGATATTTTGAACGGTCCATTTGTTTTAATAATAGTTCCATGTAGAACTCCAAGTTTGCAAGTCTTTCTTCCACTTTACTCAGTCCTCACTGTTGCAAATTCTTATAGCAAGTCTCAAAGGATTTCCTCACTTTTCTACTTATTTTACAACAATTCCTTACACTTACCAATATTTAGATGGATACATAGAAAAATAAATTACATTCACCTATTGATTTTTCCATTAAAAAAGCTTACATTAATTTAGTAATTTTGATTACGACTAGCAATTACGGTAGGTGACGCAACTATGAACTGTTGGAAATCCATTGATATTTCGAGACAATATGGACTCCATCGCATAACACTTATTTCGTTTATCATCACTTTACTTTCGTTTATTGTATTCTTTCTGTCTTTTAGCCTTATGTACCATGACACAGCTGTCTCATCTGCCAATTTCGGATGGTTCATCCTTGGCCTTCTGGGAATGTTCACTATGCACAAACTATGTCATGTTCTTCCGCTAATCGCCACAAAAAACCAAGTAAAACTTAAATGGAAACTTAAGTGCTATATGCCTTATATGAAAATAAAAACAAAGAAGCCTTTTACAAAAATCCAATCTTATGCTGTTTTACTGGCTCCTTTTGCCATTATTACTACAGCATGCATCTTACTTGCACATATTTTCCCAAGCTACTATCATTACTTTTCCATGCTTGCGGCGGTAAATCTTGGTCTATGCATGCCAGATTTCCTATATATTAAACTTATCCAACGTGCTCCAAGCAAATGCCAAATTGAAGAATTGGAAAACGGTTATGATATCTTAATAGTTAATGAGAAAGAAATAGCGTCCTAGAAAATTTTCATAATTTCAGGATGCTTTTTCATTTTTTTGTAAAAGATTCGGACTATCACAGTATCTTTTTCTCATAAACTTTGGTAAGGTAGAAGGCATAAGTATATATTCCGCAGTTAGTTTAAAGCAAGCCACAAAGGAGGGATCTTATGGCTATCGCATTTCTATTTGTTTGGGTGGCTGTATTTATACTCTTCTACATAAACAAATTAACGAATGCTTTATGCGTTCAGAAGGAAATACCGGAGGATCGTCAACCGAAAGTTTTCCGAACCATAAATGTACTTATTACCATTCTATTAATTTCTTCTTATGTAGATATCTTGCTAAGCTCCAAATAATAAATCAGCACCACAAAAAACACCTTCCATGTAAACATGGAAGGTGTTTTTGTGGAGCAAGGGCATTGCCTAAACTCCAAGGTCTAGCTTAGTATAACCAAGCTGCACCTACGATTACTAACAGGATAAATAATACTACGATTAACGCAAATCCGCCGCCGGAATGTCCACCTGACATTTTAGTTCCTCCTTTTTAATTAAAAATGTATTTAGTACAACCAAGCTGCACCTACGATTACCAACAAGATAAACAATACTACGATTAACGCGAAGCCACCTGCATACGCATTACCCATCTTAGTAACACCTCCTTTATGAGTTGTTACGATATCTTATGCAACAATTTCTTAGGAGGCATAGGCGTTTATCCTGCCTCTAAGGTTTTTTACATGAAATCCTGGGACAACAAAGTGTGTTGATGTTTTCATGATTCCATTTATCATATGTAAAAGGTTAAAAATTGGAATGGACGATTACCCATTTTTTTAAAAAAGCTACCTTAAGAAAAAGTATAAAATAGTAGTTAGTGGTTAATAGCCGCTGTTCCTTTCCGCAAATAGCTTCGCTTTCCGCCGGACGGTGCTTGAGCCTCCTCGCTGCGCTGTGGGGTCTCAACCTACCGTTACTCCCCCGCTGGAGTCTACGCCATTTACTCCAATTCACAGCTAAAAATCACATAAATGATACGTTAATGCTTATTCAGTTAACTCGGTAGGTATTATTTTAAAACCCTTCAATGAATGAAGTCACCTTGTTGATTGGAGTGGAAGGCGCGCAGACGCCCGCGGGAGGAAGGGACAGTGAGACCCCGGAAGGCGAAGCCTGAGGAGGCTCACGGACCGCCCGCAGGCAAGCGAAGCGCCTGGAACGGAAATCAACCGTATTTTATAATTTCTTATCTTTTTAAGTATTCTTATAACACGTAAATGCCTCCCTTAAAGTATTGTCAAATAATTTCATTAAATTTGGAGAATATGCTATAGTATTGATTGGAACGTTTTACTACATATGGGAGTGACTTAAATGAAAAAATGGATGATTGCCTTAGGTGCAACCGCTTCAATTCTTGCACTGTCTGCCTGTAACAATGACAAAGCCGATAATTCTGAGGTGATTGCTGAAACCTCTGCTGGTAACATTACACAGGACGAGCTATATGAAGCCATGAAGGACCGTTTTGGCGAAGAGGTTCTTCGGGAGTTGGTATATGAAAAAGTCTTAAGTGAAAAATACGAGGTTACAGATGAAGAAGTACAAGAACGATTAGACGAATTGAAACAACAACTTGGACCTCAATTTGATTCTGCAATGGCTCAGAGCGGTTTCAAAAATGAAGAACAGCTAAGCCAAACTTTGCGCATCTCCATGCTGCAAGAAAAAGCAGCAATGGAAAGTGTGGAAGTTACAGACGAGGAAATTCAGGAATATTATGATGAGATGAAACCTGAGATACGTGCAAGCCACATTCTTGTAGCAGACGAAGAAACAGCGGATGAAGTGAAGAAGAAGCTTGATGAGGGTGCTGATTTTGCGGAACTTGCAACAGAATATTCAACAGACCCAGGTTCAGCCCAAAATGGCGGAGATCTTGACTGGTTCGGAGCTGGTGCCATGCTGCCAGAATTCGAAGAGGCAGCTTACAGCCTGGAAGTAAACGAGATCAGCGAGCCTGTAGAAAGCATGTACGGCTTCCATATTATCAAAGTAACAGATAAGAAGGATAAAGAACCTTTTGAAGACATGAAAGCGGAATTAAAAGAAGAAGTTCGCTTATCCAAGGTGAACGAGGAAGCCGCCGTTGACACAGCTGTACAAAAAGAGTTGGACAACGCCAATATAAAAGTGAAGGATTCCAACCTCAAAAATACATTTGAAAAAGAAACAGAAGATGAAACTGAAGAACAAAGCTAAAAAGGAAGCGGATCCCCGCTTCCTTTTTCTATACGTTTACAACCTGTTTCTTCTCTCTTTCCTCTTGAATCCTATCCATATAAACTTGTCCTTCTTTTTCAATGATTGCTTCTTCTACCTCTTTTTCTTCCTTTGCAGACCTTAACGTCATATATGCACTGAAAACAATTCCGATAACGATTAACAGCATCCACCATGGCATAAATAAGCCCCCCTTCTCTTACATATGTGCTACTAATTTATACTTATGATAGAGTATGGGGGGCTATTACTTAATTATGAAAAGTAGGTTTATAGAAGTTTCTGTTGTCCATCGCAAATATTCTTTCCGTGTACTCTCCAGGTTTAACACGTTCTAGTGCACGGTCTAGCATATTCATTTTCGCATCGATATTATCAATATAATGGAGAATTTCCGCTTCCTTGATAAGTGGCAGTTTCGGGCTGCCCCATTCCAGTTTACCATGATGACTTAGAACCAAGTGTTGAAGAACCATGATTTCTTCCCCTTCAATACCAAGCTCCTCTGCCGCTTTTCCAATTTCATTTACCATAATGGAAATATGGCCAATTAAGTTTCCTTCAATCGTATAACTAGTAGATACAGGTCCGGACAGTTCAGTTACCTTACCTAAGTCATGAAGGATGACTCCTGCATAGAGAAGGTCTTTATCCAGTGAAGGATATAAGTTGGCAATGGCTTTAGCAAGGTCTAGCATGCAGACGACATGATAGGCCAAACCAGATACAAATTCGTGGTGATTCTTTGTTGCTGCTGGATATTGTAAAAATTCATTTTGATGCTTTTTCAGCAGGTGTCTTGTGATTCTCTGTATATTGGGATTCTTCATTTCAAAGATAGCCTGTGTTATTTTATCCATCATCTGTTCTTGGCTTAATGGCGCCGTTTCAATCAGATCAGAGACATTGACGTTCTCATGGTCTTCCTTTGGCTTTATTTTGCGGATTTTCAATTGATTACGGCCACGATAATGGTGGATGTCTCCTAGTACTCTTACAATGCTTTGTGGTGTGTAGAGCTCTTCATCGTCTGTAGAAGCGTCCCACAGTTTTGCTTCTATTTCACCGCTTTTGTCTTGAAATATTAAAGTCAGGAAAGGTTTACCGTTGCTGGCTATTCCTTTTGTTGCTGTTTTGATTAATAAGTGAACGTCTACTTGTTCTCCCACTTCAAAGTGGAGGATACCTTTTTTCATCTGTTCCTTCCCCCTGTCGTTTTGATCCTTTTATCGCTTTTCTTGGACGACGCAGTTGATTTCCGCAAAAGGCTTCGCTTTCCTAGGGGCGCTGCTGGAGCCTCCTCGGCTTCGCCTGCGGGGTCTCCACCTAGCGCTATCTCCCTCAGGAGTCTTCGCCTTTTGCTCCAATCAACTGCTATGAACAACAATAACTAAATGTTTTTTCTATGAAGATACTTCTATTTTATGGGCTCTTTTGGAGATCCAAAGTTTGGTGACGATTAGTCCAAATAGCATGATACATGCTCCGAATAGATATGGAATATGTATGTTTATCTCGAAGAAGATACCTGCCAATATTGGACCTGCCACATTCCCCAAGCTTAAGAATGAATTATTGAGCCCCATGACAAGGCCCTGTCTGTTCCCTGCAAGTTTAGATATGAACGAATTTAAAGATGGTCTTAACAAAGAATTACCTAAGAAGAATATGCAGGTAGTTAATAGTACGGTTGTAAAGCTTGTAGCCAGTGTCATTAGAACGAAACCGAATGAACTGATTAAGAGGGCACTTGTAACCACTCTTTCTTCCCCAAACCGTTTAGTCATCCTGCCAACCAGAACGCCTTGGACAACAGTTCCCACCAAGCCGACAATCAAGATGATTGATCCTACTTCACTTGGGTTATAGTTGTATCGTTCCATCGTGTAGTAGCCAAAAATGGATTGGAAATTAGCCAATCCGAAACTCATGATGAATACAAGAATCAGCAAAAAACCTACTGGACTTTTGAGAGCCTTATACATCGTTACAAATTGATTGTCCCTTTTTTCTCCTACTGAAGCTTGAGCATCCATTTCTCTTTTATGCTTTGGATATGATTCCGGCAATATAAATACGGAAAGTATTCCCGCTATGGTTGCTGCCACACCTGCCACTAAAAATGGCAGAGACAGGTCATATTCGGCAAGCCAGCCACCAAGTCCAGGACCTACAACGATACCAAGGCCCATCGCAGCACCCATTATCCCCATGCCTTGACCTCTTTTTTCGGAAGAAGTGACATCAGAAACATAAGCCATTGCAGTCGGCATAAGTGCTGAGCCAAAGGTACCCGCCAATATCCGAGAAAGAAAGAGCATCCATAGGCCGCTTGCGTATGCAAAAATAAACTCGGCGATAGCAAAACCGAAAAGCCCGATTGTTATCAGAGGCTTTCTTCCAATTTTATCGGAGAGCCTCCCCCATAAAGGGGCAAAAAGGAATTGCATAAATGCAAACACGGCAACAAGCAAACCTAATGTTCTTGCGTCCGCTCCAAACTTATCGATATAAAACGGTAGAATTGGAATAACCAACCCAATTCCTACCATGACGATAAATAGATTAAAGCTCAATAGTATCAATGGTGCTCTATTATTTTTTATCACACTTTCACTCATTTTCTTTATCCTTTCAACATGCTTCTCTATATCTCTCTAAGCATAGCACTTGTCTATTCCTTTCGGCAATGGATGAACCAAATTCATCGCTTGATGGTTGCTTCTCCTACCTTCATTGTGTCAAAAGAGAAAATCTGGTTGTTTGGTTCACTCGCCAATTTATCTTTAATATGTTGATGACAAGTGAAGAAAAGGAATTGATAACCTTGGAGTGCAAGTTTGTTTATCAACTTAGTAGCTAAATTTGTTCTATGGTGATCGAAATTGACAAAACTGTCATCCATCAAGAATGGTAGTTTTTGTTCGTCACTCCATACTTGAGCAACTGCAACACGAATGGATATATACAGCTGCTCAACCGTTGCCTGACTTAATTCCTTAGGTTCAAATTTAGTTCCGTCTGCATGCTGGACCATAAGCGTTCTTTCATTGTGCGCATCTAGTAACCTTACATAATTACCTTTTGTAAGAAAACGAAAGTTGTCAGAAGCATATTTAAGTACTTTTGGGAGCTTCACTGTCCGGTAATAATCCATCGTTTTTCCTAGTAGATGGGATGCAGTGGCATGGATAGCCCATTTTCTTGCATGGTCCTGTAACTTGCTTTTAGATAATTCGAATTGTTGCACAGCCTCAGAGTATGTTCCGGCTTCCTCCAAGAGACGAATGGTTTCTTTTGTTGCCGTCCTATTTTCAACGAGCTGACTCTGTTTTTCTTTAATGGACTTAAGGGCTTCTTCCAGCTCAGCCTTCTCTGAATGCCACGTATCCATCGGCTTGCTTTTTGTAAAACTCAGCTGATAGGAATTCTCCATTTGAGCCAACTGACTTTTAAGGAGGGATATCTCCTTCTCAAGCTCAGATTTTTCTATATTCTCTTGGTTCTTTTGACGAAAAGATTCCTCATCCTCCACTTCAGCTTGTTCATACAGACGCTGAATCTGCTTTTGGGCATTATGTTCATGTTGGGACAATCCAATTATTTCTTCTTTCAATTCGTCTATTAGTTCTTGGATCCGTTGTTTCCTTTTCTTTTTTTCCATGTTTTCTTCCACACCGACACGTAATTGTGTGATCACTTCTTCAAGGGATAAACTCGTATCAATTTCAATATTTCCTTCTATAAGAGGATCTAACTTATTCTTAAACGTTTCCACTACTTTTTGAAAGTGTTTTTGTCTTTCCACTAGTTCTTTTTTATCTGAAATAGCACCTTTTAATTGAACCACTTTGTCATAGGCTTCCTCCATAAAGGGAGGCGAGATTTGTTCAAGTGAAAGGGATGAGGTCCAATTATGCCAATTATCTTGAAAGGCAAAATTCTTTCCTTCCCACTCTTCAAATTGCTGAATAATTCTATTGTATGTTCGATCGCATTGGGAAAGGAGAAGTTGTTCTTTCTGCAGAAGCTGCACTACTTGTTCGTTCTTCGCCAGAGCTTTTTGATACTCTTCCACTTTCCCGAAAGTATCAGTGGAATATAGTTTTCCTCTTAATAATTCCATCTTGCTTTCCATCTCTTCTTTTTCCATCAATAGCTCATTGCTACTACTAGTATGTTTAGTTTTCCTACTAAACATAAAAGAAAGGATTGAAAAAAAGATTATACATAGCAGAGAAGCTATAAGCTGGCTTTGCACATAAAAATAAGTGGCACCGGCAATTCCAATAAAAAGACTGGTAACTGCGATTTGTTTACTTTTTTTCATCTCATTTTGGTTATTCTTTTTCTGAGCATCCAACTGCTTTTCCAACTGTTTTAGAAGTTGCTCAGTGAGATGGACTTCTTTATGTAACGTGTCCTTACTTTCTACTTCAACCAGTTCCTTCATTTTTATTACTTCATGGTTTGGAAGCTGATCTTGTTCAAGATCTTTCACCCGTTCTTCTTGAGCCTCAAGTTCCTCTTTTGCCAGTTGGAACTGTTCATCTAATCGCTGTTTCTGGATGTGAAGTTCATGATGGTCTTTTAAAAGTCCCCGCAAAGATCCTTTTGATGCCAAGCTGGTATGTAGTGCTTCTAACTCCTGATCTGTTTTGTCATGCCATTCAAGATCTTGCTTCCACCCTTCCATGCGCTTTTCCAACTGCGCTATTTCAGTAGTTAGCAGGGACAATTGATCTTTTGTCTGTTGATAGGTCGGCATTAACTTTACTAGACCTTTTATTGATTCCTCTTTTTCAAGAATCTCTTCATTTACCCTTATTTTCCCTATTTCCCACTCTTTTTCATGTAAATCTTTTTCCACTTTTTCAAGTTTTGATTGATAGAATACTGCTTCTGTCTGCCATTTTTCCAATCTTGACAAACCATCATGGGGAAACGATTCGATGTTTCCAAAGTCCGCTATTTGTAATTGAAGCATCTCTAATCTATTTACTAATGGTTGAATGGTGAGCATTGCTTCTGTTTCTTTTATACTTTTCTCTATATCTTCTTTAGTAAATTGTGTTTCCTCTAATGCTTTATCATATTGATCTAAATCCTTCTGCAAGCGGTCATATTGCCCCATTTTTTCTTTCCATTGCAGAACATTTCGTTCTTCCTCTTTTAAGGATGTTAACAATTGATTGATGACTGGCTTCCTGCCGTTTGGCTTAAAGCGCTCTTCCTGTTCTTTTGTTAACTCTCGTGATAATTTATGCAGTTGTTCACTCCCCATAAGTCCTGAAGAGAACAAATAACTGCCAAGTTGCTCAGAATCTATCAGCTGCAGATTTTGGATGTCCATAATATTAAAGGAGAAGATACCCTTATACATCGTCTTATCAAGGCCGCCTAATACATCGTTCAAATCGCAGGGATTGCCACGCTCATCTTGAACAGTAACATCACCAGAGGATCTCCCTGCCACTCGTTCAATGGTTATTTTTCTTTGATCATCCGTTTCTATTACCAGCTTCCCACCGTATTTAAAGCCTTTTTTAGGAACATAGCGCAGATCTTGTTGATTTTTTGCAGGAAATCCAAAAAGAATGGCTTGAATGAAGGCCATAATAGTAGATTTTCCTGCTTCATTTTCTCCGTAAATCACTTGGATGCTTGGTGATAGATTTTCCATTACCACGTTCTCTAGTTTTCCAAATCCATAGATATGTAAGCTCGTAATTTTCAACCTATTCACCTCTTCTCGCTTTCCAAGAATTTAGTGACTAGCCATTGTTCCGCTTCTTCCACTATCGCTTTCTGTTCTTCCTCATCCCAGGTGTCCAAATAGCGGCTTGCTTCAGAATGACGTAATAAAGGAGTCAATGCTTCTTTCACGTCGATTTGCTCAACCATGGAGAAAAAGTCTTTATAAAAAGTTTTATCTTGCAAGTCTTGTTTTGAATAAGATAGAGCGGTTTGCACACGCAGCGAATATACGTAAACAAATGAAAACTTATTCTCTTCTCCCTCATTTAGAATAAGTCGAAGTTCTTCCTGATGACTTTCATCTTGGAGAAAACCATGCAGATCTCCGTTACCTGTAAAAGTAAGTCGAAGTAGTTTCCCCTTCCCTTCTAACCTTATGGCCTCCAATGAATGTTTTGTTTCCTCCATAAGGTGGTCCACCGTTTGTATTTCGTTGATAGAAATCTCAAGTTCTTGCCAATGTATGATGGATGTTTCTATATATTTAAGCTCAGGCATACCATCTTCCGAGAGTTCAACCAGATAACAGCCTTTGTCGCCTTGTTCCTTTTTGTGACGTCCTTGGATATTTCCCGGATAGACGATTGGAGGATAATGGTGTAGGATTTCACGTTTATGTATATGGCCAAGCGCCCAATAATGAAATTCTTTGTCAAGAAGATCAGGTATGGAAAATGGTGCATACGGATCATGCTCTTCCCGTCCAGAGAGATTGCCATGCAGCATCCCGATGTGAAAAGGTACCTTAGCATTTTCTTTTTGATAATAACCTGTCATGTTTGCTGTTATATGCCTTCGCTTATAACTGAAACCGTATATGCAGGCTAACTCTTCTTCGTCTTTTAAATATATCTTACAATCCACTTCTTCCGTAAATATATGTACATTATCCGGGTATGTAAAAAGTGTGTGGTCATCTGTAAGGTAATCATGATTTCCATGGATGATATACACTTGGATTCCGGCTTCGTTCAATCGCATGAATTCTTTTCTTAGTGTCGCTTGGGCAATTAGGCTTCTTTGTTCTAGATCAAAGAGATCTCCTGCCAATAAAATAAAATTCACTTGATAATGGATAGCAGTGTTTATTAGTGTTGTTAGAGATTGGAATGTGCTTTTTCTAACCATGTTAAATATCTGTTGGGGAAGATGGCTAAGTCCTTTAAATGGACTGTCTAAATGTAGATCTGCAGCATGCAGGAAACGAATTTTTTTCAATCTGGATTCACCCTCTTCTCTCATCGTCTTTTCCTTATTTTATCACGAATGAAATACGAATGCACGTTCGGTATGGGTGTATAACAATAAAAAAACATGCGGGACTTTTGGAAAAGTCCCACATGCTACTTTACTTGTCTTTAGTCAATTGCAAAGCTTTCTTTATATCTTTTAAAGAAGATGATTTACCGTACATCAAGACTCCTCCACGGTACACTTTTGCTCCAAACATGGCCAGTAACACAATGGTTGCTACCAAAAGGCCAATGGAAAGACTGATTTCCCAGATCGGTACATTCAACATTCCCACACGTAAGAACATGATCATAGGTGCAAAGAACGGAATAAATGACGTTACTTGAATGAAAGAATTATCTGGGTTACCTAGTCCGAACATAGAAATCATAAATCCTGCCACTATTAATAGAGTCATTGGCATGATCATTTGCTGGATTTCTTCTATCCTACTAACAAGGGACCCTAAGAATGCGGCAAACGTTGCATAAAGGAAGTAGCCTAGCAAGAAGAAGACGATGGCGTACACAAATGTTGCTACAGGCAGATCGCCTACACCGAAAAATTCAAATACTCCCCCAGCTTCTGTCATGCCTTCAAGATTTCTGCTCAATGATGAATACCCGACAATGATCCAGAATGCCAGTTGGGTTAAACTTAATAGCGCTATTCCAAGGATTTTACCGAACATATGCATGATTGGGGAGGCAGACGAAATCAGTATTTCCATAACACGAGAAGATTTCTCTACTGCCACTTCAGTCGCAATCATACTAGCATATAGAATGACGGAAAAATAGATAACAAACAGTAAAACGTATACCAATCCACGTGCCTGGTTCAATTCTTCTGCAGATTTTGCAGATTCTTCTAATGCTACCACATCAAAATTAATAGGCGTATAAAGTTGAGCGATTTCTTCTTGAGATAATCCAAGTTGACTTGTTGCCAGCTCATTTTTAACCTGCTGAAGCATCACTTCCACTTGTGTCATCGTTTCTGAATCAGTGATGGAGGCAGCTTTGTACACGCCTGATGGCAGACCGTTTTGATCTGTTGATAAGACGAGAAGCCCGTCATAATCTCCTTCTGTTACTTTACTTTCAGCTTCTGACTCATTTGATACTATCTCAAGGTTCAAGTTGCTGTTAAGATTCGTTGCCAGTTGCTGTTCTAACAGTGGAACAATAGCCCCTTCTTCATCTAAAACTGCCACGACTTTGTCTTCCTCTTTGTCAAAAACATCAATAATGGATTGAATGTTTGTAACACCGACAATGAGTAATGTTGTTATCAGAGTGGAAATAATGAAGGATTTAGATTTCAGCTTGCTCATATAGGTATGCATTAAGATAATCAAAAATTTATTCATGGTAAGAAGCACCTACCTTTTCTATGAAGATATCATTTAAGGATGGCTCTTCCAAGATAAACTTCCGGATATAGCCTTTACCAGTGATTTGTTGCAGTAATGTCTGGGATACATCTTCATCTTCCACTTGAAGAATCATACCTTCCGCTGTCTGCTTTGTTTTGGTAACTCCTGCTACATTGGATAAATACCCTAAATCAAAATCAGCATGGATGATGACATTCTTTTTCCCAAACGAACGCTTAATGTCCCTAAGCGACCCATGCACAACAGGTTGACCATGATGCATTATGCATAAATGCTCACAAAGTTCTTCTACATGCTCCATCCGATGACTGGAAAAAACGATGGATGTTCCTTGCTTTTTCAAATCCACTACCGCTTCTTTTAAAAGTTCTACATTTAGCGGATCCAAGCCGCTGAAAGGTTCATCTAGGATGAGCAATTTCGGGTTGTGAATGGTTGATGCGATAAACTGGATTTTTTGTTGATTTCCTTTTGAGAGCTCTTCTACTTTTTTGTTGAGATACTGTGGTACCTTGAAGCGCTCCAACCAATAGTCCAATTGCTTTAAAATTTCCGTCTTCTCCATTCCTCGTAATCTGCCCAAATAAATCATCTGGTCCTTAACCGTCAATTTCGGATAAAGCCCTCTTTCTTCCGGCAAATATCCCACCAGGTGACTTTCTCTATATGTAATTGGTTTTCCTGCCCAAGAAACCTTCCCTTCTGTAGGTTCCAATAATCCAAGGACCATTCTGAAAGTAGTTGTTTTTCCTGCTCCATTTGCTCCTAAAAACCCAAACATTTCACTTTCAGGTATTTCAAGGGTCAAATTATTGACTGCCACATGCTTGCCAAACCTTTTGGTTACACCATCTATCTGTAATGCCATGACGTTATCCCTCCTATGTTTTACAGTAACCTATACGATTGAAAATCTAAATAGTTTCATAGTACTTTTACATTTCAAGAAACTTTTAGTAAAATAGAAACAATGAATGGATATTCATTTTACAGACACGGAGGGGACACTGATGGGGAAATATACGTTAACAGTCTTTAGTAAAAGCGGAGAAACATTACTTGATGAAAGTTTTGAAGCCGCAACCGAAAAAGAAGCAAAAACATTGGGAGAAAAGAGATTAGAAGAACTAAATTACCTTGACACTACACACCGTTGCACTAACGCAAGCGGGAAACTAGTTTTATTCCACAGATAACGAATAAACGCATGGAGATAAAGGGTTACATCTCCATGCGTTTTCTGTTCCAATATCTATGGAAAGCAAATGTGATAAAGAAAACAATTCCCATTATCACAGAGCAACATAATAGCAACTGTGTAGACGTTAAGTCCAGAAATTTTGCCAAAGAAACCGAATACGCAAGCACAAAAGAAGTCAAAAGTTTAGACAAGGTCGCTATTACAAAGAACCTTTTAAACGAGACAGCTCCAATGCCCGCCCCGACACAAATGATTTCATCAGGTAGAACAGGAATTATAAATAAGAGTGCAAGAATGACCGTCTCATTTTTCCTAACATATTCTTGATATCTTTTTAAATGTTTTTCTTTTACCAGTTTAGAAGCCACTTTCATACCGCCATACCTTGCAATGAAGAACATAATGATTATGCCTGTCAATGTTCCCGAAAAACCAAGATAGAACGAAGCGGATGCCCCAAAAGCCACGCTCCCGGCCGGAATGGTCACCGCCTCCGGAAGTGGTAAAAAGATTGGTTGAGACAAACACAGCAAGAAAAAGAGTAATTGAGCAATAGAACCATATTCTAATAGTAAATTTTCCAGTCCTTTGTACTCTACAATCATCATGAATTTACTTATATAATAAACCAGTAGTACGAATAGTAAGAGTGCTGTTACCGTGATCGTTTTTTTGCTCGTTTTCATTATATGCACACTTACCACTCCGTCTTTTCTTTGTTGATATTTAGTATAAGTGGATTTCTTCTTATTGGTAATGTGCCGGAGGATTATCTGAATGTACGACTGTAGGCTTAGAAGACGTTGTTGTAGGGAGTTGTCGTTAAAATACAAAAGCTGCCCCATTATAGGAGCAGCTTTTCATGTTCACATTCCATTAAATTGCGGTTTTCTTTTCTCAACAAATGCACGAATTCCTTCTCTATGGTCTTGAGACACCCTCATTCTACGCTGTGCATTCTTTTCCAACTCTAGAATTTGTTCCAGGCGTGGCAAGGATTGCTTCGTGTAGATCAACTTCGTTTCCAACATCGCTTGCAAAGGAGCATGAAGAAGAGCTGCAACCCTTTTGGAAATTTCCTCTTCCAACTGATCTCCAGCCAAACTATCAATTAGACCTAATCCATGGGCTTCTTCTGTAGAAATCGTTTTACCTTCCCAAATCATCTGTTTAGCTTTCGCTTCTCCAAGACGTTTTTCCATGAAGAAGTGGCCACCACCATCTGGGATTAGACCGATCTTGATGAAATTCATAGCAAGTTTTGTAGAAGTGTGAGCAACAACAAAATCGCTGGCAAGTGCAAAACTTAAGCCCAGACCGGCAGCTGCACCATGAAGAGCACTGATAGTCACTTTTGGCATCGTGTAAAATTTAGTGACAATCGAACCAATCGTATCCATCACCTGGTCGAAGTCTCCGCCTACATTTTCTTGGAGCATCATCTTAATGTCTCCACCGGCACTGAACGCATTCCCGCTTCCTTTGACAACAAGCACTTTGACATCCTCATTTTTTGATACTTCATCCAAAACACGTTCTAATTCCACCAACATCTCCACGTTCATAGCATTTAACGCCTCAGGTCTATTAAGCTCCAAAACCACAACCGGCCCCTGATTCAACACCTTAACCGTACTCATACAAGCACACCCTTTCTTGTCTTTAATTAGTTTGAGTTTTCAGAAATATTAAAGTTCTGTGCGGGGTCAGACCCCCGCAGGAATTTCTCTCTTAATCTCGAATAATACCTTTACTGCTGCCTAGGAGGACTTGTTTGCCTTTTTGGTTGGTGTAGATGGAGGTGACTTGGACTTGTTTGTAGCCTTCTTGTTGTTGGACATCGGTGAGGGTAGCTTCACAGGTGATGGTGTCGCCTGTAAAGACGGGACGAAGGAATTCCATGTTCATTTCTCTTGCGATATAATTCATGTCTCCTCCTATTTTGGTGCCAATACTTGCAGTCAACAGGCCATGTACCATTAGCCTGCCGTGTTCATCTTTTTCCACATGATGCCTGCCTTGATCACCTGAAACCTCTCCAAATTGAAGGATTTCTTCCACAGTAAATGTTCTGGAATAAGTCAGTACTTCACCTGTTTCAAGCTTCATCCCATTTCCCCCCTATAAGATATATATCTAGTATAATATGAAAGCGCTTATAAATGAATGATTATTCACTCATTTAATAAAAATAAAAAACGAGGATTTTTTATCCCCGCCATTTTGTTAGTTTCTAGATGAAAAGAGTTCTTCCAAAATCCTAATCTTTTCATCCGTATAATGTTCAAAACCATCATTGTAAGACTTAGGATCTTTTGGATTGGCAAAGCGAGTAATCTTCCCTGTTTCAGGGTGAACAAACTTACTTGATGCCCCACATCCAAGTCCAATGATTGTCTGTTTCTCTTCCATGATCATGATGTTATAGATGCTGTCCTGGCCTGGCAATGCATATCCTACATTCTCCAGATTGCCTAAGATATTTTTCTGGCGATATAGATAATACGGTACATAGTTGTGGTTAGTGGTCCACTCCGTCGCCATATCCATCATCTTGCCAATCTCGTAGCGATCTGCCACCTTGTAGCGATTCTTATTCTGTGTCATTTCCGAAGCTCGTTTGAAGGACAATGTATGAACCGTCAATGATTCCGGCATCAGCTTTTCCGTCTCTTCTAGTGTATGGGTGAACTCTCCCACTCCTTCACCAGGCAAGCCAATGATCAGGTCCATATTAATATTATTCATACCCATTTCACGCGCAAGGTGGAACTTATCAATGGTTTCCTCCACAGTATGATGACGGCCGATCGCTTTCAACGTTTCTTGTGTATATGATTGCGGGTTAATACTGATGCGGTCAATATTCCACTTTTTCAACACTTCAAGCTTTTCAGGCGTAATCGTATCCGGACGACCAGCTTCCACTGTTACTTCGCGAACTTTTTCCATGTCAGGGAAGGAGGCATACATCTGCTCGTAAAGCATGTCCATTTCTTCTGCCGTGATACTTGTCGGGGTGCCCCCACCATAATAAACAGTAGTAATCTTAATTCCTTTTTCCTTCAACCAGGCACCGATAGCATCGATTTCATGGTGCAGACCGCCAAGGAAGGAGTCCACCTTCCCCTGCTTTCCATTGATCGCATAGGCAGGGAATGTACAATACGCACATTTAGTCGGGCAAAACGGAATCCCTATGTAAATGCTGACTTCATTGCCTAAATCATGAAGATCAGGCACAACATCTAGCTGACGATCTACAATCTGCTGCATCAACGCTATCTTTTCGTCTGTAATTAAATAATCTTCTCGCAGCTGTTGGTGGACCTTTTCTTTCGGTTCCCCATTTTGAAGCTTAGAGTGAAGAAGTTTCGTTGGACGAATTCCCGTTAAAATCCCCCACTTCTGAATAATTCCCGTATGGTCTTGCAAGAGAGTCAAATAAACATAGGACACGGCTTGTTTTTTACGACGAAAACTTTCTTTTTCATCTGAATCGCCCAATTCTTTCTCATGGGAACAAAACAGTTCGCCGAGTTGTCCACTTACAATAAACGTGGAGTTTTTCTCTTCCACCTCGAACGTTACATTTAACTCAGAGGAGCCATCTTCCCCAAGCACCACTTCTGTTTCTTCAAAAAATAAATCCGCAATCAATGATAACGGACGCTGATATCTATCATCATGTAATCCTTTTATAGCAATCTTCAAGTTAATCACCTTTCACACTTGCCTTGTTGTTCAGCAAGATTTTTCACTCCCACTAGTGTAACGGATGTAGCCGATGCATATCAAGATAATACCGTTGGAAAATAGGGAGACACCTTTGACTATTTTAATGAAATTTCATTTTTACCAAAGTCTTCATATTGACGATGAGGACCTCTATACTCCTTTTTCTTCGCCAGCAAGGTCTTCATAACGGCGATGAAGACCTCTCTCTTCCTTTTTCTTCGTCAGCAAGGTCTTCATAACGGCAATGAGGACCTCTTTCCTCCTTTTTACTCGTCACTGAGGTCTTCATCCAAACGAACAAGAATGATCCTGAAGTCGATTCCAGCATTCCATTATTTTATAACTTCCTGGTAAACAAAAAAAGACAAACTCCACTTACAGAGTCTGCCTCTTCCCTACTATATTTTCATTTTATTTAAAAACGCAATGCGTTGCTGTTTACGGAAGTGTTCTTTAATCATATAGGCTACTCCGTTTTCATCATTTGTCCGAGTAATCCAGTCGGCAGCAAGCTTCACTTCTTTTGGGGCATTCCCCATTGCTACGCCGAGTCCGGCCACTTCAATGATTGGCAGGTCTTCCATCGTATCACCAATAACCACCATTTCTTGCGGAGGAATTTTCAGTACTTCACCAAGAGTTAACAAACCGTCCATCTTTGTTCCACCGTCAGGTAATATATCCACTTTCCCGTCAGCATGAACAAGGATTTCTATCCCTTCAAACGCGGATTTCAAGGTTTTCAATACTCTTTCTCTCTCTTCTGGCTCTGTAAAATAAACCTCTATCTTCGGTGGTGCGATTGGATTGTCAATTAACGTATCCCCTAAAGATTCTACAAATTGCATCGGGTAGATTAATGGATCACTAGAACCAAGTACTGCTCTAGCCATCAAGTTGTTAGCGCCTCGCAGTCTGTTTCCGATTGAATATCTTTCATGCAAAATCCTAACTGTACAATCATAATTTTCAAGCACTTGCACAAGATTGAATGTCTTATCCTCTGACAGACGCTTTACATGAAGAGGTTGCTCCAGTTTAGAGGCAATAAATGAACCTCCATGCGTTACTAAAAACGTATCAAGTTTCAAAGATTTAGCCACTTTCTTAGCAAAAGCGAAGTTTCGGCCGGTCACAAGTGTTACATAGACTCCCTTGTTTTTCACATACTCTATCGCTTCTTTCGTTTCCTTTGCCAATCTTCCATTTGATTTCAATAGCGTTCCATCTATATTGATGGCGAGCAGGCGGTATATCATGGAGAGACCTCCTTATCTAAGATGTTTGTACTTATTGATATGAGTATGAGGAAATTAAGGGAATTAGAACATAGGGAGCTTCAGGTAGAGAAAAAATGAGAAAGAAAAAAACGCATCTTCATTCAGATACGTTTTTCCTGACAAGCGTCTTTCCACCAATTATTAGTTAGCGGAATCTACGTTGCTATATAATTCTTCCAGAGGTTTCATGATGATTTTATTTAGTTCGCTTACCATCATGCTCATGCGTTGTTCTGCTTCCATAAGTTTTGCGATGGATTCATTTTGTTGAACAACTGCAACTGTTTGTTGAGCTTGTTCTACTTCTTCTTGTGTGATTTCTTGTCCGCTCATTTGTTTTTGTTGAAGTTCCAGTTGAATGTTGCGGAAGTTTTCGAACATATTTTTTGTTGTTTCGTCAGCGAATACCTCTTTATATAAAGTTTGTAAGTTTTTGAACTCATCACTTTCTTTTACTGCTGTTTCTAGGTTGTACGCTACATCGTATACGTTGTTTGCCATTTGTACGTCATTCCTTCCTTTTTTGCCCATCTTTCAGGCATGCTAGTGACCAGTATAACAAACATGCCAGAGTCATTCAAACCATATGGGGGATTCTATATTACTCCTGTAGATTTCCGTTTCAGGTATTCGCTTTCCGCGGGACGGTGCTTGAGCCTCCTCACTTCGTTGTGGGGTCTCAAGCTACCGTTATCCCCCGCAGGACTAGGAATGCTTCGACAGCGATACATCGCACGAAGAAAATGCGTTAGCATTTTCAAGGAGTCTCATACCTTCCACTTCAATCTACAGGGAAAACTCTCTCTTAAAGTATCAGCACTAGTAATCCTTGTAGTAGTCCTATTAGGCCTCCGAGGAGGGCTCCGAGGTAGGTGATTAGTTTTAGTTCGCGACGGGAGACGGAGAGGACCATTTCTTCCACTTCTTGCAGGGAGAAGGATTCGACCTGATCTCGCACCACTTCCTCGAGCTTTAATCTAACAAGCAGTTCCTCCAATTTCTCCAGCAAGAGTTCGCTGCCTGTGGAGAATGCGGAAGGAATTAATTTATCCATCATCCATGGATAGATAGGTTCTATCGCTTCCTTCACCGTTTTGTTCATCCATTTTGGAACGTTCACTGTGCGTTCTACTACTGTATGAAGAGAGGTAAGAATTGCTTCTCTGGAGATTTTATTTTCCAGATCCTGTACCTCCATCTCCTTCAGTTTATTCCATTCGCGGTACAGAACATTAATTAACACATCTTTTGTACCATCATGTTTGAGAAATTTAATAATTTCCGGCTGCACTTTATCGACTAAAGGATAGTTGCCCATAAACATTTGCACAGCACTTCCCAGTTTGCCTCGTGTTGCGATAAAGTCGTTGATCATTTTGGATAACTGCCTTTTCCCTTCCACATTTTCAAAATGGTTGATTGCTTTATTCAGGATGAATTCCGAAACTGCAGGAATATTGCTCTCTACAGAATGCAGCAAATTCATCGGCAAGACCTGTTGAATAGGTTTTGAGCGCAATTGTGTCATTACCTCTTCATATTTACTCTCCACGATTTGATGCAAATTTTCTTGAAAAAGGGTTTCTGCGTCCTCTATCCCAAACTTCATAAGTACTTCTTGGACACTGATTCCTTTATCAAGGTATCGGTCCACTTCTTCCTTTATCCATTGTTCGGACTTTTCCTTAAAAGAGCTGTTCATTAATCTTCTTTTCATGCTTTCTGCAGTCAATAGATGCTCCATCACCAATTTTCCGAGTTGGTCTGCAAGTTCAGACCTTCTTTTTGGTATCAATCCAGGTGTAAAAGGAACACGTTTTCCAAAGATATAAATAGGGTTATATGGTCTGAACAGCATTCGAATGGCAAGGGAATTGGTAACCCCTCCAATCAAGGCGCCAATCGCCATCATCACAACAATAACAAACAAGATATCCATCTATTGTCAACCTCTTTCTAATCACCGATTTATCTGCATTTCAATACTATAAATTGTGGGGCGAAATCCCCTGTTTCTCCTAAACTGCCTAACCTTAGACAAAAATGAGGGAAAAACATGAATTTTCTAGCAGCAAGAGTAATACCTATTGAAAATAATACACCTGTACCAATTATACAAATAAGTGAAGCTTTAGCAAAAAAATTAAAGCTTCCAGAACATATATCTTTAATTACCATTCAATGCAGCCGGAATACAATGACTTGTAATATCGTAACTATCAATATAGAAGAAAACCTGTTAAAAATGGACCGAACCATCCAGAAATCCTTGTTACTTTTTGAAGACGAACGAACATACCTCATTACGTACAACAGGGACTCCAACACACTCCATATTGGACCTGTGATTGCACTCCTCACTGAAATTGGAATGAAGGATGAAGAATGTATCGACCTTAAGTCTATTGAAGAGTATTGCATGGAGCTCGCCAACTATTCTGACGATATCGGCATTATTTTCTATGTTTTCTTGCTTCACGATCATTGGAAAGAAAAACATATCGAAGGATACTACCTGGAGAACAATAACTGGAACAAAGCATTGCTTCCTTATCCTCAAGTTGTGCATAACCGTCTCCATAAACGTACGAACGAGAAGAGTGAAATGTTTCGTGAATTCACCGAACAATTGCAAGAATGGGAGATTCCTTACTTTAATGATCATTTTCTTAATAAATGGACCGTGCATGAACAACTTGTGAATGCTGGCCACTTGACCCCTTATTTGCCGGAGACAGCGCTCTTTTCTGCCAAACGACTGGAATCATGGTTAGAAACTCACTCTACGCTTTTTTTGAAACCTATCAATGGCAGTCAGGGAAAACAGATATTTAAAGTGTGCAAAACAGAAGAAGGATACTCACTGGCTTACTCTTCCCTTCAACAACAAGTATCCCAAACATACAGCAGTATTACTGATTTGTACAAGCGACTTTCTCCTGAAATAAAAAAAAGGCAATATATTCTTCAGCAAGGGCTAGATCTTCTTCACCTGGACGGGAGGCCGGTGGATTTCCGCTATTTGTGTCATCGTACCGAAAATAATCGTTGGCAGGTCACCTCCTCTACCGCGAGAGCTTCCAAAAGCGGGTCGTTCGTCTCGAATCTTGCCCAGGGAGGAGAAATGCTCTCTGTCCAACATGTACTTCGAACGAAATTTGACACTAGAGAACTTCCTCAAATCCGTAAACTGTTGAAGGAATTGGCTCTTGAAGTGGCAAACGAAATCGGTGCTGCCTCAGAAGGGGTTTTTGGAGAATTGGGCATTGACCTTGCTATTGATACCTCTGGCCATCCTTGGATCATTGAGGTAAATACAAAACCATCCAAGAATTTAGATCAACCTGTAAACACAAGGAGCATCCGACCTTCTGCCAAGGCTGTCATCATCTACTGTTTATACCTGATACACGAACACGTAAAGGAGAGATAACATGATCACCCTAGGTGTCCTCTCATTTTCACAACCGACTTCTTATCTTACAAAAATGGCCGAACATGCTGTTGAAAATGGTGTCATGATATGCCTCATTTCACCAACTCAATTGACTGAAGGCACTTCTAACGTATCAGGACTCATGTACACTTCAGAAAAGAAGGAATGGAAGAATTCCACATTTCCCATTCCTTCCTTTATTTATGACCGCTGTTATTATGGAACCAAAAAAGCGCAACTCTTCAAGGCAGTAACGGACTCATTGAAGTTGCAGGAAAATATACAGTTCCTCGGATACGGCCTTCCGAATAAATGGGAAGTCTATAACAAGCTATCATCCATACAGGAAATTCAAGCCTTCTTTCCACTAACAAAGAAACTAACCAGCGTCACATTTTTCTTATCTCACTTCCGCCTAAGAGACAGATGGCTTATCAAGCCCATCAACGGCTCCCAAGGAAGGGGATTGATTAAGGTAGAGCGAATCGAAGGGCAATATATCGTAAAAGAGGTGGTCCAGCCAGGAGAATCACTCTATGTATTCAGGACAGATAATCACCTGAAAAAGTGGCTGCATAGCCGCATGAAGGTGACAGAATATATTTTCCAACCATTTCTTCCATTGCAAAATAAAAAGGATGTTCCATTTGATTTAAGGCTACTTCTCCAAAAAAACGAAGATGGAAACTGGAAAGAAAGAGTACGGTGTATCCGGACAGGCCCAAAGAATCATATTACATCCAACCTTGCAGGCGGCGGGGAAATGCTTCCTTTCTCTGTCATTACTCAGGGCTTAAAACGTTCGAAAAGAGAAGAATTAGAAAGGAAGTTGCAAGTCATTGTGGAACATCTCCCTGCTGCCATTGACGAGACGATTTCTCCTCTTTTTGAATTGGGGATAGACATTGGGATCGATCCTGACTATAATTTGTGGATTTTAGATATTAATTCAAAGCCCGGTCATAAGATAGTAACAATGGCTTCTCCTTCTGTACAGGCAGAAATTTATGAAGCCCCAAGCAAGTACTGCATGTACTTGTCGTCTATCAAAAGGTGAGCAAACGGGAGTTGATGATGATGAAAGCACTCATACCTGTTAAATGCAGAGATGACTTGAAAGAACACCAAATTCTTGTACCAGAACAGATCAGCAACGTCCACATAGAATCGATAGCTTTTGGAACACACCAGTATTCCTGCCATGGGATTTTACACGGCGGTCATTCTCTTTATCTTTCCGAATCATTATTTAAAAAGTTGCTTCTTCCTTATGAAGGGAACATCCATGTATTCGTTCATGAAGGCACCCTTCACCTTGGACCTCTGATTGGAATTTTCACAGCAGGCTTCACAAGCTCCATGATTCGGCCTATAGGAGAACGCTCTTTATTTTTCTCCAAACTGCTAGCAACAGAGAGAAAAGTTGGTGCTTATATGTTTCTTTTCGGTGCCAATCATATTGATTGGGAAGAGGGGACAATGGAAGGTTTCATGTTTACAGAACAGGGTTGGAAAAAAAAGACCCTCCCATTTCCACATGTCGTTTACGACCGCCTTCCCAACAGGCGAACAGAAAAACATAGGTTGCTTGCACAGACGAGAGAAAAGATGCAAACAGATTATGCCATTCCCTGGTTCAATCCTGGCTTTTTCAACAAATGGGATATTCATCAAAAGCTTATGATTGAGGAAAATATCGTCCCATATCTACCAGAAACGCATAATAATGTGTCCATTGCGAAAATGGAAAAATTATTATCTAAGTATCCGTTCATTTATCTGAAACCTACCAATGGCAGTCTAGGACTTGGCGTTTACAAAATCATTTATAACCGTGAAGAAGAAACCTATTATGCTCGCTATAAAAATGAGGATTTTGTCAATAAACTGCAGCGTTCTTCTTCCCTTGAAGCCTTGTTGGGCCATGTCTTGAAAAACAAGGACTTGTCCTGTTATCTCATTCAACAAGGCATACCGTTATTAAAAGTGGATGATTCCTTAGTCGATTTTCGCGTTCATACAAATAAAGATGAGCAGGGAAATTGGGTGGTAAGTGCGATGGCCGCTAAGCTTAGTGGCAAAGGAAGCATCACCACCCACGCCAACAGCGGCGGAGTGATTAAGACGGTATCCGAAATCTTTACAGATAAAGAAGAAAAAGAGGCAGTGATCCATAAGTTGTCTCAAGCTTCTCTCTTAATAAGCAATGCCATTGATACACATATGCCGGGATTTATCGGGGAAATCGGTTTTGATTTTGGACTTGATAAAGAGCACAAGCTTTGGATGTTTGAAGCAAATTCCAAACCTGGCCGTTCCATCTTCTATCATCCGAAATTGAGAAACGAAGATATACTAACCCGCAAGCTGTCCATTGAATATGCGGTGTATTTGACAGAACATACAATAAAAAATCCGGAAGGTGTTTTTTCATGATTGAACTATTTTATGAGATTGCCTCCCAGTCTTGGTACCAGCGTTTTGACGATGATAAGAAAGTAACAATGGGAAAGTACTTTTCTGTCCCATATAAAAAAGAGCATACCAGCAAATCTCTTAGCTTCCCTTTTTTGCTAAAGGACATGAAAGCCGGACCGCTCATCGGTATTCTGGCCAGTCCAAAGCAGGACGGATTTGTAGGAAATATCGGTCTTTTTAAAAGAATACAACGAAATCTCCAACAATCCGGTGGTTTATCAGTTATCGTTACTCCGCAGCAACTTACCGAAGATGGGATAAATGGTTTTTGTTATCTGCCGACGCACGACCATTGGGTAAAAATACAAACCCCACTTCCAGACCTTTTGTATAACCGTTTATCACGATATGAGGACGAAAAACTTTTCTTAGAGCAAACAGATAAACTGACCTCTCTTTATCATATTCCCGTTTTCAATCCTCATTTTTTTGAAAAATGGGAGTTATATTTACAACTGAGAGATAATGATTTATTGAAACACCATTTACCAAAAACGGACCTTCTATCTGAAGAAACCTTAACCGAGTACTTAACAACATATCCTGAAGTGTACATTAAAAAAAGAAAAAGCAAGAAAGGAAAAGGAGTATTCCTGATCATACGAAACGGAAACACATTTTTGATGAAATCAACGTCCACTACCACCGTTTTATTTCCGTCAATAAGTAAACTAGCAAGTTACTTTGAAAAAGAAGGATCATTAAATTCTTATATCATACAAGAAGCCATTACCACTTTGCCGATGAAAGGCAAAAAATTCGATTATAGAGTATTGGCTCACTCAAGCGGAAATCGCTTTGCTATTACTGGAGTAGGCGTTCGAATGGCTAAGAAACAGCAAGTAACCACCCACGTTCCTTCTGGCGGAGTAGTAGTAACAACAGAAGAACTTCCGGTTAAAACAGATCATGAAACAATCGAACAGCTAATTAACCAATGTGGAATACAGCTCTCTTCTTTTTACGATGAAATTGGGGAATTTTCCGCAGACATTGGAATTACAGCGGAAGGAAAACATTACATTTTTGAATTGAACGCCAAGCCGATGGATTTCGATGAGGCACTAATCAAGCAGCGGGCAACTGAAAGTATTACCAAGGTTTTCTATGAGCGATCTGGCTTTTCCATGCAGGAATCCTTCACGTAATGTCGAATAATGTTACAAGTCGCCATTACACCATGAGGAGGAAAAGGCATGATTTCACACTTTCAATTAAAACCTTTCTATCAAAATAACCAACTACCTGGCTGGCATCTTTCCTTTTTTTACAAAGGGCACTCCGTAAAAGCCGTCTATCACAAAAACGGTTCCATTGAATGGCCCGAATCACAAACCTTTTCCGAAGAAGAAAAACAAGCGGTGGAAGCACAGATTCATGAACTCATGCTATTCCACGTATACGATTGAAGAATCATTTCCCCTCCTTTAGATAAACTAACTAAAAAGGAGGGATTTTTTTCATGTCAGATAAGAAAAAGACCGATAAAGGCCCACAGTATGAAGGCAGAGATGAGTATTTCATGGATATTGACAGGTATATCAATGAAGGACTTGCAGGCGGAAGCGTCTTTGAAAGAGACCGCTACACGAACATAGAAGAAGCACGAGATCTTGTCAAAGAAGAACCTCCAACAGAACAACAATAAAACTCTTCCCTTTACGGAGGAGTTTTTTTAATTCCTTTGTATACCGCGTTCTCTTCGATATAATAAAATGAATAGCTCAGAAGGAAAGGGATTAAACATGTACAACCAACTAAAAAAAATATTTAAGGATGCTCTCATCCAGACATCCTCCCCACATAGTTTTTCACGTTATCTTTGGTTCACTTTGCAAGACAATGATTATTATGGAATAGAAAAAGAAGCATTGACTACAAAAGATATTCTGCTATTAGAAACTTTTTTACAAAAGGTAGAAGAGCATCAACTATCCATGAGTGAAAAGGAACAGTGGTGGCATGAGTTATTATTTGGCCGTACTCCTCAAAAGAGTCCATACACCCAACCAAGGCCTTTCCGCTTCATCCACTTTGAATTCTCAGACCCCTTGTTGAACAAGGAAGAATGGAAAGAAGCATTGATTGCGTTTTTCGACAGCGACTTGGAAATTATATGGAAAAACTTTACTAGCGGCGTAATGGTGGACTTTTTGCCCGAAGTGAAGGCGGAAGAAATCGTTCCCCTTCATGACATCATCGACATCACCGCCTCCGACTTTTATACAAATGTAAAGTTGTATATCGGAACATACACCCATTTAGAGGAAAACTTAACAGACTTATTTCACTGGGAGCAAACATGTTTTGAACGATCGTTACAAGCAAGGAAGCAGGCAAATATACATACATTCCAACATGCCCTCCCTTTCATGCTGACAGAAAACATAGATGCCGAACACATCACCTATATCAAAAAGATGTTTGGCACGATGCCAGATGATGAAAAAGAACTTCTGCAAAGCGTAAAAGTGTATATAGAAAATAATATGAATGTATCACTGACAGCCAAAAAACTCTTTATGCACCGTAACAGCCTTCAATACCGTATCGATAAATTCATTGAACGAACAGGCATAGACATCAAAAACTTCCAAGGCGCAATGGCCGCCTACCTAGCAATAATCATCATCGAAAAGTAACGTGATGTAATGTAATAACCAAGTAGATTGGAGTGGAAGGCGCGCAGACGCCCGCAGGAGAAAGGGACAGGTGAGCCCCCGCAACTTGAAGGGGCAACAGAAAAGCTGCAATATCAAGTAATTAGTGATTACTAGCTGTGGATTGGAGCAAAAGGCGAAGACTCCTGAGGGAGATAGCGGTAGCTTGAGACCCCGCAGCGAAGCGAGGAGGCTCAAGCACCGCCCCTAGGAAAGCGAAGCCATTTGCGGAAATCCACAGCGGTGTCTAAAACAACACCATAAATCATAGCCTTTTTCAGGGCTTCCAACGGAGTGAGAAGGCTCACGGACCGCCCGCAGGCAAGCGAAGCGCCAGGAACGGAAATCAACCGTTTTCATGAAACAAAGTAACGTTGCACAAAGACGTTGCTCTTTTTTGTGCAACTTGTACATTTACGAAATGTATGCGTTTTCGGTACACTAATAACAGATTAAGAAAACGATTTCATAGGGGGAAACACACATGGCAGAGTTAAAATTAGATCATATCTACAAAGTCTACGAAGGTGACGTAACAGCAGTTAAAGATTTCAACCTACACATTAAAGACAAAGAATTTATCGTATTCGTAGGTCCATCAGGTTGCGGTAAATCCACAACTCTACGTATGATTGCAGGACTTGAGGAAATATCCAAAGGTGATTTTGAGATTGATGGCAAAAGAATGAACGACGTTGCACCAAAAGACCGCGACATCGCAATGGTATTCCAAAACTATGCACTATATCCTCACATGAATGTATATGACAACATGGCATTCGGATTAAAATTACGTAAGTTCCCTAAAGAAGAGATTGACCGCCGGGTAAAAGAAGCTGCAGCAATCCTTGGCTTGGAACAATACCTTGATCGTAAACCAAAAGCATTATCCGGTGGTCAGCGTCAACGTGTAGCACTAGGGCGTGCAATCGTTCGTGATGCAAAAGTATTCTTAATGGATGAGCCTTTGTCCAACCTTGATGCAAAGCTACGTGTAGCGATGCGTGCTGAGATTTCTAAGCTTCACCAACGTCTGCAAACGACAACAATCTACGTAACGCATGACCAAACAGAAGCAATGACGATGGCAACACGCCTTGTTGTTATGAAGGACGGTATCATCCAACAACTTGGTTCACCTAAAGAAGTTTACGAAAACCCTGAAAATGTATTCGTAGGCGGATTCATTGGATCTCCTGCCATGAACTTCTTCAATGGTAAGCTGGAAGATGGATCATTCCTAATCGGCGAACAGAAAATTACGGTTCCAGAAGGAAAAATGAAAGTACTTCGAGACCAAGGTTATGTTGGAAAAGAAATCATCCTTGGAATTCGTCCAGAAGATATCCACGATGAGCCTGTTTTCATTGAATCTTCTGTTGGATCGACTATCACTGCAGTAATCGAAGTATCTGAACTTCTTGGTGCTGAATCTATGCTTTATTCTCAAATCCATGGCCAAGATTTCGTAGCACGTGTTGATTCCCGTACAGACGTGAAGCCTCAACAGTCGCTTCAACTTGCATTGGATATGAACAAATGCCACTTCTTTGACATCGAAACAGAATCTCGCGTTCGCTCTAAATAATATATTTTATCGAAAACAGGTCCTAACCGGCCTGTTTTTTTATTCTTGTATAGTAATGATCTGATCTTTTTGACAAACTGCACAATTGAACAAATGTAGGCAAACATGATTTTCCACACTATTTAAATCTCCATCCACCATCTTCAAAAGGTTTATCTCCATATATGCACTATAATCATCCAAGTAGTCCGTCACCTTCCCTGTATCAATAAGCATGCTACCACAGGATGCGCAAGTACCATGATAATCTTCCAACCCATTACATAGCGGACATATCTCCATAAAAGCTCCTCCAGTTCCTTACATCTTCTACTTTCCATTAATTTTTACATCTTACCTTCAAATATGCGTATTACTGAAATAGATAATATCCATAAATTACCTAAAAATATTTGGATAAAGATATTAGGAAATTCCTATAATACAAGTAACAACTTATCACCCAATGGACCAAGCCTAGACGGCAGCAGAGACCTCTGCACTTACTGGTGCAATCCCAGTTGGTCCAGCCAAAACTATATTACGAGGAGATGAATCACATCATGGCAAGCAGAAACAATTCGTCAAATCAATTAGTAGCACCTGGAGCTCAAGCAGCTATCGACCAAATGAAGTACGAAATCGCAACTGAATTTGGTGTAAATCTTGGTGCAGACACAACTTCTCGCTCTAACGGATCTGTTGGTGGAGAAATCACTAAGCGTCTAGTTCAAATGGCTGAGCAATCCCTAGGCGGAAGATAAGTTTTAGTTTTTATGTAGCAACATAATTTTATATGTATGGCTTGAGGCACCTCAGTTTTGGGGTGCCTTGCTTATTTTTCGCTATTATAACTATCCTAAGTTAAAATGTATCTAAATATGTAAATGAAGGTGTGGATAGGTTTTGAGTATTGTATTAGTTGGTGGAGGCCACGCTCACTTGAAGTGTTTATTAGATATAAGAAAGAAGCCCCTTCCCAATCAAAACATTTATTTAATCTCTCCTAACCGGTATCAATACTACTCAGGAATGTTCTCAGGCTATACCGAGGGCTTGTATTCAATAGATGAAATAAGAATCGATTTAAAAGACATGTCTGAAAAAGCAGGCGTAACATTTATAGAAGATAAAGTTACGGAGGTTTCTGTAACTGAAAAAACACTCTTAACAAAGGCAGGGACCAGTATTTCTTTCAGTGTGGTCTCATTTGATACAGGCTCATTCATAGAGGGACCATCCTCTTTTAAGGATTATCTTGTTCAAATTAAACCAAATTACCTTTTTGCGAACAAGATTAAGGAATATCGCAATGTTGAATTCCCAGTAGTGGTCGGGGGCGGCGCTTCAGGGGTAGAGATTGCTTTAGCTATTACTGCTTGGAGGGAGAAAAACGGCTATCCCACTAATGTCACGCTGATTACTTCCTCAAAGCTGTTGCCCTCTTCTTCTAGCAAAGCCTCCACATTGATAAAAGAAATTACTGTGCGAAAAGGCCTTACAGTAATCGAGGATGATAGTGTAGGGGAAATGAATGAGAGTCATGTTATAACCCAAAACGGAACAAGCCTCCCTCATTCTCAAGTTCTGTGGTTGACTGGCCCAAGCCCTAGTGGAATCTTTAAGAAAAGTTCGCTTCCTTGTGATCAAAATGGCTTTCTCCTGACTGAGAAGACGCTTCAAGCTAAAGGGCTGCCGTTTATTTTTGGAGCAGGTGATTGTATGACACTAGAAGCGTTTCCAGACCTTCCTAAAAACGGGGTATATGCAGTAAGACAGGCAGAGTTACTTTGGAATAACATTACAAGCTACTTAAACGGAGATGAGTGTTCTACGTTCCGTCCCCAACATCATTTTTTATCAATACTCTCAACAGGTAATAAAGAAGCCTTACTGCAATATGGACGCTTTACTGCTCACAACCAGCTTTCTTGGAAGCTTAAGAATAAAATTGATACAGATTATATGAAAAATTTCCAAAAATAAATCCCCGCGACTTTTAACAGTGACGGGGATTCTTTGTTAAATCAAACTCCACTTTCAATCATACGTAGGAATTGCTTCGTTCTATCTGCTTTGGGGTCTTCAAATATCTCAGCAGGTTTCCCCTTCTCCACAATCTTGCCATCATCCATGAAAATAACTTCATCTGCCACTTCCTTGGCGAACTTCATTTCGTGGGTAACAACCACCATTGTCATCCCTTCCTGTGCCAATTCCTTCATGACTCTTAGCACTTCTCCGACAAGTTCGGGGTCTAGTGCAGAGGTAGGTTCATCAAACAGCATCACTTTAGGTTCCATCGCAAGGGCACGCGCAATTCCTACACGTTGCTGCTGCCCACCTGAAAGCTGAAAAGGATAAAAGTCCAGTTTATCTCCAAGCCCTACCTTTTCAAGCAGCCTCTTAGCTCTTTCTTCCACCTTTGCCTTTGCCTCTTTTTTCACTGTGATCGGACCTTCCATTACATTCTGAAGGGCCGTTTTGTGAGGGAATAGATTATAACTTTGAAATACCATACCTGTTAGTCTTCTAAAGCTGGCAATCTTGTTGGAAGACACCTTTTCAGAAAAATCAAGTGCCTGCTGATCAATTTCCACTTTACCGGAAGTAGGAGTTTCTAATATATTCAAGCAGCGCAAAAGTGTGGTTTTACCAGATCCAGATGGCCCGATTACCACTACAACCTTGCCTTGCTCCACGTTTAAATCAATGCCTTTTAAAACTTCTAACTCTCCAAACTGCTTGTATAAGCTCTGTACTGAAATCATATCTTGAGCTCCTTTTTTATGGCTGTTTTTTCAAAATAATTATTTGGCAACGTATCTGTCCAATCTACGTTCTACTCTTCCTTGTACAAGGGACAAGCAAAAACAGATTACCCAATAGATGGCCCCTGCTTGCGCATAAAGTAATAGGAATTCATAGTTGGTTGCAGCAATCTGTTGCGCCACCCTGAACATCTCTGTTACTAGAATCAAGGAAGCAAGCGATGTATCCTTTACCAAACTAATAAATGAATTAGACAATGGTGGTATAGAAACTCTTGCTGCCTGTGGCAATATGATCCGTCTAAGCGCTTGAGGATAACTCATCCCCATAGAATATGCCGCTTCCCATTGTCCTTTTGGTGTGGAAAGAATCGCAGCCCGAATTATTTCCGATGCATATGCTCCTACATTTAAGGAAAATGCAATTACTGCTGCTGGAAAAGAATCGATGGTAACCCCGATGGAAGGCAATCCATAGAAAATAATAAATAATTGCACTAAAAGTGGGGTTCCACGAATAATCGAGACATAAATTCTTGCTACAATCTGTAATGGTTTAATCGGCGATATTCGTGCCAATGCCGTTAAAATGGCTATCATTAATCCAAAACTGAATGAAAGCAGTGTCAACGGGATTGTATTAGACAAAGCCCCCTTCAACAAAGGAAGAAGGGAGCTTTGTGCGATGGTCATCCATCTATCTAAACGTTCCGGATCTGTCAGGATATTAGTTAAGTACATTTTCACCAAACCATTTCTCTGAGATTTCTTCGTATGTTCCGTCTTCAATAATTTCAGCAAGAGCTTTATTTACCGCTTCTACTAATTCATCACTGCCTTTGCGGAACATCATACCACTTTGTGCTGCATCTCCTGCTTCATCAACAATTTTAATTTGAGCATTCGGACGGTTCTTTTGGAAATCAAGAACAGATAATTTATCATTGATTGTTACATCAACACGATTGGAGTTAATTAATTCTACTGCTTGGTTAAATCCTTCAACGCCTTCAATTTCAGCTTTATACTCACGCGCGATATCTGCATAATTACTTGTCAAAGATTGCGCAGACTTCTTGCCTTCAATATCTTCAAAACTTTTTATTTCATTATTACCTTCTTTTGCTACTAGGACCGCAGCTGAAGTAATATAGTGGTCAGAGAAATCATATTTTTCTAAACGGTCTTCACGGATTCCCACTTGGTTCGCAATCATATCAAAACGCTTAGAGTCAAGACCTGCAAACATAGCATCCCATTGTGTTTCCATGAACTTTACTTCTACACCCATCTTTTCAGCAATCGCTTCTGCTATTTCCACATCAAAACCTGTCAACTTTCCAGACTCATCATGGAATGTAAATGGAGGGTATGTACCTTCTGTTCCAACTAGAAGTTCCCCTTCTTCTTCCACCTTGCTAAGAAGACTATCCGTTTCTTCTTTCGGAGCATCTCCTGTAGCACCGTTATTATTAGTTGTACCACATGCAGTTAACACTACTGCAGATAGTAAAAGTAATGTGAATATAGATAAAATTTTCTTCATCTTGTTAAACCCCCAGTATTCTTATATGAATTATTTTTTAACGCAACATACTGTATAGTATAAGAAGTCTTTAAGCTTGTCAAAGACTTTGTTTACTTTTTTATTTTCTCCCAATATGCGTAAAAATAACAAAAAGGCTATGGGGTGTCTTCCTCCCCATAGCCTCCTGTTTTTAGACAGCAAGATCCTTGCTACCCTGCTGTAATTCGTACATCTGATAATACTTTCCTTTTCTCTCCATTAATTCTGAATGATTGCCTCGCTCGACTATTTCCCCACGGTCAAGTACAAGAATCTGGTCTGCGTTTTTAATAGTAGAAAGGCGGTGAGCAATGATGAAAGTGGTTCTTCCTTTCTTCAATACCTCCAACGCCTGCTGAATGACGGCTTCTGTTTCTGTATCAATACTGGCTGTCGCTTCGTCAAGAATTAAGATAGCCGGATCAAACGCAAGCGCACGTGCGAAGGAAATCAGTTGACGTTGTCCGGAAGATAATGTACTCCCTTTCTCAATAACTGGTTCCTCCAATCCTTTTGGCAAAGCATTGATAAATTCCATTGCACCTACATCCTCTAGCGCCTTTTTCACACGATCGGTGGAGATAGTTGGATCATCCAGGCTTACATTGGAGGAAATGGTCCCGGTGAACAAGAACGGATCCTGAAGTACGATTCCCATGTGCTGCCTGATTGCCTGTTTGGGCAGTTCCTGAATGTTTTGCCCATCAATGACGATTTTTCCCTTTTCAATATCATAAAAACGGAATAAGAGATTCATTATGGAGCTCTTTCCTGAACCAGTATGTCCGACCAGGGCTACTGTCTCCCCCTTTGAAGCTGTAAAAGAAATATCCTTTAACACATATTCGTTTTCCTTGTAACCAAACCAGACAGACTCGAAGGAGACATTCCCTTCATAGCGCGGATGTTTTACATCGGAAACCTGAACTCCAGCCTCATCCATCAATTCAAACACGCGGACCGCAGACACACGTGCCTGTTCCAGGTTTGCCAACTGATTGACCATTCCGGTAATTGGGCCGAACATTCTACCTAGATAGTCAACAAATGCATATAAAACACCTAATGAAACAATGGTTCCAATCCCTAAGGAAGCACCTCCGAAATACCAAATCACGACGACAAATGAAATGTTTCTAAGTACGCCTACAAGGTTATGGGATGTTAACGCATTTAGACTTAACAGTTTATTTTGGTAAGTGAAATGCTGTTCATTCCACCCTTCAAACTCTTCTGTTGCCTTCTTTTGACGCCTAAACGCTTGGATGATGGTCATCCCTTGAATAGACTCATTAATATTCCCGTTTATATCACTAAGAAGCGCCCGGATTTTATGATTATATACGGAGGCATACTTACGGTAAAAGATAAACCAGACAATCAAAATCGGTATCAAGGTTAAGCAGATTAACGCCAACCTCATATCTAGTAAAAATAAAGCGATATAAATTCCAGTTATATAAATCAGTCCCGAAAAGAATGTTGCTAGGACTGTCACATATAACTCCTTGATCGTTTCCGTGTCATTGGTAATCCTTGATACTACTTTCCCTGCAGGAAGATGATCAAAGTATTGTATCGGTAATTTCTGTATCTGCCCAAACACATCTTCTCTCATTTTCTGAATGATGCGGTTGGCAGATGTCTGAAGGTAATAACTTTGGCCATATTGAAAAAATGATGCCAATACAAGCAAGCCAAAATATAAACCTACAAGATAGATGATATATTTTACCTCCGGCTGATAAAAGTTGACCAGTTCACTATTAGTCAACCTTTGTGCAGGATAGCTTTGTTCCTCTTCTCCCCTTCTAATGGTGACCTCACCATTTTCAGCAGACCTTTCCCCATCAAAGCGGATGTCAGAAGGCAAGAAATAATACTCTCTGCCGACCTGAAGAATCCTTACCGTATTCTCTGGGGTGGTATTCCCAGCTTCCCGGTCTTCCCTGCCATAATATTTCCCTTCGAAATATACTCGATTTTCACCATCTTGCTCTGTTTCAATCCAAGCTTTTTCAATTCCAAGGATATGATTGTCAATCATCCTTTTAGCGATAAAAGGACCAGTCAGTTCTGCTGCAACTGCAACGGACAGCATCAACAATGCAATAATGATGATTCTCTTTTGTGTTAGTGCATATTGAAATAGGCGTTTGCCTGATTTTATTTCTTTGATGTCTTTCATGTTAAAACCTCGCCTCCTTTTGGCGATTGAACTTGCTGCCTTTCAAACTGTTCTTTGTACCAGCCTCCAATGGCCATGAGCTGGTCATGCATTCCGGATTCTACTATTTCTCCATCCTCCAACACAATAATCCAGTCCGCATGTTGCACACCAGACAATCGGTGTGTGGTAATTAATGTTGTTTTTTCAGCGCGTTCATTTCTAATATTTTCAATGATTGTTGCTTCTGTTTTCGCATCTACTGCTGATAAAGAATCATCAAGTATCAAAATTTCAGGATCAGCAATAAGGGCCCGTGCAATAGAAATACGTTGTTTTTGTCCTCCCGATAACGATACACCTTTTTCTCCAACCAAGGTCTGCAATCCTTCCGGAAGCAATTCAAGATCTTTTTCAAAAGCAGATGATCTGATCGCTTGCGCAATTTCCTCATCCGTCGCATCTTCTTTTCCAAATAAGATGTTTTCTTTGACAGACCTCGAAAATAGGATATGATCCTGTGGCACATAGCCAATCCAAGCTTGAATGGTATGCAACGGAATTCTTTTCAGATCCACCTCATTTATATTGATGGTACCCGTACCAAGTGGATACTCTCTTAAAAGTTGCTTAATTAGTGTTGTTTTCCCGCTTCCTGTTTTCCCGACAATCCCAAGTGTTTGCCCTGCTTTCAAATGGAAAGAAACATTCTTTAAATTATCCACTGTAGAGGAAGGGTACTTAAAAGAAACTTGATTGAATTCAATTTGGGAAGGAGTAGAAACATCTATCGGTTCATGGTGATCCCGGACATCCTCTTTGTAAGCCAGTGTCTCGTTAACACGATCGAGCGATGCATTTCCCCTTTGCATGACGTTGATCAGTTCACCTATTGCAAACATCGGCCAAATTAACATTCCTAAATAAACATTGAACGCCACAAGTTCGCCTAATGTAATTGATTTATGGAAGACCAAGTAAGCACCGTATCCGAGGCCAATCAGGTAACTTGCCCCGACAAGCAATTTAATGGTCGGCTCAAAGAGAGAATCAATGATGGCAACCTTTACATTTTTCTTATACACATCATCTGTCATCTGATGAAACCTGCCCTGATCCGCTCTTTCCTGTACATAGGCGCGAATTACTCTGACCCCGGCAATGGATTCAAGTACTTTGTCATTCATATCTCCAAAAGCATCTTGTGCCTCTGTAAAGCGCTGATGAATTTTCTTTCCATATATATTCATGGCAATTGCCATAAGTGGTAGTGGAATGATAGCTGCTAACGTCAGCTTCCAACTTATCATAAAACCCATCGTCCCCAAGATGATCAGCATGAACACACTTGAATCAATGAGTGTTAAAACTCCGAAACCCGCTGTAGTGGATATGGCTTTTAAGTCATTCGTTGCCCTGGCCATTAAATCCCCTGTACGATTTTTCTCATAAAAAGTAGGTGTCATCTTTAGCAGATGGCCCATCAATTTCGATCTTAGTGATCTTTCCACCAAGAAGGAGCTCCCAAAAAGCTGATACATCCAAGTATAGGTGATCCCATAAATGACAATCGCAAGTATGGTCAGAAAAATTACGTATTGCATTAATTTTTCAGGCGTGAAGGCACCTACTTGTATATCATCAATGGCCATTCCAATCATCTTCGGCGGAATAACCTCTAAGAATCCTGCAAAAATAAGTAGTGCGATTGCTACTGTATATCTCTTCCAATGTTCTTTAAAAAACCAACCCAATTTTCCTAGTACTGAAAACATAATGAAAAACTCTCCCTTCTATGCTGATTTCAAGTTTCTTGCTACCCCCCATCTGAAGCCACTTTGTACATCATTAAACGAACATAAACATTTCCCATTTTGTATTCCTCCTGTTTATATGGAAGCGTTGATGCTTCCATTGGTGTAGTTTTGGAAAATTATAGAAACTAATTAAAACAAAAAGGTGGCATACCGAACGATCCTCGGTATGCCACCTTTTTTCTCCATAAAAAAAGCACACGTCACGCCCTGATGGTGACCTGTGTTCTCCACAAAGAAATCCTTATACGTCTATACGTTTAAAGGAATAGATAATTCGATTAGTAGACAATAACCGAATTTCTTTCAGGACAGGTCACGAGATTTATTAAATTGATGGATTTACGATCTACAATGTCAGTTGTCATTAATTTAATCATCATCGAACCCTCCCTTTCCTTCATAATTTGAATTAGTTTCATATAATTTCCACTTTTTAAACTTACCACCGCGGACAACCACTTGTCAATCACCAATTTCACCAAAATTACAATAATTGAAATATTTCAATCGTGTTACGTTTATTAAATTAAATAAAGGGGTCAGACCCGCACAGGAGAATTCCCACCTCTATATAAGCCTCACGCTTAATTGGGGTTTTGTGCTCTTGGGTTGCTATTTTTGGTTTTTACTGTTATTCTAAAGAAGAATTATTTTTGTTCGGTATGTAAGGATTCAAAGTTAAGATTTAACTTTCGCCTTGATATTTCTAAGAGCAAGAATAGTAATACATTGTGTGGCAAGCACACTAGGAGGTAACAACATGTTACAAGGTACAGTAAAATGGTTTAACGCAGAAAAAGGTTTCGGATTCATCGAGCGCCAAGACGGAGACGACGTATTCGTTCACTTCTCAGCAATCCAAGGCGAAGGTTTCAAATCTTTAGAAGAAGGTCAATCTGTTACATTTGAAATCGTTCAAGGTAACCGTGGCGACCAAGCTGCTAACGTTAACAAAGCATAATTTATAGCACAGCATATAAAAGGCTCCCAGCAATGGGAGCCTTTTTGTTTTGTTTTTTATTCTATTAATGAGGAAATGAAACCCAAATCCGACTATTTGCCTAACTTGTGACCAATTTGTTAAAGATGTATTTTATATATTACTTTAGTTCAACTTTCCTTTATAATAAAGATGTATTTAAAATATATCTTTTAAACAGGGAGGCATCTCGATGCTTAGCTCAAATACTATACAAATTGTAAAATCAACTGCTCCAGTCTTAGCCGTAAAAGGTGAGGAGATTACTACTCATTTCTATAAAACACTATTCACCAACCATCCAGAGTTATTAAATATTTTTAATCACGCCAATCAAAAGAAAGGCCGTCAGCAAACCGCTTTAGCCAACACGATTTACGCAGCAGCTACTTACATCGATCAGTTGGAAGTCCTTTTGCCAGCTGTAAAACAGATTGCCCACAAACATAGAAGTTTAGCAGTTAAACCTGAACATTATCCTATAGTCGGTGAACATTTACTTGAAGCAATCAAGGCTGTTCTAGGTGATGCAGCGACAGATGAAATTATTGAAGCATGGGGAGAAGCTTATGGAGTTATCGCTGACGTATTCATTTCAGTTGAGAAGGAAATGTATGAAGCAGCCGCTCAACAGAATGCCGGCTGGGAAGATTTCAAAAACTTTGAAGTGGTGGAAAAGGTCGAGGAAAGCGAACTGATTACTTCCTTCTATTTGAAGCCGTCCGACGGTTCTGCTGTTCCGTCCTTCACTCCTGGCCAATACATTACAATCAGACTTTCCATCCCTGGAGAAAAGAATTTATTCAACCGCCAATATAGCTTGTCAGATGCATCTAATGGCGAATATTTTAGAATATCTGTCAAAAAAGAAAATAGCGATCCGAGTGGGGCCGTTTCCAATTATCTTCATGACCATGTGGAAACAGGAAATACAGTGGAAGTGACTGCACCAGCAGGTGACTTCGTCCTTGAAACAAACCAAGACTCACCTGTTTACTTAATAAGCGGTGGTGTTGGTATCACCCCAATGCTAAGTATGTTGAAGACCATTGCCAAAGAACAACCGGCAAGACCAACCACTTTCATTCATGCTGCGAGAAATGGCTCTGTACATGCATTTAAAGATGAAGTCAGAGAAACCATTGATATAATGGAAAACGGGAAAAAGTTATTTGTTTATGAAAACCCTTCAGATGAGGATGTAAGATTAGGAGCTTTCCATGAACAAGGTTACATCACGGAAAACATGTTAAAAGCATTAAACATCGATAAAGATGCTCAGTATTATGTGTGTGGACCAGTTCCATTCATGAAGTTTGTCATCTCCATGCTTGGTAAACTTGGAGTCGCTGAGGATAATATCAGATACGAGTTTTTCGGACCTTCCATTGATATGATGAAGGAAGAAGAAGTAGTAGTAAAATAATAATTGTCGGGGGCTTGCTGCTTTTGTGCGGCAGGCTCTTTTTTGATGGCCCTGCTTTTTGATCAAAAAAACCCCTACTCTAATTTAAGAGCAGGGGAATACATGCAAACATGTTATAAAGTAAATGGTAATTTTATTATATCATTGATTGGAAGAATTAGTGATTATTTTGTGACAATGTTGTGAATACGACTAAACTCTTTTGCTGCTTCCAAAGCCGATTCCGCTTTTGAGATGGCAGAAATCACCGCAACTCCATCGGCCCCAGCCTCTAACACATCCAACGCGTTTCCCGCATTGATGCCGCCGATTCCCACAATGGGAACCTTCAAACCAGCGTTCCTAATCTCCCTGATTACCTCCGGCCCCTTCACTTCCCTGATGTCCTTTTTTGTGGCAGTAAAGTACATAGGTCCGACTCCGATATAATCTGCACCATCATCCACAGCCGCTGCAGCCTCTTCCACTGTGTGACAAGAAACACCGATAATCATCCCAGGTGCTAGACGTTCCTCCACCACTGAAAAAGGTGTATCTTCTTGCCCAATATGCACGCCATCCGCTTCAACCTCCAAAGCTAAATCAATGTCATCATTCACAATAAACGGGACGTCATGCCTCTTACAGATTTCCTTAAGCTCCCGTGCAAGCTTCCTTTTTTCCATCCCTACCTTGGCACCATTCCCTTTTTCACGAAACTGAAAAAAACTTACACCTCCGTTGATTGCTTCCTGCAGCACAACCCTAGGATCGCGACCATCACAATCAGTACTCCCCATCACAAAATATAGGTTCAGCCACTCCCTCTTCATACCCCTACACCTGCTTTTCGGTATGCCCAATGATTAGTCGGGCCATGACCACTTCCAATACCAAGCTCTATCTCAATGGCAAGATGAATAAATCGTTTAGCCGTCACGATGGCATCCTCTGCTTTACAACCTTTAGCAAGTCCAGCCGCAATAGCCGCCGCGAACGTACACCCTGTTCCATGAGTATGCCTTGTATCTATGCGCATACTTTTCAACTCCAAAAAGCTACTGCCATCATAAACAAGGTCAATCAGCTCATCTTCTTCCCCATGCCCGCCTTTGATGACAACATAGGAAGATCCGAGTCGGTGAAGCATTCGGGCCGCTTCCTTTCTCCTGTCTATTGTATCCAGCGTCATTTCCGTCAGCACTTCTGCTTCAGGGATATTTGGCGTTGTAACGGTTGCTAGCGGTAAAAGTTTTTCCCGGATGGCCCTAATGGCATCCTCCTGTAAAAGTCTTGCCCCGCCTTTGGCTATCATGACGGGATCCACCACGACATTCCCCCAGCCATGTTCTGCAATTTTTCCGGCTACAGCCTCTATGATGACGCTGCTGAAAAGCATGCCGGTCTTTAAAGCATCCGGACGTAAATCCTCTGCAATGGAATGCAATTGCTCCAACACCATGTCCACAGGAATCGGATAGACGCTTTGGACCCCTAATGTGTTTTGAGCGGTCAAGGCGGTGATGGCCGACATCCCATACACATCCAGCTCCTGGAACGTTTTGATATCTGCCTGGATGCCGGCCCCTCCGCCACTATCGGAACCTGCAATTGTTAATACTTTTGCTACCATAGGTTTCTCAGTCCCTTATCCTAAATATCGGTGATACAAAGTTTTCGCTCTAGCAATATCTTTTGTTCCATGAACTAGCACTCTACCGTCTTGGAAAGCTACCAAACGATGGCCTTCAACATGAAAGGACATCAAGTAAGGATTTGATTCTACGCTTATTCCCTGAGTTATTAAAAGTTCTTTAAGAACCCCCAGATTTCTTCCTTCTGGCATTGTTTCCGCCGGCCTTATCTGCACAGAATCCCTTCCGCAGAGGACAGCCGTTTTCGTCTGGTTTTCAAAAGATAGATGAGGATACGTCTGATTTTCTCCACAACTTAAGCACTCAGGGTCCTTCAATTTTTCTACATTCAAGGAGACATACTGTCCTTTCCATAGATCGAAGGAAACGAGCTTACGATTGCAGTCCCTTCCGTTCCCAGAAAGAATTTTCAACGCATCTGCAACTTGATGCGCGACCACCATCCCCACAGCCGGGGCAATAATTCCGACTGTATCGCAGGTTGCCCCTCCCAGTGGAACGGTTTTCAGCAAACACTGCAAGCAGGGGCTTTCGCCTGGAAAAATCGTAAAAGAGATACCGTAACTTCCCACACACGCACCATATATCCAAGGAACACCATGCTTTTGACTAATATCATTCATAATCATGCGGATATCAAAGTTATCGGTTGCATCAAGCAATAGGTCAAACCCCTCTTTTTTCACCAGTGCATCCAACATATCTACCGTTACATCCGCAATGTACGCATTTATTTCCACTTCTGAATTGATCAGCTGTAGCCGTTCCTTTGCTGCCACCGCTTTTGGCATTTTTTCACGAGCATCCTTTTCGCAATAAAGCTGTTGACGTTGAAGGTTGCTCCACTCCACATAATCCCTGTCTATGATGGTGATTTTTCCGACTCCAGCTCTCACCAGTGCCTCCGCATTTCCCGTGCCCAATGCCCCAGCACCGATGAGCAACACGTGTTTCGCACCGATGCTTTTTTGACCAGCCGCTCCAATCGGTGCGAACAGAGTCTGACGTGAATATCGATCCATTACCCCACACTCATTCCTTCACTTGGACTGCTGGCTGTCGCGTAACGTTTCTTCTCCATTCTTCCAGCCTCATACCCCAGACGCCCAGCTTCAATTGCAAGTTTCATAGCCTCTGCCATTTTCACGGGATTTTTTGCTGCGGAAACAGCCGTATTCAATAGCACACCATCGGCTCCCAACTCCATCGCCTTTGCAGCATCTGCTGGTGAACCGATTCCTGCATCCACGATAACCGGTACATTGGACTGTTCAATGATAAATCCTAAGTTCAATTCGTTGATAATTCCTTGTCCGGAACCGATTGGAGAAGCACCTGGCATGATGGCGTGGGCCCCAAGTTCTTCTAGTTTTCTAGCAAGCACTACATCATCTGAAGTATAAGGAAGCACCGTAAAGCCTTCTTTTAAAAGTTCTTCCGTTGCCTTCAACGTTTCGACCGGATCTGGCAATAGTGTTTTCCAACAACCGATTACTTCCACCTTAATCATGTCGCAAAGCCCGGAAGCCTTCGCAAGCTTGGCAATTCTTACAGCTTCTTCCGCCGTTTTGGCACCTGCTGTGTTCGGTAATAGCGTGTATTTCTCCAAATCTAACTTTTCCAGAAAGTTTGGCTGACTTGCTTCAAAGATGTTCATTCTTCTAACCGCGAATGTCAGTATTTCCGATTCTGAAACATCCACCGCCTGCTTTTGGATATCAAAGTCTGGGTACTTCCCTGTTCCTAACAACAACCTGGAATTAAAGGAATATGAACCAATTTTCAACATATTAACCGCCTCCTACGAAATGTACTAATTCGAATTGATCTCCATCTTGCACGTTCTCTGCCACATGATCTTCCTTTTGCAGAATCTCTTTATTCTTTTCCACTATGACCACTTTCTGGTCCAGTTGAAAATGCACTAACAGTTCCGATACGGTCTTCACTGAATCCGGAATTTCGATAGCGTCACCATTAATAATTAGTTTCAAACTACTCACCCCTTGCATATTCTTTTACTCTATCTAACTTAAAAGCTTCCATATAAACAGGCAAAGGCTCACCTTGAATCATTTTTGTTACAAGTTTTCCTGTGATGGGGGATAGTAGGATTCCATTCCGATAATGTCCGGTAGCGATGACAAGATTCTTATATTTCGGATGCTGCCCCAGATATGGAAGACCATCCCCCGTTTGCGGGCGTATCCCTGACCAAGCTTTCTCAAAAGTGGCGCTCTTCAAAGCCGGAAGCACTCTGGCAGCTTCCTCCATTAACTGAAAAAGCCCACCTACCGTAACATTCTCAGAAAAAGTGTCAGGGATCATCGTGGCCCCGATAACTAGCCTGTTTCCGCTTTTCGGAACAATGTAACAGCTTTCTGTAAAAATAGTACTTGCGAGCAATGGTCGCTCTGTGATGACAGAGAAGCACTCCCCTTTTACCGGATATGCGGAAACGGTCACGCCGCACTCACCAAGCAGCCTTTTACTCCAAGCGCCTGCTGCAACGACTACATTTCCCCCATGAAACGTACCGTTGCTTGTTTCAACACCTTTAACGGTACTCCCATCCATCAGTAGCGAGTACACCTCTACATACTCTTTCACTTCCGCTCCAAGGTTGACGGCCGATTTCGCAAATGCATGGGTAAGTCGTTCAGGGTTGACATGGCCATCCATCGGAATGTCCATCGCCCCCAACAGAGCATCCGATAGTTGCCCCTCCCTTGCTGCTACTTGTTCAGGCGCAAGCCATTCTGCCCGTTCCCCTAGCTTTTGTTGGAAGGCAATCGTGCTTTTTAGGTGCCGTTCCTCTTCCTCATTCATGGCAAGCTTCAGCATCCCTTTCTGCACAAGTTCTATGTCGATTCCCGAGTGCTCCTTCAATTCGTACTGAAGAGAGGGAAACATCGCCCTGCTTTCCTTGGCAATATCAAAAAGTGCTCCTTCTTCACTCACTTCTACCTGGGCTCCAAGCATGCCTGCAGCTGCACTCGATGCCTTGCCCGCCAACTTTTCCCTTTCCAAAAGCAATACACTTCTTCCTTCACCGGCAAGATAGTACGCAATGGAACAGGCGTTAACACCACCACCGATAATAATTACGTCATAGCTTTTTTTCATCCAATCTCCTCCTTTTCGGCAAGCAATGCTGCTTGAAAGGCTTTCGCTGCATGAGCGTTATTATTTGCATCCATGATTCCGGACATGACCGCAATCCCACCGGCCCCGGCACTCCTTAATTCCTGAAGTTTGTCAGGAGTTATTCCACCTATGGCAATAACGGGTATCTTCAAGGATGTTGTTAATCTTTTTAATCCCATCAGTCCTTTGGGTATCAACCCCTCCTTAGAAGAGGTCGAATAAATATGGCCATATACGACAAAATCAGCCCCATCCCTTTCTGCCTGTATTGCCTCTTCGTAACTATGTACCGACTTCCCCACCCTTAATTCAGGAAAATTTCTGCGAATCTCTGAAACTCCAAGACTGTGATAAGCCAGTTGTACGCCGCCGACATGAAGCACATGGGCAACATCGATACGGTCGTTTATGATGATTTTCCTGGGCTGGATTCCAGATTTAATCAGCTCATCAACCAGCTCAAAGACCTCTATTGCACTTCGGTGTTTTTCTCTTACATGGATGAAATCCACTGACTCATGGACTTCACACAAGATAGCTACAAGCTCTTCCTTCGTTTTTTTACCATCCGTAATAAGATGTAATTGCAAAGATTCTCACCCTTTTGTAAAACTTTTTACAACGCAAAAAACCCACTCTTTAACGTAAAGAGTGGGTTTTATCTATGTGTGGTATGTATAGCCAACAGTGATAGAACATTTCCACTTCCCTACGCTAGTACAAACTAGATCAGGTTCAAAGGGTCTGGAAATTACTCTTTCCATCTCAGTCACTATTGACTCCCCTAGTGTTACGAGTTATTTAATTGATGGCTTCAGTATAGCACACAATTCCTAATTTTCAAAAGAAATGCATACTATCCGCTGTATCTGACATCCGTTACTGGTACATAGGGTAGCCTTATGCCAAGATAAAGGGACAAAGCAATCATCAACAGGATTAAAAACACGAACCAAAGATCCATCCGGGAGTAGCCCAACTCGTAATAAAAGGTACGATTCTTTTGATTACTGAAACGCTTCGCTTCCATTGCCACAGCAATTCGATGGGCTCTTCTGATACTTTGGGAGAGTAAAGGGATGCTGTAAAAGTACATCTTTTTCAACAAGTTGCCTTTCTGCTCCACTCCCCTAACAATCAGCGCCTTCCTCAAGGTGAGAAACTCCTGTAGGATTAACGGCAAAAGACGGATACCCGCCATAAAGCTATAAGCAAATTTCGGCGGTAGCTTCCATTGCTGCATCAATGAATAGAATAAATATACCGGCCGGGTCGTCAGGGCGAATATCAACCCGCAAAAAGCAAAGGCAAGGGACCGTAACCCTAAATGAATTCCACGATAAAAACTTTCCTCCGAGACATGAATTAATCCGAATTCCAACCAGGTGGTTTCTCCCTTTCCAAACAGAACCATTGAGACAGCCGATGTGAAAAATAAAAAGACAAATGGAATCAATAAAAGAAGCTTCAGTTTATACGATTGCCCCGTCATTAAAAGATAGACTAACAATAGAATTCCGGTTAAGTTCAGCATGATATTGATATTATGAATGAACAGGACACCTATAAAAAGGAGGACCATCCCTAGTAGTTTGAAGCTCGGATTAATATCATGCATCCATGATTTATTTTTATAAAGCTCCAACTGCATCCTTTTCTCCCCTGCCTCTTAATCTCTCCTTACTCCTCATATCAATAAGGTTTCCATCCTTTACTGTCCAAATGGTGTCAGCAAACTCGGTAACAATGTTCTCATCATGTGTAACCATCAAGATAGCGACGCCTGCTTCCTTTAATGCTTCCAACCATTCCAGCATGGCAAATGTGTTTCTACTGTCCTGGCCAAATGTCGGTTCATCCAATAGAAGAATACTCGGCTGATGGATGACAGCAGCCGCTACGCTCAGCCTGCGCTTTTGGCCAACGGATAATTGGTATGGATGGTGATGACGCACGTGGTCCAATTGGAAAAGTCTCAGCATTTCCTCTACCTTTTCCAATACCAATCCTTCGTCCATTTTCTTTAGGCGCAGTGTATAAGCAACTTCCGCTTCCACAGATTTGGTTACAAATTGGAATTCAGGGTTCTGGAAAACGAAAGTTACCTTGTCAGTGGGGATATTTATGACCTTTTCCCCATTAATTTCGAGGGTTCCTTCTGTCTTTAACAACTTCATTAACGATTCCAGCAATGTGCTTTTTCCAGCCCCATTTTCCCCTACCACGGAAATCCATTCTCCCTTACGAATTTCCGCTTCCTCCACATAAATCTTTTTCTCTTTCCCACGAAAGCCTGAATAACCGTTTACTTTTAACACCGTTTCAGCCTCCATGTTAAGCATGGAGAAGGGTTTTCTGTTTTTCAAATAATTCTCCCAAGCACCTGGGTACCATATTCCATATTGGTTTAAATGAGAAAGCGAGGTTTTAAAGACATCTTGCGTCTTACCATCAGCAATTATATTTCCAGCGTCATCCAACACAATGATCCTTTCCACAAAATCAAGCAGCTGCTCCACTTTATGCTCCACGATGATGACGGTTTTATCATCTGCCACTTTCTTAATGGTATCCCATACTTCCCTGGTACCTTCTGGATCTAATAACGCGGTCGGTTCATCCAAAAAGAGTACATCTGGCTCCATCGCGAGGACAGAAGCAATGGCAAGCCGCTGCTTCATCCCTCCTGAGAGTTGCTGGATTTTCATGTGGAAATTCGGTAAGTCCAACCCCACCAAATCAAGGGCTTCTACAATCCGTCTTCCCATCTTCTCTCTTGGAACGGCGAGGTTTTCCAGTAAAAACGCAAGTTCTTCATCCACATAGGGCATACAAAACTGTGCATCCGGGTCTTGGAAGACATATCCCCATGAATTGGGCAAAAGCTGCTCTTTCACAATCATCGGCACTTCCACCACTTTGGGAATGAGTCCTGCCAACACTTGAATAAGAGTCGATTTCCCGCTTCCGGAGGGGCCAAGGATCAATACCTTTTCCCCTTTTCTAATCTCGAAGGATAAGTCTTCAAAGATTTTATCGCCACCTGGATATTTCAGTCTTAAATGGTCTAATCGTATGATTGTTTCCATTCTCTTACCTCCTATTGCCTTAAGGAGTCATAATCCTCCTTGCTCACCGGTCTTAAAAGACTTGTGACTCCCGTTGCCTCTAGCGCTTTTACCAAAACATAAGCAAGTACTCCCGCTAAAAGGACCGCTCCGATCAAACGGAAAGATATTAGCAATGTGACATTCCACCATACATAATCAAACAGGTATCCTCTAAAAAGGTCCAATAGAAGCGAACCTACACCTGCTGCGGCACCTGCAAGAGATGCGACAAGCACATCAAACCGCTTATAGCGGAAAGCCATGAATACCATTTCAGCAAAAAGCCCTTGTACGACACCATATATCAACACCATCAATCCATATTCAGACCCTACCAAGAATTCACCTGATGCGGCTGCCACTTCCGCCAGAAAAGCGACACCGGCTTTTCTGATCAGTAGATAAGCAACCGTTGCAGCAATGAACCACATGCCATATGTCAGCTCTTGAAGCTGCAATCCGAATGGAGCTAGCACGTTATAAACCGGGGCCCAAATTTTATAAACAACCCCAAACACCAATGCAATAATGACCGTCACCAATATATCTGTAAGCTTTAATCCTTTGTTCATATTAATTCCCCCTAAGCCTTCACTGCGGCTTCAGATACCGGCCACTTTTCCAAAGTGTAGGCCATTTCCCAGAAGGAATATTCATACTGACTGCTGATGATGAAATATTCAAGCCTTCTGGCTTTCTCTTCCTCGGTTGCCTTGTCTGCCAATTCATCCAATCTATTGATCTGCTCTTCCACAAGCTCCTTGAACCATTCTCCACCATATGCTGCAATCCATTCTTGATAGATCGGTTCCGCTGGAGTGCAATCTTTTAATCTCTCACCAATTTCATAATATAACCAGTAGCAAGGAAGCAGGGCTGCAATCACTTCTCCCAACCCACCGGTCAATACAGCACGATACATATGGGAAGTATAAGCGTGTGCGGTCGGAGCTGCCTGGAATGCCGCCTTCTCTGCCTCTGTCACCCCAAGGCGTTTTGAAAAATTTTCGTGCAAGGATAATTCCGCTTCATATGTACCTTGTGCATGTGCTGCTAGTCTTGCTGTCGTTTGTAAATCAAAAGCCTTTGCTCCGGCATATGCTTGAACTTTTGCAAAATGGCTTAAATAATAGGCATCCTGCAGTACATAATATTTAAACGACTCCAATGATAAAGTTCCATCTGCTATCCCTTTTACAAATGGGTGATGGAAGCTCGCCTCCCAAATGTAATCCGCTTTCTCTCTTACCAACTGTGAAAATTTCATTCTCCATTCCTCCTAAAAATGTTAGTAAATGCAAAAAACCACCTTCCTCGCTTGCGCAAAGAAGGTGGTGAATACACTAATACAGCTGAACTTTTAAATGAAAAGTGTCTCGACCCCACTTCCCTACGCTGGTGTTAACCAGATCAGGTTCTAAGAGTCTTGAAGTCACACTTCAATCTCAGCCTTATAAAGGCACCCCTAGTGGTAGATTCGTATATAGTTGTCGGAAAGCAATTTCTGATACCTATGTTAATTTGCTTTTTCTATTTTGTCAAAGAATAATTTTACACAGAAGCGGAATTTTCCAATCCTTCCGCTGACTCTTCCTCTTCTGTAGCGTGTTTAGGCAAGGTGAACATATAGAAAACCCCAACAAACAATAAGCAGCCGCCTACAAGAAGGTGAAGCCCTTCCACTGAAAGGATTTTTTGAAAAGTCAACGCAATGACTCCGAGAGTAATAGACTGAGACAACATCATCAATGGCGTAATCCAGCCCTGTACCCTGCCCATCATTTTAGGATCTACAATCCTAGGCAGCCATCCCCCAATTCCAATGTTGACAAAAGGCAGGCCAAGACCAATTAAAGCAGTGAATGCCAAATAGTAATACATATCCGGGCTATATCCACTAGCCACGACAAAAGCACCAGAGACACCCAAACCAATGATGACCATTTGATATAGTTTCAGCTTCTTCGCCATCATCGAGGCAATAATGCTTCCAATCAAAACCGAGATGCCAAATACTACTCCCATCACCATCATGAACTGCTCGTAGTCTGTTGGAGCAAGTTTGTATTTAAGTATATATGCCGGCATGACGGAAAGCCCCCCGTTTACGATCCCAAAAACAAAGAAACCAATGATAAGGTAGACCAACAAAGGATTTTTTATAATATAAAGCATTCCATCTTTAAAATCATTCGCTACAAACCTGACATTAAGTTGCGTCCATTTGTGTCGGCCATTCGGAAGGACCACCTCTTCTTCCAATTTACAAGCCCTAATTAAAACAGCGCTCACCATATAAGTGACAAAGCATACAAATATAGCACCTTGAAGGCCTACCGTCCAGTAGATAAAAATTCCTAACGCATTGCCAAACAGCATGAACAAACTGCTTGTCATCTGATTTAGTCCTGCTGCCACTGTATATTCATCCTTTGTAAGGATTCCTTGGATGATTGCAGCCTGGGCAGGATGGAAAAATTTCGATACAGCACTTCTTAAGAACAACAACCCGAATACGAGCGGCATCCAATCAATATATATAGCCCCCATAAGTGCCAACGACAAAATGGCACAAATCAGATCACTGTAAACAGCAATCTTCTGTCGATCCATTCTATCTGCTAGTACTCCTACCAGAAAGAAGACAGCAAGTGTAGGCAAAGAATACATTAATTCCGTCAATGCTGCATAAAATGGCTGATCTGAATATCTGTCCAACAAATACAGCATCAGAGCTGCGATACCAACGATACTTCCCATTGTCGACGTAAAAGACGACCAGAACAGCAAACTGTAATTCGGTTTCTTGAATATGGCAATCATATTTTTCATCACTTGTCCTCCACTATTCATTATCTAAAATAAGTTTAACTTCTTTAGAAATTGCCCGTAACCGACTGTCGGTTCTATTTTTCTCGGTCTGGAGATGGAGAACAAGCAACAAAACAATTGCATAACCCAAGTTATCACTGAAATATACATGTAGTTGTGCATAGAAAGATTAAAGGAGGTTTTATATGGACTCATTTGACAAGCAGCGGCATATGGAGGAGCTGAGACAGTTTCAAGATTGGTTTGAATCGAATAAACAAAAAGAGCCCTACCCCTTATACCCTAATTATGGAAAAATAACAAAATATCAAGAAATACCAATCAACTTTCCGGAACAGCGACAGTTACAGCAGCCTGGTTTGGAAAAATATATGGTTCCAAAGCCCATTATTGAAAATCCAAATTATAAGGGCAGTGGAAAGCTGAAGGGAAAGGTTGCACTCATTACTGCCGGGGATAGCGGGATAGGTGCAGCGACAGCGATTTCTTATGCAAAAGAAGGTGCAGATCTAGCCATCTCCTATCTTGATGAACATGAAGATGCGAACCGAACAAAATCTCGGATTGAAGAGCTGGGGCAACGATGTATCCTTATGCCTGGGGATTTAAGAGAGAAGAAACAATGTGTGGCAATTGTAGAACAAACAATCCAAGCTTTCGGAAAGTTGGATATTCTGGTGAATCATGTGGGAATACAATTCCAACAACTAAGTTTGCTTGATATAACCGATGAACAGTTTGACGACACGTTTAAGGTGAATATTTATTCCCATTTCTATACAACCAGAGCTGCATTGCCTTACTTAAAAACCGGCAGTTCCATCATTAATACCGCCTCCGTAGTCGCTTATGCGGGGGAAAAACAGTTGATTGATTATACTGCTACCAAGGCAGCGAATGTCGGGTTTACACGTGCGCTTGCCAATAGTATCGTTGACCAAGGTATCCGCGTAAATGCCGTCGCACCTGGAAGAACTTGGACACCACTAATTCCTGCAAGTTTTTCTTCCGATCAAGTAGCAGTGTTTGGTGCATATAACCCCATGAAGCGGGCAGCTCAACCATTTGAATTAGCCCCCACTTATGTTTATCTCGCATCAGATGACTCCCGATTCGTTACAGGGCAAGTCCTGCATGTAAATGGAGGAGAGTTTACGGCTTCTTGATAGAGGAATAGAGATGTTTCTCTAAACCTCACTTTGATCAAATATTTCTAAGGAGTGAATCCTTTTGAGCTACGAATTTAACCCTGAAGTCAAACTATTGTTAATCAATCAATCGGATACAAAAGTCCAAATGGTTTACCAACCAAATAAATGGCCCATGCCCAAAATTGGACCGCGCCCTCCGTACTACACAGAACCAATATATGAAGCGGAATATCCTGTTATATAGCTCCAGGGACCATAATGAAAGCCCCCTTTATGATTAGGGGGCTTTACCAAAAGTTAAGCTAATAACTTCTCTAATACAGTATTCTCATTTTCGTTTAAAAGGTTCTTCTGAATAATGGCGTCCACCTTTTTATTCATATATCCTTCCAGCAATTCTGCTTCTCCTTTATCTCCAACTAATATTATTTTCTCCCACTGCTTATCCGCTGCCTTTTTATCAAGCTTGCTGCCAAGGCTCTTTACCCACCTCTTCTGATTCGCATTGATGCGATCTTCGTAATGGTCCACCTGGCTCGCCGTTTTAATGGCTCCGCTTCCCATACTAGAACTGTGATGTGATGGACCTTGATGCATTCTCCAATCATCTATTTCCAAATCAAATTCCATCGACTCACTTTCTTCTAACAGGGCAAAAATTGATGTAAGAATTTTGATTTCATTCTGTTGCATAAGAACAAACCCAGTTAAAGGGTATGCCTGATACATTTTTTGAAGCTCATCGAGTACAGGATATTCCTCCCAATAAAAGTTGGTCGGCACAGAGACCTGTAATTCAAAAGTCTCCCATAGTCCGCTATCAGCAGATGCAAAGATGATTAGGCCTCTCGGCATTTTCCGTTCCATACCTTCTACATACTTTTCAACATTCTCACGAATGGAACGCAATCTCTTTAACTCTTCCATACTGCTAGCTTCTATATATTCCTCTAATCGATTGAACCCATTCTTCAATGCTATCTTCCATTCGCCACCTTGCTGGTCTGGATGACTGCGATCGGTGTGCAAATATAAGCTTAGTACCTTGTCTGGTTTAGTAAATCTCATGTTTGAAAGTTTCTCCATCGTCTTATGATAGGTCACAAAATCCCTCCATTAAACTTTTGGTTTAATAGTCTTTATCACAAAATTGAATGGTCTAAACATATAAAAACCACCTTCCTCATTTATTAGGGGAAGGTGGTTACTGTTAGTCATCGTCATCTCGGTCTTTCTTCTTGCCACGCTCTTTCTCTTTTTCTTCCTTTTTCTTATTTTCTTTTTTCTTATTCTCTTCTCTTTTCTTTTCATCTTTCTTCTTTTGCTCTTTTTTGCTTTGCTGCTCTTGCGCCTGCTTTTTCTCTTCCTTCTTCGCAAAATCTTTCTTTTTCTGCAAGCTTGCTGGAAGGTTGAGCGATTCTACCGGCTCTCCTTCAAGTGCTTCACTTACAACCTGTTGGAAGACTTTCGCTGAAGGGCTTCCCGCACCAGAGATGATTGGAAGAACGTTGTCAGCAGATTCTTTATCAAACCCAATCCAGAATGCCCCAACAATTTGGGGAGTGAAACCAACAAACCACTGATTGGAAGTGGCGCCATGGTTATTATCAGCTGTTTGAGTAGAACCTGTTTTTCCGGCAACTTCCCGTCCATCAATGATTGCGTTCTTCCCACTTCCTTCTTCGACAACGCCTTTGAGCATAAAGTTCATTTTTTGAACAGCTTCTTCGGAAAAGACACGTTCCTTTTCTTCCTCAAAAGAAGCCACTTCTTTTCCTGTTACTGTTTCTATCTTAACGATTCCATGCGATTCAATAATTTCCCCGTTGTTTGCATAGACGGAGTACGCTTCGGCCATATGTTTCGGGGAAACGCCATGAAATCCGCCCAATGCTATATTTCCGAGCGTACGATCTTCTTTTTCATCCACCGGCAAGTATAGCTTTTTCGCTGCGTCCATGCCTTTTTGAATCCCCATATCATACAGCAGGGAAACCGCAGGAATGTTATAAGAATTCAACACTGCATCATACATAGAAACTTCACCACGGAAATCCAACGTATGATTTTGTGGCTTGTAATCACCAAATTCAGTAGGGGAATCATTTAACATGTCATACACATCATATCCCTCTTCAAGGGCAGGTGTATAAACAAGTAACGGTTTTGCTGTTGATCCAGGCGGCTTCTTAAGCTTGGATGCACGGTTAAAATCACGGAACTGATAATCCCGGCCACCTATCATCCCTAGAATTCCACCTGTTTTCGGGTCAAGCAGAACCCCACTGCTTTGCGCCACCTCTCCGGACTTACCGGTAGGAAAATTCGCTGGATCTGCATACACTTTTTCAAGTGCTTCCTGCACCTTGGGTTCGAGCGTCGTATAAATACGATATCCTCCAGCAAGGAGTTCACTCTCACTGATGCCATACATTCTTTCTGCCTCATCAATAATGTAATCCGTAAAGCTTGGGTATTTCCCTTTATGAGGATCAACATGACGCGTTTCAAGTTTTAATTCCTCTTTTTTTGCCGCTTCCACTTCTTCAGCCGTAATGAATCCTTGTTGGTGCATGAGTGATAGCACCAAGTTTCTGCGCTGAATGGAGCGCTCCTCATTATTTAATGGGGAAAGCGCAGATGGAGCTTTGATTAACCCTGCCAATGTTGCAGACTCGGCAAGTGTCAGATCTTTCGGGTCTTTTGCAAAATAAACCGCGGCTGCCCGCTTAATTCCCCATGCACCTTCACCAAAGTAGATTTGATTAAGATACAGGCTTATGATTTGATCCTTTGAGTAGGATTTTTCCACTTTTTTTGCTAAGAAGAATTCGTCCGCTTTTCGTTTTAATGTCTTATCATGAGATAAAAAGACGTTTTTGGCCAGTTGTTGGGTAATCGTACTTCCACCCTGCACATAGCCCCCAGCTTTAACATTTGTTGTAAGGGCACGTAAAGTCCCTACAAAGTCAAACCCGTCATGCTCATAAAATCGCTGATCTTCTACGGCTACAACCGCCTGTTTCATCACTTCCGGAATTTCATCAGATGGTACACCTTCTATCTGATTGGAGGTAATCCTGCTAGCGACTTCCCCACCCCTATCATAAAGTACCGATGATTGCGGTAATGGATCTGTCAGCGCACTGACGTCCCTTGTATTAATATATAATTGCATTCCAAGCAATATAATTAGAGCCAGTAACCCCGCAATAAGAAGTACCGCTCTCAAACTTACTTTTCGTTTAGACTTACTTGCTCTTTCAGCCATAAGAACCCCCTATATGCAACAAAACTAATAATAGGTATTCGAATGCCACCCGCTCTTTTTTAGGGTGACATGCATAAACAAAGATTGGCCACATTAAAATATGTAAAAGCCATTCATCTTTGTTGATAATACCATTCCTCAACGTTAAACACTATTACATACCCTTTTTCTACAAAAATGAACCCCTTTTCCCAAATTCGAAATTTTCCCGCTACAAATAGGAGCTTGACGTCTATTCCTCCACCCCACTATAATGGGAAAAATACTCATATTGAACTACTCGTATAATCTTGGAGATATGGTCCATAAGTTTCTACCAAACTACCGTAAAGAGTTTGACTACGAGAATCCCCACCCTCTTATTGTAACTGTAAAAACAGTGCAAAAAGATTGAGGGGTATTCTCCATGGTCGAACTCCAAGTTATTGCTTGGAGTTTTATCTATTTTGGAGGGGAAAAACATGACACTTAACTTGGAATCTATGATAAAAGCAGCAGCAAAAAAGACAAAAGCAGACCTCGTTATTAAAAACGGAAGAATCATAGATGTATTTAATTTAGAGATAATAGAAGAAGATATTGCCATAAAAAACGGCATGATTATTGGTATAGGTAATTATGATGGGGAGGAAGTGGTAGATGCTGAAGGAGCATTCATTTGTCCCGGCCTGATTGATGGGCATGTTCATATGGAATCCTCCATGATCCATCCCCACTATTTCACCCGGACAATTCTGACACATGGAGTCACTACCATCATTACCGACCCTCATGAAATTGCAAATGTAAGTGGGACGTCAGGAATTCAGTTCATGTTGGATGCTACAGAAGAATGTCCGATTGATGTCTTTTTCATGCTACCATCTTGTGTTCCTGCTACATCTTTCGAACACAACGGAGCCAACATCGAGGCACATGACCTTGCCCCATTTTACAATCATGAGAGGGTCATCGGATTGGCCGAAGTGATGGATTTCCCAGCTGTACGTGACAGCGACGAAGCAATGGTAGCAAAATTGGCACAAGCAATACAGCATGATAAGAAAATAGATGGACACGGCGCAGGCCTTGCTCCTGAGGACTTGAACATCTATGCCTCTGCCCACATAAAAACCGATCACGAATGCGTCACTGCACAAGAAGCAAAAGAAAGACTAAAGCGGGGAATGTATGTCATGATGCGGGAAGGAACCGTAGCTAAAGATGTCAGGTCTTTAATCCATCTAGTAAATGAGCGAAACGCAAGACGTTTTCTATTCTGTACTGACGATAAACATCTTGATGATTTGGTGAATGAAGGTAGTATCGACCATAATATCCGAATCGCCATTCAAGAAAGACTTGACCCACTGCTAGCCATTCAAATTGCCACATTAAATGCCGCAGAGTGTTTCTCATTAAAGGATAGAGGAGCGGTGGCGCCAGGGTACCTTGCAGATTTACTATTCATTGAAGACCTTGAAAAGTTCACTATCAAAGATGTCTATAAAAATGGAAAAAGAATAAAGGAACAGGATCATCTACACTCTCCAATCGCCGTTCCAGATCTATTAAAAGATTCTGTAAACATGAAACCTATTCATAAAAAAGATTTAAAAATAAGTGTGGAAACAGATCAACCATGCAATATTATAGAAATCATCCATAACAGTCTTGTTACCAAGCGTATAAAAGAAACCGTGACAACCTATAATGGAGAATTTGTACCAAACATCGAGGAGGATCAATTGAAACTCGCAGTGATTGAAAGACATAAGTGTCGTGGTCATATTGGCCTTGGTATCGTTAAAGGGTTTCAAATAAAAAATGGAGCAATAGCATCCACTGTAGCACATGATTCTCATAATATTGTCACAGTTGGCACCAGCGATGAAAATCTGTTAATTGCAGTCCAAGCGATAGAACAAATGAAAGGCGGCCTGGTGGTTGTTTGTGAGGAAAAAATAGTAGCCTCATTGCCACTTGAGATTTCGGGGTTGATGTCCAATATGCCGACAGAAAATACTCTTTCGTCCTTGAAAGATCTTCATGATGCGTTACAACTAATCGGCAGCCAAAATAACTTTAATCCTTTTGTAGCATTATCCTTTTTAAGTCTTCCTGTTATCCCGGAATTGAAGTTAACAGATACTGGACTTTTTGATGTAACAAAGTTTGAGCATATTATCATTCAAGCAAAATAGAGGTTTTGCACATCTTCTCTCTTGTTTTAAAAGTTATTGCTTAGGGTATTTAATTTATAACAATGAACTTACTTAAAATGAGGAAAAAGGAGCAGATAAAAATGGAAACTTTCAATAATATTTTAATTGCTTATGACGGTTCCAAGAGCAGTTTGAAAGCAGTTCAAATGGGGATAAATATGAAAAAAAAGTTACACTCACACCTTACCATTTTACATGTTCTAGAAGAAACATCTGTAAATGTCCCCATCCCAGCTACTAGACCTGATACACTTCCTGCCGGTGGAATGGGCAATGTGGACGGATTGAATATCTATACAAATAATGTGAAAGATAAGGTGCCTAGTCAACAGCGAGTTGCTACAGCCGAAAATGATGCCACCACACAATCATTAAGTGAGGTTCATGCCCTATTATCACAAGAACGAGTGGAGGCACAAGTAGAGGTCATGCAAGGTGATCCAGCCAAAACAATCTGCAATTTTGCCGACACACAACAAAACGACCTCATCATTATCGGTAGCAGAGGCCTTGGAGGACTAAAGAAATTAATTCTGGGAAGTGTAAGCGATAAGGTCACAAACACCGCTAACTGCCCCGTGTTAATAGCAAAATAAAAACAAGACTACTCAGGTTTCCTTATTGGAAGCCTGATATTTTTTTGGCCTTTATTCATGCAAAAACAATCTTTTGTTTCACCAACCTTTGGGCGCCTGCATACCGTATAGAGAATTGAATAGAAGGGAGCAATCCTATGTATCCTTATCGTCAACTTAGTTTTCCACCATTCGGACCGCCTCCTGGTGGTGGGCAAGGGCCTGGTTTTGGGCCACCTTCTGGAGGACCACCTGGATTTGGACCACCTGGAGGGCCAGGGCAAGGGCCAGGATTCGGACCGCCTGGTGGTGGGCCTGGGGGAGGACCCGGGAGTGGACCACCATCTGGACCGCCTCCATCTACTCCACCACCCCAAACTGCCAGCTTCGGTGCCCCAGGTGGGCCTACTGCTTTAGCAGTGGATCCGGGTGCATTTTATGGATGTTTATATCGCTTTACATGGGTAAGGTTAAATAATGGGGAGCAATTCTGGTTTTACCCTACCTTTATCGGAAGAAGATCTGTGGCTGGTTATCGCTGGTTCTTTTTTACTTGGATGTACTTCGGAATAGACTCTAATCGTATTCGTTCTTTCCAATGCGTGTAAGACGCTGAAAGAAGCCAGACATAAGATTAAGCATACTAAAAACACACCACAGTCCCTCTGTGGTGTGTTTCGTTATCCCTGTATCTTCTTTGCTTCTATATTCACTTCTTCGTCATTTTCCTTCATCTTGTTTATCATGTTGTGAAAAGCACTCCACTTTGATAACTTATCAATGGCTTCTTTTTCAGATTTCACACCTGTAACCTTGAAAGAATTATCATTAACGGACACTTCATATGCCGGCTGAGCAGCCTTTTGCGCTTTTCTGTTTTTCTCGCGCTCCATATGTTTATTAATTCTTTCTACACTCAAGATAATACCTCCTTACTGTAATCTCTAGTTGTGAGTCGATGTGTATTGCTTTGAGCTCCTTGTCGTGAGGTTGCTAAACGAATGGTTTTTCCTATGGCTCTATGCTCGGTTTGAGATTTAAAAAGAGCCTGCCTCTTCTCCAACTTGGCTTTTAACCTCTTATTCACATCAATTCCTCCCTCATCTCTTAGCTTTTTAATACCCTTTTCATTCAAAAGTAAAACTCATTGATTTATTAGGATACTTATCATATAATATGATTCATCGCCAAACTAACGAACGGTAGGTAGTTTAATCTTCAGGAGGTATAACATGTCTTACTCGACTTCGGATCTTATCAAACAGCATGCACTCCAACTTTTCGCTCAAAAAGGATATTTTGGTACATCTTTAAATGATGTAGCATCATTAGTTGGTATTAAGAAACCTTCTTTGTATGCTCATTTTAAAAATAAAGATGATTTATATATCACCATCCTGCAAGAACTGATGGACACGTTTATTGATAGAGTCGCTATTGATTCTTTGGAGATTCAATCAAGTTCTACAAAGCCATTGTTAAAGCGTCTACTAATTAACATGATAGATTTCTGGAAAGACGAAACACTGGGTTTATTGTATAAACGCACCCTACTTTTCCCTGAGGAAAAATTCCGATCATCTATACACGAACATTTTCTTCAAACAGAATCGTATACGACTGATATTTTGTCTAACATTTTTAGCAAAGGACTACAAAACGGTGAAATCCCACCACAACCGCTAGAACCTCTTATTGACGCATATTACTGCTTGATTGATGGATTGTTTGTACAACGGTTCTTTTATTCCAGTTCTGACTTTGACAAGAAAGCGGAACATGCATTTGAACATTTTTGGAAAGCAACTGAGATAGGAGGAAAATAGCAAAATGCAATGGATGTATATTTTTATCGCAGGTCTATTGGAAATTATCTGGGTAATAGGACTAAGGTATTCGGAAGGATTTACTGTTCTAGTGCCTAGTATAATAACCCTTATTACATTGGCAATAAGTTTTTATTTGTTTTCTAAGTCATTAAAGTTTTTGCCAATCGGAACGGCATATGCCATTTTTACAGGCCTTGGTGCAGCAGGAACAGCAATTGTAGGGATATTATATTTTCAAGAGTCAGCAAGCCCTTCCAAACTGTTTTTTCTAAGTCTTATGCTGATTGGAATCATTGGTTTAAAAATGACAACTTCTGATGATACAACGGAAACAGAAGTTCTAGAGGAGGGGAATTAAAATGGCTTGGATTTTCCTTACCATAGCTGGAATTTGTGAAATCGGGGCAGTGGCATCCCTTAAATTAGCAGAAGGCTTCAAAAGGCTTATCCCTTCTATTTGTTTTGTAGTAATCGGCTTGTCTAGTTTCTACTTTCTGTCCCTTGCCTTGAAAGAAATACCTATGGGCACTGCTTATGCTGTCTGGACAGGAATCGGTTCTGCGGGAAGTGTAGTCCTTGGGATGATTTTCTTTCAAGAATCAAAAGACAGAATCCGAATCTTTTTGCTATCACTAATAATAATCGGCGTAATCGGCCTGAAGATTTCACAATAAAAAAACTTTAGTTTATGTTTAATCGCCGCTGTTTCTTTCCGCAAATGGCTTCGCTTTCCGCGGGACGGTGCTTGAGCCTCCTCACTTCGTTGCGGGGTCTCAACCAACCGTTACTCCCCCGCTGGAGTCTTCGCCATTTGCTCCAATCCACAGCTGAAAATTGAGTGGATTTTACGTTAATGCTTTTCCAGTTAACTCGGTTAGATACTTTTTCATAAACCCTTAAATGAATGAAGCCATCTTGTTGATTGGAGTGGAAGGCGCGCAGACGCCCGCGGGAGGAAGGGACAGGGAAGACCCCACAGGGCGAATGCCCGAGGAGGCTTCCGGACCGCCCGCAGGCAAGCGAAGCGCCTGGAACGGAATTCAACAGTGTTTTATACTTTCTTCTTTTATTAAAAAAAGCCATTCCAGATATACAATCCGGAATGGCTTTCCTTTTATATTCTTTGTTCCTCTGGTAATTTAACTTCTCCATCTTCAGATTTTGCAACTATATAAGCACATGCTGCATCACCTGTGATATTAACTGCTGTTCTAGTCATATCAAGCAGACGGTCAATTCCTAGTATCAAGGCAATTCCTTCAACCGGAAGTCCAACCTGTCCTAGCACCATGGCAAGAAGGATGAATCCTACTCCCGGTACACCTGCTGTTCCGATACTCGCAACAACAGCCAAACCTACGACAGTTAGAAGTTGCGTCAAACTTAAGTCAATTCCGTATACTTGAGCAATAAATACCGTGGCAACACCCTGCATGATTGCTGTACCATCCATATTTATGGTCGCACCAAGCGGTTGTACGAAGCTACTGATCCTCTTTGGAACTCCAAGGTTTTCTTGTGCGACATCCATGGACATTGGTAAGGTTGCATTACTGCTTGATGTACTGAAAGCAACACTCATTGCAGGAATGAAACGCTTGAAGAACGTAATTGGATTGATTCTCCCCAAGAAGAATAACGCACCGCCGTATGTGATAAAGAAATGTAAGAATAAAGCTAAAATAACGACTAAAAAGTATGCTCCCATAGCCTTAATAGCATCTAAGCCAAGTCCGCCAACTGCTGAAGCAATTAAACCAAATGCGCCATAAGGAGCTGTTTTAATTACGATATTTACAAGCAGCATGACGATATCATTTGCTTGTTCAAGAAGGGTTTTTACCTTTCCTGCTTTTTCCCCCAATGCATTTATGGCAAATCCAAGTAATACGGAGAATGAAATGATTTGCAACATTTCACCTTCAGCCATTGCTTTAATCGGGTTTGTTGGAATAATGTTTAAAAGGGTTTCCATAACCGGAGGAGCTTTTTCCGGTGTATCTTCTTCAGCTAGTTCATCAACCAACATACTTTCAAAGTCACCGGCAAGTCCAGGTTGAATAACGGAAGCAAGTGTAAGTCCGATTGTTATGGCGATACATGTTGTAATCAAGAAAAATAAAATGGTTTTTAAACCGATACTTCCAAGCTTTTTTGTATCTCCAAGTCCGACCACTCCAAGTGTGATGGAGATAAGAACAATTGGGACAACTAGCATAGTGATAAGGTTAAGAAATATTTTCCCTAGAGGTTGAAATAGATATGTATCTAATGGTTTGAATAAGGACGGTGCATAAACATTCAATGCAAGGCCAACTAAAATACCTAATATAAGACCGATAATTATTTTCTTCGTCAATGTCATTTTCACATTGAAATCCTCCCTTTTGTAATACTAGTATAATTTCTCTTTTCGAATTTTGGTGATTCTTCCTTTCATTCGACAAAAGGCGACTTTTTTCATTCTACGTGGTATTTTTATTTCTGTAAAGTGATTTATGATAGACCAATTTCTCAACACCTGTTATAATACACAATAAAAAGATCAAAAGTCGGGTTGTATTCCTTTCGTAAATTTGATATATTTAACAACTGATTTCTACTTTTATTTACCCATTATTTTAACTTTTATAGCATTTACAAATAGAAAATTTTTCATGCAATCAATGGAGGGGTTTTAGATGAAATTACTTTGGAGGGTACTCGTTGCAATATTTGTCCTTATTGCTGCAAAAGTCGCTTTGGATTCCTATCAAATAATTAAACTTGCTGCTGGTGGAGATCACATCAGAATTGATCCGGCATTGTATTTTAACTTATCCTATGTGATTTTTGGTTTAATAGGATTGATGTTTTTCTCGGATATTTATAAGAAACACATGAAAAAACGAAACAACCAGTTAAAATTTTAATGGTACTTCACCCAATTATTAGGTGATGTCCAAATAAAAAACCAGGCCCAAGGTCCTGGTTTTTTATTATGAAAATATAATAAATTAATCTACTTCTTTTCCTTTGGATGCTTCTAATATTTCAAACCACTGCTCTTTACTTAATGTGATATTCAATGAAGAAACCGCCGAATTTACTCTTTCTAGCTTTCCTGAGCCCACAATTGGGATAATTTTAGAAGGGTGATTTAGTAACCAAGCATATAATACCTGGTCCATAGATTCTGCCCCTGTTTCTCCCTGTATTTTCTCCAATACATTTCTTACACGTTTTACCTTGTCATCTGTACTTGTGAAAATACTTCCTCCGCCAAGAGGAGACCATGCCATCGGAGAGATTCTATCCATTTGACACTGTTCGATTGTTCCCTTATCGAAGTGCTCCAAATGGGTAGCCGAAATTTCAATCTGATTAGTTACCAACGGTTCATCTAAATAGGAGTTGAGTAACTTAACTTGAGAAGGTGCAAAGTTGGATACGCCAAAACGCTTTACCTTCCCTTGTTCTTTTAACCTAGTGAAGGCTTCTGCCACTTCACTTGGATCCATCATTGGATCTGGTCTATGTATTAAAAGAATATCTATATAATCTGTTCGAAAATTTTCTAATGAACGTTCCACAGATTGAATGATATGCTCCTTGCTTGTATCATAATATTTTATATTATGGTCTGGTCTATTAGATGATATTAGCTTGATTCCACACTTCGTCACTATCTCTATTTTGTCCCTTAGTGAAGGTTTGAGTTCTAATGCTTGTCCAAATTGCTCTTCTACTGTGTAATTACCATAGATGTCTGCATGATCAAAGCTTGTAACTCCAAGATCCAAACACTGTTCTATAAATTCCACAACCTCTTCCTTGCTGTAACCCCAATCATTCAAACGCCACATTCCATGTACAATTCTAGAGAGGGAAACATCTTCTGCTAACTGAATTCTTTCCATACAAACACTCCTATCTGTTCAATATTATGAAATTATACCTCTTTTACGTATTATTAGCCAAAAATACTGCTTATTTCCTATTCTTATCTAGTAAATGATATACATCTTTTAGACTTTAAATTAAAATAGAAATAAAACTAGAGATTAAAATACTACTGTAAATAAGAAAGGATTCTACCATGACCAAGACGGCACACTCCCTAATAGGACAAAAATTAATAGATTCACAGAATGAAGTAGCTGCTAGCATGCTATCGGAAATACAGAATGCTTATCCTGATGTACCGCAATATCGAGAAGAAGAAGTAGAAGTTCAGGTCAAGGAAATCTTTAGAACGTTATTGGTATTCTTAGGTGAATATGTCCTCGATCCTGAAAACAATGTTTTAGACCGCGCCAAACAATGGGGAGAATCTGTAGGATTCATGTCTGTGAAGGCTGGCGGATCACTTGAAGAAACGCTCTCTAATATGACGTTATATAAAAAATGTCTATGGGAGTTTATACAACGTGAAGGTGTGGAAGCTGGGCTTCATATGAATCAGATTACAGATATTTTCATTTTAATAGATGAAATTTTCAATATTATCGTTTATGGATTCAGTCACGCCTTTTCCATCGCTACTGAACAGAAAATGTTAGAAACCAAAGCTTCTTACATTCGACTGTCTATCCCGATAGTCCCTTTACAAAAAGGGATGGGAGTGTTGCCGCTTGTCGGAGAAATTGATGAGATTCGCGCTGGAATACTGATAGAAGAGACGTTGGAGAAAAGTAAGAATCTTTCCATTTCCAACCTCATCATTGATTTTTCCGGTGTTTACCGTTTAGATGAAACAGTTCTGCACACCATGGACCTGCTTATCCGCTCTCTCAAGCTAATAGGCATCACACCAATCATTACAGGCCTGCGCCCGGAACTCAGCCTACAATTCATCAACTCCGGACTCATCCTAAGAGACATTCAAATCAGCGGCTCTATAGAGCAAATATTACAAGAACAATAAAAAAATCCTGCCGGGGTCAGACCCCGGCAGGATTTTTCACCTTCACGTCGAAGCCTCCATAAAATGTCTTGCCATTTGTTTGTGTATCCATTATGATAGTACTATCATTCACACAAAATACCATATATAGATTAAATGAAACATCTATATATCTACATATAGTAATTTTAACTTTTGCGATAAAGGTGTCTTTTTATAGACTTAATAGGGAATCCGGTGAAAATCCGGGACTGTTCCCGCAACTGTAAGTGCAGACGATTTTGAGAAACCACTGTACATGAACGCTTAACGGCTCTTGTATGGGAAGGTTCAAAATAGGAAGAAGCACGAGTCAGGAGACCTGCCTTTACCGATTTAGTTTCTCTTTCTTCGGGAGTTGAGAAGATGAAACGATACATAGAACATGGTAAAAACAGGACAAGGTTCTTTGATTATTTCTGACGCACCTCAGCATATTTTCTAGGAACCTAAGAACCCTCCTGCACTCTTTCCCTTTTTTCTATGATCGTTTGATCCACTCAACTATTGAGTGGATTTTTTTATTTTAGACGAAGTGGAGAGTGAAAAAAATGACCGTACATACCAAAACTGTACATAAAGAGAATGGACCTAGCGATCAAGATTACCAGAGCCATTTAGAAACTGTTCTATCTGAGTTTCCAAAACTTGAAACAACAGGTTTCTTACAAAAAACTACCAAAATTATTGATAAACTGCTCCATCACAACAATCAACATGAACTTACAAACCAACTAATACTAGAAGCGCTCAATCACGTGGATGAACTAGAACCTGACTGGACCTATGTTGCATCAAGGTTATTATCACAAAAGCTGCAACAGGAAGTATGCAGCAACAGAAACATCTCCAAGCCCTATACAGATTTTTACTCATTAATCAAAAGCTTAACAGAACTAGGAATTTATCAAACTCAATTGCTAAAAGCATACACAGCTAAAGAAATTAATGAATTAGAGGCAGTCCTTGATCCTCAAAAAGATAATCTCTTTACCTATATTGGACTGAAAACATTATCTGACCGTTATTTAACGCGCGATCATCATAAACGCTTACTTGAATTGCCTCAAGAACGTTTCATGATCATTGCCATGACACTGATGCAAAAGGAAGAAACTAATCGGATTCACTACGTGAAAGAAGCTTATTGGGCACTAAGCAATTTGTATATGACCGTTGCCACACCGACATTTGCCAATGCAGGAAAAACGTATGGACAGCTCTCAAGCTGCTTCATTGATACGGTTGATGACAGCTTGCAAGGAATATATGACAGCAACACAGACATTGCAAATCTCTCTAAATCCGGAGGCGGCCTTGGCGTCTACCTCGGCAAAATACGTAGTCGCGGCAGTGATATAAGAGGATTCAAAGGCGTATCTAGCGGAGTGATTCCATGGATGAAACAATTGAACAATACGGCTGTAAGTGTCGACCAGCTCGGTCAACGGAAAGGAGCCATTTCTGTCTATTTAGATGTTTGGCATAGAGACATTTTTTCCTTTCTTGACAGCAAGCTCAACAACGGTGATGAACGCATGCGTACACATGATCTTTTCAATGGAGTGTGCATACCGGATATTTTCATGGAGCAGGTAGAAAGCAGAGGAGACTGGTACTTATTTGATCCACATGAAGTTAGAAAACTAATGGGCTATTCCCTTGAAGATTATTTTGACGAGAAAGTTGGTGCTGGAAGCTTTCGCCAAAAATATGAAGAATGTGTCAATCATCCTGAGCTCCCGAAAGAAAAAGTACCGGCTATAGAGATTATGAAAGCAATCATGAAGGGGCAACTAGAAACTGGCAGTCCATTCATGTTTTATCGTGATGAAGTGAACAGAATGAATCCAAACCCTCATAAAGGAATGATTTATTGCACGAATTTATGTACGGAAATTACCCAAAACCAAAGTGCCACCATCACGAAAAAGCAATACGTAGAGGATGGTACGATCATAACCGTTAAAACACCCGGAGATTTTGTAGTCTGTAATTTATCCTCCATTAATCTTGCTCGCACTGTAACAGCAGGACAACTAGAGCGCCTTATTCCCATCCAGGTTCGGATGCTTGATAATGTGATTGATTTAAATGAAATACCGGTACTGCAGGCAAAGATGACCAATGAAAAATATCGTGCCATTGGATTGGGAACATTCGGCTGGCATCACCTGCTTGCTCTTGAAGGTATCAAATGGGAGTCCAATGAAGCAGTGCTTCATGCAGACAAACTTTATGAAAAAATTGCATTTTACACAATCCAAGCCAGCTCCCTGCTCGCTAAAGAAAAAGGTTCCTACCCTGCATTCGAAGGATCTGATTGGCAAACTGGTGACTATTTTCACAAACGGAATTATGGGACAGCCTCGGAACTGGATTGGAATGTGCTTCAAGAACAAGTAGCGAATTACGGCGTCCGAAACGGATATCTAATGGCAGTTGCCCCAAATGCGACCACGTCCATTATTGCCGGAAGCTCTGCAAGCATTGATCCCATTTTCCTTAAGGTATATTCAGAAGAGAAAAAAGATTACAAGATTCCCGTAACAGCACCTGACCTTAACGCAGAAACAACCTGGTTTTATAAATCTGCCTACCATATCGATCAGCATTGGAGCATTGCCCAGAATGCGGCAAGACAAAAACATATCGATCAGGCCATTTCCTTTAACCTGTATGTTACGAACACCGTGAAGGCCAAAGTATTACTTGAACTTCATCTTGATGCATGGAAGCAAAAATTGAAAACAACCTACTATGTTCGTTCCACATCTTCAGATTTAGAAGAATGTGAATCATGTTCAAGTTAGTCAGCTATCATTAAAGAACTCATAAGCATGTCAATAAAAAGGAGCAAACCAAATGAATGCTAAACTAAAATCACGCATCTTAATGGATGTGGACGCACCGAATAGATCGACCAAAATCATAAATGGAAAAAGCTCCAATGTTCTTAATTGGGACGATGTGGCTTTTTCATGGGCTTACCCAAAATATAAAAAAATGCTCGCAAACTTTTGGTCGCCTTTTGAAATCAATATGTCCCAGGATATCAAGCAATTTCCTCACCTGTCACCACAGGAACAGGATGCATTTTTGAAGATCATTGGACTTCTCGCACTTCTTGACAGCATTCAGACCGACTATGCCGGAAAAGTAGCAGACTATTTGACCGATTCCAGCCTTAACGCGCTTATGATTATGCTAGCCCAGCAAGAGGTGATCCATAACCATTCTTACTCCTATGTACTATCAAGTCTTGTGCCGCGAAAAAAACAGGAGGAAGTGTTTGAATACTGGAGGACCGAACCCATCCTTAGAAAAAGAAATGACTTCATAACTGATGGATATAAGAAATTTGCTGAAACACCCTCAGTAGAAAATTTGCTAAAATCCATCGTGTATGATGTTATTTTGGAGGGACTCTTCTTTTATTCAGGATTTGCATTTTTTTATCATCTGGCGAGAAATCAAAAAATGGTCTCTTCCAGCACGATGATCAATTATATTAACAGGGACGAACAAATTCACGTGGATTTGTTTGTAAAAATATTCAAAGAGGTCCTTCTGGAATACCCAGAACATAACACAGAAAGCCTAGAGCTTTTCGTCGAGGAGACGTTTCAACAGGCGGCACAACTGGAGATTGAATGGGCAAGACATATTATCGGAGATCATTTTGCCGGAATCGAACTGGAGGATGTGGAAGCGTATATCAAATTTTACGCCAACGTCCGCGCCCATCAACTCGGTTTTAAGCGCCCCTTTGAAGGATACCGCACAAACCCATTGAAATGGATAAAAGCATACGAAGACGTAGACCTAGGAAAATCCGACTTCTTCGAACAAAAGTCCAGACAATACACAAAAGTAAACGTAGTCGAAAACGGATTTGATGAGTTATAAGAAATGAGGAAAGGCCGTGTATCTAAATGGTACACGGCCTTTCCTTGCTTAAAACAACCCTAAATATTGAAGCGCCAAAATCACCACTCCCAAAATCCATACATAAACCGCAAACATACGAAGAGAATGCTTTTTCAAATAATTAATCATCCATTTCACAGCAATATACCCAAAGAAACAGGATGCTAAAATTCCAATAACCAATGAGAATAAAGAAATATCCTCCCTGCCGACCTGTGCCACTTCAACCGTTTGCAAAAACACAGCCCCCGCAATCGCTGGTGTTGAAAGCAAGAAAGAAAAATATGCCGCTGTTTCCCTATCCAGCTTCCGAAACAAACCTGCCACAATCGTCAACCCTGACCTCGAAATGGCAGGGAATATCGCAGCAGCTTGGAAAGAACCAATAAATAATGCATCCTTCCACGTAATGTCCTCCATCTTTTTTGCACCTTTTTTAATGGAATCAGCAAACCAAAGAAAGGCGCCTGTTATTAGAAACTCCCAGCCGATCGTCACGCCTGTTTTGGAAATCTCCTCAAAATAATCTTTGAAAGCAAGTCCAATAATTACGGCTGGAATCGTCCCGATTACCAACAAGAAAGATAATTTATGAAAAGGATTACGAATGATTTTATAAAATTCCTCCCGATAAAAATAAAGGACTGCAATCAACGTTCCGAAGTGAAGCATCGTATCAAGCAATAACCCAGCTTCTTGCAAACCAAATAAGTTCCTACCTAAATATAGGTGCCCTGTACTTGAAATTGGCAGGAATTCCGTTAATCCTTGAATAATCCCCAATATGAAGGCTTCAATTTTGGACATAACCTCTCCCCCCTTCTATTCCGTTCTTTTTCTATCAAATACAAAATAAGTGATGGCTCCAAGTATAATCAAAATCATTAATGGAATGATTAGCGGTTGCGCAGCATGTTTGATTTCCCGCCAATTTTCTCCGAGTTGAAGTCCGATATATAAAAATAAAAAGGTCCACGGAATCACTGCCGCCACTGTGTAAATCAAAAAAGGTAAAAACTTCATTTTTGCTATACCTGCCGGAATGGAAATAGCATGCCTTACCACCGGTATAAAACGCGCTGTAAAAATGACAATCGGTCCGTAATTTTGAAACCACTTTTCCGATATGTCCAAATGCCTTGGCTGAATTAATATGTACTTCCCATACTTATCAAGAAATGGCCTACCGCCAATACTCCCTGCCCAGTATAAAAAAAGCTGAGCGAGTGTACCTCCAATCACCCCTGCAAGCATAGCTCCCAAAAAACCTATCTCACCAATAGATATTAAATAACCACCATATCCAAGGACGATTTCGCTAGGAATGACCTCCACCATTAAACCGAGAGCGATCCCCCAAACCCCCAATGTGGTGAAAAATTCAAAAACAGATAAAAAAAATTGCTCCATATCCTCACCTCATTTGTAAGAGAGTTGTCCCTAACAATGTATGAGAGCACGTCCACGAAAAGCACTAATTTCAGAAAAGGGTTTTCACTAATTATGTCGAATAATAAAAGGAATGGAGGTGCTGATAAATGAAGAAAATCTTTATTCTATCCTTATTCCTCCTTTTTCTAACAGCCTGCGGTATGCCTACACACATTCCGGATCGTTTTTCTTATATTGAAGTGGTCGAACAAAAAGAAGATGAATCACTGTCAGAAATTGAAGATATCGAAATCATTCTCAAGGACAGTGACGTAGTCATCGGATTAGATGAGGCAGCGGAGAAGTATCCAGATTACAATATTGAAAATACACCCGCTTATATAGTGTTTGAATATACAGGATATCTTACCGACGACATGATTCTATTCACCTACGACAAGGAAGAGGCTGTCACGTTATTGAAAGAAAAGATTCAAGACGAAAAAGAAAAAGTGGAATAAACAAGAAAGTCGAACAAGAGCAACCGCCTCCGTTCGACTTTTAGGTAGTAAAAAAAACTAAATTATTATGAGGTTTTCAGCTGTTAATTGGAGCAAAAGGCGTAGACTCCTCGAAAATGCTACGCATTTTCTTCGTGCGATGTATTGCTGCCGAAGCCTTCCTTGTCCTGCGGAGGAGTAGCGGCATTGTTGAGACCCCCCAACGAAGTGAGGAGGCTCAAGGCCGCCCCGCGGAAAGCGAAGCCGTTTGCGGAAATTAACAGCGCGTTAAATGTAACCGCTTACTTAAGGCGAGAAAGCATAAACTCACCTTCATTTTCATATAGTTAAAAAATTGTAATTGGGAGGATTTATATGGGGGAACTATGTCTACAATCTTCTTGCGTCGGTTTTGATTTAATCTTAATTACCTTAGGCTGCTTACTAATTCTATACATCGGTTATCGGTTTCTGGGTCACGAGGACTAAAGTATCTCATGATTTCACTTCTTTTGCTTCATACTAGAAGAGAGGTGATATTAATGAGGAAAATGTTTTTGCTTCTATTGCTCTTCTGTGGAATTTTTCCTATGACCTTTTCAGCACAGCCGCTTCCAATAGAAGTCTTTGATGTTACACAAGGTAAGGTAATAAAATCCATACCTTTAGATGAGAAAAACAAGGAAGAAGCCCTAAAGCTTGTAAAAAGTACAGACTCCCTCTACCCAAAACTTAACCCTACTCCAAAAACAGGGTTTATGATTAAGGTGATTTTTGATCCTGCCGAAGATATTGAAACGAAAGTATTTAAGCAGCCTGTAACGCAAGTCATTTTTATTTTTCCGGATGCAGAAAAGCCTTATATCCTAATCTTCAACGAGAAAGATCAACCTATGTTTTATTACTTCTGTGAAGATTTCGCACCATTTTTGGAAATGCTCGGAATAAATTAACTAAAAAGCGGAATAATGGGTACACTATCTTCAACTTTAACCTTTCAAGGAGGGGTTGGCTTGAGAAATGTACTTGTTATTCTTTTTATTGCACTTTGCGCCCTATTTCCATCCGGGTGCGGAACAGAAAGCGAAGGGAGCCAAGGAAAGGCAGAAGCCCCAGCTCCACTATTACCAACTTCAGGAGATTACTCGTTCCGACGCTATATAGAGGAAAAAGGCCATACAGACTATCGAGTACTGTATAGTCAAGTTCCCGATAGCGAAATTGTTGAGGTAAGGACCATCGTTGACCTGGAGGCCGCCCAATCTTCTTCTGATATTTCGGAAACAAGTAATTTTTATGAAGAAACGAAAGATGGTATATATGGATATATCGTATTGTCTGAGGAATTTCCTTCTGAATGGAATGCTGAAGATATTAAGAAATTCCCAAAGACAAAAATAATAGCCTATCCATTGGAGGCCAGCAATAAATGGACAGAACAAATCAAGGATTTCGATCTTGAGATCACATATCACATACGGGAAGTTGATGCTGAGATAAAAACCCCTGCCAAGACTTTTGAAGATTGTATTATTATAGATTTTGAAGAGAAAGACAAGGATGGAAATACTATACGCAAAGGCAATTCAGCTTTTGCACCTAATGTAGGATGGATACGACATGAAGTGGAAGAAGAAGTATTAAAAGACGTTCATAAGTTAATAAAAATTAATGAAAGATAAAAATTTATCTTTCATTTTTAGATTGATTGGGGAACCTTTTCCATAAAATTATCGTCCAAGTTGTAGAATATTTCGCTTTGCGAATATTTTACATAACTGTAATGATGAAATTACCAATTTTATTGTATAATTACAAACATACCTTACCTAAAACATGGGTATAAAGGTACCGAATACTATTTACTATGTTATACTTCTATAGTTAAGGAGGAGATGTAACTTTGGGTCTGAGTAAAATTGTTTTTGTGATTAGTATTATGGCAAGCTTTCTTATGCTTGTGGCATCCGTTATTGCATTTGTAATCCAAGACATCGGGTATTTTTGGATGATGTTCATACTTATGGTTGTCAGTATACTTCAAAACATCTCCGTTTATAAACATATTTCCACAACGGATGAACCAATAAAAAGTTAGGCCGCTTCCTGTGAAAGCAAAAAAGCCAGCGTATCAGCTAGCTTTCAACTCTGTACGGATATACTTGCCTTCTTTATCATACAAATGAAACTTTTTAATGAGCTTTGCATCTCCATCTGCGAGCTCCGGTAAAGATACATGTAAAAGGAATTGGTTTTCGACCACATTACTTGAAATTTGGTAAATTACTTCCTCTTTCCTTTGCACTTCAAGAACCACTTTTTGAACCTCTTCTTTTTTTGGTACTAATCCATGAATATATGTATGCTCCCCATTGTCTGCCTTCACATTTTTTTCTTCGAAGCAGAAATCTTTTTCTTCTTTCATCGAATAATAGTTAGGTTTCTCCATTCCGGTTACTTCAAAGCCATGATCATTATAATGATAGACGCCAAGAACCGTTTTTAATATGGAGTCCTCTTCAGAATAGATTAGAAAGGATTGATGTTCTTCGTCCACGAACATCACCTCCATTCCCTCCATATTATCAGCGGCCCCAGATATGGCTCCTTTCAAAGTTCTATATATATATTTAGGTGCTGACTCAATTTTTGAGACATGATCCATTTTCATGATCTGTGAGAAATATTTTTGAGGAGGAACGGCTAACTTCACTCTCTCCCCCCTTTTAACAATATCTGTTTCAATGGTCTGTATGGATGTTTGTTTATTTTCTCCGATGAATAGGATAAACGTTCCCTTTTTCGTATCAATAATCTCTGAATAAAAGGACCGATTCAGCAATACTTTTTCAGGTTTCAATTTCCCGTATAAACCTTTTTGAAAAATAACTGCTCCCAATTCATTTTCATTATGCTCAAATGTAGCAACCACATTATTGGTATATTCAATTGGATACGTTTCCAATAACAATGGCTTTTTCTCCCGGTCTCCTAAATGTTCTTGGATAAAACCTGTAATGCCGCTTTCTGAATTTACTATCGTAAAGCTAGTATATTCATAGGTAAAGTAACCAACGAGCACTACTACTAGACCTGACAATGAAATGAGCATAAGTTTTCGTTTCAACATCCTTACCTCCTATTCCATCAATGCAAAATATAAAAATAAAGAAAATATAGTTCTATAGCCCTAATTCCATTTTAAGGTAAGAAGATTTAGAAGGCTATTGGGAAAGTGAATTAAGATTTAGTGCAATTATTCTGCATTTCAGTTGAACACTTTCATAGATAACATGATAATAATTCTTTTTTCGGGAAAATTAATAGGACTATTTATAAAGGAGGAAATAAGATGAGAAAACTATTTTGCTTGACTGTCTTATCATTGTTGCTGTTCTCAGCATCAACTATATCCGTTCCAAACGTACTCGCTTCTCCTGAGGAAAAACACGAACACCAAAAGGAGTCCAGTCATGACCACCATCGTCATTGGAAGAAATATAACGAATACTTGGAACAAAACAAGGATAAAATTGTTCCTTACCTTTCTACCTATTTAAACAAAGAACAGCCGGAACTGGAAAAACTTCTTCAAAACGGGTCGGAATTGCACACATTGGTGAAAGCATCCATTCTTTCCAAGCTGGGTAAAGTGGATGTTACTGAAATTATAGCAAAAAAAGAAAGTGGGCAATCGTTCAAGGAAATCGCGAAAGAGTTAAATGTGAATAAAGAAGATATCTACACTGAAATGAAAAAGATAAAAGAGAAAATAAAAAACAATAGCTAGTTTTCTAAAGAAACCGGGTATATACAACCGGTTTTTTTTAATTTTTCCGAATCCATCATCAATATTTTATATTTTTATTCGTGTTTTTCTCCAAAAACCCTTTTCAAAACGAGCTTTTTCCTTTATAATCACTTCATAATCCAAACAATATAATAAATAACTCGTATAATAGTGGGAATATGGCCTACAAGTCTCTACCAAGCTACCGTAAATGGCTTGACTACGAGTGATACTTTAATTTTCCCGTACTTAGGTTCAACCACCTGGGTCGATTATTTGCATTCCCGAAAGTTTAAAGTGGTCACTTGTAGATCTTGTGCCGCTTACAACTTTCGGGATTTTTTATTTTCAGGAGGAGGAAGAACATACATGAAATTACTACAACAAACCATTCTTGAAAAAGGGACGGTTTTACCAAACGGGGTTCTAAAAGTTAATACTTTCTTAAACCATCAGATCGACACTGGACTGATGATAGAGGTTGGAAAGGAATTTGCAGAGCGATTTTCTGGTTTGAACATTACTAAAGTGATAACCATCGAATCGTCAGGAATTGCACCAAGTTTTTTCGCCGCACATACCCTTGGTGTTCCCCTTATTTTTGCAAGAAAAAAGAAATCCCTGACTTTGAAAGATAACGTTTATACTAGCGAGGTTTTCTCTTTTACCAAACAAGAAACAAGTGAAATCACGGTGGCAAAGGAATTCTTAGCTGAAAACGATAGAGTGTTGATCATCGATGACTTTCTTGCTAACGGACAGGCTGCACAAGGATTAATAGATGTAGTGAAACAAGCTGGTGCCTCTGTAGCCGGTATCGGTATTGTCATTGAAAAGACCTTCCAACCGGGCCGACAGATTCTAGAGGACAAAGGATATCTTATAGAATCACTAGCCAGAGTCCAGTCACTTCAAGATGGACAAATAACATTTGTAGAAGAACCAATCAGCATCACCAACTAACTGAACCTTATGGAGGTCGTCCTATGAAAGCTACTACTGTACATTATCCATGGTATAAAAAAGAAGATACAGATGCATTCTTCGCACTTTTTCAAAACAACTTGGCAAACTTCGTCATCATTGCCGTAACGATGCTAGGTATGGGATTTCCAGCAAGCATCGTATTCGGTAAAGTAATACCTGGTGCCGCCGTTGCTGTTATGGTCGGAAATCTATATTATGCATTTATGGCCAATCGCCTTGCACAAAAAGAAGGAAGAACGGATGTCACCGCCCTCTCATACGGAATAAGCACCCCAGTTATGTTTGTCTTCCTGTTTGGTGTATTGGCGCCGGCTAATGCATTAACCGGCAACCCGGAACTTGCGTGGAAAATTGCTGTAGCTGCTGCGTTTTTGAGCGGGTTAATTGAAACTCTTGTAAGCTTTACAGGAAACTGGGTAAGAAATCATTTGCCACGTGCCGCTATGCTTGGAGCACTTGCCGGTGTTGCCCTCACGTTTATCGCTGGTGAAATGCTATTTAACACCTTCTCCATTCCTGTCGTTGGTTTGGTGGCTTTAGTCATTATCATTGTTGGAGTTGTAGGAAAAATGGCCATGCCTTTCAAAATTCCTGCTTCCCTGTTTGCAGTCATTATCGGTACTGTTTTAGCTTTCACTTTAGGCTATCAATCTCCCTCTCAAATAGCAGATGGATTGAATAACATTGGGTTTTATCCAATATTGCCAACTTTAGCCGCTTTTGAAGGGATGACCTACCTGTTTGGAGCTTTAATTGGTCTATTGGCAATCATCCTTCCTATTACGCTGTACAATGCCATTGAAACGATGAATAACGTTGATGCCATGTCTGCAGAAGGAGACTCTTATGATGTTCGTGAATGCCAGGCAGTGGATGGGGTTGGAACAATGCTTGGGGCTGTTTTTGGAGGCCTCTTCCCCACTACTGTGTACATTGCAACAGTAGGATCAAAATGGATGGGTGCCGGTAGAGGATATAGCATTTTAAATGCAATTGTATTCGGTCTAGCTGCTATGACAGGAGTTATTGCTGCTCTTGCAGCCATCATACCGCTTGCTGCAGTAGCACCAATTCTTGTATTTGTTGGAATATCCATGGTGGCAACAGCATTCGGATCCAATGACAAAAAATACTTCCCGGCCGTTGCGATTGCCATGCTACCTTATTTCGCTAACTATGTAATGACTCGTTTCAATAATAGTGCAGGTGAAGTGGTCGCCGGTATATCAGAAGGAATTGTACCTCTTGGCCAAGGGGCTATGTTTACGGCGATTGTCCTTGGTGCCATTACCGCTTATATTATCGACCAGGATTACCGTCGTGCTTCCTATTTTGCCTTGATTGGTGCCTTCTTATCTTTCGTTGGATTCATGCATGCTCCTAAGCTTGCAGTGAACGCAGCGCCTGATTTCGCGATTGGATATGTGTTAATTGCAGTATTTCTAGTGTACTGTGCTTACCAGCGTGCTTCATCCATGGTTACTGAGACCAATCGCAAGGTTTCTGTGAAGAGGCAGGTCGCTTCTTAAAATTGTTTTTCTAAATAAGAGAACTTGAGCCAGAACCGGGAGTTACTTCTCGGTTCTTTTTCTATTTGCTCTGGTAACAAACGCTTTTTATTATTTGAAATTCCCTCTTTTAAGACATTTGCCCACGAGTTTTGGACGGATGCACATACAATACACGGTAGGTACAGTTAGGAGGAAAAAAAATGCTTTTACAACAACAATGGCACGGACATAGAGGACAACGCTCTATCAGACCAGGATATGGTGGTAGACCTGGATTTGGAGGTTTTGGCTTTGGGTTCCCTTTATTGGGAGGGATTGCAGGAGGTTTACTTGGCAGTGCTCTATTTAATAATTTCGGCTATGGTGGAGGCTTTGGCGGTTATCCAGGCTCTGGCTTCGGTGGTGGTCCCGGCTTTGGCGGTGGTCCTGGTTTCGGTGGCGGTCCTGGCTTCGGCGGTGGTCCTGGCTTCGGTGGTGGTCCTGGCTTCGGCGGCAGTCCTGGCTTCGGTGGTGGTCCTGGCTTCGGTGGTGGTCCTGGCTTCGGCGGTGGTCCTGGCTTCAGCGGTGGTCCTGGTTTCGGCGGAGGTCCTGGTTTCGGTGGCGGTCCTGGCTTCGGCGGTGGTCCTGGTTTCGGCGGTGGTCCTGGCTTCGGCGGATGGCAAGGTACACAAAATAGTGGCCAATAATTATTAAGTAGAAAAAAACTCCCACTTCAATAGGAGGCCACTGAAAAACTGATTTCATATTGTACTTGGTGATTTCGAGCTGTGGATTGGAGCAAATGGCGAAGACTCCTGCGGGGGAGTAGCGACAATGTTGAGACCCCGCAGGGCGTAGCCCGAGGAGTCTCAAGGTCGCCCCGCGGAAAGCGAAGACATTTGCGGAAATCAACAGCGGTGTTTAACCAAAAAGTAAAATCAAGTACTTTCTCAGTGGCCTCTTCAATAGTAGTCGGGAAGACTTAAATAAGGCTCTTTTCTTCATACTTGTTGGTTATACGGGTTTAGTAACAAGTATCAGAAAACAGCCTTTTTTATATAATTGAAAAAAGAAAAAGAAAGGGTAACTCGAAACCAAACCAAACGAGGTATCATTTTCAATAAAATAGAAAAACTACTCATATCCATTACAATGAGAGCAGGCTTTTTATATGTCCATTAAGGAACAATACATAGATATTTTTAATAAAAATCAATCTTCGGTCCAATCCCATTTGAATTTTTGGCTGGAACATGTCGTTTTCTCCTGGCAGTGGTGGATCATGGTAACTACATTCATAATATGCTGGACAGTATTTTGGAAGCTAAAAAAATCAAAACACCTCCCTAGAATCACCATATATGGACTGCTTTGGATCATCGTCGCATCCAACCTGGACGGCTTGGGGTATGAACTTGGACTTTGGGGGTACACGTACAACCTAAGTCCCTTTTTGCCTAAATCGTACGTGTTTGACTATTGTCTCATCCCCATTACTTATATGCTTCTCTATCAATATTTTCAAAAAGGTAAGGGATTTCTTTACGCAAATATTGTTTTGGCTGCTGGAGCATCGTTGATTGCAGAACCAGTTGCTGAAAAACTCGGCCTTTATACTCCTTTTCACTGGAATGAATTTATCTCTGTGCCTCTATATATAATGATTGCTTACATTTTAAAATTTATTACCGAAAAAATTTGTCGCTCCATTCTACCAAAAAACTAGGATAACCATAAGGCTATCCTAGTTTTTTAAACGGTTTCTTTAATATCTTCTTTTTTATTGGAATCTTCTTCTTCCATTTCAGTTTCTTCCCCATCCATAACAGGCTCAACCTCTTTTTTCTTTTTCAGGAACTCTTCTAAAGCAAGTTTACTTTTTCTTGATGTTAGTATATACAAGAAGTCCTTATCCCTAATGACAGTATCACCAGATGGTGTCACAAGGATCCCCGCTCTAATGATGGCATTAATAAGTGTCTTATCAGGAAATTCCAACTCAGCAAGTGTTTTTCCGACCATATCCAGATCCTCTTCTACCTGGAACTCAATGATTTCTGCATTTGCTTTACCAATGGAAACTAACTCTAAAGAATGTATAGGTGCTATCTTCTTTGGTCCAGTTAGATCTAATTTTTTTGCAAGCAATGTAATGGTAGATCCTTGTACAAGAGTTGATGTCAAGACGACGAAGAATACTACGTTAAAGAATAGTTGAGCATTAGGAATACCGGCAATCATCGGGAATGTAGCGAGAACGATTGGTACTGCTCCACGTAGACCCGCCCATGATAGAAACACTTTTTCTTTGATACTGAAATCCATGCCTAATGTGGAAAGGAATACCGCTATAGGTCTAGCTACAACTATCAAAATTACCGATAATAACAATCCCTTAAGCATAATATCCCACTGGAACAACTGTCCTGGGAAGACCAGTAATCCCAATATGATAAACATAAGAATCTGCATCATCCACGCAAACCCTTCATTAAATCGGAAAATCGACTGGCGATACGTAAGTTCGTTGTTACCAACAATCAAAGCTGCCACATAAACCGCTAATAGTCCACTTGCACCCATCAGTGCTGCGATACTATAAGTTAAAAGCGCGAATGCCATGGCAAAGACAGGATATAATCCAGAGGAATCGAGGTTTATCTTATTAATGGAATAGGAAGCCAGCTTACCAAGACCTAATCCCAACAGTAAACCAATTCCCATCTGCCAGAAGAAGCTTCCGATAAACCCTATGTAACTAGGATTGGAGGCAGTAAGCAATTCAATAAAAGATAATGTCAAAAACACTGCCATCGGATCATTCGTACCGGATTCCGCCTCAAGGGTTGCACCCATCCGCGCTTTAATGTTCTGTCCTTTTAATACGGCAAATACTGCTGCTGCATCTGTGGATCCAACGATGGCTCCAAACAGGAATGCTTCTAACCAAGACACATCCAGGATAAGCTTGGCAGATGCTGCAACCAGTGCCGAAGTCAAAATTACTCCTACGGTGGCCAATGATAAAGAAGGTTTAATGACCTTGCGCACTGTTCCCCATTTTGTTTGCAAACCACCCTCAAACAAGATAATGACGAGAGCAAAAATACCGATTAATTGAGCATACTTTACATTATCAAAATAGATGAAACCAAGTCCATCACTGCCTGCCATCATACCAACAATTATGAACAATACGAGGGCTGGAACACCTAGTTTTGATGAGAATTTAGTTGTTATAACTCCAACAATCAGAAGAAATGCGGTAAGTAAAATAAAATAATCAACATTGAATGCACCTTGTATCATCTTATTCCCCCTTATAAATTGACATCAATTCTTACAGATAATTTTTCATGCTTGTCTATTCCAAGATAACGGAGTGTTTCAGAAGGTGAAGTGTGGTTAAAATGTTTTTGGAGAAGAGAAACTGCAACACCGCTTCTATATGCATGGTAGCCAAAGGTCTTGCGCAAAGTATGAGTACCCACTTTACCAGGCACACCTACTTCTTTCGCTGCTTTATTAATAATGCGATATGCTTGTTGCCTTGTAATCGGTGAACTGCACTTTTGAGATTTGAAAAGGTAATCCTCTGGTTCAAGGCTTCTTTTATGAAGATAGTCGGCTATCGCTTGTTTGACATGTTTATTCATATATATAAAATGCCCATTTTCCAATAGGTAATAGTCATTTACTTTTCCATCCAGTGTCACATCTTCCACTTTAACATGCAGAAGTTCACTAAGTCTTAGCCCCATGTTAATTCCCATTACAAAAAACAAGTAATCTCTTAAGGAGTAGTTTTTTAAATAGTCTTTAATTTCATGGATAAATTTGCGATCTTTTAAAGCCTCAACATATTCCATAAGATTCTCCTCCTTAATGTTACTTAACTCCATTATAACATATATATATGTAACATTTTAATAATATGCTTACACAAAAAATAAGGGAAATGAGGACCTCTCTTCCCCTGCTTTCTCGTCACTGAGGTCTTCATGATGTTCATGAGGACCTCTCTCCTTCTGTTTCCTCGTCACTGAGGTCTTCATGACGATCATGAAGACCTCTCTCCTCCTGTTTTCTCGTCACTGAGGTCTTCATGACGATTATGAGGACCTCTCTCCTTCTGTTTTCTCGTCACTGAGGTCTTCATCCCGGCGATGAGGACCTCTTTTCTCCTTTTCCTTCGTCACTCACGTCTTCATCCAAACGAAATTACCAGACGACTATTCCATCATTCTTATTTACCTGAGCAATAAAAAAACACCACTGGAAAAAGTGGTGTTTTTTAAGATTCATTATAAAAAGAGTACTACTAGCGTTCCGACAATGAAGCAGTAAATGGAGAAATAAATTAAATTACCTCTTGCCATGATTCCCATAAACCATTTTAAAGAGAAATACGAAGCGATAAGAGAAGCAATAAATGCCAATGAGTATGGTAATAGGATTTCGTTAACATTATCCATTCCGATTAGGTCTTTAATTGCCAACAGGATACTCCCTACACTGACAGGGATAAAAAGAAGGAAAGAAAATCTCAGTGCTGTCTCCTGTTTCATTCCACGCGCCATTGCAGCGACAATAGTTGCACCAGAACGGCTTATCCCTGGAATCAAGGCCACAGCCTGTGCCAACCCTATAATAATTGCGTCCTTGAAAGAAAGTTCTGCATCATTCTTTCTACCTCTTAAGTTACGAATCAACCAGAGTGCAATACCTGTAACAATCAAAGTAACACCGATAACTTTAATATTATCAAGGGCCTCCGATATTACATCGCCATATACAACCCCAATAACTCCTGCAGGGATAGTTCCGACAATAAGATAAATGACAAACATGAAATCTGCTTTATCTTCCTTATCTTTTTTCGCCACAAATCTTAATGCCCCGAAGAAAAGTCTCGATATTGATTCACGATAAATAATAAGGATGGCAATTAAGGATGCTGCATTTACAACTATCTCGAATGTTAGACCTTCGAGATCCATTCCCATGAGTCTTTGCAAGATCATTACATGACCACTTGAAGAGACGGGAATTGGTTCAGTAATCCCCTGGAAAATTCCAAGGAATATGTACTTCAATAAAATCAAAATTTCTTCCATACCAATTAAACCTCAATTTCTTATAATGATAAATACTAAATATAAGACGTAAGCTATAGCCAAAAAGGTTCCTTCTATTTTCCCAACTCGGAAATTTGTTCTTGAAAATACTAAGAGAATTACCGTTAACACTACTAACAAACCAATATCCACAAATATTTTGCTATTTACAGGTAGTGGAGTTATTAGGGAGGAAGTTCCCAATACAAATAAAATATTGAAAATATTACTACCTACGATATTACCCAGGGCAATTTCACTTTGTTTCTTGATTGCTGCCATAATAGAGGTAACAAGTTCTGGCAAGGAGGTACCAATTGCTACAATTGTCAATCCGACAAGTGTTTCACTCATACCTAATGACACAGCAATTTCCGTACTATTTCTTACCACTAATTCTCCACCGAATATAATGGCAGCTAACCCGATGATAGTCCAAAAAATGTTCTTTCCCCAAGTTGCTTTCTCTGAAGTTTCTTCTACAGGAATCTTATCACGATTATTTCTTGCGACTTCAAAAATATAATACATAAACACAGCGAAAATCAATAGAAAGATTAACCCATCGCTTCTAGTAAGCAAGTTTTCAGAAAAACCTTGCAGCGCAATATCACTGATTAACACAAGTAGGACAGCACTTCCTAACAAGGTAAAAGGTATTTCTTTTCTAATTGTTTCGCTCTCCACTTTTAATGGATTCAAAAGAGCAGTTAATCCAACTACAAGAGTAATGTTAAAGATATTACTTCCAATAACATTTCCCAGTGAAACTTCAGCACTTCCATCTAACGCTGCTAGAATACTTACTGTCGCTTCCGGCGAGCTTGTTCCAAATGCTACTATGGTCAATCCAATCAACAACGGGGAAATACGGAGGATCTTGGCAATGCTAGATGCACCATCCACAAACCAGTCGGCCCCTTTGATCAACAATGCAAATCCGACAACCAATAATAAATAGGTCATGATTTAATGTTCCCTTCTTGGAAAATTAAAGAATTAATACTATTCTGCTTTACCTGACTGCTCTACTAATTGATAATACCAATCTTTTGTTTTTTCTGCATCTTTTGCGTTAATGAAGATAGTATCATCATTTGTTTTTATTAATAAATAGGGCGAATGTCCTTTATAAATAAACAGCAGACTGCTTCCATAATCCTTGACCTTAAAGTGCCCTTTAGAGATGGATTGCATTCCATATCCATTTGTACGTAAAAGCACTTCCGGCATTTCCTCCACTAGGTCGACTTGTGTGATGTCTTCAAACCTCCATTCATCACCATAAACTCCACTTATCTCAAATGAATTTTCCTTCAAAGTTAATTCAGCCTCTTGAAAACCTAAGTAAGAAACGACAAATAAAAAACTAAATGTGACAACAGCAATAGATGTACTAATGATGTAGCTTTTTTTACGTTTTTTTGGCACCTCATATTTGGAAAGATATATGAATCCTCCCAACAATAGGACTACCATTACCCCTATTTGAACTTCCATAGCATAAGGGAAAGAAGTAAATAGTAAAGGAAGCATGATTAATAAGGCGATTGCTGTCCCAATGAGGAGCTTTCCTGTTTTTTGCGGATAGCCATTTTGAATCAATTCTTCTTGCTCTTCTTTAGGACGAGAACGAAAACTAGATATCAGCCCATATGCCTCCTTTTTTACGATAGCCCATCCAATTAATAAAAATATCAGCACGACCGTGAGTTGTATAAAAAATAATATCAACATTAATACTACCTCCCTTAACCTCTTCATTCTTTTCTATTCTTACGTTTTTTAAATTCTATAAGTTTCATATCTAAAATATCTTATTAGTAGCTCTATTTCATGAGTTGCTTAAAGGTCTGCCATTATTGATGAGGAAGGAGCATTAGTATGATACGAGTAGTCTATTATTATGTAATCTTGTTTATGACCTTGATGATGACCATCGGAGGAAGTGTCGCAGCTTTTATGGCAATTGCAGATATTGTTTCCCCTTCTAGCTATTATCAAACTTATAGCGAGTATAAGGAGATGAAGATTGCCAATAAAACAAAATATGATGAGTCAGGCAAACCGATTTCAGAGCCAGAAATTGATGATGACGAATTGCTTGCCGAATATAACACAGTTGTCTCTCAAGAGAAAGAACGTAACAGAGAAATGGCCTGGAATACATTGATTAAGAGTTTTGGATGGATTATCATCCCACTACCTATCTTTATTTTCTACCAACGCAAGGTTAGGCGGAACGAATAACTGATAAAACAAAACAAGAACCTGGCGGAATTTTCGCCAGGTTCTTTAAAAGTAAAAACCTCTGTTATTGGTTTATCGCCGCCGTTCCTTTCCGCAAATGGCTACGCTTTCCACGGGGCGACCTTGAGCCTCCTCGGCAAGCCTGCGGGGTCTCAACATTGCCGCTACTTCCCCGTAGGAGTCTCCGCAATTTGCTCCAATACACAGCTAGAAGTTACGCAAAAAAAACGTTATTGATTTTTCAATAACTCGGTTAGATATCTTTTCTGACTTTATGGTGAATGAAGCTACCTTGTTGATTGGAGTGGAAGGCGCGCAGACGCCCGCGGGAGGAAGGGACAGGTGAGACCCCGCAACGGAGTGAGGAGGCTCACGGACCGCCCGCAGGCAAGCGAAGCGCCTGGAACGGAAATCAACAGTATTGTATACTTTCTTATCCTTAGACAAAAAGACCGGGCGAAATTGCCCGGTCTTTGTTTAGCCGCCTCTTACTTTTCTTTTCTCATTTTCTCCTAAACCGCTTTTCTTTTTAAGATATCGGTACAGATATATACTCGGCAGTATAGCAACCAATAATGCAACAAGCATATAGCCCTCAATGTCTGCTGATAATAACCCGTTAGCTACAAAACTTAGTAATAATAAATAAAGTGCATTTCCGATAAAGGTAGCTGTCAGAAAGGGCATTAACCTGATGGAACTCACACCACCTGTTATATTTATTAAGCTAGATGGAACAAATGGGATCAATCGCAATAATAAAACGAAAAAAACACCATTCTGCTCCAACTTTTCTAGATATGATTTTTTAACCTTGTTGATAAGGAGCGATTGGAACCAATAACGAAAGACGACGAAAGCGACCAGTGCGCCAATTAAGCTTGTAGCAAGACTCCATATATACCCGCATACCAGTCCAAACAAAGCAATATTAATAACTATTATCCCTACAATCGGGATGAGCGTAAACAGGTTCTGAATTAGCATTAAGGAGAAGGTTAGTAATAATAAGAAATATATTTCCTCTTCTAACATCAATTGAATTTGTTCAATATCACCACTCTTAAAAATGGAAAACCACTCTGTTTGAACAACCCATATTAATGAACATACTACTAGTATGAAGGTTAATATCCTCCAAATTTTATGAGTGTGTATGAATGCTCCCTCCCTTGCCTGGTTTCTAGTCATATTTATCTACTGATTTCTACCATATACATGTTTTTATGTGAATATGAGCAATTAATTATAAGTATCGCCTTTTTTACTGAAGTGCTTTACATAATTATAGCAATTTTATCTTAATAAAGTACTATCTTACACTCTCCATATAAATTATTTTTTTGATAAGGACATTTTTCTGCCATAGTTCAAGTTGAAAACGCTTTACATGTTTTTTACAAATTATCTATTGACGAAGTTAAAAAAGGGGAGTAAATTAAGTATCATCATTCTATACATTTTAACCTATTGCTTAATCTTTACAGAGCGGGGGAACCATACTGATATCCTGATAATTTTCGGAATATCTTGGGGTGAATTGCACTTATGCGAAGAGGACTCTCATCCTCTAACCCGACAGCTAACCTCGTAAGCGTATTGAGAGAAGGGTCTGATTGTTATAAAGGAGACCATTCTTTGAGTTGCAAAGATGGTCTCTTTCTGCGTTCTTATCCCTGATCTAAAGATCACACCAAGAAAACCTATTTTTTTAGAGAGAAGGAATAAACATGAAGAAGCAATTTGTTGTCATTGGATTGGGCCGGTTCGGAGGCAGCATCGTTGAGGAATTCTCCACACTTGGGGTAGATGTACTCGCTATAGACAAAGACGAAGACAACATCAACAAAATAAGCGAATATGCTACACATGCTGTTCAGGCCAATGCAACAGACGAAGCCACACTTAATTCCCTAGGAATCCGCAATTTCGATCATGCTATTGTCTCCATGGGGGATGACATTGAATCAAGTATTCTTACAAGTCTGCTTCTAAAGGAAATGGGCATTAAACAAGTGTGGGTAAAAGCTACAAATAAATACCACCAAAAAGTATTGGAGAAAATCGGTGTGGACAGAATTATCCAGCCCGAACGGGATATGGCTAAAAGAGTTGCCCACCATGTCGTTTCAGATAAAATCTTTGACTACATTGAACTTTCCAATAACCATAGTATAGTTGAACTTTTTGCATCGAAAAAAGTAAGTAATAAAAGTCTGACTGATTTAGATTTACGAGCAAAGTATGGTTGTACATTAATAGGCATCCAAAGAGATGGGGATATCATTATTTCACCTCCTGCAGATGAAATTATTCGCCAAGGGGATTTGTTAATTATTCTCGGCCGTAACGAAGACATCCACCGATTTGAAGATGTGGGAATCTAACCATGTGGCGCCGTCCTTTTATTAAACTCAGTCCGCCGCAACTATTGATTGTTGTATTCATTTTTTTCGGATTTTTAGGGACGTTATTATTGAAATTGCCGGTTTCCACTACTGAATCCATCACACTGGTTGATGCCCTATTCACTGCTACATCTGCCATGACAGTCACAGGGCTTGCTGTAGTGGATACCGGAACCGCATACACCTTGTTTGGCCAAATTGTCATCTTGTTTCTTATACAAGTAGGCGGAATTGGTATTATGACATTCGCCGTCTTAATTTTTATCATGTTAGGAAAAAAAATTGGCTTTCAGGAAAGGTTGATATTACAACAGGCACTCAATCAAACATCCGTCGGGGGAATCATCTTACTGGTCAGAAGAATTATTATATTCTCTTTCCTTATTGAAGGAATAGCGGTATTACTGTTGTCCTATCGATGGATTCCTGAGTACGGGTGGTGGGACGGCTTTTACTATAGTGTGTTTCATGCCATTTCCGCATTCAACAACGCCGGTTTTTCCATTTGGCCAGATAGCTTGATGCAATATGTGGGGGATCCTGTTGTAAACATTGTGGTTTCTTTTCTTTTCATTATTGGGGGGATAGGATTTACCGTTTTGACAGATCTGTGGTACACAAAAGAATTTCGCAGACTTACCCTTCATACAAAGATTATGCTATTTGGAACATTGGGGATCAATATACTTGCGATGTTTGTGTTCTTTGTTTTGGAATACTTCAACCCTAGTACTCTAGGAAATTTCACCTTAATTGAAAAGATTTGGGCTTCTTATTTTCAAGCGGTAACAACTCGAACTGCCGGTTTTAATACAATAGATATCGGAGCCATGGAAACTGCCTCTATTATGTGGACACTTCTTCTTATGTTTATAGGAGCAGGAAGTACTTCAACAGGTGGGGGAATCAAATTAACAACGTTCATCATTATCATTTTGGCTGTGAACACTTTCATAAAAGGTAAACACGAAATTGTCATTTTCAATCGTTCTATACATCAAAACTATGTATTAAAAGCTCTTGCGATTTCAACCATTAGTATTTTATTTATTTTCTTCTCATTGTTCATCTTGACGATAACCGAACAAGCAGAATTTCTATTATTATTATTTGAAGTGATTTCCGCATTTGGTACGGTGGGATTATCCATGGGGATTACCGGGGATTTAACAGATATCGGTAAATGCGTGATTGTTTTCATCATGTTGCTTGGAAAACTGGGACCGTTGACATTGGCCTATTCCTTAGCAAAACCGAAACCTTCCAAGGTAAGATATCCAAACGAGGACTTACTTACTGGATAATAGTTAAGGCTCCCATGTATAGAAGGGAGCCTTAATCATTTAATAGTACCGCTTACGGAATCCTTCTTCCATTAAGTACTGCTTTGCCTCATTATAAGAAGGAAATGTTCCGTCTAGATTTTTTCCGGCATACACATTCCACATATCGTCTTCCTGCACCACATGCAAAGAATGTCCTTCATCATTTGCCCAACGCTCTTCCTCAAATGCTTCTGTATCAAGGTCTGTCTCTACTTCATAGTCTCGACCTAACAACTCAATCGACTTATTGATAAGTTCACGTAGTTCATCCTCACCAAACTCACGAATATTCACCATTCCTTTATCGTCAGTCTTATAGCCTTTGATTCCTTTGGCATAAACAAACCCATTGCCATTTGGGTGCAAGTGATAGACTACATTTTTCTTATCGCTTTGACTTTCTTCATATTGAAAGTTTACCCGTTTCAGAGATACGTCTTTTCTTGTTAGTTGTGGGAATGATTCTATAATTTCAAGCTTTTGTTCAAAAGTTAGCATATTGCCTCCATGTTATGTAAAGATTCTTTTCGGTACATTATAGCATTGGACGTGATTGAAGGAAAGGAACGTTCGTTGAAGGTTGGTGAAATTTGAGGTGTGGTTGATAAATCACCGGGCAGCTTACCAGCCACCCGGTTCATCATTCTTAGAAAGTGTGTGCTTTATCCTTAGCTCGCGCTATAGCGTCTGCTTTAATTTCATCTGCTTTATCAGGCATTGCTGCATGACCTTCTACAAACAATCCTTCAAAAGATGGTACACCAAAGAATTGCATAAGCACCGTCAAGTAACGATGTCCCATTTCCATACCGGCCGCTGGTCCTTCTGAATAGATCCCCCCGCGAGCTTGAATATGGATTGCTTTTTTGTCTGTCAATAATCCAACCGGACCTTCCGCTGTGTACTTGAACGTTTTACCTGCAACAGCAACGGAATCAAGATATGCCTTCATTACTGGAGGGAAGGAGAAATTCCAAAGTGGTGTTACAAACACATATTTATCTGCTCCGATAAACTGTTCCGTTAACTCGGACAATCGGCTGACTTTTCCTTTTTCTTCTTCAGAAAGTTCTTCAAAACCTTTGCCTGTTTGCAATTTTCCCCATCCACTGAATACATCTGCATCAATATGCGGGATATGTTCTTTGTATAGATCTACATGAACTATTTCATCTGATGGGTTCGCCTCTTTGTACGTGTCAATGAATGCTTTTCCTACTGCCATACTGTAGGATAATGTGTCATCATGTGGATGTGCTGTGATGTATAAAACTTTTGCCATGTTGTATCTTTCCTCTCTTTGTTTGAAGTAATTTATTATAGTTTGCTACCAAAAGGCATAACTTACCAACTATCTTGAATTAAATTATTATTAATTCGAGATAATGATATTAAATCTACAACTATTTTGCAAGTAACTTGCTTACTAAAGAGTAAAATCGCTTACGACACGTCCTAAGTAAGATTTTAATTTCTTGGGACGTTTCTTTTCGCGAAGCTTTTTGGCCGGGTCTTGCTTTTGCGCTTCATCTTTGACATTTCAATGAATTGTCATTGTCACCAAGGTCTTCATCACGGCCATGAGGACCTTTCTCTTCCTTTTTCCTCGTCACTCAGGTCTTCATCGTGGCCATGAGAACCTCTCTTTTCCTTTTTCCTCGTCACTCAGGTCTTCATCGTGGCCATGAGGACCTCTCTCTTCCTTTTTCCTCGTCACTCAGGTCTTCATCGTGGCCATGAGGACCTCTCTTTTCCTTTTTCCTCGTCACTCAGGTCTTCATCCCTACGAACAAGAATTACACTGAAGACTATTCAAACATTCCATTATTTTATAATTACTTAAACAACAAAAAAAGATCTGATAACAGATCTTTTCATAATACACTTATTCTTCATTATGTAGGATATATGGATTACCGCCAATATTCTTTCTCATATCGTCAGTCAGTACAAATGACTCATTCAGATCCCCGGTTACTTTCTCTTTCAAATCAGCTTGAACACTGCCATCATAATGATTTGGTTTTCCTTCCAATTACAACACCCCCTACAATAGTATGGTTAGTTTATACAACTATTGTACTACTTTATTCTATCTTTTAATAGATGTTTTTGGGAGTAATAGAAAAATCCGCCATTTATTTCTAACTTTTTTCTAAATCGATGTAAAAAGAGCAACCGTCATAAACAGTTGCTCTTTTATACATACATTATTCACCTATTAAATAATCATTAATTTCCAATTCTTCCCCAGAAAGAAGTGCGGAATCATAGTCCAAATGAACAAATTCATAGCTCTCATCAATTAGTGGAACAAATTGAAATTCAAATAACAACGTATCTCCTGCTTGATATTCATCGGAAAGATTCCCGTCAAAAATCATAATGTGTGATTGCTGTGGTGCAAAGGTAAACGTAGTTTGATTGGATGTACCGTCATATTCTATACTTTGAAGTTCACCGCTGACTTTTATGGTTTCCCACATTTCAAAGTTTCTTGCCACCTGAACCTGTTCTCCCCACCCTTTATCGTAAAACTCATACAACATATCGCTAAAAGAATAAAAGTCCTCTTTCCCTCCGGCCTTAATGGAAGGAGTGTGCATGTCAGATGGGACAAGATATTTTTTACCATTTACTTCTACATACTCTTTGGAAGATGTCACCACTTGTTCAGGATCATTAGATAACGCATTAGAAACCCTTATTTTCTCCATAAAATCTTGTACCTTTTCTTCATTTTGTAGTGTCTTTTCCATAACTTCTTCTTTCCATAAATCTTTATTATCTGCAAACTCTTTTACGTCACGTCCATATAATTCATCAATTTGCTGTCTAGTTAATGTATATTCTCTTTTTTCCCCATAATAATCAATATCGAATGTAACATAGTCTCCATTTGTGAAAAATGTAAAATAAGTTGTTGCATTAAATATAATGGTCCACGGAAGATTGGTAACATGAAATACTTCTTTATCAAAACCTTTAGCAGAGGTATCTTCTGTCACTTTATAGTGCATGTGGATTCCCATTGGCAGCTCTTCATTAGTTTGTAGTTCCATTCCGTTTGCATAGTATTTGCCAGGCAACACTTGACCGTGATATTTTCCGAGCGCACCATTGTTGCCAATAAATGCCCTGTCAGCATCTATTTGGTCATGCACTTCGATAGAATCTAAGTAAGAAACATAATTCTCATAATATTTCTCCTCTGGCGCAGAGGACCTCGGAGCTTCCCCTTCATTACCTGTGAATAGGATAAAGGAGAATAATGCTATTGCAAGGACACTGACCGTCAACAATGCTGCCGACCTTACTTTCGGCAACCATTCTACACGCGTCTCCTCTTCGTTATTTTCCATGATGGATTGATGTAATACATTCTTCGTTTCTTCTCTTAGTTTTGGCTTGGGCAATGTTTGAAGCTTTTTATCCAATTCCTTACTCAACTACATTCCCTCCCAACTTTTTTTGCAGGGCCGATTTTGCACGATGAAGTGTAGAACGAACCTTATTTTCGGTCCAACCCATAGCAGCAGCGGTTTCTTGTACAGATAACTCTTTAATGCTCCTCATGATAAGCACTTCCTGATAAGATTCTTTTAAGGTCCTAATCGCGTTTAATAATTCCTTTTGCTCTTCTGAGACAAAGTACAATTGTTCCGGTGTATCTTTTTCCGTGCTCTCTGGAACTGTTCCGTTTTCAAACTGTAACAGCCATTTCCATTTATCACGTTTCTGTTTTCGATGGGCATCTATAGCAATATTCCTTGCTATGCTATAAAGCCATGTTTTTGGTGATGCTTCCCCCTTATAACGATCCAGGTTGTTTAGTGCACGTATAAACACTTCCTGTACTAAATCCTCTACATCATGGTGTTTCGAATTCAATCGGTAAAATAGAAATTGATAAATATCATCGCTATATAAATAAAACCATTCCGAAATGACTTGTTTATTGGACATCCTTTTCCCCCGTTTGTTGCAGTCTCTATATGTATAGACGATTCCTTTTTCATTTTATCGCAGTTTAAATAAAAAAAGAGCCCTTCCTTTTTTAGAGGAACGGCCCATACTTATGTGACAAATCTATTTAATAGGTTTCTTTTATAAAAGAAGGCAATCATCAATAAAAGCTTAGATGGTAACTTTCTAGGAAATATCCTCTTTTTATAATATTTATAATAACCTCTTTTTAAATCATCCCATTGAGAACACCGTTTAACCTGCTCGAAACGCACAACATCAATAAGCTTCACTTTTCCATCAGAGGTGATTAGTATATTATGAAGATGGATGTCGGATGGGTTAAGACCTCTATTTTTTGCTAACAAAATAGCATGGTCTACTTCATCCAACACGTTTTCATCAATATGTTTTCCCTTCACTAAACATTCAAAAAGGGTCAACCCATCAATATAATCGATGACAATATAGTTTTCCCCTGATGCATGCATCACAGGGAAATAAGAAACGCCCTCTAACTTTTTATATATTTTAGCTTCTCTCTTGGCTAGATGTTCAAAAGGTGGATAGAACACTTTCAGCACTTTTTTTGTATTCTTAAGCTTAAAAACATACGCACTTCGTCCAGATCCAGCCATAGTTAATTGCTTATCATTGTAAGATTCTACTGCAACGTTTTTCTGAGTTCGTTTAAAAACAACAGACTCCGCAAGTTGCTGATAAGACGTGTCTATTTCTGTACTTCCCCTCATCTGGAATCCCCTACTCTCCTGAAAACATTATGAACCTACTTCCTCCAATAAGTTCATCATAGTCGTCACTTCATTTATTAATGTGTATAGCTCCGAATCTTGCAGTTTCTCTAGTGCCACTTCCCCGTCCACCATAGCATTTTCAATCACATCTTTTATTGCTTGATTTTTATCTACAATCTGCTGATGTACACTTTCTGCTATAGCTGGCGCGTCCGTATTATTAAACTCGTCTATTTCAACAAGCATTTCATTTAGTCTTGTTTCTAATTCTTCCTTAGCATTGGAATCTGTAGCTGCTTCTTGGATCATTTGAGGTGCTTCCTCTCCAAAATTCTTCCAAGTGTTTATATGCTCCGTTGCATCATTGACGTATTCCAATGAACTATTAACTTCTTCTAACATAGAACAACCGCTTAATAGAATAGATGATAACAAAGTGAATGTGATGATCATTTTACGCATATAAACTCCTCCTATTTCTTCATTCGTTTTTTTACTTCTTTCATTACTACCGGCAGGACCTTTTTCTTTGCCAGGGTCACTCCCTTTTTCAACACTAATGCTTTAATGAATTTCTTAATCATCAATACGACCTCCCTATTTTTTATCCAAAAGAAAAAGACCTTTCACCGTAATGGCGAAAGGTCTCTGAATATTCTACAGACCTTTGCCAGACAAATAAAGCTGACAAAGGTCTCGCTAACAACGAATTGTTGCCAACAAAGCCGAGGATCATGTCCCGTAATGACGACTTTGCTGAATAAGCTACTCCCCTTTGGGATTAACGTAATTTTATTACCTTTATTCTAGCCCATAATGCTGAAAACGTCAACTTTTCAAAGAGTTTGTAAATGTTATGTAAAGTTTTTCGTTTCATATTGGGGGATAATAAAAAGTGTGATATATTAATATCGAAATTCGATATCGGGTTTCGTGACCTCGAAAAAACTTGCATCTTTGTAATAAAAGGAGGACTTGATTTGGAAGAAAGAGTGCTTAGGAAATTGTTCCTCGGATTTATTCAGATACATATTCTCCATCATGCAAAAGAACATCCGGTTTATGGTGCCTGGATGCTAGAAGAGTTACGCGAACATGGTTACTCTATCAGTGCTGGAACGTTGTATCCTATCTTGCATTCGATGGAAAAGGACGGTCTATTGCATAGGGAGGACCTAAAAGTTGAGGGGAAAATACGAAAGAATTATACCATCACAGAAAAAGGAAACCTCATTTTAAAAGAAGCAAGAAACAAAGCTTATGAGCTCTTTAAAGAAATTAATTAAAGAAGGTGATCAACATGAAGAAACCAAACAAATTAATGTCATTAATAGAAATTTTAATTGTATCAACAAGACTAGGGCTTACTTCTTTCGGTGGACCAGTAGCCCATCTCGGTTACTTTCATACCGAATATGTACGTCGCAGAAAATGGATGGATGAAAAAAGTTACGCTGATCTTGTAGCCTTATGTCAATTCTTGCCCGGACCTGCGAGCAGTCAGGTCGGAATAGGTATAGGCGTTATGCGAGCAGGAGTTCTTGGTGGCATTGTTTCCTTTTTAGGCTTTACGTTACCATCAGTTTTAGCATTAATTATTTTCGCAATCATCTTGCAGGGGTTTGACGTAGGTAATGCCGGATGGATTCATGGTTTGAAGATTGTCGCAGTAGCTGTTGTTGCTCATGCCATATTAGGGATGGCAAACAACCTTACTCCAGATCTAAAAAGAAAGGCTATCGCATTATTTGCACTAGTGATTACATTATTGTGGCAAACAGCATTCTCCCAAGTTGGAGTTATCCTCGTTGCCGCTGTCGTTGGCTTTATCTTATTTAGACAAAATATCACGGCAGATGATTCTCGTATGGAGTTTCCGATTTCCAAGCGCTTTGCGGTAATCTGTTTGACATTATTTTTCGGACTGCTTATTTTGTTGCCGATCCTGAGAGAAGCCACTTCGCTAAACTGGGTGGCACTGTTTGATAGTTTCTACCGTTCAGGATCCTTAGTATTCGGTGGAGGGCATGTGGTCCTTCCTTTACTAGAGCGCGAATTCGTGCCAACTGGATGGATTAGTGAAGAAGCATTTCTTGCTGGTTACGGTGCTGCCCAAGCAGTCCCAGGTCCATTATTTACATTCGCCGCTTATATCGGTGCTGTCATTGACGGGTGGAAGGGCGGTTTACTAGCAACATTCGCTATCTTCCTTCCTGCCTTCCTATTGATTCTTGGTACTTTGCCATTTTGGGATTCTTTACGTCGTAATTCCAAGGTGAAAGCAGCATTAATGGGAGTGAATGCTGCGGTTGTTGGAATTTTGATTTCTGCTTTCTACTTCCCAATTTGGACAAGTTCGATTTTAGCTCCAATTGATTTTGCCTTTGCAGCTATTTTGTTCAGCATGCTTGTCTACTGGAAGCTTCCACCTTGGATGATTGTATTAACAGGTGCCATTGGCGGTACTTTGATGGGATTGTTCCTATAACAAAAGCAACCGACCTCTCACGCGAGAAGTCGGTTGCTTTTTATCCTTTACTTTCCGTATAGAAATACAAAAACCATACCGCATGATTCTGCTCATCTGCCGCTGCCCTTTTGAACACTCTTCTAATATAAGGATTTTGTGTAGAATCGGCAATATCCAAATAAAACTCCACGGTTTCCTGTTCATCCTTCAATGATGCAACCAAACCCTCTTGGTAATTATCCTTACATTCTTCCGATATTTCAGGAGTGGCAGGTTTTCCAGTTAACGATTGATAGATTTGACTGAACGTATTATAGTGTTTGATTTCATCTTCTCTTATTTCCGTTATTCTCTTCTGAGTTTCCGCATCTGGTGCCATTTGGGCAAGCTTTTCGTAACAGGCAATGGCACTATATTCTCCATTAATGGCCCTGGAGATACTTTCTATTAAGTTTTCATCTTGCGGTGCCCTTGTATAATATGGATAATAATAGCCGTTCATCATGTTCCCCCCCCCTTTTCTTCAACAATTCCTTATACTCTATGATGCAATGTTTTTAATCATACCTGTTAATGTCTATACTAGTAGAACTGAACTCTAAGCCTTTTCCTAAGGTAATAATGTAAAAAGCACCCACAAGGCGAAATCACATGCCCTGACGTGGGTGCTTTCCTTTTATTGCATCCGCCACCATCCACCCACTTAAGCTGCTTCCTAATGAGCCCGCTCCTGGGAAAACGGTATCTCCACAAAACCATAGCCCTTCCACGCCAGAGTTCGGAGAGTAGCTTTTCAATAAACTATATTTCCCTGATGGAATATAGCCGCCTACCTTTCCATAAGCCCGTTGGGTATAACGCTTGAAAGTCACGGGAGTTCCCGCCATCTTCACATCAATATGGGAAGAGAAACTCGAAAACCTCTTATCAATAGAATCAATGATTGTCTCCATGTATTCTTCTTTCCTACTTTCATAGCTTTCCCTCTCCCACCACTTGCCGACATTGGTGTGAGTGGAAATAGTAATGGATCTTTTTCCGGTTGGAGCGAATCTCGTATCCCCCTCTTGTGACATGGAAAATAAGAACTGATTCCCTTCTGATAATGGAGAGTCATAGGAGGAGATAAACTGATGAAATGGGATGGAACTCGTTTCTGGCATCATAAACGAAGGTTCGGCTCCAATATAGAGAGTAAAGGCTCCCCAAGCATCCTTTTCCTTTTCTTTTGGTTCTTTGATAGGAAGGTTTCGATGCAACTCTGGCTCCAGCAAGGAAAATACATTATGAATTGGGGCATTCATTATTACTTGTTTCGTTCTGAATACCTGACCACGTTTCTTCATAACCGTCCAGACATCCCCCTGTTTGGCTATACTGACAACTTTATGACGCAGTCGCAGTTCTCCCCCTGAAGCCCGGTAGACTTCCGCTAATGCATGAATGATAGACGCCAAGCCTCCCTCCACATAAAAAGCGCCATTATGAAAAATACTTAATGCCATATATCCTAACAAGGAGGGACTAAAGGTTGCCGTCGTCTGAACACTATCCATCAGCTGACCATTGATAAATGTTAAAAACGGCTTATTTTTGGTCAAACCGTATTTGGATAGACGGTCTTGTACTGATTGAGTCAAGTAAGGTGCTAATCCTAGAAGTTTCACATCCATACTTTTTAGTAAATGAAAGTACTCTGATGCTGTGGATGGTGGAAAGATAGCGCGTTTTTCCACAAAATTCTGTAGTACATTTGATACCTTGAAGACTTCCTCAAAGAAGGAGAGAATACGTTCTTGATCTTGTTCAAATTTACTTGCGACCTCTTTATACCATCTCTCTTTATCAGAAAAATAAGTAACCGTCCGGTCAGGAAGGTACACATTCATTATTTCATTAAGTTTACTCATTGGGGGAATTGGCGCATCTAGCTCTTCAAAGAGTCTTTTTAACATACCACCCTCTTCAAAACCCATGCCTACTGTCGCGCCTGCACTGAACCGGTATCCCGCACGGTCAAATTTGCTCGCACATCCACCAAGCTCATTTGCGGCTTCAAGTGTCAATACATCGTAACCGGCTTTTGCAAGAAGCGCCGCTGCTGTCATTCCACCGAATCCCGTTCCGATAACGATTGCATCTTTAAGCATGCTTTTTCCTTCTTTCCTTTATGTATTATTTCTATTATATAGAATCTTACAGAAGTCTCTAACACTGGATGTGCTTGAAAGTTTATATAAAAAAAGCGATGAGATAACTCATCACTTTTTTCAATAAATTCACACAGCAACCCTCTTCTTCAGCAACCCGACCATTACCGCCGTCACAGCAGCTCCAATCAAGATAGCCAACACATACATAAATATTCCGCCAGTCACAATTGGAATAACAAAGATTCCACCATGAGGCGCAGGAAGGCCAATTCCAAATAACATGGCCAACCCCCCGGCAACTGCTGAACCTACCACCGCAGAAGGGATGACGCGTAACGGATCTGCTGCCGCAAACGGGATCGCCCCTTCTGTGATAAAGGAAGCTCCCATGACATAACATGTTTTTCCTGCTTCTTTTTCTTGTTTATTGAATTTATTTTTAAAGATTGTTGTAGCAAGTGCCAAACCAAGTGGGGGCACCATTCCCCCTGCCATGATAGCTGCATGCGGTGCGTAGTTCCCTGCATCAATCATGGCAATACCGAATGTGAAGGCCGCTTTATTAATTGGACCACCCATATCTATAGCCATCATCGCTCCCAAGATAATACCCAAAACAACTAAATTCCCAGACCCTAAACCACCTAGCCAAGACGTCAATCCTTGATTAAACGCTTTCAAAGGAGTCACCAGTTGCAGCATGATCATTCCTGTAAGAAAGATACCGAAAAGTGGATACAGCAGTACCGGCTTGATGCCTTCAAGTGAGGCTGGCAGCCCTCTAAACAATCTTTTCAAGCCCAAGACAAGATAACCTGCAAGGAAACCTGCAATCAGACCTCCAAGAAAACCTGCTTGACCTGTGTATGCAATCAATCCACCGACCATTCCTGCTGCAAACCCGGGACGGTCCGCAATACTCATCGCAATAAATCCTGCAAGCACAGGAATCATCAAATAAAAGGCATTCCCTCCACCAATTGTATTAAGAGCATCTGCAAACCAATGGTAACTTGGATCATCAGGATCTGCAGCATTGATACCGAACATGAAGGATATCGCAATCAGGATACCTCCTCCTACAACAAACGGCAGCATATTGGAAACACCGCTCATCAGGTGCTTATAGAAACCAGATCGACCCTTTTTCCTTTCTGAACTTGAGCTGCCTGATCCCTTGTAAGTTTCCCCTTCTCCAAGGCTTGCCTTTGATAAAAGTTCTTCTGGCTTGCGAATCGCTTGGGCCACAGGCACCTGAATGATCTTTTTGCCGTTAAACCGTTCCATTTCAACTTGTTTATCGGCAGCGACGATAATTCCGGACGCGTTATCTATCTCTTCTTGGGTCAGTTGATTTTTTACACCACTTGATCCATTCGTTTCCACCTTTAATGTTAAACCCAGCTCCTTCGCCTTCTGCTTTAACGCATCTGCCGCCATGTAGGTGTGAGCGATTCCAGTCGGACAGGCCGTTACTGCAAGAATCAACCCTTTGTCATCAGAAGTAGGAGCTGTTTGCATTTCTTCCTCTTTAAACAATTCCTTTTCCTTGTTATCTATTAATCTGATAACTTCCTCCTTAGACGGTGCTGCTAATAATGCATTGCGGAATTCACTATCCATCAACATGGAAGACAATCGAGATAAGGTTTCTAAATGTTCATTGTTGGCTCCAGCACTTGCTGCAATCATAAAAAACAGCTGACTTGGCTGACCGTCCAATGACTCGTAATCCACTCCATCCTTTGCCACACCAAAGGCAATCGCCGGAGTCTTCACCGCATCCGTTTTCGCATGTGGAATCGCTATTCCCTCACCGATTCCAGTCGTACTCTGTGCCTCCCTGGCAAGGATTGCTTCTTCATACTTCTGTTTGTCGGCTAGCTTACCGGCACGGTCCAATGAGTCAATCAATTCCTTAATTACATCAGATTTGTTGCTTGATCTTAATTGAAGTGTCACAGTATCTGTTGTCAGTAAATCTGTAATTTTCATGGTCCCTTCCCCCTTTATAACTTTTCTACCTCTACTAGATTTATTAGATTATAAACATCAGTTTTTTGACAAAGGTCATAGGAAAATGCCGTGGCACTTCCAGAAGCTATTCCGTATCGCAATGCTTCATCACTTTTCCCTGATTTCACATATCCCGCAAGGAAACCGGCGACAAGGGAGTCCCCTGCACCTACGGAATTTTTCACTTCCCCACGTGGCGCTTTTGCGAAATAAACACCTGATCTTGTGTAAAGAATTGCGCCTTCTCCAGCCATGGATACCACCACATTTTCAACACCTTGTTCATGTATCTTACCTGCGTAATGGATGACTTCACCTTGTGTTTGAATGGTGACACCAAACAGATCACCAAGTTCATGGTGGTTTGGTTTAATGAAAAAAGGTTTGTACGAAAGAAGTGATTTTAATGTTTGCCCTCCAGTATCCAGTACTACTTTTGCTTCATGTTGCTGACACTTTTGAATGAGTGTTTCATAAATGTCAGATGGAACTGTACTTGGAATGCTCCCGGCAAGCACGACGATATCTTCACTTGAAAGCTGATTCAGCTGCTGGAGCAAACGCTTAACTGCATCATCATCTACTAGCGGTCCGGTGCCATTGATTTCGGTTTCCATCCCGGCTTTCAGTTTTACATTGATACGCGAATGACCATCGACTTCTAGAAGCTTAACCGCCACTTGTTCCTCTATCAGCTTCTCTTTTATAAAATTACCGGTAAACCCTGCCGCATAGCCTAAAGCCATCGTATCTGCACCAAGCCTTTTTAACACTCTGGAAACATTGATTCCTTTCCCACCGGGGTAATAATTTGTTTTGGAAGCTCTATTTATGGTGCCTTCTACAAACCCTTCCACCTCCATTACATAATCAATAGAAGGATTTAATGTAATTGTATATATCATGAGTTCACACCTCTATCACAGTTGTTATATCTTTGAATGCTGCTGCAAGTACCTCTTCGCATTGATTGGTTATGAGCGTTCCTGATTGAAGTGGCGCAATTTTTGCAAATGCAACTTCATTGATCTTAGAGGAATCCGCGAGAATGAATGTTTCATTAGCAAGCTTCATTGCCAAATTCTTTATACTCGCCTCTTCAGGATCAGGAGTTGTATAACCAGTTTTTGGATGGACTCCATTTGCCCCAATGAAAGCTTTATCAAAATTGTACTCCAGCAAGGATTGACTAGCCTTGCTCCCGATAATTGCACCCGTTTTATTTTTCATAAAGCCTCCCACTATATAGGTGGTCAGTCCCTTTTCCATTAAAGACTGGATATGGGCAAACCCATTGGTAACAACCGTTATCTGTTTGTTTTCAAGATAAGGAATCATTTGAAAGGTAGTGGTCCCGGCATCGAGGAAGATACAATCGCCATCATTGACAAGATCAGCTCCCTTTTTGGCGATCATCTTCTTTTCATGCAAGTTAATGGACGCCTTCTCCAATATGCTTGGTTCCTCCCCCTTTTGATGAATTCTCGCAGCGCCACCGTGCACTCTTTTCAATTTATTCAGTTCCTCTAGCTGACTGAGATCGCGGCGGATTGTTGACTCTGATGCCCCTGTTACATCTACAAAATCCTGTAGCTTCACTACTTCATGCTTTTGAACTAATTCAAGTATTATTTGCTGTCGTTCTGGAGTTAACATGGAAATCACCTTTTCCTTTGGTCGTTTGTATGTAGTTACATTGTAATGTAAGCTCTTACAAAAATCAATCAAAAACAATCATAAACATTTAATATCAACCAAAAACCTTCAAATAAACAACGTTGGGACTATTTCAACCTCTTACCAATCAATTGAACCAGATTAGTGTTATACTTGTTAGGATATCCTCTAGAAAAAACATATATGGTGATTCATGACACAGTGCTCTCGGTTTCTATCCGAGGTAATGACGTAATGTTTATTTTTGGTTGAAATCAAATCTATTTTAGAGGTGAGACCAATTACTACTTTTACCATCCGTAATCTAGAGAATTTAAAAGAAGGTCATATATATTACCGTTTCAAAGAAAGAGACATCTATTTAAATCATTTATTTTCTTTTATAGATATGGGTATTAAGAGCGGAGATACTGTCCTGATTATCGAGAGTATGAAAAACCTCCCGAAAATTAATGAAGAGATCCAACAGCGCTTTAGCGAAGAACAAAGAGAATCCATTAGGATAGTCAATAATTTTGATTATTATTTTTCTGGCGGGGATTTTAATACCAAAACAATATTAGGGCATTTTGCAAAAGACGTTACATTATTAAGAAAAGATAACCGATCTGTTCGTACATGGGCTCATGTAGAATGGGCTTCAGACGAGCCTGATGCTGAGCAGCTTAAGGAATACGAAGCTTCATCTGATGATTTTGTCATTCAGCAAAGGATGATCTCTGTTTGCGCATATTCTTGCGACTCCTTGTCACCGGTGCTTCATTCAGCATTAGAACAGGTGCATAAATATGTTATGACAGATGATAGTTTTTCCATTTCGACATCATATAAAAAACCTTGAGGGCTCCATTCCCTCAAGGTTTTCTTTGTTATATATACTTCCGGTGAACACTCTTGCCGTCATACGTAAACAATACATTCTTCGTCTCAATCACCGACTCCATATGAACTGGTCTACCCCAGATCTGAAAGATATACGGCATTACTTTCTCTAAATATTTTAGGTCGAGCTCAATTCCCTCAAACCAATGCTTCAAATATAGCTCCCCGGCTCTTAGGTAGTCCCCATCATTAACTGTAATATATGGGAACCCACCGTTAACACGCATGTTCACCAGTTGATCGCGTACTTGTTCCCAAGCCTTATCAACAATTTTGTAATCTTTCCCCTGTTTTTGGAAAAGATACATATCTTCTCGCATGACTAAATCTTTATTAAGATAGTTGCGCAGGAAGGAAATATCTGATTCCACTTCCCTCACCTCAAACATCTTCTCACGCCCAGATCCTGGTTTTACTCCATCACGTAACATTGATTCCGTAGGGTTGTTGTACCGTTCTTCGATATCCTCAAAAATTTTAATACCAAGATAATATGGATTGATACTTGTTTTAGAAGGCTGCACAACACCTGCGTTTAATTTTGCATACTCCAATGCCTCATCGCTTGTCAGGTCCATTTCGCGCAGGATACGTTGATGCCAGTAGGAAGCCCAGCCTTCGTTCATGATTTTCGTTTCCATTTGAGGCCAGAAATAGAGCATTTCCTCTCGCATCATCGTCAGGATATCACGCTGCCAGTCCTCGAGTTCGCTACTGTAGTGTTCAATAAAAAGAAGAATATCCTTTTCCGGTTGAGGTGGGAATTTCTTTTTTCTTTTCTTCGGTACTGCTTTGGGTTTACTACGATTATCCAAGTTCCATAAGTCATCATATTGACTTACTTTCTTCGGTGCTTCTTCCTCCTCTTCCATATCCTCCATGCTCCAAGCAAGTTTGGAACGAATGAGCGAAGGATCAATATGTTCCTGTATGGCAAGGACAGCATTCAAAAAGTCCTCTACTTCTTTTTTTCCATAATCGTGTTCATATTGTTTAATTCTCTCCGCTGTTGCCGCCATACTTTCCACCATATCCCTGTTCGTGTTTTGAAACCGGCAATTATTCTTAAAAAAATCACAGTGGGCAAGTACATGCGCAACAATCAGCTTGTTCTGGATAATCGAGTTTGTATCCAAAAGAAAGGCATAACAAGGATTTGAGTTAATTACCAATTCATATATCTTACTGAGTCCCAGATCATAGTGCAGTTTCATTTTGTGAAACTGTTTCCCAAAGCTCCAATGGGAAAAGCGTGTCGGCATTCCGTATGCTCCAAACGTATAGATGATATCAGCAGGACAAATTTCATAACGCATTGGATAAAAGTCCAGTCCAAACCCTTTGGCAATCTCGGTAATTTCATCAATGGCATGGAATAAGGCCTTTTCATCATTTGCTCTCATCAAAACTACCTCCCTTTTCCTCTTATCACAATGTATGAACAAGGTGACAATAACATGAGAGGGGATTGTTCTATTGCGACTTTTTTCTATATACAAACCCTTGGCTTTGGCACAATGTTATACTGTAGATAAGCCTTTTTGGAGGAGAATACATATATGGAATTTTTATTATTTATACTATTAGGATTTTCAATCAGTATGCTTTCCGGTTTTTTTGGGATAGGAGGCGGCCTTGTACTGACACCTGTATTGCTTCTTATTGGTTACACACCTATTGAGGCGATTTCCACAAGTCTTCTTTATACCATCGGAACATCCATGGCCGGTGTGTATGCTCATTTTAAAATGAAAAACATCCAATGGAAGGCAGCAGTCATTATAGGAGCAAGTGGTGTCGTGGCCACACAAATTGCCTACCCCGTTGTAAGCTGGCTTGAGTCTAACGGGTATGATACCACTGTTGTACCAATTCTGTACCTTGCATTACTCACTTACTTTGCCTATAAAATGTTGAAGAAGGATAAAGGAGATAATCGGGTTGCTTATGATGCCACTTCGAACAAGCAGAGCTTCTGGAAATTCATTTTCATTGGGGTAATTGCTGGGTTTCTGTCTACTACACTCGGTGTCGGTGGCGGCTTTATCATTGTTCCGTTATTGATTGCTTACTACAGCTTCTCATCTAAACAAGCAGTAGCAACAAGCCTTGCAGGGGTCATTTTGATTGTCAGTGCAGGATTCATCACATATGCTGTAAACAATCCAATTAACTTCAAGGTGGGATTATTTTTGATTGCGGGAGCCATCTTTGGTTCTCAGTTGGGCGCAAAAGCCACCTCTTTCTTTAAAAGCAGAAGTATTCAAAAGTTGTTGGGTTTCCTTTACATCGTCACCATGCTTAGTCTCATTTTAGAGATGTTTGAACTTTCTACAGTTGGCTTGGTTGCCTTAGGATGTTACACCATATTTATTAATATCTTCTTGTTGACAAGGCTTTTAAAGAGAAAAGCACAGCCTTCTCATTAGACAAAAAAGTCCATCCTTTCTCACGATTACTGTTGGAGAGGATGGACTTTTTATTTTTTTATGGTGCCAAGTAAGATAGAAATGCTGTCGCAATTCCAAAATAAATTAATAAAGAAAGGATATCGTTCACTGTTGTGATAAGCGGACCGGATGCAATGGCCGGGTCAATGTTCAATTTATAAAGAATTAAAGGGATTACAGTGCCCGCGAGTGTACCAATGATAAGAGTGAAAAATAAAGAAACCCCTACAACCATTCCCAAAATCAAATCGCCTCGCCAAACAAATGCAATGATGGCAATTAAAATAGCGCAAGTAATTCCAATAGTTATGCCCACTCCAAGTTCACGGAGAACAACTTTTGTTACCAACTTTTTATCCAAATCACGAGATATTAGACCACGAACAATCACTGCAAGGGACTGTGTACCTGTGTTACCTGTCATCCCTGCAATCATCGGCATAAAGAATGCCAGCGCTACAACTGTACCTAATGTATCTTCAAATCCGCTTATAATACTGCCTGAAATAAGTCCAATAAATAATAATAAGATCAACCACGGCAAACGTCTTGCAGAAGCCACTAGAGCAGGTGTATCAAAGTCAATGTCTTTACCAGATGCAGAAAGTTTTTCAATATCTTCATTCGCTTCTTGAATAACAACGTCGATGACATCATCGACTGTAATAATACCAATTAATGTTTTTTCATCGTCTACAACAGGGACCGCTAAGAAGTCATAACGCTCGATGATATTTGCCACTTCTTCTTGGTCTGTATCAACATGAACGGAGATGACCCTTGAAAACATTATTTCCTGTATCTTTTCATGAGCGTCTGCCAAAATAAGATCACGATAAGAGACAACTCCTACAAGCCTTTTCTCTTCGTCAATAACATATAAGTAGTTGATGGTTTCAGCAAGTTCCGCAAATGATTTGAGTTTATCGACCACTTCTCGGACTGTGTATTCCTGAGGTATCCACACGTACCGGTTTGTCATCAATCGACCGGCAGTTTCGGCTTCATATTTCATTAAGTCCTGAACGGCGGAGGATTCTTCTTTGTTCATTTTTGCTAAGAATCGGCTTTTGACCTCTGGATCCATTTCATCAAATAATGATGCTAAATCATCATTATCCATCCGGTCCATAACTTTAGCTGATTTTTCCACACCGATTTTTTGTAATACTTCTAATTGCAATTCTTGGTTTAGCTCTTGAATTAATGCAGTTAACTGCTCAATTGTAAGGTATGTGAGAAATCTTACTTTATGTTTTTCAGGAAGCTGTTGATAGATGACTCCTGTATCATATGGCTGTAGTTCTTCAATGATATCCTGAAAAGCTTTTCGCTTCCCGTCCTTTAAAAAGGTAATGATGTTTAAAATGATTTGATCCTCTGTCATGTTATTCACCATGAGCTTTGCCTCCTCTGCATGCTAAGGAGTACAAGGAATCACATCTTTATTTTACCGTTGGTGTGGTAACTAATAATGATATGTATGTTCCTGTACTTCTTATAAAAATCGTCCTCGGACTTGGACTACTATCCATTTTCGTTACCACCACCTGAATATTAGTTTTACTCATTAAAAAAGCACCTGTCATTTTTGGAGGAATGAAGGTGCATTGAGCCTCACCTAACGAAGGTAAAATGAGTTGATTTCATTTTTCATAATTTCTACTTTACAAGGGAAAAACGGACGGTGTCAACCTTTTTAGCTACTCTTAAATAAAACACTTAACAAATTTAATACCCCTTTTTTCCTGTTAAAAAACCTATACCGTTATTCTGCCTCATTCATTTTAGATTCATTACGGTCAAGAAACAGATTTTTCGCTTTACCCACAAGGTATATACCCACCTTTTTATTCCGCTTCCATTCTTCCTGAAAAACCGATATCGGAGGATTTGTATCTTCCACAAAATAAGAAATCTCCGATGTGAAGGAAGGCCTATCGAATTCTGATACAAACCAATCGGAAAACCCTCCACCAACCGCATGCTCCTCCGGTTGGTCAAGTTCATAACCTGTTAACTTTGATAAGTGATCTGCTATTTTCTTATCTCGTTTTACCAATGCTTGATTATTTTTGAAGTACCAATATAGAACTCTCCCCGAGGAGTGATAGGTAACCGCCATCAAAGGATCTACTTCCTTTGTAAAATGTACAACTGCCCGGACCTCTTTCGCCTGCAGCGGGTACTTCCCCTTATAATACTGATAGGATGGAACTGCCGTTTTTTCTTTAATGCTCTCCCACCCTGCTGGGTATTGCCTGTTCAAATCTATTCCCATCCCATTTGCTTTCCATCGATCAAAATCCATACTATTCTCATTCATGTGGATTAATCGTATTTGATGATGTTTAGGCAAAAAACCTATACTTTCTTGTTGAATCCGTATCCCGTCCGGATTAACCATCGGGACAAACCAAATCGAAACATCATCCAACAGTTGCGAATTATATCCAAAAATATCTTGACCGCTCTTATACGCCTCTAAGTAATATTCCATCTTAGTCATGACAAGACTTGTCGTAAGCCATTCCCTTCCATGGTGACCACCGAGAATAATGATACTTTCTTTACCTTCACCTATTTTCGCAGCCCAGATATTTTGACCAAACTCTGATTTTCCAATTAGCTTAATTTGCATCTCTTCCTTATACTTTCTTTTTAAAAGCCACAGATCTTCCCGCATTCTGTCATACGTATACCATTCTTGAGCATTCACTATTTGCTCTGCTTGTGAAATGAGTGGGTTAATTTGCACAAATATAAACAGTAAAACAATCGCTTTCCATCGCTTCATTTATACACCTCAAAATCGCATTTCATTTATTTTGTGTAAGTTTTCGAATGGAGATACGACCAACATTTTCAACGGAGGAAACATCACTTTTTGACACAAAATAATAGCACTCCTTAACAAGAGGAGGCGAGGATTCCAAATGAACACAGTTGATTATGACCGCGCCTTATATTACACGCACCGATCTGAATGGGATAACCTGCTTATCCTGATGGTGCGGACTAAAGATGATTTCCTCTCCAAGAATATCGAGCATTTCCTTCATTCCTACAACTTTTCTAAGGATTATAAGGAAATTGAGAAAAACCTTTATCAATTGCTACGATATATTGATCACGCTGTAACAAGGAGCACAGAAGATCAATTGGATGAAATCAGTCATGGATATATGGTGTAAATCATTTCTTAAACAAACAGTAATCCAAGGCACAATGCCCCGGATTACTGTTTATTAGTATTCAATAAAAAAACGGGCAAAATCGTCTGGTTCTTTTATAGTAATTAAACATTAGTAGTTGGTTAATCGCCGCTGTTCCTTTCCGCTAATGGCTTCGCTTTCCACGGGGCGACCTTGAGCCTCCTCGCGTTCGCTGCGGGGTCTCAACATTGCCGCTACTTCCCCGTAGGAGTCTTCGCCATTAGCTCCAATCCACAGCTATAAATTACGAGAACAGGACGTTAATGCTTTTTCAGTTAACTCGTTTGGGACCTTTTTTATAATTCCTTCGGTGAATGCAGCCACCTTGTTGATTGGAGTGGAAGGCGCGTAGACGCCCGCGGGAGGAAGGGACAGGTGAGACCCCGCAACGGAGTGAGGAGGCTCACGGACCGCCCGCAGGCAAGCGAAGCGCCTGGAACGGAAATCAACGGAATTTTATACTTTTTTATCTCTTAAAAAAAAGGCCTCTTATCAGGCCTCTTCACTTTGCATCACATATTCACGCATTTTCACATACATCACTAACTCTTTATATAGCGCATCAACCAACTCCGCACTTTCATCATTCAAAGAATCATTTTCATAATCAAAACAATGCGGATCCAAAACCAATTGCCTTGGTATCACATTTGCATAAACGCCACGGCCCACCACGCGCATATTGTTCAATGCATTGATTCCGCCTTTGCCACCACCCGCTACTGCCAACAACCCAACAGGCTTGCTATGGAACTGCTCGCTGCCCAGGAAATCCAACGCGTTTTTCAATGCACCACTCATGCCGCTATGGTATTCAGGAGATAATAGCAGAACCGCATCTGCATGTTTAACTTTCGCTCTCAAGGACTCCACGTTTTCAAGCTCCGCCTGATAAGACTCTCCATTGTATAGGGGAATTTTCCCTTCACTTAAATCAATAACCTCTACACCATATTTATTTTGAAAAAATCTTGCTGCAATACCTGTACGACCATTTTTTCTCGGACTACCGCTTATCGCTAAAATTTTCATCACTATTTACTCCCTCCAACTGTCTTTATACTTTTAGTATATTCGACATTCTTCATTGGCAAATCGGAAGAAATAGCTAACTTTCCCTACGAAAAACGATTCATTTTTTCTACAACTAAAGTCGTAGATCAAGCAATGCCATGTTTCACTGCATATAATGCAGCCTGAGTCCGATCTGCCACTTCAAGCTTCGCCAATATATTGGAAACATGAGTTTTGACGGTCTTTTCGGTGATAAACAAAGAGGAGGCAATTTCTTTATTGCTCTTTCCTTTTGCTATCTCCGCTAATACTTCTAGTTCTCGTTTGGTCAACTCTTCATGCAAGTTTCTGCTTCCGACTCCTTTGGCAAAATGAGACATCACATGTGAGGTGACTTTAGGATGCAGTTGACTTTCCCCTCGGTGAACGGCACGTATCGATTCAATCAATTGGTCAGGCTCTACATCCTTCAATTGATAGCCAGTCGCACCGGCACGTATGGCGGGAATAACATGATCTTGGTCAGCGAAACTGGTCAAAATCAATACCTTGGACGGGATATTCCTTTCCATGATCTGCTTCGTTGCTTGAATTCCATCCATTTCCGGCATCACTAAGTCCATTAGAATAACATCTGGTTTCAAGGCTTCAGCAAGTTCCACTGCTTCTTTTCCATTTTTTGCTTCCCCGACAATTTCAATATCCTTTTGTGTTTTCAAGAAAAAAAGCAAACCTCTTCTCACCACATGATGATCATCTGCAATTACAATCCTGATCATTTACTCTCCCCCTTTGTCACTGGCATTTCTACACGTACCATCGTGCCTTTTCCTAATTCACTTAAAAGGATAAACCTTCCCCCTAGTGCTTCCGTTCTCTCCTTCATGCTCCTTAAGCCTAAAGAAGGAATTTCTTCACTTTGTGTAAAAGAAAAGCCTGTCCCTGTATCTTTTATCTCCATGGAAACTCTTTTATTTTTCACTTCAATCAGCAGGCATGCCTCTTTTTTTCCTGCATGCTTTTTACAATTATTTAATGCCTCCTGTCCTATCCTCCATAAGCATTCTTCCATATGATTTGGAAGATCAATGACACCCTTCACCTCGGAATGAATGCTTAACCCAAGCACTTTGCCATAATTGAGCAGTGCACTCACTACCCCATTTTCCAATCCTTCTGGCCTCAGCTGCCAAATGAGTGCTCTCATTTCACTTAATGCCTCTTGTGAAAGTTCCTGCATATACGTCAGCATTTCGAGAATCTGCGGGTCTTTTGTAAGCTCTTTAGTCCCTCTTGCAGTGAGCATAAGGGAGAAAAGAAGTTGGTTGACTGAATCATGCAAATCCCTGGCCAAGCGGTTTCTTTCTGCCAAAATGGAAAGGTGCTGCTCGTTTTCAGAAAGCCTGATACGCTTGATTGCCGTTCCAATTTGATAGGCAACGGACTCTAACAGCGCAAGTTCTGTATCGGAAAAATAGGTTTTGGAAGGTGCTGCTACATTTAGAACACCAAACTTTTCCTCTCCCGCACGCAATGGTACTGTTGCATGGTGGGTAATGTCATTGGTTTCCCCCCACTCAAACTTTATTGCATCCTCTAGCCTTTTACAGGCAATGATATTAGATGCGCGCTTCAGCCGACCGTCTTGATAGCGATCAAGGCACCAGCAGCCTCCCTCGCACATAGGTTTTTTATTGTTGCTTTTTAGTGCTTCTGGCAATTGGTGTTCTGCAGCTAATTCGTAGTTTCCTTTTTCATCTATAATATAGATCCAGCCTGTTTGAAGGCCTGTCACTTGAAGTAGTTCTTTTAACACGCTTTCTAGCATTGTCGGTAAATCATTCGCTTGATTAAGCGATTCCGCAATGATTTTCAGCGCGCGCAGTTCTTGAATTCTTTGATTTTCCTGGACCACAATAAATGTCCCCCTTGTTTCGTCTAGCTTACATATCACCTATTATCTTTCTATTGTAACAGTGGGAATCCCTTTTGGCTTTCGGAAAAAGACCGGAGTTTTTCTGCGACTTTGGTCGTAGATGAACAACAAAAAACCGCCTCAAGCAGAAATACTCTACTTGAAACAGCAATCAATTTTATTAAATTAAGCTTTACCTAAAGAGTTCATGCTATTTAAAAACTGATCCACTTTCTCCATGAGTGAAGTCGAGATAGTTTCTAATTTCTCTTGACTGTCTTCCATTGTCTCAGACTGCGTTCCGAAGTAGAACTTTATCTTCGGCTCTGTTCCGGAAGGTCTTACACATACCCATGTGCCGTCTTCAAGGAAATACTTCAGCACATTAGATTTTGGAAGTTCCATTTTTTCCACAGCTTTTGTTTCCACAACCAATCTTTCTTGTGTAGAGTAATCCTCTATTGCTGTAACCGCATATCCTGCTACTTCCGCTGGCGGCGTGTTGCGGAACGCTGTCAGAAGGTTAGCAATCTGTTCCGCTCCTTCTTTTCCTTTTAACGTTAGGGACTTCATGCCTTCTAAATAATAGCCGTACTCTTCATACAACTCCATTAACCCTTCATACATCGTCTTGCCAAGTCTCTTGTAGAATGCGCAGATTTCTACTGCCATGATGCATGCTTGAACCGCATCTTTGTCACGGGCAAAATCTGCGATCAAGGAACCATAACTCTCTTCGTATCCGAATAAGAAAGTATATTCCCCACCCTCTTCATACTGCTTGATTTTCTCACCGATGAACTTAAACCCTGTTAACGTATCTACAGTTGCAACACCGTAACTGTCTGCGATCACGCGGCCGAATTCAGATGTTACAATCGTTTTCAACATCACACCGTTTGAAGGAAGCGTACCTGTTGCTTTCTTTTCAGACAATAAGTAGTGTAAGAAAAGGGCACCTGTCTGGTTACCGGTCAACACCACATACTCGCCGTCTGCGTTTTTTACTGCTACTCCAAGACGGTCTGCATCCGGATCAGTTGCGATTAAAATATCGGCACCGATTTCCTTGCCATCACGGATTGCCAATTCAAATGCTGCATGCTCCTCCGGGTTTGGAGAGGATACAGTAGAGAAGTTTGGATCTGGCTGTTCTTGTTCAGCCACCACTTTCACATTTTTGTACCCAAGTGCTGCAAGACCTTCACGTACTGGCAGGTTGGCTGTTCCGTGTAAAGGAGTAAATACCACCTTTACATCCTCGCCCATCTCTTCACCTAACTCAGGGTGCACACTGATGGTAGTAAGCTGCTTCAAGTATTCCTTGTCCAATTCTTCGCCAATGATTTTGATCAAGCCTTTATTCTTCAGCTCTTCTTCTGAAGCAACCTGTAAATCAAGCTCATTTTCCACTTCATTCACTTTGGAGATGACCTGATCCGCTTCATACAATGGCAATTGCCCTCCGTCTGGACCATACACTTTGTATCCGTTATATTCTGGAGGATTATGGCTCGCCGTAACAACGATACCGGAGAATGCTCCTAAGTAACGAACAGCAAAAGAAAGTACCGGCGTCGGACGCAGGCTTTCAAATACATAAGTTTGAATGCCATGGCTTGCCAATGTCTTGGCTGCTTCCATTGCAAACTCCGGAGATTTATGACGGCAATCATAAGCGATTGCCACTCCGCCTTTTTTCGCTTCCTCACCGAAAGATTCTATGTATCGTGCCAATCCTTCAGAAGCTTTTCGAACAGTATATATATTCATTCGGTTTGTACCTGCACCGATCTCCCCGCGCATTCCACCTGTACCAAATTCCAATTCTTTATAAAAGCTTTCTTCTTTCACCTTGTCATCGTGCTTCATTTCTTGAATCAGCTTAACCATTTCTTCATCAAGATTAGTGTGAGATTCCCAAAGATCGAATTTTTCCATCCATTTCATCTGTCTTTTCCTCCTTGCGTTTATCAGGATATAGTAAGACTTCTACTTCCATACTAATGCTTCCTGCAAAAAAAATACGTCGAATTATGACAAATTACGCGTTCGTGAACGTTTTCACTCATTATTATACTAAAAAAGAAAAGGAATTGCCTTATGCAATTCCTTGTTAAAGATAAACTTAACTAATTTTATTCGAAACCTTTTGATCAAAACCCTGTTCTTCGTCCACCGCTCTTACTGCATCATGTAAATGGCGCTCTAAAATGATTCGGTTTTGCTCTTTTTGCTCTCTGCTCCAAACTAATTCCTTGGCCATTAGGTCCAATACTTTTGTTTTCCACTTTTCTACCCAGGCAATGTCGAAAAATAATGCTCCCGTTCTGCGAATGAAAAAGTCAGCAGGAGTTGCCGTCATTTCTTCTCTAATTGCATACAACACCCTAACAAAAACATCTATTGGCAACCCGGCTCTTTTGGCTTGATCTGCATCTGTTTTGGCAATGTCATAAAGTTTATCCACATTTGAACCATACATTGAAGAAAGCTTTGTTGCTTCTTCTTCTGTGAACCCTAGCTTCATACCTTCTTTTACTTTCGCTTTCATATAGGAAGCGTAGTTATTAGAACCTCCGACATCTCCACCTGAAATCGGCATATGCTTTGTTTTGGATCCTCCGTAATTTTTACCGGTTTCTTTTACATACTGCTTATTAATTAAATCAACAACCATTTCTGCCATTTTACGATAGCCCGTCAGCTTTCCTCCTGCAATGGTAATCAACCCAGAGTCTGAGATCCACACTTCGTCTTTTCTGGAAATTTCAGAGGCGGATTTTCCTTCTTCATGGATTAACGGCCGCAGTCCAGTCCAACTGGATTCAATGTCAGATTCCTGCAACTTTAAGGAAGGGAACATATAGGAAATAGCTTCAAGTACATAGGTCTTATCCTTTTTAGTCATTCTTGGATGGGCCATGTCTTCCTTATAAACAGTATCCGTTGTTCCAACATACGTTTTGCCGTCTCTCGGAATGGCAAAAATCATTCTTTTGTCTTGTGTATCAAAATAGATAGCCTGTTTTAACGGGAATTTCTTTTGATCAAATACTAAATGAATCCCTTTTGTAAGTTGCAAATGCTTTCCTTTCTTGGAGCCGTCCATTTCACGCAGTGTATCTACCCAAGGACCTGCAGCATTTACGATTTTTTTAGCACGGATCGTATATACCTTATTAGATAATTGATCAACCACTTTTGCCCCTACTACTTTTCCATCTTCATAAAGAAGTTCTTCAACTTTTGCATAGTTGACTGCCTCTGCACCTCGCTTGACCGCTTCTTTCATGACTTCAATGGTGAGACGTGCATCATCTGTACGGTACTCTACATAAACGCCTCCACCTTTTAGGCCTTTGCTGTTTAGTAGCGGCTCACGTATTAACGTTTCTTGTGCGTTCAACATTTTGCGGCGTTCCGATCTTTTAACATTTGCTAGAAAGTCATACACCCTTAATCCTAAGGAAGTCGAGAATTTCCCAAATGTTCCTCCTTGTTGAATCGGTAACAGCATCCATTCAGGTGTTGTAACATGTGGACCATTTTCATAAACGACCGCACGTTCCTTCCCTACTTCTGCCACCATCTTCACTTCTAATTGTTTTAAGTATCGAAGTCCGCCGTGAACAAGCTTAGTGGAGCGGCTGGATGTACCGGCAGCAAAGTCCTGCATTTCCACAACAGCCGTTTTTAATCCACGGGTTGCAGCATCCAGGGCGATACCACTTCCTGTAATACCACCACCAATTACTAATACGTCATAAGTCTCTTCTGTCATTTTTTCTAAAATAAGGCTTCTGTTAAAGCTCGCAAAGTTTAATTTATTCATTTTATTTGCCTCCATCCTCTTAGTAGGTATATATACAAAAAGAGACCACAGAAAACATAGACAAAGCTTTTGCTCTGAATATGTTCTGTGGTCTCTCCTAATCTCCAACCGAAATATTAACTTATTTTTAGTATATCATATGCAACGCTTACTTGAAAGCAATAGTTGCATTTACTGCTTTTTTCCAACCACTATATAATTTCTCTTGTTCTTCTTTATCCATCTCTACCTCAAAGGTTGATTCAACTTTCCACTGTGAAGCGATTTCCTCTTTATTTTTCCAATAGCCAACAGCAAGACCAGCTAAATAAGCTGTGCCAAGTGCCGTCGTTTCATTGACAGACGGTCTCTCCACCCCGACCCGGAGCATATCACTTTGGAATTGCATTAAGAAATTATTCTTCACTGCTCCACCATCTACGCGTAAAGTTTTTAAAGAAATCCCGGAGTCATGCTCCATCGCCGTCAACACATCTTTCGTCTGATAAGCCAATGATTCCAACGTGGCACGAATAAAATGTTCTTTAGAGGTCCCCCTCGTCAAACCAAATGCCGCTCCCCGGACGTCACTATCCCAATACGGAGTGCCCAAACCAACAAAAGCCGGAACTACATACACTCCTTCAGTAGAGTCTACTTTTGTGGCATACTCTTCACTTTGACTAGCATCCTTGAACATGCGGAGTCCATCACGAAGCCACTGAATTGCTGAACCTGCTACAAAAATACTGCCTTCCAATGCGTAAGTTACTTTTCCATCAATTCCCCATGCAATGGTAGTTAGAAGCCCGCTCTCGGATTTGATCGGCTTTTCGCCTGTATTCATAAGCATAAAGCAACCTGTTCCATAAGTGTTCTTCGCCATTCCTTCTTCATAGCATGCCTGTCCGAATAGTGCTGCTTGCTGATCGCCTGCCGCACCTGCAATAGGAATTTCTTGTCCAAAGAAATGATAGTCCACGGTATGTGCATAAACTTCTGAAGAAGGCTTCACTTCCGGAAGCATACTTGCTGGCACATTCAGTATATCAAGTAATTCTTGATCCCATTTTAGTTCATGGATATTGTATAGTAGCGTTCTTGAAGCATTTGAATAATCGGTCACATGTGCCTTCCCGCCTGAAAGCTTCCAAATCAACCACGTATCAATGGTACCAAAAAGCAACTCTCCCTTTTCCGCACGCTCTCGTGCCCCGTCGACATGATCTAGCAGCCACTTCACTTTTGTCCCGGAGAAATAAGCATCAATTAATAACCCTGTTTTTTCTCGGAAGGTCTGTTCATGGCCACCTTCTTTTAGTTGGTCACAAATAGCGGACGTCTGCCTGGACTGCCAGACAATTGCATTATGTATTGGTTGCCCCGTCTCTTTATCCCACACAACAGTCGTTTCACGTTGATTGGTGATACCAATACCAGCAATCTGATTAGGTTTAACCCCGGACTCTGATAAACAAGACGCAATAACAGATAAAATGGAGCTCCATATTTCATTTGCGCTATGTTCGACCCAACCTGACTTTGGAAAATATTGTTGAAATTCTTTTTGCGCATTGTACACCGCTTCCCCATTTTTATTAAATAAAATCGCTCGTGAACTTGTCGTTCCCTGGTCTAATGATAAAATGTATTTTTCCATTTCTAGCACTCTCCCTAAAACACTTATTTTGAATAATGCTCCCAAAGATCCTGTTTGGATGTGGTAACTGCTGTCGCCCCTGCTTCAATTGCACGGTCCACATCTTCCACTGAACGGATCAAACCTCCTGCAAATACAGGAATGCCTGTTTTTTCTTTTACTTCCCTAATCATATGTGGGACAACCCCAGGTAATACTTCAATAAAGTCGGGCTGCACCTTTTCAATTACTTGATAACTTTTTTCGACTGCATTGGAATCCAATAAAAAGAGGCGTTGTATAGCGTAAATACCCCTTTGTTTGGCTTTTGCAATCACCGCAGCCCTCGTGGAGACGAGTCCTGCCGGCTTTAAGGTTTGACATAGGAATTCTGCTGCGTGCTCGTCATTTTTTATGCCTTGAATAAGGTCTACGTGGACGAACAGTTTTTTCTTTTCTTTATTTGCTGCTTTTATATAATTCGGTATTTGTGAGAGTTGACTGTCTAGTATCACACCATATTCGTAGTTGCTTTGTAAAAACCTTTCAAGAGTTTTTCCGTTTTTCACTGCTGGTAGTATGGTTTGGTTTTGGAATGTCATATAGTTTACCTCAATTCATATGGTAATCGAGTTTAGTTGTAACGCTTACATTTTTCATACCTACATTCTAATACGTTTTGTATTAAGGTTACAACCTTTTTGTGTGAAAATAATTAGGGAGTTTGTTGAACACCGCTGGTGATTTCCGCCCTGGGCTTCGCTTTCCTAGGGGCGGTGCTTGAGCCTCCTCGCTTCGCTGCGGGGTCTCAAGCTACCACTATCTCCCTCAGGAGTCTTCGCCCCGTGCTCCAATCACCAGCTAGAAAATATGAAATCTTAATGTTTATGTTATTACAGTTAACTCCGTGAGAGCGATTTTTATAAATCTTTCATTGAATGGAATCATCTTGTTGATTGGAGTGGAAGGCGCGCAGACGCCCGCGGGAGGAAGGGACAGGGAAGACCCTACAGGGCGAATGCCCGAGGAGGCTTCCGGACCGCCCGCAGGCAAGCGAAGCGCTTGGAACGGAAATCGACCGTTTTACCAAACTTATCATATTAAAAAAACTGCCACAGGCTAGGTTTGCGCGCTGGGGCAGTTTTTTTTTTAGGTTATCTGGTTAGTTCTACTTGGTATTGATATTGGTCGGATCGGTATTTTGTTTTGGCATATTCAATTGGCTTATCATTAATGCCGTAGCTCAAACGAGTCATTTCCAGTAACGCTTGACCGCCGCTTATTCCGAGAAGATCTGCGTCATGAAGCGTGGCATTGACTGCTGATATTTTTTCGTTTGCTTTTTTCAACATAACACCGTTCTCTTCTAAGATCTGATAAAACTTAGCGTTATTGAGATCATGTTTTAATAAAATTTCACCGATTTCCTCCGGCCAACACGTACGTTCAAGCGCAATCGGTAAATCATTCACGAAGCGAATCCGGTCGATTACTAGTATCTTATCCTCATCATTTAAGTTGAGTTTAGCTTTCTCAATAAAAAGGTCGTCCCTGAATTCGGTTCTTAATAATTTGGAATGAGGCATCAAGCCTTTTTCCATCACTTCTTCTGCAAAACCTGTGAGACGGCCAAGGGATCCCACTAACTTCTGATACTTGACTGTCGTTCCTTTTCCTTGCTTTTTCTCCAAAAGTCCATCATGGACCATTGATGTAATCGCTTGTCTTATGGTTGTTCTGCTTACATCGAATTCTTTCATCAGTTCTTGTTCTGTGGGAATCAAGTCACCTGGTCCCCACACTTTATCCACAATCCTTTTTACCAATATATCTTTGATTTGATGATATAGTGGCACAGGACTGCTATGATTTATTTTCACTGTTGCCGACACTCCTTTTACCTATCTACTTCTATTCTAATATGTTTCACCTGTAAAAGATAGTATCGTCACTACCATTTATTGCAAAACATCTTATCCCTTAACAGAACCCGCAGTCATCCCGGCAACAAAGTAACGTTGTAGGAAAAGATACGCAAGAACCATTGGAGCAGAAGCTATAATAACACCTGTAAATAACATTGGATAGTTTGTCATATATTCACCCTGGAACTCTAATAGTGCTAGAGGAAGAGTTTTGTATTCCGCTTTTGTGATAAATAAAAGTGGATAGAGAAGGTCGTTCCAATGCATTACAAATAGAAAAATAGCGGTTGCCGACAAAGATGGCAAGGATAGCGGCAATGCAATGCGATAGTACATCTGCCAGTTGTTCCCTCCGTCAATGGTACATGCTTCAAACAAGGATTTAGGCAGGGACCTCATGAAACCGGAAAGAATGAAAACTGCTACAGGCAGGGTAACGGAAAGATTGACTATCATTAAACCTACTAATGAATTGGTCAAACCTAAACTGTAGACTAATTGATACAAAGGTATCATGTTTACTTGTGCCGGCACCATCATTCCAATGGTAAAGAACACGAATATTCCGCCACCGATCCAACCCCCAAGCCGTGTAATGCCGAATGCTACAAGACTGGCAAAAAACAAAGTAAAAACAACCGATACTAGTGTCACGAGTACGCTGTTTAAAAAATAGGTGCCCATTGCCTGCTCTTGGAATATTCCAAAGTAATTACTAAAGTTGAAGCTGGATGGCAGACTTAATATGTTCTCATAGATTTCAGATGTTGTTTTAAAAGTTGCTAGTACGATGGATATCACTGGCACTAGAATAAGAGTTGCATAGATGAACAGTAATAATTTTTTTGTCCATTTCATCGTCGTTCCCCCCTTCTAATTTTCTACTCTGTTTGCCCGTAGTACACGGAATTGCAGGAATGTAATAAGTGCTATGACCAGCATAAATATTACGGACTCTGCTGATGCATATCCAAACTTAAAGCTTCTGAATGCTGTTGTGTAAATGTGGGTTGCCAAAATCTCTGTGGCATAGTTCGGGCCACCCCTTGTCATGGCATATATCAGATCAAATGCTTTAAAAGACTGAATCGTAGTATAAGCAACTACTATGGTCGCAGCCGGAGCAATCAGCGGCCATGTTACCTTGCTGAAAGTTTGCCAGCGGCTTGCCCCTTCAATTTTTGCCACTTCGTATAGATCTTCAGGTATTGCTTGCAGACCGGCAACAAATATGATGAGCATCTGCCCTGTATGGAACCAGACTTGTACAAAGGCAATGGAGTATATGGCAATGTTTTGATCACCGAGCCAATTGTTCGCAAGAATTTCAAGTCCTACACTAGTAAAGAGATTGTTGATGATTCCTAAGTTAGGGTCGTACATATAGGACCAAATAAATGCTACCGAAACAGAGGAAAGAATGGTCGGAAAGAAATACAAAGCTCTAAGGAAGATATTTGTTTTAGTATTTTTAACAAGTAAAACCGCAAACACCAATGAAAACAAAGTTTGAAAAACGACTACAAACAGCATGAATTTCAAGTTGTTTGTCATTGCCTTTATAAAAATAGAATCATTGGTAACTAGATTGGTATAATTCTCGAATCCTACAAAATTAAAGTTAGTAGTAAGTCCATCCCAGTCTGTGAACGAATAAAATACGGCACTAATCGTTGGGAGGATAAAGAAAATACTATAGAAAATAAGACCGGGTACAAAAAATAAGTAAAGCCACTTACTCTGTTTCATCGTATCCCCCTTTCATATTAAAGGAAGAGGAGAACATCATCCTCCTCCCCTTAGATCCTGTTAATTCAAATTTTGATCCACAATTTGTTGTGCTTTTTTCGCCGCTTCGGCCGGGTCGGTACCGCTTAATACATCTTGGATAGAACCAACAACGGCTTTTTCCACATCAGCGTTTGGAATTAAATAACGTGGTTGGAACCTTGTGTTTTTATCCATCCAGTGTACCGTATCTTTTAGAACTTCAGATTCATAGTTTACATCGTTCACCGTTAAATGCTGTCCAGTCTTGTTCGCATAGACAGATGCATTCTCCGGTTTACTCAAGAATTCAATAAATGCTTTCGCTTGCTCCTGTTTTTCGGATTTACTGTTAACTGCCATCATGAAAGTCGTAGTGTGAATACCTTCATATGTTGCCTCAGACTCCGAAACTGTAATTGGTGCCAACAGATTCAATTTAACGTCTTCTTTATGGCTCTTAATATTTGCCATCGCATATGAGCCTGTAGCAAGCATCGCCGCTTTCTCTTGGCCCACTAAAGCAATTGCTCCATCATGCTTTGTTCCTAAAGCATTAGCTTGGAAATATTCTTTATCATTTAATTCCTTGAATTGAGATAACGTTTTTACCCACCACTCGTCCGTCAATTTAACTTCTCCGTTTACGAGTTTTGTAAATACTTCTTCATCTGTCGCATTGTTCATCATCATAGCGTTCATGAACTGACCAGGCCCAATATCAGCACCCGGGAATGCAATAGGTGTGTATCCATTTTCTTTAAGCGTTTCACATAGAGCCAAGAATCCTTCCCAATCAGTTGGTGGTTCTAATCCTAACTCTTCAAAAATTCCAGCATTATAGATAGGTTGGTTGAAAACAAGCTGATACGGTAATGCATATTGTTTTCCTTCGCTTTGTCCAACTTCTAAGAGACTTTCATTAAAATTAGAGACAAACTCTTCGCCAGACAGATCTTCAAAGAACCCAGCTTTTTGAATGATTTCAAATTGTGAACCAGGCATGGAAACAAAAACATCACCTGTTGTACCATCACGAAGTAAAGTTTGTGCAGTGGATTGGTATTGTTCGGACGGGTATGCCGTCATATCGACTTTAATATCTGGATTTTCCTCTTCAAACTTAGCTATCAGTTCGTTGAATACCTCAACATCTTCCCCACGCCAGTGAATAAAACTGATGGTTGTTTTTCCATCCTTTTCACCAGATGATCCTTCTGAAGAACACCCTGCTAAAGCAAGAGACGTCATTAATGCCAAAATGATCGAAAGCAATTTAAACTTTTTCATAACATTTCCCCCTTTTATTATAACGTTACTACCTTAACCTACTTACGTTACTACCTTTAAAAACAAAGTAACCCCTCTAACACAAGCAAAAGTCAAATGGCAGCGTTTTCATAACTCCTATTTAAAATAATACTTTCTTTTTTCAGTAAATTCAATAAATATTTTTCAAAATTGCCATAATTTATTTTTCATATTTTATAAGACTTGTTGATTTGAAGTGATCTCTAGCTGTTGATTGGAGTGGAAGGCGCGCAGACGCCCGCGGGAGGAAGAGGAAAGGACAGATGAGGACCTCTCTACTCCTTTTCCCTCGTCATTCAGGTCTTCATAACGGCAATGAGGACCTCTCTCCACCTTTTTCCTAGGCACTGAGGTCTTCATAACGCTGATGAGGACCTCTCTACTCTGTTTTCCACGCATTACAGGTCTTCATCACGCCAATGAGGACCTCCCTACTCTGTTTTCCACGCCATACAGGTCTTCATCACGCCAATGAGGACCTCCCTACTCTGTTTTCCACGCCATACAGGTCTTCATCACGCCAATGAGGACCTCCCTACTCTGTTTTCCATGTCACTCAGGTTTTCATCACGACGATGAGGACTATTCCACAATTCGATTATTTTAAAATTTCCTAAACAACAAAAAAAGCCAGCTCCCGTAAAAGGAACTGACCCTATAAAACAATCCAAAACATAACCGGTAAACTAACAATAGTCAACAACGTACTAATCAACGTACTACTTGAAACAAAATCCGGCTCCGTATTAAACTCCAACGCATACATCGTCGTATTCGCAGCAGTCGGCATCGCAGCCATAATAATCATCAACTGCTTGACCATCGGATCTACAGGAAGCAACAACGTTAAACCAAAAGCAATTAAAGGAGAAAGAAATAATTTAATACCAATAGCATAAGCTAGCTTTTCCTTCGGTGCATGTTTAATAGATATCTTAGCCAACTGCATCCCCAAAATGACCATGATCACAGGAACAGTTGCATTTGCTACAAGATCGACGGCTTCCATTATAGAAGAGGAAACTGGGATGGAAAGAAACTGAAAGGACAAACCAATAATAGCCCCGTATAGGATAGGCATTTTAACAACTGCCCTTAAAGCCGTTTTAACACCAGCATTTTCCGGACTGCCTTTCGCAGCATAATACACCCCAACTGTGCCCATCAACAATGATTGTACGACCATCAACACAACTGCATACTCAAACCCTGCCGCTCCAAACAGCAATAACGCAACAGGAGTACCGTAATTTCCATTGTTCATGAAGCTAGCCGCGAGAATCATCCCACAGGTTTCTGCCCTCGTAAATTTTTTAATCCAAGATAGCACATACACAAAAGCGATCAGTGCAAAACAAAGAAGAAACGTATATAAAATGATATATAAATGATTACTACTAAATGCATTTGTATAAAAAGTTCGAAATACCAGTACGGGAGAAAGCAAGTACAAGGCCATCTTTGATAAGGTTTTGGTATCAAACCCCAATGTCTTCTGTCCGATGAACCCTATGGCAAATATCATAAATACAGGTAGCAGTACTTGTAAAAAAGCCAAACCTTTTCGCCTCAATCCTCTAAAAAAATGGAAAAGCCCCGGCTCCACCAAACCGAGCCAGGCCATCCTATTACTTTACCATACTAGTGTTGATTGGAAAACATAAGCTGTTGATTGGAGCACAGGGCGAAGACTCCTCGAAAATGCTACGCATTTTCTTCGTGCGATGTATCGCTGCCGAAGCTTTCCTTGTCCTGAGGGAGATAGCGGTAGGTTGAGACCCCGCAACGAAGTGAGGAGGCTCAAGCACCGCCCCTAGGAAAGCGAAGCCCAGTGCGGAAATCAACAGCGGAGTTAACCAGATTTATAAGTTAAATACAACGATTCTTTCTTCTGTCATTTCCTCAATCGCATATCTAGGGCCTTCTTTTCCAGTACCGCTTCTCTTCACGCCACCATACGGCATACTATCCACTCTATAAGCAGACGCATCATTTACAATCAAGCCACCCACTTCAATCTCTTTGGCAGCCTTCATCGCAAACCCTAAATCTTTCGTAAACAACCCAGCCTGCAATCCATAATCAGAATCATTCACTTTCGCAATAACTTCCTCTTTTTCTTTATAAGGTGCAACAGAAACGACTGGTCCAAACAACTCCTGACGGCAAACCTTCATATCATCATGCACATCTGTAAGAATCGTAGGATAATAGAAAGCTCCATCACGTTTAGCCCCTGTTACAACCGTTGCGCCTTGTTCCACCGCTTCATTGACCCAAGCCTCCACACGCTCTGCCTCGCTTAAGCGGATCATAGGGCCGATATCCGTTGTTTCCTCTAATGGATTACCAACCACAAACTTTTCTGTTTTTTCTTTAAGTTGTTGGACAAATGTTTCATATACATCCTCATGTACATATACACGTTGTACAGAGATACATACTTGACCTGCATTATTGAAGCTCTTTTGGGCGACCATGGAAGAGGCAAGTTCTAAGTCAGCATCTGAATGCACCACAGTAGCGGAATTGTTTCCAAGCTCCAATGCTACTTTTCTAAGACCCGCTTTTTGACGGATTAGTTCACCAACACGGGGACTTCCTGTAAAGGTGAACATGTTAACATCCTCATTTTCTAACAACCAGTCACCAATGCTTGGACCGTCTCCAGTAACTACGTGTAAACGTCCTTTAGGCAATCCGGCCTCTGTAAGTACTTCAGCTAACATATACGCGCACACAGGTGTTACTTCAGCTGGCTTTAATACTACACTGTTTCCTGCCGCTAAAGCTGGACCGATTTTATGGCAAACAAGATTTAGAGGCACGTTGAAAGGTGTGATGGCTGCAATAACTCCAACTGGTACTTTCAATGTAAATGCCATGCGGTTTTCAGATCCTGGTGCAGCTTCTACCGGTACACCTTCTCCATGAATTCTTTTTGCTTCTTCTGCAGAAATTTCAAGTGTCTGAGCTGCGCGTTCTACTTCTCCTCTGGATTCTCTGATTGGCTTTCCAACCTCTGTTGCCAATACTTTAGCAAACTCTTCTTTTTTGGCTACTAATAACTGTGCAGCTTTAAGTAATACTTGATAGCGTTGATACGGAGTAAAATCTTCTTTTAGTGAATCTTTTGCTACTTGTACTGCTTCTTTCACATGTGCTTGTTCCGCAACAGCAACATGGTACGCCGCTTCTTGTGTGTATTTGTTTGTTACTGCCATGTTTTCTTTCGTTTCTACTGTTTGTCCATTGATATATAGTCCGTGTGTAGAGATAGTTGTTGTTGTCATAGTTACAGCCCCTTTATCATCTTGTTAATTCCACATTGTAGTGGTATTGATCACTTCGGAATTTTGTTCTGGTATACTCGATTGGTTTGTCGTCAATCCCATAACTTAGTCTTGTCATCTCAATTAACGCTTCCCCTGCCCTGATTCCGAGCAAATCTGCTTCATGCATCGTAGCATTCATGGCAGAGATTTTTTCATTGGCTTTTCTTAAGGCAATACCGTTTTGCTCAAGAATTTGGTAAAAGTTCGCTTGATTGAGCTCTTCTTTCATAAGCTGCTCGCCAATCGATTTAGGCCAGCAGCTTCTTTCATAGGCAATGGGCAAGTTATCTGCAAAACGAATTCTTTCAATCACCAAGATGGACACATCGTCCGTTTGGAGCATTGCTTTTTCGTGATACAAGTCGCTGGAAAATTCTGCTCTTATCAGTTGGGAATATGGTGTTAATCCCCGCTCTAATACTTCTTCTGCAAATCCTTTTAATCTTCCCAAACTTCCTACAAGCTGTTGGGATTTAACAATGGTACCCCGTCCTTGCTGCCGCTCTAATAATCCATCTTGAACCATCATGCTTATTGCCTGTCTGATGGTCGTTCTACTAACCTCAAACTCTTTCATCAACTCTTGTTCGGTTGGTATTAATATATTGGGCAGCCATATCTTCTCCTGTATCCGCTGGATAAGTGTTTCCTTTATTTGAAGATAGAGCGCTATTTGTTTGTTGCTTTGTTGGTGCATATAAAAAAACCCCTTTGTTGTCCCCTTAGACAAGCAAACTCTTTTTAAGAGCCATAGATCTCTGTTTTAATTCCTAACATTCTACCAAGTTCAACTAGTTCTTCCACTACGTCATCGTATACTAAGGCAAAATGCGGCTCAAATCCTTCATTCATAACCTCATATAGTGTTTCTGTCACATCTTTTTGTAAGGCAACTTCAACAGAGGTACCTTGGAAGTGCTGCGGAGAGTCAAGCGCTTCTCCTTTCATGATCAGTAAGCGATACCCTTCTGGTGTATGACTCACTCGGAAGATGGTGACGCCACCTGCTTTTAGTCCAAAGTCCATGGTGAATCCAAGTTTTCTGTTCGGATGAACACCTGCGGTTGCACCAGTCTCTTCTCTTGCTAAGGAGTAAGCTCCCGCACCACAATGCCAGAATACAACAGAATTATTCTCTTCATTTACATGGACAAGGTCACCAAGATACGGTGCTTTTCCACCGCTCAATTGTTGTAATACAAACATGGATACAGAGCCATGGATGTCTGACTCACAGGATGAAACGACACCATCTTCTGTAAATTGAGATAGGGTGGAACAAGCGGCAGCCCCTAAATCGTTGAAAAAGTCTGGCCAGCATCTAACCGCTATTGCCTGTATGTCGTGTGCTTCGATATGCTTTTTGACATAAGTCGAGAATTGCGCGAATTTCGTCACTGTTTCATCTGATCGATTTAAGCCGATTACTTGCTGTTCTGCCCTTTCAATGGCAGGCAACCATTCCTCTTTTGGAAGCTCTACACATTCTTTGAATGCTTTTTGTAGATCCATTTTATATAAGTTCACGCCGAGTGCTTCTTTAAGTTCTTGTTCGTTTGTATCTGAGAAGAAAAATCCTGGTGGATGCTCTCCCACTACCCCGATGGTTAATTCATTTAATTGAGCAAGGACTCTACTTACCTTTAATTGTTTTGTCAGTTTATCTTGAAGCTTTTGTTCATCTGGATTTCCGAAAACAAAGGCGAATGTGTGGTTATGGTTTCGTAACACATTACTTGTGCTGTTACCTCCCGTTAAGGAGTTTAAACGTAAGCGTCCACCTACACTTGGTTCTCTAACAGACCACACAATAACAGGCTCTGTTCTATGCTTTAAGATCTCAACCATGAATTCGCCATCAGCAAATGTGACACTTTGATAAAGGATGGTATCAATTTTTTCATGTTTAGCTCCTATCAAGAAAGCTTCCAATTCTTCTACAGAGGTTAAAATGCCATTAGGCTCGATTACCTTTGCACAGGTAGCATTCAACCATTCAGAGCTTTGAAGACGATATGCTTCTCCTGCTTCTAAATCAAATGTTTTTCTTCCGATAGGTACATATAAAATATTGTTATTTAGCATCATTAGATCCCCTTTATGAATAGGCTTACATTGAGTATAACATAGGTTACTACCTTTTTGTAAATATCATAACCTTTGTTTTTAATAGAAAGGGACTGTTCTCTTGAAAAATCAGTCCCTATTTCTATTAGTTTATTTCTTTTAATTTACCGAATAGATCTGCCCACTCAGAGTTCTTGCGGTAGAAAACAGGTGGTTCACCAATTAGGGCTTCCACAGTAATATCCCCGCCCGCATACTCTTTTCCACTCCAAACATGAATCCATTCATCCTCAGGAAGGTATACATCCCATGTTGTAGCGCCTTCATTATAAACAGGTGCTACAAGAAGGTCTTTTCCATACAAGTACTGATATTGTATGTCATAAGTTGCTTCATCATTTTCATAATGCAAGAACAGAGGTCGTTGAACAGGTGTACCTTTTTCTGCATTTTGTTTCACCAAACTTTTTGTATATGGAGCCAATGTTGTATAAACGGTAGTCATTTTTGCCAACTGTTCTAAAGAACGATCTGTATCGTCAAATTGGAAGCAGTCGTACGGTCTATTACCTTCATGCGAACGCATAACAGGTGTGAACGCACCAAGTTCTGTCCAACGCAGCAACAGCTCTTCGTTTCGCTTGTTGCCAAACAAGCTGGTGTATCCGCCGATATCACTATGATGCAATCCATTACCAAGCATCCCTGCTGAAAGGGCTGCCGGGATGACGGATGCTAAACCATCGTCCAAGGTAAAATCAACACTCTGGTCTCCGCCCCATAGTAATGTATTGTATTTTTGTATACCTGTATAGCCTGCTCTCATGAAGTAGACAACTTCACCTAATTTGCCTGCTTCTTCAACGGCTTCATAGTTGACTTTTGCCCACATGGTCGGCCATGCATTATGCATTTTCATTGGATCTTCTCCACTGTGCAACTTCACATCTGTAGGGAGATACTCGCCGAAATCAGCCATCCATCCGTCTAAGCCAAAGCCAATCAGATTATCTTGAATGACCGTTTTATACCATTCCGTCGCTTCCGGGTTTGTAAAGTCAACCACTCCGCAAAAGAACTCACCAAAGTCTACTAGATAAACTTCATTCTCGTTATTCAATGCCAGATATCCTTTTTCTTTGGCTGTTGCAAATAAATTTCCTTCCTCTGCTACATAAGGATTGATATACCCTAGGAAACGTATTCCTTTTTCTTTCCATTCGTGAATCTTTGTGTCCAGGTTTGGATACACTTCAGGGTTCCACTGCCAATTCCACATTAGACGCTTTCCAAAGGAAGTCATGCGGATACCTTGCCAATCCTGACACCAGACTCCGCCAACTTTAACACCTTTAGCAAGGGCCTTCTCAAGTTTTTCTTCGACTACATCCGTACCACCCTGAATTCCTAACCAGATTCCGTTATAAGTCCACTCTGGTAATTCTGGCTGACGCCCAAATCGATCCGTGATTTTTTCAAGCAACCCTAAAAAGTCATTTGCGCCCTCGAGAATAACCTCTTTTGGCATTTCCCAAATTTGAAGCTCATGGAAGTCATCACTTCTAAAGTCAAAATCAGCGTAGGCTGTCGTTTCCACATGGCAATAATATTTTCTGCTAGATACGAAAGTCGGTTGAGGATAATTTGTATGATAATAATCTCCCCCGGCCATTCCAGTAACATCTGATTGCCACGTTACATAGGTGCTTTTATTTCTTCCAACTCCAGGTTCTGATGTCCAAAGAGGGAAGTGCTTCCCTCTCATATTGAAGTGAGTCAGCTGTTCTCCACAACCGTATACTTTTTCCTCTTTATTTGCCTGAAGGCGAAGCCAAAAGCGGTTGATATTCTCCGTCGCTTTTACAAAAACAATTTTCACTTCATTTTCTTTTTGCACCAACTGAACGGTAACAACAGAAGGTCCATTAGGGTAACTTGCAAAATCTATTTCAATAGAATCGCTTTCGTTTCTTACTTGGATAAATGGAAGAGCTAGACGCTCCGTTACATAGTCTTTAATGTCAAAGTTTCCGCGAAACATTTTAACGTTCTCTTGTCCTTTTCCTACATAAAGGAAGGGAGACTCAGGGGAGTGGTGAAGAATCTCTTCTCCTTTCCACGTCACAGTAAAACTATTATTATCCGTCACAACTTGCATCATTTCATTTTCAGTGAAAACTGCCATGGGATATCCCCCTTACGCTGATTTTTTATTATTGATAAGCTCTTCTTGTTTCTTATCAAGATAGTTTTCATACTTCTTATTCCAAACTTTCATGGATAAATAACTCATTATGATCGATACCAAGAGCACACCGCCCATTAAAGGCCAGAAATACGGTGAAACAATTGCTGTTTCATATGCTAAACCGATAGGTGAAAAGACAACATATGTCATCACCACTAGAGTTAATAGAATAACTGTGGTTAATAAAGAGTACTTCCATGGAGCAAGCTCCACTTGTGCATTCTTTTTGTATACATATGGTGTTTTCAGAGGTTTAACGTTACCAATTAACAACATGATTCCAACTTCCACAAAGAATAGAATCGCATAAATATGAATAAAGTTTAAATCGATTGTGAATCCAAACAGATGATTAGTTCCCCATACAAGCATGTAATACGTAATAACGTGGAAGATGACTACCACTTTTGCAGCTAATGCAGGTACGCGTTTGGAAAGCAGCCCTACCATTACAATTGTAATAATCGGGATGTTAAAGAATCCTGTAAATCGACGAATCAGATCCCATAGTCCTGTAGACGCTTCCATTAATAGCGGCGATACACAGAACGATACAAGGGCAATTAACACCCCAAAGATTTTACTGATCTTGATTAATTGTGCATCTGTTGCATTAGGATTCATTGTCGGTTTATAAATATCCAGTGCAAACATCGTTGCAGCTGAATTCAATAAAGAGTTAAATGAACTGAATACTGCACCAAGTAAAACCGCTAAGAAAAAGCCGGACATATAAGTTGGCAACAAGTCAGCAACAAGTGCCGGATATGCCAAATCTACTGATTCAAAATTCCCTCCATATAGATGAAACGCAATGACTCCAGGTATCATCATGAATAATGGAATGGCTAATTTGAAAAATCCGGAGTAAAGAACCCCTTTTTGTCCTTCTGATAAACTTTTTGCTCCTAACGTACGTTGAATAACGTATTGGTTCGTCCCCCAATAAAAGAGGTTAGCAAAAATCATACCTGTAAAGATGGTTCCAAACGGTACAGAATCATCACTTCCGCCAATGGCATTCAACTTTTCAGGATGTGTAAGGGCGATGGTCTTCATTCCTTCTACCATACTGCCGTTTCCTAGTGCAATAAAGCCAAGAACGGGAATCAACAAACCAATGACTAGCAATCCAATTCCATTGATTGTATCAGAAACCGCAACTGCTTTTAATCCTCCAAAAATCGCATATATCGCTCCAATAATCCCAACTACCCATATAATCAACCAAACAGACTGGCCGTATGAAATGCCTAAAAGTTCCGGCACATCAAAAAGCTTTAAGATCGCTAAAGCCCCCGAATAAAGGGTAGATGGAATGGTTACAAGGATATACCCTAACATGAATAAGATAACAGTATATCGACGTACTCCCTCATCATAACGGGTGCTTAAAAACTCTGGTAACGTTGTAAAAGCCCCTCCCAAATATTTAGGAAGCAAGTACAAAGCCATGATTGTTATTGCAAATGCCGCTGTCACTTCCCACGCCATATTGGTCATGTTCTTCCCGTAAGATGCCCCATTAAGACCGACCAATTGTTCAGCCGAAAGATTTGTCAGCAACAAGGAACCTGCGATAAACATCCCCGTTAATCCTCGACCTGCCAGGAAGTAACCTGTAGAATCATTTACTTCTCCTCTTGTCTTCAGATAAGAAAACCAAGCCACAAGGCCCATAAAAAACATACATGATAATAATGTAAAAAGGACATTAGACATCCCCATATCTGTCACCCCTTCAATTCCAGAAACTATTTAAGCGTTTTCAATTTATAGAAAAGTTCGATGTTTACTCCACTAATCCCTGGATGTGCTCCTTTTTCCATGAGCACCTCTCTGTCCGGGTGAGCTAGAAGCCACTTGTTTTTCATAAATAACAGTTGGTCTTCCTTGGACTTTCTTTCAAGACCTTCTTTTAATGGTTCATTCGTACCTTTTGGTAGAATAACAATCGTTTTAAAACCTTTATCCTGCACTTTGCAAGGAGCAAAATGAAGCGTTGTCGCATAAAGTTCAACTGCTTTGCCCTTTGGCACAAAGAAACCGGTTACATTATTACTTCTAAAAGTGTTCTCTACGATATCTTGGACCTGTCCGAGCAGGAGAACCATATCGGTACATGCCACGTTGATCTCACTGGATTTATGAAACTCCAAGCCATTTAAAGTGGAGTTTACCCCGTTACAATAACCAACTTGAATATCCATTCCGCCATAGAAGTTCTCTTTGATTAATTCGGAAGGTGCTTGTTGTTCCATTTCCGGAATCGATGCCATATAGACATTGCCTTCCTTTGGAATATCCGTTTCATTCATATAGTTAAGATAACTTGTGAAATCGTATTCTTCTACTATTCTACCAAAAGGTAAGAATTCTTCATCATCTATATCGTAAATGGATAGATTTGTATTAAGTGATCTTAACAATTCAAGCTTAGACATTTACAACTCTCCTATATAGTAGCAGTGTTATATTAGGCAGGCTCTCCGTTTATGGAGAGCCCAGCTAATAGCATTACTTCACTTCTTCTAATTCCTTGGCAGTGTTATCCCATGCATCTCGGAAAACACCTAGACCGTAATCCGTGAATGGATGTGCAAAGCTTGTTTTATACACATCAAATCCGCATGTCACAATATCTGCTCCAGCTTTGGCTGCGTCTGCAATTTGTTTACCGTTGCGAAGAGCTGCAACAATAATTTCTGTTTTCGCATTGTACATTTTGTAGATATCTACAATGTCTTGAATGTATGGAGCTGTATCTTCTCCACTGTTTTCTTTCCAACCTACGAAAGGAGAAACAAATTTCGCTCCGATTCTAGCTGGTTGCAATGCTTGAGAAGGAGAGAATACCAATGTAACGTTTGTACGAATGCCTTCTTCCTCAAGTCTTTTCGCAGCAATCAGTCCTGGCTCCGTGCAAGGGATCTTGATAATGAAGTTGCTTGATAAACTAGCAATCTCTTTTCCTTCACGTACCATTTCTTCAGGATCTTCCAAATGTGGGTTGATTTCAACAGAGATAGGAAAGTTTTCCACGTTTTTAAATTCTTCCCCTAATTCTTTTAATACTGTCAAGAAAGGCTTGCCGCTGTTCATGATATGTCTTGGGTTAGTTGTAACCCCATCAATTCCCCAGTTCTTATACGCATAACGAATCTCTTCAATTTTTGCACTATCTAAAAAATATTTCATTCTAATTCCCTCCTAAATGTCTGGATGTTTCTAAAATGATAATAATATTGTTACCTTTCATAAAAGGTTATTACCTTTAACTACATAATAAGAAAACGCATACAAATTTGCAAGTGTTTTTTCATATTTTTTATTAATTTTCTAATAACAACAATATCCAGTTTTTATTCATTGCACTTCTCACCTCATTTCGAGTATGATGATCATAACAAATATCCGATAATACAGGTGGGATTAATTGTATATGAAAAATAGTACGATACCTAAACCTTTGGTCACTTTTAATCAATGGTTCATATTGACGACTGTCCTTCTTTCTCTTGCTACAGGATTATACTTTCTGATGGCATTTCCATTGCTTGCTGGGCTGATGGGATTGTTCTTTAAATGGAATCCAGTTCTTATTGTTGCTCGGAAATTTCTATCTCAACCTGCAGGATCTTATCCTCAGGAAGACGTTGCACAGTTGCAATTTAACCAGAGCATTGCGGTAGCCTGCTTGGCATTAGCGCTTTTCGGTTTTTATTCCGGATTTGTTGTAATTGGTTATGCGTTTGCCATTATGGTAGGTGTTGCCTCAGGAGTTGCATTGATGGGGTTTTGCGTAGGATGTTTTATTAGGTTTCAATGGCAGCAGTATCGATATCGTCGGACTTCTAATTAATAGCACATTAAAAAAGCGACCCACAGCAGGGTCGCTTTTTTAATGTTATTTTTTATACTTAATTTCATAAACATCTCTTCGTCGGTCCTTCAATTGACGAACCGTACCAGACTGGCGTTGTCGACGGAGAATCTCTAAGTCTACATCTCCGATGATTACCATTTCAATATTTGGATTACATTCTCCTACAATTCCGTCCCTTGCAAATTCAAAGTCGGAAGGAGCAAAAATAGCGGACTGTGAGTACTGGATATCCATGTTTTCCACCTGAGGAAGATTTCCACATGTTCCTGCGATAACCGTGTAAATTTGGTTTTCCACAGCACGTGCCTGCGCACAGTAACGAACACGCAAGTAGCCTTGGCGGTCTTCTGTATTAAATGGACAGAAAATAATATTTGCGCCTTTTTCAGTAGCAATACGGGCTAATTCCGGGAACTCGATATCATAGCAAATTTGGATCGCGATTTTACCGCAATCCGTATCAAAGACACGAACACTTTCTCCACGGCTTATTCCCCACCATTTGCGCTCATTTGGTGTGATATGCAACTTGTACTGCTTTTCAATCGTTCCATCACGTCGAAATAGATAGGCAATGTTAAATACCTTTTCATCCTCCTCCACGAAATGGGAACCTCCAATAATATTCACGTTATATTTTACCGCAAGGTCTGTAAACAGCTGGATATACTGTTCTGTATACTCAGTTAGACGCTGAACCGCTTTACTAGGTACCTTTTCATGAAGGAAGCTCATCAACTGAGTTGTAAATATCTCTGGGAATACCGCAAAATCAGCTCCAGCATCTGAAGCAACATCTGTGTAATACTCCACCTGTGTGGCGAACTCCTCAAATGAACTAATGGGTTTCATCATGTACTGAACCACGCAGATCCTAACAGGGAATGAAGTTTTGAAATGGCGCTTTGTCTGCGGGATGTACTCTACATTGTTCCACTCCATTAATGTTGCGTATTTATTGGAAGCCACATCGTCAGGAAGATACCCTGGATTGATACGCATCAACGTAAACTCATTCAACAATTGGAAGGAAAGCACAGGATCATAAATTTTATGACGCATTACTTGTCTAACGTACTCCCGTGGAGTCATCTCTTCTGCATATTTATGGTAGTTAGGGATGCGGCCGCCAATGATGATACTTTTCAAATTAAGCCTGCGTGCAAGATCTTTCCTAGCTTCGTACAGCCTGTGCCCCACCTTCATACGTCGGAAACCTGGATGCACCATTACTTCAATGCCATATAAGTTATAACCATCTGGATTGTGGTTGGTGATGTACCCTTCATCTGTTATATCGTCCCAAGTATGACGATCATCATATTCATCAAAGTTAATCAACAAGCTTGAGCACGAACCAATTATTTCCCCATCATATTCCGCGCAAAGCTGTCCTTCTGGGAACATATTTAAATGACTTTCAAGATGTTCGGGTTTCCATGGCTGCATGCCTGGAAAGCACAAGTGCTGAAGTGCGATAATATCATCTATGTCTTTCATTTCTATGTTTCTGATAATCATTTTTTTCTCAAATTTAGATAAATCGATTTTTGACAATGCCATCATCTCCTATCCTTATGTACAAACAAATAAAAATGGGCCCTTTCTAATGTAAAACGGAGAATTGCCCAATATTACTTATTCCCCAATTTTATCATAATGAAACACAAAACAATAAAGGACAGGCTCCCCGCCCACCAAAAGCGGGTCAAGGGACCTGTCCCTACATCATCAAATCTGATAAACTCTAGCTTCCCAAGGACGCAACTCAAAAGAATTTGCTTCCTTTTCGGCTGTTTCATAGTTACTAATAATTAGTTCTGCCTCTTTTAGGTCTATGGTACTGTCGAACTGGTGGTTATTTCCCGAGAAATTTGTCACAACAAGTAGAGTTTCGTCTCTAAGCGTACGGGTATAAGCAAATATTTCTGCATGCTCCTCATACAACATCTCAAATGAACCGTACACAATAACCTCATTTTGTTTACGAAGTTGTATCAATTTACGGTAGTAATGGAAGATAGAATCTTTATCTAGCATCGCTTTTTCGGCATTGATTTCGTGATAATTTTCATTCACCTTGATCCACGGAGTCCCCGTTGTGAACCCTGCATGTTCAGCGTTATTCCACTGAACTGGTGTTCTTGCGTTATCACGTCCTTTAGTGTAAATGGATTGCATGATTTCCTGTGGGTCTTCTCCATTTTCAACTACCCGTTCATTGTACATATTTAGTGTTTCAATATCCTTATAATCCTCGATCGATTCGAACTTAATATTGGTCATCCCAAGCTCTTCCCCTTGGTAGATATATGGCGTCCCTTTCATCATATGCAGACATGTTGCCAACATTTTAGCAGATGTGACACGGTACTCCTTGTCATTTCCCCACCTTGATACAATACGAGGTTGATCATGGTTGTTCCAATATAAGCTGTTCCATCCGCCATCTTCAAGCTCGGACTGCCATTTGCCAAGTGATCTCTTTAAATCACGCAAATCCAATGATTTCAAGTGCCACTTATTCTTGCCAGGCTGTGTATCAAGGTCCATATGTTCAAATTGGAAGACCATGTTTAATTCCTTGCGCTCTTCTCCTGTATAAAGTTTTCCCTCTTCCGGAGATACGCCTGGCATTTCTCCAACCGTCATGACATTATAATCTTCCAACACTTCTTTATGCATTTCTTGTAGGAATTCATGAATACGAGGCCCATTCATGAAATACTGATGACCGGAAACATACTTCTTTCCTTCCACCTTTTCTCCATCCGGCAACCCATCCACTTTGGATATGAAGTTAATGACATCCATTCTGAATCCGTCAATGCCCTTATCCAACCAGAACTTCATCATGTCATATACTTCTTGTCGCAGTTTAGGGTTCTCCCAATTCAAATCTGGTTGCTTTTTAGAAAATAAATGAAGGAAGTACTCATCCGATTGCTCATCATACTCCCACACAGATCCGCCAAAAGTAGCTTCCCAGTTGTTTGGCTCAGACCCATCCTTCCCTGGTCTCCAAATATAATAATCACGATATGGGTTATCCTTTGATTTACGAGACTCTTTAAACCATTCATGTTCATCGGAACTATGATTTACCACAAGATCCATAATCAATTTGATGTCCCTCTTATGCATCTCCGCAAGCATTTCTTCCCAATCTGCCATTGTACCGAACTCATCCATAATGTTGCGATAGTCACTTATGTCATAGCCATTATCATCATTAGGTGATTTATAAACAGGAGAAAGCCAGACAACATCCACACCTAGCTCTTTTAAGTAATCAAGTTTTTCAATGATTCCTTGAATATCGCCTACTCCATCTCCATTTGAATCATTGAAGCTTCGTGGGTAGATTTGATAAACAACTGCTTCTTTCCACCACTTTTTTGTTGTCATAACAGTTCCTCTCCCTATCTATTGTTTATTTAACGTATATTCCATGTTCATGTAAATGAAATCGATTCCATAATCATTGTACAAGATAGAACCCTTTGTTGGAAACCGCTTTCTTTCGTAAAGTCAAAAAAAGTTCACATTCAAAGGATAGGATTAGTTTTGCAATAATGAAAAGTAACGACTATAATTTTAGGAAAAGTATCTTGAATTCAAAAGAGGAGAGTTTCCGTGGACCATTCCAAAAAAATAGAGAACCTATTGCTTGCAGCAGCAATCATTGCCCTTGTTGCTTCACTAGGTAGCTTATATTTTTCAGAAGTATTATTGTACATACCTTGTGAGTTGTGCTGGTATCAGCGGATATTAATGTATCCTTTAGTAATTTTGCTTGGAATTGCTGCCGTTAAGAAAGATGCTGGTATTGCAACTTACGTCCTTCCTCTATCAATTATTGGGGGAAGTATTTCGATTTATCATTACTTGATTCAAAAAATTGCGTTTTTGGGCGAGAACTCCGTTTCCTGTGGAGTTGTACCGTGTACTGGTCAATATATTAATTGGCTAGGCTTTATCACCATTCCATTTTTAGCACTCATCGGTTTTACATCCATCACGGTTATATTGTTTTATGTAAAAAAACTTTCAAAGAAAGCAGGTAACTGACCTTGAAAAAACTTATCATTATAATGGCGGTCATTATGGCCATCTTTATTGCACTGGTAGTTGTAACTAATATTCAGCAAAAGCAAAACGTGGAGGGTAATCCTTTCGGTAAGGATAAGCTTCATACAGAAACACAAAAGCAACTGGATGATCCATTGTACCAAAACATTATCACCCCTGATGAATTGAAAGAAGATCTGGATGCTGGGGAAACTAAAACGATTTACTTCTACAGCTCCACTTGCCCAGCATGTAAACAGACAAGCCCTGTTGTAGTACCAATGGCTGAAGAGATGGGAATAGATATGGAACTTTACAATCTACAGGAATTCGAACAAGGCTGGGACGATTACCGTATTAATTCCACTCCTACCTTCATCCATTTTGTAGATGGACAAGAAGTAGAACGCTTAGAGAACTATCACCAAGATAGCAGCGTCTACAACGAATGGTTCGAAAAAGTAAAAGAAACTCCTAGCGAATAATCGCCAGGAGTTTTCTTATGTATTGCAAAATGAGTTTCTAGCTGTTGATTGGAGCAAATGGCGTAGACTCCTGCGGGGGAGCAGCGACAATGTTGAGACCCCGCAGGCTTGCCGAGGAGGCTCAAGGTCGCCCCGCGGAAAGCGAAGCCATTTGCGGAATGAAACAGCGGTGTTTTACAAACTTTTTAAATCAAAAAATGATTGGAAGGTCGAATAAACTTACTGAAAATATTCGGCTTGCTAGGTTTTTGCACAAACTGGTCAATCGAAAACGGGAAGGAAAACCCGTACTCTCCTAACATATTGACATTCCTCTTAAATATTTCACGATGCTTTGTAAGTACGTCCTCTTCTTGGATTGTTTCAATAACTGCAATAATTGCTTGAAGGCATGATATGATATGAAATGCTTCTTTCAAAGTTCCATTATAATCGGAAAAAGTATCATGGACTTCTCCAGTGTGAAGGGATAATTGCTTTGCAAGGTTTTCTATCTCTTTATCTGTGAAATAATAAGGAAGAATGTTCGTTAAGAGGTGTTGAACCAATTCCCCAATATGGTTCTCTTGCTCTGGAGTTGAAGCGTATACTACTTTCACGAATTAAAACCACCCTTGTAACTTCTCTATAACAAAAGAGTAACATAAATGCATCTTTATTTGGGTAGGTAGTTAATGGAATCCATAGACTCATTACGACAATATTATAAGAAGGAGCTAATAATGAATAACCAAATGCTAACATTCTGCGTAACGAACAATAGGTCCCTCCCCTTACAAAGTTATCTAAAAGATGTAATTGGTATTCCTAAAGGTCATCTTCATGAACTGAGGATGTCCAAGCAAGTATTGGTGAATGGTGAGAACCCTAATTGGACAAACCCACTTAAGGAAGGCGACCAAGTTTTTGTTCCTATTTTACCAGAAGAGATATCTCCCATTGCTACCGAAATGGATATCGAAATCATATACGAGACCGAACATCTTTTGGTAGTCAATAAGGAAGCAGGAATGGACACACATCCCTCTTCAGATCAAGACTTCCGCTCTCTATCCAACGGAGTGGCATATTATTTCAAAAATAACGGAATCTCTTCTAAAGTCCGTCATGTACATCGTTTAGATCAAGACACCAGCGGAGCCATTCTGTTTGCAAAACATGCCATTAGCGGCGCAATCTTGGACAGGATGCTCGAGGAACGGAAAGTTAAACGAACATATTTGGCACTTGTTGAAGGCATAATGAGCATGTCCAAAGGAACTCTGGATAAACCTATTGGAAAAGACCGCCACCATGCTTCAAGAAGAAGAGTCTCTCCTAATGGACAAAAGGCTATAACACACTTTAAAGTTGTTAAGACTTTTCAAAAAGAACAACTAACACTTGTAGAATTAACACTAGATACCGGTAGGACGCATCAGATCAGGGTACATATGAGCAGCATTGGTCATCCCATCTATGGTGATAAGCTTTATGGTTCAAAAAACAAACATCATCGCCATAGCCTGCATGCATGGAAGTTAACTGTTCCACACCCGTTTAAAGAAAAAAGCGCAACAGTCCATGCTCCAGTCCCAACAAGCTTTGGACCTTCCTTTTTGAAACTAGAAGAGCTGTAGCATCAAAGCAACAGCTCTTTTCTAAATACATAACTAGTTTTATCGTAATCCATTTTCTTTTCATAAAATCTATGAGCATCTACCCTTGGCAAGCCTGATGACAAAGTAACCTTCTCACAACCTCTTTCTTTCCCTAATCCTTCTATGTACGTGAGCAATTTCTCCCCGTAGCCTTTTGATCTGATTGTGCTTTTTGTCACTAGATCATACACATAAATATGACGCCCATCATAAAAGTTGGTTAACATGATTATTCCCGTAACAGCGACTATCTCATCTTCTTCAACATAAGCATATAATTCGTAGCCTTCTTTGTGCATGGTTTCATATATTTCTAGAAATGTATCTCCTGTCAGGTGTGGTCTTAATTCCTTTAATACTTGAAAACCTTCAAGTAATTGTTCTTTTGTTTGTAAATGCTTAATCAACTTCAACCACTCCCTATGTATAGTTCCATGCATTTATGGTCATTACCTATATCATACTATTTTTGTTCACAAGATTGATCTTTTTGATGAAATTTTCCGTTAGGATACTAGTTATAATAAAATCATTGAACGAGAGGAGTGTTCTTTTTGAAAAAATTAACCTTATTTATCAGCTTGCTTTCATTAATGATGTTGGCAGCTTGCGGATCAACTAATAACAATGAAAATACAAACGGAAACAATGATGAAGTACCTAGCATGGTGGAAGTAGAAATCAAACTCCCTGAAGCAGTGGAACCGAATGAAGAGGTAAAAGTAGAAGCCCTTGTCACTCAAGGTGAAGAAAATGTGGATGATGCCCATGAAGTAAAATTTGAAGTATGGAAGCAAGGTCAGGAAGCGGATCATGAAATGGTCGAAGCAACGAATGACGGTTCCGGAATCTATTCCATCATGAAAACCTTCGAAGAGGAAGGCTTTTACTATATAGTCGCTCACACAACTGCCAGAGATATGCACGTAATGCCACGTGTTGAATTAACAGTTGGAAATCCTGAACCTGCAGAGAAAGAAGAAGAGCACAAACATGAAGAAGAAGGTCACAATCACGATCATGAGACACATGAAAAAACAGATCATGATGACCACCACAGCCATGAGAGCAGCTTGAATATGACATTAGAATCAACAGATGCTGTAAAAGCGAATCAAGAAACTACATTATCAACAGAAATCAAGCAAGAAGAAGCTCCTTTAACAGATGCGACTGTCCGTTTTGAAATTTGGCATGAAGATTCAGAGAAACATGAATTCGTAGATGCAAAAGAAGTCAGTGATGGTGTCTATGAAGCAAAAGCGACCATGAAAGAAACTGGTCTGCATTATGTTCAAATACACGTAGAAAAAGATGAATTACACGAACATCAGCAAGAAGAGTTAGAAGTGGAATAATATAAAACCTGAGTTAGTGGTAGTCGCCGCTGTTCCTTTCCGCAAATAGCTGCGCTTTCCACGGGGCGACCTTGAGCCTCCTCAGCAAGCCTGCGGGGTCTCAACATTGCCGCTACCCCCCCCGTAGGACAAGGAAGGCTTCGACAGCGATACTTCGCACGAAGAAAATGCGTAGCATTTTCGAGGAGTCTTCGCCAATTGCTCCAATCCACAGCTCGAAACTACGTTAAAGAAACGTTATTGGTACATCAGTAATGTTGGTTAGATAGCTTTTTTGACTAAGGTGAATGAAGCAACCTTGTTGATTGGAGTGGAAGGCGCGCAGACGCCCGCGGGAGGAAGGGACAGGTGAGACCCCACAGGCTGCAAGCCGAGGAGGCTCACGGACCGCCCGCAGGCAAGCGAAGCGCCTGGAACGGAAATCAACAGATTCTCATACTTTCTCATTAGAAAAGGTGCAGGGCGACGAAGCCCAGCACCTTTTTATTGTTTTAGAGTAGTTATTAAAAATCAAAATTATCCGGATCTGGACCTACACGCTTGTCTTCATTCAATGCATGAATCTTCTGCATCTCATCTGCTGACAACTCAAAGTCGAAAATATCCGCATTTTCTTTAATACGATGCTCTTTCACGGATTTCGGAATAGTCACGACACCATTTTGAAGATCCCAGCGAAGAATAACCTGCGCAACGGACTTATTATGAGCATCTGCAATTTCTTTTAAAACTTCATTATCCAAAAGCTGTCCTTGCATCAGTGGGGACCACGCTTCCATTTGGATGCCGTTTTCTTTACAGAAATTTAATAGCTCCACCTGGGAAAGCTTTGGATGGTACTCTACCTGATTAACCATTGGTTTTACCTCAGCCACATCCAGAATATCTTGAAGGTGATGGATTTGGAAGTTGCTCACCCCAATGGCACGGACTCTTCCATCCCTATATAGCTTTTCTAATGCTTTCCACGTATCTACATACTTTCCTTTAACAGGCCAGTGTACGAGGTATAAGTCAAGATATTCTAGTCCTAGCTTTTCCATGCTCTCATCAAAAGCTTTTAATGTAGATTCATATCCTTGATCTGCATTCCATACTTTAGTCGTAATGAAAAGCTCTTCCCGAGGTACATCGGACTCTCTAATCCCTTTACCTACACCTTCTTCATTCTTATAAATGGCTGCCGTATCGATGCTTTTATAGCCTGCATGGATGGCCATCTTTACAGAAGATTCTACTTCCTGACCTTCTTCCACTTTAAATACACCAAGACCAAACCAAGGCATTTCTACGCCATTATGTAAGGTTGTTGTGGATGCTAAACTTTTCATTTTTTTCACCTTCCTATTTTCAAGCATACTTTTATTATGTCCCATTACACCAATTATGCAAATATTTTGCTTAGGTACTCACCCATCAATTTGTCCCGCTATACAATAGAAAAAAGAAGTTTGGTGATGGAGATGTATGACTATATTATGCTCTTGAATTTATTGGCGATTGTTTCCACGACACTTGTCAGTTATATGTATGTCTCTCAAATGGTGATGCGTAAAGGGGCATTTTTTTTCCATACTGCCATTAGTCTTTCCTTTATCATCCTCACATGGTTTATCACTACGACCATTTGGTACTTCCTTACCCTTAAGGTTGATGGACTCCTTTATATCGGGGGAATGCTTTTTAATATGATGGTAGCGATATTTTGTTCCACCGTATTCCTTGCTTACTTGTTCGTTCAACGGGCCTATTTCATCAGAAAATATAAAAGAAAACAGACCATTCAAAAGGATTAACGTTTTAAAAAACTTTGTTTTTGGGGTTAACTGCCGCTGTTCCTTTCCGCAAATGGCTGCGCTTTCCGCGGGGCGGCATTGAGCCTCCTCGCATTCGCTGCGGGGTCTCAACATTGCCGCTACTCCCCCGCTGGAGTCTACGCCATTTGCTCCAATCCACAGCTTGAAATTGCGTAAAAGGAAATGTTATTGGTCTATCAGTAACTCGTTAGGAATCTTTTTTATCCTTAAGTTGAATGAAGTAACTTGTTGATTGGAGTTGGAAGGCGCGCAGACGCCCGCGGGAGGAAGGGACAGGTGAGACCCCACAGGCTGCAAGCCGAGGAGGCTCACGGACCGCCCGCAGGCAAGCGAAGCGCCTGGTACGGAAATCAACCGAATTATATACTTTCTTATTCTAATAGGAAATACCCACCACAAAAGTGATGGGTAGTCATTGTTTAATTCTATTGCATGCCGTTTTTGATGGCACTGGCAACTTGGAGGGTCCGTTTTGTCTGATGTTTAACCGCTGCAGCTACGTCCTCTTTCCAATTACCGTCCTGATCAGCTGTCACACTTGTTCCATAAGGATTTCCGCCTGTTTCAAAAATGGAGCTGTCCGTATATCCAGGTGCCGCGATAATCACTCCCCAATGGTATAAGGTGGTGTAAAGATTCAGGATGGTTTGTTCTTGGCCTCCGTGAGGATTGCTTGCAGAAGTCATGGCACTTGCAACCTTGTTTGCAAGTTTTCCTTCTGCCCACAGTCCACCTGTTGTATCGAGGAATTGCTTCATTTGTGCAGGAGCAGTTCCATATCTTGTTGGAACACTGAATATATAAGCATCGGCCCATGTAAGGTCATCTAAACTTACTTCCGGTACGTCTTTGGTCTCCTCTAGATGTTGCTTCCAAGCTGGATTAGAATTAATTGCTTCTTGTGGGGCAAGCTCTGGTACCTTTACCAACTTCACTTCTGCTCCACTTGCCTTTGCTTCCTCTTCTGCTGTTTTTGCCAACTTATAGTTCGTACCTGTTGAACTGTAATAGATAATCGCCAACTTTACATTCGTAGTCATTGTCAAACACTCCTTTTACAAGTTTTGAAAGGTTTCTTCATGTTTGCAGTTCGTTGATACTATTACCTTCTAACTTATCTTGTACCCATATATCTCGAATTAAAACTTTTAAATGTGTTTTAATAAAAAAGGACCCCACTCTATTGAGCAAGGTCAATCAAGTAAAATCATCCTTCCGGAATAGGGTCCGGATGTTGATCCTTTGAAGTTAATAAAATTTCCTGCTTTGAATCCACCCCTGCGTCCTGAAAACCCACAGCACCGCCGCATACTAAGAAAACCGCCATCACCAATAGAACCAATTGTTTTTTCATATGGCCCATCTCCTCCTTAAAGAAAAGTTTGTTTCTTTAGTTCCTTGTATCCAAGAGAATAGTAATAACTTGCTTTTTTATATTTATAACTGGCTTCAAAATATTGAGCCAGGCGTTCCGCATAAATGATAAGGGGCTCTTTAAGGTCCTTCTGTTGGAAATATGGCAATGCTTGTTCCTGAAAAATCTGATCGAATTTTTCATAATTCCCTTCAAGAATGCTTTCATGAATGGAAAAATAATAATGATACTCTATCGCGTCCTCTGGGTTCGTTAATAACTCTTGACCAAGTTTCAGCCATTTTCGGCATTCCTCGTAATTTTGAATTTGATCATACTCAAGTAATATACAATAAATAGAAGTCAGCTTACTCAGTGGTCTATCTTGTTGTTTTAGAAAGTAACTTTTTTCATATTCCTTAATGGCTTCTTCATGATGGCCCTGGATGGAATAAAGTTTCCCAAGATTATGATAGATCAGGGACTGAAGATACATATTATTAAGAGATTCTGAGAGTTTTTGAGCGAGTAAATAACTTTTTTCCGAGCGGTCATATTCTCCAATTCTACGATAACAGATGCCTAATAACACTTGGCACTCTGCGCTTCTTTTGAAATCATAGATGGCTTGGAATTCTTGGAGTGCTTTGGTGGTATAGGTGATGCTCAGTGGTTCCTTCATCGTTTGACTGTATGTAAGACCGAAGAGATAGTAGAGGTCGGCCTCTTCTGATTTTTCAAGATTGGAATTCCTTTGCAGTAGCTGTTCTGCTACCTTCAAGTGTTCAAGTGCCTGAACAAAGTTGTTTAGTCTATATTCGTAAATAGAATAGAATTTTTGAAAATAGTAATGCATATGGATATCAAAAATATCCATGAATTGTTGCAACTTTTCAATGAGCATTCGGGATTGATCTATGTTTTTAAGATAAAGGTGATAACGTAATTCGAATAGTACAAAATACATATATGTCTTCGTATTAATGGATTGAATTTTTTTAGAGAGACTCTCATACCTGCGCTTAATTTCTTGACTTTCACTTGTAGTCATTAACTTGTACCAAGACATAAGTTCTTGAAAGATCGTATCATCCTGCTGTTCAATCAGGCTGACTTCAAGACGCTCACATAAAAGCCTTAAGACTTCCTCACTGGGTGAGGTAAGGTTATTTTCAATTTTTGATAGGTAGGATACTGAAATAATTCCTCTTGCAAGGTCATCCTGTTTTAATCCTTTTTGTATGCGAAAAAATTTAATCTTACTTCCGATATCCATTTTTGTTGTCTTGACAGTTGGTTGTTCGAGATTTATCATATGGATCATTCCTTCGCTTTGTTTTCTATTTTAAATATTCAGATTACTATAAGTAAACGACTTCGTCAAAGCGTCTGAACCCTGTCTTTCTATTATAAAAGGATATTATTGTTTTCGTAACCTCTTTTTATAGTTATCTAGGCATATTTCAATAGGAAATTTTTCCTTTATTTGCAGACAAAAGATAAGCTGTTGATAGATTTTAACTATTTTTGCCGAACAACCACTACTTTTGTCTACCATGGAGGAAGTTGCTTATCAATGTGGAAATACATTAATAAAGGGAGGGAGTTTGAATGGAATTAAAGACACATGAAGTGGCAAAAGAACTAGGAATGGCACCTAGAACGGTACGTAAGTGGGTCCAAAAATACGAAATCCCTTGTCGCAAAAATGATTATGGCCATTATGTTTACGATGAAGAGGCATTGGCGCGTCTAGAAACACTTAAAGCAAGCGGGGAGGTAGCAGGAGCCTTGGACATTGCCTTTGACACAGACATCAAAGAAGTACAATTTGAAAACATGAGTACGGGAAATGAAGAGAGTAAAGCATTGGAACATCGGCTGGAGAACTTGACTGAGAGAGTGTCCAGAACAGAACGAATGGTCCAGCAAAAGGCTGATGAGGTGGTATCCTATCAACTGCTGCAACAAAGAAAAGAAATAGAAGAGCTTACAAAGACAGTGGACAGACTAGAAAAGATGTTAGATCAAATGCAAACCCCAGTCAAAAAAATAGAACCCCCACTTATCTTTGACCAACCTCCACAACAAAAGCGCCGCAATGTATTTCGATCCATATTTGGATTATAGATGAAGCTGCCATGATGCTTGGATGGTCAGCTTTCTTTTTTTATTTCTTCCAATACAAAAGTAAACTCTCTTATTAGTAATACTTGCTCCGTTGCGTCTAATTTCGACTCAACTATTCGTTTAACAGCTAAATAGTATTTTTGCATCGGTTGTTTTCTCGTTCTTGGGTGTGTCAGTTCGTCCTTTAATTCCCTTCTTATTGCCTGTTGTAATACTTCTTTTTGATCACAACCATCTATGTACTCCAAAGAGCGGTTGTTCCATAGGAGCTTATACAGTTCTAGCAGCCTGCTTTCTTCTTGCATTGTTTTTCCTCCATGTTTCTACATTTTTCTTAAATTTTATAGAATTTTCTTTCAATTTATGGTACTTTGTAAATGAATATAGTACATAATGCATCTAGGTAAGGGGTCTCGTAATGAACTTTTTGAAAGATATTTTATTACAACTGTTCTTTTTGGTCGTCCCTCTTCTTCTATACTACACTTTGGTACATAAACGAACTGGTAAGCCTTCGGAGTTTATCCGTCAACTTGCAGCCTTTTTTTATTGTACCATTTCAGCACTTATGTGTTCGACATTTCCTATACTTACAGCAAATGACACCCCTTTTTACTTAAGTGGCATTCCGGTTATCATGTCCATATTGTATGGTGGATATTTGGCTGGAATATTGACGGTCATTGCTTTATTTATTTATCCCTTGATTTTCCCGTCTTCCATTAACTATTTGCATGCTTATTTTCTTATCCCATTTCTCTCTGTCTTGCCTTTATTCGTACAGACGAAATGGAGGTTGTATCCAAACTCTATAAAATACTTATTAATATCAACAATTGCCGTGATTGGAGCCTTATTACATTCCATTACTTTTGTAATTTTAGGCATGGAGATAATGAGTACAATTAGCACAAGTATCGTGTTTGTTGGCACTACCCTGCTACTATTCTGCTTAGTTGAGTATTTTTGTGGATTAGATCAGTTACAAAATCAATATAAAAAAATGAAAAAACTCTACCATATCAACACCATTGCTGATGAAGTTGCAAGAGAGTTTCAACAACCGTTAACCATGGTGAAAGGATTTACACAATTGCTTGGAGCAGAACACAACAGGGCCAATAAGGAATATGTCCCCATCATTTTGACGGAGCTAAATCGCGCTGAAAAGATCATTGATTCCTATATTAAACTCGCAAAGACAGAAACTTTCACTTCCAAGGCACTATCCTCGAAGGAATTACTTGACCTGGTTTCAGCAGACATCCAAATGTATGCGAATAGTCATCACCTGGATTTTCAGATCAACAGCGAACGTAACTTAAGGATAAATGGAAACTTGAATCTACTTGCAGAAGCTATCTCAACCATAATTAAATTTTGCATCCAATCAGACGACGGTTCAATGAAAAGTCTCCAGCTTAATCACTACCTGCAGCGAACAGAAGTAATATTCGAGCTAGTGATGAAAGATGGGAAAGCTGAGAAAGACCCTATAAAAACATTACTTCAGTTACAAGAAATCCGTACAAATGAAGAACATACCCCTCTCTATTCCGCTTATACGATTTTGCTGGCTCATGGCGGGGATCTTCATTTTAAGAATCAGTTGTTTAAAAAGTGCCTTGTTCTCACATTACCTGCACAAGTAAAAAAAAGTAACCTCGTCACCAGAAATGTTATCCGTACAAACTAAAAAGGGAAAACCCGTTGCATCTTAACGAGTTTTCCTTTTTTAAATTATATAATAACCTAGTAGAAATCCCATAATGGAGCCGCAAATGCTTAAGCTTAGATAGACTATGACGTGTTGATATTTTTTATCTATGACCAACTGTACAGCTTCCACACTAAATGTTGAAAAAGTCGTAAATGCACCAAAGAAACCAAATCCAAGAAGAGCAAACAGTGCGTCGTTATCATTAATGGTCCCATATAGTGACCCTAACCCAAAAGATCCTATGATATTAACTATAATCATTGCTACTGGGATGCGAGGGGTGGGAAACTTTTTCATAACAGCCAATCCAAGCGAATATCTGCACAAGGCCCCGCCCCCTCCACCAACTGCAAGTAAAAAAATCATGCCAGCTTGACTCATACTAACCTCCCTAACTTCTTAAACCAGAAGCTAAATGTTTTTTAGATAATGAATGTCCAAATATAAGCCCAAGGAAAGCTAATAAAAGTCCACCAACAATGGACGAGAATAAATAGATAGTAGTAATGAAAATGGTAGACTGTGCCTCTAACATAAAGACATCAGCTGCCAAGGTAGACATCGTCGTAAAACCGCCACACAAGCCAGTTCCAAATCCAACCTTCATATATTCCTTTACTTTTCTACGCATGATCCACCCTGTAAAAGCCCCCAAAACAAAACTTCCTACGAGATTTACCAAAAGTGTTCCGACTGGAAAAGCAAAGTCATCAGTGGCTAAAGTAACCGCATACCTCAGAATAGTACCAATTGCTCCTCCTAATATAACTGCTAAAATATTTTTTACCACCATACTCTCACCTGCTTAATTCCCCCTCCCAAATAAGAAGGAAGGTGTGTCCCACTTATTATAAACAAAAAAAGAGTGAAAGCCTATACAACGGCCACCACTCCTTCCTTGCAACTTTATTATATTTCCACCTTTTCCTTTTCTGGTTCAAAATAGGCACGGATGATAATTTCCAATATCTCCTTCGTCATATTCAAATGAGCGATAGGGCTATCTTTTAAAAGTCTTTGTGTATTACGATCCGCAAATGAAATACTGCGATCTAGATATGGACCAAAAACATCTATCAAACTATTTAACTGTAGCTCCACTGGCGTTAAGGAAAAGCTTGCACCTTTCTCATAGATGCCAAGTGATCGGAAATTCAGGTGTGCTTTTATCGTTTCAAGTATTTCCCTATTGGTCGGCGGTGCAGGATTTGTAACATTGTAGATTGTGTTCTTTTCCGCTTTTTGAGCTGCAATTGTTAAAATATCGGCTACATAATCAACAGGTACCAGATTGGATGTACCGTCTTTGGAACCGACCAGGTGAACTTTTTCCTCATAACTCTTGCGTTCCAGTTTACGTTTAAAAAGCTCGAGGCCTCTCATAAATCCATAAAGAGTAAAGTTTGAGTCCGCTTCACCAGTCTTAGAATCTCCAACAATGATGGCAGGTCTAAAAATGGAAACATCCATTTCACCCTTGTATTTCATTACTTCATGTTCTGCAAGAGACTTGCTTTCCTCGTATGGATTGTTGAAGTCCTGTTGAAGATTATAAAGTTCTTCCTTACCTGAATTGGATACTCCCACCGTATAAGCAGTGCTCACATGGATAAATTTTTTGACTCCAATTGATGCAGCAACTTCTAAGGCGTGTTTCGTTCCTTGATAATTCATTTCCATAAGTGTATCTCGTAGATGATGATCAAATTTCACTAAAGCTGCAAGATGATAGAAAATATCAATTTTATTAGTAAGAGCAGCTAATTGCTCGGAAGAAAAACCGAATTTCGGTTTAACAATATCCCCGTTTAGGATGGTAACCCTATCTTGCAGGGAAAGTGGCAAGTCTTCCTTTAATGCGATCGCTTTTTTGGTGTTTCTAGCTAATATATAGACTGTATGCTCTCCTTCCAAGAGGTTGCGAATCAGCCTTCCCCCTAAAAATCCAGTAGCACCAGTTAAGAATATATTCATTGAAGTCCTCCATTGTTGAAGATGATTTTCAATCAAATCTATTATAATAGTAATATAGATTGTACACGAAATCAAAACATGGAAAAATTTGAAGAAGCATATCATTTGTAGAGGTCTGTGAAAGGCTTACGTTATAATTGGAATAACGACAAATTAAAGGAGTCTGTGATGAGTAAAAAATTCTGGGGTTTACTTCTTGTAATCGCTTGCCTTGCCGCCTACTTTTTTATACCCAAAATGTATGCAACTGTAACACAAAAATCAGTCGGCAGTATGCCTTATGAGTTTGAGGAAAATGAAAATATTGCCTATGCCACATTCGCAGGCGGCTGCTTCTGGTGTATGGAACCGCCATTTGAAAAGCTTCCTGGTGTGTACGAGGTTGTTTCAGGCTATACCGGTGGAAACGTGGAAAACCCAGCCTACAATGAGGTAACAACTGGAGAGACAGGTCATGTGGAGGCTGTCATTGTTAGTTATAATCCCGATGTCATAAATTATGAAACCTTATTGGACGTTTTCTGGAGACAAGTCGATCCAACTGATGACAAAGGACAATTTGTCGATAGAGGAACACCTTATCAATCGGGAATCTTCTATCATAGCGAAGATCAAAAGCAACTCGCCGAAAAATCAAAAGAAGAGCTTGATGCGTCTGGGCGTTTTGATCAGCCAATCGTGACAGAAATTAAGGCAGCAGAAACCTTCTATATTGCAGAAGACTATCATCAGGACTATTATCTTAAAAATCCGGTCCGCTACGACTTTTACCGAGACAACTCAGGACGTGACGATTTTCTCGATAAGGCTTGGGGAGATGACCGCAATATAACTCCACAAGTAGAGGATGATGGCACAACCCTTCTCCATTTATCCAAAGATGAATTACGTTCCGTTTTAACTGCTGAACAATATTATGTCACACAGGAAGATGGCACAGAAGAACCGTTTAATAATGAGTATTGGGATTTTGAAGGAGAAGGCATTTATGTGGATTTAATTTCTGGGGAGGCGTTGTTCAGCTCTACCGATAAATATGATTCTGGCACTGGATGGCCAAGTTTCACAAAGCCTTTAGTTCCAGAAAATATAGTGGAGCTTGAAGACCGAAGTTTTTTCTCAGTACGGACTGAAATTCGCAGCAAATTAGGCAACGCACACCTGGGGCATGTTTTTGATGACGGCCCTGAACCAACAGGCCTAAGATATTGCATGAACTCCGCCGCCCTCCGCTTTGTTCCAAAAGAACAACTCGAAGCAGAAGGTTATGGAGAGTTTCTCGAGTTATTTGAATAAGCAACAACCCCACTACACCTTGTTTTGAGTGGGGTTGTTTTTAGAGATAAGAAAGTATAGTATACTGTTGATTTCCGTTCCAGGCGCTTCGCTTGCCTGAGGGCGGTCCGTGAGCCTCCTCGGCTTGCGCCTCCGGGGTCTCACCTGTCCCTTCCTCCCGCTGTCCTCTGCGCGCCTTCCACTCCAATCAACAAGGTTACTGTGTTCACCTAAAAGTTTGTGAAGAGGCATTTAACTTAGTTAACTGTAAAAGCACTAACATTTCTTTCACGTAATTCCTAGCTGTGGATTGGAGCAAATGGCGAAGACTCCTACGGGGGAGTAGCGGCAATGTTGAGACCCCGCAGGCTTGCCGAGGAGGCTCAAGGTCGCCCCGTGGAAAGCGCAGCCATTTGCGGAAAGGAACAGCGGCGTTCTACAACTAACTATTGTTTTATGTTATAAACAGTTTTTCTCATTTGCTATCTTTCAGTTTTTTAGACTTCTCCGTACATGCTTCCATTGCAGACACCACTGCAGACCGGAATCCATGCTTTTCCAATGTCGTTACAGCCTCAATCGTAGCACCACCAGGTGTACACACATTATCCTTTAATTCCCCCGGATGCTTACCCGTTTCCAGCACCATCTTCGCTGCCCCTAGAACAGCCTGGGCTGCCATTGTATATGCCTGATCACGAGAAATCCCTTGTTGCACCGCTCCATCAGCTAAAGCCTCAATGAACATATACACATAGGCTGGAGAAGAACCACTAACAGCAGGTACAGCATCCATCAGCTTTTCAGGCAGCACCTCCGCTTTACCAAAGCTTTCAAAAAGACGGATCACATCTTGTAGTTCCTCACCATTCACTGCCTCATTTGCACAAATCGCACTCATGCCTTCCCCTACTAAAGATGGTGTGTTCGGCATCACACGCACTGCTTTTAATTTTTTCCCGAAAGCCGACTCAAGAAACTCCAACGTTATACCAGCCGCAATGGTAATCACGACCGTATCGCTTTTAACAACGTCCACAATTTCTTCAATTACCTCTTTATGCAGATCTGGTTTTACAGCCAAGATCAGCATGTCTGCTCTAGCAGCTACTTCCCTGTTTTGGATAGTAGTTTCAATCGCGTACTTATTTGCAATTTTCTCTACCGTTTCATTTGTTTTTGCACTGGCGAATATCTGGTTTGCAGGTACTAGCTCTGATTTTACAAGTCCACCAATTATGGCCTCAGCCATCTTTCCACTACCGATAAAACCAATTTTCTTTTTTAACATTATGTATCACTTCCTAAACGTTCTGCTTTGAATTATATAAAAACCATACACAGAAAGCTACCCATATTCATGGATAGCTTAGGTTAAGGACTAACAAACAAATAGATGCTGTTTGCCACATATAGCGCAATGATTGCTAACGATATGATGAGATAGCTCGGTGCTTGCTTCACTTTCGTTCGATGCAGCATGGTATATAAGACGATCAGGTTCATGATAATCAGGGTAATCGTGGATATATAATGGAACAACTCTACCGATGAGAGTAACAGCCCACCTCTGTAAAAAATATCTGAACTGCCAAGTACAAATAAGTTGAAAAGGTTACTTCCCAACACACTTCCAATCGCTAGCCCTGGATTCCCAAGACGGACTGCAACGATACAACTTACCACTTCTGGCAACGAGGTTGTGATGGCTATCATAAACATCCCAACAAAGCTTGAACCCAAACCTGTGAGTTCCCCGATCCTGTCTCCAGTCACAGTTAAGATTGTACCAAACACCATGATAAGAAAGCAGCTAAGTATAAAGAATGAGACAGTCCGTTTCATCGAGATGGATGAGTAATCGATTTCCTTTTTTGCCTTGGTCGTATTTAGTGGAGCTTCTTGGACTTCCGGGACCTCTAGTTTAGAAAGAAAGATCATTCCAAGCACATATCCAGCTAACAACAGAATCGAATCCAATCCAATCCCGAACACTTGAAATCCTGATTTTATATGAAGACCTACCAAAAGATAAATGGAAAGAATCAAACCTACTAGCGCTGTAAAAACATGCTCCTTCGTTTTATGTTGGAAGATTCTCTTCTTGATAAAGTAGATATTAATGAAAGCCAAAGTCAGCATATTAAAAAGGTTGCTTCCGAGAATGTTACCTAGGATAAGATCTGGGTTGTTGATAATGGCTGCGGTATAACTTGTCGTGATTTCCGGCAGGGATGTAGCTCCTCCAAGCAGTGCAGCTCCCAGGAATGCTCCACCTTTCATTGATTTTTTGCTGATGATATCCGCATATTGAGAAAGCTTAACAGCAACCCCAACCGTTACAATTACACTGATGATAAATAATAAATAGACCAAGTTTACATTCCTCTTTCCTTAATATTGAGCATGCCTTAATTTCCCTCAAAAGTGTTGGTTTTAAAGCGACAGATAATGGTATTGTTTCCATTTGGGTATTCCCTTTTTGATAGGATTTAAAAACATAAAAAGCCCTGGCAATATGCCAGGACTTTAATACGTTATGCAGAAAAAACGAAATCAACATTTTTTTCCACAACTACTTTTTGAATTCGATGCTTTTTCACTTCTTCTATGTGAATGACGAAGCTTTCGCATTCCACTCTTTCTCCCTTTTTCGGAAGATAGCCAAGCATATCTGAAATCCAGCCACCTAGCGTGTTAGCGGTGGATTCGGCTACTTCAAGTTGTAGCAACTCCGTAAATTCTTCTACAGGGAGACGCCCATCCATACGAAACTTCAATTCATCGAGTACTTCCACCAAGTTTTCGTTTTCATCATGCTCATCCCATATTTCCCCGACAATCTCTTCAATAATATCTTCAATCGAGATAATACCCGCGGTTCCACCGTATTCATCAAGCACAATGGCCAAATGATTTTGTGAAGTCTGCAGCTCTTTAAGGAGATTAGATATTTTGGCAGATCCGATGACAAAAAACGGACTGCGTGCAATTTCTTTTAATGAAAAGTTAGGATTCTGAACATATTGGGCAAAGAAATCTCTATGTGAAATAACTCCAGTAATGTTGTCGATGGATCCTTCATATAAAGGTAAGCGTGAATATTGTTCTTTTATAAAAATGTCTTTAATTTCTTCAATAGACGTATCCTCTGAGATGGCCACTACATCTGGCCTTGGCGTAAGGATATCTTTCACGACGATATCATCAAACGCTATGGCATTATGCAGCAATTCTCGTTCTTGTGTGAGAAAAGTCCCTTCTTCTTCTCCGATCTCAACCATCGCAATTACATCTTCTTCTGTAACGGTAGGTTCCTCCTTATCTGCTCCAAGGAGTTTTTTGATCCCTACTTTCAGCTGGACGAACAACCATGTAATCGGATAAAAGAGTTTCATGACTGTCATTAAAGAAGCAGATATTAAAAGTAAATATTTTTCTGCATATTGTTTAGCTAAAGATTTCGGCAAAATCTCCCCAAAAACAAGGACTACTATCGTAATAATTGCTGTCGTGATCGCAAGTGTGCTGCCATTGCTCCCATATAACTGAGTGGCAATATTAGTTGCTATTGCTGCCATTGCAATGTTGACAATATTATTACCTATTAGGATTGTAGAAACACTTTGATCAAAGTTTTCTGCCATGTTTAATGAGCGTTTTGCTCTTGCATTGTTGTCTGCCTGATTACGAAGCCGCACTTTGTTGACGCTCGTAATAGCCGTTTCAGATGCCGAAAAATATCCTGATAATATTAACAATGCCCCTAATAAAATTATCGAGTCATAGGGTATACTATCCAAGTTCTCATCACTCTCCTACATATATATATTATAAATATATTTTGAAATGGAGAATTTAGCAATAAAAAAGCAGAAAATCACATAAAAATTTTGTATTTTTCTAATAATTTATTGGTATTGCGGAAGTTAAAAAGGCATGATATAATTATCTTGAATTCGAGATATTTTAATTTGAGTTAAATTCTTAGTAGGAGTGATACCTATGGAATTATTAGGTTTACACCACGTTTCTATATTAACAGCTAAAGCAGAAAAAAATTATCAATTTTTCACAGAGGTTCTTGGGATGCGACTTGTTAAAAAGACCGTAAATCAAGATAATACCTCCTCCTATCATTTATTTTATGGTGACGCAGAAGGAAATCCAGGAACCGAGATTACCTTTTTCGATATTCCCGGCTTAGGCAGGACCCATGAAGGAGTTTCAAGCATTTCTTCTACTTCTTTACGTGTGGCCACCACCGAGTCACTACGTTTTTGGCAGCAGAGATTCCGGACATTTAACATAAAACAAGAAGAAATAAAAAAGCGGGCAGACAGAGACACTTTGGCATTTGAAGATTACGATGGAACAAAGTTATTATTAGTGGCTGACAACGGAGAAAGAGGTGTTTTAGCTGGGGTTCCTTGGGAAAAGAATGACATCCCAAAGGAGCATGCCATTATTGGACTTGGACCTGTAACGTTGACAGTTAAATCTGCCCTGCCGACCACAAGCATCTTAACCAATGTGCTTGGGTTTCAATTTAAAGGGTCCTATCCTTCCCTTAAAGGGGAATTCCCTGCCATCGAAGTATACTCAACTGGAGAAGGCGGTGCGGGAGCAGAAGTGCATATTGAAACAAGGCTAGATCTTCCAGCTGAAAAAATAGGTCGAGGCGGCGTACATCATGTAGCATTCCGGGTTCCAAACCAAGAAGAGTTTCAAAAGTGGGTACAACGAGTGAGAGAAACCCGCCTCCCGAACTCAGGAGAAGTAGAAAGATATTATTTTAAGGCACTCTACTTCAGAGAGCCTAATGGTATTCTTTTTGAACTATCCACTGATACTCCTGGATTCAGTGCAGACGAGCCGCTAGAAACAATGGGAGAAAAGCTTGCTCTCCCACCTTTTTTAGAACCAAAAAGAGAAGAAATCGAAGCAAGTTTACGACCACTTGAAATAAACTAAATAGAAAATGGAGCTGAAATCAACTAGTCGATTTCAGCTCCATTTATTTATCCACATGCCTCTTCTATCCGTTCTCTTCCACTTCTTTTTTATAAATAATACCTAACACAAGAACTGAAATGATGGGAGCAAGTGCTACAAGTGCAATCATTCCAAAGCCATCAGTCAGGGGATCACTTCCCTCTGTTACAGATGCAACCCCTACCGCCATGGAAAGAATAAAGGTAACCGTCATAGGTCCTGTAGCAACTCCTCCGGAATCAAAGGCAATACTGACGAATATTTTTTTGGTAAAAAACAGAAGGATAAATGCGATAAGGTAGCCTGGTATGAGGTAATACCAGATGGAAAAATTGAACTGAATACGGAGCATGGACAAAGCTATCGCTACCCCTACTCCAACAGACAGTGTCAGAAGCATCGCCTTCTTGGAGATATATCCTTCCGTGACATCGGAGACCTCTTTATTCAGTACTCTTACAGCAGGCTCTGCTATCGTAGCGACAAAGCCAAGAACAAAGCCAATCGGTATTAATATCCACGAATGAGTCATTTCGCCAAGACTCTCCCCCATTTTTTCTCCAACTGGCATAAAACCGATGTGCACGCCTTGAAGGAATAAGACCAGTCCTATGTAGGAAAATCCGAAACCAAGCAATATTTTCTTGAGTTTATCCCAGTTGAGTTTCAAGAAAATGAATTGAAAAACGAGGAAAAAGACTAATAACGGCACTAACGCGAAGGTTACCTCAAGAAGCAGTCCTCCAAATCCCTTAAAAATATCGTGAATCATTGATAAATCACCCCCAATAGCAGTACTGCAAGTATTGGTCCAATGGACGCCAGTGCAACCAATCCAAAGCCTTCACTCGATGATTCATCCTTTCTCATCACAGACGCAACACCGACTCCCAAAGCAAGGATAAACGGGACAGTAAGCGGACCTGTCGTCACACCTCCAGCATCAAATGAAATCGGAACAAATGTCTCAGGAGTAAAGAATGCTAGAAGAAAAACAAGCAAATACGCAGGCATTATAAGGTAAGGCAGTTTAATCTTATAGATAGTTCTTACCATCGCCAGCGCCACGAATATCCCAACTCCAAGAGCTACGGAAAGAATCAATACAGTCGAGGTGATTTTCCCCTCCGATACTTCATCCACCTGCGTTGCCAGCACCCTTACATCAGGTTCTGCCACAGTGACGGCGGTACCCAACAATAGCCCGACAACGATGATTAACCACTTCTTTTTTGGTTTTGGAAGGGCCTTTCCAATCATGTCCCCAACAGGTAAAAGTCCTATGTTCACACCCATGAGGAAGAACATCAATCCAAAGGTCACCATTAATAGTCCTATTAAGAATAAAAGGAACTTCTCAAGAGGAAGTCCTATTAAAAAAATCTGAAGTAAAATGATTACCGCTGATACTGGTAAAATTGCCAGAAAAGATTCCTTGACTGAATCTTTAATATCCTCCATTTCCTCACTCCCACTCATCTGTCTCTTTTTATCTTTTTACCCTATTATTCCTATTACATAACTGAACAATGTTCAATGAGAAGAAAAATTATTGAAAGCGCTGACAAGTTTAAGCCTATACACATATAGTGTTAGCAAAGGGAAAGGAGGGTGTTATATGGAAAGAATTATTCTGTTTTTCGCTGCCATGCTAGCAGGTTTTGCGCTTCTTAGAGTACCAATGACTGGAACGTTTGCTGCTCTTGAGCCGATTACTACTATTCTTGGCGTCGTGACTGTTCTAGTATTCTCACTTGCCTTAATCTATAGAGGGGTACGAAACCTCATAAATCGTTAATTTTTTGTGTTATAATTTTAAATAATCAAACAAGTCCCAGAGGAGTGCACACTCTGGGATTTTTTAATTGGGAGTGGTGGAATGAAAGAACCTGTAATCTCTTGTCCTTCCAGTGATTTAATGGAAGAAGTGGCAACTTTTATCGCAAAACTCAATGGTCAGCCAAGTAGTCATATCGGATATTGTGGCAAACAACAACAGGAAATCTTAAGCTACTTGCAAAATGAACTTACAGATGTACCGTTTGAAAAAGCCTTCGTTTTAGCCTATAAGGAAGATACATTGGTTGGGGTAGCTGGATTTGATGCTGATTTTGAGCAAAAGTCTGCAGAAGTATGGGGGCCGTTTATAGAAGCTAATCACCAAGATCAAGCAATATGTTTAGTCAAGGAAATGCTGCAACTTCTCCCTTCAGAGGTGGAAAAACTTTGCATGTTCCCTAACAAGGAGAATGAAACAGCAGTCATAACCGCAGCTAATTTCAACTTCTCAAAACAAAGCGAACAAGCTATTTTGATTATGAGACGAAACGACTTTTCTGCCTCACAAGCATCTAAGCTACCCTTCCTCACAGAGCAATCCAACAGTGAGATGATCCGCCTGCACAACCTGGCCTTTCCTGATACATACTATAATGGAGAACAAATTATAAACCGGATTAATGAACACCGGAAAGTATTTTATTATATGAGAGAAAACAAATTTGCAGGGTACATTTATGTAGAAGTAGAACCTGAATTTTCGGAAGCCAGCATCGAGTTTTTTGCAGTGGATGTGCGTTTTCGGGGACAAAGCATCGGTACAGAACTTTTAAAAGGGGCGGTTTCTTGGATCTTTTCATTCAAAGAAATCGACGAACTCAGGCTATGTGTAAATTCAACCAATAACCAAGCAATACGGCTATATCAGAAGGCTGGTTTTAAGCTTGCTGATGAGCTATATTTTTTCCAGAAGGAGCTGAAGGTCCCAGTATGACCTTCAGCCTCTTTATTCTTGCAGCTTTTCTCGGTCCACTGATTGCGGAGGCTGTTCCATCCAGCCGCGTCTTATCAGCATCTCCAGTCCGTCCTCCCCATATTTGGCTACATCCAACATAATGGTGGAATAGTGCATGGCAAGGTCTTTCCTCATCGCAGTGGACATGGCATATGCAAGCAAGTATAATCCAGCTGAACTTGTGGTCGTGATCAAAAACAAGATCAACCTATCAGAGAACGGAGACACGGTAGAATCTGTTACCTCAAGACTAACAGGAACATTTCCTAAATGATCCTCATCTTTCAGAACTTTATTGAAGACTTCCACCTGTTTTTGCGCAAGTTTCTTCCCTTCTTTTAAATATTCCTTGATCTCCCGGTCCCTCATGACTTGAATTAGTCCCAATAACATGACCATCCCAATATAGTTACGCTCAATCACATAAAATATTTCTCCAAGTTCCATCACATTCAGGGGCCTTTTGTCACCAAACCAAGAACCAAGGATTGTCTGCTGCTCTTTAATGTATGTAACATTTTTCGGATAGGGGACTTTGGGTGGTCTGTCATATATCCCTTTCGCAAGCATCAAATCAAGTGCATTCCTGTAATGTTTGGTTGAAGTTTTTAAACATTCGCTGAAAAAGGCAACCACATCGCCTCTTGCTATCTTTGTCAAAACCGAAGCATAATAGGGTACTGTCATCTGCCCGACCCTATAGGCAAAACTTAGTGCAAAGAGATCTGTATATAAGGGAGGAGCTTCCAGATTGACATCTTTATCGGAAAATCCATCTGGCACCGGAAAGCCTTCCTTCAAAAAAATCTTTTCAATTTCTTCATTGTATCTTTCTTCTAAGTACAATGACTCCTTAACAATCCGCTCAATCTCCGAGTCTTCCAACTGTTGAAGAAAGTGCTTATAAAAGCAAATCGTTGCACTGTTCTGTATGTATGTTGTCCATAATGCCGCAATCTCCGGCGTTGTCAGCTGTATGTTATGTTCCTTCATAGAAAACTCCCATTATACGCGTAGTTAATCATAAGATGTGTTCTGCTTCCAAAATTTATACGACATAGAAAAAAACAGACTCTTTTAGAAGTCTGTTTAAACGAGTTTTATCTTATTGCCTGAAGGATCCTTTGCTAAATATTCGCTATCAGATACCTCAACTTTATAGCCTAATGACTTTAGCCTATCAACTGCAGCCAGCTTCTTTTCTTCACTTGAATACACCAATGAGAACCATACAAGACCTACGGAATTCCCTTCAGGTGCAGGTGCTCCAACTCCATTCCATGTATTCAGCCCGATATGATGATGATAACGTTCCGTTGAAATGAACAAAACTTGGGCCCCATAGCGAGTGACAACTTCAAACCCGAGCCCTTCTGTATAAAACTGCTCGGTATCTTTTAGTTCAGAAACGTGAAGGTGTATATGTCCCATGACTGTTTCATGAGGTAGACCATCCCATTTGGTATCTTGACCCTCTTTTAACAAGCCTTCCACATCAAGTGCTATCGATGCCATCTCCACTTCTGATCCATTCCAATTCCATTCCTCAGCCGGACGGTCCCTATAAATTTCAATCCCGTTTCCATCTGGATCCGCCAAATACAATGCCTCACTTACAAGGTGATCTGAAGCCCCTTGGAGACGGACACCCTTGGCGATAAAATGATGCATGATGCTACCAAGATCTGCTCGTGATGGCAAGAGAAGAGCAAAATGATAAAGACCGGTCGTGCGTTGCTGTTTCGGTTTAATATCCTTTGGTTGAACTATAGTCAACAATGGCGACTGGCCAGTTGCCGAGAATACCGCTTGGGATTCTGTTTGCTTTAATAGTTGAAAACCAATTATTGTTGTATAAAACTCAATGGAACGTTGAAGATTTTCTACCTTTATCATGACATCCTGCACATAAGTGGTAGGACTTCGATGGAAGTGGTTCATATATAGGTGCCTCCTTAATTACTTTAAATTAAAATATCTTGAATTAAAGATATTTTATCACACTTATTTCTAGATTGATACCATTACTGAGAAAAAATTAGAATAAGGTGTGACTATATTAGCCACACCAATTTTAACATTCTTTTATACAAGCTGATTTTCTTCTGTCACTTTACTCCAAAGGTCCTTTGTCCCGACTGCCCGCTTGATTGTATTAATTGTACCTTGATGCAACCCCTCATGCCATATGGCAAAGCTCAGCAGCTCACCAAGTGTTGTAAGCTCATAATCTCCCAATTTGAATGGCTTTTGTATTCTTTCTTCCAGCTTTCCTGCAAAGTCTCTTTGAATACGAATAGGCTGTTCCACTAAATAGTTCCTAATTTCTTTCAAGGTAGGAGGCTCTACCTTCCATTGATGAGGGCTTGACCCTATTGCAAACATGTCAACATAATCCTTTGGTGCATTGTGTTCCTCTCCAATGAATGGATAGAGCAAAGTATCTTGTGAAACGAAAATATGTCCCAAATTCCATCTGATTGAGTTTTTCACATTTCCCGGCATCTCATCTGCAAGTTTTTCCGTAGTGGCATCAAGAGCCGCAATGGTTCTCTTTCGGACAAACTGCATTTGCTTAAATAACACTTCTTCCATCTTTTCATCCCCATTTCAATAATTATTCATGACCATGTTCCAAGAATCCATCCCATCAATGTAAAAGTTACGATATGATATCCTGCATCAATTAAAAACAGTTTCAACGGTTTGCGCTCAAAAAGATACGTGATACCCAAAGCTGCCGAAACGTAAAAAGCACCTGCCATAAAACCAGCAAACAATCCAAAACTACCGGTGCTTTCTGGGCCGATAAACATGGCTAATGAAAAAGAAATGATAATTGCCAAAACAAACGCACCGCCAAACACTCTACCTGCTGACTTTTTTAATTCGTCTTCTGTAAACTTATGTATCTCCATCCAAGCCTTTCCGAAAAGAACGGAATACCAAAGCCCGCCAATAAGAAAAGCTGATAGAGCCGAAATCAGCACAGCCCAGTAGTTGATGCCCTCCAAAATACTTTGCATCTCCACATCACTCACCTCCCTACCCACTTATGATAGAAGAATGGAGTATTTAAGGATTGTAAAAAACGGACATTCTATAAAAAATTGTTAGACTCTACTGCTCTCTTCTTATATTCTTCTGGAGTCATTCCCGAAAACCTTTTAAATTCTTTAATAAAATGTGATTGATCATAGAATCCCAGGTCAATTAGCGCCTTGAAATCCTCCTCATCTTTTTGTGAATAGAGATAGCTGAACGACTTTTCAAATCGGAATATCCTTGCCAGCAATTTAGGAGTGACTCCCATATGATCATGGCAGATCCTCCCCAAATGGCGTTGCGAAATACCCATCCTGTCCGCAAGTTGAGAGATCGGTTGTTCTGGCAGGACATTAAGCTGTCGCGTTATCTCACTCATCAGTTTAAACTGTTTTACTTTATCATTATCCAAATTCCTTACTAAAAACAGGTCTAGAATAGAGAATACCTCTCCCGTAGAGTTGGCTTGAGAGATACTTTCATACAGCTGTTCATACAATTTTCCTGTAACATCTATTAATGGCTCCACCACGTTTACCGTCTCGTTAACAGGAATGCGTAAAAAAGGAAAAAGACCGTATGTATGAAACCTTATCCCGAATAGGTTCGACTTTCCCTTATATGAAATATGTAAAGGTTCATGCTGTATACCAGATAACCATGCCTGGTGGACTTTATTGGTTTGGCGGTTTACCACGGTGTAGTTTCCATCTAAGGCAAATATCATTTCTATTTTTCCATTGGGGAGAATGGTTTCACTCTTAGGAGTTGGTCCTGCATCCAATTGAACCTGCCAATAAGACTCCACCCATGGAGCTAAAACAGGGTTAGGTTTCCTAGATTGATAGAGCATTTACGTTCACCTTCTTATTGAAATAAATCTGATAACTTTAAATTAATATAAGTATATCATGAGTTTTAAGGTCGCTTGTTCGTATAGATGAAGGCTTCTCTTGTTTTATTTCCTTGTCACTGAGGTCTTCATCATGGGGATGACGACTTCTCTACTCCTTTTTCCTTGTCAATGAGGTCTTCATAACAGGGATGAGGACTTCTCTTCTCCTTTTTCCTCGTCACTGAGGTCTTCATAACAGGGATGAGGACTTCTCTACTCCTTTTTCCTCGTCACTGAGGTCTTCATACTGACCATGAGGACCTCCCTCCTCCTTTTTCCTTGTCACTGAGGTCTTCATACCGGCGATGAGGACCTCCTTCCTCCTTTTTCCTTGTCACGGAGGTCTTCATCACGGCGATGAGGACTTCTCTTCTCCTTTTCCTCGTCGCAGAGGTCTTCATCACGGCGATGAAGAATTAGCATGAAGACTTTTCCACAATTAATAATTTCCTAAACAAGAAAAAAGCCACAGGATCACCTAGATCCCGCAGCTACATGTAACATATTCCTTTTACGCACCTTTTTCTTCAACATTTCCGGGCTCATCTTCCCAGCACTCTGTATTCTCTAACCCCTTAATATTACTCGCATAGAATACAGGATCTTTGCCTTCTTTACGCTGCTTCAAATAATCCTTCAAAACAGCAAGAGCAATTTTCCCGATAAACGCCAATGCTACAAGGTTGGTGATAGCCATCAATGCCATGAATAAATCCGCCATGTTCCAAACCATGCTCAAGCTTGCAACAGAACCAAAGACCGTCATTCCAAGGACCGCAAAGCGGAAAATCATGATGGCTGTTTTGCTTTCTTTGATAAATTCAATATTGGATTCTCCATAATAATAGTTTCCAATAATCGAACTAAAGCAGAATAACAAAATGGCGATAGCGATAAAAATACTTGCCCAAGGTCCAACATGTTCAGCTAGTGCCACTTGAGTCAATTGAATACCTTCCATCTCTTCCCCGCCAGGAATCCCTGCAAGCAGAATGATGAAGGCTGTTGCACTACAAATTAAGATAGTATCAACAAATACCCCAAGGGTTTGGATGAAACCTTGTTTGGCAGGATGACTTACGTCAGCAGTTGCCGCTGCAACCGGAGCACTACCCATACCTGCTTCATTGGAGAACAGGCCGCGTTTTACACCATTCATGATGGCAGCACCGATCCCACCGGCTACCGCTTCGTTCAGTCCAAAGGCACTTGAAACGATGACACCAATCAGTCCTGGAATTTCTCCAATGTTAATTGCGATGACATATAGCGCCAGCAATAAATAAGAAACAGCCATAACCGGTACAACGACTTGTGATACCTTGGCAATTCTTTTTACTCCTCCAAAGATAACCATCGCTACAATTGCTGTTAGAACTAATCCGAGCACTAATCGATTCACTCCAAAGGCTTCGTTAAATGCAACGGTAATAGTGTTCGCTTGGACAGATGTAAATGCCAACCCGAAGCAAAAAGTGATCAAGACAGCGAATAGAACTCCCATCCAACGTGCTCCCATTGCCTTTTGCATATAATAGGCAGGACCACCTTTAAAGCCGCTCTTGTCCTTAACTTTATAAACCTGTGCAAGTGTACTCTCAATAAAGCTTAGGGATGCACCAAATAGGGCAACCACCCACATCCAAAATACTGCACCAGGTCCCCCAAGCGAGATGGCAATCGCCACACCAGCAAGGTTACCTGTTCCTATTCTAGTTGCCGCACTGATACAGAATGCTCCAAAAGATGAAACTCTCTTTTTGGCTTCATTTGAAGTTGGGCTCTCTTTTAATAACCGAAGCATCTCACCCAACTGTGTAAACTGAACAAATTTTGATTTCAAAGAAAAATAGATTCCAAGGCCAACCAATAGTGCAATTAAAACATATGACCAAAGAATTTCATTACTCCATTCAATAATTGTGTCTATCATGCTGTTCACACCTTTTCTGTAGTAGTCGATACACTCGTAATATTGGTAACGCTTCCAATATTTGTTTCCAATAAAAATATTTAATAGAAAAGCTTTAAAGTTTTCCTATTAAATACTTTTATTACTGATACTGTTGTTATTACAGACCAGTTAGTTAAATCCACAAGTGTTATATAATACTTTTATAACTTTATCACTATACTAAGATAGTTTCAACAATAATTATTGAATTAAATACATTCTCTATTTTCAAAATATAATTCTTTCTATAGAAACCCAGTAAATTCTTATTACCTTTCTATGCAGAAATGGTTTATACTAAATTTACTAATATGGACCATTAGGAGGAAGCTATATGACAGAAAGCAATGAACCAAAGAAGATCAGTCTGCAAGAAGCGATGAAAAAGCAATTGGAAAACAAAAAGAAGCAGGCAGCAGGCGGTAAAGGCAACTTCAACGGAGCACAAGGAACACAAAAAATGAAAAGCCAGCAAACGAAAAAACCAAGCAACACCAGAAGAAAGATGGGCGTCTAAAGCAGATTGAGTACTATGAACCCTCAGTTGATTGGAGTGGAAGGCGCGTAGACGCCCGCGGGAGGAAGGGACAGGTGAGACCCCGCAACGAAGTGAGGAGGCTCACGGACCGCCCGCAGGCAAGCGAAGCGCCTGGAACGGAGATCAACCGTTTTATATGCTTTCTTATCTTGAATAAAAAGGCAGTAAGTGGATAAATGATTCCACTTACTGTCTCTTTTTCATATGGAAGGTTTTTTCCCCGAATACAGTCAGCTTCGTCCCTTGTCTCCCCCTCTTTTTCTCAATCAACCCCATCTTTTCTAATGTTTCAAGTCTAGACCGTACTTGCTGTTCAGTTAAAAATCTCCCACCACTTCTTGTTGCTTCCGATATTTTCACCCGGCTCACCGTTTCTCCAGTCCTTTGCAACTGATAGATGATTTCTACAATGTTGCTCAATTCTTCATTCAAATCTTGTTGAATGTGTGGAAGTTCAGCAGACTCCACAGTAGTGGCTACTTCCTTCATGCTCTTTCTTGCCTGCTGGAAAAAACCTTCATTCGGTATATCTTCTACCTTGATCGTATTCTCTTCACACACCGCGAGCATATAATCGAGGGTATTCTTTAGTTCACGGATATTTCCGTACCAGTCATATTCTTTTAGTCTCTCCAATACTTCAACTTCCAAATTAATTGATGGTTGATCGCTTTGTTGAATGAAGTGATGAATGAGGTGCGCAATGTCTTCCTTTCGTTTCCGTAGAGCAGGAAGCTGTAAGAACAAGACTTTTAGACGATGGTATAAGTCTTCCCTGAATTTCCCCTCTTCCATTAAGGAAAGCAAATCCTTGTTTGTGGCCGCTACGACTCGAACATCTATAGGAATGATTTTGTTTCCGCCTATGCGGAGCAGCTCTTTTTCCTGAAGAACACGAAGCAATCTTGCTTGGACCTTCAAGCTGATATCTCCTATTTCATCTAAAAAAATGGTGCCGCCATTTGCCTGTTCAAAAAGACCCTTTCTTCCGCCTTTTTTCGCTCCAGAAAATGCACCTTCTTCATATCCAAAAAGTTCGCTTTCCACAAGATCTTCTGGAAGGGCACTGAAATTGACAGCCAGAAATGGTCCATTGCTACGAGGAGAAGCATTGTGGATGGAGCTGGCAAACAATTCCTTCCCTGTACCGCTCTCCCCTTGTATGAGGATAGTAAGTTCTGTTTTGGCAAGCTTGCGGGCAATTTCCTTCGTACTCAATAATTCTGGATGGCTGCCTACTATATCTTCAAAATGATACTTTCCGTAGAACCCTTTTTTCACTAATTCTCTTTTCAGTTGTTTTTCCATTTCGATTGTTTCACTTGCATCTTTAAAAGTGACGACTACAGTCCCTTGAGGATCTATCATGAAACGGTGGACCATAAAGTTCATAGAACTGATGGTAAAATATCCGTCCGCTTCTTCCTCTCGTTTGTTCATAATGAAATCATACAAATCACGATCAGAAACTACATCGCGAACATGTCGGTCGATTGCTTTTTTCATTGGAATTCGCAGGAAACGCTCCATTATTTCATTAAAGACTGTAATTCTGCCCAACTGATTAATGGCCAAAATTCCATCATTCACCCCGTTTACCACCTTTTTCAGGTGATCACTGATTTTATTTGCTTCCTGGTTAGCGTCTCCTAGTCTTTTGCTCAATCTTGTAATCGTACTTATGTACTTACTAGATACCTGATCCTGCTTTTCCTCTAGAAGACCTAATCTATTTAATATCGTAATGATGGTAGTTATATCGATGAGCCTCGGACCTATATTGATAACTTCTTCTACATAAGGAGGGACAAGGTCCAGTTCGCCTGGCGTGATCGCTATCTTAATTTGTTCTTCTTCCTTTTTTCCTGGAAAATACGGAATTAATTGAAGATGATTAATTCCCAAAATTTCGAAGGAGGAGATCGCTTCCTGGACCGTTTCAGGAAAATCATTCACATAAAGGACTTTCTCGCCTCTTGCGACACTGTATATTTTGTCAATATTAAGAAAGTTAACAATACGCCTCGCTACTAATACAGTACAATTGTCCCCGATGTAATCTTTGGCTTCGTCCTCTATTAAATGGGAGGATAGAATGATCAGTTGATTGTGTACTTTTGTTACTTTATGAGCATCAACGGAATAACTGCGAATTCGGATAAAATCACCGATAATTTCGTTCAATTGGTTATCAAGCGTTTTTCTCGTTTCCTCAGACCCGGCCAACAGCGTCAGTTCCTTTGTTTTCATTTCCGAACTCACACCTCCATCTATAGAAAAACACTGTCCTTTTCAGCAACAGTGTTTTTCTACTATTATAACTTACTCGAATGTTCCTTTTACAAGCAGTTTTTTATTCCACATCATTTTTTGACCAAGCGCGATGACAGAATCAATTTCATAGGACGTGGCATTCAGTATAACTAGATCAGCGTCCTTTCCTGCTTCAAGCGTTCCTTTGGAAGCTAAGCGCAATACTTTAGCAGGGTTTTCTGTAATCACCTTCAATGCATCCGCGGGCAGTACCCCTTCTTCCAAGATGGCATCTTTCACTTCTTTGAATAAGGACGTGACCCTTCCTAATTGCAAACCGATGAACTCCCCATTTTCATCAAACTCCGGCAAGCTTGCCTGGCCGTCTGAAGAGAATGTAATCTGTTCGATTGGTACCCCTTGATCGAGCATTTCCTTTAAGCCAACACTGCATTTCGTTTCGCCCTGTTCAAGAAACTTGGCAATACTTGAAGTGGTAAAGTCCACATAGCCGCCTTTTTTTGCATGTTCTATTCCAGCCGCAAACAACTCCCTGTTTCGATTGATATGTGTCGGTAAAAATTGACGGATTGGAATATCTGTTTTTTCGATGACTTCTTCTAAAATCGATAGTTTGCTAACACTGTCGCCTAAATGTATGTTCACAATTCCTGCTTTTCCAGAAAGCATCCCACCGACCCGTGCAGCAGCAGCGATTTTGGCAATCTCTTCATAATTTGGTTGGGAAGAGCGGTGGTCGGCAATCGCTATCTCCCCGACCCCGATAATTTCTTCTATTAATATTAAGTCATCTTCAATCATTCCCGTTAGTGTTTTTACTGGAACCTGGTAGGAACCTGTGTGAACATAACAACTGATGCCTTCTTCTTTTAACGCTTTAGCTTTTGCTACAAGACTTGTCATTGTACGAGTAGTGCCGTCTGTTCCAATGACACCAACCAGGGTCGTGATTCCACCTTTTACGGCATCTGATAACACAAGCTCAGGGGTGCGGGTCCGATAGCTTCCTTCTCCTCCGCCGCCCATGATGTGGACATGATTATCAATGAATCCTGGCACGATAAGTTGACCTGTTACATCGAGCACTTCTATATGCGCCGAGTCTTCAAAATGTATGCTATCCTCTATTGCCGCAATTCTTTTATCGACAATCAGTATGTCTTTTTTTCCTAAATATTCAGGACTGTATACGGTCCCGTTTTTCAATAACTTAATCATGTAAGAAGTCTCCTTCAGTTTTTCATCCTATTCCACCCAAAGTGATAATCTAATATTTGTGACCGTCCCTTTTTTATAAGATGCTAAAGAATCCGGAATATAATCCTCATCACTTTGGTAGTATTTTGAAACATCATCCTTTGCCCATTGTATCGCAAAAACCGGGTCAGATGCATTACCTTTTACAGTGGTCACCTGTTCCGTTTCTGAACTCTTAGCAAAAGAAAGCAGGGATTTGGTAGATTCATATTCTCCGCCGAATAGATTAGAGCTTTCGTAAAGTGGGTCTTCACTTCGATCCACTTCTTGTTTATTTGCAGCAGGGATGACTTCTTTTGTGACTAGATTGAAGGTATCTCCTTCCGTCAAGTAATGCACCATAACATCATCTACTTCAAACCCTGGAGCTGCACCTTTTTCATTGAAGGTTGCGCCACTCGCATCGAGAATCCACACACCGTTTTCTCCTACTACTTCCCCTATATCTCCTTTTATTTCAAGAGCAGTCCCCTCATCCAAGCCCACTCCTACTTCATGACCTGTATCTCGCATAGCGACAAGCAAGCGGCCAAGCCTTCCACGCATATCAAAGTGCGTATCGGTTAGGATGTTTTCAACAAGGCCAAGTCCTGGAATCTGAAAATTATTGTCTTTAAGGGTTGGATCAAGAAAGCCTGTCAGTGGTACATCAGCGACGGTTTTCACTTCCGTATCATTGATGACTAACGCTTCAAAACTCCTCCCCACGCCAAACATCGGGTTACTCATTACATGTGCACCTGCACTTGTACCAGCTACCACTCCGCCATTATCGTGGACATATTGGACCGCTTCCAATAGAGGAGTCAGTGTTCCATCATCTTCAAGCAATGACCTTGCATGCTTCATTTGATCCCCACCCTGAAGCATTACCGCATGACTGCTTTTCACAAGATTAACGAAATACTCGTCATAAGCGACAAAGTCGAAGGTGTCTATTGCAAGCGGTATATAAACCGGTTCAAAGCCTCTGTCCCTAAACTCTGTTTCAAGAGCCAGATAAGGTCCGTCATCAAGGTGATAATAGTCGTACGCTACGTCTACAGAATCTCTGGAACTATTAAAAATAGCGATTCTCGGGCGCTCGACACCCGCCGCTTCTCGAATTGCATTGAAATATTCATCCGTATCCCCGGTGGCACCTCCAGCCGGTAGCAAGGTTCCGACACCGTCCCCAATAGTTTCCAAAGGTACAGGCATCGTGTTGGTATTGATCATTTTAAGAGATTTACTGGATCCAAGTACTTTTTCTTCACTGACTGCTGTTACATAAGCATAATACAGTTCATTCCCTAATGCGTTCCCCTCAATCGTTTTTTGATTAGGAGCAAAGGACACCGGTTCATTTCCAATCTCATTTAGTGATAGTAATTTCCCTCTATTTTCGCGTTGCAACTCTTCTAGGAACTCTAAATCCCCACCACTAATAAGAGGCTCCACGAGTTTTGTCAGTCCTTTGGAAGAGTAAAACAAGAAATAGTGAGTGACTTTTTCGTCATCTGCTTGTTCAAAAGTCACTGAATAATTCTCAATATCCTTCCCACTGCCAAGCAACTCTAGATTGGTAGGGTAAGGATTAATGCTGATGGTTCGGTCTGCCTCTGTCATCCCCAAGACTCCATTCTCTCCAAGTGTTGCTGCATATGCATGATAATCGCCTACATTTAAAGGCTTTCCAGTGATCACATCTATCTGCCCTGATCGAAAGGTATTTCCCACTCCATCCGCGTAGCTCAGATTGGAAATTTTATAGAGTTTATCCTTATTCTCTCCCTCTTCCTGGGAGGTCAGATGCTGTTCTATTTGTTCTGTTGTCAATCCTGTCATATAGTTCCAAACTTCGTAAAAATCTTTTTTGGAATAGAACATTAAATACGCCTTTACACCCTCCATCACTTCTGCCTTTTGAAAACCCAGCTGATAATCTTCAATGACGGAACCATCTCCGTTTTGAAAAAGCGTAACTTCTTTCAAATCATAATCCTGACCTTTTTCAACAAATAGAGTGTAAGTATCCCTTATCCCCTTAGGAGTCGCAATATCGATTTTTATCCTTTCTTTACTTGAAGGGACCTCTACCTTCACTACTTTGCGATGGTTCACTCTTTCCCCATTTACTGCCACCTTGGCATTAACAGCTACAGGTGTAATCTTCAACAACAGTTCTTCTTCGTTAGTTTTCACCATATATTCTTTTACCTCTGCGCTAAACTCCCCTTCCAGCTGCCCATTATGCACGAGCAACTCTTTCAAATCTGTGTTATGGACATGGGAAGGCTTTGCATACCCGCTTGTTGCAGGAAATATTAAAGCACCACATAGCAAAACAGCCAGCATCTTCGTTAAACGTTTCCACTGCTTTGTGAGCATGAGGATACCTCCATTGTTTTATTTTCCAGCGAATATAAGTGACACGCGACATGGTGACCATCCGAGTGTTCCATTAACTCTGGGCGTTCGGTATGACAATGCGCCATCACTTTCGGACATCTTCCTACAAACGCACAGCCTTTGGGCGGGTCTACCGGAGAAGGCACGTCGCCTTGAAGAATAATTCTTTCCTTCCGCTCCCTCGGGTTGGAAATAGGAATGGCATCAATCAATGATTCCGTATAGGGGTGAAGCCTTTTCTCGAAAATTTTATCCGCTTCTCCAATCTCTACAATTCTGCCTAAATACATCACTGCCACCCGATTACAAAGATGTTGAACAACACTTAAATCGTGAGAGATAAATAGATAAGTCAGCCCAAATCCTTCCTGCAAATCTTTTAATAGATTCAAGATTTGGGCTTGGATGGATACATCAAGAGCCGCGACAGGTTCATCGGCGATAATTAATTTCGGTTTTAAAATAAGTGCCCGGGCAATACCTATCCGTTGCCTTTGACCTCCGGAAAATTCATGCGCATACCGATGAAGGTAGTTTTTATTCAAACCGCATACCTCCATGATATCTTCCATCAGCTTACGTCGTCTGTTTCTCTCCACACCATGTGCTTTTAAGGGCTCAGCCAAAATTTGCTCCACTGTCAGTCGGGGGTTAAGAGATGCATATGGATCTTGAAAAACGAGCTGCATGTCTTTTCTTCTGCTTCGCATCTCCTTTACGGACAGCTCCTGCAAGTTCTCGTCTTGGAAAAGAACTTTACCGTCTGTTGTCTTTAAGAGCTGGGCAACTCCTCTTCCTGTTGTCGATTTCCCGCAACCGGACTCTCCCACCAACCCAAGTGTCTCTCCTTCATTTATCGTAAAAGAAACACCGTCAACTGCTTTGACATAAGAAGCAACTTTTTGCCTTATGCCTTTTTTTATTGGAAAATATATCTTAAGGTCTTTCACTTCTAACAACGGTTTACTCATACAGTCACACTCCTATCTGCATGAAGCCAGCACCTGCAGGAATGGCCTTTTTTCACTTCAAGTAACTCCGGGTCCTCTTCCCTGCACAACGGAATCGTCTTACTGCACCGATCAGCAAAACGGCATCCTTGTGTAATTGTTCCAGCCAACGGAACCTGTCCCGGAATCGATCGGAGCCGATCCCGTTTTTCCCCAAGCTTTGGAATGGACTCTAACAGTCCAATCGTATAAGGATGCTTTGGGTTATTAAACAGAGTATCTACATCTGTCTCCTCCACAATTTCACCTGCATACATGACTATGACCCTGTCACACATTTCCGCAATCACACCAAGGTCATGAGTAATCAGCATGATGGCTGTGTCGGTTTTCTTTTTCAAATCCTTCATTAAATGCAAAATCTGAGCCTGAATGGTTACGTCCAACGCCGTAGTCGGTTCGTCTGCAATCAACAGCTTAGGTTGACAAGCAAGTCCCATGGCAATCATCACACGCTGGCGCATTCCACCTGAAAGTTCAAAGGGATACGCTTCGTAAATTTGCTCTGCACGTGGAATCCCAACAAGTTTCAACATGTCTATTGAACGCTCTCGTGCCGCTTTTTTTGTAATGTCATTATGTAAAAGCAACACTTCGTCCAATTGCTTCCCAATTGTAAAAACAGGGTTAAGGGATGTCATTGGCTCTTGAAAGATCATGGAAATCTCGTTTCCTCTAATTTTCCGCATGTCTCTTTCTTTCTTTTCTAACAGATTTTCACCTTGATAATGGATAGAACCACCTGTTATCTTTCCTGGAGGCGATGGCAAAAGCCTCATGATGGATAGGGACGTGACACTTTTCCCACAACCAGATTCTCCTACAATACCAAGCGTTTCTCCTTTGTGTACGTCAAAGGAAATCCCGTTTACCACCTTCAACTGCTTTCCATCACTCTTGAAGCTAACCTCTAAATCTTTTATTTCAAGCACTTTTTCCATCTATGTTGCCACCTCCTACTCTTTTAACTTCGGATCAAGCGCATCCCGCAATCCATCTCCCAAAATGTTAAAACTCAAAACAGTAATAACAATCGCTAGTCCCGGAAAGAACGTCGGATGAAACACATTTCCGCTGTTGTCCTTAGCTGCACTTAACATAGAACCCCATTCAGGAGCGGTAATGTCTCCGCCTAACCCGAGGAAACTCAAGGCAGCTCCAATCAATATTGCCACCCCAATCCGCATCGTCAAATAAACGATAACCACTGACAATGTTCCAGGAAAAATATGCCTCATGATGATGACGCTATCCTTCACACCGATTGATTGTGCCGCTTCCACATAGGTCATCTCTTTTAACGCAAGCGTACTCCCGCGGACAATCCTGATAAAGATAGGAATGGTAAACACCGCCACTGCAAAAATGATATTCGTGAGTCCCGCACCAAGAAAAGCAATTACCGCAATTGCGAGTAATATCCCAGGGAATGCTAGTAAAATATCAGTAAAACGGGTGATTAAACTATCAATTCTTCCTCCATAATAGCCAGCTATCAAGCCAAATGCTGTTCCAATGACGGCCCCTATGGCAACCGAAACGAAACCGATGATTAGCGTCTCTCTTGTCCCCATGACCACTCTACTGAAGATATCCCGGTTCTGGTGATCTGTTCCAAAGAAATGAGTGGAAGAAGGTGGTTGGTGCTTATAGATGTCTACTAAACTCACTTCTGTCGTTTCAGGTACGATAGAAACCAGCTTAGGAGTAATTTCTTGGACACCTACAGGAAGATGGACGACTGTAGAAACTGTACCCGCTATGACTTGAATCAGCGCGTCCCCTTGCCCATTTAGTGTGACAAGCCCTTCTTGTGAAACTGTTGCCAGCTCCTCATCCAGTGAGAGAAATTCAACTCCCCCATCACTTTCTTCTGAACTTCCAGCTGACACAAAACCGCTGCCTTTATTTTCTCCATCCTTATCTTCTTGTCCATCAAGCAAAAAGGCATCTAGTTCCTCTAATCCGCTGATAGAGGTACCATCGGAAAGAACAGCCTTAAGTTGGACGGTATATCTGTCTCCACTTTGCATGGTTTCATTTGGCTGTTCTGCCTCTATTCGTATAATGCTCGGCTCGATCGCTTCTGTATCGCTTGATACATTTACCCCTACGAGCGACCGGACTCCCTCACTCTCAATGAATGCGTTGGTAACCCCAGAAGTATTTGCTGTGATGGTCACCCCATCTTCCATTCTTCTGATGGAGGCAATTCTTCTATCTTCACTTTCAACCTGCACATTCATTAATTCGGAGCCTGTAATTTTGCTTCCATCACTCAAAACCCCGGTTAGTTCTATACGCTTGCTTGTTAAATTTTCGGAATCAATCCCTTTTTCTTCATATTGCAAGGTAACAGGGCGATATGGATCAAACGGCGCAATCCAAGAACCGAAAACACCAACAAGCACAATGAAGGCTACAATGATAAATGCGACAAAAGCAAACCGCTGTTTGATGAACTTATGAAGAAACACCTTGAAAGGAGAATACGAGGTGTGCATTTTTTTGCTCATAGAATTGTGTCTCCTTTACTATTAATCGTATCTAATCTGAGGGTTTAAAAATCCGTAACTTATATCTACCAATAGATTGACTACCAGAAACTGGAATGAGAACAATAAAATCAGAGCCTGAATGACCGGATAATCCCTGGCTAGAATGGAGTCAACAAGGTATGAACCTAGCCCAGGCCAAGCAAATACTTGTTCCACAACTACCGCTCCACCAATGAGAAATCCAAACTGAAGACCAGTCATGGTCACAACCGGGATGAGCGCGTTTCTTAGCACATGACTCCAAACTACAACCGATTCTTTTTGCCCTTTTGCTCTGGCAGTCCTTACATAATCCTCGCGCATTACCTCTAAAACACTTGACCTTGTAAATCTTACGATGGTAGCCGCTACCCCAAACCCTAGCGTGATGGACGGGAGGAAAATGTGAGCGAATGTTCCACTCCCACTTGTCGGAAACCATCCGAGCTGCACCGCAAATATCTGCATAACCATCAGGCCAAACCAGAATTCAGGCACACTTAGCGCAGTGATCGCAGATACCATTCCAAGTCGGTCCCACACCGTATTTCTTTTGGTAGCGGAAATAATCCCGACAAAAATACCAATAAGGATTGCCCAGAACATCGCAAGCATCGTTAAGGTAAACGTAAAACCAAAACGCCTCATGATTTCAGATGACACTTCCGTTTTGGTTCTGTAAGAGGAACCGAAGTCCCCTTGCACCAATATGTTGTACATATAAGTTCCGTACTGGACTATGAGCGGTTGATCAAACCCTTCCTTCGCCCTCAAAGTTTGGTATGTTTCTTGATCCAACTCCGCTCCGTACATGATGCGTATCGGGTCTCCCGGAGTTAAGTGAACAAATAGGAAAGCAATAATTGTAATGATTAGTAAAATAGGAATCATGCCAATAATTCTTCTGACTGCAAATTGAATCATGCGGTTCACCTCTTCTTATAAAGAGTAGACTCATAGGTTTTTCGGTTCCTATGAGTCCATTTTCTATTATTGTTTTTCTACTAAATTAAGATGTACTCCGCCTGAAGGCAGAACATAGATACCATTGACATCTTTCCCTTTTGCAATGATAGTATCTGGAATATGCAAGAACACCCAAGGAGCATCCTCATAGATCTTCATTTGGATATCGGCATAGATGGATAAAGCCTGGTCCTGATCTGGTGTGCGAAGTGCATCGTCAAACAGACCGTCTAACTCCTCATTAATATAAAAGCCGGAGTTATTGAAGTTAGGAGGCACACGATCAGAAGCAAAGTTTGGTCGGAGTCCATAATCCGCCTCACCTGTTCCTGGTGACCAGCGTCCGATCCAAAGATCCGTTTCCTCGCCAGCATCCAACATTTCAAACAACGTACCGCTTTCAAACGCCTGAACTTCCACATCAATGCCAATCTCTTTTAGTTGAATGGCCACATACTCCGCAACAGAAACGAATTCCGTTGTATTTCTCGTCCACAAAGTGGCTTTGAATCCTTCTTCCATTCCTGCTTCTTTTAATAATTCTTTTGCAAGTTCCTTGTCATGTTCATACACACTTTGCCCTGCATATCCATAAACGGCAGGAGCAATCGCGGAATCGGCCACTTGTGCATACCCATCCGCAATCTGCGCAATAAGCCCATCTTTATCCACAGCATGGTTCATCGCTTGACGAACCTTTAAATCGTTGTATTTCTCTTCTTTAAAATTCATTCCGATATAGAATACGTTTGTAGATGATCCCACATATAAATCAACGTTCTCTTCCTGTTCAAGTTCCTTGGCATTAAGCGTAGGAATCGGGAAGATCACATCCACCTCACCTGTTTTCAGCTTGTTAACACGGGTGCTCGCCTCTACTATCGGCAAGAAGGTGATGCTGTCTACTTTCGGCTCTTCTTGGGTATTCCAATAGTTTTCATTCTTTGTGACAACAATCTGCTCGCTGTCTTTCCACTCTTGGAATCTAAATGGTCCAGTACCGACAGGGTTACGATCAAGATTATAATCAGTGTCATCTTTTTTCTTTTTCAGTTCTTCCGTTGATTTGAAAGATGCCGAAGAATGCGCCATATAAGATGCCATGGCAGAGTTAGGCTCTTCCGATTTAATAGTGATGCTGTATTCATCATTTACTGTTACTTCACTAATAAAAGAGAAAAAGGATGCACGTGCTAAGCCGTTTTCAGCATCGCGAACAAAGTCTAGATTTTCTTTTGCCACTTCGGCATTGAAATCTGTGCCATCATGAAACTTCACTCCCTGTTGGAGGGTGAATGTAATTTCTGTTGCGTCTTCATTAAAGTTGTATTCGGTCGCTAGTACGGGTACAAGATTCATCTTTTCGTCGAATCGCAAGAACCCTTCAAACATGGTGCTTTGAACGGTTGCGGAGTTACCGTCTGTTGAGTTAAATGGATCAAGGGAGGTAGGTTCCGCTTCTATACCGACTGTTAACTCGCCACTGGCTTCTGCTGCTTCTTCTGTATTATTTTCATTTGTGTTTTGGTCTGGTTGAGTATTCGTACTGTTGTTGCTTGTTGTGTTCGAACTACACGCTGCAAGAATTAGTAGACAGATAAGTAATAAATACTGCATCATCCATTTTGCTTTACTCTTTTTTCGTAATTGCCTTTGCATACGGTTGATTCTCCCCTTTTTGAATTATGTTTTTATTCTCGATATTGGTAGATGCAAGAAGCGTGCCAAAAATGAAATATTCTAAAAATTTGTGGTTTAAGTTGGAGTTTGGTGGTTGTTTGGGAGGGGAGAATTCTATTGGTTGCTTTAATCGGGTTTATTCGGGTGTTATTAGGTTGATTGGTTGTTTTTGGGGTGTTTTTGGGGTATTTCATTCAAGCACTATGGTGGTATCCGGATTAACGATTGCGGGCATCATTCAATTCCTATGACACACGAATTTTCACTCCAACTATCATTTCGCATTCCATTCCCCCTCTATGACACGCGAATTTCAACTCCAACCACGTTTGCGTTTTATTCAACCCCTATGACACATGAATTTCAACTTCAACCATCATTTTGCGTTTCATTCAATCCCTATGATTCGCGAATTTCAAATTCTACCATCATTTTGCGTTTCATTCCTTTCAACTTCGCCAATATATACACAAACACAAAAAACCACCCCCAACAACCGCTGAGAGTGGCCTTTCAAAAAAAACTACTAATAATTCGTCTTCAACTGCGAGAAATCAACTGCTCCGTCTTCCACAAGGTGACAAGCAGACTGTTGGTTAACACCTGGGATACCATGTAGCTTTGGCTCTTCCGTGCGGCAACGGTCAAATGCATAAGGACAGCGCGTATGGAAGCGGCATCCAGCAGGCGGGTCGATTGGAGAAGGAACATCACCTTTTAAGATGATACGCTCTTTCTTCTTGCCAAGATCGGTACTAGGAATCGCAGATAATAATGCTTTTGTATATGGATGCTGTGGATTTGCAAAAAGTGCATCCTTATCAGCAACTTCTACAATTTTACCTAAATACATAACAATGATTCTATCAGATATATGACGTACAACCCCAAGGTCATGAGAGATGAAAAGATACGTCAGATTAAATTCACGTTGTAATCTCTTCAGCAGGTTCAATACCTGAGCTTGAATGGATACATCCAAAGCTGATACTGCTTCGTCACAGACAATCAGCTTTGGATCAACAGATAATGCTCGGGCGATACCAATACGCTGACGTTGTCCTCCACTGAATTCATGCGGATGGCGGTCAACCTGGTGAGCACCAATTCCAACCGTCTCAAGCAGTTCCACAATTTTTTTGCGGCGGTCTTTGCGAGGGACAACGTTTTGGATTTCTAATGCTTCCTCTAAAATCTGGCTAACTGTTTGACGAGGGTTCAAGGATGCATAAGGATCTTGGAAAATGATTTGCAGATCCTTACGTTTCTTTCTCATCTGGGACTTGCTCAGGCCAAGTAAGTTTTGGCCTTGGAAGCTTACTTCTCCGGAATATGGATTATCCAGACGGAGGATCGCACGGCCTGTTGTAGATTTACCGCAACCGGATTCTCCAACGATACTGACCGTTTCGCCTTCCTTCACGGAAAAACTGATGTCATCTACCGCTTTAACATGGTTAACCGTTCTTCCGAAGATTCCACCTTTAATAGGAAAGTATTGTTTAAGGTTTTTTACTTCTAATAATGTTTGATTACTCATGGCTAGCAGCAACCTCCTCATCTTCCCACTTATCTGTATAGATCCAGCAACGAACCTGATCGCCGTCTTCTGTTTCCTTCAAGTCCGGCAAACTGCTGCGGCAAATGTCCTTCGCATGCGGACAACGAGGTGCAAAACGGCACCCTTGAGGCAGGTTGAATGGACTTGGCACTGCCCCATCAATAACAGACAGGTCTCCTTCCACATCCTGATCATGCTTTGGAACAGAGTTTAATAAACCAACAGTGTACGGATGTTTAGGGCTTGAGAAGATGGTTTGAACATCTGCATATTCTACCACTTTTCCGCAATACATTACCGCAACCTTGTCACACATCTCCGCAACCACACCAAGGTCATGGGTAATCAGCATTAGCGATGTCCCAAGTTCCTCTTGTAGTTTTTTCATTAGATCCAGAATCTGCGCTTGAATCGTTACATCCAATGCGGTTGTCGGCTCATCCGCAATCAATAGTTCAGGGTTGCAGGCAAGTGCAATCGCGATCATGACACGTTGACGCATACCGCCTGAAAGTTCGAAAGGATATTGTTTTGCACGTTTTTCGGGAGATGGTATACCTACTAAACGAAGCATATCCACCGCTTTCACCCAAGCAGCCTTGCGACCAAGCTTTTGGTGAATACGAACAGATTCCGCAATTTGCTCTCCACAGGTTAGTGTCGGATTCAATGATGTCATCGGTTCTTGGAAAATCATAGATACGTTGTTTCCACGAATTTGCATCATCTGTTTTTTTGTTTTATCTAAAAGGTTCTCACCTTTGAAAATAACTTCTCCACCTACTACTCTACCAACAGGCTCTTGTAGCAACCTTAGAATGGATAGGGAGGTAATACTTTTACCAGATCCAGACTCCCCTACAATACCAAGCGTCTTCCCTTTTTCAATGGAAAAGTCTACACCATCCACGGCTTTTACTTCTCCTTCATCTGTAAAGAAGGAAGTGCGTAACCCTTTTACTTCTAATATTTTATCGTTCTTTGCAGCTGTCATTTTCTTCACCGTCCTTTTAGTTAAGGTCTATACGTTTGTTAATTAAACGGTATGTGATATCCACCAGGAAGTTTACAAATACGAACAAAATCGTACAGACAAGAATTGTTCCTTGAACCATTGGGAAGTCACGCATTGTAATGGAACTGATAATCAAACGTCCTAGTCCATTAATCGCAAAAACTGTCTCTGTTATAACTGCTCCTCCAAGCAATCCACCGAATTGAAGGCCTACTACTGTTACAACCGGAATGAGCGCATTGCGCAGTGCATGCTTGTAAATAACCAATCTATCACTGACACCTTTAGCATAAGCCGTACGGATATAATCCTGATCTATTACATCCAACATACTTGAACGAGTCATACGAGCAATGATTGCTGCTCCACCTGTTCCAAGTGTGATAACCGGCAAAATCATCTGCTTCCAATCATTTCCCCAACCTGCAACAGGAAGGACCCCTAAGTTAACAGAGAAGAAATAAATGAGCATGATTCCAAGCCAGAAGTTAGGCATGGAAATACCGAACAGCGCAACAATCATTAAGGAAGTATCTGCAAAAGAATACTTTCTTGTTGCGGATACAATACCTGCTATCAATCCAAGAATAACGGAAAGAATAGTTCCCCAAATCGCCAATTCCACTGTAATCCAGAATCTGCTTGTGAAAATCTCTGAAGTAACATCACGATTCGTACGGATGGAAGTTCCTAAATCTCCTTGAATCGCGTTTCCTATATAACTGAAATACTGAACATATAACGGGTCATTTAATCCCAATTTCTCACGCATTGCTTCAATCTGTTCCGGGTTAGCCTGTTCACCAGCCATAATTTGAGCTGCATCCCCAGGAATCAAGTGCATCATCATAAATACTGCCAACGTTACACCAAACATAACCGGTATCGTTTGGAAAAGTCTTCGAATGATATAAATAAACATGTTAGTTCACCTTCTTCTCCATTATTTTTTCGCTTTCGGATCTAACGCATCTCGAAGTCCGTCACCCATCAAGTTGAATCCGATAACTACCAACAAGATAACAAGACCCGGGAATAGTGTAATATGAGGAGCCTGCGCAATATAAGAACGCCCTTGACTCAACATCGCACCCCACTCAGCAGTAGGTGGTCTTGTCCCCATTCCTAAGAAGGACAGGGCACTTGCTGTAATAATGGCAGAAGCAATATATAGCGTAGCTTGTACAATAATTGGTGACATAATATTCGGTAAAATGTGTTTAAAAATTATTCGGAAATCTTTTGCTCCCATTGCCTTGATTGCATCAATGTATTCCAATTTCCTTACACTTAAAGTAGAACCACGAACAATCCTCGCAAAAGACGGTACTGCATAAAAAGCAACAGCAATAATAACGTTCTGTGTGCTTGCTCCAAGAACACTTACAATAGCTAAAGCAAGAAGAATACCAGGGAAAGCCAATAGTACGTCACATATCCTCATAATCAATGAGTCGACCCATCTGCCGTAATAACCTGATACGATTCCAAGGGATACCCCGACAATTGCACCTAAAATAGTAGAAACAAACCCGATTCCCAATGAAACTCTTGCACCATATAGCAGACGACTGAAAATGTCACGCCCCACGTCATCGGTTCCCAGATAATTTTCAGCAGACGGTCCCTGCAATTTGTTCATTACATTTGTTGTATTCGGATCATGGGTTGCAAGTAATGGGGCAAAAATCCCCATTAAAATAACAAATATAATAATAAAGGCGCCAGCCATGGCAGCTTTATTTTTCGCCAGTTTCTTATAGAATGATTTCCAACGAACTGACTTCGTATTTTCTATACTAACTGGAATTCCTGCTGTCGTTTGTGGTTGTGGTTGATCCATACGCTCTTCTCATCCCTTCATCTCTTTGTAACAAACTTAATATTTCTAAATATTCAACATAACTAGGTTCTATAATAGCTATTAATTCGTAATATTACAATAGTTTTAAAGAGTCTTAGCATACTTAATTTTGTGATTAATAGATTTTTTACTTAGAAATACCTTTCATTATATGCATGAAAAAATTAACAAAAACGTAATATTAATTCGTTTTTTCTCGCGAATTATTACAAAAATAATAAATTTGTTAAAATTTCTTGTAAAACAACTCTTGTGAATTTTCAGTTTTTGAATTATGATAATAAACAATCGTGGCTTATCCATTGATTACAATCTTGTAACAAAAACAAATCTTCAGGGGGGTAATTTTACATGAAAGCAAAAAAGAATGTGTTTTTCTTGCTTCTGCTTTCACTTATGCTAGTTCTTTCAGCATGTAGTGGCGGTAACAGCAGCACACCAACAAACGGAAACACTAATGCCGGATCAGGCGATGGTGAGGACGTTGCAGGACAAGAAGGCGGAGAATTAGTATACGTTGTTCCATCTGATGCTCCTACACTTGACCCACACGGAATGAACGATACTGCTACAACTAACGTAACAACTCAATTATTTGACCGTTTAACTGCATATGAAGCAGACGGAACTGTCATTCCTTCTCTAGCTGAATCTTGGGAAGCTGTAGATGAAACTACTTGGGAATTCAAACTTCGCGACGACGTTAAATTCCATGACGGAACTGACTTCACTGCAGATGCTGTAAAAATGACGATCGAGCGTATCATCGATCCTGAATTTGCATCTCCACGTGCAGTAGTACTTAACATGATCACAGAAGTAGTTGTTGTAGACGACTACACTGTACAATTCAAAACAGAAAAGCCTTTCGCTCCACTACCAGCTCACTTAGCGCATAACGCTGGATCTATCATTGCTCCTTCTGCTATTGAAGAAGAAAACAACGGTGGTAAGAAAGTAGACGAAAACCCAGTAGGTACTGGTCCATTCGTATTTGGATCTTGGAACCGCGGTGCTGAAATCGTTTTAAACAAAAACGAAAACTACTGGAACGGAGCTCCTGCTCTTGATTCCGTTAAATTCGTTGTAAATGCTGAGCAATCTACTCGTGTAGCACAACTTGAAGCTGGTGAAGCTCACGTTATCCAAGTTGGTGCTTCTGATGTTGCTCGTGTAGAAGGTTTGGAAAGTGCTGGAATCGAGTTAACTCGTGTTCGCGGTACTCGTATGGACTACTTAGGATTCAACATGGAAAAAGAACCTTTCAACATTAAAGAAGTACGTCAAGCAATCTCTATGGCTATCAACAAAAACGATATCGTTGACGGTATCCTTGACGGTCAAGGTGTACCTGCAGTAGGACCTCTTGCTCCTACAGTTGTTGGTAACTACCAAGATCTTGAGCCACTTGGATATGATGTAGAAGCTGCTAAAGCTTTACTAGCTGAAGCTGGATTTGAAGATGGTTTTGAAACAACTTTATTTGTAAACGAAGGATCTAAAGAGCGTGCGGATATCGCATTACTTGCTCAAGATCAATTAAGCAAAATCGGAATCAAAGTTAACATTGAAACAATCGAATGGGGTGCTTTCCTAGAGAAAACTGGTGCTGGTGAGCATGAACTATTCATCTTAGGTTGGACTACTGTAACAGCTGATGCTGACTACGGTTTATACGCTCTATTCCACTCTTCTGCTTTCGGTGCTCCTGGTAACCGTTCATTCTACGCAAACGACCGCGTGGATGAGTTACTTGACCTAGCTCGTTCTGAGACTGATCAAGCGAAGCGTGACGAAGCTTACAAAGAGATCTCTGAGATCCTTGTAGACGAAGCTCCAATGGTTTACTTGCAACATCCTGACTTCATCTATGGAACAAACGGTGCTAACGGTCTATTCGTAGACTTCAGTGGTACTCCTTACTTCCACGGTGTGAAGCTTAACTAATTAATAAAGACCCCCGACTAGCGATGGTCGGGGGTTTTTTAAATTGCTATTTGCTGAAATCAACAGCGGTGTATGCTCAGCTAAAAAAAAGGAAACTAGCTGTTTTCACTAGTTTCCATTGGTAACTTAATAGTAAAAATGCTTCCTTTCCCTACCTCACTTGTTACTTCGATTTTCCCTTGCAGTAATTCAATAATTTGAAAAGAAATCGTCAAACCAATGCCGGTCCCCTTATCCTTAGTAGAATAAAAAGGCGTCCCCAATCTTTCCACCTGTTGTGGCGTCATCCCCACACCATCATCCATGATCTCTATTAAAACCATTCCTCTGCTGCTAGAAGCCTTAACAGTCACCATTCCATCCTTATCAATAGCTTCAATAGCATTTTTGATCAAGTTAATCAGTACCTGTTTCATTTCATCCTTATTTGCCTTAATATACAATTCATCTTCTATCTCATGACGAATGCTCGTGTTATTAAGAGTCGTATAGGTGGACATGAGCTGGACGACGTGTTCCAACTCCTTAGATACATTGATCCTGTCCATCCCCTGCTTATTGGGTTTGGCCAGTGAAAGATAGTCCTGAATAATGGATTGGGCCCGGTCTAATTCCTCGATAGAGATATCAATATATCTTTTTTGGGAACTATTTAAATTTCCATCTTGACTCATCAATTGAAGAAATCCCCGGGTCGATGTCATCGGATTCCTGACCTCATGAGCAACTGATGCTGCAAGCTCACTAACCACTTTAAGCTTCTCTGAACGTTGCAATTCATGTTGCAATTGCATTTGCATATTCAAATTTTCAATTATCATGATAGCCGTTACTAAAGAAATCCAGGTTATGATGGAAACAAGCACATTTAAGAAAATTTCCTTTTCTTCATTAAGGTGAAATAATCTGATCGCCCTGGTTGCTGTAATAAGCAAGAATATAAAGGAAACGATAGAAATTTTCTTTTTTAAGCTCAAACTTGAATATCTATTCCGGAATATCATCAAGAGTGCTGAAAGAATGAAGTAATTTATAACCATAACCATTATATTGCTGTCTCCGATAATATATAAATAATAAAGCATGGACATCACGACTATAGCCCCTGTTAACAATCCACCATACAAAAACGACAAAATGACAGGTATAAGCTTTTGATCATAATAAGACCCATCTGTTACTTCAATCGGAAAAGACATTGTACAAATGACCATGACCAACATAATAAACAGAAATCTATAATTAACTTTTTCCTTTAATCCTAATGCGCCTTTATTTAAAAACTGATAATAAAATAAAATTGGAAACAAAATAATTAAAACATGATATAAGACATGCCCCACATTCTCAAACATACCAACGCCCCTACCAACAAGAAATCACTAATCTTCATCATAGTTAATACTTCGCTTTTCATACGATCTATTCCTCCTTTTGTCCCATAAGAAAAACCAGCCCCTCGGCTGGTAGATTGGCTTGAAAAAGATCCTTCCTTTAAGTAATTGCATATCTTCTGCTCCTCTTCTTGTTAGACAATATAACACCACAAACAATGAAGATTGCTCCTATTACTTGAGTCATTAGTATGGGTTTACTAAGAAGAAAGAAACCTAATATCATCGCTACAAATGGTTCTAAGTTAGTCAAGGTTGACGCTTTCGATGCATTTATATACTTTATTTGCTTGTTCCAGATAAGGTTACAGAAACCATGTACAATAATTGCCGTAACTATTAAAAGAATCCATGCTCCAGGAGCTGCAGTTATCGCCTTTTCCTCCTCTAATACAGCAAACGGAATGGAAATGATGAAAGCCAGTACATTAGAGTGAAAAGTGAGGGAGAATGCCTCCATTCTTTTAGACAATAATCTTGTTAGGATAATCAACAAAGAGAATGTCACCATAGTGATTGCAATCCACCATAACCCTTTTTCAACCTTTAAAAAGGTTCCATCATACCCGCTTCCGACCACGATAAATACTCCTATTGCAGCAACAATCAAACCGATTGCCATATTTTTTGTAAACACTTCATGAAGAAAAATGGCAGCAAGAATACAAGTTATCAAAGGTGTCATGGCTAATATCACTGCTGCAGAAGTGGAGTCCGCATGTTGTAATCCTATAAAGAAGCTCCATTGATTAATAAAAACCCCCACAGTACTTAACAAAACAAAGACAAGCAAATTCTTCTTGGTTAATTTAGGGAAATGAAAAGAGATACCATTCCATTTCCCGTATATATACAAAGCGAGAACAATGGCTAAGAACCGGGCAAATGTAGTAAATCCAGGGGAAAAACTTTCTAATAATAGCTTCCCGATTACAAAGTTACTTCCCCAGACCAGAACACAAAACAATAATAAACTATATGCTTTTGCCATCTTCCATGCCCCCTAAGAAAAATTCCCACATTTCTGTGGGAATTGACAAATTAACTATATTGTAAATGGAATGCATTATGGTAAACTTCCTTGCCTTTAAAATAAACGGATTTTCTTTTTGGAAGCCTGGCTATCGCTTCAGCCGAACACGATGCATCCATCAGTACTAGCGATGCCTCATCTCCCACTTTTGGCCATTGCATTTCCCCACTTGCCGAAAGAGGGGTGAGGCCACCGGTAGCCCACTTTAAGGAATAAGCTAGCGCTTTCTCATCTATTCGCTTTGTTCTTTCACAGTAACGTTTTACCTTTTCTAAAACATCCCCGTTCCCAAATGGGCCCCATGAATCGAAGAAGCCGTCACACCCTAAATAAACAGGAACGTTAAATTGATCAAGTAAATCTATTGGTGGAATGACACGATTAATAGGAATGGTTGACATGATGGCCACACCATTTCCCCCAAGATACTCTGCCATCTCACGTGCTTGTGTTTCAGGGACATCACCTAGACTGAAGGCATGGCTGACTGCTGCGCGATTTTTCCAGTTTGCCTCTTTCACCATCTCTACTAATTTATCAATTGTATAAAATCCGACGTGTCCATGGTCATGCAAGTGAATATCGATTTCTGCATTAAACTCCTCAGCCAAGTTCATTGTTTCATATAGTGATTTTTCAATATTCTTATCAATGCCTGCAGGGTCTAATCCACCTACAATCGTTGCTCCCGTTCGCATGGCCTCCTTCATTAGTGGAATGACCTCTATATGCTCCAACATCCCATGTTGGGGAAAGGCAACAATCTCATAGCTTAGGTAATCCTTATATTCTTCTAGGGCTTCTTTTATCCCTTCCAGGTTTTTAAGCCCAATGTAAGGATCGATATTTACATGTGTGCGTATATGTGTTGATCCTTTGCTCAGAATCATCTCTATCATTTTATTTGCACGCTGCTTTGTGGTTGGGGCAAGTTCCCCTAATTCAAGGGCTTCATGGTGAAGTCTTTCTTTCAGGTTCTTTACAGGGATTGGTGCCTTCCAATCAAGTGAAAGATATGTCTTATCCAGATGATTGTGCATTTCCTTGAAAGAAGGAAGGGCTAGTAGACCCGTTGCATCTTTTTTGACCTCTCCAGATGGTATATCAAAAGGCTGTTCTTGTATTTCCTTGAAGATACCTTCTTCAATTTTTATGGAAAATAACGATGTCTCCGTTTTATGTGCTCCATTTTCTAAGATACTGAAGCCTGTTTCTAATTTAATATTGACTAGCCAAAATGTCTCTTTCATTTCCTATCCCTCCACTTTTATTTTGCTATCGATTGTTTTTCCATTTCCAATCGGTTCACTTCCTTGCCTTTATAGAAAAGGGCCTTGACATCTGTACGCCTTGCAACCGCTTCTGCTGAACAACTTGCATCCACTAATATCATGGAAGCATCGTCTCCAATCTTTGGCCATTGTCTCTCACCTGTAGCACTTAGTGAGGTGATTCCCCCTGTTCCATATTGAACCAAGGAGGATAGAGTTTTTTCATCAATAAGTCTGAAACGTTCTGCGAGTACGCACATTTTTTCAATGGTGTTGGCAGTACCAAAAGGTGACCAATGGTCTGTAATACTGTCATGCCCTAGAGAAACAATCAGTCCCATTTGGGTTAATAAGGGGATTGGAATGGTCGGGCGGTTAATGGGAACAGTGGTGGTCACATCAATTTTGTTATCTACTAACATCTTTACCGTTTCCTCAAGCTGGATGGTCTCCAAGTCCCCTAATGCGATGGCATGACTGATGGTCGTTCTGCCCTGAAGGCCAGCTTGTGTTGTATAATGAGCCATCCGCTCAAAAGTGAAAGCGCCAAGGCTGTTCGGATCATGAATATGAACATCTACTGATGAACCGGACTGGACTGCAATATCAAAGATGGTGTGGAGTGATTTTTCGATATTCCTGTCTATGGTCGCCGGGTCCACCCCACCTACATGTGTAGCCCCCATTTCCATTGCTTCCTTTACTAAAGGTGCCACTTCACTTCGCAATAATCCGTGTTGAGGAAAGGCGACAATTTCAAATGTCATCACATCTTTGAATTTATTTACAGCATTCAATGTGGCTTCTAAATTCTTCAATCCGATGGAGGGATCGATATTACAATGAGTTCGTATATGGGAATGGCCGTGCTTTAGGTATAATTCAATTACTTTCTCAGCTCTTTCCTGTGCTGTTGCCAATTGCTGTGGAAGTAGTTTTTTTTCTTCTTCAATTCTTGTAAAAATACCGTTAGTTATTGGTGTGCAAGCTTTCCATGGACCTCCATAATAAGTTTTATCGATATGAATATGCATTTCTTTTAAAGAGGGAAGCAGCAGTAATCCTTTCGCATCCTTTTCGGGAAGATTATCCTTGGGCTGCTCCTTGGATAGTGCAGCAATTTTCCCTTCTACTACTTTTAAGTGAACCATTTCAGTCAATGTTTTCAAGCGATTATCCTCTTGTTCAAACCCCACTTCTATTCGCACATTTTTCAACCAATAACTGTTTCTATTCATCTCTTTTCCTCCTAGTTGGAGGGCCTAGTTACTAGGCCCTAACCATGTCATTATTTTATAGTGATTTCATTGAGAAGGATGTAGTTAACAGGGCTGATTACAAGTCCCTCTACATCTTTATGATAGACAGCTAGATGTTCGTAGTATCTGAGTGGGATCATAGCTGCATCTTCCATTTCCAGTTTCATTGCCTGTTCATAAAGGCTTCTTCTAGTTTCTTCATCTATTTCTTTTCTGGCGTCCTCTATGATTCGATCAACTTCAGGGTTATGGTAATAAGTATGGTTACCTGCTCCCCCATGCGAAGAGGAGTGGAATACATTATATTGATTGTAATCTCCGTCTCCCGTAGCATTTCCCCATCCACCGACGAACATTTCGTGTTCGCCATTATTTAATGCTTCTATATAGGCACCCCATTCTAGTACTTCCACTTCCGCATTGATCCCTATTTTCTTCAGTTGAGATTGTACGACTTCTGCTACATTTATTCGCTCTTTTCGATCATTGGTGGTAATGGTGACCTTAAGCCCTTCTAATCCAGCCTCTTGCAATAAAGCTTTGGCATTCTCTAAATCATAGTCATAAGGTTTAACGTCATCACTGTATCCGAATACCTTCGGACTCATGGGAGAATTGGCAAGCATTCCAGAGTTCTGGAAGACACCTTCTAGAACTGCCTTTCTGTCAATAGCCTGCGTTATTGCTTTTCGAACCTCCAATTGATCAAACGGGGCTTTTTGAACATTAAAGCCAAGAAACTCTATTCCTAACCCATCTGCCCGGTACAGATTCAGTGTTTCCGAAGCTTCGATTCTATCAATCTCTGTAATGGGAACCTGATCATTAACATGCGCTTCTCCTGTTTCAATCATGGCAAGCCTAGTGGTATCTTCAGGCACTACTTTAAACACAACCTGATTTATCTTTGGCTTATCTCCCCAGTATTCCTCATTTTTCTTTAAGGATATTTCCTGTCCTACCTTCCAATAGTCAAAGACGAACGGCCCTGTGCCTACCGGATGTTCCCAAAGTTTCTTTGGATTCTCAGAGAGCGCTTTTGGACTGATGATACTTCCCTCATTCGCACTTAGTATGGACAACAGCGGGGCATAGGCTGCTGATAGATGAAAACGAACTGTATACTCATCGACAATTTCTATGTCATCAATCATCCCCAGTTTTTCAGCTTGTGGGGATGCTGTGTTAGGATCAAGCAATCTATCAAATGTTGCCTTTACAGCCTCGGCATTGAATACCGTCCCATCATGGAAATAAACGCCTTCCCTTAAAATAAATTCCCAAGTGACATCATCAATTTGTTCCCATTCTTTGGCCAAACCTGGCTGGGGCTTCATGTCCAAGTCTGGCACAACAAGCGTTTCATAAACTTTTTGATAAAGGATATTAGCACTTGAAATATCTGTAATGAAGTGTGGGTCAAGCTTGGTGGCATCCGATAAACGGACGACCGTCAGTTTATCTTTGGCGGAAGTCTCCATTTGACTGCTTGAAGTGGAACACCCACTGATAATTAATAGCAATGCTAACATTAATATGATCGTCGATCTCATATCTTTCCCCCTCTACTTAATGGTGACGTCGTTTAGCATAATGTAATTAGAAGCATTTAACCAAATTCCTTCGACCCCTTTTGTATAGACAGCCAAATGTTCATAGTTTCTTATCGGCACGTACACGGCATCATCCATTTGAATCTGCATCGCTTTCTCATATAGTACTTTACGTTTTTCCTGATCCATTTCTTCCCTGGCTTTTTCAATAATATTATCTACTTCTTCATTGCTGTAATAAAAATGGTTGCCTGGTGGTCCTTGTGATGCTGTATGGAAAAGATTGTATTGGTTATAATCTCCATCACCTGTTGCATTACCCCATCCACCAATAAACAAGTCATGGTCACCTTTATCAATCATTTCTAAATATGCCCCATATTCCAATACTTGAATAGAAACATCCACTCCTATCCCTTTTAATTGGGACTGTATCACTTCTGCCATATTAATGCGTTCTTTCCTATCGCTAGTAAGCAGGTTCAATGATAAACCATCCTTATAGCCTGCTTCTCTCAGTAATTTTTTTGCTTTATTTATGTCGTATTCATATGCCTTGATATTTTCGCTGTAACCAAATACTTTTGGACTCATAGCTGAATTTGCTAACGTCCCAACTTTGTTATAAACACCTTTTAGAATAGCTTCTCTTTCAATAGCGTGACTGATCGCTTTTCGAACACGCACATCATTCACTGCCTTACTTTCTACATTGAAGCCTATATATTCCACTCCAAGTCCCTCTGTACGATATAAGCTCATAGAATTCGAATTCTCAATACGATCTAGTTCTGTTACTGGAACCTGATCAGAAACATGAGCTTCTCCTGTTTCAATCAATGCAAGCCTCGTTGCATCTTCAGGTACCACTTTAAAAATCACTTCCTCTAGATTTGGCTCTTGCCCCCAATATGACTCATTCTTAATTAACGTTATATCCTGACCGGTATTCCAAGATTCAAAAATAAATGGCCCTGTTCCTACTGGATGTTGGGATAATGATTCCCCATTCTCTTTAATCGCTTTAGGGGAGATGATGCTGCCCTCATTACTTGCAAGGATGGATAGCAACGGCGCATATGGATAATCAAGGTGCATAAGCACGGTATACTCGTCTACTATTTCAATCTCCTTAATCATCGATAATTTTTCACGCTGAGGAGAACCTGTTTCTGGATCTAATACACGATCGAATGTTAATTTCACCGCTTCTGCATTAAAAGGAGTCCCATCATGAAACTTCACTCCTTCTTTTAATGAAAACTCCCATGTTACCTCATCAAGTTGTTTCCATTCTGTAGCAAGCAATGGTTCTATCTCCATATCCTGATTCGGCACTACCAGCGTTTCATATACTTTTTGATAGATGATATTGGCAGAAGGTATGTCTGTTATAAAGTGTGGATCTAACCTGGTGGCATCCGAAAGACGCGCGATAATTAAGCTTCCCCCCTTTTCTTCCGACCGGGCACCGTTCTCAGAACCATTGGAACTGTTCGAAGACGTTGAACAAGCACCCATAACTGACACCATAAAGGCCAATACGAAAAACATGATTAAATTTCTTAACATTCTGTTCTTCTCCATTTCAATCTCCCCCTCGATTTGAATTCCTTGAATTTCGTGCATAGTTGCATTATAAAAAAAAGATTTGCGATTTATTTTCAGAATATTTACTTGTTTTTAAAATATTTTGACATCTTACTTTAAAAATATTTACTTTGCTTGAAATTTTGATAATTTTAAACACAACACTTGTAAGGGAGGACATTAAATGGAAGTTCAAGTAAAGACGGGAGAAACAATTCTTGCAGAGGAAACGAGTAATCCTCGGTTAGAAAAATGGAAGGACATCATCTATAAACTATTTAAAAACAAAGCAGCAGTGGCAGGTGGAATCATCATTTTATTTTATTTGGCAGTTGCTGCATTCGCACCTTGGTTGGCACCTTATGATCCATATGAAATTAACTTAGACAATCGCATGCAGTCCCCCTCCATAGACCATTGGATGGGAACGGACGATAAAGGAAGGGATATACTCAGCAGAATTATTTATGGTTCCCGCTTATCAATGGGTGTCGGTTTTGCTTCTGTACTGTTCGGTGCGGTATTTGGAATTGTCCTTGGATTGGTTGCAGGTTACTACGGCAGATGGGTTGACTCCATTGTCATGAGAATCATTGATGTGATGCTTGCTTTTCCAGGTATTCTATTGGCTTTGGCTATTATCAGCGCATTAGGTCCCAGTTTAATAAACGTGACTATTGCCGTGGGAGTATTCTCTGTTCCATTATTTGCTCGCATAGTAAGGGGCTCTACATTGGAAGTCAAGAAGCTAGAGTATATTGATGCCATCCGTTCTTTAGGAGCAAGGGATATAACGATCATTTTCATTCATATACTCCCGAATATTCTCTCCCCGATCATCGTACAGGGTTCGTTAAGATTGGCCACTGCCATTTTATCAGCAGCAGGGTTGTCCTTTTTAGGGCTTGGAGCTCAGCCACCTTCGCCTGAATGGGGAACCATGCTTAGCAGTGGAAGGGATTTCTTATTTAGCGCACCATATATGGCCCTATTTCCAGGACTCGCCATTTCTATACTAGTTTTAGGCTTTAACATTTTCGGAGATGGCCTTCGCGATGCTTTAGACCCTAGAATGAAATAAAAAAGGAGGTAACAGGATGATTTCTTTTTTAATAAAACGATTAGTTCAAATGATTCCCGTACTAATAGGCGTAACTTTAGTTGTCTTTTTAATTATGCAGATGGTCCCTGGAGATCCAGCTGTTCTCTTGGCAGGTGAAGGAGCTTCAAAAGAAACAATAGAAGAGATAAGGACTCAATTGGGGTTAAATCAACCGCTATATATCCAATACTTTGATTACTTAACGAACATTTTCAAGGGGGATCTTGGAGTATCCATTAAAAATAATAAACCTGTCCTTGATGAAATCATGGTACGACTCCCTATTACGATGGAACTAGCTCTTTTCAGTATTCTCATAACAATCGTATTAGGTATGGCAGCGGGAATCATTTCTGCCATCAGACCTTATTCCGTCTCTGATTTGTCAGTCATGTTGATTGCCCTCATCGGGATCTCCATACCAAGTTTTTGGTTTGGCCTTATGCTTATGTATATATTCTCCGTCAAACTTCAAATCCTTCCGGTAGCAGGCTGGGAAAGTTGGCAACACATCATCCTTCCCGCCCTTACACTTGGTGCTGGAGGTGCTGCAATAGTTGCGAGGATGACCAGATCAAGTATGCTCGAGGTCATCCGACAAGATTACATTAGAACTGCGCGTGCAAAAGGACTTCGTGAACAAATTATCATTTCTAAACATGCTTTGAGAAACGCTTTAATTCCTGTCATCACCGTAGTAGGACTCCAATTTGGAGCATTGCTTGGCGGTACGGTTCTAACAGAATCGATATTTGCCATCAACGGACTGGGAAGATTGATTGTAGAATCTATCAGAATGCGAGATTTGCCGATGGTACAAGGTGGCGTACTTGTTGCTTCTATTATTTTCGTCCTTGTTAATCTATTGGTCGATTTACTTTATCGCATTTTTAATAAAAGAATTGAATTAAACTAAAAGGAGTGAAATGAGATGAATGAAAAACTACTAGAAGTAAAAGGACTAAAAACTCATTTTTTCTCAAATAAAGGAACTAGTAAAGCGGTAGATGGGGTGAATCTCGTTTTGCACAAAGGGGAGACCTTAGGAATTGTTGGGGAATCAGGTTGTGGTAAAAGTATTACTTCCCTTTCTATTTTGAGGCTGATCCCCTCCCCTCCCGGAAAAATAGTGGAGGGCTCTATATTATATAAAGGTCAGGACCTAGTGAAGATGACTGAAAATCAACTGAGGAAAATACGCGGCAATGATATTTCCATGATTTTTCAGGAACCGATGACCTCTCTTAATCCAGTAATCAGTGTAGGTGAACAAATAGCTGAAGGCATTAGGCTCCATGAAAAACTCAGTAAAAAAGATGCCTGGGGAAAAGCGGTGGAGATGCTTCGTCTTGTAGGTATTCCTTCTCCTGAGAAACGTGCAAAGCAAGAGCCATTTCAATTGAGTGGTGGTATGAGGCAGCGAGTGATGATCGCCATGGCACTTGCCTGCTCTCCTGAAGTTCTCATCGCCGATGAACCAACCACTGCATTGGATGTAACCATTCAAGCACAAATCCTCAAATTAATAAAGGAATTGCAAGTAAAGCTTGGAATGGGGGTCATGATGATAACCCATGACCTTGGTGTAGTAGCAGAAACCTGTGATACAGTAGTCGTTATGTATGCAGGAAACGTTGTAGAATATGCTTCTAAAGAAGAGCTTTTTAGAAATCCGAAACACCCATATACCCAAGGTCTATTGGCTTCTTTGCCAAAAATAAACGAAGATCATGAATATTTACCAACGATTAACGGTAACGTTCCTAGTCCCTTTTCACAGGTCCAAGGTTGTCGGTTTGCCAACCGCTGCCCTCACGCAATAGCACTATGCAACACAAAAGCACCAGAACTTACCCTCACGCAAGGAGGGGAAGGGCAAGTTCGCTGTTGGATGTACTCAAAGGAGTGGAAAAAATCAATTGTATAAGAAAGGGGACAGCATGATGGAGCTAGTCGCAAAAAAAGAAACAAAACGTGTACTTTTATCTGTTAAAAACCTCAAGCAATATTTTCCCATAAAAAAAGAATCGCTTTTCAAACCAAAATCATTTGTCAAAGCGGTGGACGATATTTCCTTTGAACTGATGGAAGGGGAAACATTAAGCATCGTCGGGGAATCAGGTTGTGGAAAATCGACAACGGGACGATCCATCCTCCGCCTAGAACAGCCGACTGAAGGAGAAATCGTGTTCAATGATAAAGACCTTGTTCGAATATCGAATGCAGAAATGAGAAAGGTGCGTGCAGATCTACAAGTAATCTTCCAAGATCCATTTGCTTCACTTAATCCAAGAAGAACCATCAAACAAACATTGAATGAAGCCATGGCAATCCAGCAGGTAATCTCAAAGCCGAAGAGAATGGAGCGGATGCTTGAGTTACTTGAGTGTGTAGGCTTGCCAGTAGAGGCATTGAATCGATATCCACATGAATTCAGCGGTGGACAGCGGCAGCGTATCGGCATCGCCCGTGCCTTAGCAGTAAATCCAAAACTAATCATTTGTGATGAAGCCGTTTCTGCCCTTGATGTCTCCATTCAAGCGCAAATCCTTAACCTACTAAAGGATCTACAAAAAGACTTTGGCTTGACTTACCTGTTCATTTCACATGACCTTAGTGTCGTTCGGCATATTTCTGATAGGGTCATGGTCATGTACCTGGGGAAAATTGTGGAGATAGCCGACAAGAAAAGTATTTTTGAAAGGCCGCAGCATCCCTATACTCAAGCACTTCTGTCGGCTATTCCTACAACCGATTTAGATGTGACAAATGAAAAAATTGTACTTAAAGGAGATGTTCCTTCCCCCATCAATCCACCAACGGGATGCAGATTCCATTCCCGATGCCCATTGGCAAATGAAGTTTGTAAAAAGGTTGAGCCGCCATTAAAGGAATGGAACAGCCAACATTATGTAAGCTGTCATCTTGTCAAATAATAACCATTTACAATTGCATGATTTGAATTACAATAATAGAAAGAATGAAATAGCGGAGGTTTTCACGCCTCCCCTTTTCCGTTTCACGAGGAGGTTCTTCCATGCTCCAGATAGAGGATTTTTCTCTTTATGTAATGTTTTGTGTACTTGCTCCTTTAGTAGGGGCTTTTACTTTATTGTTTTTATTTATTTTCGAAAAAAGAATTGACCTGTTAGAAAATCAAGCAAACAAATTGGTTTTGGAAAAGGAACTCCAGCAAGCTAAATATTTTCAATTAAACCAACAAATTCAACCTCATTTCTTTTTTAATACACTCAATTCAATCCTAAGCCTTGCTAGACTTAACAGAATGGGAGAATTAATAAGGGCCATCGAAGTGTTTTCCAAATTTTTAAAGGTGAAGTATAAGTCCAATCAATCTATTTGTACGGTGGCTGAAGAATTGGAATATTCCAGTTATTATCTTGAGATTCAGAAAATACGATTCCAATCACGTCTCACCTACACAATTGCAATGGAAGAACAAGTAAAGCAAGTAGCCATTCTACCATTTCTCATACAAACCCTTGTTGAAAATGCTTTTAAGCATTCTTTTGAGAAATATCCAGGTAAAGCACAATTAAATATCACATTGACCCTATCTAATTCCCATGTACTATTGACGGTTTGGAACAGTTCGGAAGGTGTACATCTAAACAATTATCAAGATGCCCGTGGACACGGCCTTACTAACATCAAAAGAAGATTACAACATATGTATGCAGAAGAAGAAGCTTCTTTTCAGCTAATCCATGAACATGGCGGGACTCGCGCTGTTGTTTCATGGCCTGTATCATACCCCACCAATCTAAAAAAGGAGGCCAAGCAGAATGAACATTATATTAGTAGATGATGAACCTCTAGAAATTGAACAATTAACATTCCTTATCCAGAAACATTATCCTAAATGGAATGTCTACCATGCATTTGATGCTGCACAGGCATTAAACATTTGTGAAAAGCAGCACATTGATCTATCCTTTCTAGACATTCATCTTCCGGGAAAAGATGGTCTAGAACTGGGGAAACTATTAAAAACTCAGCATACACATATGGAATTCATCATTGTAACAGCTTTTCAAACCTTTGAATATGCACAAACCTCTATTAAACTTGGTGTGGCAGATTACTTGACAAAGCCGGTAATAGAAGAAGAACTAGTTGAAGTGTTAAAAAAATTTAAGCATCGGGGAAATTACAGTCCATCCATTCAACAGGCTTTATCAATAATTCATCAGGAATTTAAAGATAAACTCACCCTGCCATATCTTTCTTCCAAGATACATATGAGCCCAATCTATTTCAGTCGTAAGTTCATGGAGGAGGTAGGAATTGGGTTCTCTGAATACCTTAACAAATACAGAATAGAAGCTGCTGCAGGTTTATTGGCTAAAAACCCAAATTTACACATCTCCACTATCGCGGAAGAATGTGGATTTAACAGCCAGCACTATTTCAGTCAACAGTTTAAAAGATATTATGGAAAGACACCACGCGAATATAAAGTTGAGGTTACTCATTAATGACCAAAAAGAAATATTCCGTTTACATATTAGGAACATTACAACTTGGCATCGGATTTGGAATTGTCACTTTGCTTTCTAGATGGGTTACAGGCAACACCATCCTATCTTCCCCCGAGGCCCTTATTAAATATGGTATCTTAGGTGGACTCGGTTACTCTTTAATGGGCGCATTTGCATTTATCCTTTTTGGATTTATCGCTACATATATAAGAAAGCGCTATCCCATGCATCAAACCATAGGGGACCTTCTGAAGGAAAAGACAAATCCGGTTGGCTACTGGTACACCATATTGCTTTTGCTTTTTACAGGGATGGATTCCATGTTCGTACAAGCAACAGGCGCAGCTATTCTTTTCTCTTTAATATTTCCTGTTCCCCTATATATAAGCCTATTCTTTTTTTTCTCGTTCTGTTTTATTATTGCAGGACTTGGTGGCATGCAGCGAATCCATCAATTTGCGGGTATAAGTATTACCTTCATATTTGCAGCCGTCATCTTAATACCTGTTTATTTTTATATTCAAAATGGCGTATACCCTGTATATGAAGGTGTTCAACTCTACCATCCCTACTTACTCTTTTGGAAAAATATAGATACATTTTACTTTGTAATTACTGGGATCATAATTGGTTTTGGGCAGGTCTTAATCGATAGAGCAACCTGGCAAAGAGTCTATATGTTAAAACAGTCCAGAATTCGTACTATTTTCACTTTAACTGGCTTGATATGGGCTACCATTCCTTTGTCTTTATCTTCTTTATTGTTAGTGGTTGTCTACAGCGGGAGCTTCCACGATGTAAAAATTTTGCTTTTTCAGCTTGTTTATAACATAAACTCTACTTTACTAATTGCAATTTTTCTATTGTTCTGTTTTAGTGCCATTTCTTCCACTCTAAATGCAGAACTTCATGCAACGACAGTATTTACCGTAAAAAACGCAATAAGTGAATTGATTCCCTTAAGTGATCAAAATAAATGGCATTTATCTTATTGGATAACAGGGATGCAGTGTTTGTTTCTCTATTTAGTTGTGATTATTATATCTCCCACTTTTATTGAGTTATTATTCTTTTTTGGTAGTATCTATGCAGCCTTGATATCACCAATATTGTGGATGATATTTAGCCGTGATCGCCTTTCAAGTTTTGTTCCATCAACCTCAGCCATTGCAATCTTTTTAAGCATTTTGTCTTCTTCAAGCACTGGACATTTAGGAGCAATCTGGGTAAGTTTTATCACTTCCACATCCCTATGTGCTTGTTTCATGCTGTTCCGCTTTCTATCAATCTTTCGGGAGGAAAAGCGAAAAAGACTATTATAACTAAATCGGACTAAAGCTCTCTCCAACATTCTAGCTATATCATAAGAAAAACCAGCCCCTCGGCTGGTTTTAGTTAAGCAAACTTTTTATTTTGCTCCTTTTTGAAAAACTCCTTCATCGCATGGAAGACATCCGGTTTTTGCTTCAAAATGTAATGCCTGAACTTCTCGTCACTAACATTCTTATAAGCCGACATCAGTGTGGAATGCCTGTTATACTGGTTGACTTCCCCGTACCCAAACATATTGGAAACCTTCATCAATTCCGCTACCAATTTTACACAACGCTGATTGTCTGAAGTCAAGTTATCTCCATCCGAGAAATGGAAAGGATAGATGTTGAAACGCGTAGGATTATATTTCGTGTCAATTAGCTCCAGTGCCTTTCGGTAAGCAGATGAACAAATCGTCCCACCGCTTTCCCCTTTAGAAAAGAAATCCTCTTCACTGACCACCTTCGCCTCTGTATGATGGGCAATAAATTCAATATCCACCGTCTCATATTTCGTTCGAAGGAATCGTGTCATCCAGAAGAAAAAGCTTCGTGCCATATATTTTTCCCACATGCCCATTGATCCGCTCGTATCCATCATCATCAGAACGACTGCTTTGGAATCAGGCTTCACCACTTCATTCCACGTCTTAAACTTAAGATCCTCCTGATAGATTGGGTGGAAGCTTGCCGTACCTGTCATCGCGTTCCGCTTATAGGCGGACATCATCGTACGTTTTTTATCTATATTCCCCATAAGACCTGTGCGTCTAATATCATTAAACTCATAGTGCTCGATGGTATTCTCATCTCGCTCTTTTTGCTGCAAGTTCGGCAGCTCAAGCTGGTTGAATAGCGCAGCTTCAAGATCCATTAAAGACACTTCTGCCTCATAATAATCCTCACCGGCCTGATCTCCCGCTCCTTGCCCCTTACCTGGACCCTTCTGCTGACCTGACCCGTCCCTGGCTACAACATCTCCGACCTGACTGTCTCCATCTCCTTGGCCAACATGCTTGTTTTTGTCATAATTATAACGAATTCTGTACTCATCTAAAGACCTAATTGGGATCTTTACGACCTCTCTGCCATTGGACATTACAATGTTCTCTTCAGTAATAAGATCTGGTAAGTTATTTTTGATAGCCTCCTGGACCTTTTCCTGATGGCGTTTTTGGTCGTCGTGGCCTTTTCGATGGAGGGACCAATCCTCTTTGGACACTATAAAATTCGCATCATCTGACATTGTCATCGATATCCCTCCCTATTTAATTCATTTTACGTTTCTAGGAACCTTTTCATCACTATTTTCATAAAATATCTTGGTGAAATTTAATGAATCCAACCTTTGAGACAATTAGGGTTGGTTACTCTATCCTATGCACATAACTCAAATAATTGACAGATTATTTAGATAATTAGGCGCACAATCCTTTAAATGAGACAAGCGTGTAACGATTCGTTAGTAATAATAATTTTATGCGGCAAGAGGGTCGTACTATACGATGTATATCATTATATACAATAAAAAAACCTCCCAAAATTACTGGAAGGTATGATTACTCTTTTTCATTTTTCTGGTTGTTTTTATGCTGCTTAGGACTGCGCTCTCTATCGGTTTTATTTTCCTTCAGCTGCTCCATTTCCTTTGCAAGCTTTTCCATTTCTTTTTCATTTGGCGCCATTGTATTTTCATAGGTTTTTTCTTTACTCATTGTAATCACCTCTTACTAATAATTTCCCCTTATTTTGAATTTACAAACCTATACATGGAAAAAAGCAGCGGGAATGACCACCGCTGCTAAGCTGTTACCTATTTAATAAACTTCCTACATATCTTAATAGATCATTTGCTGAAGTGGAGTTATAACCATGCTCATCAACCAAGCGGGCCACCACTTCATTTATTTTCTTAAGCTGAGTTTCATCAGGGGTTTTGGAAGAGGTCGTAATCTTCACAACATCCTTCAGATCTGCAAACAGCTTCTTCTGGATTGCTTCTCTTAAGCGCTCATGGGAGTTGTAGTCAAATCGCTTACCTTTGCGCGCATAAGCGGAAATTCTGATTAAGATTTCTTCACGAAATGCCTTCTTCGCATTTTCAGAGATACCAATTTGCTCCTCAATGGAACGCATCAATTTCTCATCAGCACTCATCTCTTCTCCAGTAAGAGGGTCTCTGAGCTTCGCCTTATTACAATATGCCTCGACATTATCCAGATAGTTATCCATCAATGTTTTCGCAGACTCTTCATACGAGTACACAAATGCTTTCTGTACTTCCTTTTTGGCAATATTATCATATTCTTTTCTAGCAACAGAAATGAAGTTTAAGAATCTCTCTCTATCTTCATTGGATATGGAAGCATGCTGATCCAGCCCTTCTTTTAAAGAACGCAGAACATCAAGCGCATTGATGGACGGAATTTCTTTGCGAATAATGGTGGACGAGATTCTGTTAATTACATAACGTGGATCAATCCCGCTCATTCCCTCATCACCATACTCTTTCTTGAGCTCCTGAACATCCACAGAGTTGAAGCCTTCCACAGATTCTCCATCATACAAGCGCATTTTCTTCACAAGGTCGATATCGCCACGTTTGGCTTCTTTCAGTCTAGTGAGAATTGTGAACATCGCAGCCACTCTAAGCGTATGTGGTGCAATATGGACATTTGCCACATCACTCTCATTAATCATCTTTTCATAAATTCTTTCTTCCTCAGAAAGTCTTAAGTTATATGGAACCGGCATCACGATAATACGCGAATGCAAGGCTTCATTCTTTTTATTAGAAATGAAGGAGCGATACTCCGTTTCATTCGTATGCGCGACAATAAGCTCATCCGCACTGATCAACGCGAATCGTCCTGCTTTAAAATTACCTTCCTGCGTTAAGGATAATAGATGCCACAAGAATTTCTCATCACATTTCAGCATCTCCTGGAACTCCATCATCCCACGGTTCGCCTTGTTCAGCTCCCCGTCAAAACGGTATGCACGGGGGTCAGACTCAGAACCGAACTCCGCGATGGTCGAGAAGTCGATGCTTCCGGTCAAGTCCGCAATGTCCTGTGATTTCGGATCAGACGGACTGAATGTTCCAATCCCTACACGTTGATTCTCTGACAGGAAAATACGCTCCACCAGCACATCTTCAATTCTGCCTCCATATTCCTTTTCAAGCCTCATCATATTTAACGGCGACAGATTTCCTTCAATTCTAACTCCATACTCATTATGAAAATCTTCTCTCAAATGATGCGGAATTAGATGAAGCGGATCTTCATGCATCGGGCATCCCTTTATGGCATATACCGCTCCTCTATTCGTATGAGTGTACTGCTCAAGTCCGCGTTTAAGGATGGTGACCAGCGTGGATTTCCCTCCACTTACAGGCCCCATTAATAATAAGATCCTCTTTCTAACATCCAATCTTTTTGCAGCCGGATGGAAATACTCCTCCACCAACCGCTCCAACGCTTCTTCTAAACCAAAAAGGGCATTGCTAAAGAATTTATACTTCCGCTGGCCATTGACCTCTTCTACCCCAGCATCTTTAATCATATTGTAAACCCGTGAATGTGCGGATTGAGCTACCCATGGTTCTTCTTTCAAAATCTCCAAGTACTGCCCGAAGGTTCCTTCCCACTTCAGCCTCTGTTCTTCTTCCCGATACTTTTCAATTTTACGTAAAATATCCATAAGGACCTCCCCTTTTATTACAGCTTCAAGAGTCGTGATTGCGTGATTAATATACTCTATGCGCCGTGGGAGTGAAACATGCTTTTTTTAAACTGCTCCTCTAACATAATTGATTTTGAAACTCTCCCCTGTTTCCTGTAGTGCAAGGTGTGAGACTCCGGAGGGAGGTAGCGGTAGGTTGAGACCCCGCAACGCAGGAGGCCACTGTAAAACTGAAATCTCATGTATTAAGTGATTTCTAGCTGTTGATAGGAGCAAATGGCGAAGACTCCTGAGGGAGATAGCGCTAGGTGGAGACCCCACAGGCGAAGCCGAGGAGGCTCCAGCAGCGCCCCTAGGAAAGCGAAGCCATTTGCGGAAATCAACAGCGGTGTCTAAATAACATCTAAAATCAAAGACTTTCTCAGTGGCCTCAAGCGTCGTGACGAGGCTCAAACATCGCCCCTCGGAAAGCGAACACCTGGAACGGAAGGTAACAGGGAGTTAAAGTAACACTGTCAAAAATTATCCACAGATTTCATTCACATAACTCGTCCATTGGGCTATAATATAGATAGTATGCTTACATGAACTAAACCTACATAAGGAGGAACCAAACATGGGTACATCTGGATTCTTAATCTTAGGCGTATGTCTTGCATTCCTAACAGCAATCTTCACTGCTGGCTATAACGAACGCCCAGGTACACGTAAAAAGTAACATTGCATAAATAAAGAAGCCCTCCACCTTTCAACTATTCCTTGAAAGGTGGAGGGCTTCTCTTTATTCTTCCGGAAACTCGATAGAAAGATTCGGATAGTCCTGTTGACGCAAAGCTTCATATATTAATATCGCTGCAGTATTGGACAAATTCAACGACCTTACATTCTTCGTCATCGGCAAACGCAAACATTGATCCAAATTACTCTGAATCAAATCCTTTGGTAAACCTGTCGTCTCTCTTCCAAACACAAAGAAATAGTCCTTATCCAATTTGCTATAATCAAATGAAGTATGCGGCTTCATCCCAAACTTTGTAATATAGAAGAATTCCGCTTCTTTATTTTTTTCAAACAACTCATCCAAAGAATCATAATAAACCACATTAACAAATTCCCAATAATCAAGCCCGGCACGCTTCAACATCTTATCGTCCGTCGAAAAGCCAAGCGGCCTGATCAAATGCAATGTTGTGTTCGTAGCTGCACAAGTTCTAGCAATATTTCCTGTATTAGCTGGAATCTCTGGCTGATATAATACCACATGTAATCCCACAATCGTCACCTCGTATTTCTTTCACTTTCATCCTATACAACAATACCTTTTTATCGTAATGGAATCAAGTATCTACTAACGGTCTTGGACGTGGAAAAATTTATATTTAATGTTAGGCGTATAAGCTGTGGAATCCTCGTACTTCCAATATCTCATCCGCGAGTTATAAGTGTTGGCATTCACTAATGGCTCCCCATTCTCATCCTTTGCGACCACGATCGTATTATGATCAAAGCGACCGTCCCCCTCAAAATCATAACAAATCACATCACCCGGCATCAGCTTTGAGGCACTTGGCACTTCTTTCGCCTTAAGTCCCTGCTTGGCACTAGGCAAATACCACCTCAACGCATGAGCTACTGCCCACGTGTAGCTCCAATCATTATTCCGCATCCACCATCCACCAGACTTCTTCGGATAACCGACCATCGGTGCCCCGCCAGCATACAAACACTGCGAAATATAATTTGTACAATTCACCTCAAACTTCTTAAACTGAGGATTATAACTGTTCCAATATTGCTCCGCATACCTGACTGCTTCCACCCGACTATATTTGAATCGCAATGGCTGTTGCTCTTCCTCCTCCTCTTGTGGCGGAATGAAACGAGCTGAAGTCCGATCCCCCTCATCCTGAATGGAGAAATCTTGTATGAGTTCACCATCAATCCATTCAGAATAACGCTGATCTGCTTCTTCCTCTAGATACAATTTTTCCCTTTGCTTTATTAAATACCGAATGTGAATCTCGTAAAAAACAGTGGCCTCCCGCTGTTTTTCATCCTCATGAATCGAATGAATCCTCGCCGTCGCACTGCACTTAACTATCTCCGCACCTCTACGCTTATGTGCTTCTTGTTTTTGTTTTATGGTGACATCGTTCATTATTGTTCTGCTCGTTTGCTTGCTTTTGTAGACATAAGTATCAAGACGGTCTTGAATATGTGCTCTCAGCTTTTCCCTCATAGGCTTGCCCCTCTCTCTGGGTAATGGTCCTTGTAGATATGTTTATGTGGGGGGCTTGGAATTTGTGTGAGGGATTTTGGATTTTTTTTTGGGGTAGCGGTTTTGGGGAACTTGGTTTTGGGTTGAATCTTTGTTGAAAGGTTTTGGGTAACTCGGGTTGCACTTGGATTTTTGTTAAAAGGTTTTGGGTAACTGGGGGTTGCACTTGGGACTTTGTTAAAGGTTTTGGGTAACTGGGGTTGTACTTGGATCTTTGTTAAAAGGTTTTGGGTAACTGGGGGTTGCACTTGGGTCTTTGTTAAAAGGTTTTGGGTAACTGGGGGTTGCACTTGGGTCTTTGTTAAAAGGTTTTGGGTAACTGGGGTTGCACTTGGATCTTTGTTGGGGGAGTTATGGTACTATTCAACCTCTACGATGACAAAGTTCCTCTCTCTTATGAAGTTCTGGCATCGTTCTGCCTCTACGATGACAAAGTTCCTTTCGTTTCTGAAGTTCTGGCATTGTTCCGCCTCTACGATGACAAAGTTCCTTTCGTTTCTGAAGTTCTGGCATTGTTCCGCCCTTACGATGACAAAGTTCCTCTCTTTTTTGAAGTTCTGTCATCGTTCCGCCTCTACGATGACAAAGTTCCTTTCGTTTCTGAAGTTTTGGCATCGTTCTGTCTCTATGATGACAAAGTTCCTTTCTCTTTTGAAGTTCTGTCATCGTTCTGCCCCTACGAAGACAGAGTTCCTCTACTTTAAGTGTTTCTGTCATCGTTAGCCGTTACCTCTACTCTAAAGAGCATCAAGAAATATATTATAATTTTATATAGTGCGAAGATCGACCAAATCCCTCTAAAGAAAAATTTTTTATAAGAATTCGTTGTATGGATCTTAATGTAACTAATCCATTACACCACTCAAAGATATTTTTCGAAGTTAATGGTCTTTCAGGGAATAGACTCATTAATTCTGTAATACTTCTGATTACCGATGCTTTATATTCTTCTTTAAAATCACATTCATTACAAATTATCATTTTTCTTCCATGCCGAACCCCCATCCCCCCACACCCAACACAAACAATCCCCTTCCGCAAATCCTCATACCTATACTCAGGCAGCCGTTCATACGGCGACTTCTCCATATGCAGCTCACACAACTTCTCAGCCAAACGAGAGTGACGTGCATTTAGCCTTGCTGAACTAGAAGATTGCTTCAACAACTTCTTAGAAAACCGATTTAATTGGGAACAGAACACGAAAGGTAAATTAGGAGAACAATTAAAGAGGGTAAACTCGGGGTTTATAAAAATGAGGGTAGCTTCTATGGAGGATTGAAATCCGAGGCTTCTGAGAAGTTGTCTTAACGCGGTTTCACACCGTTGCATTTGTAACAAGGGATTTTTAATTTCATTATTACTGATGGACATCCACCTTCCTTCATCTAGATAGAAATCACCTTCAAAGTTCTTCACTTCAAAAAGGTACACCCTATCCGCTCCAATCACAAGTGAGTCGATTTGAAACAAACTGCCTCCATACTCGAGCAGCAGATCATTCACTACAATCCACTCGCCATCCAAGGCAGAGAACCATTTATCAAATAGAACCTCTCCCCGATAACCTTTTTCCAAGTTCCAAAAGCGACTTTCATCCACTAAGCCCCCGCGCGCCTTCAGCATCCTTAATAACTTCAGCTCACTAGGCTCCTTACGCTCTTTCAACACTAAGACCATCCACAACACTCCCATCATAAATATAGTAAAAAGCAGGCAAACCTAATTACCTACTTTTAATCCAAAACCCAATACTCACTCGTTCCACCATGAACCTGCAGAAACATCTCGCTAATCGCCGCAAGCATTTCTTCACATTCCCCACTTTCCATGGAAGGCTTGAAATACACAACATGCAACGCAGAAGTAGTGCTCTCCTCTGAGACGGCCGTCCTGCGACTATCGACAAAAGGACTTCCAAACGGACCTGCCTCGTCACTCGTGTGAAGCATATTAGTTAACTTAATTTCTCGTCCATTTAACCCTTCATAGCTTACAGTCTCGTCACCCACCGAAATCCTTACATCGCCGGTAATCTTATCAGCATCATAGATTCCTAAAGGTATTTCATATTTCATAGAAAAAAAGTTATTCAAATCGACAGCTGAATTGAACGGTTGTAGGAATTGTCCTTTTTTCACCCTACGGTACAACGCCTCGACAGATGGACGATACCTAGATGGATCTGTCCCTGTTTCCTTGAATACAGAACGCCACTCGGCCACCCCGGGAATATCTTTCATATCCTTATCTTCTAAATCCAAGTGAAGTGATTCTTGGAAAAGGCGGATTCTGCCTTTTAACATCTGTGGAGAGGAACCAACTGTAATATCTTTATAAAAAATGATACCGAACTTCCCAGCTACATTTTCAGCAACCAAAACCCTCATCTAGCCCACCCTTTCTTTTCATTATTATGGTAATTGTATCATATAACTTGTTCGATACTCCCTTCAAGATTTTTGATTCAAAATGGATATAATTAGATATATCAAACAAAATGATCCTTCTTAAAAATATGTTAAAATATAGGTTGGCTAAAAAAACAATAAAGGAGGTGTTCACATTGAATGAGGAAAAATTAAAAGAAGAAGTAATCGCCTATAGTAAACAAATAGGCATTGATAAGATTGGATTTGCCAGCGCCGGAATCTTCACTGGTCTAAAAGAAAGACTAATCACTCAACAGGAGCTCAACTATCAATCAGGATTCGAGGAACCTGATATAGAAAAACGCACTAACCCTGAGCTCATAGTACCCAAAGCGAAAAGCATCATTGCTATTGCTCTTGCCTATCCTTCCAAAATGAAAGACGCACCAAGAAGCACTAGGGAAGAGCGACGCGGGATATTTTGCCGTGCATCTTGGGGAGTCGATTACCACGATATTTTACGTGAGAAACTCAGCTTGCTAGAAGCATTTATAAAAGAAAAACGTCCAGACGCTCTAATGAAATTGATGGTAGATACCGGTGAGCTTAGTGACAGGGCGGTTGCTGAACGTGCAGGTATCGGATGGAGCGGAAAAAACTGTGCCATTATAACGCCTGAATTTGGTTCCTATGTGTATTTAGGAGAAATGATTACTACATTACCCTTTGAACCAGATACACCACTAGAAGACAACTGTGGGACCTGTAATAAATGTGTGGAAGTCTGTCCTACAGGTGCACTCGTTCAAGGTGGACAACTCGATTCCAATAAATGCATTGCATTCCTAACACAAACAAAAGGCTTCCTTGCCGAAGAATATCGCACCAAATTAGGGAACAGGCTATATGGTTGTGATACTTGCCAGACAGTGTGTCCTGAAAATAAAGGCAAAAACTTTCATCTTCACCCTGAAATGGAGCCCGATCCTGAAATTGTAAAACCGAAACTAAAACCTCTTTTGACCATCTCCAACAGAGAATTTAAAGAGAACTTTGGTAAGATCTCTGGATCCTGGCGTGGGAAAAAACCGATACAGCGAAACGCCATTATTGCGCTAGCTCATTACAAAGATACTTCGTCTATTCCTGATCTCCTAAGTCTATTAAAAAATGATCCTCGTCCGGTAATAAGAGGAACAGCAGCCTGGGCAGTAGGAAAAATAGGTGATAAGCAAGCTTTAGAATCACTGCAAAATTATAAAGCAACGGAAAAAGATCCTGAAGTGTTAAAAGAACTTGAAAAAGGAATTGGCATGCTAACTGAATAGAATCAACAACACGTTTAAAAGCCACAGAGCACCAGTTGCCCTGTGGCTTTTATTAATTGATAAAAAAGCTGAACTTTCAAAGACGCAAAAAAGACCCCAACCAAAGGTCAGAGTCTTGATAAGTTATGTATGGAGCGGGTGATGGGAATCGAACCCACGACATCAGCTTGGAAGGCTGAGGTTTTACCATTAAACTACACCCGCGATTGGTACCGGTGGCCGGGGTCGAACCGGCACTCCAGAGGAACACGATTTTGAGTCGTGCGCGTCTGCCAATTCCGCCACACCGGCATACTCAATCATAATTATTCAAATGGTGCCGAGGACCGGAATCGAACCGGTACGGTAGTCACCTACCGCAGGATTTTAAGTCCTGTGCGTCTGCCAGTTCCGCCACCCCGGCTTGTCTCGTATATATGAATAACTATTTTAATAAAATTGGAGGTGGCAACCGGATTTGAACCGGTGATAAAGGTTTTGCAGACCTTGGCCTTACCACTTGGCTATGCCACCTGAAATATTTGGAGCGGAAGACGGGATTCGAACCCGCGACCCCCACCTTGGCAAGGTGGTGTTCTACCACTGAACTACTTCCGCAAAAATGGCTGGGCTAGCTGGATTCGAACCAACGCATGTCGCAGTCAAAGTGCGATGCCTTACCGCTTGGCTATAGCCCAATAAAACTGGAAATAAAAACGACTCAATCTTTTATATAAGTCGATAAAATAAAATATGGGGCGACTGATGGGAATCGAACCCACGAATGCCTGAACCACAATCAGGTGCGTTAACCACTTCGCCACAGCCGCCATAATTTTTATAAAATTGGCAGGGGCAGTAGGAATCGAACCCACACCGGAGGTTTTGGAGACCTCTGTTCTACCGTTAAACTATGCCCCTATGATGCAATTTGTTACTTTTTATTTTAAAAGAAATGGTGGAGGGGGGCAGATTCGAACTGCCGAACCCGAAGGAGCGGATTTACAGTCCGCCGCGTTTAGCCACTTCGCTACCCCTCCATATTTCTGGTGCCGGCGATAGGAGTCGAACCCACGACCTACTGATTACAAGTCAGTTGCTCTACCAACTGAGCTACACCGGCATTATATGGTGATTTTTTCACTTTGGTGAAAAAATCATGGTGGCTCGGGACGGAATCGAACCGCCGACACATGGATTTTCAGTCCATTGCTCTACCAACTGAGCTACCGAGCCTAATTCTATTTTCAAAGAAAATGGCGGTCCCGACCGGGATCGAACCGGCGATCTCCTGCGTGACAGGCAGGCATGTTAACCGCTACACCACGGGACCATTTGGTTGCGGGGACAGGATTTGAACCTGCGACCTTCGGGTTATGAGCCCGACGAGCTACCGAACTGCTCCACCCCGCGATAATATAAAGAATGTTAGAAAACTAATGGTGGAGGATGACGGGATCGAACCGCCGACCCTCTGCTTGTAAGGCAGATGCTCTCCCAGCTGAGCTAATCCTCCTATGTATGGACACTCATTGTAAATGTCTCGGAAAAACTTTGGTGACCCGTACGGGATTCGAACCCGTGTTACCGCCGTGAAAGGGCGGTGTCTTAACCGCTTGACCAACGGGCCAAAGATAATGGCGGAGAGCAAGGGATTTGAACCCTTGAGACGGCGTTGACCGTCTACACGATTTCCAATCGTGCTCCTTCGGCCACTCGGACAGCTCTCCATATTATTGGCTCCACCAGTAGGATTCGAACCTACGACCCTTCGGTTAACAGCCGAATGCTCTACCGCTGAGCTATGGTGGATTAATACCAGCCTGGCAACGTCCTACTCTCACAGGGGGAGATCCCCCAACTACCATCGGCGCTGAAGAGCTTAACTTCCGTGTTCGGTATGGGAACGGGTGTGACCTCTTCGCCATCATTACCAGACAAATATTATTATAATATATCTTTGAAGAAAATCAAGATGTTTTTTCATCTTTTTTTGTTCCTTCAAAACTAGATAATGTGTTCCTATCAAGATATTCATATCGTTCACTTATTTCGATACTTATTTGGGTTAAGTCCTCGATCGATTAGTATTCGTCAGCTGCACATGTCACCATGCTTCCACCTCGAACCTATCTACCTGATCATCTTTCAGGGATCTTACTTGCCGAAGCAAAAGGAAATCTCATCTTGAGGGGGGCTTCATGCTTAGATGCTTTCAGCACTTATCCCGTCCGCACGTAGCTACCCAGCTATGCCTTTGGCAAGACAACTGGTACACCAGCGGTGCGTCCATCCCGGTCCTCTCGTACTAAGGACAGCTCCTCTCAAATTTCCTGCGCCCACGACGGATAGGGACCGAACTGTCTCACGACGTTCTGAACCCAGCTCGCGTACCGCTTTAATGGGCGAACAGCCCAACCCTTGGGACCGACTACAGCCCCAGGATGCGATGAGCCGACATCGAGGTGCCAAACCTCCCCGTCGATGTGGACTCTTGGGGGAGATAAGCCTGTTATCCCCGGGGTAGCTTTTATCCGTTGAGCGATGGCCCTTCCATGCGGAACCACCGGATCACTAAGCCCGACTTTCGTCCCTGCTCGACTTGTAGGTCTCGCAGTCAAGCTCCCTTGTGCCTTTACACTCTGCGAATGATTTCCAACCATTCTGAGGGAACCTTTGGGCGCCTCCGTTACTCTTTAGGAGGCGACCGCCCCAGTCAAACTGCCCACCTGACACTGTCTCCCAGCCCGATAAGGGCTGCGGGTTAGAATTTCAATACAGCCAGGGTAGTATCCCACCGACGCCTCCACCGAAGCTAGCGCTCCGGCTTCTCAGGCTCCTACCTATCCTGTACAAGCTGTACCAAAATTCAATATCAGGCTACAGTAAAGCTCCACGGGGTCTTTCCGTCCTGTCGCGGGTAACCTGCATCTTCACAGGTACTATAATTTCACCGAGTCTCTGGTTGAGACAGTGCCCAGATCGTTACGCCTTTCGTGCGGGTCGGAACTTACCCGACAAGGAATTTCGCTACCTTAGGACCGTTATAGTTACGGCCGCCGTTTACTGGGGCTTCGGTTCAAAGCTTCGCTTGCGCTAACCTCTCCCCTTAACCTTCCAGCACCGGGCAGGCGTCAGCCCCTATACTTCGCCTTACGGCTTCGCAGAGACCTGTGTTTTTGCTAAACAGTCGCCTGGGCCTATTCACTGCGGCTCTCTCGGGCTTTAACACCCTAACAGAGCACCCCTTCTCCCGAAGTTACGGGGTCATTTTGCCGAGTTCCTTAACCAGAGTTCTCTCGCTCACCTTAGGATTCTCTCCTCGCCTACCTGTGTCGGTTTGCGGTACGGGCACCATACTCCTCGCTAGAGGCTTTTCTTGGCAGTGTGAAATCAGGAACTTCGGTACTATATTTCCCTCGCTATCACAGCTCAGCCTTAATGAGAAGCGGATTTGCCTACTTCTCAGCCTTACTGCTTAGACGCGCATATCCAACAGCGCGCTTACCCTATCCTTCTGCGTCCCCCCATTGCTCAAACGGAGTGGAGGTGGTACAGGAATATCAACCTGTTATCCATCGCCTACGCCTTTCGGCCTCGGCTTAGGTCCCGACTAACCCTGAGCGGACGAGCCTTCCTCAGGAAACCTTAGGCATTCGGTGGAAGGGATTCTCACCCTTCTTTCGCTACTCATACCGGCATTCTCACTTCTAAGCGCTCCACCAGTCCTTACGGTCTAGCTTCAACGCCCTTAGAACGCTCTCCTACCACTGTTCGTAAGAACAGTCCGCAGCTTCGGTGATACGTTTAGCCCCGGTACATTTTCGGCGCAGAGTCACTCGACCAGTGAGCTATTACGCACTCTTTAAATGGTGGCTGCTTCTAAGCCAACATCCTGGTTGTCTAAGCAACTCCACATCCTTTTCCACTTAACGTATACTTGGGGACCTTAGCTGGCGGTCTGGGCTGTTTCCCTCTTGACTACGGATCTTATCACTCGCAGTCTGACTCCCATGGATAAGTCTTTGGCATTCGGAGTTTGACTGAATTCGGTAATCCGATGAGGACCCCTAGTCCAATCAGTGCTCTACCTCCAAGACTCTAACACATGAGGCTAGCCCTAAAGCTATTTCGGAGAGAACCAGCTATCTCCAGGTTCGATTGGCATTTCACCCCTACCCACACCTCATCCGCTCACTTTTCAACGTGAGTCGGTTCGGGCCTCCATTCAGTGTTACCTGAACTTCACCCTGGACATGGGTAGATCACCTGGTTTCGGGTCTACGACCACGTACTCATGCGCCCTATTCAGACTCGCTTTCGCTACGGCTCCGTCTCATCGACTTAACCTTGCACGTAATCGTAACTCGCCGGTTCATTCTACAAAAGGCACGCTATCACCCATTAACGGGCTCTAACTACTTGTAGGCACACGGTTTCAGGATCTATTTCACTCCCCTTCCGGGGTGCTTTTCACCTTTCCCTCACGGTACTGGTTCACTATCGGTCACTAGGGAGTATTTAGCCTTGGGAGATGGTCCTCCCTGCTTCCGACGGGATTTCTCGTGTCCCGCCGTACTCAGGATCCACTCAGGAGGGAACGAAGTTTCAACTACAGGGTTTTTACCTTCTATGACGGACCTTTCCAGATCGCTTCATTTACCCCGTTCCTTTGTAACTCCATGTTGAGTGTCCTACAACCCCAAGAGGCAAGCCTCTTGGTTTGGGCTAATTCCGTTTCGCTCGCCGCTACTCAGGAAATCGCGTTTGCTTTCTCTTCCTCCGGGTACTAAGATGTTTCAGTTCCCCGGGTCTGCCTTCCTTACCCTATGTATTCAGATAAGGATACTGCTCCATTACGAGCAGTGGGTTTCCCCATTCGGAAATCTCCGGATCAAAGCTTACTTACAGCTCCCCGAAGCATATCGGTGTTAGTCCCGTCCTTCATCGGCTCCTAGTGCCAAGGCATCCACCGTGCGCCCTTAATAACTTAACCGTTGACCAATATGGTCATGTGTCGATATCAGCGATGATATCTATAAAGAAAATTACTAAGATGAACGATATTTTGTGAATATCTTGATATTAGTTACATTATCTAGTTTTCAAGGAACAACAGAGATAAATCGAATGATTTATCTGCGACAATTCATAAGAACTGTCATTATTGAGAGAATGCTCTCTCAAAACTAAACAAAACAACAAGCGTACATTCCTTAGAAAGGAGGTGATCCAGCCGCACCTTCCGATACGGCTACCTTGTTACGACTTCACCCCAATCATCTGTCCCACCTTAGGCGGCTGGCTCCAAAAGGTTACCCCACCGACTTCGGGTGTTACAAACTCTCGTGGTGTGACGGGCGGTGTGTACAAGGCCCGGGAACGTATTCACCGCGGCATGCTGATCCGCGATTACTAGCGATTCCGGCTTCATGCAGGCGAGTTGCAGCCTGCAATCCGAACTGAGAACGGTTTTATGGGATTGGCTCGACCTCGCGGTTTTGCTGCCCTTTGTACCGTCCATTGTAGCACGTGTGTAGCCCAGGTCATAAGGGGCATGATGATTTGACGTCATCCCCACCTTCCTCCGGTTTGTCACCGGCAGTCACCTTAGAGTGCCCAACTGAATGCTGGCAACTAAGATCAAGGGTTGCGCTCGTTGCGGGACTTAACCCAACATCTCACGACACGAGCTGACGACAACCATGCACCACCTGTCACTCTGTCCCCCGAAGGGGAACGTCCTATCTCTAGGAGTGTCAGAGGATGTCAAGACCTGGTAAGGTTCTTCGCGTTGCTTCGAATTAAACCACATGCTCCACCGCTTGTGCGGGCCCCCGTCAATTCCTTTGAGTTTCAGTCTTGCGACCGTACTCCCCAGGCGGAGTGCTTAATGCGTTAGCTGCAGCACTAAAGGGCGGAAACCCTCTAACACTTAGCACTCATCGTTTACGGCGTGGACTACCAGGGTATCTAATCCTGTTTGCTCCCCACGCTTTCGCGCCTCAGTGTCAGTTACAGACCAGAAAGTCGCCTTCGCCACTGGTGTTCCTCCAAATCTCTACGCATTTCACCGCTACACTTGGAATTCCACTTTCCTCTTCTGCACTCAAGTCCCCCAGTTTCCAATGACCCTCCACGGTTGAGCCGTGGGCTTTCACATCAGACTTAAAGGACCACCTGCGCGCGCTTTACGCCCAATAATTCCGGACAACGCTTGCCACCTACGTATTACCGCGGCTGCTGGCACGTAGTTAGCCGTGGCTTTCTGGTTAGGTACCGTCAAGGTGCGAGCAGTTACTCTCGCACTTGTTCTTCCCTAACAACAGAGCTTTACGACCCGAAGGCCTTCATCGCTCACGCGGCGTTGCTCCATCAGACTTTCGTCCATTGTGGAAGATTCCCTACTGCTGCCTCCCGTAGGAGTCTGGGCCGTGTCTCAGTCCCAGTGTGGCCGATCACCCTCTCAGGTCGGCTACGCATCGTCGCCTTGGTGAGCCGTTACCTCACCAACTAGCTAATGCGCCGCGGGCCCATCTGCAAGTGATAGCCGAAACCATCTTTCAATAAAGAACCAGGAGGTTCCTTATATTATCCGGTATTAGCTCCGGTTTCCCGAAGTTATCCCAGTCTTACAGGCAGGTTGCCCACGTGTTACTCACCCGTCCGCCGCTGACCTTTCAGAAGCAAGCTTTTAAAAGGTCCGCTCGACTTGCATGTATTAGGCACGCCGCCAGCGTTCGTCCTGAGCCAGGATCAAACTCTCCAATAAAGAGTCTGAGCTTTTGCTCAAAATTTGCTAGCTTGTCTTACTTAAAATCATTTTGCCAGTTCCGTAGAACCGACGTTATGACGCTGTTGTTTTGTTTAGTTTTCAAAGATCATTTCAATCAGTTTGTCGCTCAGAAGCGACTTTATTAATATAACATGTTTTGATGTTTTAAGTCAACATCTTTTTTTAATTTCTTTTTTCTCGTTGTCGCGTTTAAGCTTTTCTCTTGCGGCGACGAATAATAATATACCATGTAACAATAAACATCGTCAACACATCTTTTAAACTTTTTTAAAATAATTTTCAAATGGTCAAGAAATGCTAAAGCTCCTATAGAAAACAACTATTCCAAGGAGCCTTTTAAGCATCATCCATTTTTATTATTTCTCTGGCACGACCTGATAAAGTCGGTGAAAGACACCGTTACCTTTGGTCTGTTTCTTCTCTACTTGCAGGAAGCCTTTTTCCACTAAGTATTCTACCAGTACACTGAGATCTACTGAATACTTTTGGAGTTTAGGGTGGTGCAGCATTTCATTGTAGGACCAAGCTTCTTCTTTTTCCATTAATACTTCTATTAAATGTTTGGCTCCGGTTCTTGTTCTGGAATAGATCATGAACTCATTAGCAAGGAAGAGCAGCTCTAGTCTTTTATCAATAGGTTCATCGCCTTGAATTAACTCTTCATATAGTTTGTAGATTTCTGGTTCGATTTTCTTTACTTGATTCCAAACGGTTATTTCAGGGTGGAAACCGTGATCGATCACTGCCAGTCTTGCCAAATGGTGAAGAGAGTGGACGATATGGTTATAGGCATCGATATAGTGTTTGGAATCAAAGAAATCCTTGCCTTCAAGATATCTTCTTATTAGTTTTGCAAATTCTAAACCTATTTTCAGCTTACGGTCTTCTAGTGGGAAATCGAGTAGCTTACCTCTTAGCGCATAGATAAACTCATTTCGGTCAAAGAGTACTTTCCCGTTGATGATCCAGTCGATGACTCTTCGGTTCGTTCCAAGCGTGATCCATTCTTCCAGTTGTTTTTCGCTTGCGATGTATAGGGCGGCTTTCTTTTGAAGCAATTCATAGTGTTTGACGTATAAGGATTCATCAAGCTCTTTCACTACCATAAAGAGAATAACGTCAAATTTATCGGTATTTGGGCTGACCGGGTTTTTCTTTTCTATCATTAATATTCCTTGCGTGTTTGATTGACTAGCGCGTTCTTGATAGATAGGACGAAGTAAATCTTCCATCTTAAGACCTCCATATTTAAAAGGGTTCTCCCTATTATTCGACACTTTCTTTTAAAGTCCTTTTTATCATTTTTAATCCAGAACATTCGGTCAACTTCTAAATTCAACATGTCTGTGACTGTAACTCCACTTTTGGACAAAATGTGCTATTATATTGTTTTAGGAGGTAGTGTTCATGGCTCGTAAATATTCTAGTAAAATCAATAAAATAAGAACCTTTGCACTCAGTCTTGTCTTTATCGGTTTCTTCGTTATGTATATAGGAATATTCTTTCAAGGAAACATGTTGGTCATGACTTTGTTTATGTTATTGGGACTTTTATGCATCGTCGGTTCCACGGTTGTTTATTTTTGGATCGGCATGCTGTCCACAAAGGCCGTACAGGTAGTTTGCCCCAACTGCGGGAAGCATACTAAAGTTCTTGGTCGCGTAGACATGTGCATGTATTGTAACGAACCGTTAACGATGGATCCTTCTCTTGAAGGTAAAGAGTTCAATGAAGATTATAACTCAAAAAAGAAAGCTGATAGGATTTAAGTCCTACCAGCTTTTTTTATTGGTTGTTTTTCCAGATGCAAAAGGTTAATGAGCCCCTTTGTCACATTCTGGGCAGACACCGTATATTTCCATGCGATGGCGAGCAATTTTGAATCCAGTAACATGGGCAGCCAACGCTTCCACTTCATCAAGACCTGGGTAATGGAAGTCGACTATTTTGCCGCATTCGTCACAGATCAAATGATAATGGTCGGTTGTCACGTAGTCAAAACGACTGGAGTTGTCTCCGTAAGTCAATTCTTTTACAAGACCAACTTCACGAAAAACTCTCAAGTTGTTGTAAACGGTCGCGACACTCATGTTGGGAAACTTTCCTTCAAGTGCTTTGTATATATCGTCAGCTGTCGGATGGGACATAGATTGAATAAGATACTCTAAAATCGCATGACGCTGTGGAGTTATGCGAACTCCAGTTTGTTTTAGCGTTTCGAGCGCTTCTTTTAATTGTTCGTTTGCCACAGTCATGCACCTCACTTTTCATAAAGATTATTACTTTATAATATTTATAATTAGTGTACCGTGATATTGATATTTTTGTCAATGTTAATACTAATATCTATATGAAGTTAAAGGGATTTTAAACCTCTGGCTTTAAAATCGGTTCTTCCTTCTTTAATTGGCTGTTTACATAGCGTGATACGACAAAAAGATAGTCAGAAAGACGATTCAAATAGGAAAGTACATTCGGAGAAAGTTCATCACTCAATCCCACAGCAGATCTTTCCGCCCTCCTAACGATAGTTCGCGCACTATGCAAAGCCGCTCCTGCTTTTGAACCACCAGGTAATACGAAATTTTTCAAAGGAGGAAGTGTTGCATCGAGTTCGTCCATTTCGTCCTCCAGGCTTTTTACATGCTTTTCTGTCAGCTTCCACTTCACTTCTTTCCCAGCCGGTGTGGCAAGTTCTGCTCCCACGTGGAAAAGGATGGTTTGGATGTTATAGAAAGACTGCAAGAGTGTTTCTTTTCGATTGAAGTCTTCATCGTTTAGATAAGCCATTGCAAGACCAATCATCGAGTTCGCTTCATCACATGTTCCATATGCTTCTACACGTGCATGATTTTTATCCACTCTTTGTCCATAGACTAAAGAAGTTTGTCCTTTATCGCCTGTTTTTGTATAGATTTTCATTAACTCCCCATCCCCTACTCTTCATTTTTTAAGCTTCTTCTTTCCTTATAGCAAAAAAACACCCGCAAGTCCATTATGGACAAGCAGGTGTTTTATTTCATTAACCTACATAATCGATAGGTGCGTTCGGTCCGATTGGCAAGCCAGTAAGGATCCAAACGATAAGCATGATAACCCATACGATGGAGAAGAACACAGAGTATGGAATCATTGTAGAGATCAGTGTACCAATCCCAACCTTTTTATCATACTTTTGCGCAAACGCGATAACGATAGCGAAGTATGGCATTAATGGTGAGATGACGTTTGTAGTCGAATCAGCTAAACGATATGCCAATTGAGTAAGCTCAGGGGAATACCCCAGACCCATCATCATTGGAACAAATACCGGCGCCATGATTGCCCATTTAGCAGATGCACTTCCGATAAACAGGTTGATGAAACCAGCAACAGTCATAAACACTAGGATTAACAGGATACTCATGAAACGATTTTCGCTATCAAAGCCGATTCCTTGGATGAGTTCTGCACCATTTACCGCCAGAACAAGGCCAAGGTTTGTTTCATTAAAGTAAGCGACAAACTGACCAGCCACAAATGCCAGTACAATGTATGCACCCATTGTTGCCATCGTGTCGGACATTTGGTTTGCTACATCTTTGTCATTTTTAATTGATTTAGTGATCATTCCATAAACAAGTCCTGGAATGAAGAACATAATTAGAATTACTGGTACAAGTGTATGGAAGAATGGCGCTTCTAAGAATGAGCCGTCTCCACGTAGTGGTCCCCAAGAAGGAACAACAAGCAAAGCCATTACTGCAATAGTTGCAATGAATGCAAACAATGCAGCCCATAAACCTTTTTTCTCTTCAGGTTTTAAGAAGTCAACGTCCCCTTTGTAAGCACCTTTGTACTCACCAAGACGCGGTTCAACTATTTTATCCGTTACGAACGTACCAACAATAGTTAGAACAAATACAGAAGCAAACATGAAGTAGAAGTTCATCATGTAGTTCATGCCTGCAGCATATTCTGGGTCAACCGTTGCTGCCGCTTCTTGTGTTAAAGACCCTAATAACGGATCAAGTGATGTTAATAGCAAGTTTGCACTGAATCCAGCAGATACCCCGGCGAACGCTGCTGCAAGTCCAGCAAGAGGATGCCTTCCCAATCCTGCGAAAAGCACTGCACCAAGAGGTGTCAATACTACATATCCGGCATCTGCGGCCATAGAAGACATAATTCCTCCGAATACTAGAGCAGCTGTCATCAGTTGTTTAGGAACGGATGTTACCAAGCCGCGAAGACCTGCACTGATAAGTCCGGATCTCTCCGCAATACCGATACCAATCATCGTTACAAGCACTGTTCCAAGCGGAGCAAAACCTGTGAAGTTTGTAACGGCACTTTCAAAGATGTAAGCAATTCCTTCTGAGCTCATTAAGTTCTTGACAGTAAGAACTTCTCCCTCATTTAAAGGATCGTCTACTTGTACACCCATGCTGGAAAAAATTCCAGAAGCGACAATTACCAATAACGCGAAAATAGCGAATAACGTTACCGGGTGAGGCAGCTTATTACCAACGCGCTCAATACTGTCAAGAGCACGCATAACAAAGCCGCGTTTCTTTTGCGTTGCTTCCATTATAAAATCCCCTTTCTCAATCTATTAAATTTTCAAAAAATAACAAGAAAAAATCCTTTATCAGTATAATAAAAAATACTCAAGGATGGAAGGGTTCAGGTAATACACGCAAAATAACCAATTTTTAAAATAATATTAATACTATGTATCCTTTATTAAGCTAACGTGCTTGTCCCACCGTTGGCTTTCTTTACTTTACCCATAATATATAAATTCATATCATAAAAAAGGAGTGTAAGCTTTATGCTCACACTCTAATCACGTCAACTTTTTGAGGAGGTATGCCCTACACTATAAAATACTCACCTAGGAGTCTTTTGTAGTTAGACGTTTGCCTTAATTATTGAAAAAAAGGCTTTTCCTCTTATAAGTTCTCTTTTATAAAGCTCAACGCCTCTTCCACATGGCCTTTCACTTTTACTTTTCTCCACTCTTTTACTAGTTCACCTTCTTTATTGATGATGAAGGTAGAACGTTCAATTCCCATATATTCTTTGCCGAAATTTTTCTTCAGCTTCCACACATCATAAAGTTCTGCCACTTCATGATCCTCGTCTACTAAGAGCATAAATGGCAAACCGTGTTTATCAATAAACTTTTCATGCCTTGATTGGGGATCTGGACTGACTCCAAGTACTACCGAGTCAAGATTCGAGAAGTCTTCATGCATATCACGGAAATCACACGCCTGTGTGGTGCATCCAGGGGTCATATCTTTTGGATAGAAATATAATACGACATTTTTGCCTTTAAAACTTGAAAGGGTAACCGTTTCCCCAGTATTGGAAAGCAGTGAAAAATCAGGGGCTTTTTTGCCAAGTTCAATTGTCATTACAAACTCCTCCTTATGTTTAGTCAGTTTATTTAAGACTAACGAAAGAAAGAAGAATTATCAAGAAATGCGGTGTCATACATATACTTTGTCAAATAACTTAAACTAATTAAAAATGAAAAGAATGGAGGAAGTGAAATGAAAAAAGAAGATGTACTTCATGAAGGGGCAGTAACAGAACATCATAAAGAAATCAGCGTTAACCAGAAGTCCATAGAGACTCCCTTGAACGCTGACGCCAACTGTCCGGAACCGATATCTGAGTTATCCAACCGTTTTCTAAATGAGGGGAATTAGTATAGTTTATCTCTCACGCCCGTCCATGTGCAGGACAACCCGGACCACAAAGGCTGCCGGCATGACAAAGCCTATTAATGCTTCTGTCATGGCAATGGCCCTGCCGATACCGATGGGTGTAATATCTCCGTACCCTACCGTCAATATGGTGATGGCACTGAAATAGACAGAGCGAAAGAAAATGGAAAAGTAACTTCCGCTGATTAGTTCGCCTCTTTCCAAAAGGACGGGGTGCCCTTCAATATGGAGAACAGTATATAAAAGACCAAATGAAAGCAGCAGTGTCGAGTATATCAACAGTAACAGAAGGAGTGTTTCTTTTGATACATAGGGTATACTTCTGCTTTCTGAAGAAAAAACATGGGAAAAGCTTATGAAAATAGCGATGAATATGAAGATGACGATAAATAAATAAAGCATCCTACTCCTCCAATGCGCGGACATGCCATTAGTACAATATACGCGGCGGAAGAGCGGGTATGCTTTTTTGTTGGTATAAAGTTTGATCGTTCCTTTTCGCTGCAGGCACTCGCTTTCCGCGGGGCGCTGCTTGAGCCTCCTCACTTCGCTTCAGGGGTCTCAAGCTACCGCTACCTCCCGCCGGAGTCGAGTGCCTTCCGCTTCAATCCACTATTTCTAATTTCCAGCACCTCTATATTTGGTTACGCCGACATTCCAGACAAATACAGATAGAACAAAGAATGCCACGCCGATAAATGGGGTCATAAACGCGTATCCATACCACTCGGACCTACCGAGGAAGTATGCAGACGGGTAGACACCGACAAAGGCAAATGGGAGTATCCAGGTCAGAACAAAGCGGATGACATTGTTGTAAATATCAACAGGATACCTTCCATAGTTTCCGATATTGTACATCATCGGCATGATCGATGTTCTGGCGTCTGACCAAAAACCGATGCTTGCAAGCAGGACGAATATTCCGGCATAGACAAGCGCTCCGCCAAGCACAAAGACTATTAATAGAAGATAATCGTACCAAGCAAAAGTGAGATCTAGCAGGTTGCCGGCATAGATCATGATGGCTGCACCTGTAAACACCCCAAATAATGATTCCAGCTCCATCCGCTCCAGTACAACTTGAAACAGGCTATGAATCGGCCTTGTCAGAATGCGGTCCATTTCCCCTTTTACAATATATCGTTCATTAAAATCCCAAATGTTAAAAAACGAGGAAAACAGAGCAAAAGGTATGAGGAAGAAGCCATAAATAAAGATGATTTCCTCCCTGCTCCAACCGCTCAAAAACTGTGTATGGCCAAAGACAACCAGGATAAACACCAGATTGACCGCCTGAAACAACAAGTCGGAGAGGATTTCCACCACAAGGTCAGCTCTGTATTGGAACCGTGTTTTTAAATATTGGCCAATGTATTGAAAAAACATCGAAACATAAAACATTCCTCACCCTCCTTGCACGACTAGTTGTTTTTTTGCCAGATTCCACAGCAATTGAATCGGGATAATCAGGATGAATACCCAGACCACCTGCATGAATAAGGCCTGAAATACCGCATTCCCTGTAATGCCCTCTGTAAAAATCATACTCGGGATATAACTGATTGCCTGAAACGGCAGAAAGCTCATGACATCTTGTGCCCATAACGGGTAAAAGCTGATTGGTAACAACAACCCTGAAAACAGATCAATGACGACACGCTTGGCACGGATAAGTCCGTCATTATTAAATAGGAAGAACGTCATAATCCCTGTCAGCAGGTTGATTTGTGTGTTCACGATAAAGCTAAAGATAATCGAAATACCGAAAAGTCCCCATGTAGCAATGTTTGCGGAGAATTCCAATGGAAAGACCAGTGCCACAATGACCATCCCTGGTACTGAGAAAAATGCCAGGCGGAAAATCCCTTCTCCAAGTCCCTGCATGGTTTTCATGCCAAGGTAGTTATACGGCCTGATCAATTCGACGGCAACCTTTCCTTCCTTTATCTCCTGTGCAATTTCTCGGTCTATATTATTAAAATAAAATGCACGAGCCATCCAAGCGACAGCGACATATGTTGTCATTTGAATGGTGGAGATGCCTTGGATATCTTCTTTTCCACTATAGATCGCCTGCCAAAGAAAATAATAGGCTCCGATATTAATGCTATAAATAAGAATCCCAGAGTAATAGTTCGTCCGATACGCTAGCATCATTAAAAAGCGAATGCGTATCATTTCAATATACTTATCCATGAGTGACCACCGGCAGCTTTTCGGAGGTTGGTTCCGTGCCAGCCCCGGCCACCATTCCCTTATCATAAATATTGCGGATAATTTCCTCTGTGGAAATCTCTTGAATGGTGAGATCTGTGATGGCAAATTGACCTACTACCCTGCCAATAAGTTCAGAAATTTCCTCTTCTTCTTTCGAAACAACAGCGCTCCAAATTGTTTCTTTTCCTTCATTTTTCCAGAGCACTTCAAGATCTGGAGTCAGCGGGGTGAGTTGTTCTTCTGTCACGTTTTGAGCGAACTGGAATCGAATCTGCTTTCCTTCTCCCCAGTTGTTACGAAGCTTTTGGAGTGAACCATCATAAATGACTTTTCCTTCATCTAACATGACCACTCGCTCGCAGAGTGCTTCGATGTCTGCCATGTCATGCGTGGTTAATAGAATGGTTGTTTTATATTTTTCGTTTATTTCTTTCAAAAACTGGCGGATCTTAAGCTTTACCAATACATCCAAGCCGATTGTCGGCTCGTCCAAGAAAAGTAGTGGAGGATTGTGAATGAGCGCTGCAGCCAGTTCACAACGCATCCGCTGTCCAAGCGACAGCTTTCGTACCGGCTTATCGAGGAGATGGCCGATATCGAGCGTTTTAATGACATGTTCCATATGCTCGTTGTAATCCTCGTCTGAGACCTTATATACTTTTTTCAGGAGGCGGAACGATTCTTGAACCGCGATGTCCCACCAAAGCTGGGAGCGCTGACCGAATACAACACCAATCGAACGGACAAACTCTTCTCTTTCTTTATGGGGGTTCATGCCATTAACGCGAACGGTCCCGGATGTCGGAGTGAGAATTCCTGTCAGCATTTTAATGGTGGTCGACTTTCCTGCACCATTCTCCCCGATGTACCCTACCATTTCCCCTTGTTTAATGGTAAAAGAAACATCGTTGACAGCTGGCACTATTTTATAGTTTCTCGTAAAAAGATCGCGGAACGCTCCCTTTAAACCAGAACGACTAGAATATGCTTTAAACTCTTTGCGAAGTGCATTCACTTCTATGACATTATGCATCTAGGTTACTTCCTTTCTTTTATATGAACATTTGAAGATTACTCTTTTGAAAAAAGCTCATAGAGACTAGTGTATTACAAGTGAGGGGGAACACTCAAACGGGAAGCTTTGGGAATTCCGTTTTCCATTACATCGCTACCACATTCATGATAAAATAACGTATCATTTCTTTTACCAAACAAATGAACCAGGAGGATTCAATTAAATATGAACTTTTCTAAATCACAACAAATACACGAAGAAGCCCTGCAACATATCGTCGGCGGTGTGAACAGCCCGTCACGTTCCTATAAAGCGGTTGGCGGCGGTGCACCGGTAGTAATGGAACGCGCTGAAGGAGCTTATTTCTGGGATGTGGACGGCAACAAATACATCGACTATCTGGCAGCATACGGCCCGATCATCACTGGCCATGCCCATCCTCATATAACAGAAGCCATTACAAAAGCGGCACAAACTGGGGTCCTATACGGAACGCCAACTCCCCATGAAGTGAAATTCGCGAAAATGCTCAAAGAAGCGATGCCTGGAATGGACAAGGTTCGTTTCGTCAACTCCGGTACGGAAGCAGTAATGACGACCATCCGCGTGGCACGTGCCTACACAGGTCGCGACAAAATTATCAAGTTTGCCGGCTGCTATCATGGACATTCGGATCTTGTTCTAGTTGCAGCAGGATCTGGTCCGGCAACACTTGGTACACCAGATTCCGCGGGAGTACCAAAGAGCATTGCCAATGAAGTCATCACGGTTCCTTTCAACGATATCGAACCGTTCCGTGAAGCCATGGAAAAATGGGGCGACCAGATTGCGGGCGTACTTGTAGAGCCAATCGTCGGTAACTTTGGTATCGTGGAACCGAAACCTGGCTTCCTTCAAGCAGTTAACGACATCAGTCATGAAGCTGGGGCTCTAGTTATCTATGATGAAGTTATTACAGCATTCCGCTTTATGTATGGCGGAGCACAGGACATGCTTGGAATCACACCTGACCTGACGGCGCTAGGAAAAATCATCGGCGGCGGACTTCCGATTGGTGCATACGGCGGCCGCGCAGAGATTATGGAGAAAGTTGCACCACTTGGCCCTGCATATCAGGCAGGAACCATGGCAGGTAACCCGGCATCCATTTTATCAGGAATTGCCTGCTTGGAAGTTCTCCAAAAAGAAGGAGTCTACGAACATCTTGATCATATCGGCCGCTTGCTGGAAGAAGGCATTCTGGAAAGAGCAGAAAAGTACGGAATTACCATTACCATCAACCGCCTCAAAGGAGCACTTACCATCTACTTTACGGATGAAACAGTAGTCAACTATGAACAGGCGGAAAATACAGATGGCGAACAGTTTGCTAAGTTTTTCAAACTGATGCTGAATCAAGGAATCAACCTTGCCCCTTCTAAATACGAAGCATGGTTTGTGACAACCGAACATACCGAAGAAGATGTAAGAGTGACACTAGATGCAGTTAAGCACGCATTCAAAGAATTAGCGAATGCATAAATATACAAGACAGCGTGTACACATATGCGCTGTCTTTTTCTAAACCAAACCTTGAAAACGCTTACAAATAAACACTTTTTCTCCCCCTCCACTTGTATGACCTCTTCACTTTTTTGCATAAAAAATTGATTTTTATTGTTTGAAATGTTAGTATATAATTTAAAGTCTGAAAATTCCCTTATTTATTTTTCCTCACTTTTTACCTATTTATAAGAAAACCGCCGAGCTTACCTCACGCAGAACGTATAGCTACTACTATTTAACTGCACAGGTTTTTCTTATCAAACTATCAAACCACAGGAGGTGAATGGCTAGTTAGGGTCCCCACTTATATCCCTAGTTAACAGCCAATCCATATGAAAAATTGGAGTCCAAGTACATTTAAAGATTTTCACAACGCAGAACACGATGCATGTGGTATTGTATCCGCTATTGAAAAGAAAAGAATCCCAACAAAGAAAAATATTGATGACTGTATAGATGCTCTTGTCAAAATGAATCACCGTGCAGGTTTCATTAACGGTGAAGGTGATGGTGTCGGTATTCATATCGATATCCCCCGCGCACTCTGGAAGGAAAAGTTAGAGAAAGCTGATCAGGACGCTTCTCTTGTAAACCGCGAAGACTTCGTAGTCGGTCACTTCTTCATTAATCACCATGTAGATGTGGACCAGGTGAAAAAAGAGATTATAAGTATTTTAGAAAAAGAATCTCTTAAACTAGTTTTTGCATCTGACACGGTTACATCTTCTGAAGCATTAGGACCGATTGCCATCATTCAAGACCCGGTGTTCTGGCAGATTGCTTTAGTTTCAGAAAAAGAAGATTGCACGCAAGCGCAGTTATTTCATGCTGCCATTGAGATCGAAAAAAATGATGACGTACATGTTGCGTCCCTATCCAACTATCATGCCGTTTACAAAGTAATGGGTGCCGGCGATATTTTGCCAAAATTCTATCATGACCTGGCAAACCCGCTTGTAGCATCTACTATGACGCTTGGACATAACCGCTATTCTACCAATACACTATCTAACTTTTTTCGCGTGCAACCATTTAGCGTCCTAGGTCATAACGGTGAGATCAATACGATCGCAAAGCTACGCGATGAAGCAACGATGATTGGCGTGCCGTTGACAAATGGCGGAAGTGACTCTCAGGACTTGAACAGAACAATCGATACACTGATTTCACGCGACGGATTCACACTATTTGAAGCGCTTGATATCGTCTTCCCGCCGATTGTCAATGAAATTAAAAGCTATCCTGCTCATTTACAGGACCTTTACACATATGTGCGTGAAACATGGGGCCATTTTGCACAAGGTCCTGCAGGTATCATCTCCCGCAATAAAGACGAAGCGGTATTTAGTCTAGATGCCCTTGGCTTGCGTCCAGTTTGGATGCTTCAGACAGAAACTTCGTATTATTTTTCATCAGAACCTGGTATCATTCCGACAACGGAATACACGGCAGAGCCGAAGCCTTTCTCTCCTGGTGAAAAAGTTGGGATGAAATGGGATGGCGATACAATTAAAGTGTATGACTATCATGCGTATCAGGAAGAAGTCTATCAGCGTATGAACAAGAAATTTGCTTTGGAAGGATTCGCTGAACGCCTGAATGCACCAAAACTTGATAGCTATGTTTCTACTGCTCCACTTGCAAAAGTGCATAACGGACATTACGCAGCTTTCGGTTGGGACCGTGAGCATATCCAGTTGATCGAACAGATGGCGGAAAAAGGTGCCGAACCTATCCGTTCCCTTGGTCATGACGTACCGCTTGCTGCCATGAATCCAGGCCGCAACAATATCGCCGATTTTATAAAAGAAAGCGTAGCGGTCGTAACGAATCCGGCAATTGACCGTGACCGCGAGACAGAACACTTTTCCACAAGAACGGTTCTTGGATCCCGTCCTGCCCTGCAAAAAGAAGACGAAGTACCAAATGGCTACACAATGGAACTTCTTTCTCCATTATTAGTAGAAGGCCAGGTTGGCATGGATTGCGCCGCAGAAATGGGGCAGCCTTCTTACGACCAAGTAGTAAACCAGTTCCACACACAAGGGCTGACCTATTACGTAAATGCTACCTGTGGTTCGGATGAAGATATCACGTCTGCATTGGACCGCTTAAAAGCGGAAGCGGTAGAAGCTGTAAAAGACGGCAAAACTTTATTGATCATTGATGATGCCCAAGCACATAAAGATGGCCAGCTTTGGATGGATCCGCATCTTGTGACGGCAGCCATTAACGAAGAGCTTGTCCAGCATCAGTATCGTCGTAAATGTGCACTAATGCTTCGTTCCGGTGCCATTCGTTCCCTTCATGATGTGATGGTGGCAATCGGACTTGGGGCAAATGCCATCAGTCCATACCTGTTGTTTGGTACGGTGAGTGATGACACTACAAAGCCTGTTGTGAACCTTTTCGGGGCACTGACTAAAGGAATGGAAAAAGTAATCTCTACCATCGGAATTCATGAATTACGAGGATACGGTCGCTTGTTCTCGGCAATCGGACTTCATAAAGAAGTCGAGGATGCCCTTGGAATCGTCAATTTCCTTGGCTCTGATAAACTTGGCTTTAATTTTACAAAATTAAAAGAGGATGCTGCAGATCGTGCAGTGGACTTTGAAGATGAAAAGGCGCGTCCAGGCAAATCGTTCCATCTCTTCCCTCGTATCTGGAAAGCAATTGGGGACGTGGCGAAGAACGGAACATACGATGACTATCGTGAAAAACTGGATGAACAAGAAACGAAAAACCCTATCACCATCCGTCATTTGACTGACTTGAAGGTCGCCGGCAAACAACCTGCAAAAGAAAAAGTGAATATCGGGGTTGGCGCACATGATTTGCCATTCGTTATCGCTTCCATGTCCTTCGGTTCTCAAAACGAGATTGCGTTCAGAGCTTATGCGGAAGCTGCAGATAAACTGAACATGGTCAGCCTGAATGGTGAGGGCGGCGAGATCAAAGATATGCTTGGAAAATATCCAAAAACGCGCGGTCAACAAGTTGCCTCCGGACGTTTTGGAGTAAATGCCGAGCTGCTTAACTCCTCCAACCTATTGGAAATCAAGATTGGGCAAGGAGCAAAGCCTGGTGAAGGTGGACATCTACCTGGATCTAAGGTTACAGCTAAAATCGCCGAAGCACGTAATGCAACAATTGGATCAGATTTAATCTCACCATCCAATAACCATGACATCTACTCTATTGAAGACTTAGCGCAAATGATTGCCGAGCTAAAAACAGCCAACGACCAGGCGAAGGTTGCCGTGAAAGTACCGGTTGTTCCTAATATCGGAACGATTGCAGTCGGAATCGCAAAAGCTGGTGCCGACATCATTACCATCAGTGGTTTTGACGGCGGTACAGGGGCAGCAAGAATCCATGCTCTTCAATATGTAGGCTTACCTGTTGAAATTGGTGTGAAAGCTGCGCATAACGCGTTGATTGAATCCGGTCTCCGCAACAAAGTGGAAATATGGGCGGACGGCGGAATCAAGAGCGCACTGGATTGCATGAAGGTTATGCTTTTAGGGGCGAACCGCATTGGATTCGGAACTCTGTCCATGATCGCCATCGGTTGTACAACATGCCGCGGCTGTCACTTGGATACATGTCACGTTGGAATCGCAACGCAAATCGAATCCGAAGCACAAGCAAAAGATCACGGCCTGCGCCGCTTTGTTCCTAGACAATCAGATCTTGCCGTACAAGGCTTGATGAACCTGTTCACTGCTTTTGGTGAAGAACTGAAAGCATTAACCGCTTCTTTAGGCTTTGACAACCTGCAAGAAATCGTCGGTCGCTCTGATCTTCTTGAACAGACGCGCGGCTTGGAATCACTGGACCTTTCCAACTTGCTTCATACGTTAGACGTACCGCAGCTTGCACAAAAAGAAGTGGCGGCAAGCATGGAAAAAGAAAAGCTTCTTGTTGCAGCTGGTGCAGAGTATCTGGATTACCAAGAAAGCGACCTGCATGAATCCCGTCAATTTGATGCGGTAACAGCAGAACAACGTGTCCTTGGTAGCCGAGTTTCCTGCCACCGTGTACGAGGACGTTTGGATGGCTCATACCTGGAGCTTCCTGAAGTGGAACTTCGCTACAACAAAGGCTCTATTCCTGGTAACGGACTTGGCGCCTACAACTCCACCGGTATCAACATTAAAGTTGAGGGTGGCGCACAGGATGGTATCGGAAAAACGGCATTCGGCGGTAGCATCTTCGTCTTCAAATATAAAGGAAAAGACGGAAAGTTCTATAACGGTTCTGTCGGAAAAGGCTTTGGCTACGGCGCACAAAAAGGTGCACTTGTTGTTCAAGGAAACGCCGATGCCCGCGCAGGGATCCGTCTATCCGGAGCTGACATGATCATCGGCGGGAAAGTTACCACTCCTATCCCAGCTGTTGAACATGGTAACCTTGGAGTCAACGCCAATATTAAAGGCTTTGCGTTTGAATATATGACAAATGGCCGCGGCCTTGTCCTTGGTGACCCTGGCCCATGGATCTGCGCAGGTATGACAGGTGGAGCCGTCTACCTTCGCCACCAGCCAGAAATGGGCTTGACGAAAGAAGCACTTCAACGCCGTATCGCAAAAGGTGCAAAAGTGAATATCGAACCATTGAATGCAGCTGGTTTGAAAGATGTTGAGGAATTGCTTTCCATCTATCATCAATCACTGCTAGATCAACACCAACTAGAAGAAGCCGCAGAAATCAAGCAAATGCTCGACAACCCGGCAGACTTCTTCCTGCAAGTCAATCCTGTCAAAGAACAGGCAGACCCAGCAGTATCCACAGAATGATTAATCTCTTTACTACAGCCCGCAAACTTCAATTTGCGGGCTTTTTTTCTAGAAAAAAGCTTAGTGAGTTGTAGTAACCTTGTTGATTGCAGTGAAAGGCGCGCAGACGCCCGCGGGAGGAAGGGACAGGTGAGACCCCACAGGCGAAAGCCGAGGAGGCTCACGGACCGCCCGCAGGCAAGCGAAGCGCCTGGAACGGAAATCAACAAAGTAAGAGCGAATTCTAAAATTAGAAAGTCCTGCAAAGTTCGATTTGCGGGCTTTTTTCTGTCATATTTCCGCTTGCGCTACTTAAGGAAACCGTGTATAGTACAATATCGAATAACATGATTACCACGCTTCCGACATATACTATTAAGTGTTTAACTTTTGTAAGAACAGGCTATAAAATTCGGAAAGACAAGAAAGGACTTATTTTAAAATGAAACTTGGTGCCCGTATAGTCAAGACCGGTATCGCGATCACCCTTGCTTTGTTTGTGGCACAGTGGCTCAACGTCCCCACGCCCTTCTTTGCAGGAATCGCAGCGATCTTTGCTATCCAACCATCCATCTATAAATCGTATCAATCCATTATCGAGCACGTTCAGGCAAACCTGATTGGGGCAATCTTAGCCATCATCTTTTCCTTACTATTCGGACATGACCCTTTTATCATTGGTTTGACCGCCATCTTTGTCATTGGAATCAACTTAAAACTTAAAATTGAAAATACAATCCCATTAGCACTTGTGACCGTCATCGCGATTATGGAAAGTCCCGGGGAAAACTTTTTTGAATTTGCCCTGATACGTTTTTCCACCGTCATGATCGGTATCCTATGTGCATTTCTAGTCAACCTGATCTTTTTACCTCCGAAGTACGAAACAAGACTTTATTACAAGGTGAAATTAACGACAGAAGACATTTTAAAGTGGATCCGAATCAACATGCGTCATGGTACGGAACATCATCTCTTAAAAACAGATATTGAGATGCTGCACCAGCGAGTGCTGAAGCTTGAACAACTTTTCATGCTATATAAGGAAGAACGGACATACTTCCCTACTCTGAAAAAATCAAGTTCAAAAGCACGCAAACTGGTTATTTTCAGACAGCTGATTGTTACCAGTAACCGCGCATTGTATACTTTGAAAATGCTACACCGGTTAGAAAACGAACTGCACCACATGCCGGTTGAGTATCAACATTACATTAAAGCTGAGTTGGACCACTTGGTTAACCTGCACGAACAGATCTTGTTAAAATTCGTAGGGAAAATAAAGCAGCACAACACTTCAGAAATGTATGAAGAAGAACGCTTTAACAAACAGCAATTTATTGATGAGTTTATGGTCCATAAAGACAACTGGTGTGAATACGAAGGCGACGTAGAAGTCTGGTACCACCTTTTCCCGCTCGTATCCAAGATTATTGATTATAGCGACCAATTGGAGCATTTAGACAAGTTGATTGACAGCTTCCAAAAATACCATGTGGATGATAATGAGTTTGAAATTGGAGCGAATGAAGAAGAATAGGACACTTTCCTGCTTTTTAGAAGGCAGGGAGGTGTTTTTTTATGGGGAAAATTGCTTAATTGTCGAAGGTGGCTTGGGAAATGTAGAAGGTAATCAGGGAAATGTAGAAGGTCGGCTGTGAACGGTAGAACATTACCACTAAAGTGGTAGAAGGTCGCCTCTAAATGGTAGAACCCTCAAAAACGTGGTGGAAATCTCGCACAACAAAACCTCTCCCAAAAATAAAAAACCAACCTCCAGCAGATCTGCTAAAGGTTGGCTCTCAAAAATTAACTTATCTCTTGTATCGTAAACAAATTATAATAGTGTCCTTTTTTCCTCATTAATTCTTCATGCGAACCGACTTCCACAATCTCACCGTGCTCAAGCAGCACAATGCGGCTCGCATGGGTGATGGTGGACAGGCGGTGGGCAACAACAAAAGTTGTCCGGTTGGCAGCCAAACGCTCTAGCGACTCCTGAATCAAATGTTCACTCTCAAGATCAAGTGCAGATGTTGCTTCATCCATGACAAGGATTGGCGGATTTTTTAAGAATACACGCGCGATGGCCACACGCTGTTTCTGTCCACCGGAAAGCTTCACACCGCGCTCTCCCACCTTCGTTTCGTAGCCCTCCGGCAAGTTCGAGATAAATTCATGAGCATTGGCCGCTTTGGCCGCTTCAATAATCTCATCCATTGTTGCCTCCGGTTTTCCAAGGGCAATATTATCACGAACGGTATCACTGAACAAAATGCTGTCCTGAAGTACAATCCCGATTTGTTTCCGTAACGACTGAACGGTAACATCGCGAATGTCCACTCCATCGAGCTTGATTTTACCTTCTGTTACATCATAGAACCGCGGCAACAAGCTTACCAAGGTCGACTTTCCACCACCGCTCATCCCGACTAGGGCAATGGTTTCTCCTTCCCTTACTTGCAACGACAGGTTCTTCAAAACATACTCTTCATTTTTTTCATATTTAAAAGAAACATTTTCAAAGCTCACTTCACCGCGTGCTGTCTTACATTCCACCGCATTCGGCTTATCAGTAATATCATATTTTTCATCCACAAATTCAAACACTCTGTCCATGGATGCAATGGATTGCGTCAATGTTGTCGAAGAGTTAATCAATCGGCGCAAAGGATTGTAAAGGCGGTCAATATAAGCTACAAACATGACCATTTCCCCTACCGTCAGTCCCTGATTTATAACCTGATAGCCCGCGTAGCCGATTACTAGAAGCGGCGCAATATCCGTTATGGTATTCACTACTGCAAAAGTCTTTGCATTCCAGCTAGTGTGATCCAATGCTTTTTGCAGAAAGTTTGTGTTCTGTTTTTTAAACTGCTCTTGCTCGTAGTCCTCAATCGCCATACTTTGGATGACAGGCATTCCCTGGACTCTTTCATGCAAATGCCCTTGTACCTCTGCAAGGGCCTGTGAACGCACCCTTGTGAGGTGACGCAGACGACTGTAAAAGTATTTAATCGAGAATCCATAGAACGGGAACAACATGATAGACACAAGTGTCAACGTGATATCCACTTGGAACATAATGATGATGACAATTAATATGGTCGCAAGGTCGAGCCAAAAGTTCATCAAACCGGTGATGACAAAATTCTTGGTCTGTTCCACATCATGGATGACCCTTGAAATTACTTCCCCTGCCCGGTTGTTGGCATAAAAACGCAAGCTTAGCCTTTGAATATGATCGAACAACTTGTCCCTTAAATCATATAGCACCTTGCTGCCTGTCCATTGTGCAAAATATTGTCTGTAGTACTCGATTGGCGGTCTTAACACCAAAAAGGTCACAAAGATTGCCCCCATGATCATGAGCAGCTCGTTCGTTTTCTCCTCTGCTGACCGACCGTCGGCAAGTAAAATATCATCTACGACGTATTTCAATAATAAAGGAATTAATAATGGCAACCCGAATTTCAGCATACCTATAAGGATGGTACCGACAATTTGCCACCGGTATGGTTTCACAAATTGCATGTACCGTTTTATACTATCCAATTGACTTCCTCCCAAATGATGACTGCTAACTTTCTATTTAGCTTCCGCTTTTCAATTTGAAACATGTATGTATTTCTTAAATACGCCGCTGTTGATTTCCGCACTGGGCTTCGCTTTCCTAGGGGCGGTGCTTGAGCCTCCTCACAACGCTTCAGGGGTCTCAAGCTACCGCTATCTCCCTCAGGAGTCTTCGCCCTGTGCTCCAATCAACAGCTAGAGAACACTCATTACTTAAAGGGTGCTTTAACTCGCCATAAAACAAAAAAGGCCTGGCATATCAAGTTACCAGTTGCCTTTTGGATGAACCTATCCTCGGTAAGTGAGGTATCGCTCGTACCACAAATCAATAAAGTCGGGAGCAAACGGACCTTTTCGCTGCCTGATCCATGAGATCAACGTTTGAACATTACTCTTCAAGATTTTATCAATTACTTCTGGGTAGTTCATCTCTTTACGGTGTTTCTCGTACTCATCTTCATCCAATAAAATAAACGTCATGTCCGGGAATACTTTTATATCCAAGTCATAATCTATGTATTTCAACGCTTCATCATCCGCTATAAAGGGTGAACTGATGTTGCAATAATAGTACACTCCATCTTCTCTGATCATGCCGATGATATTGAACCAATGCTTTCCATGAAAATAACAAATCGCTGGTTCTCTTGTGACCCAGGTTCTACCGTCCGACTCTGTCACAATGGTTTTGTCGTTTCCACCAATAACAAGGTTTTGCGTCCCCTTAAGCACAGTCGTTTCATCCCATACTCTATGAATGTGACCATTGTGCTTATAGCTATGTATTTGTATTGTTTCACCTTCTTTGGGACAACCCATTCCTCTTCCCCTTCTTTCTATTTTATGCCCGCACTTCTCAGCTAAAAGCAAACCATTTTCTACTATTATAACGGTTCCCGTGAGATTTTAAAACAAAAGAGCCATCTTTATGAAAAGAAGATAGCTCCACCGTTCTAATTAAGCTCTGATTTAATAAGAAAATATTCGTTTAGATAGACTCTTGCAAATGAAAAGATTTAATTGCCTCTTCTGTTTGTGTTTCAAAAATTAATTGAATTTCCGCCAATTCCTCTTTCATTTTTTCTATATCCTCTTTCAACTTTCTCAGCTTTTCTGCTTCTTCCTTCAACTGTTCCAACTGCTCTATCGCCTTTTCGTTCCGTTCAATCTCCCCTTGAAGTAACAAAAGCCTATCCATCGTCTTCAACTGCTCTGCCACCGCCACATCAAACCTATCCACCACAAAATCCTCCTCCTTACCAAATACCATACCCTCTACCCATAACATTCTCCCCCACCCTTCCAAACCCTTTGACTACATATGTTGAGCTAAGGGAAGTTTTGTCGAGCAAAAAAATTTGCAAAAGGGGTCAGACCCCTACAGGAAAATCAACCCTAACGTCGAAGGCAGCAACCTCAGAAGAGTTTGTCTAAATTTGGCGAACGAAAAGGGGTCAGACCCCACAAGGATTTTCGCCCTCCACAACGAAGAAGCACTCCCTATCGGTTTGATAAGGAGTGCTTCGTGTTATTGCTTAATTATTGTTGTTGTTGGTTTTGTTGGTTCTTTTTCGCTGCAGATTGAGCGTTTTGTTGTTTCACGTGTTGCGCGCTAGTTTCGCTCGCATACTCAGCACCGTATTGTTGTTGTTGGTTTTGTTGAGCATTTTGTTGTTTCACGTGTTGTACGCTTGTACCAGAAGCTGTTTTACCTGCTTGGTTTTGTTGGTTGTTGTTTGCCATTGTTTATCACCTCCACGAAATTTAAGATAACCATTTCGAAAGGAAACTATGACAAAAAATAAAAAAATATTTTCTGTATATTTTAGACCAGTAAAGAACGGCCGCCATCAACGATAATCGTCTGTCCTCGAATCATGCTGGCCTGGTCAGATAGTAAAAATAGCACCGTATTCACAAGGTCATCAGGCTCTACCATACGTCCAGCAGGTGTATTATTCTTTGCATCCTCAAGCAACTCTTCTCTATTTGGGAAGTGTTTCAATGCATCTGTATCCACCGCTCCACCGGAAACTGCATTTACAACGATATTTTTATCTGCCAGCTCGACCGCTAGATAACGAGTCAATGCTTCGATTGCAGCCTTGGAAACTCCGACAGTCGTGTAATTTTTCAAATAACGGATAGATCCCAACGAACTAATGCTGACAATCTTTCCGCCGCCTACCTTCTCCATTCTTTTCGCAGCCTCCTGCGCTAAAAACAATAACGCCTTGGAATTGATATTCATCGTCCAATCCCAATGAGACTCCTCAAGTTCCATCACGTGGCGCAGCACACCTGATGCGGCGTTGCTCACCAATAAATCAAGGCGTCCGAACTCTTCATCAATTTTCACAAACATCTCTTTAATCTTTTCCGGCTGTCCTACATTCGCCTTCACAGTCAATGCCTTCACACCGAGCGCTTCGATTTCGGCTGCTGTTTCTTGTGCCGCTGTTTTACTGCGATTATAGTTGATGACAATGTTATAGCCGTCCTTAGCCAGCTCCAACGCAATTTTCTTGCCGATACCACGACTGCTTCCCGTTACTAATGCTACTTTATTTGTCATTTTCTCTACTCCTTTATGTATGGAAACTATATATAATATCTTTCAGTATAAGGCTTATTGATTCATCAAACAATAACAGCATATACATTGCCATAAAGGAGGCAGAAAGCTATGTACGTTGGACGTGACATGACCGAATTATCCATGCATTCCAAAAAAGAATGGAAAGACAGCGAACTGGCTTACTTTCACCATTCCTTGCAACAAATGGTTCCTTATTTAAATGCAGAGGGACAAAGCATTCACAGGGAGATTGTGAAAGAAATCGAAGCGCGTGGCGGATTTCAGCGTCATGAAGCAGATTGGACACATGGAACCCGTATAAGTTATGACTGAACATGCAAAAGGATCAACCGCTAATGGTTGATCCTTCTTAATTTCACTCTGTTTTAAGGTATTCTTTCCACATGTTTTGATGCGATACAGGAAAGGCAAGCTCCTTCATTTCCTCTGCCGTAACCGCAACAAGATCACTTCCCTCTAGAAGTTCTCCGTCCCAGCTTCCAACATACACATTCACATCCCATACTAAGTGAGAAAAAACATGCTTAATATCGCATACATATTCGCTTGGTGCCACGTTCAAACCATATTCCGTTTTCATCAATTGCTGTAACTGCTGCTTCGCCGTTCCAAGCTCATCTACCTTCACAAAATTAGGGAACTCCCAAAGGTTTGCCAATAAACCTTCACTTGGTCTCTTATGAATCAAAAACCGGCCATCTTTATCTTTAAAGATTCCTGCAACTAGCGCTACCTGCTTCGTTGACTTCTTTTTTGTTTTAACAGGAAGTTCTCGTTCAACTCCTTCTGCAAATGCACGGCAATGTTCGCGGACCGGACACAACAAACAGGATGGTGAGGTTGGTGTGCAGACCATTGCACCGAGTTCCATCAAACCTTGATTAAAAAAGGACGGGTTCTCTTTTGAAATAAGATCCCGAATGACCTCTTCAAAAACCTTCCGAGTCTTTGGCTTGGCAATATCATCTTGAATCAAAAGTATCCGAGATAATACGCGCATGACATTTCCATCGACGGCAGGTTCTGGGACACCATAAGCGATACTAAGAATAGCTCCTGTTGTGTATGGTCCCACTCCTTTTAAAGTGGAGATCTCCTTAGGTGTATTCGGGACAATGCCTCCATAGCTTTCATGAACCTCTCTTACGGCACTTTGCAAATTTCGGGCACGAGAATAGTAGCCAAGTCCTTCCCAAGCCTTTAATACCCTGTCTTCTTCTGCTTCAGCCAAGCTTTGGATGTTTGGGAATTGTTTTATAAAGGAATTAAAATAAGGGATAACTGTGTCCACTTTCGTCTGCTGGAGCATGATTTCTGACACCCATACTTTATAAGGGTCCTGATCCTTACGCCATGGAAGATCTCGTTGCTCCCGTTCAAACCAAGTAATTAAATCATCTTGAAAACCATATATATCAAAGTCATCTAGTCGTTCGTGATGGGTACTTTCTTTTTTCAAAATAAACCTCCATGTCTTTAGCTAGAAATTTTCAAGCCTATATATTCAACCGCGCCGGCTTCTGTATCAATGTATTGGGACAATTCATGAAAAACGTTGCTCTGTTGTGAACCTCGCAATGCTTTCATGGCAAAATAATGTGATTCGGTTGGAAGTAAAAAAGATTCACGATAATAAGCGGCTCCTTCTTCAGAACCTGCTTTTGTCCAGCGGTAATCATTTGCTCCCATTTGGTTCATTGCATGCAGAACCCGCTGCATCGTTTCTTCATATTGAAGAGTCACTGTTTCCTTTATAGGATATTGAATGAAAATATGCAACTGTTTTGTTATCATGTTTGAAAACACTCCTTTTGCATCAGACTAAATAGAAAAGAGATAAGCATCCGTTTCGAAGAAAAAACCGGAAGGAGGCCGACCATTGGATACTGGAACACATGTTGTAATGGGTATTGCAATCGGATCCATGGCTACCATAGATCCGTTTGTGGCAAGCAGCCCTGAAACAGCAACAGCTATCATGATTGGAGCAATAATTGGTTCACAGGCTCCTGACACGGATACCATTTTAAAATTCAGAAATAATGCGACATATATAAGAAATCACCGTGGAATCACGCATTCCATTCCAGCAGTGTGCCTCTGGCCGCTTCTTATTGCACCGGCCATTTATTTGTTCATTCCAGAAGCTAATTTTCTTTACTTATGGATTTGGACATTTATAGCGGTAATCCTTCATGTTTTTGTCGACATTTTCAACGCTTATGGGACACAGGCGCTCCGTCCTTTTACAAAAAGATGGGTCGCCCTCGGGATTATTAATACCTTTGATCCCGTCATATTTGGATTTCATATCGCCGGACTTGTCCTTTGGGGAGCTGGATTTCACCCTGGCTACACATTCTTGGCGATCTACGGCATATTGATTGCCTATTATGTGTTGCGATATCGAATGCAGCAAAAAGTGTTGCAACAAGTGAGGGAAATCATTCCAAGTGTGAAGCAAACCTTGATTTCACCGACACTTTATTGGAATCAATGGCATCTCGCGATTACAACTACAGACAATTTTTATGTAGCAAGAGCGGTTAAGTATCAGATTTTCATTCATGATACATTTGAAAAAGTACCGCTTCCGGAAAACGCCATTATCGAAGCTGCAAAATTCGACGACAATGTTTCCGCATTTCTTTCCTTCTCACCTGTATATAGATGGGAAATGGAAGAATACGATGATCATTATGAGGTTAGGTTCATCGATCTCAGGTACCGTAGCAAAGATTATTATCCTTTTGTGGCCATTGTACAGCTTGATCATGATTTGAATATCATTAGCTCCTACACAGGATGGATTTTTAGCGAGGAAAAGTTGCGAACGAAATTAGAAATCATCCCTAATATAGACTAAACCGCTCGCCCAAAGGATGGGCCGAGCGGTTTTTTAATGTGTCAAATGATCATCCGCATTCAAGAGATGCTTGTATTTTGGATTATTTGAAAAGAATTCATGAAGGCTATCTCCATGACGGTCAATGATTTGCATGACCATTCTCTCTGTCATGTCCTTTCCCTTATACTCATATCCTGCCTTTGCATAGGAGCTCTCAAAATCTTCCCATAAAAGCTCCACCCAGGTTCTCGCTTTATCATATGTTAATGCAGAATTCTTTTCCATCAGACGTTCTGCCAATCGTTCAAAATATTGCTCCATAAAAGTCACTCCGTTTTAGTTTTGGTTTAATTTCACTATGCTTATCATTACATATAATCACATCTAAAATCCAATATTAAAGATAGGTGTTGGGCCACACCGCCAGCATCCACTTACCGAGGAGGCGAGTCGCATGAGGAACAAAGCGAGAAACTTTCCAAACCCTAACGACAATAAGTTTGAAGGGGAAGGTCGTGCAAAGTCTGAATATGCTTCAAAGCGTGCTAATGGAACGATTAATACGCATCCACAGGAGCGCATGCGTGCTTCTGGTGCCAGAGAAGAAGATACATTCTAAACTTTGTGGATTAGGCTTTTTCGTGTTTATAGCTTTAGCTATGAATTTCGAAGCTACCCTAACTAATAGGAGGTTGTTATCATGGCAAAACAAAATCACAAGCCATCACGCAGTAATCCTTTTACGTTAAATGACCATCCGTTTCCGCAGCCTAATGCACATTCCAAGCACTCGTTCCGTCAAGTAAACGGTGAAACGCAACAAGCTCAGAATATCCAGATCTTAGAAGTACAGACAAGAAAAAGATCTTAACAGAGCAAAAAAGCAAAGAGGCCTTACGCTTCTTTGCTTTTTTCGTTCATAAGCATGGAGATTGGCAGCCCTTCTTCTTCCTTGCTGGTGGTACCGCCGTGCATTCTATGTCCCCATGCAAAAACCCCGTTCATATATGTAATTTTAAAATGAACACCAGGGTCGCCTTCTATTTCATATACATCTCCTGATTTAAAGTCATCTGGATCTAGCATATAAGCTTTAGCCATCGTAATCTTTCGTTCCAACACGGCAAATTCATTTACAATTCCAAGTTGTTCCGCCTTTCGCCCCTTTTCTTTTAGTGTCGCGATTTCCTGATGCAATTCATGTGGTGTCATTTGGCTGTAGCGCTTTTCCTGTTCCACTTGCTTTCCCCCTAAAAAATCTATATAAAATAAGAATAGCACGATTCTTGCATTACAAAAAGCTATTATGAAAAGGTGATTTACATGCAAACAATACTGATTACTGGTGCAGGTACAGGCCTCGGCAAAGAATTGGCACTATCATACGCGAAAAAAGGTCACACCATTATTTTGACAGGCAGAAGATTAGAACCTTTAGAAGCTGTTAAAGAACAAATTCAATCTATGGGAGCAAAGGCTTTCGCCTACCAAATGGATATAAGCGATGTTGAAGATGTTAAGAAAGCTGTAAGCAAAATCACTTCAGAGCATACTGTTCATTATTTATTGAACAATGCAGGTGCAGGCTGCTTTGGTCCACTAACAGAGTTAGGTTTTGATGAGATTGAAACAGCAATTCAGACGAACGTACTTGGGACGATTTTTTTAACGAAGGAACTACTTCCTCATTTATTGAAGAGAGAAGATGCAAAAATTATGAACATCATCTCCACTGCCGGCCAAAAAGGAAAAGTGAATGAAAGTGTCTATGTCGCAAGCAAATTTGCAGTCCGCGGTTTTACGGAAAGCCTTCAAAAGGAACTAGAAGGAAAGGTGCATGTCATCGCAATCTATATGGGCGGAATGGACACGCCATTTTGGGATGAGACAAATCATATTAAGGACAAGTCTAGGTTGAAATCCCCCAGAGAAGTGGCGGAGATGATTGTTGCTCAGGAAGACAAGTTGGAGATACAGATATGATTTAATAGCTTAGCAGCAGTTTGGAACGAGGTCTGTTCCAACAACTGCTGCTGTTTTAGACTTCTACATCCAATATTAATTGTTCTTCCATTTTGAGCGGACCTTCTACATTTCCCGGATTCTCTTCTACATTTCCCGAGCAAACTTGTACACTTAATCATGAATGTTCTACCATTTTGCTACTTTTACCTTATTAAATTTCGTTCCCTTCATTCTCCTCCAACCACCGATCAATTAAATCTATCCCGAATCCTTTTCTATATAAGGCGCCCTTCATTTTCATCTTATATTCGTACCCCTCAAGCTTTGCGTACTTTCGGTGGTATTTTTCTGCCTGTTTGGCAATTGCTTCCCACTCTTCTGATGTATCTTCCTCAAGTTCCGCCTCTTCCACTGCAATTTGGATAACGGAAAAAGCGTACCCTTTCCTCACTAATGCTTGCTCCACTTTTTGAATCATGATTTTAAAGGAGTCTTTTTTATATTTGGGTGCATACTTCAAAACAAGTTTTACCGCATGCTCAAGCTCTGTTTCCTGACGGTATTCCGATTCAAGTACTTCCCCAATAATATCTTTGTTCACACCTTTTTCAAGCAATTCCTTCTGAATGACGCCTCGCCCTTTCAAGGTGGTGTTCACTTGAGTCCTTACATACGCGTTTGTGAATTCCCTGTCATTCAAATAACCCTGCTCCTTCAGTCTTACGACAATTTCTTTAGTAATGAACGGTTCATATTCTTTTTCTTTTAAATAGTCTTCTATTTCTTTTTCTGTTCTCATCCTAAACGAGAGATAGTGAACAGCGGCATTATAGGCTTTATTGCTTTGATCGCTGTAGAGGATTTCTTCTACATCCAGCTCGTCCAGTTCCTTGCCTTTTACTAGCTGGAATTTCAATAGCGTCCCTTCGTACACAGCAAACGCATACTCCTCATCCAAGAAAATATTGAATCTTTCCTTGTTTTTTTGCTGTACCGATATTTTTGTTATTTTACCCATTTCGGTTCTCACTCCGTTTCATAGCACATTGGCCCGTATTAAATAAAGGATAATTAGGGAAAAGAACTAATATAGTATGTAAGATATTCTCTATGGAGGGTGATATAGATGAAGATTGCCATTGCAGGCGGTACGGGGCTTGTTGGTCAAGCACTGACAGACCATTTAATTGATAAAGGACACTCTATCTTTATTTTAACGCGAAACACCTCGAATAAAAAGGAAAAAGCAAATGTCACCTATGTAGAGTGGCTAAAAGAATCTTCCTCCCCGGAAACAAGTTTGGACGGAATGTATGCTTTTGTAAACCTAGCCGGCGAATCCATCAACAGTGGTCGCTGGACGGAGGAACAGAAGAAGAAAATAATTGAGAGTCGTATTTCTTCCACAAAAGAAATCAATAGGATCATCGGTGTTTTACAAAATAAACCGGAAGTGCTGGTGAATGCCAGTGCAATTGGCTTTTACGGGACTTCAGACACTCAAACTTTTACAGAAGAAGACACTACTCCTGGATCTGATTTTCTTGCTTCGACTGTGTACGCCTGGGAAAAAGAAGCGGAGCATGCGAAGGCTGAAGGTATCCGCACTGTTTTTACCCGTTTTGGCATTGTTTTGGATAAAGACGAAGGCGCACTTCCAAGGATGATGCTTCCTTACAAAATGTTTGTTGGCGGGAAAATCGGCTCTGGTGAACAATGGATGTCATGGGTGCATATCAAGGATGTAGTAGGAGCTATAGCTTTTAGCATGGAAAATAAAGATTTAGAAGGGCCTGTGAATGTAGTGGCCCCGCACCCCAAACAAATGAAAGACTTCGGTAAAACACTAGGAAAGGTGATGGGACGACCACACTGGTTTCCAACACCTGGTTTTGCTTTGAAGGCGGCTCTTGGAGAAATGAGTGTGCTCGTACTTGAGGGCCAAAAGGTGTTGCCAACAAAATTAGAGCAAAAAGGCTATAATTTCTTATTTTCCCATCTTGATGACGCTCTGTCCGACATATTACAATCAAAGTAATGACAGAAAATTAGGAGTCTTCTATGGGTATAGTGATGTTTCGAAACGCAACGGTTTATCCCATCACATCACCTCCGCTTTATAACGGTGATGTGATTACCGAAAATGGGAAAATAAAGATGATTGGCAAAGGATTAACGGTCCCTGAAAACGGGAAAGTGATAGAATGTAACGAAAAATTTTTATTCCCGGGATTTATTGATGTACACACCCACCTTGGCTTATATGATGAAGGAACCGGCTGGGCAGGAAACGATGCCAATGAGACAGTCGAGCCCTTGACTCCGCATATCCGTGCCCTGGACGGGGTTCACCCTTTTGATCCTGGTTTTCAAGATGCCATCCAGTATGGAATCACAACCGTTCACATTATGCCGGGAAGTGCGAATGTTATTGGTGGAACCACCTCGGTAATCAAAACCCATGGCGTTAACATTTCTAAAATGATCATTCAGGAAACGGCTGGCCTCAAGGTCGCTTTTGGAGAAAATCCAAAGCGAATTCACAGTCAGGGAAATAAGGATTCCATTACCCGTATGGGGATAATGGGCATGCTTCGCGAAGCCTTTTATCAGGCAAAATATTACGACAATCCGGAAAACCTCCGGATAAAGCCGATTGTGATGGCACTTGAACAGAAGATTCCTGTGCGCATCCATGCTCACAGGGCGGATGATATCATGTCTGCCGTCCGTTTTGCAGATGAATTCAATCTACGTTTTACAATTGAGCATTGTACAGAAGGACATCTGATCGCAAACGAATTGCGAGGACGAAACATGAAAGTCTGTGTTGGTCCCACAATGACAAGGAGATCCAAAATTGAACTGAAAAATAAAAACTGGAGAACCTATCAGGCATTGGCAGAAGCAGGTGTCGAAGTTTCCATTACAACAGACCATCCATATACCCCGGTCCAGTATTTAAATGTGTGTGCAGCATTGGCAGTGAGAGAAGGATTGGATGAACAAAAAGCACTAGAGGGAATAACCATTACTGCGGCTAAAAACCTGAATGTTTCCGACCGGGTCGGGAGTATCGAAACCGGGAAAGATGCCGACTTGGTACTATGGTCACATCACCCGTTTCAATTCCTCGCAAAGCCTGTCATGACAATGGTTGAAGGTGAAATAATTTACCAAAAAAATTAACAAAAAAGTTGTTTCCTTTTTAAATAAAATCGAGTATGATACGTAGGTAAACAAAATTAAATCAACTAACAATTTGTGTTTAAAATGTTAGGGAAGGCAAATGGTGCGCCACCAGTTAAACTGGTTCTAGTGGGTTCGATTCCCACCCCGAAATTTTTTGTAATTTAAAAAATTTCGAGGGTGGGCCAGTCTTCACGTGAACGTGACAGTTCTGCCCTCAATTGGAGGGTTAGACATGCTCAAAAAACGTGATTTCCAAGAATCTCAAACTCTTTATGAGTTAATGGTGCACCCTGAAGTCTTCCCTTTTGTGCGTCATAAAGCGTATTCCTACGATGAGTTTCTTTTCCTAACAAAACAAACCATCGAAGCGGAAGAACGCGGAGAATTGATTTCACGTACCATTCTAGATGAGTGGGGCACTCCAATTGGAACAATCAATCTTTTCGACGTGCAAGACGGAGCTGGCTTCCTAGGCACTTGGCTAGGCAAACCATACCATGGCAAAGGCTACAATCAGCCTGCCAAGGATCAATTCTTCGAGGAACTTTTTTACGAACTCGATATACAATCCATTTTCATGCGCATCCGCAAGGTAAATGTTCGCTCTACAAAAGCGGCGGAAAAGATACCTTATGTCGTTCTTGCAAATGAAACACGCAAAAGCCTATTAGATGAAATCAACGGCGGAGAAGATATCTACAATCTTTACGAAATCTCACGCGACCAATATACACTATACAAACTTCGCACAGGACACGAAGTGCTGCATGAAGAACATCAGTTAAAAGAAGCTTAAAAAATATTGCGTCTGCCCTATGTTGTGGGGCAGGCGCTTTTTAGTATATTTTCCCACCTTTTGGCCAAAACTGTAGGTATGCAGATATTAAGGAGGGATTCTTGATGAGTGATAAAAAACGTCGTGAAAAAACAAAGACTACATTGAGCAAAACGCAGGAAGTTACCTACTCTCGTGAGTTTAAAATGGCAGACCGAGTAGGCGGATATACGGAAAGACGCAGATAGAATAGTTTTTGGCTTGGTCGACCCTTCCCTTTAAAAGCTTGTATTAATGGGGAGGGTTTTCATTTTCGTTTGGAGAGGCTGGCTCGATTCTCGTTTCGGGCGATTTTCTATTATATTCTGAGGCGATTTTCGTTTCGGGCGATTTCCGACCATTATCGGGCGAAATTTCGATTTTACGGGCGATTTTTAGAAGTAATCGGGCGAAAATTTAAAATTACGGGCGATAATAGAGAACGGGCGATTTGCAAAAAATCCCACATTCTGGACAGCTACCAATATTCTGTCCAACGCTTTCTCTCCAACATCTCCCTCACATCACCCTCCTCTCCTCAGGTTAACCTATTCAAGAAGACATAAAGGACCTAAAAGCGCTTGTACCTTATGTCTATCGCATATTCTTAGGAGGGTTTCGAATGGGACGTTCACGCGGACATCAATCTGGTGGCAAGAACAAATCATCACTTCCACAAGTACCTAAGAACATGAAAAAAGCTGCACAAGATGCAGAATTCGCGAACGAGCAACATGCAGATAATGAAATCCTTGAAGCACAAGCTCGCGCATCAGCAGCTGGAATTAAACGGAACAGCAAGAAGGATACCTTTAGATAGTTCCACATTTGGGTCGGGCTTGATTGAACCATATCATGCCCGGCTTTTTAATCAAATCGAGTAGAGGGAAAATAACTTAAATTATTTTCGCCCCTCTCACACCACCGTACATACGGTTCCGTATACGGCGGTTCAATTTATATTACAGTGTGTACTTTTAGATAATGTTCTAAAGCAGAGGGGAATCCCCTCTGCTTTAATCTTTTGTTTGAGATAGCTCTATGAATAACTTTTGATAGTCCGATGAACCGGTAACCTCTCCGACAGAAAGTTAACCCTTTCGCTTCTTCCTTCGGAATTCCTAGTTGGACAAGCGATTTGATTTGTTTTTTCGGTACCTTCCATTGCTTCCAAATGATAACTCTGATTCTGGAGCGAAGCTTCTGGTCTATCTCAGTCATTGCTGTTTTCATATTTGAAGTTCTAAAGTAATTAACCCATCCGATTATGACTTGTTTTAGTTTTATTATTCGATAGTCCAACCGTATACTCCAATTTCGCTTTGTTAATTTCCGAAGCTTCCGTTGGAATTTTTGAATGGAGTCAGGATGAGGTCGTACTTGATATTTCTTACTTTTACTATCGTAGTAGTAACCAAAACCTAAGAATTTCAAGTCATTGGGACGAGAGATTTTACTCTTTTCCATGTTGACTATCAGTCCTAATTTCTTTTCTATGAACCGTACAATTGAATCCATCACTCTATTAGCCGCTTTCTCACTCTTCACAAAAATTAGGGCGTCATCTGCATATCTTACAAATTGGAGTCCTCTACTTTCTAGTTCCTTATCCAATTCGTTCAACATAATATTACTCAGAAGTGGACTTAGGTTTCCTCCTTGCGGAGTCCCAACTGGTGTGGTCTCATATCTTCCATTCACCATCACTCCACTGACGAGATATTTTCTTATTAGAGAGATGACATCTCCATCATCTATTGTGTTAGAGATGATTCGCATGAGTTTATCATGGTGGACTGTATCGAAAAACCTTTCAAGATCAATGTCCACAACCCAGTTATGTCCATCATTTAGAAATTCAAGGCTTTTAATAATTGCCATCTCACAGCTTCTTTTGGGTCTGAAGCCATAACTAAATTCGCTGAACTGCTTTTCAAATATCGGGCTGAGTATTTGATGGATGGCTTGTTGAACTACCCTATCCACTACTGTTGGTATTCCCAATTTGCGCATCTTGCCATTTTCTTTTGGGATTTCCACTCTTAAGGCAGCTTGTGGTTGGTATTTTCTTGTTCTGATGCGCTGACGCAGCTCGTCTTTGTGCTCTTTCAGATATTGCTTTAATTCATCGACCGTTATTCCGTCGACCCCACTCGCACCTTTGTTTTTATAGACACGAAGGTAAGCTTCATTCATGTTTTGATTACTTAGTATTTGTTCTAAAAGTTCCACACTCGTTTCTCCTATCCGTTCACGTAGTAAGTGATTATTCCATTTTGGTTATCCTCTGAGATACGCTCATACGTTCACCATTAACACATTCGGAACACTTCACTTACGCATTCGTGGTGTCGAAACACTATAAATTGTTCAGCCCTTCATGGAATAATTCCACTACTATGGCTTCGGCTGACTTCTTGCGGCAAACCTTTTTCGACTGTACCTTGGTACATCCGCAAGACCTCCCAGGGTAAGACAACTATCTTTCCTCTTTTACTCGCCTGATTTACCCTACAAAGTTACGCACATCTTTTGGACTTTGACTTGTTGAGGAGCCTCATCCCTTTGAAGAGCCTTAGTATCAGATTTCTGTTCGTCGAGCCAAGATTTTATTCCACGCTTCCTCCCGCCCTTACCTCACGGTAAGTACCTTGCGCTTCCTTAGTGGTTGGTCGATGTGTACCCCCACAGTGGACTTTCACCACCTAGATAGATGCCATGCCTGGCACACCCAAAAAAGCACTTACCCTCAGGTAACTGCCATCTGCCAAATCATGGGCCCAAATGTTTTGTAATATCAGCCGGACCCTGCCTTTGTGCTTCATCCTTAATCGATTCAATGCCTTCTTTAACTTTCTTATCAGACATGGATTTATAACGATCTGTTTTTCTATCTAACCAATATCCGAATGCTAAAAAAGATACAACAACAATAGAGACTACTATCCAAAAAATCATCAACCCCGCCCCCTTTATTACTACCCTATTCTACACGTATCCAATAATTCCCTTTTTATTTTTTCCCAACTAAAAAAAGCAACGTGAACCATCTCACGTCGCTTTTTCCATTCAACCCCATACATTCAATGTGCTACTGCATGGCCACCATCCATTGTCTTACGTCCGTTTCCACCGGTACGTTTCATCTTGCGTTCATCCATTTTTTCTTTTATATATTTCACTACAAAGCGATCCAGCCCATAGAAGGTAGCTGCCGTACCTGCTGCAATCAGTAATATTGCTGCAGTATAGAGGACAGGGTTCGTGCTGACGGTTCCGGCCAAAAGAAAGTTCAAGTTCATAAATGCTGCCCCTATAAGTGCCGGCAAAGTTGCTAAGCCAAGTATGAGTGCAATCCCCACCAGTACCTCGCCCCAAGGGATTAATATGTTGATCAAACCAACGTTAGGCAATGCTACATTCTCAAGAAATCCTGCGTACCACCCTTGTACCGCCGGGTGTGCTCCTTCCGCTTTTGCAATGGCGCCATGTAGAAATCCTTCTGCATCAAATGTTCCTATTTTCGGCAAACCGGCCTTTAGCCATTGTACCCCCAACCAAACTCTTAAAACTGTCCAAAGGATTGCCATTTTCGGTCCACGTAACCATTTCATGATTTACTCCTCCTAGAATTTCAGTTTGTGAAGTGTTTCACAATGACCTGTAAAAAAATTTAGCCGGCTAGCTCTTACTTTTGCTTCAGAAAGTTTGTGAAGTATTTCACTTACTTTCTATCTTTACTATACAACCATTTACCATCATTTACAATGGAGTTCACAAATTGTTCGCAATATTTATTTTGTTAATAACTTACACAAAATAGTGAGACCTTTTATATCAATATAAATAAATCATTCAATTATGAATAGTATTTTGTGGATAAATTTTCAGAATGTTGTTGATAATGTGGATAAACGTGTGTATATCCCGTCTATCAAGGTAACTGACTGTGCACAACTACAAACAAACGTGACTTTAGAACCACAGAACATCAAGAATCACATTACCCAATACCTATACTGAAATAATTCTTATCTTTTCCAAACAGATTGATATTAACTACTCACAACGATTAAAATAAAGATACTACGATAAAGCGAGGTGTGGCACATAATGAGCAACTATGTCATTGGATTGGATATTGGCACCTCCACGACCAGGTCTGTCATTTTTAATAGAAACGGAGAAGTGGTCTCTGAATCAGAGCATGCCTATTCTACTTACCGTCCGAAGCCTAATTACTCTGAACAAAACCCTTTGGAGATTGAGAGTGCTGCACGTCTTGCCATCTCCACTTCTATCAGCAAATTAAGAATCACACCAAACGATATTATTGGGCTAAGCATTTCTGCCCCTATGCACAGTTTAATTTGTATAAATGATAAAAACGAACCGATTTCCCCCATGATCACTTGGGCTGACGGAAGAAGCTATCCCCAGGCTGCCATCATGAAGGAGTCTTACGGACAGGACTTATATGAGCAAACAGGAACCCCCATTCATCCCATGTCACCTTTTGTGAAGCTTGTATGGATGAAAGAAAATCAATATACGCCATATTATGAAGCAACACGCTTTGTTACTATAAAAGAATATATCTTATACAAATGGTGTGGGACGTGGCAAGTGGATTATTCTATTGCCTCTGCAACAGGGCTTTTCAACATTCATACACTCCAATGGGATGAGGAAGCACTCGCCATAGCAGGTATAAATGAGTCTCAGCTCTCAAAAGTCTTGCCGTGTACAACACAAGTGGGACCCCTTACCGCTCACATTGCCAAAGAATTGCTTCTACATACTTCTACCCCCATTATCATCGGGGCTAGTGGCGGTGTGCTTGCCAATATCGGTGTCGGCGCCACAGAGGAAGGAGAAACTGCCTTAACGATTGGTAGCAGTGGAGCTATTCGGAGATTCACCTCTGAAAAAACAACTGACACTGAACAACGTACCTTTCAATATGCGTTTACGAAAGAAAGTCGTATCGTTGGAGGTGCAACCAACAATGGTACAATTTTAATGCAATGGCTAGCAAGACAATTCTCTTCCTTAACCAAAAAAGAAACGGTGGAAGTGGCAGACCTTGAAGCACTTGCTGCAACCTCCAGCGCAGGAGCTAACGGGCTATTTTTTCTTCCATACATGAATGGAGAACGTGCTCCAAAGTGGAACGCTAAAGCAAAGGGCGGGTGGATGGGACTCACTCTTTCACATACAAGTGCTGACATGATTCGCAGCGTGATGGAAAGTGTTATCTTCAATATGTATGAGATTCATGAAACCCTTCACGAAAAAGAATATCCTACTAAAAAGCTGATGGTCAGCGGTAGCTATGCGCGTTCGCCTCTATGGGTGCAGATGACAGCAGATATTTTTCGCAAAACTGTCATTTTACCGGAAAGTACACATGCTACTGCGTGGGGTGCTGCCTGGCTTGGGATGTTTGCACTTGGAGAAGTGGAGTCCCTTGAAGCCATAAAATCCTCCATTCCAATCAAGCATGAGGTATTGCCTACAGTCCGAAATGTAGCAATGTACGAAGAATATTACCACCTCTACCGAGAGCTGTATAATAAAAATAAACCATTATTTGCAGAAATCGATCGTCTGCAATATTAAACACTTTTAAATCTAAAATTTTAGATGATTGGTTAATCGCCGCTGTTCCTTTCCGCAAATAGCTTCGCTTTCCGCGGGACGGTGCTCGAGCCTCCTCACTTCGTTGCGGGGTCTCAACCTACCGTTACTCCCCCGCTGGAGTCTCCGCTATTTGCTCCAATTCACAGCTGGAAAGTATAAATACTTAATGTTTATGTTTTACAGTTAACTCAGTGAGAGAGCTTTTTATTTACCCTACATTGAATGGAACTTCTTTGTTGATTGGAGTGGAAGGCGCGCAGACGCCCGCGGGAGGAAGGGACAGGTGAGACCCCACAGGCGCAAGCCGAGGAGGCTCACGGACCGCCCGCAGGCAAGCGAAGCGCCTGGAACGGAAATCAACTGTATTTATTTTATCCCTAAAGAAAAAGAGCAAGCATCCCTGTTGACTGCTTGCTCTTTTTAATTTGCTCCCTTACCCTTTTACTTCTTCTCTTTTCCTAATACTAATCCCGGTAAATCCATAAAACAGACTTAATAATGGACTGATTAGGCAAAAAAGAGCAAACGGCAAGTAATCCAACACAGGTACTTCAAGCACCCCTGCCATGAACACACCACTTACTCCATACGGAATTAATGGATTGATGACTGTTCCGGCATCCTCTAGTACTCGTGCCAAGTTTTTAGGTGCAATTCCTTGCTTCTCATATTCCTTTTCAAAGGCTTGTCCAGTCAAGATGATGGACATATATTGTTCTCCTACTGTTACGTTTACTCCTATTGCCGTTGCTACGGTAGCGAAAATCAGCTTGCCAGTGGACGATACAAATGCTTGGATCATGACGAGTAAGCGTTCCATCACCCGCAGTTGCTGAATCAATCCACCCATGCTTAAAGTAAGCAACACTAGGGATACTGACCACATCATGCTTTGGATGCCACCCTTTGTCAAAATGCTGTCTATCGCTTCATCGCCTGTTGAGCCGGTATATCCATTTTGCATCACATCCATAAGTTGGGCCACTTGAACTTCTGGTTGAAGGATGAATGCCATAACAGAACCAACGATAATGCCGATCATCATGACAAAAATTGCAGGCACGCGTTTTAGTGCTACTCCAAACATCACAACAGCCGGTAACAATGCCCAAATGCTGACCATGCCTTCCTCTTTTAATACCATAGGCAACTCTGCAAAATCGCCTACCTGCCCACTTCCATTACCAGTAGAGATAATACCGAATACCACCAAACAAATGATTGTTGCAGGAATGGTTGTCCATAACATGTGGCGGATATGCTCAAACAAATCAACCTTGCATACTGCAGAGGCGATATTTGTGGTATCTGATAAAGGTGACATCTTATCTCCTAAAAGTGCCCCCGAAATGATTGCTCCTGCCACAATAGCCGGATTAAACCCCATGCCGGTCCCAAGTGCGATAAAGGCAACCCCAACCGTAGCGGCAGTAGTGAAAGAACTGCCTATGCTGATCCCGATAATAGCGGTGATGATAAACACGCTGGGAAGAAAGAATGGAGCGGAAATCAGCTGTCCTCCATAGTAGATGAACGTCGGTATGGTACCAGACAGCATCCATACCCCGATTAAAATTCCAATCAGAATAAATAATATAATAGGGGTAAGACCTTCCTTTAAACCATTCTTTAAACCCTTTTCAATATAGTCCCATGAATGTCCTTTCACTAAGGAAAATACAATTAAGACCACTATACTCGCAAAAATGGGTATATGAGGCTCTGCTTTGAAAATAAATAATGATATAGAAATGATAGCGATAATGCTGAAAATCAAGCTAAGAGCTGCAAGTCCGCTAATGTGTGTGTTTCCTTTTTGTATTTGCTGCTCCATGATGTTCCCTCCAAAAAAAGATTCTCTACCTGTTAATTTGCACCAAAAAAGCTTCTTCATCCCCAAACTAAGGGACGAAGAAGCTCCGCGGTACCACCCTAATTGGCAAAATAATGATTGCCCACTCATCTGCAATGATAGCTGTAAAAAATATGTACTGTACTTCATTTCCACTACGCCTGGATTTTCACCAACCATCCAGTCTCTTTCTGCTGCAATAAGGAAAACTACTTTTATACATGGCCATCAGTCTATTTATCTACTAAGCTCTACTCGGCTAAATTCCGCTAACACACTTAAACGCTTAAACGCTTTTAGGTGTTAAAGTATTGTTATTAAGATAATACATATTTTGATGCTTGTCAACAAAAACAATCCTCCTGCTCTTATCTTAGGAGGATTTTTCATTTTTTAATGTATTAGGTAAACGAATAACAAAGCTGGTCTTGTCATCATCCGATCGACAATATATTTCTCCATCGTGCTTTTCAATTAATTTTTTGCAAATGTACAGACCTATTCCTGTTCCTAAGTCCTTTGTAGTGAAGAACGGTTCAAAAATAGCGTGGATCGCTTCCTCTTCAATTTTCGGTCCATTATTGGTAATGGACAGCTCGGTAAATGGCCCATTTTCCACACATACCACTTGAATGGTGCGCGACCCGTCCTTCGTCTGTTGCAGGGCATCAATTGAATTAATAATCAGATTCAGAAAAACTTGCCTTAATTCATCTTTATTGGCAATCATGGTTATGGAAGGATCAATGTCCAACTGAATGACTACATCCCCGTCTAATAAACTAGGATACAAGAATTCTACCAGTTCCTGCAACAGGAAGGACAGATTCACTTCTTCTCGCTTACTCTCAATCAATTCTTTTCTAGAAACATGTAAAAATTGAGATATACGATAGTTAAGTTGATCCAATTCATGACGCATTATCTCCAAATACGGATGATCAGGAAGTTCGTTCTGCAAGAGCCTAGTGAACCCGATAACAGAGGTTAATGGGTTTCTAAATTCATGGACAAAACTTGAGCTCATCTGTCCAAGAATAGTAAGTCGCTCTTTATGGGTCTGGTTAATATATAGCTCTTTTTCTTCCAACTGTTTTTCTTTAATTTGCGTGTACTTTCTAACCGCAAGATAAGAAAACTTGTCAAAAAGGGCATTTATTTGGTCGATGAAAGGTTGCAGTTCCTCCGAGGGAATTCCAGAATTCCACACCCACCTTACAACTTCACTCCTGCCCGTATTCACATTGAAAACGAACTCGCTGATATTGACATTAGCTTGTACTCGTTCATGCGCTGTCTTGTTTGCGAGCTGAATGATTTCGTCCTCAGTCAAAGGATCTTTAATGGCTTTTTTAATAAGCTGATACATTTGCCAGCCGTTGCGCACTACTTCTTCCTTGTATATATCATCTTCCGAAATGACACTTTTATTTCTCCAATTCCGGATAAATTGATCGTGATTTTCTTCTAAAAACAAAATGAGTTTCTGAGCAGCGTCCATACTTGCCAGCCACCTTCTACGTTATTTTCGGACAATCTATATCTATCATACCAGAAAATATAAATAGAAGATAAAATATTCTGAACATCCATATCGTTAGTTGGACACTTCCTATTTTTTCATCATGGAAAAAGGACATTTACCTTCCATAGGTTTTACATCGTCTCCAATAAAATATTGTTTCCATTCTCGATGGTCTGGATCTCCGTAATGACTAATATTAGGATGTGTTGGAAGCTGATCCCATTTCTCCACACGCTCCCTTACCTTCTCACGGGACATGATACCACCCTTTGACGTACCTTCCAGTCCTTCAAATATCCTTCTTGGCTGGAAACCTAGGATGAGACTGTTCCCTAAATCTCTGGTTTTTCGCTGCTTGTAGGCAGGAGCATTACCGAAGACGAAATATGGCTCTTCTGCAAAGGAAAAGGCCCACAGGTGATGATCTGGATCTGTAGGATAATCTTTAGGCCATGGTTGATCATCTTTCATATGTAAGAACTGCAATATATCCCAGAAATATTCCCGATAGTATGGGATAGTTTTTTCTTCTTTCTCTGGCTCCACAAAAAGAAAAAGACCATGTCGAACGAGTGGTTTCTCTGGATCAAACAGGGCGTTAAATTCTCTTAAAGTATCCGGTAAATGGCTCCAATTATCATGACTAATATAGGAATACCGAAGTTCCCCTTTCTTTTCTGCACTCATTCCAAAATAACAAGGAAATGTTTTATTTGTTACAACTTCCCGGAAATTTTTATATTCTTGCACAACCCACTTGGGTACAATCTTCTCATTTGTCATTTCTTCCTTTGTCAGCAATTTACCTTTTGTGGAACGAACTGCGGTTTCCATTACATCACCTCTAGAGTTAGTAGTTAAAGAACCTTCCTAACAAGCAAACTACCCTTAAACCTGATAGCCAAAACGTGAACAAACTTTCAGCTAAATATATTGCGGAAAAAGGTTTTATCTGTATAGTAAAAGGGTATAAACATGTGGGGTGTTTACCATTTTAGAAAGATAGAGGAGACAAAAGGATATGGGCATACTAATTGTAGATGATAACCAAGTAAATTTGTTCGTCATAGAAAATATCTTAAAAAGAGCAGGATACAAAGATTACTTATCCTTCACATCCGCTAATGAGATGTTTACATATTTACATAATGATAATTCCGCTTCAACTAAAATGCCCGTCGATATCATCTTGATGGATATCATGATGCCTGAAATTGATGGTATTGAAGCGTGTAGAACTCTCCAGACTATTCCACACCTAAAAGACATCCCTGTCATTTTTGTAACGGCGCTAGAAGATTCTAATAAAGTAGCAGAAGCACTGGATGCAGGTGGCTTGGATTATGTAATGAAGCCGATCAATAAGACAGAACTATTGGCACGTATCCGAGTGGTCCTTAGGCTGAAACAGGAGAAAGACAAGAATAAAAAACAGGCAGAAAAGATAAAAAGTCAATTGGATCTTTCCCAACAAGTGCAGAACAGTCTGTTGAGTGAACCAATCATTGAAGACAGATTTGTTGTAAAAGCCTCCTATATCCCCGCTTATAAACTGGCAGGCGACATGTACTATTGGTATAAGATCGACGATTCAAGATATGCGGTCATACTGCTGGACATGATGGGGCACGGAATATCCGCTTCCTTAGTATGCATGTTCATCTCTTCGGTACTGCGAGACTCCATCCGAGGATGCGCTGACCCCGAATTCGTTATCAGCGAATTGAATCGATGGATGCATGCGCTGAATTTACGCAATCAGCAAATTCCATATTATTTTACAGCTATTTACCTTGTCATAGATACAAATGAAAAATCAATGGAATATGTTAATGCTGGTCACCCCGCTGGTTTTGCACTCATTGATGAAGATGAAGTAGTGGAGTTATCTAATCGAACATGTGCCCTTGGGTTCTTCGAGAACGTGGATGTCAAAAAGACGAAGATCACTTACAAAGATTCCGTACAAATCATGCTTTATACAGATGGTGTGGTTGAAACAATGGAAAAGGTGGGCATGAATCAATACCCTCAGTTCATTAAATCAGCCTCAAAACTCTGGGATCTTTCAAACATCCCAGAACCTATTAATCTAGTCTTACCTGATGACATGCAAAAAGAAGCCTCAGACGATATGTGTGTCGTAATGATACAAGCAAGATAATTACATATAAAAAACGGAGAGCAGGATTAGAATCCTAGCTCTCCGTTTTTTTGCGGTATATCTTATCATACAAATCAAACTCTTCAAAACCAGGATGTGCATCAAGACGTAACGCCTCTTTGCTTCCAAGCCCCAGGAAACCCTCTTCTCCAAGACTCTCCTGAAACAATTGAATCACATTATGCTGCAGCTCCAAGTTAAAATAAATCAATACATTACGGCAAACAATTATATGAAACTCATTGAACGAACGGTCTGTCACAAGATTATGCTGTGCAAAGACAATTCTATTCAACAAGTCTTCATTAATATACGCAAACTGATGATCAGAATGATAATATTCCGAAAAGGCCGTTTTCCCGCCAGCTTGCATATAATTTTTCGTGTAGGTTTTCATTTTGGAAAGGGGGATGATCCCTTTTTGCGCTTTCTCCAGAATCTTCTCGTTCATGTCGGTTGCATAGATTTTTGACTTATGCCCAACGCCCTCTTCTTCCAAAAGGATAGCCATGGAATAGGCTTCCTCTCCAGAAGAGCAGCCTGCATGCCATACCCGAATTTCCGGCAATTCTCTTAAAAGAGGAATTACCTTTTCTCGGAATGACAAGAAAAAGGAAGGATCTCGGAACATCTCTGTAACATTGATAGAAAAGTCATCTAATACTTTTTTCAAAAACACATCGTGATGTATTACTTGTTCTGTCAGCTGAGTGATGTTTTTCAAACCTTCCAGCCTTAATCTATTTTCCACTCTTCTCATAATGGAAGACTTCATATATTTTCGAAAATCAAACCCCGAAAGCCGATAAACTGCGGTTAAGAATAAATCTAACTCCAAGTCTTGCTTTTCCACTTGTAATCTTGCCTCCAAAATCTCAAATCTTACAAAAAGGAACGGCTACTCGCGTCCAACGAACCGTAACCGTCCCCTTTGTCTATAACCTAATTTTTAGCGACCCAAACTCGCATCGCAGATAATAGCTGATCTAGTTTAAGTGGTTTGCTGATATAATCAGAAGCTCCCACTTCCAGACATTTCTCCCGATCACCTTTCATCGCTTTTGCTGTCAAGGCAATGATTGGAACGTCTTTATGTTTTTCTAGATTACGGATTGTTTTGATAGCTTTATATCCATCCATGACCGGCATCATGATATCCATTAAAATGATATCTACATGCTCATTTTCATGTAAGATATCGAGGCATTGCAACCCGTTCTCAGCTGTTAAAATGTTCATATCTTCTTTATTCAGGGCATTGTTAAGGGCATAGACATTTCGATGGTCATCATCTACCACCACAACCGTCTTCCCTTTTAAGATATTGGAAATGTCATCCTCTTCCACTATTTGCGGCTCTTTGATGACTTCCTCTTTCCTCGCCATATCTAGAACCATGTTTTCCTCTTCCAACAATTCTGTTTCGGAAGTGGAAGCTACTTCTTGCCACGCTGCCTCTACTTCTTTCAACTGAGGCATTCCTTTTGGCAGACTAGGAATTAATAGAGTGAAGACACTTCCTTCACCCTCTTCACTTTCCACAAACACACTGCCTCCCAATAGGTTGGAGAATTCCTTGGAGATGGAAAGGCCAAGTCCGGTTCCGCCGTACTTTCTCATAGTCGCTCCATCGCCTTGGTGGAATGCTTCAAAGATAAGGGATTGCTTGTCCTTGGAAATACCGATTCCGGTATCTTCCACGGAAATCTTCAACCAAGTATCTGCCTTTACATTAACATCCGCTCTTAGAATATCCCTTTTTGGAGCTTTTTCAATCTTCACGGATACTTTCCCTTGTTCTGTGAACTTAAAGGCATTGGATAATAGATTTTTCACAATCTGCTGAAGACGCTGTTCATCTGTGAAAAATACATCAGGTAACTGATTGCCTCGAACAATCTCGTAATCCAGTTTTTTATGCTTTGCGATATGGGTGAACTGGAGCTCCAGTCGATTGATGAACTCTTCCACATTCACTTCCCCAAACATCACTTCAAGCTTCTTCACTTCCACTTTGGAAAGGTCCAGAATATCATTGATTAGATTCAACAGATCTTGACCAGAAGAATTGATGACACGGGAGAACTCTCTTTGTTCATCTGTCAGTTGGTCTTCTGGATCTTCTGCCAGCATTTCTGATAGAAGTAGAATACTATTAAGCGGTGTTCTCAGCTCATGGGACATATTTGCCAGGAACTCTGATTTATATTTGGAACTTAGTTGAAGTTGTTTCGCTTTTTCTTCAAGCTCCGTTTTTGCTTTTTGAAGATCTGCAGATTTCTGCTCTGCATCACGAGAGCGTTCTTCAAGCTGTTCATTGATCATACGCAGCTCTTCAGATTGTGTTTGAAGCTCTTCTGACTGAGCCTGCAATTCTTCAGATTGAGATTGCAGCTCTTCTGTTTGCGCTTGGGACTCAAGTAGCAGACGCTCGACTTCCATTCTTCCTAGAATGTTCGTGATAGCTATTCCAAGCGTCTCCAACACCTTAGTCAAAAGCTGACGATGAGTTTTCGTAAACTCTGTCAGTGTAGCCATTTCGATAACGGCGATAACTTCATCTTTTATGATGACAGGAGCAATGATAATGCTCTTCGGTTTAATATGGCCAATTCCTGTCGTTACGACGGAATATCCTTCAGGTACATCTTCAAGGATAATCATCTTCTTATCCCAAGCACACTGCCCTACCAACCCTTCCCGAAGCTTATATGCTTCTCCACCAACATCTTCTGCACCGTCGGCATATGTCGCAATTTTTCTATACGATGCTTCTTTTCCTTCTCCATCCAGCAGATAAAAAGCACCAAGTTTTGCATCCATAAGAGGTGTCAAGGTTGCAATGAACTTTTCTGCAAGCGAATCGGTGGAAACATTGCGATGGTAAAGGTTGATAATATCGGCAGAGTTCGTTTGTACCCAGTTCTGTCTGCCAATTTCTTCTGTGAACTGTTTTTCTTTCTTATGATAAGTTTCAATCGAAGAAGCCATCGTATTAAAAGCTACCGATATTTCTCCAATTTCATCTTTAATATCTGTGCTTAGTCTCGGCAAAGTGGATAGGTCATCATAATCAATGTCCTTAATTCCATTCTTCACTTCATCTAAGCGACTATTGGTGCTTCGAATCACCCAGAGTGTGGTAACGATTATTACCATTAATGATAGAATAACAGCAGCTATCATGATAACCATAAGAGTTTGATAGGTTTCATTTGCGCTTGCCAAGGTATCCTGCATATACGATTCCTGTATGTCTTTGAAATCTGATATGTCTTGCAGAAGTGCTGATCTTGTATCTAGTTGAGAGACATAGATTTCCTGCAGGTCTTCATTGGAAGCACCATTATTAATTTCGGAAACGATTTGTTGCTCCATATTCCAATAGGAGTTGTAACGTTCTTGAATACTACTAATTAATGCTTTTGTTTCGCTTCGATCTAAAACAGCTTCCAACTCTATGATATTGGTCCGAGCAGCTTCCCTGTTTTCTGCAATATTTGCTAGATTATCAGTAATATCCTCCGCATCGTCCCTATTGATAACAAACAACAGCTGTCTGTCTGTTTCATAGAACAACTGCCTGATATCAGTTGCTTTGTTAACTTTGTAATATCTGTCCTCTACTATTTCCAGCATATTTGTCTTCATGGAATTGGTCATAAATAAAATTACAGATAATAGCACAACAAGCGAAATCACCGTAATTCCCAGGCCGACAAATTGTTTTTTCTTAAAGCTCACCGCAACTCCCACTTTCATTGGTTTTTGATGCTGAAAACGTGCATAAGTATCTAGATTGATTATACCAGTAAGAGGAAACGATGGTCGAGTTTGGATACTCGGACCGACGGAATTTCTTTAGAAAAAAGGCCTCTGTCCATTTATTCTTGGACTTGGCCCTTTCTTCTTCATATTTCCTTTGATGAAACTGGCAGAAATAGTTTAATCCCTCTCTTGTTGAAAGGCAAAACTTTCATATCAGCGATTAGGTGGCTGATATAGGAGATGGTGCATGTTAAGAATACTCCGTTGATAGAAAGAGAGTGTTCAAGTTTTAAAGCTATGTAGGCGAAGAATACTGCACCAAGTATGGAGTGGGTATAACTCCTGTGGGATACCAGGGAAGCTATTATGATATAGACACCAAAAAGTATCATCCACATTTCCTGCAAGCTCACCCCTCCAAGTAGAACACCGGCACCAGTGATGGTCAGCATATGTCTTTGTTTTATGAATGAGGAAATGACAATCATAAGAGCTCCGATTCCGATCCCTCTTAATTTCTCCTCCAGTGTTCCCTCATATAAACTATATAGAATCATCATTGTCCCTATCATTTGTGCGATGGTTCTCGTCACCGTATGGGATAATGTGATGCGCCCGCGAAGTTTTCCGTCAATATCAAGGTCTGGCACAAGACCTGATATGGTTCCCAGACTAACTAATATTAAGGTTGTTGTTGGTGTCGTCTGTAACGTGTTTGCTACAGCAAAACCTGTTGCTGCCCCAATGGCTGCATGTGCGGTACCATTCATGTTTTGTTTCACCTCTGTCTGACGTTCTGAATCGAGATTTTAGAAATCTTCGGTTATGCAGCACCACATTTTAGCTATTTTACATGAAAACATTTGTTCTGTTCAGGGGCAAAAGTCCTGAATGTTAGGATTTGGCGACCGAGGGTGGGGGTATGTTCGGCACATTCAAGTTTATATTCATCCTTTTTATTACGAATCGCCCGATTGCACCTGAAAATCGCCCGATAATCTTAAAAATCGCCCGTAAATTGAAATTTTCGCCCGATTCCTCGCTATTATCGCCCGATTACCTTGAATTTTCGCCCGATTCCCTATCCTTATACCCCCTATAGGTATCTGCACATCTCCTCATGTCATCCTAAACTCTAAAATCAACAAGACCCTCCCACCCTTAAAGAGGCAGGAGAGTCTCAAACTCATTCCATTTCCTTTTCCTCCAAAAAATGCTCCACAAGCTCTGCATGCTCGCGAAGGTCCGTTTTCCCTTTTTCGCTTATCACATAGGTTCCCCGTTTCACTCGGTCAAACCAACGGTAATAATTCTTTGTCAATATAGAAGAGGTTTTTTCACCCGCACCTAAATCCCGCAGTGCTTTTGGGGACAAGGGACCGAACTTTTCCAAATAGCATGCAATCCTAACGCAATTCTCTTTATAGGCAGTCCTTATCTTCACCCGGTTGCTTCCGCCAAGATTCACATCAGAAGAACGGCCGTTCATTTCCTTTACCAATGCATCACGCTTCCGTTTATTCTGGCGCATGCTTTTCGCCCGGTCAAACGGAACCGGATCAAACATGACCTCCACACGTTTACCTCGCCCGCTGAATGAAACGACAATCAATCCCAAATCAAGCCGTTTAATCAAATGGCACAGATCCGTCCAACGCTTGGAACGTCTACTGAATGACGGCTTCGGGATTGCTATATACACAAGATCCGTCAACTTTTGCCTTTTTGTCGCTTGGATGAGCAGCTGTACATTTAAAGTCAGTTTCAACTCCACAACAACTACTGCGTCCCCCTTAACCATTGCAATATCGCAGTCGTTCACTTCCCCGTAAACCTCATAGCCTTCTTTCACAAAATGCTTCTGAATAGGCTTATACAAATCCACTTCATACAATTTTTTCTTCTCTGTCATAACTCACACACCAACCTCCCCTAAATGGACAGAATCTCTCGGATATCCTCCTCAGTCAATGCTTTTGACACTTTCTCATCAGGGTCTATGATTTCTTCAATTAAATGTCTCTTTTTATCTTGCAGTTCGTTCATTTTTTCTTCAATTGTCCCCCGTGCCACAAGTTTTATCACTTGGACCGTCTGTGTTTGTCCCATTCGATGTGCCCGGTCAGCAGCCTGCTCTTCCACTGCCGGATTCCACCAAAGGTCATATAGGATGACCGTATCGGCACCAGTCAGGTTAAGACCAGTCCCCCCTGCCTTTAGCGAAATTAAGAAAAAGTCTCTTCCCCCTGAGTTGAACCTTTCACAACGCTCCACCCTTTCTTCTGAAGGAGTTTGGCCGTCAAGATAAAAGTAGGGAAGTCCTTGATTGGCAAGCTCTCTCCCTATCAGCTCCAGCATCTTTGTGAATTGGGAGAAAATAAGCACCCTTCTGCCTGAACGCTGGGACTCTTCAATCAACTGTAAGAGCATTTCAAACTTGGCGGATCTTCCCTTATATCCGTTAACGAAAAGCGAGGGGTGGCAGCATATCTGACGAAGCCTTGTTAGCCCCGCTAGTATCCGAATTTTATTTTTCCTCAATGTATCTTTGTTCAAATGCTTCAATGTATCGTGTCGAAGCTTTGCAAGATAGGCCGCATAGAGCTTCTTTTGCTCAGGTAAAAGCTCTACTGATTCCAAGCTTTCGAGTTTCTCCGGCAACTCCGCCAGTACATCCTCTTTCACGCGTCGAAGCATAAATGGCCGGATCCGCCGCGCTATGGTTTTCCTAGTCAGATTGCTGTATTCTTTCAATCCCATAAACAACTCCGGGAAGACAACATGAAAAATAGACCACAGCTCTTCCAAAGAGTTTTCTACAGGTGTCCCAGTTAAAGCAAATTTATAATCAGATTTCACTCTTTTCACTGCTCGAAACGTCTGTGTTACTGGATTTTTGAAGGCTTGTGCTTCGTCAAAAAATACTGTATGGAAAAGGTTAGTCGCATATAGGTTAATATCACGTCGCAGCAAAGGATACGAGGTGATGACGACATCTACTTTCTTTAATCTAGAAAAGGCATGTTCACGATCTTTCCGAGTTCCATCCATAACGATTGCCTTGATCTCTGGTGCAAACTTCTTCAGTTCACTCATCCAGTTATAAGTTAAAGAAGAAGGCGACACAATTAATGCCGGACATTTTTTATGGCGAATATCAGGTAGCTCCGAGAGTATGAATGTGATACTCTGCAAGGTTTTCCCGAGCCCCATATCATCTGCCAAGATTCCACCAAAACCATAATGAGCCAACGTTTTCATCCATTTGTATCCATGTATTTGATAATCCCTTAAAATCTTGTCCACTTGCTTTGGGACTGGAATATTTTCACCACTCGGGTTTCGGATTTCCTCTAGGAATTGCCGGAAGCTTTCTTCTAAAGAAAACACGGCATCATCTGTTACAGAATCCATCATTTTGAATCCCTTGATAATAGGCACATTCAAACCCTGTTCTAAATCCTCATCCTGCACTGGATTGGCTTGCAAGAAGCGTTGTATCTCTTCAAATTCCCTTGTTTCCAAGGAAAGCAATGAGCCATTTTTCAAACGATAATATTTTCTTTTTTCCTCTAGTGCACTTAAAAGCTCCCTGATTTGCGATTCCGGAATACCATCCATTTCAAATTTAAATTCAAGCCAATTGGTCCGCTCTTTCTTTACCCTAATCCGTATTTGTGGTTTAGCATTCTCTCTAAAAATCCGATTTCTAATTGCAGTAGTCGCATAGACTTGTACAAAACGCTGCAACTTAGGAAGCATATGATAAAGAAATTTGTACTCCAACTCTTCGTTGTGCAGAAAGTAACCTTCTTCCGTACTTCCGAATTCACTCTCCTCCATAAAATCAAGGATCATTTGCTCCTTATCATAATCGCGAATAATCATGGTGTTCATGCGATGCTCTCTTAGATCTAATGGATTAATCATCACCTGTTCATATTGAAACTCTATACTTGCTAAAAGCCGGTTTTTCACTCTGTCCAGATAGAGCTTCGCTACTAACGGAGTTTTTTCAAAACGTTTAGCAACCGTTTCATCGAGTTCCACTTTTCCAAGCTTCCGTAAGCCTGGCACTACCTTTTCAACAAACATCTGCACCTGATTTAGAGCAATAGGGATAGAATTCGTCCTTGATGAATCTAACATTCTTTTCAATTCAGCAATTCGACGACAGTCATCTGTATCCAAGGAAATAAAGGAACCATCCTTGAAAACTGTATTATAGGCTCTGAAAACTAATAAACTCTTTAGCCCATCAACCTTCAGCATTACCCCATTTGCATTTTCTTCTGTAAAAGAAAAATGAAGGGAAAGTGGCTCTTTTTTTAACTTAAAGCCATCGTATACTAGTTTATTAAGGTGCATTTTCACATCTACCTGCTGTAAAAGCGGTGCAATTTTTCTAAAAGAGGAAGGTGGGAGAACTAGTTCTTGTGGCAAAATCTCCATTTCCTCTAAAAATGTTTTTTCATCATCAAGAATGTCTATCAAATGCTGAATAACAGCATCCGCTTCTTTTTTAAAGCAATGAACCTCTGGGTCAAACAAGTCACTTTGCTTTCCATTCTTTATAGCATGTAATAGTTTACGTGGATCTTGTACAACGCTCTGGTTCAACAAAAGCTCTATTCCAAGAAAATTCTCTTTATCTTTTAGTACCGGTTTCATGCCAAAAGCTGCGTCTACCACTTCTCTTTTTTCAAAATGAAGCTGACTGCCGCTTGTTGGTTTCTTATCTGCCTGGAATAGACGGAACACTTCCTCTGAAAGGTCATGTTGTGACATGTGGTTTTCATATATCGTCAAAAGCACAGCTGCAATATGCTGACATTCTATTTTTACAGAAGCAAGCTTTGGACAGGTACAGCTTGTATGAAAGTCTCCCGTGCCATCCCCCGTCACGACAACACGGAAATCCTCGGACGCTGTAACGACAGCAACACACCTATCACTAGTCCACTCTTCTATTTTTACTTTATCCGCTCTGCGAAATGCCTCCCCGCTTTTCAAGGAAACAGAACCACATCTTTCTTGGATGAGTTTTTTATCTACTTTTATGTTCATGTGGTGTTCTCCTTTCAGGGTGGATTTCGACTTTCTAAAGTAGATTGTAACACACAATAAGAAGCACAGCCCCGTGGTCTGGGAAGCTGTGTCTCCGCTTTTCTATATACTTCTTATCCTTTTTGATTTCATATCATCAACTGCTTCGTTCATTCTTGCAAGGTCATATATTCCCTTCATCAGAAAGAACTTGGCTACAAGATCTGGAATATCATTTCCCGATAAAGAATATCCTGCAGCACCAAGAAGATCTTCTGTTTCTACTTCATCAAGTCCCAAGGCAAAAGCCAATGCCACAATCGTTGTTTTTTTGGGATGATAATCTGGGTTGGTTCGAATTTTGGAAAAGTGTTTACGGTCCAAACCGGCCTTTTTATATATCTCCGCATCTGTTCCGCCATTACGGTCCATATACTGAAACAGGACCTGTTGCAGAGTCGGCTTTTTATTGTTTTTAATGAACTCCTCAATCTCAAACACATCACTTTTTTCATGTAAAATTGGTGATTCGTTGTAGCAGATATACTCTTTTTCCTCAAGTACATCATGAATTTGATGTTGCCAAATAAATTCTTCGAGTTCCTCCAAAAACTTTTTATCTACCATTCCCCTACCTCCAAATGTCGCTTTGAAGGCGACCATTTTATGGATATTATTAGTTATCATTATAGCATGAAGGAGGATGATAAAAATGAATAAAAACTTAACAGAGATTATTTTTCTAATGGACAGAAGCGGGTCAATGGCAGGCTTAGAAAAGGACACAATTGGAGGTTTTAACTCATTTCTAGAAAGACAAAATAGACATGAGGGAGAAACCCTTGTTACCGCCGTCCTTTTCGACGACGAAGTGGAAACTCTTTGGAACGGCGTGGATGCGAGGAATGTTACATTAACAAGAGAAGACTATTACGTTAGAGGCACTACCTCCCTTTTGGACGCAATAGGAAGAACCATACTGGATGTAGGAAGCCGTTTATCACGTACTGAAAAAGCCTCAAGGCCAGGGAATGTAATCTTCGTCATTACTACTGACGGTATGGAAAATTCAAGCGTAGAGTTCACCTATCCGAGAGTAAAAGAGTTAATCCGTCACCAAGAAGAAAAATACAGTTGGCAGTTCATCTTCATGGGTGCGAATATAGATGTAGCAAAGGAAGCAGAAAGCTTGGGCATACAAGAGGATCAAGCATTTAACTTTGAAGCTACCAACAAAGGTGTGGAGATGATGTATGAAAACGTCTGTGATATAGTTTCAGAGAAAAGGATTCAAATAAAAGATGAAAAAATAGAAAATTTATAAGTATGTGCGAACATGAAAAAGGGAACCCGTCCATGGACATCTAAAACGGGTTCTCCTACTCTCTTTCTACTATTTAGTAGCAGTGGATAACAACTCTTCCATCCCTACCCATAGTTCTGTTTCTTCTATCATCCCTGCCATCTGCAATAGCAGACCTTCTTTCCCGCGCCCTGCCATGAACTGAACACCTACAGGGAGACCTTCCTTTGTCACATGCACTGGTAACGACATGGCAGGCTGCCCGGTCAAATTTGCAAGCTGCGTAAAAGGAACTCTTTTTAGACTTTCTTGCACTAGTTGTTCCACGATACCCATTTTCTTAAGAAGTGCGGCAGTTCCCAATTTCCCTGTCACTTGCAGTGCAATGCTTTCAAGCGGCTTCAGTTTATGATCCCCAATCTTTGCAGGCGGGAAGGCAGTCGCAGGCGTTATATAAAAATCATAGGTTTCATGGAATTCTTCCATAGCATATGCTGCAACATCCCACTCCCTCATATTGAGGACGAATTCTTGTGCAGACATGGACTTTCCAATTAGACCAAGCAGCCAGGTTGCAGGCTCCACATCATTCAATGTCGCTTTTCTCCCAAGTATCTCCTCAAGAGAAGCAATCATGGCACTGACTTCTCCAAAGTAGAGGGAGAGATAGCTTGTGGCAACTTTCTTTCCATCTATCGGTGCATCTATTTCTTCTATAATATGACCTTCTGACTCTAGATACTTCAACGTTTTCTGTACAGCCTCTACACAGTCAGGATGTACTTCTGTACCAATTGGGGACTTAGTAGAGTACGCTATGCGCAGCTTTTTTTCTACAGGATGTTGAAGGATATCCAAGTAGCATCCATCATAATCAGGGATGGAAAATGCTGCTCCTTTTTCAACTCCCTTTAATTCATCTAAGACAGCCGCGCTATCTCTTACCGTGCGTGTAAGCACATGTTCAACTGCCGCTCCCTGCCAAAAACGGCCAAGTTGCGGCCCTACAGGCGTCCTTCCCCTTGTTGGCTTTAATCCAAACAAACCGCAGTAAGCTGCTGGAATACGGATGGAACCCCCTCCATCATTTGCTCCGGCAATTGGAACCATACCCGATGCTACCGCGGCTGCCGATCCGCCACTTGAACCACCAGGGGTGTGAGTAAGTTTCCATGGATTTTTTGCAGGTCCGTATGCAACAGGTTCTGTTATTGCCATTAAACCAAATTCAGGCACATTTGTTTGCCCTAAAAACTGAAAGCCACTTTTCCTTAGCCGACTAACATATTCAGAGTCCCTCTTTGATCTATATTTGCTTAGAGCTCTAGATCCCAGCGTTTTCGGTTCCCCTTTTATTTCCTGACCTATATCTTTTAATAGAATCGGAACTCCTGCAAACTGCCCTGTTGGAATCATTTCTGCAGCAACTCTTGCCTGTTCGTACATCCTATGGATAACCGCATTCAGTTGAGAATTTTGCGTCTCGATTTCACTGACCGCCATTTCTAACAGTTCTATGGATTTGACTTCCTTCTTTTTGACCAATTTGGCCAATCCAAGTCCGTCATATGTTTTATATTCTTCCCTCTTCAACGTTTATCACCTCTCTATACTCTATTCCTCAATAAAGGTGAATAAACCTCTGTCTCAAAATCAATCATTTTCCAATCGCCTGATGAAGTCTTCACTATCAACACCAAAGCCCACCCTCCAACATAGGCTATATGACACAGATATATTTTTACATCTTGGGCTTTTTCGCCTTAGAGAGGAGCTTGGTATAAATGGAGTTGACTGCAGCACATTGGATGTATTTGGTTGGTACACTCGTTATTATTTTTACAATGTTGTTTAGGCAGAATGTGGTGGTTCCTGCCATCCTAGTAACGTTTTTAGTTGGATGGATCTTCAGCGGTTCATTCATTTTTGGACTTCAAACCATATTTAACGCCAGTTTGATTGCAGCAGGGGAGCTTTTCAATATCTTCCTGATTATCGCCATCATGACGGCACTTTTACATTCCCTAAAATCCTTGGGTACTGATGAACAAATGATTACCCCCTTTCAGCGGGTGATGAAAAATGGGCATATCTCATTCTGGGTGATTGTGTTTGTCACCTATGCGATTTCCCTATTCTTCTGGCCAACCCCAGCTGTACCACTTGTCGGTGCACTTTTAATACCAGTTGCCATAAGAGCAAGGCTTCCTCCAATTGGGGCAGCTATCGCCATTTCACTCGCCGGTCAAGGGATGGCCCTATCTTCAGACTACATTATTCAAATTGCGCCTTCACTGACAGCCACCGCTGCTGCAGTTGATATTAGCACGGTTGCTGACCGCGGATTCATCTTATCGCTTGTTACGGGAGTAGTGGCCATCACTCTTGCTTATATTTCAATCCGCAAGCTTATTGCACGACCGTCAAATGAGCATTTAGTAAAATGGAATGCCACAGACAACCAGAGCGGTGACACAAAAGGAATGTCAGAAAGCGGCCCTGTGACAAAAAGCAAATACAGCTCGCTGTTTGCTATTTTAGTTCCAGGCACGTTTCTTGCCATCATTATTTATATGGTACTGGCGAAGTTTTCCGATGTCCTTCCTTCTCTAGAAGGCGGAGCCGGCGCCGCTCTTATCGGTGGGGCTTCGCTGATTCTGTTAATAGGAGCGTCTTTCTTCCTGAACGCCCGAACCTCCCTTCAAACAGTCAGTGACAATATCGTCAAAGGTTTCTTGTTTGCCTTTAAAGCGATGGGACCGGTTATTCCCATTGCAGGATTCTTCTTTATTGGTAGCGGGGAACTGGCTTCTAGAATCCTGGGCACACCTGCTGAAGAGACCCCTTCCTTCCTGTTTGACCTCATACTTGCCGGCCAGGCCTATATTCCGGAAAGTTCTTTTGTTGCAGGATTTGGTATTTTGCTTATTGGAATGATAACAGGCTTAGATGGTTCTGGATTCTCAGGACTTCCTCTTGTTGGAGCGCTTTCTGGTGCCCTTGGTGAGAGTGTTGGTGTGGAAACTGCCACCCTTGCTGCGATCGGACAGATGGGATCTGTCTGGGTTGGCGGAGGCACGTTGATCGCCTGGTCTTCCCTTGTGGCCGTTGCCGGTTTCGCAAAGGTACCTGTAATGGAGCTTGTACGACGGAGCTTTGTACCAGTAATAATAGGTTTGATTGTAGCTACGTTAGTAGGGTTGTGGCTGTTTTAATGTATGTAAAGCCTTCATCTATTTATGGATGAGGGCTTTTGATTGTGGAAATAGGGGTATGAATTTTTTACATAAGAAATATATAGGTGAAACTTTTGTTCTATTTGTTCGTATCTTTTAATATACGAAAATTCTCAAAAATAATTTAAGATATTATTACTTTCGGAGGTTCAAGCTGTATGATAAAAAAGGTAATGAGCTACTTGAATATAGGTTCTCCCCATGTTGACCTGGTTCTTGATAAAAATAAACTAAATCCCGGTGAAAAAGTGACAGGTGCCTTTCACGTGGAAGGCGGCTGGGCAAAACAACACATTAAAAGATTGGAATGTGACCTTGTAAAGGAATTTCAAGGAGATACGGTGGAAACGGTGGATGCGGTAACGACCATACTCATGTCCAAAAGCATGGACGCAAATGATAAGGCAGAATATCCATTTTGCTATCAGCTTCCTACTCCTCTAGAACCTTCTACAGAACATATAAGCTATCGTTTGAATACACGACTGATCTTTCAGGATGATGTGAAGAGCATGGATCATGATGAAATAGTGGTACTTGGACGAGAAGCAATTAAGGCCTGACTCCTTTATGGAGGCAGGCCTTTGCTTAAACCTTCATTTCAAAAAAATAAAGCTGCTCCCCTCACCATTCACATCCTCCACTACCTTTTCCCGAATATTTCCTAATGATTTATGGAAAGGTATAGGTAGAAATACATCAGGTAAAGAGGTTATTGAATGGAGACGGCACAAAAGGTTTTACTTACGGATTCTATTTCGAAAAATACTGAAATGATTAAAGCTCAGTTAGGCCACAGTTCCGACTTGTTTGAAAGAGAGCTTGTTTTACCGTATCTACATAGAAAGGTTCATTTAATTTATCTCGATGGAATTAATGATACCTCAAAAATAGAGGATTACATATTATCACCTTTGGCAGCTATTTCTATCAAGGAAGAACAGTCTCTCAATTCCATGATCGACTACCTTCGGCTTCAAGTAATACAAAGCATAAATATTGTGACTGAAACAGTTAAAGATAAGATAGTCCGTATGATTCTAGAGGGGAAAACAGCTATTTTTATAGAGGGAGAAGCGACGTGCCTACTGGCAGATACAGCAAAATGGCCCGAAAGAAGTGCCCCAGAGCCAAAAGTGCAACGGACTTCAACAGGACCTGACATTGCCTTCAATGAAAACGGAACGTATAACCTTTCTCTTATTAGGAAAACCATTAAGGACCCGTTACTCCGTGTAGAAAAAGTGAAGAACCCTAATATACAGACCTCCATTTCCATGGTCTTCATCGAAGGGAAAGTGGACAAAGAAATTTTAGACGAAGTTAGAAAAAAGATGGATAAGATAAACATCCCAGTAATCCTTGATGTTAACTATTTAGAAGAATCCCTTACAGATAATACTAGCTCCAGTTTCCCTTTGACACTTTCATCTGATCGACCGGATGTCGTTTGTGCTGAAGTTCTGAGTGGTAAAATTGCGATTGTCGTAGATGGAACACAGTTCGTATTGACCTTGCCTTCTGTTTTCATTCAATTTTTTCAATCACCGGACGACTATTACATATTAAATAGAAGTACTCACACAAGAAGATTGGGAAGGCTCTTTTTCTTTATGCTTTCCGTACTTTTTCCAGGTCTGTATATTTCCTTTACTTTATATCACCCAGGACTAATACCTACAAGCTTACTGGTTGGGCTCATTGCTCAAAGGGAAATCGTTCCTTTTCCGACCATTGTTGAAGTATTTATATTTTTTTGGCTCATCATCATTATTACAGAAGGCTCCATCCGTCTTCCTTCAGGAGTGGTACTAACCGTTACTATTTTCGCTTCCATCACCTTAGGGCAGCAAGCGGTAGAGGCCCAGCTTGTCCAACCGGCAACTCTTGTGGTATTGGCAGCTTCTTATGTCTTTTCAAGCGTGGTACCGATTTACAGTTTATCACTCGCTTACAAACGGCTCACATTTCGATTTATTTTTTTGGCGACCATTCTGGGATTGTACGGAGTGTTGGTAGGGCTCATCATTCTCTTGTTGCATCTTTGTTCGCTTCGTTCTTTTGGAGTGCCATACTTATCGCCAGTCGCTCCATTCCAACCACAGGACCAAAAGGATGCTATCTTTCGTTTGCCTATTCAACACATTATTAATAATGATAAATCATTGTTCAAAGAGGATCCCATGAGAAAAAAGTAAAGGTTGATGGATAACATGTTGAAAAGAAACCTATTACCAATCATTACTTCTTTATTTTTACTAGGAGCAAGTTTAATCATTGGGAAAAATGCGGAAGATTCTCTTATCAGAGATTTAATCATTATCTCGGCTATTGCTGTAGACATTAAGGATGAAAATTTTCTCGTAACAGTTCAAGCCATTAATGCTCCATCAGTAAAGGACAGTGCTTCTGAGAAATTGGGATTTATCCTGTACCAGGAAAGTGGGAGGACCATTACAGAAGCCTTGCAAAATATCCACAAATCGTTTTCACGATATCTATTTATGGATGATTTAGAAGTTATACTGATAAGCGAAGAACTTGCCAAAAAGCGTGGAATTGAAGATGTATTAAATTATTTGTTTTTAGAGCAAACGATCTCTTCTAATACCATGCTCTTTGTCAGTAAAGAGGTAAGTGCATATGATATTCTTGCCATGTTCACACCATTCCAAAAAGTATCTTCTAAAAGAATTGTGGATACGATAGAAAATATTAAGGACTACTCATCCTTTGCTATCCCGGTCTATCCTAACCGGGTCAAAAATTTTCTGTTGAATTATCCGGTTGTCAACAACGTAATACCATACATCAGTGTTGCAGGAGATGTGCAGGAAGGGCTTAAGAAAGAGAATATTGAATCCTATCAACCTAAATCAAAAATGGAGATTAACGGCATGTCCTACTTCAAAAAAGATAGACTAATGGATTTCTTAAGCACAGAGGAAAGCCAAAATCTCATATTTTTAATGGATAATGTCAGGGAAGGGGCTGTGGAGGCAAATTGTCCAGAGGGTCCTGGTTACTTTTCCTACCACTTAAAGAAAGCTAAAACAAAATATAAGGTGAATTGGAAGGGCAAAACTCCTGAAGTTTCTATCAACATCAAGACGAATGGAAGAATTACTGAATCCAACTGCAGTACGAATTTCGAACACCCCAATATGGAAATTTTCAGAGCACAAATCAAAAAGCAATTAGAAGCGTCCATAACCTCCTTGATACAAAAAAGCCAAGAAGAGAGCCTGGATTATGTGGGATTTGGTAAAGAAATTTATCTTTCAAGTCCAAGTAATTGGAGAAAAATTGAAGCAGACTGGGATAATATTTTTCCAAACACCCCATTTGATATTAACGTGGATGTTTCCGTAACTAGGTCTGGAGATGCCACTTCATTAGATTAGACTAAGTTAGGATGAAGTTTCATATGAATGTTACCAAGATTTCCATCTATCAGCTCATTACACTAATGACCTTGTTTCTTCTAGGGTCTTCCATTGTTCTGGGGCTCAATCTGCAGGCTGAAGAGAATGCTTGGATCATCAACACCGGAGCAGCTATAACCGGAGTTCTCCTGTTCTTTTTCTATGCTTACCTATTAAAAAGAAATGGATGGCCTGAGTTTCATAAACTCTTGGAACTAGCATTCGGTAAAATACTTGGGAAAGTCGTCTTAATACTGTACAGCCTTTATTTTCTTTACATTGCTGTAAGGGTACTAAAAGATTTTATTTACTTTATTACCCAAACCTTTTATTACAATATTGACCATTGGATTATTGCTTTTGTCTCAGTCTGCTTAATCTGTTACGCTGCAGTTTTGGGACTTGAGGCGGTAGCCAGGACATCTGAGATTTTGTTTGTTTTTACCGTACTACTAATAACACTGATAATATTTTTTTCTTTCTTGTCAGGGATAATGATGGGCGAAAATATAAGGCCAATAATTGACTTGGAGATATTGGATTTAAGTAATTGGGTTCAATATATAACATTCCCTTATGGAGAAATGGTGGTATTTCTGGTCTTATTTCCATTCCTTAATGACCATAAGAGATTGATGAAGCATGGATGGATTGCAGTAGTGTTGAGCGGAGTAATTCTAATTACTGTCTCTGAAATCATCATTGCCATCCTTGGGGCTAAAGTGGCAGCACTTTATACGTACCCGTTAGTAAAGGCAATTGAAATGATTGAGCTTTTGGGTATCATCCAACACTTAGAATTGTTGACTGCCTTTGCCTTTATCATCGTAGGTTTCGTAAAAGTGTCCATATTCTTTATTTCCGGTGCGAAGGGAATATCGTATGTTTTTCCAATCCTCCAAGAAAAATTTATTATCTTTCTACTTGGAGCAATGATTTTTTTTGGCTCCTTTATCATAGCAAAAGACCTACCAGAACACTTATTTATCGGCCTCGAGGTGGTACCTCTTTACCTTCATGTGCCATTTCAATTTATCCTTCCATTACTAATACTTCTACTCACATGGATGAAAGGAAGGAAAAAGCAAAGAAAAGGGGTCTGACCCTCACTGCTCTAAAGCGATAAAGTCACCCCCTCTTATTTACATTATTCTGCTGTTAATAGTGTTAGTTTGTATTTGGCGAAGCCGTTTTGGGAGGCCCCTTCGTATTGGATTGTGCCGTTTTCGGGTAATGCATCGACTGCGTCAGGTGAGGAGTCGAATGTTACATGGACGGGATTATTGATTGGAGCGAATGTCCAGTTTCCGTCTGCAGATGGATCAATCTCCCCTTGTTGTAGGATGTAGTCGATGATTGCCTGACGGTTCTCATCTGGATACATTTCAACCCCCGTATTGTTACGCACTCCCGGGAAGTTACCGCTCGCACGGTAGTTATTCGTTACAACGATGAATTCCTGACCTAAATCGATTGGTTCCCCGTTATACTCCAAGTTTTTGATCCGGTTTGCCCCTTCGTTCACGACAACCCCGTCCTTGTTATATTTCGCAGGCTCTGTTACATCAATTTCATATGTGACGCCATCAATGACATCATAATTGTAAGTCGGGAAATCTGCGTTAATTAATTCTTGTTCGCCGTTGTTGTTTGAATCGATTTGCTTGAATTGCCCTGCAGACATTTCTAACCACTCTTTAACGTCCGCACCCGTAACTTTAACGGTTGCTACTGTATTTGGGTACAGATATAAATCTGATACATTCTTGATCGCTATTTCTCCTTGAGGAATGAACGTATAGTACCCTGCTCCGTTTCTGCCGCCGGCTTTGAATGGTGCTCCTGCAGAAAGAATAGGTGTTCCCTCATCTACCGTACCTTGTAGTTGTTTCTCCATATACCATTTCTGTGCATTCGTTACGATTTGGATGGAAGGGTCATCTTGCACTAATGCAAAGTAACTGTGAATATCGGCTGTTGTTGTCCCAACTGCTGTACGAACATAATTTACCGTTCCTTCATGTGCTTCTCTTACCGCATCCAATATGGCTGGATCTGCTTGCACTTCTTTTACATTTCTTAATGTTGTTGCAGAATCTGTCACTTTCCAATCGCCTTTTACTTTAGAAAGCGTCAGGTCCATGATTCCTAAGTTGTTCCCCCAGTTACCAGGCATCACGACAGGCACACCATTAATGGTTCCTTTTTCCGTGTCTACACCAGGAAGTTCTGTGAAGTCTCCAGGGAATTTAAGATGATTGTGACCTGTGATAATGGCATCAATACCATCAACCTTCGTCAAATCATATGTAGCGTTCTCTTCCATTTCCACATACTCAGCATCACCAATCCCCGAGTGTGCCAAAACGATAATGATATCAGCGCCGGCTTTTTCCATTTTAGGAATAACTGCTTCTACTGACTGGACGATGTCTTTCGTTACAATTTTCCCTTCAAGATGCGCTTTGTCCCATTGCGTGATTTGCGGAGTGACAACACCCGTCACACCAACACGTAGAACTTTATTTCTTCCTTTTTTATCCGTGAATTTTTTCTTGATGATTTCATATGGCTTTACATAATACTCGCTGTTGTCCGCACCATCATCATAAAATACATTTGCGCTCACATAAGGGAATGGAGCACCTTCCAATACCGTATCAAGAAAATCCAACCCATAGTTGAATTCATGATTTCCAAGAGTGGCAGCATCATAATCAAGTAATCCCATAGCTTGGAACACTGGATGAACCTCGCCTTGTTGAAGAACATCCACTTTAGCTTTGTAGTCCCCTAAAGGGTTCCCTTGAATAAGGTCACCGTTATCAAAAAGCATAGAGTTTGGTGCTTCTGCGCGAGCCTGCTTAATTAAAGTAGCTGTTTTCGCAAGACCAAAGTCTTGTACTTCTGCGTCCTTATAATAATCATAATTATATAGATGTGTATGGATATCTGTTGTTCCCATTACTCTCAGTTCCACATCATGTTGACCGGTTTTTGGTCCTTTAGGTGCAGCCTCCACCGAGTTGAACATAGATGGTGTAGCAAGCAATGATACAGCCATCGTTGCAGCCAACACTTTTTTCCCTAGTTGTTGGAAAGCTTGTTTCAAGCCAAACAGCTCCTTTTTGAGATTTAGTAGTCATACTATTCTAATTATAGAGAGTATTGCTAGTATAGAAATACTCTAAAAGGACTGAATTTGACAATTTCCAACAGGAATATTGTAAGCTTTCGGGTATAAATACTTATATTGTAAGACGACCCTAATAATTGAATTCTTGTAAACGAATCCATATAGGTATAAAGAAAGAGTCCTCTTTTGTTATTATCTCTCTTTATCAATCCCTACCAACCCCACCCAATACAACACCGCATCCTGAAATATCCTTGGATCATATCCAGTAAGCTCTTTCATCTTTTTTAAGCGATATTGCAGCGTGTTTTTGTGGATAAAAAGTGCTTCACTTGCTGCAGCAATGCTCTGATTGTGTTCAAAAAAAACTTTCAATGTGTCCACTAGCTGCTTGTGATCCGGATCGAGAAAGAAAGGGAAGAAGCGCTGAATAAAATCATCCATCTTATCCTCTGGTATTTCATGCATGATTGACTCTATCCCAAGATCCTTGAATAGCAACAAATTACTTTCCCTGCGATTGACAAAATCCAGTGCAAGCCGTGCTTCATCAAATGACTTCACCGCACCTTCTAGACCTTCATACTCTCTTCCTACACCACAAATGATCACACCGAACGAGTCTCTCAACTTTCTGATCGCATTTTCAACCTCAACATGCCACCTTGAAGCGGAGATGTTATGAGTATCCCTCAATAAAAGAATTTGATTGGATTTCCACAGTGTAATCAGATCTGTTTCGGAGACTGCAAGTACTTGCTGCAGTTTTTTTAACAGTTCGCTCATCTTCTCCTGTCTTGCCACTTCTGTTTCATTTTCCTGACCCGTTTCCAACCGAAGCAAAAAAGCCTGCCTGGATACATGAGTTTGAATGGATAAAGTTTGACCGCGCACTACGAATGCCTCCACGCTATCCCATTTTCTGCGCATCCATTCTTGTATGTAAAGTTCCTTCGCCCGCTTTTCCAGGTCCAGCTCTCTGCTTACATACGCCTCTTTTACCATGACCTCTGTCATTTTCTGAATGATTTTTGCAAAGTCCCGAACCTCATTTGGATGTCCCGTTATCCCGATGACACCTATAAGTTCTTCATGAAAATAAATGGGCATGTTCACGCCAGGCTTGGATCCGAGAAGCGTATCCTCTGGATATATCATCACGGTCTCGCCACGTTCAATGACATTTCGAGCTCCTTCATGAAAAGTTCCAATTCTGTCAGAGTCTTTACTGGCAATAATGATTCCATCATTGTTCATGATATTTATATTTTTCTCTATGATCTTTTCCATCTCGAGGACGATTAGTTGTGCTTGTTTGTCTAAAAATGCCATGATAAGTGTTGCCCCTTAGTTGATTTCTTCTCTACAATATACCCAACCACCACACAAAAAACCAGCGCTGCCTCCTATAGAGAAGCAACGCTGGCTACTTTCATTCATCTAGCTAATGGTATTTCATTCTCTTTTCCTGCCATCAATGCTTGTATCATGGCATCTTTGATTCCTAAATCAACCTTCCCACTGGTGGCATCAACTATTACAAGTTCCATCTGGTTACCACTTTTCACATAACCTAGCCAGTACGGGACATATAATAAGTTAGTTTCTGTAATGGTGACTTGAATATCTTTTCTCTTTTTCTCTCTAGTGAAAGCCTCCCAATAGATAGCCTCTTCCGCCACTTTCTGTTCCGGATTTCCTGACACATGGAGCATAGTTATCTCCCCATCTGAAAGGTCTAATTCCTGTAATCCTGCAGTAGATGGTAGGATTGCCGTCAACTGTTTCCCTGTTTCCACAGCAACCTTCCCGCAAATAGGCTCTTTCATCTGCAGACTAGTATATTCATAATCGTAGCACCAATATGGCAGATAGACCATTTCCATGGAAGTTAGTTTCTTTTTCGCCCCTAATACAGATTGCCATTTAGTGATCCAATTATTTTGATAGGATTGAATGGACTGTACTGCCTGTTTCTTAGAAATCACTGTTGGTAAAAAGAAAGAATTCATTGTCACTCACACCTTAGATAGATTGAATTACATATAGGATTACAAGTGTTACGAAGAAGTAAGCAATCATGATATATGGCCATTTCTTCATCTGTTTTTCCCCTTCCGCCTCTTCGATTTCTTCAGCGGACTGCTGGCGTGATGCCAACATTTTTTGTACTTTTTCATCGTTCGTTTCAAAAACTAATCCATCCAGTTTTTCTTTGACCGGCGCTTTCGTTAGTAGACTTACCGCATAACCAACAGCAACCGCTACAACCGCACCTACGACATTGTTATACAACCAAGATATGCTTGCAAAAGTTGTTACAGCCCAAACAGCTGCCATCCCCGCAACGACACCGGCAAAGGCACCAGTTCCGTTTGCACGGCGGACGAAGATAGCCAAGATGAATACTCCTAGTAATGCTCCGTAAAAATAGGAGCCAATCTTGTTAACGGTTTCAATGACAGGTCCAAGGTTCCCTGCAAAGAAAGCAAATATCGTCGCGTAAATTCCCCAGAATACTGTTGCCCAACGTGAAGCGTTTAAATAATGTGCTTCACTCGCATTTTTCTTAAAGAATTTTGCGTAAAAATCCCGTACTGTTACGGCAGAGAGTGAGTTCAATGCAGAATCAAGACTAGACATTGCTGCAGCAAAAACCCCTGCGATAATTAATCCGGAAATTCCAACCGGTAGGTACTCTACCACAAACAATGGGAATAACTCGTTCAAGTTTTCCACGTTTGGATCTCCTACATTCGCATAGAAAGCGAATAACAGAATACCAATGAATAAGAATAATAGCATTTGCGGGAACATGAAAAGACCGCTGATAATTAAAGACATCTTACTTTCTTTTAACGATTTGCTTGTTAACACACGCTGGATCTGACTTTGATCTGTCCCAAAGTAAGCTGCATGCATAAAGAATCCACCGATAACCCCGGCCCAGATGCTGTACTCTACGGATAAATCAAAAGAGAAATCAAGCGATTGTAATAATCCTGCATCAGAACCCATGGATAGTGCACCAGCAAATCCGCCTGGAACCTCCCCAACAATAGTGAAGATTGCAAGCCCTGCTCCTAACCAAAGAACAAACATCTGCACAACATCTGTCCAGATAACTGCTGAAATTCCGCCAAGAACAGTATAAACCACTGCAATTAGTGCCATCAGAATAATCGTAATATTGACATCCCAACCTGTTACAACCGATAAAACCAATGCCGGCGCATAAAGCACTACCCCTGTAGCCAAGCCGCGAGCAATTAAAAACAAACCTGCTGTTAATGTTCTAGTTTTCGTATCAAAACGCTTTTCCAAATACTCATAAGCTGTGTACACTTCTGTACGATAAAAGAATGGAACAATCGTAACCATTAAAAATGCCATAACAAGTGGAATGTTAATGAATGTATTCATTCTTTCCAATCCACCGGAATATCCCCAACCAGGAGCACCAATAAACGTGATGGCACTTGCCTGTGTTGCCATGACAGAAAGTCCCACTGCCCACCAAGGGATGTTACGTCCACCTAAGAAATAATCCTTGGTGGTCTTTTGATTCTTACCGAAAAACGCTCCAAAAATCGCAATTCCAACCACATATACTACGAGAACAATAAAATCTATCGTTGTAAATCCATTCATTCTCCTCTAACCCCCTTCAGCTTTGTGCCAATTTCAATAAGGTGCAACATTCTTTTCGTTGCTTCATATAATAACTTTTTCCCGTTTTGCATGGCCTCTTCTATAGGCATCGGTCCGTCCACAATCGAAAGGACCGCTTCAATTCCTTCTTGTTTCAACCTGTCCGTATCTTCCCCAATACCACCAGCAATGGCCACCACCGGAATTCCTCTATCTTTCGCTATCCGTGAAAGCCCCACTGGCACCTTACCAAGAATGGACTGCCCATCAATCTTTCCTTCCCCTGTAATCACAAGGTCCGTGTCCTTTAAATGTTTGCGGAAATCGCTCATTTCTACAACTAGGTCAAGGCCGCTTTGGAACTCTACATCTACAAATGACTGGAGAGTAAATCCGATACCCCCTGCCGCTCCGCTTCCTGGCTTAAGGGTGCAATCCTTTCCAACAGTTCTCTTCATCACTTCTGCAAAAGAAGCCATGCCTGCTTCAAATGGTTTAAGCTCGCTTGTCTTCACGCCTTTCTGCGGACCGAATACATATACTGCGCCATCAGGGCCAAGTAATGGACTTGTAACATCTGACGCGACGATTATTTTTACCTGTGGGAGTCTATCATCAAAACTCTCCATATCTAAGCCTTGAATTAAATCCAACCTTCCGCCAACACGTTCGATGGTCTTTCCATTTTCATCGTAGGCTTTTAAACCGAGCGCTTGGAAGAGTCCCACACCAGCATCCACTGTTGCACTTCCACCCAGGCCCATAATGATTTTCTCCGCTCCTCTGTCTAGAGCAGCCTTCACAAGCTGTCCGGTTCCGAAACTTGAAGCCCTTGCAGGGTCAAGCTCTAATTTTGTCAGCAAAGGTAGGCCTGATGCGGAAGCGGTTTCAATAATGGCCGTCTTTTCTATTGGCAGCCAACCATAGCCTGCACTAATTTTTCTTCCTAACGGGTCTTCTACTTCACAAACGATTTCTTCCCCGCCAAGGATGTGCAGCATCGCTTGTACCGTTCCTTCTCCCCCGTCTGCCATCGGGATTTCGACTACCTCAATCGAGGCATCGAAATCCTGAATAGCTTGGGAGATGATGTGTGCCGCTTCCTTACTCTCTATTGAACCTTTAAAGGAATCTGGCGCAACCACAATTTTCACTTTTCATCTCCCCCTATCCTTTCAACCACATGACTTCATAAGGCTGTAGCGTAACGGACAACGCTTCGTCTGTAATCTCCACTTCTTTCTTGGAAAATAGATTTATATAAGTTTGTACATTTAATTCGTATTTGTCCGCAGACAAGTTGATCGCTTGCTCTTCATTGGATACGTTCACAAGTGTTACAACTTTCTCGCCAGTATCCTTGTCCGTTCTCACCAATGCATACACTTGGTTGCTTTCGAGCACTACCTGCTGCGGACTGTTTGGATGGAACGCTTTTTCGTTCGTACGAACATCCAACATTTTTTTCATATTTGATAAGACTTCGTGTCTTAAAGAAGATTCGTCCTTCAGTTCCGCCTCCAGTTGCTGGCGGTTCAATTTCTCCCGGTTGATGGAACGGAAACGACCAGTTTCTTTTACACCTTCCTGGTAATTACGGGAACCAAGCAGACTGTGTACATAAATTCCCGGCACCCCCGCCATAGCTAACAGTATGGACTGTGCAGCAAGGAATCTCTTTACCTGAATAGTTTGATCCTCATCAGGATGAGATAATGCATCAAAGTAGTTGATGTTTAATTCATAAGGGCTCTTTGTTCCATCTCCGTTATCTTTATAGGAAACGTTTCCTCCATGCGCATGGACCTTCTCAATCATAAGGTCTACTTCTTCTTTTGAAAGAATGCCTTCCACCGGTCTCACGCCAACACCATCATGTGAAGCAAGGAAGTTGAAGAAGGTAGTCTCTTCGGTGGTGTCTTCCAAGTTGCTTGCCCAATTTTGAAGATGAGTCGCGTCTCCTGTCAGGAATGTATTTAATGTCAGTGGCGGCAATGGGAACTGATACACCATGCGCGCTTCATTGTAGCCGTTTCCAAAATAACTCACATTGTCCTTATGCGGTACATTCGTTTCGGTGATAAGGATTACTTCTGGCGCAAGCGTATCTACAACATCTCTGTATGTCTGAATAATTTTATGTGTTTCTTCTAGATGGATACAAGTCGTCCCCATCTCCTTCCACATGAACCCGATTGCATCAAGACGAATCATTTTTGCACCCTTGCTGATATAGAAAAGCAGAAGTTCTGCAATCTGTAAAAATAAATCCGGGTTGCGGTAATTCAAGTCAATTTGGTCCTCACTGAATGTTGTCCAAACATGCTTTGGTCCACTTGCCGTTTCAAATTCCGTTAATAACGGCAGTGCTCTTGGACGGGTCACTTTGCTGTAGTCTAGGGATGGATCAGCTTCCACGAAGTATTCTTTGTACTTTTCGTTACCTTTCAAATACTCCTGGAACCATTCTGACTTTGCGGAAATATGATTGATAACCCCGTCAAACATCAAATCATAGCTACCGGATAGTGACTTAATGTCCTCCCAGTTTCCTAAATCCTTGTTGACCTCGTAATAATCAATGACGGAAAAACCATCATCCGAGCTATAAGGGTAGAATGGCAAAATGTGAACACCAGATAGCTTGTCCCCGATGTTTTCGTTTAAGAATTCGTGCAAGCTTTGAAGTGGGGCTTTGCCTTCTTCCTTAATGGAATCACCGTAAGTGATAAGAACCGCATCTTTTTCTGTAACAAACTCTTTTGGCTTGTTTGGTGTTGATAGTTTTGCGCTATATTCATTCATTAGGTTGGTTAATTTATCTTGTAAGTAAGCTGCTGTCTCTTTTCCGTACACAAACTCGATCTTGCTCATCATCTCTTCTGTAACTTGTTGTTGGTTGTTCAAAAGGAATCCCTCCTGGTTGCTAGTTGTTTCTTAACGTTTATGCTACACGTTAAGAAAAACGCTTACAATGTTACATTAGACAAATATAAATATATTTTTCCGCTATTAAATGTTACCTATAACAAATTAATTAAGTGGTAAGTATTAAAATTACTAGAGGGATCCGCTCAAATTTGGGATTATTACTTTTTTGAGGGTTATTGTGACTTTTTCAGAGGTTATTATGAGTTTTTTATTGATGATTGTGACTTTTTCAGGTGTTATTGTAACTTTTCCATTGATGATTGTGTTTTTTCGCTCCCGACACTATTTCAAAACATTGAAAAACCGCTCAGCGCACTCACACGCCAAGCGGTTCTCCTCAAAATTCTATCGAATCTCTACGCGACCCTTCTCCCCAACTCTTACACTACCATCCTTAATCTCAACCGCTTCTCCAGCAGCCAAGTTTGTAAAGATGATTGGTGTGATGATGGATGTCGCTTCTTCTGACACAATGCGAAGGTCTACGTTCAGTAACGCTTGTCCTTGCTCCACTGTGTCGCCTTGTTCTATTAAACTTTCAAAACCTTTTCCTTTTAGGTTAACTGTGTCGATTCCCACATGCACAAGGACTTCGCGGCCGTCAGCTGTTTCGATGCCGATCGCGTGTTTTGTCGGGAACAGGTTCACAATTTTCCCTGCAACAGGTGATACCACTTTGCCGTCAGTTGGTTCGATGGCAAAACCGTCACCCATCATTTTTTGAGAGAAAATTTTATCAGGAACTTCTGAAATAGGTAGTAGTTTACCAGTCATCGGCATGACTACGTCAAACTCTGCTGAAATAGCTACTGCCCCAGCATCCGCGGATTCCTTTTCAGAAGTTGCCGCTACTTCTTGCTTCACTGGCGTTTTCCCACTCAAGATATCTTGAATCTGACCTTTGATTGTTTCAGAACGAGGTCCGAAAATCGCTTGGATATTACGGTCGATTTGCATAACGCCTGCTGCACCTAACTTTTTCAAGCGCTCTTTATCTACTTGCTCAACGTCTTTCACACTTACACGAAGACGAGTGATACAAGCATCAAGGTTGGTAAGGTTTTCTCTTCCGCCAAGTGCTTCTAGTACTCCGAACGGCAGTTCATCAACAGAACCGGAACCAGCTTCAGCTTCCTCTGTTTTTTCCTCACGACCTGGAGTCATTAAGTTAAACTTCTTGATCGCAAAACGGAATCCAAAGTAATAGATAACCGAGAATACTAGACCAACAGGAATTACTAACCACCATGCCGTCGCATTTGGAAGAATACCAAATAGGATATAGTCAATGACACCACCGGAGAATGTCATCCCTATTTTGACATCTAAAATATGCATGACCATGAAAGAAAGTCCTGCAAACACTGCGTGAATGGCGAATAATACTGGTGCTACGAATAAGAAACTGAACTCAAGTGGTTCTGTGATACCTGTTAAGAAAGATGTCAATGCAGCAGAACCCATGATACCTGCTACAAATTTTTTATTTTCAGGACGTGCACAGTGATAGATTGCTAGCGCTGCTGCCGGAAGACCGAACATCATGAATGGGAATTTACCTGTCATGAATGTTCCTGCCGTTAGCTCGGCACCGTCTTTTACCTGCTCCATGAATATACGTTGGTCCCCACGAACCAATTCTCCTGCAGCGTTCGTGTAAGAACCAAACTCAAACCAGAATGGAGAATAGAAAATATGATGCAAACCAAATGGAATCAGTCCACGTTCAATGACACCGAAAATAAATGCTGCCAAAGTACGGTTGGATTCTGTCATATAATAAGAAAAAGTATTTAGTCCTTCTTGTGCGAATGGCCAGATGAAGTTCATGACCACCCCAAGTACAAGTGCGGAAGCTGCCGTTACGATCGGAACGAAACGCTTACCGGCAAAGAATCCTAAGTAAGATGGCATTTCAATATTGTAAAACTTGTTGTACATATAGGCACCGAGCACCCCGGCTATGATACCGCCAAATACCCCGGTTTGAAGGGTTGGAATTCCTAACACATTTGCAAGTGCAGGATCAGATCCAACCTGTTCAGCGGTAACTCCACTGATAACACTCATCGTAACGTTCATAATTAAGTAACCGATCATTGCTGCAAGACCGGCAACCCCGTCTCCTCCAGCAAGTCCTATGGCTACACCGACGGCAAAGAGCAATGGCAGATTTGCGAATACGATGTTTCCTGCCTGTTCCATGATTTGTGCCAGTAGCACGATTGAATCTGCCTCTAAAAAGCCGAGGCGACTTGTTAAGTTCGGGTTTTGCATGGCATTACCGAATGCAAGCAGTATCCCTGCTGCCGGAAGCAATGCGACAGGAAGCATAAGGGCTTTCCCGATACGTTGCAGTAAACCGAATGATTTCTTAAACATATGTGTTCCTCCTAGATATTTTTATATGCGTTTGTAGAACATACGGATTTCTTTTAACTCCCTGTTGATTTTCGTTCCGGATGTTCGCTTTCCTAGGGGCGGTGCTTGAGCCTCCTCGGCTTCGCCTGTGGGGTCTCAAGCTACCGCTATCTCCCTCAGGAGTCTCACATCCTGCACTTCAATCAACAGGGGAAATCCACTTACACAACAAAAAGGCATGAGTCAAAAGAAAAGGTACACGAAGGAAGGGTAGATGGATTTCTACCGTAGTTCTTCGTTTACGCTTTCTTCCGCTCATGCCTGCATGACCAGTAACACGTGAAAAAAGTGTGCTTGATTATTTATTGTTTTGCAAGCCTTTGCAAATGTAGGGTCAGGTATACTGCCTCAGCATCTGGGACTGGCTTGTGTAAGTTCTGCTGCATAATCTTAATTAATTTCCATGCTAGATTGTAGCACACAGGGTATTCGGCTTGCAACACTTTTGCGAGCGCTTCCTGATTTTCTGGACGGTTCTCGTCTTTTTGCACCCTTTCAATCGACGCATGGAAATGACGAATGAGCCTCAAGTAGTTTACATCTGTGCGGTCAACCGACATTTTCAGAGATTCCTCAATGACATCCACCATTCTGCTGATCAGCTGGGTATGCTTGTTGACCTCAGACAATTCCCTGTTGGTCAAGGCACTGTGAATGTGTAATGTAATGAAACCTACTTCTCCCACTGGAACTGAGATCCCAAGCTTCTCATTCAGCCACTCTACAATTTCAAGTGCCACCGTATATTCTTTAGGGTAGGCAAGCTCCGTCTCCGTCAAGAAGGGATTTTTTATATCCAGCCCCTGTTGAATTCTTTTCACTGCAAAATAAAGATGGTCCGTCAATCCGACATGGATATGTTCATTCAACCGAACCTCAAAACGTTTTTCAATTCGCTCTATACATTCATTCATCAAACCGATGAACGACTCATCGACATAATTAAGTAACTGTTTATATTGTTGCTGCTCTTCCTGATCGCGAAGCACAAAGAACTTCTCCGCACTCTCGACGGAAATATCTTCTCCGGTACGTTTCCCAAAGCCGATTCCTTTCCCTGTCAGGATCACTTCATTGTACTCCGGGTGGGCAGCAATCAACACATTGTTATTCAATACTTTCTTCACACGCATGGCCATTCCTCCGGTGTATCAAAAACTGCAATATATACTAAAGTACGCTACGAAGGAAGCAGAGTCAAGCGAGCAAATTTTCCAAATGGTTCTTTCCTGGCAAAACTGATCTAAATCCCATTTTCCAACGTTAGGAAAGTAGGAAAGCCTTATTTCTTCTTTTAAATAGATAAATAAAGATATAATAAAAATAATCACATAAAAAAGGAGAAAACCTATGCAGAATAAGGACTCTCTTCTGTATGAGCGGATCAGGAAAAAAGATAAAACCGCTCTGGAAGAACTGTACGACAGGTACGAAAAGATCTTGTATTCTTTTTTATTGAAAATAACGAATGACCATGACATTGCAGAAGAAGCAATGCAGGATGTCTTTATCAAGATTTGGCAGGGAACAGGAATCTATGACGAGTCAAAAGGCAAGTTTCGATCATGGCTGTTCACCATCGCCCGTAATAAAGCCTTGGATATTATTCGTAAGCAACAACGAACACAAAGTGCCCCGATAGAAGATGTGGAACCATTTCTGCAATCTAACGACTCCACTGAAAAAGAGACAGAGTGGAAAGAAGAACAGGATGTCATCAGGGAAGCGGTCTCCACTTTATCCGATGATCAAAGGAAGATGGTCCACTATATGTATTTCAAAGGATATACCCAGCAGAAAATAGCGGAGTTGACCGGCATACCGCTTGGGACCGTAAAAGGAAGGATACGGCTGGCGCTAAAGAAACTAAAACCGTTGCTTGCAGATAGGAGGGGGAGTATATGAGTCAGAAATGTGAATTAGTGTTGGACTATTTCAATGGCCACCTAACACAAACAGAGAGAGAAGAATTCGAACAGCACTTAGCTACCTGTCCCGAATGTCAGGAAGAATTAATGGAACTTCAAGATCTGTTAGGAGATGTTGCCCTTGTGTCAGAGCAAGCCTCACCCCCACCAGAGATGAAGAAACGAATCTTGGATAATGTATTTGCTGAAGACGTGAAATTAGATAAAGCAACTGTAACACCGATTTCTACTAAAAAAGAAGCCGTTGAAGAACCCTTTATTAAAAATAAAGCTTCTAGGACACCTTGGCTAACAACATTGCTTGCCGCATCGCTGTTGCTCTCATTGATTGGAAACGGCTACTTAATGATGCAAAACGGTGAAGAAAGTGACTTGGCTGCTGAAGAACTGCAACAACCTGATAACGTAGTTACCTTGCAGCCATCAGCTGCTGCAGGCAGTGGCTTTGCAGCACTTTTCCAACAGGAACAGGCACTATCTGTCATGATCCAAACACAGGACTTACCTGAACTAACCGGCAACGAAGTGTATCAGGTATGGCTATTGAAAGACGGCTCACCAATACCTGCAGGAGACTTCACCATTGATGATCAAGGAAAAGGGTATGTGTTCCATAACATCGAACAGACAACAGCGGAAGATTGGGATACCATCGCGATAACGTTGGAACCTCAGAGTGGGAATGAATTGCCTGAAGGGGAGATTCATTTATCGGCGGGATTGTGATTGATGAAGACCTCTAGCGGGTGAAATTCTGGGTTATGAGGTCTTCATAACCTCTATGAAGACTTCTGTCACCCAAAAACCTTGGAGCTCAGGTCTTCATAACCCCTATGAAGACTTCTGTCACCCAAAAACCTTGGAACTCAGGTCTTCATAACCCCTATGAAGACTTCTGTCACCCAAAAATCTTGGAGCTCAGGTCTTCATAGGTCAAAATAAAAGTTAAAGCTCGGAGCACATCTACCTAAGCGCACCGAGCTTTTCCTTTGTCTATTCGTCGCTTTCCTCACCTTGTCGTGTGTTCTGGAAAGGTAATGTATCCCAAAAGCTTGTATCAACAGTGTTAATAGATCCATCAGCAATGGCTTGAACAGTTGAATCAAGCGTATTCACCGTCTGCTTGATCAAGTATCCATTACTCTTTTGCCCAAGAATTGCTGTTGGATTCGTGTGGTCGGACATGCCGCGCATTTCAAACAATAATGTCGCGATATCATACCTCGAAGCAATTCCATTTCGGCCAATGTTGTCTGTATTTCCACCTCTGTACTTCCCAAGATGTCCCCAGCCTTTTGACTCAATCTCATGGAACACCACTGCTCCCAACTGCTTGGACTGCTCCACTACAGCCGGATCAACATTAGGACTTGTCGGATGTAAAATAGAACCTGAAACCAGCTTCCCATCACGTTCACTCTGTGTTCCTTGATGATGTAAATCAATCAAGTAGTCAATGTCATACTTCTCCAACACATTTGTATGAAGTGCACGCGCTTCTGGTTGCATCGCTTCTACCGCTTTATCATGCTCACGGTTTAAGTCAAAGTTATTTGCATTTGCTCGCGTCAAATGACGGTCTCCGTCTGCAATGTAATTATCTGTTGAAAAGTTCACATCACCCATCGCACCGTCTGCATTCAACATTGGTATAACAAGGATATTGACATGAGCCAATACCGATTGATTTTTCCCAGTTCCAAGATGCTTAATAAATTCCATCGCACCCTCTGTTGTCAACTGCTCATTTCCATGCTGCTGAGTCAAAAACAAAATGGTCGGATTGTCTTCGTTTTTAATATATTTGGCCATGTAAATATCACGGCCTTTGACTGTCTCGCCAATAACCTCAAGCTCCATCGCCTGCTGTCTTGCTTCTTGTTTTTGTAAGTAATCTACCAACTCGTCATATGTAGTAAGGATGGAGGTTTGGATAGACTCATTGCCGTTATAGTTGGGACCATTTCCAACCGCACTTGTTGGAAGCGTTCCTGTTGTTAACGTACCGATTGTCATAATTCCTGTTAAAGATAACGCTAATACCGTTTTACTGATCTTTTTCATAATTTCCTCCTCATTTCAGATATTTAGTGACCCTACATATTTCATACTAGATTTTATTGAATAATCTGTAAATGAGGACAAACTCCTCTCTTTCTACACGTTCAGACAATAAATAGATGGAAAGAACCGGGCAGATATACTTATGCAACTTTTTAGTGAATTTCTTTTTGTTGGGAAATTTACTATAGAGGTGAAATAAATGCGGAGACATATATTCAATATGGGTATTATTCTGATGATGCTTTTCACAAGTTCCAATAATTCTTTAGCATCAGAACGTGTAGTCCTATCAAGCATTCCTTCCGATATCTGGCATCAAACTGTTTACTTGATTGCAGACAAGAAAAAGTGGATGGAATATGAGAACTTCACCGTACAAATTGGTGACATGGGACAATATGTTTATAACTTCCCAAACTGGTACCATGGAAAATATGATCCTTACATGGCAAAAGCAGATATAAATGACGATACGCTGGATGACATCATTATTGTGTTGAACAATGACAAAGCAGTGATAGACCAACCACTCAAGGATATACATGTCCTTAATCAGTTTCAAGATCCCGAACGCCGATATGAAGAGGCTCCGATGGAACCTATTAGTACGGTCATTATAAATAAGGTCGCTATAAAACAAATAAAAAATATAATCGGTATCCAAGTCGACGGAATGAATTATACCATCGACCTCTCTAAATTTAGTTATGTCAATCCGAGAACACCCTATTTAAGTATGGAACTTGTTGATTATTCTATTGAGGATGGTAAGCTATATGCCACTGTCCCTGTCTTTGTTTTACGAGACGATAGTGTAAAAGGCGGATTAATTGGTAAGTTAAAAGTTCGATATGAATGGGATGGAAAAGAGTATGTTGCAAGAAAGTTAAATTTCATAAAATCCAAGTCAGAAAACTAAGGGGTTATGCATTATCCTTTGACTGCCCAGACAAAAACAACCCTATTAGCAACATCAGAAAACCAAAAGCCAAGAACCATCCTTGCCCTTCATGAGCTAAGTAGATGATGTTTTCCCAAAAGTTTTCATGTCCTGACACTCTATTATTAGGTAAAGATTCTAAAAGTGGAAGAAAGCCTAAAGCTGTTACGATTAGCCCTAAGAACCTGAAGGTACTAGACATAATTTTCAAATAAACCACCCCTTACTCATAATTTTGAAGGTTTGTGTTCTTATTGTTATGTTAATTAATAACGAAAAAAAGCGCTTGGAATAAATTTTACCAAGCTGCTAATCAAAAACATTGTCTAATTCAACAACATCTCCAAATCCCTTTGCTTTTCAAAAGCCTCTCTATCCAAACGCTTTAAGATCTCCACCCAAAAGTCCTCATTTATCCCATTTTTGCTCAATTCTTCCCTTTCTTCCGTGAGCTCCATAGAAGTATCTGTGATCACGAATCCCCTTACATATTTGCCTAAGGTATAGAGACAACGTTCATTAAATGCCTCCAAAAATTCCACTTTTTCAAGAAACTCATTATCCAGTTTTAACTTCGCTTGGCCTGTCCCTTGTATTTCGGCTATTTTACGGTTAAAAAATGCTTCTGTTACAAAGGCCGCCTCTACGATGGAATAACCTTTATTTTCGTATCGATCCAAATTCATAGCCAAGCGATTATAGTCTTCATAATAGTTTATAAGAGTATAGCTGTCTTCACGAATTAGATCTACTTGAACTTGTGTCAAAGTTCTTGTTTGAATAATTTGCTGCAAAATTTCTTGTTTCCTTTGAAAGCTTCCTATCAGGCTGGAAGTATCATTCATTAATGATTCGGAATGATACTGTGCATATCCTCTGCTCTCTTTAAACAAAGTAAAAGTAAAAAGGGAAAACACTAAGCCAATTGCTATCGACGCTACTATAAGCCACTTTATCGGTTTGGCCATATTTATTACCCCCGTATCTTAACTTCCGCCAATAAATTCCCCAACATGCTCGCTCATCTCTTCTGCATTTGTCCAATGCAAATAATGATGGCCATCTAGTGGTACAATTTTACTTTTTACTACATTTGTTAATTGCTCTTCATAAAAGGTCATGGTAGATCTTCCGGCAGGGTTTACCTTTTCGTCCTTTGGTGTAAAAATCATTACAGGTATATCGGACGGGAAAGACATGTTAATCGTTTTTGCGATATTATTACTAATCTCATTTGCTTCCATGATGATATTTTTATTGTAGCCATTCCAGACAGTTAAAGTTTTCGTTAGCTCAAGATTTTCCGCTGAGTACGTCCCTTCTTCTGACAGTGGTAAAAAATCCTCCTCATTTCCAGCTATCACTATTCTTGCAATACCACTCGGAGCTACAGCCCTAAGGAAACCTGGCATAGTAGGTACAGGTACATCAAAATAATCAACTGCAGCCGGAAGTGTTGGATCAATACCAACAATCGCTTTTACCTCTTCAGGATATGTATTTGCATAGTACGTACTATAGATTCCGCCAATAGAATGCGGCATCAGAATATAGGGACCTTCAATATTTGCTTTCTTAAGAGCCGCCCTTACTTCTTCCACCACATTTTCTACCGTTCTATCCTTATCAGTCTTCTCGCTCCATCCATAGCCAAACGGCTCCACGACTACCACTCTATTATTCTTGCTTAGTTCATCCACCAAAGGTTCAAAGTCCAATACTGGCGCTAACGTTCCCAATCCAGGAAGTAGAATAATAGTATTCGGTCCCTCACCTTCAGCATGAACATGCATGTTGCTACCATCCACTTCCACCAACTGCCCAGTGGCTTCATATTTGTTTTTCTCGAATAAAACCATTACTTGATGATATGCCACCCACATTACACCCATACTTATTAAGCCTACTGATATATACTTAAATGCTTTGCGGAAACTGACTCTCTTCTTAGTGTTCATCTTTTCCTCTACTTTCTTTTATGAAAATTACATTCATTACCTATACGAAATGAACACTAATTTAGTTCCACAGTTTTTTTCCAATTTTTTAATCCGATTCATCATTTAATTTATACTTAACTCTTCCTTATTTTCTCCAATTATCTCTACATAATAAATACTTTCCAAATTAGAAAGCATGGTAGTAACCGGGGAACTCAACGTTACTTTTTCCGTTTGATGCTTTCCTGTAAAGACCGTGATTACAAAGGTAACCTCTTTGTCCGGGAGAAAATTTACATGATTAAAGTCCAGCGTGAACGTATCCCCCTTCTTTATCTTGGAATTATCAGCATATTGACCACCACCACTTCCCCCTCTGCGTGTTCCATCTTGGGAATAGCTGACCTCATATCCGTAGATATCAACATCGGTGTTATTGATAACAGCCAAATGAAAAGTTCCTTCTGCTGGAATATCCACCCTAGAATATTGGTTACATCCAGATAGAATTAACAACATAACTGTGGTAATCAATAAAACTTTTTTCAATTTCTCATCCCCTTTTACACCTATTAACTTTACATTAATTAACAGTATAATATCAGACTATTTATTGATTATCAATAAATTTATTTTGAATTAAAACAAAAAGAGAACTCATCTGTTGGTGAGATAAGTTCTCTTTTTATTATTCTCTACTATCAAATTCTAATCCGTCTATAATCTCTACCGCTTTTAATACAGTCCATTCTTCTATCGGTAAATCAGGATTTTTCTCTAAATACTCCTGCATTATTTCATAGCCCATTCTATAGTTGGACCAACTAGGAATCTCTTTGGAAATGCTGCCATTGTTGAGCACACTGTAATCCTCCTCATTAACGGAGTATTTGTTCTCATCCATGAAGTTCCAGACTCTATCTCTTTCATCATTACTTAATGGCTCTATCCAATGAACTTCATAATCGGGATAGAGAATTTTAGTGAAAGTTTCCGCCTTTCCTTCCATAACAACTTTTTCTAAAAGATGAGCTGTTCGTGTATTATAATCAGAGATTTCCATGTACACTAAGTGATGATATTCATGGGCAACAAGCTCCTTAATGCTTTTCTCTGTTATATTATTTGGATCCAGCATGAGAATCATCGCATTCTTTTCCGCAAACCCTGTAACCCCATGAAACTCTTCCGTGTCCACGTCAGAGTTAAACGGGGCCAGATATATCTTATAATTTCCACCAGGAAGAAGGGAGGTTGAATCAGTCAAAGCTTCTTTAATTACTTCTACAATTTCTTTATGACGTTCATCCAATTTTACAATATAATCTTTTAATTTGTTTCTATTATAAGGTGGCTTGAAGTATATGCTATTTTGGTAGCCATAATCATATCCCAATACCTCATTACTCAAAGGGTTTACAACAACCTTCTGGAAGTTGTCACTCCTTGCTTCAGCTGTGCTATATTCCTCATTCAAATACTCAACATAATATCCATACCATGGATGAATTTCAAATTCCTGTCCATTTATTGAAAAAGTTTCAACACTATTATTTTTGAGAACTAGTTCTTTTTCCTTCTCTACTGTCACCTCTTTTGTTCCACTCTCACATCCCGCAAGAATCAACAAACATAGTAAAAGAAAAATCCTCATTTACTTCCCCCTGTTCTCCCCTTCTTAATAAAATTAGAGCTCCAACACCATCAATTCCTCGTCAAAATAGGTTCCATCTATTTTCAATCCATTTCTATCTACTCCATATGTAACAAATCCCAGGGATGCATAAAGTCGCTTCGCAGGTTCATTGCTCGCTGTCACCGCGAGATAGATTTGTTCAATCTCCTTTAATTCTTTTGCTTTGTTTATTGCTATATTCATAAGTGCTTTTCCTACACCCGATTTTCGTTGTTCAGGCATGACATACATTGCTACTATAGTAGCTCTATGCTTAATTTTCTTTTTCGTTTCACATAGTAGGGTTACCGTACCTACCAGATTTTCTCCCTCAAAAGCTCCAAAGGTGTAGGTATGGTCATTGTTAAATCTACCTCTATATTTTTCAACCGAAAACCCTACTTCGTCTTCGTAACTGGAGCTGAATGCTTCCGGTTTATTTTTCAAAGCCTCCAACCTAATGGTTCGATAGTTTTCAGCATCAACTGGGGTTAATTGTCTTATATTCATTGGTGTTCTCTCCTCTCAACAACATATGATTGCAATTTATTTCGGTGAATTTTCTTCCTCCATCTTCTTGATGATTGCATCTAGTTTTTGTTCGATATTGTACAATCTTTGATTCTTGTAAGATGCATTAACAAGCAGCCTTCTGATAAATAGAGTAAAAGAAATACTCCCAAGTATAATCAGTCCATAAACAACAAATTGAAAAATTGCATCGCCCATTTATATTCCCCTCCTTCTGTTACCGTTTTTGCTTTCATTGCAACATTTCGGGCGTAGAGAAACCCTCTCTCTTACCGTTTTCCCCTTCATTGCAACATTTCGGGCGTAGAGAAGCCTTCTCTCTTACCGTTTTCCCTTTCATTGCAACATTTCGGGCGTAGAGACGCCCTCTCTCTTACCTTTTCCCCATCCATAGCAAGACTTCAGGTCTTGAGCACACCCACAAAGTAACGCTCAGTCTAGTCCCCCACTCCAAATCCACTCAACTCCAAAATCTCATCCGCTCTCGTCTCGGTCCATTCCTCTAGAGTGACTTCAGGATTCTTTTCCAAGAAATCTTCCATAATCCGATAGCCAATTCTATAGTTAGACCATTTAGGAATTCCCGACGAAGGACGGCCCATATGTAGAGTTGTCACATCTTCCATTTCATAAGAACCCTTGTTTTCCTCTATAAAGCTCCAAACTTTGTTGGTCGCTTCAGGACTTAGAGGTTCAATCCATGCAACATCATAGTCTTCATACACCAGTTTTCCAAAAGTGTCTGCCTTTCCTTCCATGATAACCCTGTCCAAGAGATGCTGCTTTCGATAGGACCAATCGGAAACTTCCATGGTTACTACATGGTGGAATTCGTGCGCAATAGTTTGTTTAATGCTTTTTTCCGTGTACTTTCGCGGATCGATTTGCAGAACCATGACATCTTTATCTGCAGCAAATGCCACAACGCCACCCATTTCTAAGTAATTGAAATCCGGACTGTGTGGCTGAAGATAGATTCTGACCTTTTCGCTCCCGGTCAGAAGAGCTGTAGAATCCTCTAGTCCCTCTTTTATAAATCTACTAATCTCCTCATACTGATCATCCAGCTGTACAATCATTTCTCTAAGGATATCTGTATTAACTGGTGAAACGTAGTAGGGATCGTCCTCACCATAATATTCATGTCCATAGATTTCTTTGCTAAAAGGCTTAACGACATGGGCTGAAAACAGTTCCGCCCGATCACCTTTTGTCGTTTCAAGCCCTTCCATAAAGTCTAAATAAGGTTGATGATAAGGAATAATTTCAAACGTTTGCCCATTGATGCTATATGTTTCCAAGGTACCATGTTCTAATATCACTTTTTCTTGAACTTCTTCACTCAGGGCTGCCGATACATTTTCGCTCTCTTGAAAGTCCTCTTCCCCAAACACTAAATCCGTATCAATCTCGCCAAATCTTATTTTAATATTTTGGCTCTCTGTCATATAATGAAGCGCCTTGCTATCTCCACTTTCATTTTCGAAAATAAGGCTAGCAAGTTCATAGTTGTACCAAGGCTTTTCTGTACCGAAGTTTCGTGGACTTTCATTAATGGCATCAATGATTTCTTCAATCTGTTCCTTCTCATCAATGACAGTCACGCCTTCATTTGGCATTTTAATTGTTAGTTTTGTATAGTCCCCATCCATTACTTTATGGTGATGAAACCAGAGGACAAAAAGGATTGGTACACTTACTACTATTAATATCTTGCTGATTACTGTTTTCAATTAATATGTAATCCTCCTTACTATTAATTGTATATTCACTCTTGTCTATATACGAATTAAAAGTGCAAAAGTTTTCAATTTTCGGGAAAAATAAAAGACGCAGAAGAATTGTTCCTTCTACGTCTATTTAAAATAACGCTTTAATTTATACCCTTAGCATCCCGCGGAATCCACGTGCACCATAGTAAGAATCAGCTCCATTGTGGTATACGAAGACATGATTAAAGCGACGATCGCAAAACAATGCACCGCCAAGCTTTCTAATTTCATCCGGTGTTTGTATCCAACTGGATGTTTTTAAATCGAATTCTCCAAGCTTTTGTAATTCGCGATATTGCTCTTCTGTCAACATTTCGATTCCCATTTCAGTTGCCATATTCATTGCACTATCTTCAGGTTTAAACTTTTTTCTTGCCTCAAGTGCTGCGTGATCATAGCACACACTTCTGCGACCCTTTGGACTCTCTTTTGAGCAATCGCAAAATAGGTACTCATCCGTCCCTTTATCATAACCAATGACATCTGGTTCCCCTTCGGTACGTTCCATTTCGTAGAGCGACCAAAGTTTCTCTGCATTACTTTCTAGCTTCTCCTGAACTTTATCCCAATCAAGATCCTCATGACGAAGCATGTTTTTCTCAAACCGCTTCTTTAAAACGGATTTTAATTCTTCCATTTGTTCTAGTGATAGACTCTTTTCACTAGTAGTATTATTTGTCATATGAGTTCACTCCTGTATATAAGTTGGTAATATACATTATACCCTTAATTAAACCCGTTAGAAAAAATGTCTTGATTCGTTAGAGTCTGTTAAAATATTTCTCTTTAAATTTCATACTCAGCTCGCTCCACACATCAAACTTATTCCCATCTAGATCTTCAAATACAAAATTTCTTCCGGTGTGCCCTCTGTTTTCTATTTCACCTACCTTGATTCCTTGCTTAACGAAATCATGGTGTATATTTTCTAATGCGCTTAGACCATCTACTTCAAAAGTTAAAGAGAAACGCACCTGTCCGTTTGCATCTATAAAATTCGAAGTTTGACCTTCTTTCGCTTTTACAAGAAACAGACTTTGCTCTGCAAGGTTTATTATCGCCTTGTCCTGATCCTGATAACTCAATTCCGCTCCCAGCTTACTTACATACCAATCAGCAGATTCACCTACATTTGTTACAGGAATATAAGTCGTCCCTACTCTCCATAATTTCTCTTTCATTTTACTTCACCCCTTCTATTGTTCAATCGTATCTAGTAATTCCACTACCAAGTTATTGGGATCATCCCAAGACTTAAATATTTCGACATGCCATTTGTCTTTAAGTCTTTTGTGCCCTTGCTCTGCAACCCAGCTATGTAATTCATCATACGCATTAAAAATGCCAGTGTTTGGACCTTCATACTTTGCCGATGCATATCTTTGTGCAGGAACAGTTAACGTGACCATTCCCTCTGGTATATCTTCGAATTCCTCCACTTCAACAGCCACCCAATATCCGTCTTCCTCTACTGAGTTGGTGTCTACGATAAATGCCCCAAACTGAATAGCTCTATTTTTCACGTTTTTAACTTCAGACAAGCGCGATTCTAATAGTTTGGAAGCTTTCGGTATTTCGATTGCATACTCTTCACCTGGACATAATACCCGGAATCCTGTTAATTTGAGTTCCTCCAGCTTTTTGACAACGGGTTCTTTCATCTTTTTCACTTTCATTACAATCCACTCCTTATCTACTTTATATTTCTGATTATTTCAAATTTTAACAACAAATTCAATTCTTCTTTTCCACAAATAGTAAAAAAAGGGTTGCAGATTGTTTTCATCTACAGCCCTTTGATTAATTTAGTTAGAACTCAATGCTTCTAAAATATCTTCTATTGTTCTTCCATTGTGTTCTTTAGATGGTACAGGTGTCTCACTTGCCGATTCATTAACCATCATATAATTGTCTACTACAAACTGCAGGTCTGTAGCATTTACAACTTGGTCAAAGTTGATATCAGCAGCGCGGTATGTGGTCCCCCAATGTTCTTCTATTAGAAGTGCGTCATGAATATCGATTACCCCATCATCATTAACATCTCCCGGAGTAAGCTCTCCTACGCTCATACCTGAATGTGTTTGACCTACAATATTTCCTTCATCATCCGGGAATCCTACTCTAAAGTTGCGATAGGATGTAAAGTGCCCTGGGATTTTCGCTACCAATTTCATGTCATTCAAAGTAAGAGGCAGTTGCTCTACGGAGTGCTGACTGTAGATATTAACAGTCGCATCATATCTATTACCATCTTGATCAAGCACATATACTTCTGCTCCAATGTTAGAAGCATTTAATCCAGGCTTCCAAACAGGTCTGCCTTCACGTTGGAGCGCTTTGGGTGCTGCAATACTACCTGTAATTTTGGAGTAGCTTGGTTTAATCCGAACATGATCGATTGCAGAAGCCATGTTTATGGATTGCTCTTCTAGATTCTTATAACTAGCTTGAGAGTTGTTGAAGAAAGTATACAGAGCGTAGTTATCATCTTTCACCTTTATTGTCAGCTCTGCAACAGCAATATCACCTGAGAAACTTCCCTCTGACAATTCAACATTGACTCCCAACTTGGAAGTGGTCGAATTTACAGCCGAATTTGATGTAGTAATGTCTGTTTCTCCAAGAGCTTGAAGTTCCTCATGTACTACTACATCGAGTATTTCAATGTATCTGTTGTCAAAGTTAAAGCTTGTGTTAAATGCTTTTGCATCCGATACAGTGTTAGCGTTCAGGGTCATCACCACAGTATTTCCACTTTTAACTTGCTTATCAGCTAATGAACCATACATATATGGAGTACCTTTTTCCACTAAAGTGAAGGATTTAATATCTCCGCCTACTCCTGTAGAATTGTACCCTTGGAATTCAACTTTTGAACTCTTTAGGGAAGGATTTATTGGCATATGGTATTCAAAGCTGCCATCTGGGTTTACATAAAAACCATTAGTGAAAGATGTGCTGTTGTTTTTCTCCATAATGAAGTTTTGTGATTGATCAATTTCTACTCCTAATGCTTTGTAGGATTCGAAGGTTTGATCAACTAGGCTGCCTTTTAATACATAAGAAGTTTCACCCGCTTCATACTCGATTACACCTTCTTTTGTATCAGTGATAAAATCCGGTCCGGTATAATCAATAAAGGTATGATCTGTCAGGGGATACGTCTTCCCGTTCTTATCCGTTGCGATCATTTTTACTTTGTAATGTCCCGGCCCATGATTCACATAAATTCTTTCAGATGAGATTGGTTCCTCTGGATTTCCGGTAAATGGGAAGTACCTGCCATCAAATACATTAGAAACATAATAATCGGTTTCTTCCAAAATACCTGAAGATGTTAGTTGCCCCAAGAATCCTATTTCTTCTTCTGTTTTCCCGTCAAGCAAGATAAAGTCTAGTGTATTTATTAGAGACTTGGTACGGAAAGACACTCCTGTTGTGTAGGTAACAAAAGGGTAAAAGAATTCAAAGTTCCTTGTGATAGCTTTTGGATCGGTTTTCATGTAATGAATTCCTTCTTCCACTACTACAAGCGCAAACGGAATACGGTATTTTTCATTGGAGTCTTTCTTATTTTCCAATGTTACATACCCTTCATATGCACCTGGTTCAGCATCAGCAGGGACAGTCATTTTAAACGTTGTGCCTTTGACTTTTTTCCCCGGAATGGTCACTACCTTGTCACTTTGTAAAACTACTTTATTCGCATTTGCGTCCTTAGAACCCTGTATACCTGTTTGAAATTCAGCTTTTACATCAAAAGTTTTTGGCCGTTTGTCATTATTTTTAATCGAAACGTCCCGCGCTACAGAACCATTTGTTCCGTCTAGTAACAACGGACCGAAATTAAGTGCGCCTGATTTAGAACGGATTTCTGTTTCTTCTCCATCCAGAATAGAAACAGCCGGGTTATCCACCATAATTTCTACTTTAGTTTTTAATGCATTAAGAGGGTTCACCTGTCCACTGCCTGTTTCAAACACACTGTATTCCTTGTTTAGCGGGTCTGCTGTGTTCATTAAAATAGTTTTGATTTGTTCAGGTGTATATTCCTTATTTTTTTCTAATAAAAGCGCTGCTACACCTGCCACATAAGGAGAAGCCATTGATGTGCCGGAATAACGCTTATATGCCAGTTCATAGTTCTCCAAATAATCTTTCCCATTAGTATAAGCCGGGATTGTAGAAAGAATCTGCTCACCAGGAGCCGTAACTTCCGGTTTGATTTCGTAATTCAATCTGGACGGACCACGGGAACTGAAATCCGTTAAGTACCCGCCTTCCAATGTGAACTCTCCAGCACGGTTGAAGGTGATGGTTAATTCTTCATCAGAGAGCATGTTCTTCACCGCTTCCCCTTCGCCTTTTGTGAGGGAAAAGGTAGGGATATATTGGACGGTCTCCCCTAAATAATGCGGGATGTGCCCTTGACCTTCGTCATTATTATATAAAAGAACAGCTTTTGCTCCTTTATTTTTTGCAAGTGTTATCTTCTGATCAAAAGAGGTGATACCTCTAGAAATCAGAACGGTCTTGCCTTCTACGTTTTTCCCTACAAAATCACCAGGCTGTCCCAATCCTACATCCACGATAGAAAGAGTTTCCCCTTCTAATAGGTCAACAGGATGCTGGATGTTTAAGGCCATTAAGCGTAATTCCACCTGAAAATCATTGGAGCCAGCAATAGTTCCGGCGAATGTTGGGACGGTGATAGATGTGTTATTTGCTCCTACTGTAATCGCTAAAGTGGAGGTACCAGGTGAACCGAGTGTTCTCATCTCGCTTCCAGAGTTCCCTGCAGCAACAACTGAAGTTATCCCTGCAAGTACCGCATTATTCACTGCAATGGATGTCGGAAAATAAGGATCATTAATGCTTGCTCCTAGTGATAGATTCATAATATCCATCTCATCTTGAACTGCCCGGTCAATTGCGGCGATAATATGACTAGACATGCCAGTTCCATATGGTCCTAGTACACGATATCCGTATAAATCTACATCAGGAGCTATCCCCGTTACTGCGTATTCTGTTTCATTGGTGCCTTGACCAGCAATGATTCCAGCGACATGTGTACCATGAGCGGTATAATAGGTATTTCCCGCATAAACTTCCGCCATGCCTGATTGCTTCCAATCCTCGTAAGTGGTCTCCATTGGATCGTCATCGTTATCTACGAAATCGTATCCACCTTTATATGCATCTTTCAAATCTGGATGATTGTAATCAATTCCTGTGTCGATTACGGCTACTTTGACTCCTTCACCGGTAAAGCCGTTTTCGTGTAAAGTTTGAGATGAAGAAGCAGTGATCAACTTTTCCACATTTTTTTCTTCTTCGATTGGAGAAATGACTTGTATTTCCTTATCACTCCATATGGCCTTTACTGCTTGAGATTCCATTAAGGCTTCCACTTGATCAGCTGGAACTTCCATGGAAACCCCGTTGAAAGCATGTTTATATTCATGTTGAATAACTAGAGTATTAGACTTGCTCTTGGATTTTTTCTGTAAAGCTGCCACATCTTTTTTAAATTGTGCATGGGCAGCCTCTACTTTCTTTTTTGCATTAGAAGGAGTTAAAGTTCTTCCACTAGCCTCCACTGCTGTTTCAACTGGAAGTTCCTTAAACTGTACAATAACTTTTAAGGATTCATCCCCGTTTAAATCTACAGAAGGATCAAGGTGCAAGCCCGTTTGTTCAGTTGTTTCAAGTTGATGAAGCGCCTCACGTTGCTCTTTTGTCAGTGAGGAAAGAATCTTCTTTCCATCAAACTCTCTATCAACTGCATTTGCAGGAAGAACAGAATGAAAAGGTGAAATTAATACTAGTATTGCTAAGAGCACGAATGTTACTTTTTTCATGGATGTAAACATATAAGTATTCCCCCTACTTTCTACCCAAATATGAATAAATGATGTGTTGTGTGAAGCTAGCAATTAATAGGTATTTTACCTCCCTCTGTAAATTTCGAATATTTAGATATGTGTATTTCAAGGATATTCTAGCATAGAACGACACTAAGGTAGATTGGGGTATTTTAAGGGGAAAAACATAGACTTTTGAACTATCTCAATTGCATTGATAGATACTTTTCATATAAAACTTTTAAACTCAATAACAAAATATAACCTAAATACCTATTTTCAGTTGGGGTTTAATAACTTTCTAATGTTACAAAACCTTGCAGATTCTTAGGAGTTTCCTCTATTAAGTTATTATCTTGTTTTGACGGGTAAACAAATACGGAACCTAACTTTTGAAAGGAGTTTTTAATTATGTTAAGTAATGAACAACACCAAAAATGTTTAGAGGAATGCCTAGCGTGTATGGAGGCGTGCAATACCTGCTTTGATGCGTGCTTGAATGAGGAAGATGTGAACATGATGGCCGCCTGCATCCGCTTGGATAGGGAATGCTCGGATATTTGTGCACTTGCAGCGAGAGCAATTCAATCCAACAGCCCGTTTATGGAGCAGATTTGCAGCCTGTGTGCAGAAATATGCGAGGCATGTGCAGAGGAATGCAGCAAGCATACTCATGATCACTGCCAGAAATGTGCGGAAGCGTGCAGACGTTGCGCGGCAGCTTGCAGGGAAATGATTAGCCATTAAAATAGTTCTCTAAACGCGTCACGTAGTTGGCGCGTTTTTTATTGTTTCTGCACACTTTCTCTATAGTTTCTTGGTAAACTGAAAGTACATACTTTTTAAGATACAGGAGAACTGTCATGAAATTCTCTACTAAACTAGGTTTATGGTTTTTTATATGTCTACTAATTATTGAATCAGTTTCCATGTTAGTTTTGCATCGTCATGTGGTAGATTCGCTAGTAAAAGAGGAATTGGATTCTTTGTTGGCAAGAGGGAACAGCCATCGAGATGTATTGGAAACCTCCTTTACCCCTGAAACACTCCAACATATTGTGTTGATGGAGTCTAACACAGATACAGAAGTCGTAATAATTGATGAGAACGGCTCTGTAATTGACTCATCTGTTCAAAAGAGAAACTTGCCACATTACGTAATTCAATCCGCTCCACCGACTCGAGAAGTTGTTGTCCAAGATGATTGGAAGCAGGAAGCATTCATTGCGACCGTATCCCCCTTTCTTTCAGAAGACGGTTCTACTGGCTATGTTTATATGCTGAAAAGTACAAACTCACTTCAGAAGGTCATACAGCAATTGAATCATCACTTTGCCATAGCGGTAGTTATTATCATGTTCTTTTTACTCGTAACAAATATTTTCCTTATTAAATTATTGACCAAGCCGTTAATCAGAATGAAAGATGCTACACAGAAGATCAGCAATGGGGACTTTTCCGTGAAATTACCTGTAAAAACGAAAGACGAACTTGGAGAGTTAGCCGAGTCCATCCAATCCTTAGCCAATCACTTGAATCATTTGCAGAAGGAGAGAAAGGAATTTCTAGCGAGCATTTCTCATGAATTGCGAACTCCCTTAACTTATATAAAGGGGTACGCCGATCTTGGAAGAAAACCGAACCTTGCGGAATCAGCCAGATTGGAATACCTGAATATTATTCATGAAGAATCTAACCGAGTATCAAGTATGCTCGAAGATCTCTTTGAACTGGCTAAAATGGACCAAAATGCTTTTTCAATCCAGCCACAAAGAATGGACATAGAAAAGTTCATCCTGCCGATTTACGAAAAAGCACGACCTGCCTTTGAAAATGCCGGAATTCACTTGATGTTTGAACCTAATCAAAGCTTTGAAGTACTTATAGATCCCAGACGCTTTGAACAGATTGTGTTAAATGTGCTGGACAATGCGCTTAAATATTCATCAGCAGGCTCCACCACAACTATTCAACTCAATAAAAAAGGAAACGAGAGCTCTCTAAGCATTAAAGACGAAGGAAAAGGGATCCCGGAAGAAGAGATACCTTTTATTCTTGATCGTTTTTACCGTGTGGAAAAGTCAAGGTCCCGTTTGACAGGTGGAGTCGGACTAGGATTGGCTATAGTAAGGGAACTTGTGGAAGCTCATGGCGCAACCCTCTCTATCAATAGTAAACAACATGTTGGAACTGCCGTCACCATTGTTTGGAAGGAGAGCGAAGATGACAAGAATTCTACTGATTGATGATGAAAAAAGAATGCTTGACCTGTTAACCCTTTACCTGACTCCATATCAGTATGAGTGCATTCAATTTCAGTCAGGTAGGGATGCACTCACATTTCTGAAAAAAGAAGAAGCGGATATTGTTTTACTGGACATCATGATGCCAGTAATGGATGGGTGGGACACCTTGAAAGAAATCAGAGAATTTTCCAATATCCCTGTGATCATGCTTACTGCCAGAAACGATAAAGATGACATTGTAAGGGGCCTTCAAGCTGGAGCAGATGACTACGTAGCAAAGCCGTTTAATGAAGAAGAACTTATCGCAAGAATGGAAGCGGTGATGAGGCGGACAAGAGTGATTGACCCCCCTACTTATTCTTTGCGCTTCAAAGGGCTGGTTCTTGACACGTCGTCCTTTCACGTACAATATAACGGTGAGAAAATTTCAGTCACACCAAAAGAATTTGCGCTACTTGAAACATTCCTTTTAAACCAGGATAAAGTATTTTCAAGAGAGCATCTCATTATGTCCTTATGGGAGTTCGACGCAGAGACAGAAAGCCGGACCATTGACTCGCATATCAGAAACCTCCGAAGTAAGTTGCGGAACTCAGGGTTTGAAGTAGATAAGTACCTTGAGACCATCTGGGGAGTGGGGTATAGATGGAATGATCAATAAAAAGAAATACAACCCTTAAAATTGCCAAAGAAAAAAGCTTGAGAAAGGTCATTGAGTAGACCTTTCTACAAGCTTTTTTACTTTCTATTCTTCTTTTGACAACTCACTCTCGGTCACCCATTTATGATTCGTCACTTCTTCTCCGCTGTCAGTGAGGGTAAAGTCCACCATATAAACCGTAGTTTCTTCCGCAGAGTCGATCGTTGCAGTAGCTCCTTGCATGCCCTCCATATGATCCGCGTCCACTTCTACTTCATCGCCAACTTCATATGGCTCTTCTTGAGCATCCTTTACTTCCTCATGGATAATCCACTTATGATCTTCCACTCGTTCCCCGCCATCTGTCGGGTCATATGAAATGGAGTAGACCGTTGTTTCATAGGCTCCTACAATGGTTGCCTCTGCACCTTCCATACCAGGCATATGAGCTTCTGTAATGGTAGCAGTGCTGCCTACTTCAAAAGTTGGATTTTCTTTTTCTTTCAACCCTTCAGGAACCTCACCTGAACCGGACATATCCATGCCAGAGTGATCACCGTGTCCACCATCATGGGATTCTTCTTCTTCTGCATTATTTGCTTGATTATTGTTTGGCGCTGCCTCTTCATTATCACCTGCTGCACAGCCGGATAATGTGATGGCCGCTGCCATGGTTAGTGCTCCTAATAGCTTTCTTTTTTTCATGTAATACAACCTCCTTTGAGTTCTATACAAATAGTGTACCCAAAAAGTTTGCAGAAAATATGAAGAGAGCACATCCTCTTTATGTTCCTAGTTATTAGATTGAAACCCTTCTATTATCTGACTATATTTATCCACCACAATATTTGCACCCTTACTGTTCAGATGGATGCCGTCCAGGGTTAAATGCAGTCCTCGCTCCTCTGCCAGCCGGTCTACACGCTTCGGACTTTTATAGAAAAATACATCCTTTACTAACCTTCCTACGCTTGTACTGAGGTAGTCTGTTGTGCGCAAAGTTTCTAGTTGTTCTGTAAATGATTGGTGCAAATCAATAAATGTAGTATTCTTATGCTCTTGTGACATTTCTTTTATTATCATAGAAAGATTTAGCAATCCTCTGTTCGAAGAATTGATATTTTCCCCAATCAAAGCTGGAGAAACGACCACCACCTTTTTGGAAGATTGCATGACTAATTCTAGTACATGTTCGTAGAATTCCCGGAACTCTTCTGAATTTCTAGTGATGGGTTGAGCCTGTACTTTTAAAAGTCTTGAGTATATATCATTGACACCAATCCATAGAAAAGCAAGATCATAATCTTGATCTAATTTATTTTTGCTCAGTCTTGTATGTAAACTCTTAACCGTTTCGCCAGCCTTTCCAAGATTGACGAATTTTATGTCTGGGTATTTCTTTATTAATATGTTAAAGAAGGAAACGCCTGGTCTCCCCTCTGTTAAACTGTCCCCGATGCATGCGATTTTCATGGAAGATACCTCCGTTTTTACAGTTGGTCTAAAATAGCAAATTTCAATATGGTCAACAGCACAAAAGCTGCCACTAGATTGCGCCAATTAACTACTATTCTACCATTCTTCGGCTGAACAATTCCCAATGCTATGATATGCCAGAACCACTTGCTATCTGTCCACCTCTTCTTTACAGGAATGTTTCCAGCTTCTTGAGCCTCTCGCTTTCTGTTCTCGGTACGCGCCCAAAGGAGGATTATGACAATATCGAGTATGGATGCCATGATGAGGATTGGAGCAGCAATATGGTTCGGTACATCCCATAGCGGCTCTTTTTCCGCTTTCTCCTCGTTCTTTTTCTCCGTATGCGCCATCCCCTCTTCAAACGACTGCACAAGATCTTCCGTGCTACCTCCACCGGTAAGATCCGCGGAAGAAGAAAAAAAGATGAGCGCCACAATCAAGAATATATAGCCTCCAAAAAAATAGAATAAAAACTTTTTAGAATTCAGGTTAGTCCCCAACCACATCTCCTCTTTTCACCTGTTAGGATTTATCTTTATATCCTTATTTTACTAAATAAAAGATGGTAGGGTTGCTGGGAGATGTGTCGTGTTTATGGAAATTTATAGTGGGGTAGGTATTCAATTGTATTGTTTTATCTTCTCCATAAGTTCTTCTACAGTCCCCACAATCTTTTCAACGTTGTCTAAATGATAAAATGTGCTGGTTGTTTCAAAGTTATCTATATCATCATTCTCGGAAAACAAATATATTTTCTTTCCTTGACCAAGGGCAATCCCGAATTCTATATGACTGCCTTTTCCGGCAGGCAATAAGACGATGAGAAAGTCTGCTTCTAGCACTGCAATACGTTCCTTCTCGCCGATTTCTTTTAGATCCTCTAAAGTGGCGGCGCGTTCGTTTTGGGTCCAATCATAGGTTTGGATGAAGCCTTTATTTTTGAGAAGACTACTTACTTCTCGCACTTTTTCTATATTGCTGAAGCTTGATGCTATGTAGAATTTATTGGTCATTGTTATTCCCCCCGTACATTCTATCCAATAATTTATATACACCTTGTGCTGCTTCCTCGGAAAAAGAATATATGACATGGGTATCCTTCCTGTTCATAATTGTTCCTGAGGATTCGTGAATCCAAAGGTAGTATGAATTATCACCCACCAACAATTTATAGTGAGGATCTGACATATCAGCTACACCAGGTTCTTTGTTTGCATTCAAGAATGCATCTTGAATAATTTTAATATCTTCTTTATTTGTTAGTGTCTTTTCAGATGAGCCTTTCACTTCTGAGAAGCTCTCCATCTCATTAATCACAACTTGTTCAATGACTTCTTCAGCGTCATATACTACAGCTTCTTTTATATCCTCGTTCACAACAGCCGTTTTCCCTTCCTCCATAGAACACGCAACTAGCAGGAAAGTAAAAACAATACAAATCCCCAATAAAGACATACTTTTTTTCAACACTAACAGCCCCGTTCTAAATTTGCTTTAAATACCCCATCTGGATACGACAACGCGAGTTTTGGAATGTTGTCTTCTTTAAAATACTGCAACCTCTCCGACTCTCCATCCATCGCTTCCAAGGTACCACTAACTATTTTGCACTCATATATGGTTACTTGGTATTCTACTTGATCTCCGTTTGCATAAATGTGACGAAACTTCTCCCCGCCAAAAACACCAATGATGTTGATCGGCTCTATTGTCAGACCTGTTTCTTCCCGTACTTCCCTCACTACTGCTTCAGCTGGTGATTCTCCTGGTTCAATGGCACCCGCTGGCAAACTCCAGTACTCACTGTTCCTAGGATATTGAAACAATATTTCCGATTTTTCATTTCTGATGACTGCTGCAACACTCGGGAGAAGCAGGAGGTCGGTCCCCACTTTTTCACGTAACTTACGGTAATAATCTGAAATAGGCACTAGGTTTCCACCTCTCCTTTATTTAACAATGGGGAGGATCTGTTTTGTCACAAGATCCTCAATGAATACTTGATGCTCGGTAAAGATATTTTCCCGTAAACTATCTAGATGAAAAAATTCATTTTTTAGTGACTCATCGTTACTTGTGACTAGTTCTCCGCTATATCGCTTACAAGTAAAAAGTACTTGTACTAAAGAGACTTGGTCTCCGTTTGCGAATGTCTTATCATACTCTGGTCCTGAGTAGATTCCGAAAAGCTCAAGCTGTTCTAAATGGAGACCAGTTTCTTCTTGGACTTCTCTTCGTGCCGCATCAGTTATGTTCTCACCAAGCTCCATGAAGCCTCCAGGCAGGCCCCACTGTGCATTATCTGTCCGTTGTTGTAAAAGGAGCTTTCCATCTGAGTCAAAAACAAATGCTCCAGCAACTACCATTATTACGTTTTCGTTGCCTACCATTGATCTTAGGTGTGTTATGTAGTCCACTTTAGTATCAGTCCTTTTCTATTATATTTATATGACGTATTGGTCGAGGGATAAGTTTCCGGGAGCTTGTGTCGGATCCTTGGAGCGTTTGTCGAACGGCTTGTATTATAGTGATTTCCGACGGTATTTGATGAGTTTTGGACAGTATTCATTACACATCCGACAGTATTTTGAAAAAAGCTATAACAAAATCGTTGCTGGACCTTTTTTGTGGTCAAACTTACTCATAAACATGAAATAACGCCAACCTCCAAAGAGATCAGCGCCATCAAATTCTAGTATTTCTTCCTTCTCATCCACTGCGTTGCCGCCCATTTATCCCCAACCACGACAGGTGATCCGCCGTGTAAGGTCAATTCATTCAGTTCTTGATTGTCGTAAAAATACTCAAAGTAAACTGCCATTCCCTTTTGTGGGGAAACTGACAATTTCAGCTTAGGAAAATACGTTTCTCCGCCTTCTTCCACATCGTTCAGGTACATGACTAGTGTACTGATACGGGGGTTGCTTACCGGCTTGTTGGAAGACTTGAAGAAATCAAAGTGCGCTTTATATTCCTGGCCAACTTGATAGTTAAGGATTTGTAAACCTTCCCCATGTTCCACAGGTACATTCATAATCTGTGAAACTCTTTTTTCAATACGAGACACAAGCTCATTTTCGCCTTCTTGGAAAAAAGTACTGCTGCTTGTCCTAATAGCATCCACTTCCATGCCATTAGCAACTTTTGAACGCTTCATCTTATCCTTGGACAATTGAATCAGCGCATCACATTCCTCATCGCTAAGGACATTTGCAAGTACAACAACAAGCGGCTCTTCCATTCGTGCAATGATAGCTATCTCTCTATCTTCTGTTTTTATTTTATTGCCAACATGAGGGAAAATAGTCTGTTCCTTAACAGTTAAATCTCTTGTATCCTTCGTCAACTAACATCAACCTCTTTTATAGTGTTATTAATATTCTGAAAAAATAACCTGAACTCTATGCAACGATAGTCAACTGTATTCTATGTGTCGTTCTTTCCCCCTGTTAACATAAATTAAATCGAATTGATTTGAGATAATTTTACACTCTTGAGAAGATTATTACTATCTCTATTTATGGCAATTTCATGTATTCTATCATTAAATAAGAGTTGGCTAATTCAGCTTACGTCAGCGTTTGTTCGTAATAAGGCTCCTCTTGTTGAGTATCCTCAAACCACTTCATTCCCTTATACTCAAACCCTATTTTTTCTAATACCTTTAAGGAATTCTTATTGGCTGCATCTACAGAAGCAAAGACACATCTTACTGCATGGTTACGTTTTGCGATTTCCAAGCACGCCCTAGCGGCTTCTGAAGCATAGCCCTTTCCCCAAGACTCTTTAACAAAATGATAAATAAGCTCCACTTTCTCTAAGGAATCTGCCACATTGAAGCCTGCAGTGCCAATGACATTTCCAGAATATTTTTCAACAACCGCATACACTGATAAGCCCTTGTCTACTTCACACTTCTTGTAAAATTCAATTATATTGGGGAGTTTTTCGTGAGAAGTGGCACCTAAACAGAGCCCCATAACTTCTTCATCCCCCCAAATTCTCTTAAGGTACTGTACATCTCCACTATCTAAAACTCTTAATATCAATCGTTCAGATTCAAAAATATGATTTTTCATATTCTTAATCACCTCCTCTGTTCTTCATAAATAGTTTATGCTACCGTAATGTATAGATATAAGGACTACAGCAGTTGTCTAGTCATTTAATTTTCGTATTTAAGCAAGATAAGCTTTGAGGAGTTGAAATCATTGGAAATAATAGTTCTTTTACTTTTAATCGCTGGTATCTTGGTATTATACTACCTACCTAAAATATCAAAAGGCCTACATAAAACAAGCAAACAGAACGAAGTCATTATTAAACAAAATGAAGTAATCATTAAGTTATTGAAAAAATCTCCATAATTAATAGAAAAAAATGAGACCATTAAACAACAACAATTTCCAAAAAAGTGGCCGGTTCAACTGCTTCCTTCTTCAAATATTTAAGGAATGCTAGAACCGTCCCATTAGTTATGTTTCATAGAGTACTTATTTCTTGCTATCCTGCGTTTTTCTCATTTTATTAACTCCTAACCCAAAGCTTCCGAAAATCCAAGTGCCCGAATGAGTTGGATTCCACGTCCTGGATAATAGGATCTAGTGCCCTTGTCACAATAGGATGATACAAAAAAATAATGGCATGTTCCTTTTGAAGATACTGCTCCATCTCTTCCATTATTTCGTCTCTTCTAGTTCGCTCCTCTGTTAGCTCAAAAGCCGTCAACATCTCCTGAATATAACGATCTATCTTCCTATCAAACAATCTATTGAACAGTAGCGCTTTGTTGCGGAAAGCGTAGGAAAATGCAAGATGCTTATCAAAGGACAAAGATAACCCCATAATTAATAAGTCGATGTCATGCTCCGTTCCATTTTCTGTAAATTCTTGAAAAGTAATCGGATGGAGATTTAAAAGTATTTCGTATTTTGATGCCTCTTTTTTCAACCACTCCGCTTCCACAACTGCATGCTGGTTTACAAAATGATACAGATTCAAGGCCTCTCCCTTATATCCCGAAATTTTTAATAAATATGGAATTTTGCTAAGGTCCCTAAGCTGCGGCCCAGCCTTCTCGATTTCAAAACTTCTAGCTTCCAATACCTCCCACTCGAGTTCTTTAGCCATCTTTCTCACATTAAAAATATGGTAGATTGCTTCTCTAAATGAATGCTGTTTAACAACATTAGAGCGTAAAAGGTTAAAGGAAAGCAATCGTATTCCTGCATCTTTAATTTTATGCTTTCTAGGTTCAATCTTGTCCACTTCTTCTTTGTTGGATAGATAGACAATTTTAGCAGCCTCATGAGTTACTTTGTAAAAGTGAATTTCATCTATAAGCGGCCGCTCTTTGAAATAGACATCATTAGCCATCAACACTAACTTGTGCTCCGTTCTTTCCTTTAGTCGAAAAGGTCCAGTGCCAATCCATTGATATTCATTAAATTCTATATCTTCTGGTAGGATGCAAAAATGCGGAGCAGACAGATACCGCAAGAAGAATGGATTCGGTTCCGCTAGGTGAATCTCCACCTTATATGGGTGGGAACACTTAATCTTGGTAATATTCCTTGCTAGCCAAGAGTATGAATGCTGACTGTTTTTCATCCGGTTGATTGTATGCGCGATATCCCTGCTCGTCACAATCCCACCATGATGAAAAGCTACCGCTTTACGTAAATAAAATGTCCATATTCTATTATTATTTGCTACATCAAAATGATGTGCAATATGAGGGTCGAAACAATCATCTTCCCTGTTATAACGTACAAGTGTATCACCCAGATATTCAATAAGATGGGTTTCTAATGATACCGAAACACGTAATGGGTCCAAGGTTGTGATGTCCCGAGCTCTAAAGGTATGCAAAACATCCCTTGAGACCGTTTCATCACGCTTCAATCCCAGAAGTTGACGTATCTCTAAAGAGAAATTCATCACCCACTGCTCTGGAATTGGTACCCGCAGAACTTGAGCTATACTTTCTAAATCACCCCTATTTACACACTCTTCTATGTACGTATCCATCTCTTGTTGGAACTCAATTGGGTAGGTGATTTGAGAAGCATTTCCTCTTCCCCTGCCAGGCTGATACTTGAGTTGTCCGGCTCTCTCGAGTTTTTTTAGAATCCGCTTGGAATTCTTTCTCGTACAGAACCAAATACCATCCAGGTCCTCCAGTTTTACTTCATAACAATGATTTCCTTTGTAATGATGAAGATTGGCCCTCAGTGTGATATATCGATCATTCATTTGCTGCACCTTCCTAAAAGGGGACATTATTAACTTAATTTTACCCTTTTTCCCCCTTTGTAGATAGCTGATAATTAGGATAAATCAGAAAAGAGAGGTAGAGAGAAATGTTTAAAGAGTCCATTTGGCGCGAGCAAAACGCTATTCTTTATTTTACAGGGACTGCACTATCAAAGCTCGGAGATAAGTTCTATATTATTGCCATCCCTTGGCTTATCTACGAACTAACGCAGTCAGCTGCAAACATGGGTATCATGTTTTTCGTTCAAACACTGCCCTTCATATTCGTTTCACCCATTGCGGGAGTGCTTGCAGATCGATTTCCTAGGAGATTAATGATGTTTTCTAGTGCACTTTTACAGGGAGCACTTGCTGGTGTCATCCCACTCATGAATGTGCTGGGAGTATTGCAATTATGGCATATTTATACTGTTGGTTTCCTGATTGCTTGTGTAGGAGCTACCTATTCTGTAGTAAATTCCACGGTGGTACCACAGCTTTTTAAAAAAGAGAAGCTGATGAAGGTCAATGCAACCCACCAATTCATTGACACTTCCTCTGTCCTGTTCGGCAGTATGCTCGCGGGAATTTTAATTACGCATATCGGCGTCTATAACGTTTTACTACTCGATGCAATTTCTTTCTTACCTATTGCAGTGTCGGTTCTATTTCTTAAATTCCTGGTAAAGGAAACGCCTATTAAAACCAAGTCTAAATCCTGGGGGCAATTAAAGGCAGGAGCCACCTTTTTGAAGAACCACACATTACTTGGACCCTTCACTCTTCTTGTCCTTATGGTAAATGTGGCAAATGGGGCATTAATCAGTATGCTTATCTACTTTTCACGTGAAAAACTACTCCTTTCTTCCCAAGAGGTCGGTTGGGTGTATGGAGGTGCAGCCTTAGTCCAGGTAGCTGCCATTGCTTATGTTAATTATAGAGGAGATAAAGGCAATCCTATTCGATTGATGTTGCTCAATATTATGGTTAGTGCGGTTGGAATCATGATTGTCGCTATGAGCTGGAACTGGCAGACACTATTATTTGCAATTGCCATTCAGAGTGCACCTGTCATCATGTTTAATGTTCTTTTTAAAACAATGCGCCAAAAGCTTGTACCTTCTCATCTATTTGGGAGAGTAAATGGGTTAATTTCCATGCTTGGGCTAGGAACCTTGCCTCTAGCGGGGTTTTTGACAGGAATATTAGCCGAATTGGTAGATATACGGGTCATCTTTTTTATACTCGGCATGTGCTCGTTTTTCATAACTTGGAGCTTTAGATGGTTGTCTAAGTTGACTATGGAATATGAGGACAAAGAAGTAGAATCAGCATAAAATGGTAGTAAATATTACATTCAACCTCACAAATTGTTATCCCTATGTAACTCCTTTAATACCTCGCTGTCATCTCGGCCTGTTAGTATGGGACAGGTCAGATTACATAGATAAGGGGATGATAGTTTGAAACGATTAACAGCAGGGTTAGCATTAGCAGGTGTATTGGCGTTCAATCCGGTGATCGGTCATGCAGAGCTTGGAGATCAAACGCTCGAACCCGGAATGTATCATGAGGATGTAAAAGAATTACAAGGAATTTTAGATAAAAAAGGATACTTCGGCTATAGCGAAACTACTACATATTATGGAGAATATACAACTGATGCCGTAAAAAAGTTTCAGGCTGATAATGACCTCAAGGTAAATGGTATTGCTGGCGAGGAAACATTTGAAGCGTTAGGTATTGAAAGTAATGAATCAAACATTGTCGAAGTGGCAAAGAAATATGAGGGCACGCCTTACCAGTGGGGTGGGGAAACGCCAGAAGAAGGCTTTGACTGCAGCGGCTACTTAAACTATATCTTTGATGAAGCAGAAAACAAAGACCTTCCACGAACAGTAAAAGACATTTATGCAGAAGGAACGAAAGTAGAGTCACCAGCTGTCGGTGATATTGTATTTTTTGATATTGAAGGAAACGGACCGAGTCATGCCGGTTTATACATTGGTAATGGGGAGTTCATCCACGCATCATCCACAGAAGGCGTGACAACAAGTGAGATTGGAAGTTCCTACTGGAAGGACAAATATATTGGTGCGAAAAGTTACTAATTCTAAACATGATTGAAACACACGAGTATGCAATCTCGTGTGTTTTTCATTTATCATTTCACCAAATAAACCACCAATTCCTCAAACCAGATCCCATCTTGTTCGTAATGATTTAAGAAAAAGGCGTCAAAAGTATAGGCATCATTTTCGAAATGAATGCTGTTTGATTTTTCAATCGCCATCATAAGTCCGCTCAAATCAGATGTGTGAGTTTCATAGATTAGCTCACCGTCGCAATAGTATTTGACATCCATAAAAGCACCTCTTTTTTATCTTTTTACATCGACCAGTTCAAATCGCTCACAAACCAAGAGCATATCCTTGGAATATTCTCTCCCAATTTCACGCAATTCCTTAGTAAAGAATTCCACATGAACGTCCCACCAGTATTGGTATGTTCGGTCTCCTTCTCCCTCTGAAATCGCAAATTCTTCTGGTACTTCGTTCATCGGCATGATCTGAACATCCACCGTTTTAATAATGGCTACAGGTTCGTCTTTACTGTTCAGAACAACACTGTAATCTTCTGTTGTTGGTAGAGGTTCATTCTCCACTTCATAAAAGATATAGCCAGAACAAGTCGCTTTTTTCACTCCATCCATAACTAATTGCGCCAAGTAGTCCGGACTACCACCGAACTGCCAAGCTGTTACTCTTTCAGGCTTTTCTTGATCTTTCCAATAATTATTCCAGTACTCTAAAGATGCTTGATTCATCAATTATGTTCCTCCATTACTATGTATTTCATCAGCCTATCTGAATCTTCCGTTGCGACATTTTCAGAAAGTCTCGCTGCCGCAATGATTGGTGCCCATTCCAGTATTTCTTTTCTGCTCCAACCACTTTTCTCGCAATATAGATTCAAATACAATTCTGCTATGTCTATTGAAACCTGGCAATAAAGTATATATGTACGGCATACGTCTGCTCGCGGATCCCCAGCACTTGCATCGACCCAATCGATGATGAAAACCTCATCATCTGATTTTATCAAATTATAGAGGTGGAAGTCCCCGTGGCAGAGTCTTTTTTCCACGTCCATCGACTCCAGTTTCTTTAGCAATGACCATTTTACTTGCTCATCCAATCCTTCAACTGCTTCTATTTGCCGCTGCAGTTTGATACGCATAGGTACCAACGATTCAGTAAGCACCGCATGAATTTCCATCTGAATATTAACCGACATTTCCAGAAAAGACCCTACTTGATCCATGTTCTCTGTCACGAGTTCGCCTAGTGTTTTCCCCTCCACATATTCCATGATGATGGATTGTTTTCCGTTTACTTTTTTGACATCGAGTATTTTAGGCACGCGCAGACCGCTTTCAAAGGCAACCCTTTGTTTTTGCGCTTCATAGTTTGATTCGGTATCTGGTAGATGGTCCTTGAAAATTTTGATGATTTGGTTCTCATGCAAATAAATATCGGCAGTATTACCGGATGCAATTGGCTCCCTTAAGATCATTGCACACTCCCTCCTCTAAAAGTACTCATAAAGGTTAATGAAATATTCATAATCCCCTTCAGTCAGAATGCTTCCTCCATACCCTTCAAAAAAGCATAACTTATCCGATTCCCACTCAAAGATGTGGTGTTTTGGCCTAATAGCCAAAGATACATCGTACCTTGGATCGCCAAATGCTCCCCCGCTCCAGTCAATGATTCCTGTGACTTCTCCGTTATGTACTAATACATTATCAATCGTCAAGTCGCCATGGATAAGGGTTTGTTTTCTATTACCAGGTCGGTTTTCCTTGATTTGTTCCAACAAGTCTTCCGAACCATCCACCCCGTAGTTTTGAAGATTGTATGTTGCTTGATCGAGCATATCATCCAACCAAATTTTCTCGCTCTTTAAGGCTTCCGGACACGGGGTAGCATGGATATCAGACATGACTTTACCAAAGTTTCTTAACAACTCTTCACGATTGCCTTTATGATGGGTTTTGGTTAACGCAGTCCTGATGGTTTCCCCTTCTAAATACTCAAGTAGCGCCCAAGCTTGCCCATTAACCTCAACAAATTTTCCAACTTTCGGAACGGGCAATGAGGTTTCCTTATTCAAGCTTCTTAATACCATGATCTCTTTCTTTAGCCACGCATTGAATTGTTGTGTCTTGGTTCGTTTTAGAGCATATCGCCCGTTGTCACTTTGAATGATTCCAACATCAGATGTACACCCTTGGCGGGGGAAGGTGATGGAATGGATATCTTTCACATAATCTTTTATTACAATTGGAATTTCTTCAAGCTGAATTGGCTTCATCGTGATCACTCCAGTTAATTAAACTCTATGTAAAACGGAACCATTTCTTCCTTTAAACAATATTCAATCCGTTCTCTAAAATTCTTATATGTTACCATTTCCAACGCTTGCTCTATAGGGTAAAAACCAACTTCCAAGCTCTCAGGTGAAGTAGTAGGTGTCCCGCCAACCGCTCTAGCTAAGAAAAGCGTGTTACATATGGAGCCACTGACGTTTTGGAAAACTCCACAGAATTTGACGATTTCCACATCGATTCCCGACTCTTCCTTCGTTTCCCTGATGGCAGCATCCTTCAGTGATTCTCCCTCTTCCACTTGTCCGCCAGGCATCTCCCATCCACGGCTTGGGCCTTTAATTAGAAGCACTTCATTCTTGTCATTCAGGACAACTGCCGCTGCCGAAATGATGTGTTTTGGTGTCACTCTTTCTGTTTGTACCATTGTTTATTCCCCCTTGTTATATCTGAATTGAATCAACTGACTTTCTATCCCCTGGTATACTTCAGATCCAATTCTACTAATCTCGGTGAATCCAAGTTTTTCTAACATTTTTTTAGAGCGAGTGTTAGCTTCATGCGTTTCTGCATCAAATATTTCAGTGCCAAACTTTTCGGTTGCATTGACCATTAATAGCTTCACAACTTCCGTACCGACTCCATGTCCCCATAATTTACTTTCCCCTATGGCGATGCCAATCTCAGCGCTAATACCATTGATGTTTGCCAGGTCTGCATAGCCAATTAACCTTGATTCATATTGGACTCCTAATCTTACAAAGTCATGGGGATGGTTATGTACACAATTGTGCCACCATGAAAAAAGTTCATCCTCGTTTCTATCAATTTCCCAACCATTCGCAAGACAGAAAGCATGATCATTGCTCCACTTTTCCACCATAGGAAAATCTTCAACTTGAAGGGCTCTTAGTTGAATAGACAAGTACCCGGTTCCGGTAGATTTCACCGATCTCTCACACCCTCTTGGTTGATTTATTGATATATCCCTAAATTTCTTGATATATTTCAGAATTTCTTGATATATCTTGAATTTTATTGATATATCTCGAAAATTATTGATATATTCCCAGATTTATTGATATATCACCCTAGCACCTTGCTGCCTTACCAGGAAGAGGTATCCTGCTTGCACTAATAGCCTCATTTCAACTAACTTTCTACACCAACCACACTATATCTCTCCAAAAACCCCTTTAAAATCCGGTTATAGACCTCCGGCTGCTCGGAATGAACCAGATGTCCTGCAAACGGGATGACTGATACGTGGATGTACATATTTGACAGTGGGACAATGATAGCCCCCTTCACTTCATTCGCGTTCTTCTCTCCTACCATGAATAATGTTGGCATTTTCAGCTCACCCAAATTAGAAGTTTCCTCAAATGGATAGGAATCTTCTTCCGCAGACAAGTGAATAAACTCCCTCCAACCATTACCATGAAGCTGGTCAAAGTAGGCTACAACTTGTTCATTTTCCAAAAGGTTAGAATGCTGTACAACCATATTCCGATGTATTTCCGACCAATTAACAGGTTTTTCAGTCATCATCCCAGAAAGTGTCAATGTCTTCACTTTGTCTGGAAACCTCTTGGCAAGAAATAGTCCAACCAATGCACCAATGGAACAGCCAACGATATGGGCAGATTCCACCCCTAAAAGATTCAACGTATCTTTTAAATCGGAGGCACAATCCTCATAATAGTTTGAGAGCTTACTTGAAGAAGACTTTCCATGCCCCCTTAAGTCTGGCAAAATTACTTTATATCGCGACTGAAAATAATCCCGCTGTTCTTCAAAATCAGTCATCCCCGTTTGCAAGCCTGTATGTAGAAAAACGATTGGTTCTCCATCCCCAAAAACTTCTGTATGTAATAACATATATCCCCCACTCCCCGTCTCAATAAAGATAATCATCATGGTACACTTTAACTAAATACATATATAATCCAATAACACTTAACCCAAACCCGATGCCAAATGGCCATGGATTATCTTCTTTTACTCTGTCAAAAGTGCCAATGGTTGCTAAACAGAATAGCATTGTAAAGATTGGAATCCATTTATATTCTGGTCCAAAAGCGAAGGATGCCCCTCCTAATACTAGAACCATAATTCCAAAAGGGTTTTGCCGCTTAATACCGTCCAAATGGTTATTTTCTTCTTCTGACATGTCTGAGTATTGATTTACAATCATTTTTTGTTTCAACCAATTCATGAGGAAAACGCTGCTTACTTTTTGGAGAAATCCCCAACTTTTACCTCTGATCCTTTTTAAAACTTTTTTGCCCAAGAGTTCACCTCTCCCACATCCGACTCACCCCAACCAACTCATCCCCATCAAACGTTAGCTTATAGATATCCGGCATATCCAACCCATTCCAAAACGAGAAATCATACTGCTTGTCAAAATGATTCATGATTAAAACCATAATGTTTCCATGCGTTCCGATCGCCACATTTTCCCCTTCGTACTTTTCTAATAGGCGATGGATGACCTTCACACCTCTTGCCTGCGCCTCCATATTGGATTCGCCGCCTTCCCAGGCGAAGTTTGGATCCTCCCAGACCTTTGTGATGGCTGCTGCGAAGTCTTCAGCGGGCTTACCTGTCAACGTGCGTTCTTTCAAGTCTTCAAAAATCTCAATCTCCAAATTAAAATACTCCGCCACACCTTCTACAGTTTGAACTGCCCTCTTATAAGGACTGGAAACTACCACATCAATATTGTCAGGTTGGATCAAAGCTAGTATTCTCTCAGCATCTTTGTACCCTTTTTCAGATAAGGGCCGCTCCAATTCATCAGGTGTGTAAATGGAATGAGCATGCCTAATGAAATATAGATTAGTCAACATATTTCCCCCTTAGTTAAACAGAAACTTCTTCCCTAAAATAGCTTGCTTTCGAGGGTCTTATAATGGCAATTAATAAAACCAATGCAAAAACGGTGGAAACACCTGAAAATATCAGGCAAACAAATTGCAAGGAGAACACCTCAGCTGCAAATCCGAGGAGCAGCGTAAGTGCTATTTGCACCATCCCTTGGAACATCTCTGCAATACTAGCGAACCTCCCCATGATATCAACAGGGACAGTGTTTTGGAAAAATGTCGCGTACCCTGCATTGGCAAATGCCATGAAAAAGCCGAGGAATACAAAGGCAGCAGTAGCAGTAAAAAAGTCGTAAGAAGCATAAAAGGCTACATATCCCACAGAAGTTAGAAGCATCCCAACTCCTAAATAAACTTTTAATGATACTTTTTTTGCTACCAAAGCCGACACAAACGCACCGCCCAAGGCCCCGAGACCCGTCAAACTTACGATTAGCCCGTAATCACGGTCAGACAATTCCAGGACTTGTTTGATAAAAGTCACCTCTTGCGAATCCAAAGCAAATCCAAGTAACATAGCGGATTGGAACAGTAGATAAACAGTGATAAAAAATCTTGCTTTCATTGAGAAGTCCTTGACCACGTTCCAATCGTCCATTAGAGTTTGCAGGCGGATCGGTTCCCGTTTGTTTTCAACCTTCTCATCCACATCCGGCAGCAGGAAAATGAAGAATGCACATACTAAGAACGTCACTGCGTTGATCAAAATACATATGTCGGTACTCACATACATGATGAGAAATCCTGCAATGGCCGGCCCCAAAAGGAACGCACCTGAGCTTGTCATGCTTAATAACGAGTTAAATCTTTTACGTTCGCTGACCGGAATAAGTTTCGTTATGTACACAGAAGAACTTGGTCCAAAAAATGCCCCGACCATATTGATAACTAACAAAATAAAGTAGATAGTCCAGAGTGAATCAATGAATGGGATGAGAAACACTAGTCCTCCACGTGCTACATCCACCCATATCATGAGCTTTCTTTTGTTCACTCTATCAATGACACTTCCGGCCCACATATTGGTCAGTAAAATGGCGATTGGCCTGATTATGTATAAGCCCGCAACGGCCGCTGCTGAACCTGTCATATTTAAAATGGATATATTTAATGCAATTAAGTAAATCCAGCTCCCCAAATAAGATACGCCGATTCCGGCAATCAATAAGAGGGGGTACTTCCATGAAGACATACGACCACCCTTTTCTCTTTTCAACACATAAAAGAAAAGCACCGGAACTGCTCCGATGCCGCTTATCTTTACAAATATTACTATATCATACTATTCAGAAAAAAGTTCTGGAACTTATGTGTTACGTGTTATCCCCCTGCAGTCCCCATGACAACAAACCCTTTGTTGCTTTTTCAAGTTGACTTTAATAGTAATTTTGTTAAATTAGTTATACTCATTAGCCATGTACACAATCCTGCAATAAAGAACCCAATTGCATAAGTTGGTATGGTCGCTTCTAATACTCTGTCGTTAATCTCCAGTCCTAAAAAATACACACCAATACCGTTTCCATCAACATCTGAACCGTATGACCAAAGATGGAGACCTTCTGAAATTAATAAAATCGTAAGAATTGCCAGTGAAATAGAAACTAACCAACGTATTTTTGGATTCAATTTTGAACCCCTCCCCTATTGCATACTTTTTTTTATTTATCAGAGTTTGCACTTCGCTCATTACCTCTTTTGAAATTTCCAGTTATTTTTGCCATTATCAATTGCTTAGCTTTATCATCATCCGCAGCTTCCATCCGCTCTAGGAATTTATTCGCTTCTTTTCCTTTCAGGATTTTTACTTGTCGGTTTTCATAATCAAGGAAAATGGTATTATCCTTTGAGATGCGGTAGCTGAAAGGTGATTCATCCAAACGGCTTCTTTTATCAATATTTTTCATTTTTTTCATCCTCCCTCGAACTGCCATTTTCGTAAATGACCGAAGTTTTCGTGATTTTGACCAAAGTTTTTTGAAAGTTGACCGAAGATTCTCCGAGTTTGACCGAAGATTTTGGAAAGTTGACCGAACCAAATTTTCAAATGACCAAACACTTGAATTTCTTGACCGAAGGACCAATTTAAATGGCCGAAGTACCTTCTAAGACGCAACTCAAATGTCCAAAGCTAATCAAAAAATGTCCAAACCCATTTTCAGAAGGGAATTTTGGACTAAAATTGGTTTAATTATTCCATAAAATTGATCCCATCCCCCTAGAGATTCTCCCCGGTCACTTTCTTATACACCCCAGCACCAACCATCCCCACTCCTATCAAGAACAATGCAGGGGCCATTAGCCACATGACTGCCACTGCAGCAAAACCATCCCCTACACTCACTCCAACAAGAATCGCAACAATCCAACTGAAGAATGGAGCAATGGATAGCATGGTTATAAGTCCCCAAATGATTAATGCTCTATTTTCGTATTTACGGCTCAGTACGATACCTATTCCTATTGATAAAACCAATACAATAATGGCAAATGGCATATATGTTTTCCTCCATTCTTAATCAGCACACTCTATACATTTCCATAAAGTGGTTTTAAAATCCTTCTCTAATATTTACATTTAATAGAAATAATTATTTCGCTTTCTATTCATATATCAAGTAAAATATATATTACTAGTTACTCGTAAACGAAGGGGTGGTCCGATTGCATAGCAAAATGTATCAACTGTTTGAGGAGCAGAGAAGTGTTCATGTTCTGTATCCTTATGTTGGGTTAAAGAAGTACATAAGTACAGTTGTAGATTTTGTGTTGAATGGCATAATGGCTGGAGATTATGTGATTCTAATTGAAAATGAGCGTAATTATCGATTGATTTATAGAGAACTGAGTAACAGGTTAACATTTGAGCAATTTAAGTTTTTACACCGGGTGAATAACTTTGATTTTTATTTTACAAATGGCAGCTATCAACCCCCTGCAATATTAGAATACTTTAATAAAACAGTACAACCTTACGTGGACAAAAATCTCTCTTTCCGAACATGGTCACATGTAGAATGGGCTTCAGTAGGAGATCCCATACATTTAATAGAAGATATTGAGCGAACTGCAGATGAAAAAGTGATAAGCCTATCCTTCCCATTAATCTGTGCATATGAAGCAGAGCAAATGCCGATACAACTTCAAACCATTCTATTCGAAACACACCCATATATACTATTCGAAGAAAATTTTATTTCATCTGAACTTTACAATCCTCTTGTAGATGTAGAATAAAAAGAGTACATATCCGATATCCGGATATGTACTCTTCTTTGACTTTTATTCCCACCACCAATACTGCGTACCATAAGGATATTCCACTCGGCTATCCATATGTGTAAAGCTGCCTTCGCTGTAGATCCCGCTAAATCCGGAACTTTTCGCAGCATTGCGTACAGTGGTAGTGCTCACACCAGATACGCTGATGTCTGCAGCAATCCCATAGGTGTGCTGGCTGTTGGAAGCTCCGCCGACATTGCGGTTGTGAGAGATGCTTCTAAAACCGGAGTTGACATTCATTGGACGGTTTCCAATTTTCACTCGGATTGCCTCAAGCTTGTACATCATACGGCGTACATTTTCGCGAACGGTTGTTGCTGATACATTCCCGCCGTTGAACCCGCTTCCGTCTTTAGAATAAAATTCGCTGTAACTGAAGTGTTTCGTTCCATTTGGTGATTCTAATTCATTTAACTTTGCTTGTGTCTGTGGTCCAACTACTCCATCTGCCGTCAATCCGTAAGCACGTTGAAATCGGATGACCGCAGCTTTCGTACCCGGTCCAAACTGACCATCCACACTGACTACTGTTTGTTGCGGTGAATCAGCTGCCCAGCCTGCTACCCGGATCTGCAATTCTCTTACATCCGTACCACTAGAGCCCTCACTTAACGTCCTCGTCCAGTTATAAGCGGACGCTTCTTCTGCCGCGACCAATGACAATACCATCCCAAGCATTAAAGTAAAACTGAATACCAACATCTTCTGATACGCATTTACCATCTTCCCATCTCTCCCAACCACAATAATTTTTTGAATGACTTGTTCAAATCAAACTGCAGCTACGACAACGATTGATTGCTAGGTTTAGAGATTAATATAATGTATGTAAGTTGACCTCCTTCACTATGTTCTATTAACATAGTAAAGGATTTCTACTAGAAAAAATTCAATTATTCCTACAAGAATGGAAAAAATTTAAGGGGACAGGCACCCCAGCCCCCTAATGTGGGTCGGCGTGCCTGTCCCCTCGGTTCTTTTTTAATGATGATGCCCACTGTCCTCACTATCATCATGCTCTTCCTCTTCTACTTCACTTTCCAAAATAGCGTCGATCTCTTCCTGACTCATATCCCCAACCACCAATTGCTTAGTAGGCATGACATGCATGTCACGAGCTGTTACATGAGACTGAACTCGATAAACTCCCTTTTCACCAAAAGAATGTTTTACTTCATAAACGCCATCACCAACATGCTCTGCATCAAGAAGGACACTGTTTTCTTTTCCGTTCTCCACATTCCAAATCTCAATCTGCACTTCTTTGGCATCTTCCACTTTTTCGTCGCCCTGCGTAACTAAGGTCGTAATCGCTACTTTCTCTTCTTCCTTCACGTTTTCAGGAAGTGTTATTTCAACCTCAACAATTTCCAAAGAGGTTTTCTCCTCAGGCGCACTTGTGCAACCCGCCAACAATAATAAAATCGGTACAACTACTAGCAATAATTTCTTCATTTTAAACACGACACCTTTCCTACCCTAACCAGGCTTTTAAACGTTTTATTCTTACAAATACAAGCTTATCTAATAAGAGCACCACAATGATGGAGATCCCTACCAACGGCATGACAAGTCCTAGTAGCAGCATGATAATGGTTACTGCCCTTTTTATCTTTATATCTACATTTCTACCTGGAGCGCCTAACCCATTTTTCGGTTTTCTTTTCCTCCACATAATTAAGGAACTTACCATCATTCCTATCAAACCAATGCAAAGCAACAGACCCAATAGTTGATTAGCCAAACCAAATAGTTTCCCTTCATGAAGGGCAATTCCTAAGGTGATTGCTTTCCCCAAAAATCCATAGTCCTCATATCTAACATCTGTCAGCACGGCACCACTGTATTGATCAACATGCAACGTAGCATTATCAAACGGTTTGGAGTGAGATGCAGCTATCGTAAACACTCCCGTTTCCCCTTGTGGCATGGAGATGGAATACGGCTTTTGAACATTTTTCATTTCCGCAATTCCTGCGGCGTCATTTAGAGTTAATGGTACATATTGATTATCGACCGAAGCAGGTACTGGAATATTTTCTGCAGCCCAAGGGACATCTTCGGCGACATCTTTTGTCACTGAGACCGATTCAGGCTTAGGTCCGAAAGCAAAAGAGAATGCTGGATATCCGGTATTTGTTGCTGTTGCGATTCGATTGATTTGCTCCCCCATAACACCGGACCATGGCAGCCCTGTCAAAATTAAGACCAAGAGTCCAATGGACAGCCAGAATGCTGGTACCGCATGCATGTCACGCCAGAACACCCGTCCTTTGCTTCTTAATCTCGGAAGGACGGTGCCCCAAATGGAGGCTCGGTTTCGGGGCCACCAAATATACAGTCCTGTTAATATAAGAATAATGGCCCAGCAAGCAGCAAGCTCCACTAAGCGGTTGGCAACCGTCCCGCCGACAAGCAGTTCGCTATGCAGTTTCATAAAGATGGTCATCAGTTCTTTTTCAACAGGAAGATTTCCCAACACCTTTCCGGAATAAGGGTCTACAAAAACATTTACCGCCTGTCCGTCCTGCATCGTGGAAAATTTAAAAGTCCGTTCTTCCTCATCAAAAACGGATACTCCTGTTATGATAGCGTCCGGGTATTGCGACCTTACCTTTTCCGCCTGCCCATTTACAGACAAAGTTGCTGAGTTTGTTTCTTCCACATAATATAGATCTTGATACAAATAGGATTCTATCTGCGGTTTAAATAAATAAACAGCACCACTGAAGGCCAAAATAATTAAAAAAGGAGCAAAAATAATCCCAGCATAAAAGTGCCATCTCCACATGGTTTGGTAGAGGCCATTTCTGCTCTGATTTTTGCTCTTATCTTGATTCGTTGTGTTCTCCATAAGCATACTCCTTCAACTTTATCTTTGTATGCTTATATTTTGACGGTCAATTGTGAAAAAAGAATGAAGGATTATTGAAAATCAAACAACGGTAATTCCACTGTCACTACTGTTCCTATTCCACGCTTAGAATCGACATGAATCCTGCCTTCATGCTTATTTATAATCTGCTGGACAATGGAAAGTCCAAGGCCGGTTCCACCGCTTGTTCTAGTCCTGGCTTTTTCGACTCGGTAAAACCTTTCAAAAATATAGGGAACATCCTCTTCTGGAATACCTACTCCTTCATCCTCAATTTTCAAGACACCCATCTCTTTTCCCTCTCTGACAAGAATTCTTATTTTCCTGTTAGTAGCGGAAAATTTGATAGCATTGCTCAAAAGGTTTTCCATGACTTGATCAAGTCTCCCATAATCCCCATTCACGACGACCCCTTCATCAAGTTGGACCTCCGTTACAAGACTCTTGTCATCCAGCTTTAAGCGAAAGCGGTCCAGCACTTCTTTTACCAGTTCCGCCAGTATGACCGGTTCCTTGTTCATCGGATACGAGTCACCCTCTAGCTGAGCAAGATCCAAAAGATCATGAACAAGACGTTCCATTCTATCCGTTTCTTTCTTGACCGTTTCTGCAAATTTTTCTGTTGGAATGATTCCTTCATCCAACGCTTCACTGTACCCTTTTAGATAGCTGATCGGTGTCCTTAATTCGTGGGATACATTGCCCAGAAATTCTCGTCTGTTCCTGTCGACTTCATCAAGATTGGATGACATGGTATTGATGGATCTACCAAGGCTTGCAATTTCATCCTCGCCTTTTATGGATAACCTTTTCGAAAAATCCCCTTGGGCAATGTCTTTTGCCACTTTCTCCATCTGCTTAATTGGTTGTACAATCCTGTTTGTCATTTTCGTTCCAACTAAAATCAGAAGAATAATCACTAGGAAAACTCCACCAATCAGAAAGTTTCTGATTGGCTCAAATGCCTCCGCAATGGCTGTTAAAGGAATATATAGAAAAATGACTGCTTCCAACCTATCTTCCACACTTAATGGAATGACAACCGCATTGATTTCTTGGTTCAGTCCGGTATGGTATTTCGTGAAGGTCAGCGTTTTCCCTTTCAGTAAGTCCTGTCTTTCGGAAAAAGTGATTAGATTTTCTTCTGCAAAAGAGTCAAAAGGTGCACCACTTGCCAATAGCATCGGGTCATCCGTAAAAATGAAAAAGGTATCCGAACTATCTTCCAACCAGTCTAATTTCCTTGAGAAATTCTCCGGATTATTTTCATAGTAGGATTGCTCCAAGGCTTGTCCTTGTTTTAAAAGAGTTTCTGTCTGTTTTTCGATATACAATGTTTGATACAGGTAATAGGACACGACCACCACCAAAATAATGGTCAAAACGGAAACAGAAATGATGGTAAGCCAAATTTTGTTGCGAATAGATAATGGCTTCATGCTTCCTCACCTTCAAATTTATAACCGATGCCCCATACCGTTTTTATTTTGGCACCTTCATCCTTCAGCTTGAATCGCAATGTCTTTATGTGAGTGTCTACGGTGCGGTATGAACTCTTTTCCGCATCCAGCCCCCAAATGACATCATGTAGCTGTTCTCTTGAAAATACTTTCCCTTCATGTTCCATTAAAAAAAGTAAAAGATCATATTCTCTTCGTGCAAGGTTCACCCGTTCCCCTCCAACCAGCACTTGCCGAGCGTTTTTCTGAATCGTTATCTCAGCGTGCGAGACCACATCAAAGAATGCTTGATTGGATCGGCGAAGCAATGCCTCCACCCTGGCCAAAAGTTCCTTGGGGCTAAATGGTTTCATTACATAATCATCCGCCCCTAGCTTCAAACCTCTCACTTTATCCCATTCATCACTTTTGGCTGTGAGCATCAGAATCGGCATCATATATTTTTCACGGATTTTTTTGCAAGCAGTAAAGCCATCCATGACTGGCATCATCACATCGAGGATAATCAGGTCCACCGCTTGGTCATAGAGCATATCCAGCGCTTCCCCTCCGTTTTCCGCATGGAGGACTTGATAGTTTTCCTTGTGAAGATACATGCCAAGCATTTCGCGCATATCCGCTTCATCATCCACCACTAATACACAAAAGGCGTTTTTCATTCTCTTTCGCCTCCTTTGAATAAGAGATAGGGACCGTTCGCTATTGCATACTTGTCTAAAACATCCATGCTTTCTTTATCTAGTACAATTACTTCGTCCCCATCAAGGCTCGACACATATAAATTTTCCCCATCTGCAATCATGAAGCTCGGATTATCCCCGACATTTATTTTCTTTTCCACTTCAAAAGTGTCAGCGTTGAATTTCGTCAGGCTGTGGTCTCCATGGCTTAGCACATAAATAGAAGAATTCCCGCTTACCTGTGAAATTTGGATTGGCATCAGTCCAGTTGTCACCGTTTTTACTTCTTCTCCTGTCTCTGGATTATAGGCAATTACTTTTTCATTCAATTCACCGGTAGCACCATGCCCGCCAGTCCATATATTCTTCCCATCAAAGTGCAACCCTTCCGGCCTCTCATTCACCGAAAAAGAGTGTTTAATGTTGTTAGTAGAAGTGTCCATCACATGTACATCCCCGCTCTTAGAAGCAAGCACAAACAAACGCTCTCCGTGGTGTACCATCTTAGACGGATACTCTTCCACACTTACTTCTTTGAGAACCTCTTCCTTCTCAATATCTATCACTTGTATCGTGTTGTTTTTTCCATTTGCCGTGTAAAGAAGACCATTTTCGCTATCATATTTCAGCTCAAGAACTCCCGCTTCTATTTCCATGTATGGAGAAACTTTATTTTCATTTGTATCAATTACAAAAAGGCTTTCTTTTTCTTTGACAGAAGCCATATAAACACCTGGCTTTATTTCCGCAATCGAGGAAAGCCGGAATGGCAGACTTACTTTCTCTTCCCTACCTGTGGCAAGGTCCAAGGCGGTAATGGCATTTTCTTTCAAGTGGCTTATATACATGACCGAATCATCGTTCTCCATTTTCGGCAATGCAATATCATTGCTTGTACACCCGGTTAGTGTAACTGTTATTATTATGGCGATTATAATAAAAGGATACTTCATCCGTAACACTCCTAAATAGAAATACTAACCCTTATTTTACTCCAAAAATGTGAATAAAGTGTGAGCAAAGAAAAAAGGTGATTCTGTTTGTTAGAATCACCTTTCAATATCATGTTGTTCACCTATCATATTTATTCTTATAGTGGCTAAGCGCTTGCAATGGCCAAATATATTTATAGCTGTGATAGTGAATATAGTACCCCCCTGGAATTCCTGCACCTGTAGGATACGTGCTTCTCCAATCATCCGCTTCTAGTAAACTCAATAGTGCTTGAATTCCCAATTCTAATTTGGGAGTTGGAGTTTCCGATACAGAAATGAGCGCATCTAAAGCCCAGGCAGTTTGAGAAGGAGTACTTTGATGCAAAGGAATATAGCGCTTGTTGATATCACTTGCACACGATTCTCCCCAACCCCCATCCTCATTTTGTATGGAAAGAAGCCATTTCACAGTACGACTGATTATAGGATCATGATTGGATACGCCGATAGCCTTCAATCCTGTTATCGCAGCCCATGTCCCATAAATATAACAATTTCCCCATCTTCCATACCACGACCCGTTCGCCTCCTGGTTGTGTTGGAGCCACTCTTTTGCTTTTTGAAAAATTTCAGACTCCTGGGGAATGGTTGTATACTCCCCTAAAAAGTATAAGGTCCTTCCTGTTAAATCAGCAGTCGAAGGATCAAAAAGCACCCTGTCTTCATATTTAAAAGGAAGTAAAGACAGAAGATAGTTATCCGTATTTTTCTCAAAAGCCGACCAGCCACCATCATCATTTTGCATGGACAGGATCCACTCGACTCCCCTGTCCCACGCTTCTTTGAAATGATGCTCAGTTCTTGCTGATGGGGTGATAGCCCTCAAAGCAGCAGTTGTGTCATCAATGTCAGGGACAAAGGTGTTGATATCCGAAAAACCCCATCCGCCTGGAGGAACGTCTGGATTTTTGATGGCCCAATCACCGTATTTCTGATGCTGTCTAGAGAAAAGATAGTTGTTTGCTTTCATGATGGAAGCATGTTGATGAGGGACTCCAGCCTGTTGCAAAGCAGCTGTGAGAAGAGCAGTGTCCCAGACGGTAGAGGGGGAATTTTGAATAAAAGCTTGGTCAGCATTTCTGCAAAGATAGGATTTCATCCCCTTAAAGGCATTACGGATGAGGGGATGCTTTTTATCGAAACCTCGTGCAAGAAGGGCAAAGACCATAAAGAAACTTGCACTGAAATAACTATACATGGTTCCATTTTCTTCGATTCTCTCGATAATATAGTCTTCCGCTTTGATAAAAGCTTTTTGCTTGAGGACTTCAGGCGATTCTGAAAGTTTTTCTAGGGCATTTTTAAAATAAAGTTTTAGATTCTGCATTTCTTCCAAAATCCGTTCATTTTCAGAATCACTTATTCTTTCCTGAAGAGGTGATATGTTAGGGGTTTGAGGTGTAACAAACGATATGTTCAGATTACTGCAGATAAGAATCGGAATCCAGTGTGCTCTCGCATACCCTACAAGCTGATAAATCGTGATGGGGGACCACTTTGGAAGTAACATGATTTCAATCGGAATGATTTTTATGGTACTTGGCCAGATAATTTGCCCTGTTATAGCAAGCATCATTTTGGTCAACCAATCACTTTTTGCAAGTCCTCCATTTTCGCGTATGAAGCGCTCCGCCTTTCGCATATAGCTAGCTTCTTCGGCAACGTACCCTGAATACAATAAAGAAAAGTACCCCTCTATTGTGGCACTCAAGTTACCTTTGTCCTCATCAGGGTACACTTTCCAGGCTCCATTTGGCGATTGCCTTGACTTTATTCGCTCTACTAAATCTTTTACCAATACTTCCTCATCGGTGATTTCAAGTGTTCTTATTAGGATAATCATATAAGCATCTGTCATGATGCTTCCTTCAAAGCAAAAGTTCCAGGCACCATTATCCGATTGTGCGCTGAGTAAACTGCTTATCATATCCTTAAACTTCTCGTATATTTTATTTACCGTATTCATATGTCCCTCCACTATGTTCACGTAATATTAAAACTTATGTACGTTTACACAATTTAGAAGGCCATCAGAAAACCTACTTCAAATCATTATTCCATCACTAACTCTTCCTGTTTTCTTATTTGCCTCAAGAATCAACGCATCGATATCCTTGTTTATACTTACTAATCTGTCATGTAATGTGTTGACATCTTCCCCTCTTTTCAGATTTTCCAGCCTTGTCAGTTCTCTTTCCAATTGGACCATTTTCAACTTTGTATCTGATATGGAATTTTTAAAGTTCATTTTTCCGTCCCCTCTCCTGTTACTACCAACTCTGCTCCTAAATTGATGGAAACACAACTTTTAATGTGTTGTGCTGGCAGTGAAATTTCTTATTGAAAAGGAGGGATTATTTCAGTATAATTTGGTTTGTAAATTTAATAATAAAATGTTTCTTGTGGATTTTTCTAGAGATCACTCTATTTTCGCCACACGACTGTCTTCTGACAGTTGTGTGGCTTTTTTGTATTTTCTTCAAACAAATCATTGAAAGAAGGTAAATTATATGAAGACTTGGCATTATGCGTTGATGGTATTTTTAGGAGGCTGCTGCCTTGGGATTTTATCTACATTCGTGAAGCTTGCTTATGCTGCCGGTTATTCCATGAGTGAGGTAACAGGCAGTCAGGTGTTAGTTGGTACGATCATTATTTGGATTGTTTCTTTATTTATCCGAAAGAAAAAATTACATGTCATGCAAACATTGAAGCTTGTGTTAGCAGGGATACCGATGGGCCTAACAGGATTGCTTTACTACCAATCCTTGCAAACGCTTGAAGCTTCCCTCGCTATCATTTGTTTGTTTCAATTTATTTGGATTGGCACATTGATTGAGTGGATTTTTTATAAAAAGCTTCCTTCATCAGGTAAGATTGTATCGATTGTAATCTTACTTTCTGGATCCGTTTTGGCAGCCGGATTGTTGGGAGAAAGTATTGAATCCATTTCATGGCAAGGTGTAATTTGGGGAATACTTTCTGCTTTTACTTTTTCTATCTTTATTTTTTTGAGTGGGATCATTGGCAAAGAAATCCCTGCGATTCAAAAAAGTGCCCTTCTTTCCACCGGTGGCTTGCTTATTACTTTTATCTTGTTTCCCCCAGTATTTTTAGTCGAGCTACCAACTGTAATGGGAATCGCTCCTTATGGGTTAATTCTAGGTATATTTGGTGTGGTGCTGCCCCCATTACTCTTTTCCATTGGAATGCCTCATGTGGGACCAAGCCTAGGAACAATCCTTACAGCCTCTGAACTTCCTGTCGCTGTAATCATGTCGGCATTTGTATTATCCGAACATATCAGTATGTATCAATGGGCTGGGGTTGTGCTTATTTTAGGCGGGATTGTAGTTGGAAATAGGAAGTATTCAATATCATGATAAAACTAATTCCTGCACCTTATTTGTTGCTCATTGATGTGCTGTTGGGTTAATAATAGAAGATAAGTTGATACCGGAAGGAAGGGTTTCATGATGAAAAAGAATTGGATTAAAGGAATACTGCTAGCTATAATAGTAGGTTCCTTGTTATACATCAATCACAACTATCTAAATATCAGCCCAGAAGGAATTCGGAAATGGATTCTATCCTTCGGTATCTTTTCACCGATCATCTACGTTGTTCTATATACGATTCGACCACTCATCTTATTTCCAGCATCTATTCTCTCTTTAGCTGCCGGACTTGCTTTTGGGGTTTTATGGGGAACGGTTTATACCATCATTGGGGCGACATTAGGAGCAATCGTATCTTTCCTTGTTGCGAAGAAATTCGGAAAAAATATAACGCAGAAGAAAACTTCAAACGTGAGAGTACAAAAGATTCAATCGCAAATGGAGGTCAATGGATTTTTCTATGTGCTTCTTCTTCGTTTAATACCTTTGTTCAATTTTGACCTAATAAGTTACCTGGCGGGGCTTTCCAAGGTGAAGCTGTCGCATTTTGTTTTGGCTACAGTAATTGGGATCATTCCAGGTACTTTTGCTTACAATTTTCTGGGATCCAGTTTTGTCGGCGATAATAAATCGGTCATTATTTTTGCAGTTGTCGTTTTTATTCTGATAAGTGTTCTTCCGCTTATATTAAGTAAAAAAGTCCGTTCTAAATTAGGATTTGCGAAAACCGAAGAAAAGAGGTGAAGGTTTTTATGAAAAAGTATGACCTCATTGTCATTGGAGGAGGAGCCGGAGGATTAACAGTAGCCGCCGGCGCTGCTTCTTTAGGAGGAAAAGTTGCGTTAATAGAAAAGGAAGAACAGCCTGGCGGTGACTGTTTACATTTCGGTTGCGTTCCATCCAAAGCTTTAATTGAGATTGCAAACCGCGTTAAAAGCGCACGTTCCCTTGAGGAATTCGGTGTTCACGTTTCAGAGAATATTCAAATGGAAGCTGTCATGAATAAAGTGAAGGAAGCCATTGAACATATTCAAGTGCATGATGATGCGGATCGGTTCCGAAAACTAGGAGTGGATGTTTATATAGGAATGGGGGCTTTTAACTCCAAGAATGAAGTGGTTATTAATAATGGAGAAATTATTTATGGGAAGAGAATTGTAATTTCTACTGGTTCAAGACCGTTTGTTCCATCAATTCCCGGTTTGAAAGAAAATGGATTTATCACAAATGAAACCATCTTTTCTTTATCCAAATTACCAAAAAGGCTATTAGTGTTAGGCGGTGGTCCGATTGGAATTGAAATGGCTCAGGCGATGGCGAGACTAGGAAGTGAAGTGACGGTTGTCGAGAAGTCTGATTGTGTACTAGTAAAAGAGGATGAGGAAGTTCAGCAACTCATGAAAGATGTTCTTTCTAAAGAGATGAAGCTACTCTATAATGCTAACGTCAATTCTATTGAATCTGGACCAAACGGGAAAGTTGTTCATTTAACGGTGGAACCAGTAGAGCAGGAAATCTCTATGGAAGTGGATGAAATACTGGTTGCAACAGGAAGAACCCCTAATTCTGACAAACTTCAATTAGATAAGGCCAATGTTCAAACAGATGAGCGCGGACATATAAAAGTGAATGCACGCTTGCAAACAAACATCCCTCACATCTATGCTGTAGGTGATGTTAACGGAACATTACCTTTTACTCATGTAGCCGGCATGGAGGGCAAGCTAGTCGTCCAAAACGCACTTATAGGATTAAGAAGAAAAATAGATTATTCCAATGTTCCATGGGTCACCTACACTTCACCAGAAGTATTTCATTTAGGTTTAACCGAAGGAGAAGCAAAAGAACAAGGATTAGACTATGATGCCTATAAGGTGGACCTTTCCGAAGTCGATCGATTCGTAACAGATCACCAGACAACTGGTTTTGTAAAAATTATCACGGATAAGAAAGGTCATATCATAGGAGCCCATGCCATTGGAAATCATGCCGGGGACTGGATGCAAGAGGCGGTGTTTTCCAAACAGTTTAAAAAGAAGCTCGGTAGCATATCAAATGTCATTCATCCGTATCCAAATCATAGCGCAGCTGTTCAACGTACAGCAGATGCCTATTGGAGGAAGAAGCTATTTGAAGGTTTCCTACCTAAAGTGATGGAGAGGTACATTAGGTGGTTTAGATAATTCAAAGAGTAAGGCAACTGGTGTCTTACTCTTTGTTCTAGTGGTTCTATGTACTATCCACATGAAAAGAAAACAGTCTCAGCGCCTTATAACCATTCCTCTTGGTAGTCCATTATGTAGTCCTTCATTTTCCTGGGCTTCATTTTTGTTAGTTTTTCATACTCTTTGGTAATCCCTTTCGCCAATCCAAGTTTAGTTGGGAAATGAATACCTACGACCACATTAATAAATTGTTCCTTTGCACCTTTTTTCAGCATACATTCTCTAAATTCTTTCACAGAAGGATTAGTATAGTGAATATCTACATGCATCACATCAGTCATCATTTCAGCCACTTCATAAAAGTCCAATGCTTCATCACCTGTGATGACATACTTTTTATTTTGATGATCTTCCGTATTTTGAAATGCTATGGAAGCAACTTCGGCAAGATCCCTAGTATCCACAAAGCTCGTCTTACCTTTCCCAGCAGGTACGAATATTCGCCGATTCTCTCTCAGTTCTGCACCTAGAAAGTCATTTAGATTTTGCATAAAATATCCGGCACGTATGAATGTAAATGGAATACCTGATTTTTTAATTAATTTTTCATTCTTATAATGATGGATGAAGGGCAAGAATTGTACATCTTTAACAGATAAATAAACAATATGCTTTACTTTTTTTTGCTTTGCAACATTTAAGAATTCTTCAAACTTGATGTCAGCCCCTGGAGGATAAATCAAAAATATTTTATCTATCTCGTTTAAAGCTTGATCAAATGTGGCTGGATTTGAAAAATCAAGTGACACAAAATCATATGAATTCTGTTCTCTCTTTAAGCTATCTACATTCCTCACTGCACACTTAATTGATAACCCTTTTGCTTTTAAATTCTTGGCTACTTCCTTCCCGACTTTTCCGGTAAATCCTGTGACTAAAATGATCATTGAATTCCTCCAATGGATTTCTCCAGACTTACAATGTATTTATAAAAACCTAATAGAATCAATAGCAATATTACATCTTCCACCATTGAATACTGCAACTTCCACCAACCATAGTGAAAATAACCATATGGTTCAGGTAGAGCAGCAATAATCTCATAAATAATAATAAAGGCAAGCCACGCAATAAAATAAAGAAATTTTTTATAGAAATTGTTCCTAAAAGGGAAAAAATTCAGGAACAAGATATTTACGGGAGCGATTAATATTGTATGAGCCAAGAGCCCTGCCCAATCAACCCCGGGATTAAAATACCAGTATCCCCCCAATTTAAATTCCACAATGAAATCATGTGTTTGCTGAAAGGCAATCGTAAAAAACCAAATATGAACCATTTGATTTCGAGATAGTTTTTTATCTACTTTCCATGCAATTCCATTAAATATGAGGATAGCTAAAATTAATCCAATCATGATGTGTCCTTTGTGTATAAGATTTTTTATACTAATTTTTATTTAGTTTAACCCGTTGTGCGTGAAAAAATATTTATACACGTATTTTCCATTCTTACTCCCCATCATTTCTAGTTGACTTCTGATAAATAGGCGATTTATTGAATAACCCTTTTTGTCCTGTTGTGTCTATCTGAATGTCCACATTTACAGTAAATAATGCTTCTTTAAACCCTTTTTCCTTCCACTTTAACGTTTCAAAAAAGGTTTGATCCTTTATCCATATCCTCTGCCCCAACAACCATGGTTCCACATTTGCGTTCTTCATTTTCTCTATCGTTTGTTCAATATCCGTTTTTATCTCTTGATTCAATTTAGCTTCGAGCTTTTCAATAAAGTCTTTGGATGTTTCACCAGCAGAAAGCTCAACAAGGTTCCCTTCACCCTTCACATGAATATCAAAGGTTACCTGAGTTACCATTTCTAAATTCACTTTACTTTCTAACATCATTCTAGATAAAGAAACAGATACGTTTTTTCCTTTTGATTCTATTTGGGTGATATAATTCATTTCTTCCACTTTCTCGCCTTTTATCAGCTGACTTGCTGCTACTTCATTCCCTTCCAAGATTTCTACTAATGCATCCTCTTTTAATACTCCCATATCTTCAATAATAATTTCACTGTCAATTGTTTTTGCAAAGGGAATAACTGCCGCTGAAGATACCGTGTTTCGATCCCGTCTATACTGGAAAACTTTAATTGGCTGCGTTCGAGAAAGTTTTTTATCAGCCCGGAAGAATCGGTTAACATACAGGGCCGGTAACTTTATGAGAGAGGACTCTGATTTTAAAAACTTGCTAGCCTCTTCATCCTTGCTTATTATAAGGAAGACCTTGTTCCCTATATCAGGAATTCTGTCCACCAAATCCAATGAACCGTTGATACTAGATGCCGCAATTTTCTCTGAAATTACAATAACCTTTAGATGTCCAAAAAATAATACATTCGGCGTCTTTGATTCCAAATTAGTAAGTGCTTCCCATACTGTATCCCCTTCACTCCATAACACCTCAAATTCTCCGGACTTCGCAGGACCTCCCCCTCCGTTTTGACTTTTCCCCAGAATAGGTAACTGGATGCTAACTTTATATTTTTTTTCCTCTCCTTGATCAATAGATATTCCTAATACCATCCCTCTTTGGTCAATTTCACGCATATCATTGCAACCACTTAAACACAACACTAGCAGTAACGGCAAATATCGTATCTTTTTTCCCATCATGAAACCATCCCCCGAGAGTTACGGTGTCTTAGTATGACAAAGATTAATAGCAGACAGGGGACTAGCAAAGAAGCTACTAAGACATTGATATTATAAGCATGCCATCCTTCAATAAATTGAAAAGGGACCCAATTCGCATAAATAAAAAATAAAGGGGTAATGCAGACAATTAAAATTCCTCTTTTTATTTTTGGTAATAGTTGCTCTAATAAATGAATCGAAAACCAAAAAAGGATACAAGAAACTTTTATAAAAGAGATGATCCAAAACCCCAAAAACAAGAGATCCATCCTTTCTAACAGACCAGTACTAGGTGTAATTGATTGAACCAACGTAATGATTGGTGATATAAGATGGATTGCTTCTTCATATCCAAACACTCCTAATACAACCAAGCTCAAGGATACATATACCAGCATGACACATAATAATCCTGTACTCATGGCACGAAAGGTCTTTTCCCCCCGTTTTACATATTGGATAAACCCAAGGAGAGTAACTATTCCCCCGTACCGTGCAGCATCTGAAATAGAACTATTTAGAAAAACAGATAAGTCAACATTCATAACAGGTGGAATAAAGATCCAATCGAAATATCCACCAAAAAATCCCCAAGTCAAAAATGTCGAAAGCAGTATTATTTCTGCAACAACAAAGAAAGAAACAAACCTAACGATTGTCAATAATCCATAATGAACTGCAATAGAGATAAGTATGATGAAAGGTAAAATAATAAAAAATGTAGGGGTGGTTTTTAACATAAATGTCCTTACTAGAAAAGTCAGATCCTGTGTTACTTTCATCGTGCTAAAAATGGAACTGATTATCAAGTAAGCCATTATGGTGAAATATATGAAAGGGCCGGCATGATTTTTAAATACCTTGAAGAAATCCATATTATTGTATAATCGGAAGTATTTAGATATTAGCCAGACCTGAAAAAGAAAGGGAATGGACGTTATGATTAGCTTTAACCAAGCACTCCTGATTTCCCCATCTGCTACATACGGTAAAAAAGCTACTCCCAAAGTAATGGTGGATGAAAACGTAAAGGCAAACAAATCAAAGCCGCGGAATTGTTGTATTGTATTACGCAAAGCTTCCTCCTCCTTTCACTTTGGCTTCGAAAATTGGTTGTTTCTTAATCTAGAAAAAATATTTAATAGTTCTTTCGGATTAAAAGGGGTTGCAGGAGATAAATATGGTTTTCCGAAAGAACTAAGGTTACAAAGATGTAATGTAAGGTACGCTATACCTATTGTTAAGCCGAATATTCCTAATAAAGCAGACATGATTATTAATAGATATCTTGAAATTCTCCATGAAGAAATTAGATGCCAAGTTGGGAGTGTAAACGATGTAATAGCGGTTGAGGCACTAACGATAATCATTGTTGTACTAACTAAGCCAGCTTCTACAGCCGCCTGACCTACAACAAGCCCCCCTACAATACCAATAGTCTGACCTACAAAACTAGGAAGCCTTAGACTTGCTTCTACTAAAACATCCAAAGCAAAAATCATCATTAGCGCTTCCAAGTAAATAGGAAATGGAATATTATTTCTGGAATCAGCGATCGTTAAAGCGAGTGTGGTTGGAAGCAGTTCTGGATGATACCCAACTAAAGACACGTATAGAGCTGGAAGAATGGTCGCTACTAGTATAGACACAATTCTTAGTATACGGATAAAAGAATTATCCAATGCCATTCGGTAGTTGTCTGGACTTATTTCAATCAGGTTAAACAAGGTCGCTGGCAGTACGACACTGAAGGTGGAATTATCGACGATTAGCACAATTTTTCCCTGTCCTAATGCAATGGAAGTATAGTCCGGTCTCTCTGTTTCATATACTTGTGGGAAAATGGACAGGGGATGATCCACTATTTTTTTTGCAAGCTCCCCGCCATCGGTCAATTGCTCCATTGTTAGATTTTCCAATCTACTAGTGACCAACTCCAACAAATCAGGGTCCACATATTCATCTAAATACAATAATCCAACGTGGGTGTGACTTAACGTTCCCACGGTGAATTCTTTTAATTTCAACCTCGGGTCCTTGATTAGTTTACGAATAAGTGAAATATTTGTTCTGCTATCTTCAATAAAGCCGATTTTCGGTCCATATACTTGATACTGCGTTGTGGGTTCTGTTACGTTTCTCTGTTCTTTCTTCACATAGTTCACTAAAAAAGGTACTTCCCCAGGTAAGTGAATGACTACATGACCTTCCAAGCACCCTTGGATACAAGACTTCCATGAATCCGCCTCATAGTAATCAAAGTTTCTAATGTTTTCTTTTAATACCGCTAATTCCAATTCATCTGAGAGTAGTAGTTGCTCTTCTAATTTAGTTACGTCGGTTATTCCGGAAATGTAATAGACATACACCCCCGATTCATCGTTTTTAGGAATATACCTAACGCGAAAATCACCTACATCTTCAAAAACATGTTTAATAATATCCTGAAAAGATTTTTGATCATTTGGAATGGTTGAGTCATCCACCTGGATTTTCTTTTTCAAATAATCTTCATAGTTTGGCTTCATTACTGATTGAATCTGTTTGCTGCCCCGAGAAGGTCTCTTATTAAACACACAATTACCTCATTTTTTGTATAAGTCTATGACTGATTAAATACGTTTGACTGTACTACGGAGTATTATTTTACTTATTACTTTTTTTATTCGAGAAAAGTGGTGTATTTAGAAGGGGTCTTTGTCGTGAGGTGCATAAAATAAATAAAAAAATGCACACATACGCGTGCATATCTCAGTAACTATATGAGGATTTTGATAAAGTAAATCTTTATAACTGTCACATTTAAAAGCCAAAAGAAGGGCCGTTACTTTTACTAATCTTTTTATCTTCCCTCTCCAGTCAACTGAGTACCATTTTCGGGGAAAACTTGGTCTAAATAGTATCTATCGTCTCCCGTTGAAGAAAAGGAAAACATATAGGTTTCTTCTGCTTCAATAAGGTTATAAACATTAGCATCCTTAATGTATACCTTGAAGTACTCTTTATTCTCTTCTTTCTCGGCTCCGTTATAACCGATAACCCACATCTCCATATACTCTCCTGGTTCTATATGATGGTCTTTTTCCTCCACATAGAAGACACCAAATGTATGGCTATTTGTTATCATCGGAATATCTTTATTTCCTATAAATTGAAAAACTATTATTCCTATCAATAGCGTTAATCCTAATAGCAAAATTCTTCGTTGTTTCATGCTTTAAACTTCTCCCATTTCAGATGTTCCAAATCTTTTATACACCTTACATCCTTTTTAAACCACTCTATATTCCCAGCAAACTTTTCTGAGCATTCAAATTCAATTCTTGCAGCCTTTTGTCCCTGTACGCAACGGAGGTTCGCAAGGAATGTTTGTTTACCGTTGGGTTTGTCGAGGCTTACTCCAACATAAGGGAGTAACTCATAATGATACCCTGCTTCTAAGCTATCAAAATAATTATTTTTGACGATATTTCTAACTCTTAGATAATCCACATCATCTAGTCCCCACCTTAAGACAATAACTCCATCAGGAAAAGTGACCTCAAGCTTAAGATGGCTTCCAAAGCGATCTTTGGAAGCCTTCAAGATTTTCATGTTTTGATGGTTTGCTTGGATAGCGTAATCCATCTTAGTTTGATCCCCCGCCATCGTTTCCTCCACCATGATTGTTGAACTGATTGAATTGATTTCTAGTTGTTTCTGATTCAATATTTTGATTGCCTCTGTTCACATCCGGAGCTTGGCCCATTCCTTTATTCTTTTTATCCATAAAAATAGTAATTCCGACGAGTAGCCCTATTGGTACGATGATAAATAACCAGATCATGTGATACTCCCCCTTTTGATCTTATATATATTAATACGATTACTCTTATGAAAAGTTTCATTTATTTAATATTCTGTTATTTAATAATGTGTTGAAACTACTTCTATTAGACAATTCAACATGGTTTCATGCCGCTTCGGGCGTATAGAACCCTTCTATTAGACAATTCAACCTGATTTCTTAGCGCTTCGGGCGTTTAGAGCCCCTCTATTAGACAATTCAACCTGATTTCTCAGCGCTTCGGGCGTTTAGAACCCTTCTATTAGACAATTCAACCTGGTTCCATAGCCCTTCAGGCGTTTAGTGGGTCTAGACTATAAAGTAGACACGGTTTGGAGAGACTTGTAAAAACAAGTATCTGGAACGGAGCGTGTCATGATGAGTAAAAGATATGACCCTGAATTCAAGGAATACATTGCCAAGCTAGTAGTAGAAGAGGGAAATAAAGCAACAGATATTAGTAAAGAAATGGACTTGTCACCAAAGAACATATCACGTTGGGTTAGCATTTATCGAAAGAAAACGCAAGCTGGGGAGAGTTACATTACTCCTAGCGAGTTTAAAAAACGTGAAAAAGAACTATTGGATCAAATAAACGAATTGAAAGAGGAAAATGAAATCATAAAAAAGGCGGCGCACATCTTCATGAAAAGCCAGAAGTAATTTACCGATTTATTTTTCAACATCGGAAAGAGTTTCGAATTGTGAAGATGTGCACGGTATTAAATGTATCCAAGAGTGGGTACTACAAGTGGATTAATAAAAAGGAGTCCCCTAGAAAAAAACGAAAAACGTGGATGATGGCAAAAATTCGTGGTCTATTCTTTCAGAATAAAGAAGTCTATGGGAGTCCTAGAATTACGAGAGAATTGTATAAAGATGGGTTTCTGATTTCAGAGAAAACCGTCGGAAGATATATGCGTGAAATGGGGCTTTGTGCTATACCGGAACAACGTTTTGTGGTTACGACAGATTCCAACCATAATCAGCCAATTTATCCGAATCTACTTAATCGCGAGTTTAATCCAGAAAAGCCTAATCAAGTGTGGGTAACAGATATCACTTACATTTGGACGTTAAAAGGATGGTTGTATTTGGCTACAGTAATGGACCTGTTTTCTAGAAAAATTGTTGGTTGGAGTTTGAACAAAACCATGACAAAGGAGCTTCCTTTACAAGCGTTAAACAGAGCTATAAATCAAAGAAAGCCTCCTTATGGCCTGATTCACCATTCTGATCGTGGTAGCCAATATACCTCCAGTGATTACATCGCACGCTTGAAGGAATGTAACATGGAAATAAGTATGAGTCGAAAAGGAAACTGTTATGATAATGCATGTATGGAGTCCTTTTTTGCGACTCTGAAAAAAGAGCTTGTGTATCGAAGAAAATTCGCAACTCGAGAAGAAGCAACGAAGGAAATTTGGACCTATATTATGAGCTTTTATAACGAAAGAAGAAGTCACTCTAAACTAGGATATATATCACCAAATGAATACGAACGAAGCAATACGAAAAAACAAGTACTAGATAAAGAAGCTGCATAAAGAGTAACCCCACTTAGCAACTTTACATGGAGGGGCGGGTAGGATAGCCTACCTGGCGAGCCACTGGTTCCTACCCAGGTGGCTTTGTGGCTCGAGGTCATACCCGCAGAGGCTCCATGTCAAGTTGCGGGACACTGAGAATTCTCTATTTGGGATCTTTCATACAAGATACAAACTAGATACGAGGAAAATAGCTTTTTTAAAAAGTAAAGCTGTACCAATATTGAAAAACATAAGAAGATTCTCTCTAAAAAGTTGTCCACTTTCTTGACAGAAGACCACTGTTCAGCCTCTTCTACTTCCATCCAAGCAACTTCCTCTATTTCCTCGAGCATTGAAATGTTGATATCTCCACCCTTAACTTCCCCATCAAAAATAAAAAATATAGCATGATGTCCTCTTACCTCAAAGAATGCCTCCATAACAGCGACTATTCCAGATACCTCTACATCCAAGCCCGTCTCTTCTTTCACTTCACGAACAGCAGCTTCCGGAAGGGTTTCTCCTTCCTCCACCGCTCCACCTGGCAGCGTATAATAAGATTCATTTTCTCCAATGTTCTTTACCAAAAGTACTTTTTCTTGTGCTTCATCTAATAATAATACATACGCAACGTCCACTCTTTTCAACTTTATCACCACAATTGATTTAGTTAGTCCCCATAACCATCCTGATACGCAATTGAATCATCTTCCATCTCTTTCAGCATATCTACCCAATCTGTTTGGTCGATTAAATTGCTCGGCAAGCCTATAAAAGGATTTGTTGCTTCGCTCCACGCAGCTGCAGTCTCATGAATGCGGACGAGTGTCGCTTCCATTTCTTTTGGAAAAGTGACTGTATCCAATCTATCCATGTCCTCTTCCAGCAAGGTTGCCTCCAAATATCTTAGCTCTCCTGCAATTAAACTAGCACTGGTCCTAGTCGCAAACTGTAACTCCTCAGCATGCCGTGGATAAATCGCTTTGGCCAGCTTTTCAATTTCATAGCTAGTATCCTCTATTGCTTTGAAGCCATTCTTCAATTGAACCCATTGCGCGTATGGAATTTCATTTTCCCTCATCACTGTTCCCATGATAACCGAAGTAGTATTGGTCTCCGATTGAAGATTCCATACCCTTTCCTTGAGATGCGGTACTAAATACTCTTGTTGCTTATTTACTTCCACATGCTTTTGAAACCCATAGAAAACAGAAATAAATAAAAGAAACACCAAAATATAATATTGCTTGCTTGATTGTTGAAACATTTCTATTACCTCAAATCTTTACTAATACTTTCATCCCTATTCCAAATTTTCAGGATTTAACTGTTGCATATGAATTACATAATTCCCACCATAGGATCCTCCTCCACCGTTGCGAAACGTATGCTCGAGGCGAATTGATTCTCCGTCGTCATTATAGGCCTGCCATTGATACATATACGAATGGCTGGAAGGGATGAACCCCGTTTCAGCTGGAAAAGAATCAAAGGATCCAATAACATCTTTCCATTCACTTGGCATTTCTACATAACCATAACTTTCTTTTCCAAACTCTACAGAATGTTTCATCTGTATCTTTGGATAATAAACCTCTACCTGATTATCATCCCCTACCGACGTCACAGAATAATTCCGTTCAGATGTTAGATAAAACTCCCATTCACGTACCTCGTCCTGAGGATGAACATTCCAATAAATATAAGAGTTTCCCTCATTAACTACTATTTGTGGGTCCGAAGCGCTCGTTGCACCAACACATTCCCATTTCCAACCACTCCATACCCAAATGCTAGATCCATAAGATTCACCACCATTTGATAAGATCGGAACGAAATAAGTTTTCTCATCTAATTGAATAACGTCTAGAACTTCCATCTCTTGAGTTAGATAATCCATATTTTTAATGATTACTTCTTCTGAATAAAATGCTTTCGGTGTCATCATTATGTACATAGTGATAGCTCCTGCTACTATTGCCATTACAAAGAATAACAGGAAGATTGTTTTTTTCCTCATTCAGCATTCCCCCTTTTTTCTAAAAAGGAAGCTGTCTTTGATTTAAAGTAATGCTGATTTTTCTTCGTTGTAACAAGCAATCCCTTACCATCTTGTTCCACATAAACTTGAATCTTGTCACCAGTTTTTGATTTTACTCCAGTTAACAAATAAGGAAACTTCTCTTGAATGTCAACCGGCTCTTCACTCTCTTCTTCTGGCCAAATCTGCTCTCTTATTTCTTCAAACCACTGAATGACGTTCGATCGCTCGTACTTAAAAGTAGATAGGGAGTCATCTAACTTTTCTTCGTTTATTTTCACTTCTCCGCCAGATGGATGAGTCACCAACAATTCCACTTTCGAAACATCTGTTAGATACGTCCGCACTTCATCAGTTGGATAGAACACAGCAGCTAACCCAATTGCTAGTATAGCCGTACTCAAAAATATAAAGTTTCCTCCAAAACCCGTCCAAGCATATTTTCGATAAGCTTCCCAACGTCCTTTTCTTTTTAAGATTCCATACAAAATCCATACTCCAAGGGGAAGAATCGCAATGGAAAGAGGTTCATTAAAAAATATAAAAGTGAAGGTAAATGAAAATAACCCCAACAAAACAGCTATAAGTATTTTCCATAATTTTGGACGTTCTTCTGCATCTTGCCTAACATAAATACGAACAACAAGCACTGCAATTATCGCCCAAGCAAGAAGGATACAAAGCAACTCAATAATGTTCTCCACATACCCGAAATTAATAGTCAGATTCCACACCCCATTCCAATAAATACCTCTCTATAATTCTACCATTCTCACTTCAAAAACCCAATAACAGGAAATAAATCAATTCCTAATTGAAAAAAAGAGAACTCCGCATATCTGCCAAAGAGTCCCCTAAAAAGTAATGATATTTTGTTCACGTATATACACTAGCACATGTTCCCGCAATCGGTTCGTAATAACAATGCTGCTTGAATTGGCCGGAAAAAGGTTGGTCATACCATGTTGGAGGACATGGTGCATATGGATTGAAATACCATAATGCGTATTTTGCTGGATGCTCTCTCCAAGAAGTCAACGTCTTTCTAGCTAAGTTTTTTTCAACCGACCTTGCTCTGTTATAAAATAAATTACCCTTTTGAACCGCTTCAAATGAATAATTTCCGCCCTGCACTTGATAGATGACTTGGGGAATGGTTCTTACTTCTTTGAAGTCCAAACAATCGGCTACTGCACGATTGGTTATAACATTGCCGACATAAAGCATTCCCTGCTTGCCTTCACCTTCTGCTTCTGCTCTCATCATCCTTGCCACTAACGCTACATCTGAATCCGTAAACTTAACTCTAGCCATAATTTCACCTCAACACCATAGTATGAAAAAACGCCTAGATTGGTTTCTGATATTTTTAAAAACCGGTAGTATTAGATTAGTTTTGCTGTTTGAACGGCAATTCCCTTCTCTTGTAACATATTGGTGACGCGCTCAAGCTTTAGCGCATGGTCGGGAGAAATACCTGCTTTTGAAATTAAGAACTTATCATCTTTCCCTTTTCCTTTGCCTACATAAAACAATAAATTCTGGTCTGTTTCAATGACCGTTAAGGATTCATCAGCAGGAATTTTTCTCTTTTCCTTACCAAGTACAAAGGCATCAAAACGGGGATCGAACCCAACCTGATAGGTATTATTGGATTGAAAATATAACGAATGGAGTTTGTTGCTTCTATTCTCAATAATTTTCCTGAAAAATAAACGAATCAAGAAAAGAATGATATAGTACATGACAAATCCAATTACCACGGTAACGATATTCAAAATAAGGAATTGCGTGCCATCTTGTGCGATCTGCAGGTTGGCAATAATGTTGTAACCACAAAATAAAAAGAGTGCAACCAAGTTCCCCACAGTGGCCATCTTAAAAATGGATTTAAAATAAGGCATATACCGGAATAGTTCGGTGTAATCTTGCTTTTCGATTGGAAATTGAAATGATATATTTTTTTTCAATGTGTACCTCCTGGTGTTAATTAGATGTTCGCTCTTATGGCTGACTTGTAAATTCCAGCTCCTGATCTATGATTATTCCCTGTTTCACATAACTGATCAGCTTAGCAGATTCTGCCTCCACCCGTTGCCTACCATAGGGATTGAGGAACCAGTTGTCTTCTCGTGTAGTTCTATCATTGACTGGACAAAGAGAATAATCAATCCAATCCGGCATATAGGTTCGTAGTTTAAGATTCATTCGCCTCATATGGTAATGACTTGTCACCACAAGCAACCGGTCTATCTTATGAAGATGAAGCGCTCTATCCAATACAAGCAAAGATGCCAGGACATTTTCCTTTGTGTGGAGCGACTGGTTCTCGATGAGGATATCCTTTGACGGCACCCCTAATTCCATGGCCTTCTCTGCCAAGAGCTGCGCTTCGCTAAGCTGATTTCCGTCCCATACGACTCCACCGGAAAACAGTATTTTCCCTGCTCTTCCTTCCTTATAGAGCTGTATGGCTGGAGGCAACCGGTATTCGACCGCCTTGCTACTCCCCGGAACGAAAATACAGTCACCATTTCTATTATCATCTTTTATATTTCTAAAAAGCAGGTCAGTCATCTGCTCATCTGTAAGGTTCTTGCCATCTAATTGTGAAATAGGTAGCTTCATGGTATTACTCCCACGATATGTATTTTTCAACCACTTCCAATTCCCATTATACATACAAAGTTGAAGACTTTTTTATTTTTTTCAAAAAAAAGTGATCCAGTTTCTGATCCGCTCCGTTAGGTAAGTGAAACCAACTAAAAAGGAGTGCTTAGAACATGAACTGGAAAAAAGCAATCGTAGCCGTACCACTTAGCGTAGGATTATTAGTACCAACTTTTCAAGCAGCAAGTGCACATGACCATGGAGCACATCAACACACTGCATCTGTATCCACCCCGGCATCTGACTTGAGAGCGTCATTGGATGCATTATTATCAGAGCATGCTTTCTTAGCAGTCGTAGCTATGCAAAAAGGAATTGACGGAGCAGAAGACTTCGATCAAGCAGCTGGAGCACTAAATGCAAACACAGATGATTTATCAGCAGCAGTCGCTTCCGTTTATGGTGAAGAAGGCGGAGCAGCATTCAAAGAAATCTGGAGCAGCCATATTGGTTACTTCGTAGATTATGTAACAGCAACTGCGGAAGACAATGAAGAAGGCAGACAACAGGCGTTAGCCGAACTAGATGAATATACAGTAGAACAAGCTGCGTTTCTTGACACAGCAACAGAAAGTCGCCTAAAAGCGAGCGAACTAGAAGCTGGACTAAAAATGCACGTGGAGCAACTAGTTTGGGCATTTGATAACTATGTCGCTGGAGACTTTGAAAAAGCATACGAAAACATGCGTCACGCAATTGAGCACATGTATGAGCCAGGAAAAGGTTTATCTTGGGCGATCACAGATCAATTCCCAGACAAATTCGAGAATACTAGTGTTGACACACCAGCCGCAGACTTACGCGCTGACTTGAACCACCTTTTCGCTGAGCATGCTGCACTAGCAGTTCTAGCTATGCAAAAAGGAATTGATGGCGCTGGTGACTTTGAAAACGCTGCAGGAGCTTTGAATGAAAACACAGCTGACCTATCTGCAGCTGTAGGATCTGTTTACGGTGAAGAAGGCGGAGCAGCATTCGAAGAGATCTGGAGTAGCCATATTGGATATTTCGTAGATTATGTCGTTGCTACTGGTGAAGAAAATGAAGAAGGCCGTGAAGCAGCAATCGCGGAGTTGGAAGAGTATAAAGTAGAACAAGCTGCATTCTTAGACACAGCTACAGAAGGCCGTCTGAAAGCAGCTGACCTTGAAGAAGGACTGCAAATGCATATTGATGAGTTACTTCTAGCTTTCAACAGCTATAACGAAGCAGACTATGAAACTACTTATAACACAATCCGTGAATCTTATGCCCACATGTTCGGTGTAGGTGAAATGATGTCCGGTGCGATTGTGGACCAATTCCCAGAAAACTTTGAAAAAGACATGCCAACTGACATGCCTGCAGCAGGTATGGGTGGTGCAGCAGACAATGGAATGAATGCTGCTATCGCTTGGACGGTTGCTGGATTAATCTCCGCGATTGTCTTAACTCAAGTTATTGCATATAGAAGAAAAGCTACACAAGAATAATAGTTTATGTTAAGAAGAGAGGGGTCTTCCCTCTCTTTCCTACTATCATTTTCTAGAAGGGGAAGAACTATGAGACTACTAACCGCTTTATCATTCATGCTTGTTTTACTAGTCGGATGTAGTTCGGAGAATACTCCGATGACAACTGGTAATCAGGCTACTGAAATGGAAACTCCAAACGAAGCAACCGCGTCCACCGAAACTGCGGCCCCTGCCAACAAAAAAACTCCCCTCCCTACCCGTACACAAACGACGAACGAAAACGGGAAAGTCATTAAAGATGAATCTATCAGCATCGAACCCCACCGAATCGAAATCCCCTCTATCGGAGTCGATGCACTAGTTGAACAAGTAGGCGTTATCGAAAACGGTCAAATGGGAGTACCCGAATCTTTCGAGACCGTCGGCTGGTACAATGAAGGCCCCATGCCAGGAGAACGCGGAAACTCCGTCATCTCCGGACATGTCGACAGCCGTAACGGCCCCGCTGTATTTTTTGATCTGAAAAACCTAGAAGCCGGTGACGAGATTGTTGTTTCCAACGAAGCCGGCGAATCCTTGACCTATGTGGTGGACAGAATAGAAACCTATCCCGAGGATGAATCTCCTGTGGAGGCAATTTTTGATTATTCGTTTCAAAGCAATTTAAACCTGATTACCTGTACAGGGACGTTTAATCGGGAAAGTAGAAATTATTCTGATCGGTTGGTTGTGTATAGTAGTTTGAAGAAATGAGAATAGAGAGAGGTCTTCATGTCGATTGATGATGAAGACCTCTTTTTGTTTGTTGTTGGGTGGTGGACGTCTTGATCAGTTTTATCAAGACCTCCCTGACTTGAATTCTTGCCCACGGAGGTCTTCATTCCTCCTGTCAAGACCTCTCTAACCTCAATTCTCGCCAACAGAAGTCTTCATACCACTTATCAAGACCTCTCTAACTTCAATTCTCGCCAACACAGGTCTTCATACCTCCTATCAAGACCTCTCTGACCTCAATTCTCACCAACAGAAGTCTTCATACCACTTTTCAAGACCTCTCTGACCTCAATTCTCGCCAACAGAGGTCTTCATACTCCCTTACCTTACCGAGCCACATTCCCCGCTTCCACTACTCCGCCCACTTGCTTCTCCCCAATCTCCGGATGCACCTTTCTAATAACAGACGGCCTCGCCATGATGAGCGTGATAACAATGAGCATCCCTGCTGATAAAAGCAAGATCCACTCCCCGGATAGGACATCATACAATATCCCGTAAATTACCATACCAAGGGGAATAAGTGCCATCGCCATTGTTTCAATAATGGAAAATACACGTCCCTTGAATTCGTCGGCAACGGTCTTTTGAAGCATCACTTGCAATGGTGTATTGACGATAATAATGAGTGAACCGAAGCTGAACATTAGAAACATATAATAAGAGAACATTATCCAATACGACATCGGCAGCAACAGCGGAAGAGCAATCGCCCCCATAACCGTTCCCATTCCTATGATTCCCTTTTTGGAAACTAGCAGTGGAAATTTCACTTCTTTTCGTCCGGAAAAATAAATCGACATTAGCAACATGCCAAGAGAAAACGCTCCTTGTGTGAAACCAAAATGCTGGGACTCCATTTTCAAATTTTCAATCAGGATATAGGAATATCCAACTTCATAAGCCCCGAAAAGAAAGTTAATAAGTAAAAGTATCCAGAGTATGGGCAAAATTGAATTTTGCAGACGCAAGTAGCGTAAACCTGCTTTCATGCTCTGCAGCATGGATTCCTTCTTCTCCCCGTCCTCTAAGCTACTCTTACCCTCAGAAAACAGGCGGAAATTCATCGTCGATTCCAAAATCACAGCGATAACAGATGCAACAATAAACAATATTAGAAATACAGGAATCGGCACCGTTCCATATAAAAGCCCGCCGACAGCAGGGCTTCCGATAGCTGCAAAAGAAATGGCCATCTGGTTCATAGACATTGCTTTTTGTATACGGGCCTGATCAATCAAACCTGTAATGGATGAAGTAAAGGCAATTCCCGAAAAAATGGATGTTAGGGATAGAATACTCGTAGTTGTGTAGATTGCTAAAAGGGAAAGTCCTGAAGTAAGGGTATAGATGAGAAGTCCAGTGATGGCGAGAGTTGTGGCTACTTGTGAGATAATAACAATCTTTTTTCTAGAATAACGATCGGTGATGGCTCCAGCAAACGGTCCTGCAAGCGTTCGTGGGAGAATATTACATAGAAGATTTGTTGCAAAACTTGTAGCAGATCCAGTAAGCTGCAAAATATAAAAACTAATGGCAAATGCATATACCTGAGATCCAAAGGTGGAAATTAATTTACTAATCATAAAGGTGTACAGGTGATATGTCGCTCTTTTCAATTTTAAGCTTTCCTCCATTAAAAGCACCCCGTTTTTTAAAAGTTTAATTTAATTAAACAAATCTTACCATACTAAGGTATTCCAATTCAAGGGAAAGTTTAATATAATTAAACAAAATATTTTTTTACAAGGAGTGCATACTTATATGCTCGGAGAACGGATACGCAAATTAAGAAAGCAAAAGAAAATGACGTTAGAAGCAGTTGCCGGGACAGAGCTGACGAAAGGAATGCTCAGCCTGATTGAAAACAACAAGGCCAATCCTTCTATGGAAAGTCTTACTTATATTGCCCATCAGCTTGGTGTGGAGAGAGCAGAATTATTAGGAGAGGTCCATTCTCATGAACTAAGAGAAATATTAGATCGGGCTGAAAAGATTTTCAACATACCGGTTACAGAATTCCATGATAAATACTTGCAAATCATTAACCAAATTGAACCTCACATAGATAAGCTTAACCATGGATATGAGGGTGCAAGACTTTTAGAAATATATAGCTATTCGCTACAGAAACAACAACGTACTGGTTGGGAAAGTCTTCTTAAGAACGCTTCTGATATGTTTGACGAGATGAACATTTCCTCCAACCGGACGTCCATTGGAATTTTTCGTTCATCTATTGCATTTTCAGAACACAACTACCAGGAAGCATTAAATATTTTTATAAATGAACGAAAAGAAATTGAAGCCAAGCATGCCTACATAGAACCGATGGCAAGACTTGATCTTGATTATTCGGAAGCCGTGTACTTATATGCAGTCGGGAATTCAAAAGCAGCAATCGAAACGATGGAAAAGGCACTTGCCTATTCAAAAGAAAAACGTATCTTTTATTTGACAGATGATCTCTACCGTCTTGCCTCTGCACATGCATTGATGGAGGGAGATAAACAAAAAAAGGAGTATTATTTAAAAAAGTTAAAGCAATACGGCGAATTTGCAGATCACCCCTCCTCCATTTATTTTTGTGAATTATTCGCCATTATGGATTTGATAGCAGAAAAGAAAGAATACGAACGGGCACTTGCCAGAATTGAAGATTTTTTTTCATCAATAGAATTAGTGGATTTCTATGCACCTTGGTTAAATTTAGAGAAAGCGAAAGCACTTTACTATTTGGGACGCTATGAAGAGGCATATCAAACATTAGAAATGTTCAACATGCCTGACCTCCACCATCCTATTGACTTGTCCTTCTTATATGTAAAAGAATCCTACCAAGCACTCCTTCTTATGGAGTGCGGAAAAAAGGAAGAAGCCGTGACTGCCGCACAAAAAGCCGTCGAAAATTTCGAGCCCCTCCTAGATTCAAAAATGAAGGAATTCAGCAGAAAAGTATTGGAGCAAGTTAGTGGGTAATGGGGACAGGCACCGCGGCCCACTAAGGGTCGCCGTGCCTGTCCCTAAAACCCAAAAAATACTTTTAAAAATATTCTGATATCTGTTAGAATGAATCTTAATAAATTTCACGAAGATTGGGGTTTTCACCATGGAAAACTTTTTTCTGTTTGTTGTTATGAGTATTCTACTTATCATTCTGCCCGGCCCTGACACCGCCATCGCAACCAAGAATACCTTGTCTGCAGGAAGAGGCGGCGGATTCAAAACCGTTTTAGGTACCTTTTGCGCAATTCTCATCCATACCATCGCAGCCGTCGTCGGTCTTTCCGCCATTATTGTTAAATCTGCCTTCCTTTTCTCTGTTTTTAAATATGTTGGTGCCGTTTACCTTGTCTACCTGGGGGTTAAAACGATTTGGGCACTCCGCAACAAGAATGCGGAGATTCCAATGGACAGCAACGTGGCTAATAAATATAAAAATCAATCTCATTTTAAACAAGGTTTCCTGACCAACATGCTAAATCCAAAAGTTGCGGTCTTTTTCCTGACCTTCCTGCCACAATTCGTAGACCCGGGAACAAGCACAATCGGACCATTTCTTTTAATGGGAGTTACCTACGCTGTCCTGACAGCCATTTGGTTTGTCCTTTACATCTATCTAGTGGATCAAATTAGTGCATTTATGAAAAGACCGCGTACCACCACTGTCATTGAGTCCATTACTGGTATTGTATTGATTGGTTTTGGAGTAAAGTTGGCGTTGGAGAAGGGTTCAGAGTAAAAAATTAAACAAACATAAATAAGAAGCCAAACAACCTATTTTAACCAGGTCGTTTGGCTTCTTTTAGTTTTTACACGAAGGCATCCCTGGTACTTCCCCACTTGAAGGTTCCAACCTCTTTTGCTTGCACTGTTCCTCTAAACCCACCATAAGGAGCTTTTGGATAGCTATTGTTTCTGGAGTTCGATTGTCTGGATAAGCAAGATTGGTTTCTTCTAACGGATCTTTTGTCAAATTGTATAGTTCATATTGTTCCGGGACTGGTCTCGTTTTGGTGGTCGTGATGCATAATGCACAGTCTACCTTCTCTTCTGAAGATGTTTGAGATACTTGAGTGGTGGTGACATTTTCGACTCCAGGATTGCTCCAAAATTGTGGATTGTCATAGTAGCGTGTGAGTTTCCAGATTTCTTTTGTTCCGTTCTCACCTGTGGATAGTTTGGTGATAATTGCTTCGGTGTGGTTTGGTTGAATGACCGCATGATAAGGTTCCCCTGTTGCCGAGACTTGGTTTAGCCCTTGGGTGACGTCGTCGTCACTCATAAAATAAAGTGGTTCGTTGGCACGGTAAAATTTGTTTTTTCCCATTAGGAGAGGTGTCAGGTCCCGCCCTACTAGTGGGTGGACTTCTGTATGATCCCGTTGAAGATGCTGTTGGATCTCATCTACGTCAATGTCTGCGAGTCCTAACATGGTCGGTAGTACATCGACATGGCTTGTAAGCATATCAGTGGTTTCTTTTCCGGAAAATAGTTTCGGACTGTGGATAATCAATGGCACATGGATGGATTCCTCGTACGTATTGTACCATTTCTGATAAAGTCCTCCATGCGCACCAAGCAGTTCTCCATGGTCAGACAGAAAGACGACAATCGTATTTTCGTAAAATGTAGACTCCTGCAAGGTTCGGAAAACCTTCCCCATTTCTTGGTCTGCTTTCTTTTGCAAAGAATAATAGAGCTGTCTGTAAGAAACGTTATCTCTAATTGGTTGGAGTGCCTTTGGGTAAATCTCACGATAGCTCTCTTGGGCGGAAGGCTTGGTACTTAGTGATTCATTGGCAGTCGGCGGTGGCGGGATGAAAGGCACGGATGGGTCAATTTCAAAGTTGAACAAAGGACTTAACTCTGTGTAGATCCCATAAATCGCAATGTCATGAGGGTTAACAAGTGAGCACATGACAAACCATGGGGAAGAATCTCGATGACATTCATTTTCCAATGACTGCAGGAGCTCTACTGTTTCTTGAGCATAGATGACATCCCTTCCGCTTACCCCAATAGCAGCTGAGCTTGCAGAGTTCCGAGGAGAAGAACCATGTGGCTCTGGTCCGACCCAACCGTCAAATCCGTAATCACTTAGGCGATTGGAGGCGAGATATTCCTCTACATTTCTCTTGTCCGGTCTGCCTGTAGAGGTATAGCTTGGCAGAGAGTTTTTCGTTCCCGGTATAAGAATGTCCTCTTCAGACGCATGCCATTTGCCTTTCCAAAAAGTTTTGTAACCTGCTGCACGGAAATATTCGCCCATAGTTGGCACGGTATTAGGATCAAGCCAAAACATGTCCGAATCAAAAGAGGTTTTCGCTGCACCACTCGTTTGCGTCACCCCATGAAGGGAAGGATATTGCCCAGTATATAGGGTGGTTCTGCTTGGAGAGCAAGCTGTGCTTCCAACATAGTGCTTCGTAAATTCGAATCCATTCTTTTTCAGGAGCTCTTGGGTAAGCAGGTTTTCACGTTGCCATTTTCTAAGTTCTTCATTTTCATAGACACTTGGGTAACGTTGCTGATCTACCATCAGGATGAGAAAGTTGGGTTTCTTGATTGTCCGTAATTCTTTAGCCATCGTTGTCCCACCTTTACGGTTCAATATGTTCCTACTTTACTCTATGCGAAGAGTTTAGAGCATATTTCAGGGACAGGCACTTTGACCCTTATTGGGTCGAAGTGCCTGTCCCTTCTACCCACGACCATGTTATAATATGTACGGATGTGAGGTGTTAGGAAATGAATAAACGATGGACTATTGGTAAAATAAATGAATTTGTGGAGAAGAATTCAGAGAGTAAACTGTTATCGACTGAATACCACGGATTCTCTCAGAAGTTACTGTTTAAATGTGAGTGTGGCAGCAACTTTGAAAAGACTTTTACAAAATTTAAAAATAATAACCAACGCAAATGTGACGTGTGCCAGCCACCAAAGGCTTCCCGTTAATAGATACTATAAAAAGTGCCAATTGTATTCGGCGCTTTTTTGTTTTGTCTTCTATTTTGCAGGAACTCCTAATTGTTTTATCGAAATAGTTGTTACCGAAAACTTTTAAGGAGGAATGGTCTTTGAAACATACATATACCGTCATGTCCTTTAATCTACGTGTTATCGTCCCCACTGACCCATTTATCTGGGAAGACCGTAAACACTGGATTGCAGAAACCATTCATACTTACTCGCCTGACGTTATCGGCACACAGGAAGCAACCATTCCCATGCTTGAATGGCTAAAAGAGAGATTCAAAGAGTCCTATGAAGTATACGCAGTCAATCGAACCGTTTCCACGGAGGTTGGAGAATTCAGTGCTGTATTTGTTAAAAAGTCCAGTTTTACCACAGGTTCAAAAGGGTCCTTTATGCTATCAGAAACCCCAGATATTATCGGAAGTAAGGGCTGGGATGCACACTGCGAAAGAATTTGTTCCTGGGTGGAGCTTATTCCAAAGGGACAAACCGAACCAGTTTTGCGCTTTTTTAACACGCATCTTGATCATATGGGGAAGCTTGCGAGGAAGGAAGGATTGAAACTAATTCGTGACGTGATCCGTAGTAAAGATAACGCGAAAAGCTTGCCAGTTATTTTAACCGGCGATTTTAATGATGTGCCTGAAAGTGAAGCATTGGCGGAAGTTTCGTCCATGGAAAGCTGTTATTCTTGTTTTACTGAAGAAGAAAAGGAAGACAGCCTTACTTTTCATGCCTATGAGGGCGGAATAAAAGGCAGTCCCATCGATTACATATTCGGATCGAACAGGGTAGAGTTTCTTACTGCCCACATTCTTAGAGATAGTTTTGATGGAGGGTATCCGTCAGATCATTATCCTGTTTTGGCAACGGTAAAAATCTTATAGAAAACTAGAAGTACAGGCATCTTTAATTAGAAAAATCCAGTAGCCCCCTTGGACTGCTGGATTTTTCTTTTATTATCTAAATCGCTTTGAGTAAAAGAACTCTGTTACTGGAAGCACGGCCAATGAAAGGCATACAACAACAGCTAACGGTATATTTTTAATTTCATTGAAGTTTACTACTCCCTCTGAAATAAATAGAATCAATAAAGCTAAAATCATTAAAACAAAATAACCAATTTTAGCACTTTGGGTCTTTATATGCATATCTAGTTCATCTGTTGCTTTCTCACCTTGCATGTCACCCCATGTGAGCGAATTAAAAAGAAATCCTAAGGCAAGTGCTCCCGCAAAGATTGCATTTAGATCAACAATACCGTTTTGAAACCACTTAAATAGCCCAAATCCTCCCACCAATACTAACATTGCCCCAGACAGAATAATACTTAACTTTTTTAAATTCCCCATTTTTTTCTCCCACCTTTTAACTTGGTTCAATCTCCAAATGCTGCTCAGCCGGCCAATGGAGTTCGGTCGTTTTCACTTCTAAATTGCATCTAGTCATTCATATTAAAAAGTTCATCCACTGTAACACCCAAGTATTTAGCAAGATCAAATGCAAGTTGCAAGCTTGGTGCGTATTTAGCATTTTCAATAGCATTGATGGTTTGCCTACTTACTTTGCAGAGGTCTGCAAGTTTCCCTTGAGAAACTCCATGCTGTTCACGTAATTCCTTGATTCGATTTTGCAAGTAATCACCTTCTAAAATGCTATAGTGTAAAATATATTTTACACTTTTTAGTATAAAACTGGAAAAGGTAGATGTCAAACATTTTTTACACCAGACTATTCATGAAGGGAATTTAGGTGGAATGCAGTATATTGTTATTAATACTTTTATTATTGTAATTAACACTTTTATTAGAGGAGGAAATTCTATTGACAACCAAACCCACCCTCAAGGTAAGAAGCCTGCCCGGCTATGAACCGGATATTGGTCGTGCTCTTTGGTGTTTAGAAGATGTCCGCAGCAACCTAACAAAGAGACTAAAAGGTATCAGCCAAAATGAGCTTGATATAAAAATAGGGTCCAGACAATCCATCGGATCTCTGTTGTACCACATAGCATATGTCGAAGCTGGTTGGCTGTATGGGGAAGTGATGGAACAAGAAGCGTGGGATACAGAAATAGAAGAGCTTTTCCCGTTAGACGGATGGCCTGACGGGAACTTGGTACATGTAGTTGGAGACACTATTGAAACTCATCTTCACCGGTTAAATAAAGTAAGAGAGACCTTGCTTATCCACTTTCGTTCTATGAATTTGGAAGATTGGCGCAGGGCCAGGGTGCTTGATGAATATGATGTAACACCCGAGTGGGTGATTTATCATTTAATAGAACATGAGGCACATCACAGGGGGCAGATATTTCAGTTGTTGAGGGAAATTCGGGGAGATTAATACCCTCCCCCCTCGAAAATTGAATCGTTAAATATAAAATAATAATCCTGCTAAACCTAATGAAGCCAGGCCTATTAATCCAGCATAAATCCCAACCCTTGATCTAAAATCCCGGTGATCTTTCGTCTCTGAATGATAATTCGCTCTTTGTTGTTGTCCGCTTGTCCAGACTCCTAGAAACATACCTGAAATGATGATAGAAATAATACCGATTATTAAGAAAATCTGAATCATCTACTACTCTCCTCTCATAAAAATACACCTAAAATTAAAACAATCGAAAGACCAATAATTGCCCCAATATCAACCGCGTAACTCCTATTCTCTTTCTTCTTTTCAATCACACTAATAAGCTTGCCAAGTATCACCAACAGAATTGCTATAGATATTAGAATGTTACTAGTCAGAGAACTAAAACCAGTATCGAATATAAAAACATACATTGTTGGTATCACAATCAACAATCCTGCAACTGTGTACATAAACCACTTTACCTTTTCCATGAGTTCATCCCCCTAACCTTACCTAGAATGCTGATTTTCTATAACTTAACTTTTCTACGTTTTCGAGTTAGATAAGGTTCCTTTTTTTATGCAAACACAGAATAGCCCTTTACTACTGCATATTAATAGGAAAATTATCCCTTACAACATCCTTGTACTTTGACTATTATTAATATTAATATAATTCAAATTATTTAATAGGAGGTATATCATTGAAGAAGAAAAACAGAATTCTTACTGCCGCACTTGCTACGACATTGACCTTTGGAGCATTCAGTGTACAAACCTACGCACAGCCAACTGTTATTGCAGAACAACAATACAGTGTGGTTAACGCACTGGATAATAAAATAATTAACAAAATCAACGCTGACAACATTTACAACATGATTGCTCATTTGGAACAAACTCCTCGGGTTGCTGCATCACCTGAAGAGTACGCTGCTGTTCAATACATAAAACAACAATTTGAATCCTATGGCTATGATGCTGAAGTTCAGCCCTTTGAATTCTTTGGATTCACTGCACCCCATACTGTGGATTTAAGTGTGGATGGTACAAGCCTAAGCCCTGGTGCTTTCACTTATACTCCTAACGGCGAAGTAACTACTGCCTTGGAATACGTCGGCTTAGGAACTACTGCTGATTTAGCTGGCAAGGATCTTACCGGAAAGATTGCTCTTATTCAACGTGGAGAAATTAGCTTTGCTGAAAAAGTTCTAAATGCGTCCAGAAGCGGTGCTGAAGGAGTTATCATCTTTAACAATGCTCCTGGGGCATTGAATGGTACATTGAGCGAGGCCAATGATGAATATGTTCCCGCCGTTTCTATCTCACAAGCAGAAGGGAATCAGCTAGTTTCCAAGCTTAATAGTGGTGAAACAGTTGAGGCATCACTAACAGTACTTGGTGCTTCCTCAGGAATCCGCACTTCACACAATGTAATCGCATCTAAGAAAGCTACCAATAAAAACAAAGATAATGGCAATGTTATTGTTTTAACATCTCACCATGACTCCGTTCCTGGTGCACCAGGAGCAAATGACAATGCTTCTGGCACCGCAATGGTCCTTGAACTTGCTAGGGTTTTGAAAGATGCTCCAACAGATACTGAAATTCGATTTGTCACATTTGGAGCTGAAGAAATTGGTCTAATTGGGTCCAGACATTATGTCAATACATTACCAGACAATGAGCTTAATAGAATTGTAGCTAATTTTAACTTAGACATGGTCGGCAGCCGTGATGCTGGAGATCTTGTAATGAGGACTGTAGATGGACAAGCGAATCTTGTGACAGAGCTTGCTCAGTCAACTAGCTCCAGATTAAATGGAGAACCTACTCCATTTGCTCGAGGTGGAAGCAGTGATCACGTACCATTTGGAGAGAAGGGAATTCCGGCAGCACTGTTTATACACAGCCCGCTTGAGCCATGGTATCACACACCTGAAGATACAATAGATAAAATCAGCAAAGAAAAGCTTCAGGATGTAGCGGAAATCGTTGGAACGGCCATTTATGATTATGCCCGCTTCGATAACCACGGACCAAAGCCGAAGAAGAAAGGAAATGTAGATAGCCTACCTAAACAAATGTATTTTGAAGAAGACGTGCAGTAAACAATTTATAAGGGACAGCTCAGTTTTGCTTCGTAAGCAATCGAGCCGTCCCTTTTAATCATTTTTAGTTGGATGATACCACATTCCCTAACTTCTCAATACCTTTCTCAATATTCTCTTCACTCTCATAGCTGAATGACAGACGGAGGTATTCCGCCCCTTCTGACTGATCAAGGAAAAAATATTTGCCCGGAAGGAATGATACTCCTCCCTCTGTTGCCTTTGAGAGTAGTTTCTCTGTGTCTATACCCGGGATCTTCACCCAAACAAAATAACCACCTTCTGGTACAAACCAGGACGCATTTTCAGGAATGTACTTTTCAAGGGCTGTCAGCATAACTTGGCATTTTTTCTGATATGTCTTACTTAAAGTTAGCAACCGTGCTGTAAAATCTGTATTTTCCAAAAGTGTGGACATGGTCGCTTGTGCGAAAGGATGCTCCAAATCTTTTTTGAACCAGAACAAGGCTTGGATGAATCTTGCTCTCGCATGTACCCATCCAATTCTCATACCTGGGGCCACCACTTTTGACAAAGACCCGACGTAAAGAACTCTGTCCTTCGTATCCATAGACTTAAGCGTCTTCGGATTGCTAGTAAAACCAAGCTCACCGTATGCATCGTCTTCCAGCACCAAGAAATCGTATTCCTCCGCTAGTTCTAAAACATGCTTTCTACGCTCTTCTGTCATCGTTGTTCCAGTTGGGTTGTGAAAGGTTGGAATCGTGTATAAGAATGTAGGATTGGTTAAACCTTTATCCTTTCTCTCCGCAAGCAACTCCGCTAACTGTTCCGTTTGAAGACCATCTTTATCAATCGGAACGGTTAATATCCTATCTGTGTAGTTTTGAAAAATTTCGAGTGCCTCCATGTAGGTTGGTGACTCTACCACCACGACTGCATCTTTATCAAGAAAAATTCGAGCAATAAGGTCTATAGCCTGGCAAGCGCCGGCTGTGATTAAAAGCTCGTCATCTTGTGCAGGCATACCACGTACCCCCTGCCTCAATCGTACCCACTCTTTCAGCTTATCAATTCTAGGACTACCTATGTAATGTAGTGGAAGGTCATTTTCTTCTTCTAGCAATTGAGCTACTGCTTCTTTTAATTCCTTGGAAGGTACTAAATGAGGTGCCGGATAGCCGGAATGCAATCGAATTGCGTGAGCTGGAACGGACGGGATCCATTCGCCGGGAGGTTTTTTTTCTAGGGCTGCTTTGATGTTTTTAGGAAAAAAAGATTCCGTGTTCATTGGTACCAGACACCTTTCCAAATTATAAGTTCCTTCTATTTTAAACTTACCTTCACTTGATAAACAATAGAGCAAACCCAATTTAGGGTCTGCTCTGTTGCTGTTAGTTTTTCGGATCATCGAGCGCTTGATAATCTGTTTGATACTTTCCGCCTTCTGCCACTTCAGAGTGATAGAGAGCTTTTAAAGCGAAGTTCTTTTCTAAGCCGTGCTCGTCCATCAATTCTCTTAAACGTTGCTGCAATTCATCATTTTCTTTAATAAGCTGCTTCATCTGCGATTTAAAATATTTCATCAGGTGTTAGCCCCTTTCGGTTATGGCATCTATCAGTTTAGTATACATGATAACGAATATTTTTTTTCTAATTCAACAAAAAAGGAGCCCCAAGACTTTTTATTTCTTGAAACTCCTCCTATTTTTTAAAAGGCAATGCTATTTTTCCCTGTCCGTTTCACCCTATAGAGTGCCTCATCTGCACTCCTAATGATCTCATTAACCTTAATGGAAGCGTTAATATCGGGCTCACAGACAGCTCCGCCGATACTGCAACCAACAGAAACTCCTTTACCAGTGACTAGGAATGGATTGTTAATAGAGGCAATAATGCGTTCTCCTATTTTCATCCCCTCTTTTTCAGGGTTGGCCACAACAGGAAGGACCATGACAAATTCATCTCCACCCATTCTGGCAACCATCCCTCCTGCAGGTACCGCTTCATTAAGTCTGTCACTTACAGCTTTTAAAAGGATGTCTCCTGCCTCATGTCCTAGTTGATCATTTATTTTTTTGAAACCATCCAGATCCATATAGAGGACAGCAAATGCAAGATTGTCTTCAATGACTTCCTCTATAAAAGCATACAGAGCGATTCGGTTTGGAAGTCCGGTCAGATGGTCGCGGCGTGCTACATCTTCCATTTTCTCTAGCGCAGTCTCTGTTTTCGTAAGCTTAGAGATTAGTTTTTTTAGAGAATACGAGAGAACTTCTATTTCCTTAATGCCTTTGTGGGCAGGTATAGTTACCCGCTCCCCACGCCTCAACTGATCCGCTGCGGTTGTGATATTTTTTAACGGTGAGGTTATTTTACCGGCCACAATCCAGCCAAGGATGCCAAGTAAACCAGCCAGGATAAGTCCAAACGTGTAGATGTATTGCAGGGTTTCTTTTATTGGTGCATATGCATCGTCTATCGGTTGCCGTACAAGAACCACCCAGTCGAGTCCTGGATAATCTTTGTAGCCACTTGCTAGGACATATCCGGTCAGATATTCTTTTCCATCTGGCCACTTTTCAAGAACCCAACCATTTTCGCCTTTTCGGGCTTTATCCACGCTTGTCAGTTGTAACACACTTCCAAGCTCTTCTTGTGGTCCTAGCAACACAGTATTATCTATACCACTTACGACAAACATCTCTAAGCTTTTTCTTTTCTGAAGTGGTTTCATCATGGAATCCTCAATTTCCTTTGCCCATTCCCAGCTTAGATGCGCCGCCAGTACACCGATAAATTGATTCTCTTCATTAAAAACGGGCGTACTGATATCCACGAACTTCATCACTTCACCGGTAGGATTAGGAAGCAAATTGGCAAGTAGCACCGCCTCATGAACATCGCCGATAAAAGTCTTATCTTGCGCTTCTTTGAACACCGGCCGTTCCGATATGTCGGCCCCTTCCAGAATCCCGTCGGTAGAAGACAGGACAGTCCCCTCATCATTCGTCATTCCAATCCAAGAGAAAGATGGGAATTTTTCCTTCAGACGGTTAAGAACCTGCCTTTGCCCCTCCAACTCCTCCGTCTGCCTCATTTCCGACAGAGTACTCAGCATAGAGACCTCTCCATAACGCGACCACATATAATGATCTAATTTCCCAGCCATTATATAGGATGTCTCCTTAAGCGAATTTCCTATCTCACTTCGCACCTCTTCATTGGAACGGTGCCCTATGGCAACGCTTAACACAATTGTCAAAACAATAATCAATGCTGCAAAACTTGCAGATAAAAGTGTATGTAAACTAAACGATTTTTTCATAATGCCCCCATGTTTCTCTGTGTAGAATTACTTTATAAATATAGCATAGGGATGGTGGAAGGAATATACATTGTTTATTTTTATTGGACAGTTGAAACACACCTTAATTTTAAAAGGTACACCTTTTAGCAAAAGTGCACCTTTCATTTTATTAATTTAGTCTAAAATCCCCTGAAGTCGTTCTTACCTTAAGCAAGTATTCTCCGTCTCCGATTTGTCCTTCAATACTCTTCTCACTTTTCTCTACATATTGCATTCCATCTAAGTTTACGGTTCCTTTTCCTGATCCCCCTTTAAAGTCTACTGTTAGAGAGGTAGGGCTTTCGTCGAATTGGACTCTCACATCACCACTCGTTACCTCCACCTCCAGATTTCCTGTCACCCGTTCATTATCTATCTCGATATCCCCTGATGTAGTCTCAAGGTCAATATTCCCTTGAACGCCCCAAACATTGATATCACCTGATGTCGTATCTACTTGAACGTCTCCGAGAACTTCTTTGAAGGTGATATCACCGCTTGTTCCTTCAATTGCAATGGCTTTGGCTTCCGTGTTCTCAATGCGCACATCACCACTTGTGAGCTCAATAGAATAATTATCTGTAATCTTTACTCCTTCAACTAAAATATCCCCTGAAGTCACCTCTGTTCTCAAGGAACCCACTTGCAACCCTGACATATGAATATCACTTGAGGTGGAATAGGTGGATAACTCTGCATAAGTTCTTATCGGCACTTCAACTTCGAGTTTCAAGTTTGTAATATTAGTACCAAATTGAAATTCCATTTTCGGTTGTTCGACTTCAATATGTACGTTTCCATCGACTTCCTTTACTTTTAGTTTATATTTATCCTTGTTTTTTTCACTAACATCTCCGGATAATTTTGCATAGATATCTTCCCTATCTACAGACACCACCTTGATATCAGCGGATGTAGCACGGATTTCAATATTTTCAACTTCTCTGCCGCTTACTGATTCTTCTTGTTCAATTGGGCTAGTATTGAAATTAAAACTAAACGTTTCTTTGAATTGACCAAATAAAACTGTAGCCCCAATCGCTAATAAAATGAGCACAAACAAAAACGATAATAATTTTTTCATATATTTTCCCCCTCCCTATTTTTAAGTCTAACGCTATAATGATGCATGGATTTTGGTATCCCCTTTATCTTGAAATAACCTTCAAAAGCAAGAGTTCGAAGGCGATATTCTAAAAAAGCAGTATTGAATTTCCCTTCTAACTGACCATGCGTTTCACCGATAATACGCGCTGCCTTTACAAATTCATTTTCGGAAAAATCCCTTTTGACATTTTGAGCACAATGAAGTAATTCTTGGTCTATATACTCTTCAGGGACCCCTTGTATCTCCTCGTTCTTCCAAATACGAAGCAGGTCTTTCGTTTCTTTTAGTTGAAGCCACTCTTCTGATAGTTGGTTTCTAGCATTTATGGGCAGAATATTTTCCGATTCATTTTCGAAAATTACTTTCAAGGTTTCCGGCATGATTTCACCCGAATGTATGGGCTCGAATTTGTTGGACAGAGAAAGTTTTTGGTATGCTGTGGTTGCATTAATAAGAACCACTTCATTTTCACTGTTATGCAAGTGGTGAAGAATGTATCTATGGAAAATTTGTTCATGGACGTTATCAGCTGTCCACAGAATTACTGGGATATGTGGAGGGATATGGTTTAATTCTTCGATCGCTTTTTTAAAATTGCTATTAAACTCTTCTTCCAAGAAATCTTCAAAAATATTAATATGATCATGGAGCCACTCTTGCCTAGCAGATGAATCCCATAATGGCCCGATATCGAACATTTCAGAAAACCCTATTACCTTATGGTTCCGCTCCAGCCCAACTCTTAGTGATCCGGCAGTAGATTCGCTCCCGGTAATATGTATCATGTCATAATCTGTTCGAGGTGGTGGCTGGTGGTCGATTATTTGTACTATATGCTGTATCTCTTCTATTATTTCTTCTTTTGGCACGTCTATTTTCGTTAACTGATCTAATCGAATCAAGGTTAAGCGCAGCAATGTTTTAGCATCCTTTTCAGATAGTTGATCAATCATTTCCTTTATATTTTCTATCATGGTTTGACCTCCAAGGAATATTTTACCTATACCCCAACTATACCACCTTCAAATGGCTAATTCTACCACTTCATTGTATTGTCGTTTTTATTCAAAGTTTTCCAATTTAATAGTAAAATAGCATCAGAAACTTTATAGTTGGTACATACGTATATAAAAGATACAATTTAGATGGACGAAAAGAACCCGTCCCGAGGAGGATATAATGGTAGTAAAATATCGATATATAACTGCATTGCTTTTGAGCAGCAGTTTAATTCTCTCTGCCTGTTCCGATAAAGATACGAGCGTGAAGGAAAATCAACCTGCTCAGCAAGAAGTAGAGAAAGACAAGTTTGAACAACTTGTTGACAAAAAGAATGCAGAATTGGAGCTTGAAGCACTTGAGCTAACTTCTTATGCAGAAGAAGTCAATGCGACTTTCAGTGCACCACAGTACAAGGAATTCAGCGCAAACGGTCAAGTAGAAATTGCAGGAACCGTTGAGAAGCATGCTGATTTAAAAGGGGAATACGTTTGGATTAAGGTGCGTTCTACAGAAGAAGGCCCCACCGGTAATCAAGCGGAATATTACGTACCAATAAAAGACGGCGAGTTTAAAGAGAACATTTCTTTTTTTAAAGGCGAAGGAGAATATCACGTCACCGTTCAACTTCCAGACACAGATCGTGAAAACTATTATTACGATACTGCGAGTTTCACCGTCCATAATGTGAACCCAGAATCGACCTATGATATTTCTTTAACTCCTTTTGGACATGATGCAGGCCTTCAGTTTGATGTAGAATCAGCTTTTTTAAAGGAAAACGAGCTTTTCTCTTTGGGTGGAAAAGCAAGTAATCTCTCAGACGGCGAAACTATAATGCTTCAGTTAAAAAAGGATTCCGACATTTGGAAGCATATGGTCACTGTTGAAAATGGACAGTTTACCACAGACATTCCACTGTTCTATGGAAAAGGATTGCACCAACTGGAAGTCATGGTCCCGGATGGAGAACGTGAAGACTACTATCAACTTGCATCCACTTTTTATATAGACAATGCCTCTGAACGAGTAATGCAGCCTTTAGAATATTATACTGCTTATAAAGAGCGCGGTGTGACACTTGAATCCCCTCAATACGGAGGGGACGAGGCGGAAGGCACCTATTCGGTAAAAGGTAAGATTGATCCTGACGCAGAATTTGGCCCAGAGACCACCCACATTTATGTAACGACGAAAAAAGGAGAAGATGAAGCACTTGATGTGGTTCCTGTGGAAAACTATGAGTTTGATGGATCCTTTTATCTGCGTTTCGGACCTGGTGAATATGAGGTAACATTAAGTGTTCCAGAAATCAAAGAGGAAAACAGTGATTTCTTCCGCTATTATGGTTTTGCCAAATTTGAAGTGACCGCTTCTGCTGAAGATAAACGAGATTTATTACCTTCCCGCGGCGTTCAGTCTGATGCGCCTGAGATTATTAAACTTGCTGAAGAGCTGACTGCCGGTAAGGATTCTGACCTTGAGAAGGCAAAAGCAATATATGAATATGTTGCGAAGAATGTTACTTATGATGTGCAGAAGTATAAAAACAATGAATTCGAATGGGATGATAGTGCACTGAAGACTTTGGACTCCATGACAGGTGTCTGCCAAGATTATGCATACCTTGCAATAGCTCTGATGCGTGCGAGCGGAGTCGAGGCTAGATATGTGGAGGGTCGTGCTGGCTCTCCATGGCCGGGGAATCATGCATGGGTCGAAGCGAACTTGGACGGAGAGTGGGTCGAGATGGATCCAACTTGGGGTTCAGGTTATATTGATCGAGATGATAAATTTGTCTCTTCTTATAATGAGGACTATTTTGATCCAAATCCAGATGAGTTTAAGAAGACGCATACGCGTACTGGTGTTAGGTATTGATGTGTTTGGGATGTAGTTAAGTTGGTGGTCACATAGGCGGTATCTATGTGACCGCTTTTTTGTATGGGGGTTATGGTGCTGCTCAGGTGTAGATTAGGTTCACGTTTTGGTAAAAGATGGATTCTATTAGACTTCTGGGGGCTTGGTGCTGGGGCTTTGGTCGTTTAGACGGCTTCTATTAGACAATTGACTGCTTGACGTTGGTGCTTCGGGCGTTTAAACGGCTTCTATTAGACAGTTTACCTCTTGGCGTTGACTCTTCGGGCGTTTAGACCGCTTCTATTAGACAGTTGACTGCATTTTCACTGAGCTTCGGGCGTAGAGACGCCTTCTCTCCTACCGTTTTTCTCTTTTCCAGTTGAATTCGGGCGTTGAGAGGGTTGAGATAATCTCCTTCTCCGATGATTTTCAAAAAAATACCTGCAAGCAAGATTTTTCTTGCTTACAGGATGAGAGTGTTTACCCTAGTTGTTTTACTACTTCTTTTGCCACACTGGTGGTGGATTGCGGGTTTTGGCCAGTGATTAAGTTTCCGTCCGCTTGCATATGGTCTGTCCAGTTATCTGTTACAATAACTTCCGCTCCCAGTTCTCGTAAGCGCGTTTCTAAAAGGAATGGCATATATTTATCTAATGTTGTTTCTCTTTCCTCATCATCTGTAAAAGCTGTTACTGTTTTACCAGCTACAAGTGGAGTACCATCTGAAAGCTTCACACCTACAAGCCCTGCTGGACCATGGCACACTGCTGCAACTAGCTTGTCCGCTTCATACAGTTCGCGAATCACTTGATGTAATTTCATGTTATCCGGCAAGTCAAACATGGTACCATGACCACCTGGTAAGAAGATAGCGTCAAATTTAGATACGTCAGTAATCTCATCTAATTTAATTGTGTTTTCAAGGTATTTAGCTGTGTCCAAAATTTCTTGAGGAGTTTCTCCCCCCTCTAAGCTTCTAGCATCAACAGGTGATTTTCCGCCTAGTGGACTTGCAACCGTAATGTCATAACCCTTTTTATCAAATTCCACATACGCTTCACCAAATTCGGATAGCCATAGTCCTGTTTCGTGTCCGTCTTTCATTTTATCTGCAGTAGTTACTACCATTAATATATGTTTAGTCATAATTGATTTCCTCCTAAAATGTGTTTGTATTTTTTCAGTATTCATTGTAGTACCGAATTATCTATAATACAAATTAGTTGATTTTGCATTATGTATAAATATATTTATCAATTTTCACTCCTCCTTTAAATACATTACCCAATATGTTCATTTTTAAAAGCCTTGAATATGTTGTGTTATTTAATGAAAATCTCGGGAAGTGAAAAAAGGACAAATAAAAAAGCCCTAAAGCAATTACGCTTCAGAGCTTTTTACTTTTAATTTACCTTCTTCATGAAGAACTTCAATAAGTGCATTGACAACATCAGGATCATATTGAGAAGGAGATAGTCTTTGCAGTTCATCAATTGCATACTCAGGAGTAAATGCATTTCGATAAGCACGATCTTCTGTCATAGCGTCAAAAGTGTCGCTAACTGCGATAATGCGGGCTTCAAGGAGGATTTCATCGCCTTTAATTCCACTTGGATACCCTCGACCATTTAATCGTTCATGATGTTGTTCTATGATTTCGGCTATAGTATTTCCATAATATAAGTCCTTGACCATATTTGCACCATCTTCGGGATGCTTTTTGATTAGGGCAAATTCTTCATCAGTCAGTCTAGATGGTTTGTTAAGTACTTCAGATGGTATGTTTATTTTTCCAATGTCATGTAGAATTGAAGCTAAAAAGAGATTTTCCAGCCTGTCCGTAGAAAGTGAAAACTTTTTAGCAATCTTAATGGAATACTCCGCCACTCTCTCACTATGATTAAATGTATATACATCTCTTTTTTCTACTCTCTGAACAACTTCCCTAAGTGATCTTATACTATCACTAAGCTGATGGAATGTTGGCTCTGTAATCACCCAAATATATGTTACATTTGTGATAGCTGAAAAGTGAACAGGAACTTCTATATCGGTAGCTGTAAAATAATCCTGTGGCCCTAAATAAATCTTTTCTCCATTTACTTCACAAAGTACTTCACCACTGAGAATATAAAAAAACTCCATTACTCCCTCATTCTCACTAGGATAAACATAAAATATATTACCTTTTGTAATGTTTTGGAGTATAACTTCAGTTCCGTTCCCTTTAGCAATTAGACTCATATCAAAATTATTTAAAGTAACTTGTTCTAAGCTAGTTCCTTTCTTTCCAATCGTAAAAGCCACCCTAATCACTCACCTCTACCATTTTGAGCGCCTTTTCTATTGAGTCGCTCTGTAATTAAAAATCTATCAAGTTGCTACCACTCGCACTGGATCAATCCAAGCCCAACGATCAGCAAATCTTACATATTTCCAGAAGCACTCAGCTACGACGCCATACTCTGCTACTTCATCGATTGTATCTTGTGTCATTTGTAATGTAATATCAAAAACGTACGTGATAATCGCATCAACTTCTTGATCAAATTGAGCAGTTCTTTGGTCCATACGTTCTTGTAACAGGCCTTTTTCTAGTAGAAGTGCAGATAGTGCAGCATTTAATCCCTCTTGTTGAGAAGCTTCTGTTGAGTTTGTTAAGTCTGTTTCTACTCTAGCAATCTCTTGATCCAAAGTTTCCATTTCATTTTTCATTACATCTAATTCTTCTAGGTACACAGCCCATAACGCGTCTGCATCTTGTACACCTGTTTCAATAATTAGATCCATTTCTAAGTTTGCTGCATCAATGATTTCTAGCGCTTTTTCGATATCTGCGTCACTTGCAGCTTGTGCATTCGAAGATAACCCTAATGAAACTCCTAAAAATAAAATTGTGAAGAAAGTAAGCATACCAAATTTTCTCATTGATTAATCCCCCTAAATAATATTTTTTTACTTATCTCGGTGTCATTGTGCGAATTTCTCTCCTGCAGTTACATTATGTAATTTCGTGCTTTTTCCCTATATATCACCATAATTATACAAGTAACAGATGGTTAAATCTATATTTATTTGTAATATTTTGTTTTTTCTTACCTACTCTATCCTTTATATCGGCAGGTAGAACTTTTTTTAAAGTGCTACTGCTACTCCCACCTTTGAAAAAAGACCAAAAAACCAGCCCCTTAGAAATAGGGACTGGCTTAAAATTACTTTTATACTTCTGGCTTCATATCCACAGAAGAAACTGTGTTACGTATCATTTTCTTCGCTTCTCTGAACGTTACAAAATTTTTGCTCTTTTCATCCCATAAACGGAACTTAAGGGATTTCAAACTTGTAGCCAGTGTAATGGTTGGTACGTGTTGAAGCGGTGGAGTGCTATGATGGCACTTTTCCAGTTCATAGTTCGGCACCCTTGGGCTTAAATGGTGAATATGATGGTAACCGATGTTTCCAGTTAAGAATTGAAGTACTTTTGGTAACTTGTAATAAGAACTTCCTTCTACTGCAGCTAATACATATTCCCAATCTTTATCCATTTCAAAGTAGGAATCTTCAAACGTATGTTGTACATAAAACAACCAAATTCCCACACTTCCAGCAATCATGAAAATGGTGCCGTGTACAATCAGAAATGCCTGCCAGCCGATTGCTAAGCTCATTAATACGGCTACTGCAACAATCAGTACGTTTGTCAGGTATAAGTTGTTGCGCTCTTTTTGTCTTGCCTCTTTACGGTTGAAACGATTTCTGATCAGGAACGTGTAAATTGGTCCTAATCCGAACATTACTAATGGATTTCGATATAGACGATAGAATATACGAGTCTTTAATGATGCTGCTTTGTACTCTTCAACAGTCAGTGTCCAGATATCACCAACACCGCGCTTGTCTAAATTTCCGCTTGTAGCATGGTGGACGGAATGATCATGTCCCCACTGGTCGAATGGGAATAATGTTAGCACTCCCGTCACGGTCCCTACTGCACGGTTCCATTTTCGATTTTTGAAAAAGGAGTGATGTGTGCAATCATGGAAAATGATGAAGATACGTGTCATAAATCCAGCTGCGAATATGGCAGGTACCAACGCCAACCAGTAAGAAACAGATAGGCTTATATAAGTGAGATACCATAACAGGAAAAATGGCGTTAGCGTATTGATCAACTGCCAGATACTCTTTTTAGTTTGCGATTTTTCGAAAGGAGCAACTTGTTTTTTAAGGTTTTTCATTTCATTTTGAATTGACATTTTATTAAATCCCTTCGTTGTTGACTTGATAAATTTTATTATATCCAATTTAAAAAAATTAGTTAGTAGCAGGTGTCATATGTAGAGTATGACAAATGTCATATAGTTTTTGTAAAGGATTGTCAGACCTCTTGAAAACCGTTGGGGGACGTGATGTTTTTATTTTGGAAAATCGAAAAAAAAATATTCTACAAAATAAAAAAGAGTGATTCCAGATGGAATTTCACTCTTCATGCAGCCAGTTGCTTTGGCTTTATTCTTTTTTGGGTAAGAAAGCTATGCAAAAGCATACCGATGATAATGATGAATAACCCAAGCATCCCGATGCCATTCGGCAATGGCGTTGATAGAAGAAGTACTTCTCCAAATAACACAAATAATACTTGCGTCGATTGAGTCGCTTCCACTGCGGCCAGCTTTTCCTGACTGTGGCGCACCATATCTGTTGCAATAAAGAACAAGGTGGTTGCAATGACGCCTGAACTGATTGCCACTATAAATGTCTGTAGAACCTGTTCCTGCGTTGGAGCACCCACTGTCACATATCCCCTTGCAGCAACAAGCAGCCAGATTGGGATAGTGGACAAAGTCATACCAAGCACCCGTTGGAACGTATCCAACCTGCCACCACACACCTCCATCATCTTCCGGTTTCCAAGCGGATAAGCAAAGGATGCGACTGCAACGGGAAGAATTCCATAAATAATCATAGATCCAGTTAGACCGCTTCCTTGTTGTGTCTGAATTAATAGGACACCTGCAAAAATGACGATGGAAATGAATAGTCCTCGCAATGGGATACGTTCGCGTACCTTTACTCCTTGCACTATTTTATAGAAGAAAGGTCCCATAAGAACACCCGCGATGATGGTCAGCTGCCACGTTCCGGCAACAAGCCAGCCCGGCCCATATGCGGCAGCAAAAGTTATGGGGCCATAGAAAAGGACAAATCCAGTAAAACTCCATAGAAACCATGAGAAAGGAGCCGTTCGCATTTCACGGAATAGCACACCAAGATTTCCCCTCATCCAAACAATCAAAAGCAAAAATGGCACCATAAAAAAGAAACGCAAGGACGAACTCCAAAGCCAGCTACCACCTGAGAGTTCCATCGAGCGGTTTAATATAAAGGTGACAGCAAAAAACATAGAAGCTATTACGCCGATTAGAATTGCTTTCACGGAAAACATCCTTCCCACCGATTTATCGTTTTCATCATTATAATGGAAAATCGCACAGAATATTTCGCTTTTCGAAAATTGTGATAAAATTTAAATAATGATAAGTAAAGGAATGGATGACAATGAGGCGTATCCTTGCAATAAGTGATATTCATGGTGATTTAGAGAAATTTGAAAGGCTTCTTGAAATAATTAATTTTGACAGCAAGCAGGACCAACTCTTGCTACTTGGGGATTATGTGGATCGCGGCCCACAGTCACGTCAGGTTTTGGACAAGGTAATCGAATTGACCGCTAAAGGGGCCATTGCTCTGATGGGAAATCACGATAAAATGATGATCGACGCATTTGATCAACCTGAAGATCCCCTTCATTTGAAAAGGTGGTACTATAACGGAGGAATTAAAACCCTGCAGAATTATGGGTACGAAATTGAAAAAGACGACGCGAAATACTGGTATACGACAGAGGAGATGCCGGAAGCACTTGTCATAAATGAGGAAATCCGCTCTCATTTAGACTTTCTAAAAACACTACCTTTTTATTATGAAACAGATACTCATATTTTCGTCCATGCAGGAGTACACCCTGAAACAACATTGGAACTTACTGAACCTCACACCTTAGTGTGGATCAGAGAAGAATTTCATAAAGGATACCAAGGAGAAAAGACCGTAGTCTTTGGACATACCCCAACAAAGCACCTCCATAAAAAGCCTGAGGTTTACTTCGGTGAGAACAATATCATCGGGATTGATGGCGGTTGTGCTTACGGAGGACGATTGTATTGTTACGAGGCTTTAGAAGAGAGAGTCTATTTTGTCGATTGACAAAAAAATCTCAGAGATGCTTTAAACAGAGTATCTCTGAGACTTCATCACACATCCGCTATCTTTACTCCCCTTTATATATATCCTCCTTTGAATGAAATCCATCAGCAATAACCGTTTCATCCATATTGGTCCTGTTCACAGCAATCGGCGGCAGCAGGACAGAAGGCACTTCCACTTTCCCATTATTCACTTTGCGGTCTGTGTCTATAAATTCTCCCTTGGCCATTGCTACTGCTAGTTTTGCTGCTTCTTCAGCAAGAGTGGGTATCGGTTTGTACACCGTCATCGTCTGAGTACCTTCTACAATCCGCTTAGCGGCTGCAAGCTCTGCATCTTGTCCTGCTACAGGAATTTCTCCGGCCAGTCCCGTTTCCATGAGAGCTTCAATTGCCATCCCTGCTGTCGCATCGTTTGCTGCTATAACTGCGTCTATTTTCCCTTCATTCGCAATTAGCGCCTCCTGCATGTTGGCATAAGCATTGCTTGGGAGCCAGTTTTTCGTCCACTGATCATAAACTACCGTGATATCTCCTTTATCTATTAGTGGCTTAAGGACATGGAAGACCCCCTTTTTGAACAGGTGGGCATTATTGTCCGTATCCGCTCCGCCGATATAAACATATTTTCCTTTTGGGACAATTTTTGTGATTGCCTCTGCCTGCAGCTCTCCGACACGTTCGTTGTCAAAAGAAACATAAAGGTCGATCTCTGCATTTTTAATAAGCCTGTCATAAGAGAGTACCTTGATTCCGGCAAGATGTGCTTTCTTCACGATCGTGGCTGCTGCTTCTGCGTTATGCGGGACTACTACGAGGAGGTCTACACCTTGGCTAATTAGCGTTTCCGCCTGAAGAACCTGCATCGCGTCATCCCCGTTTGCTGCCAATATTTCCACTTCCGCTCCAAGGTTTTCTACCGCTGCCTTAAATAAAGCTCGGTCTCTCAGCCACCTTTCCTCTTCTAAGGTATCCATAGAAAAACCAATTTTTATTTTTTCCTTCTCAGAAGTTGCTTTTTCATCCTGCAGGAGGGAAACATTCTGAACAGATTCCCCTTCCAGCTTAGGGGAACGATCTATCTTTTCACAGCCTAAGGCTACAAAAAACAGAGCCAGCATAACAAACATTTTTAGTAATCTATGTATTCTAAGCTCCATTTCCTCCTCCCTCTCTGCCTAGTTAGCTTTATTTCGAAGCAGTGTTTTACGATATTCTTTTGGTGAAACGTTGGTCATTTTTTTAAATACCTTGCTGAAATAATTAGGGTCATGGTAACCCACTTCAAAGGTAATCTCCTTTATACTCTTCTCCGAATCATTCATGAGTCTTTTCGCTTTATCCATCCTGCATTCTGTAAGGAAATCGATATAATTGATACCCTGCTTTTCCTTGAACAATTTACTGATATAAATTGGGCTCAAGCCCACTTTTCTGGCAAGTGTATCGAGCGATATATCTTGATGTGAATGGTCCATAATGTATTGTTTTATTTGCTGAATGGTGTCTGCCTCCAAGTGGTTGCAGTGCGTGTCATAAGATTGTTTCATCCCCTCAAGGAGCTGCTTTGTTTCGGAACTAAGCTGACGATAATTTGTAGTTTGTACAGAATAGAGCGGCGTTGTAGCCTCCACTCCTATTTCACTCAATACACGAGAAGTAATCCAAAGAATCTCCAGCATCCGTTGTTGTGTATGCAGTAAATTTGCTCCTTCTTTTTCATAGCATTGAAGAATGTTCATGACATAGATATAAAGATCATCCCACTGGCCAAGTCGGATTAAATCGGCAAATTCTTTTTGCTGATTTTTATCCAAGCTACTATTGCGGGTATCCACGCTTGTATGGATGTCTGTGTAAAAACGATAGTTGGTTAACGTTTTGGTATCCATTGTTGCCATGAGGGCGTCCTGATAGGATTGGCGAACTTGGTCAAGAGAGTTGCAAACCTCTCCTATACCGATAAACCAATCGGTAGCTTGTCCTTTTTTAGAGACTGCTAGAATATCTCGTGCAAGTGTACTAGCTTGGGATCTAAAGGTCTTATCCGGCTGACGGAACACGATAATTGGCAGTTGCTCTCCATATAGTGCTCCAACCCATCCGCTCTTGGTCTGCCTTACCTTATCCTTGATCATGGAATAATTGGACTCGGATCCTCGGGGTAAAAGTACGATCATGGCAAACATTTCATTCGTGGAAGGGATATCAAGCATTTCCATCAGCATGTCTATATGCACTTCATGCACGTGGTCGAAGAGGAGTTGTGTGACAACATCTGTCTCAACAAGAGTCAGTGTTTTTTCAAGTGCTGCTTCCTGGAGCTTTGTTTTTATTTGCTGAGCCTTCTCCTGTTCAATTTGCTCCAGTACTTTTCCAACTGTTGTTTTAATTTCGCTGATTTTACTTGGCTTTAGAATATAATCTTTGACACCAAGTTTGATGGCCGCTTTGACATATCCGAATGTATCGTAGGCGGTGACCATGATGAATTTTGTGTTTGGATGCCTTCCACTGATTTGTTCGACAGCTTCTAGCCCATTTAATCCAGGCATTTTGATGTCCATCAGAATTAGGTCAGGGGTGAAGTCATCTGCCATTTCTACTGCCATTTTTCCGTTTTTCGCTTGTTTGATTAGTAGGTCTGGAAAGTTTCTTTCTAGAATGGTTTGCATGCCTTCGCGTTCAATTTGTTCATCATCTACAATGAGGAGTTTGATCATCCAGTTCGTCTCCTTTCATTATTATAGTTACATATATAACTCCTTTAGATTTCCGTTCCAGGTGTTCGCTTTCCGCGGGACGATGCTTGAGCCTCCTCGGCTTCGCCTGTGGGGTCTCAAGCTACCGTTACTCCCCCGCTGGAGTCTCACACCTTGCACTACAATCTACAGGTGAATTCTGTATTCAGCACTTTATCTTCAATGTAACTTTTGTTCCATGGCCTTGTATTCCTTTTATATCAATGACATCGTCATGTCCGTAGAAGAGGCGGAGTCGTTTGACGACATTGCTGAAGCCGATACCTGTTGAATGACCTTCTGTAGGTGGAGGGGATTCTTCGTTTAGAATCTGTTGGATTTTCTGTTCAGGCATACCCATGCCATCATCCTCGATTTCTATCACTACTTGGTTGCCTTCGACTTTTACCCGGAACCAGATGTTTCCTCCATCCTCCTTCGGTTCCACCGCATGAATGACGGCATTCTCAATGATTGGCTGGAGAGTCAAGGCTGGAATTTTCAAGTCTAGGCAAGATTCTTCAATATCCCAGTGCAATTGTAGCCGGTCGGTAAAGCGTGCCTTTTGGATGTCCATATATTGCTTTAATACTTGAATTTCATCGTGCAACGTTACAGAGCGGTCTTGCCGCTTTAAGTTGTAACGCAGAATTCCCGCAACACTCACTAGGAGATCGCTGGTCTCTTCAGACCCTTCTAGATAGGCTTTTTTGGAAAGGGTATTAAGGGTGTTAAAAAGAAAATGCGGGTTGATCTGACTCTGCAGGCTTCTAAACTGACTTTCTTGCAAAAGAAGCTTACTTTCCTGAAGCTCCCTCTCAAGTGCTGCCTTCTGCTTAATCTCAGATATCAAGTTGTTTATATTGATTCGCATTCGATCAAACGTCCTTGCCAGAAAGGCGATTTCATCGTTGGTTTCTATTTTTACCTGCTGATCAAAATTCCCTTTGGACAGTTCATTAGCCGCTTTTGTCAGCTTAAATACAGGCCGTGTAATCGTAAGGGAGAACCAATAGGTGACTAGGAGCAACAAACAAGTAATAAGCAACAGGCTCCATATTCCGAGCTTAATAACTTCACTGGATTGTTCAATGATTCCTCTGTAAAATCGGTCAAATGTATTTAACTCTGTATCTATTAGGGTTAAGGTCGTTTCGGAAATATAGGTGGTAATCCGTGTGGCCTCGGCAAATTCCTGTGCGGAGGCTTCTGTATCATTTTCTGATTGAAACATAATGGATCTGTCGGTTGCTTCCACCAAACTATCAATCAAGTTCATATAGTTGGTTAAAGTAAAATCGTTTTCCGTGTTTCTTAAATGATGCACACCGTATTTTGCCTGCTGGACTTTTTCCTTGCTTGCCGTCAGTTGGTCAAGGTTGTCTGGAGTCGGATCAATAGTATAGTTATTCAGATCTGTAACCAATTGGTGGCTTGCCTTTGTCACTTCATTCATGCTCAAATACCGTTGCAGGATATCGTTATATTGTTTATGAGTTTTATGATTGTAGTATGTAAGCGCTATCCAAATTGCCGACATAATCACCAATACAACCGTTGTAAGGGTAAGAATCTTTTTTTGGATACTTGTCATTGGACATCCGCTGCTTTCCTGATTCTGATATCTGTCAGATAGCCGTCCTTATCAAGTGGGACGCTTTCCCCGTTCAGCCATTCCTTCATGAGCTGGACACTTTTTCTTCCCATTTCTTCGGGAGACTGTTCAATGACTCCATCCAACTTCCCTTGTGCTAACAAGGTCAATGTCTCAGGTCCGTCGTCAAAAGAATAGATATGGTACGGTTCCACTTGGGAGCGCTTACTTATCTCCCCAACCATCGCACCGGCCACATTGGCATTGATGGCAATGAACGCATCAATGTTTGGCTCTTGGTTCATCACAGTTTGAGTGGTTGTAATGACCTGCTCTCTTGTGTCATCTGTAGTGGCATGGATCATATGGATATTATCGTAAAATTTTAAGATATCCTGAATTCCTTCCATCCGGCGCTTTTGATAATATTCCTGGTTCTTATCATACATGAGTACAACATTCCCCACTCTACCCATATCCATCAAAATTTGTCTTGCGATCATCTTACCCGCTTCATACTGATCAGAACCGACATACGTACGCCGAATGCTTTCCTCCATCGGCACATCATTTGCCACCGTTATTATGGGAATGCCATGAAAGGCGGCTTTCACCTTCGTCAATTCCTTGAATTCCTCTGTATCCAGCCCCTGTATGATAATCCCATCCACTTTGGACTGAATGGCAATTTCTATATTTTTCAGGAAGTCCTCTCGATTCTTACCGTAACTTCCCCATACTTCAAGACTAACGTCACTTAGTTCTGCTTGTTTTCTGGCACCTTCACTCACCTTGTCCCAGAACGGTGTTTCCATATCCTGCGTAATAAGAACTAGACGATGTTCCTCTCTGCTCGAACTTAGCGCTTGAGGCAATTGCCAATCGGATTGGAAGACTTTTTGTGCGGATAAAAAAGTAAGATGACATAGTAGAATAATAATAACGCAAATTGCTAGAATTCCTGTTCTCCGCAAGAGTAATATCCCCCTCCCCAATTTGAGGTGTACTATTTTCATCATAGCACCTAATGGAAATAGTACAATCCCTGTTGATTAAGGGATTCAACAGGGATAGCAAGTTTTTTTATACTTTCCTTATCTTTTTTTACGCGTCATAACATCAAAGATTACTGCTCCGGCAAGAACTCCCCCACGAATCATATATTGATAGGAAATACCTACGCCAAGCAAATTCATCCCGTTGGATAGGGATGCCATTACAACCGCACCGATTATGGCACCTGTCACTTTTCCCACACCACCAGCAGAAGATACTCCGCCTACATAAGCAGCAGCGATGGCATCAAGCTCAAAAAGGGTACCTGCAGTGGTTGTAGCAGATTGTAAACGGGCAGTAAATAAAATTCCAGAAAGAGCTGCTAGCATTCCCATGGATCCAAAGACAATATAGGTAATCTTCTTCACATTGATCCCACTCAAATGTGCCGCTTCCGGGTTACTCCCAACAGCATAGATATGGCGGCCAAGCACCGTTTTAGTTGTTAGAAAATGATAAACTACCACTACTAATAAAATGATGATGACTGTCCAGGAGAATCCGTTATAGCCTGCGAGAATCCAAGTTATATAACCTATTATTGCAGAGACAAAGAATAGTTTCAGGGCAAAGATCGGCTTGGAGACGACTTCAAAATCATACTTGATTTTATTTCGACGGGTCGAGATCTCACTGTAGATATAAAGCAGAATACCGACTAACCCGACTAACAGGGATAGCAGATGTAAACCATTCACTTCCACAAGAGAAGGGATATATCCGTTACCGATGGCATTGAAGGTATCATCCTGAATGATGATGGTACCCGTTTTTTCTGTGACCTGCAGCAAAGCCCCACGGAAAATAAGCATTCCAGCAAGAGTGGCTACAAAGGATGGAATCCCAATCGTGGCAATAAGTACTCCGTTAAATAATCCAACTGCAACTCCTAATAGCAAAATAACTGGAATGGTTACCCATACAGATACTCCTGCTTGTGTAAGCAAGATAGCGGCAATCGCCCCAAGGAATCCAGCAGCATATCCAACGGAAAGATCGATATGGCGGATAACGATAACGAGCGTCATCCCAACTGCCAGTACGGCTATATAACCTGCCGAGTCCAGTAGATTACTAATATTACGGGACGACATAAATAAACCGTCTGTCATGAACGTAAAAGTTAAAATAATGACAAATAATGCGATATACATCCCGTAGTCACGGATGTTCTCATGAATCAGTGTTCTGGCTTCCTGAATAACATTCATTGTAATACCCCCTATTGCGTAGCAAGCTCCATAATTTTTTCTTGGTCCGCTTCTTCAATTTCCAATTCCCCTTTTATTTCTCCTTGGGCCATGACATAGACTCTATCGCTCATGCCAAGTACCTCACCAAGCTCAGATGAAATCATAACGATACTTAGACCCTCATCGATAAGCTTGTTCATTACGGTATAGATTTCAAATTTAGCCCCAACGTCGATTCCGCGTGTCGGTTCGTCTAGGATAAGTAGCTTGGGACCGACAAACAACCACTTTCCAATTGATACTTTCTGCTGATTCCCACCACTTAGATTCCCTACAAGTTGTTCCAAAGAGGAAGCTTTGATATGAAGAGATTGTTTGTATTGTTCTGCGACCTTGATTTCTTCATTGTCATTTATGACCCCTTGTGAGGCTATCCCATTTAAATTTGCGGCAGAGATGTTGCTTTTGATATCTTGCAAAAGAAAAAGTCCATCATCTTTGCGGTCCTCTGTGACATAGGCGATTCCAGCCTTTATTGCATCACTAGTATGCTTGAGTGTAGTTAGCGTATTATTCCACATCAAATCACCTTGAATTTTGTAGGATTTGGCGTTTCCGAATATGCTAAGTGCAAGCTCTGTTCTGCCTGATCCCATAAGACCGGCAATACCGACGATTTCTCCTTTTTTTACGTGGAGGTTGACGTTTTTTACTACCTGTCTTCCGAGTTGCGGATCATAGGCTGACCAGTTGTTGAGTTCCAGTACATTCTCTCCGGCAACTTTCTTTTCCCTTTTCGGATAGATGTCTTCAATTTCCCTACCTACCATGTTCTTGATGATGACACTTTCAGTAACCTCGCCTTTTTTTGCATCAAGCGTACAGATCGTCTTGCCATCCCGGATGACCGTTGCTTTGTCTGCAATGCTAATTACTTCTTTCAGCTTATGGGAAATCATAATGCACGTAATTCCTTGCGTTTTTAGTTCTTTAAGTAGTTCAAGCAAGTTCTCACTATCGTCTTCATTAAGTGCCGCGGTCGGTTCATCCAAAATAAGGAGCTTAACCTCTTTACTTAGCGCTTTGGCTATTTCCACTAGTTGGCGTTTCCCCACACTTAAATCTTTTACAAGTGTGTCAGGGTTAACGTCGAGCTTTACTTTCCGCAGTAACCTTTTCGCTTCCACAATCGTCCTGTTCCAATCGATCACTCCACCAAGCTTCATTTCATTTCCAGCAAAAATATTTTCATACACCGTCAAATCCGGAAACAATGCGAGTTCCTGATAGATGATGGCAATGCCGGTATTTACACTGTCACTGATTTTGTTAAATTGCTGAACATCTCCTTCCAACACAATGTCCCCATCGTATGTTCCAAAAGGATACACGCCGCTCAGCACCTTCATCAGCGTGGATTTTCCTGCTCCATTCTCACCGATCAAGCAGTGAATTTCGCCTTTTTCTACTTTGAAATTCACATTACTCAGCGCTTTGACTCCTGTAAATTCTTTAGAGATATCATTCATCTCGAGTATATAGTTGCCCATCCTTTTCCCCCCTTAACAAAAGCAATGACAATGGCGAAATAGTGATATTGTTGCTATCACTATTTCGCGAAGTATTTTCTTTTTTTAAAAATTATAATCCTGTAAATTCGCTTGCTTCGTAGTATTCTGAGTCAATTAGTTCTTGTTTTACATTCTCTTCGTCCACTACGATGACATCTGTTTGTTTCGCCTTGACTTCTACTTCTCCGTTATCATAAGAACCAGTTGTTTCCGGAGTTTTGCCGTCTAGGATTTCAACTGCAATTCCCATTGCATCCGTTACCAATGTACGTACATCTTTGAAAACCGTCATGGATTGCTTGCCATCAATGATGTATTGGATGGACGCTTTTTCTGCATCCTGTCCTGTTACCAAGAAGCTTGAAACTTCACCGTCAGTTGAGAATACATCTGCGATAGAACGGGCTGTACCGTCATTTGGAGCAAGAACCGCCACGTCACCTTTCATATCTGCACCAACTGCAGTCAGATGTGTTTGTGCTTTGTTTTTCGCTTCGTTTGGATCCCAGTTTGTTGTTACCTGTCCTAAGATTTTACTCATTTGATCACGAGTAAGTTCGGCTGTATCTTTTAAAGCTTCTGCTTCGCTGGAGTTTGCAATTTTGAACGTCCCATCTGCAATCTTCGGTTGTAACGTTTTCCAAGCTCCCTCAAAGAACAAGAATGCGTTGTTGTCAGAAGCTGCACCTGCATATAAGTAAAGTGGTACGCCTGATCCTTCTACATTATCAATTAGGTATTGACCTTGTGCCGCACCAACTGCCACACTATCAAATGTTACATAGTAATCGACTGCATCTGTGTTTGTAATTAACCGGTCATAAGAGATAACCGTGATTCCTTCTTTTTTCGCCGCTTCCACTGCTGCAGCTGCTGCATCTCCATCTTGAGGAGTGATGATCAGCACTTCAATTCCTTTGTTGATCAATGTTTCAACATTCTCTTTTTCCTTGGCGGAAGAACCTTGGCTAAAGAGGATCTCTGTTGTATACTCAGAATCTTTCAATGCATCCTTAAATCGTTGCTCGTCCTGAACCCATCTAGGCTCATCCTTTGTTGGCAAAACAATTCCCACACTTACACTGCCGCTTCCCCCTGTACTGCTGTTACACGCTGCAAGCATAGCTGTAAAAAGCATTAAAACCAGTAATAATGACGTAGCTTTCCAAGTCTTCTTCATTTGTTGCTCCCCCTTTGTTTGGCTTGTTTCATTGATTTGATTACATCTTAATTATATGGTGGGGGTTTAGTTGGTTGTAAGCGCTATCACTAGCACTCTTTTGGTATTGCCTGTACTTTTTTAATAATTGGGAATATTTTAAGGGGGAGAATTTCTCTATCAACTCTAGTACTTTCATACAAGCACCTTCTATTAATCTTTCATTAATAATAGTAGGAGGTGATATAAATTGAAGAAGATTATTTTGTTTGCTGATACGGGAATTGATGATGCGATTGCCGTAATCTATGCATTGAAAAATCCCGAAGTAGAGTTGAAAGCAATTGTTGCAGGTTATGGAAATACGGACCGTGACCGCAGCGCTAGAAATGCAGAGTATCTATTGGAATTGGCAGGTCAGGAAAGCATTCCCGTCATTACTGGAAGTACAAGACCATTAAGTGGGGAGCTTCCGGAGTTCTTCCCGGAAATTCATGGTGAAGAAGGACTGGGGCCAATCACTCCTCCCATCCCTACAGAACGTTTTATGAATCGAACAAATTTCAGTCAGTTGTTTCGTATCATTAAGGAAAACCCAAATGAACTAACAATTGTGAATGTCGGCCGCTGTACATCGCTTGCTATGGCTTGGTTCTTGAGTCCTTCTGTGATGGAATTGGTAAAAGAAACGTATATTATGGGAGGCTCATTTTTAGAGCCGGGCAACGTTACAGAGGTAGCAGAAGCCAACTTTTTCGGAGATCCTATTGCAGCCAATTTCATTGCACAAAATGCCCCTAACCTGACAATCATCCCTTTAAATGTAACCCGCAAAGCACTCATTACACCGAGAGTCGTGGACTTTATCGACAGTGTTGCCACTACTCCCCTCCAGCAGATCATCAAACCGATTCTTGATTTCTACTATGAGGCCTATCAAGAGCTGGAACCCGGGATTGCTGGAACACCTCAGCACGATATGGCAGCTGTGATGGCAAGCCTAGAGATTTCTGGATTATTCACTTACACAAGTAAACAGGTGAAAGTCGAATATAAGGAAGGTTATGCAGAGGGACTTTCGATTGCAGACTTCAGGCCGGGTGTACCAGAATGCACGGGTGTAGGTTGCGTGAGAATTGCAACGGAAATCGATGAAGGTATTTTCTTTGTTGATATGCTGAGGACTTTGATTAGGAATGATTAAGAAAAACCATGAGATCCCTGGGTGGGATTTCATGGTTTTTATATTTAAAGCTTGCTTAATTCATCCATAAACGCCGGTCTATTAGAATACAGTTGCTGGAGTTCTTGTATGATGCTTTCCTGTTTCTCTCTTCCGCTAATTTTTTTGTAATGACGGAGAACTTTACAGACTTGTTGATATTGCTTACGGTTGGAAGAGCTTTTTGCTTGTCCAAGGATATGTTGTGCATACAGTTCATTTACTTCATCAGGAAATTCATCCACTAGTCTTTTCGTATAATTTTCTATCAATTGCGGATTCCCTTTTACATACTCTAATATCTCCGAATTATCATTTTCCGTTTCAATTAGCTTAAGAAAAACACTCTTTGCCGCCCAACTCTGGGCCACCTTCAATTCTGACTTTATTTCTTGATAAAATAGAGCATAATTCTTATCAGTTAGGCTTTTCAATTCCTCATAGTATTCAAACTCACCATGTAAAAGAAGTTCTTTTGCTAAAAATTTCTGTTCATTTATTTTTGATAATTTTTTATAAGCTTCATACCTAATTTTCTTCCATTGTGTCACTAGTCCTGCAGAATTTTTATCTTTTGCTTCTGCATCCAATGTTAGGTTTATGATTTTTTCATACTCCTTGTTTTCAAAGTGTTTCTCAATGAGTTTCTCTCTAAAAGAGGAGTATTTCAAATTCTCTTGGATAAAGCTTTCTACTTCAACTTCATCGCCATATTCTTCTACTAGTGAAAATAGGGTATTGAGAAGTCTTTCAGTATAATATTTTTTATAGTTGTCTTCTTCATTCAGCTCTATTAATTTATAAATATATCCGGTGAGTTTTTTTCTAAGTTCATTTGTTGTAGCTACTTCTGCAGCAATGGATAATATGTCCGTTTGGAAATCTTCCCATCCCTCGAAAATATTACTCTCACTAAGATCTATAAGCTTTTGGAATGCTTTTGTTCGCTGTTCAGTAGTCAATGACTCTCTGTGAAGTGTATCCTCAATAGCTTCAATTGTTTCCGTAACTAAATTACCTATGTCCCCATCAGAATCATCTGCATATTGGAAAGCTTTCATTGCTTCTTGTAGTAATAAAAAAGCTATATCCATTGCCAATAGAATATCCTTAGTACGGTATATTTGTTGTAAAACTTCGTACAATTCACTTGTAAAAGAAGAAACACGTCTAAAATTAATAAATCCTTTTTCTGTATATTTTCTCACAATTGAAGCAATGAGTTTCCTACATCTTTCCAAGTCATGTTTTTCATCTCCGGTCGCATATTTCACCATCAAAGTATCTATTAACGCTAAATCTTTTTCTGTCAGTTCCTTAATAATTTTAATTAATTCTTTCTTCGATAGATCATTTAATACTGAATGTAGGTCGGTTTGAACGTTCTGGTCGGAGGGGTCTTCATCGTTTCTTTTCATTTCAACTATTTTATAATAAGCTGCAACCTCGTGTTTACAAATGGCCTCATAATCAAACGGACAGTCACATTCGGAATAAGTGATTTCATTTTCTTTATTTAGTTGGACTTTTACTTCATATATTTCTGTCCCATCCACTTGGAAGACATATTTGTTCTCTTCAATAAGATAGGTTTCTAGGATATATCCGTCTAAGAAATAATCATAACCTCTTTGGAGTATTTTTTTATTTATATGGTTTTGGAAGTTGTTTATATTCATTGTTATCCCTCCTTTTCGCATTATAACAAAAATCACATTTTTAAATCCCGAAAGAGCTTCCTAGCTAATGGCCTTTTAGAATTATTCTATTTGACCGAAGCAACTCCAAAACCGCCCCTAATGTCTTATAGAACGCTTCTATACTACCGAAGCAACTCCAAATCAGCTCCTAATGTCTTATAGAACGCTTCTATACTACCGAAGCAACTCCAAATCAGCTCCTAATGTCTTATAGAACGCTTCTATACGACCGAAGCAACTCCAAATCAGCTCCTAATGTCTTATAGAACGCTTCTATACTACCGAAGCAATCCAAATTCAGCTCCTAATGTCTCATAGAACCCTTCTATTCGACCGAAGCAACCCTAAATCAGCTCCAAATGGCTTATAGAACCCATAAAATGTAAAAGTGCAGCCGCTTCATCGCAACTGCACCAACACAACAATATTAATACTCAACTTTAACCGTTCTTTTCTCCTCATCAGACCGGCGAATTGCATCCATCACTAACTGCACAACATACCCATCCTCTAAAACAGGCAAATCAGGGTTAACCCCGTCTCCTGACAGAGCTTTATACACCTCATCCAACGAGCGATAAAAGGCATTGAAATAACCAGCTGCGACTGGATTCATTCCCTCCGGTATCTCCAAAGCGACCTCTAGCTCCACTTCTTCCAAAGGATCATTTCCGATGCCAACAAGCACCTTGTTGTCTTGCAACATTTTAATCGTGCCTTCCGTTCCGTAAACCTCTAACTCCCATCCTTCTGCATGGCGAACGGCAATGTTGGAGCCAATGTTAAAGGTGCCACCGCCTACGAAGGTACCCATCGCTTGGAAAGCATCATCTGCTGTTCGGACTTCCTTCTCCCCATTTTCATCTACGAATTCCGGTACATGAGTAGTCAGTTGTCCGGAAACAGATTCCACTTTCCCGTCTGTCCACCAAAGGAGAGAATCGATGAGATGAGAACCTACCGCTCCAAGCATCCCGCCTGCTTGATCTTTTTGACTTAGCCAACCGCGTTTACTTGTAGCGTATCTCTCGTACCCTGCAATGTTCAAGGAGAAATTCACATGCAATACCTTGCCGATTTTCCCCCTTGAAATGATCTCCTTTACCTTTTGTCTTGCTGGCAAAAAGCGATACTCAAAATTAATCCAGCCCATTTTACCAGCTGCATCTCTTGCATGTATCATCTTCTCCGCCTCTTCAGCATCAAAAGCCATAGGTTTCTCACATAAAACATGCTTGCCGCTCGCAATTGCTTTTACCACCATGTCATGGTGTAACAATGGTGCGGAAGCAACGGAAACCAAATCTAAATCTTCTGTCCCCAGCATTTCCTCCCAGTTCCCATAAACTTTTTCGATGCCTGTTTCCTCTTTAATTTCATCCAGTCTGCCACGGGATACACTCGAAATCGACACTACCTCAAACCCTGGATGACTTTTCATCACAGGTGCATGAACTTTTGCGCCAAAACCTGTACCAATAATACCTACTCTTATTTTTTTCATATTAAATTCCCCTTTTATGTAGTTGGTCTTTCTCTTCATTTCGACAAAAAACAGCACTCTCCTCTTTTATGTCGGAAAGTGCTGTTTTACATTGCGTATTAATCTCGATATTTAAGAGCCAAACCTTTTAAGAAGTTTCTCGCATATTTGTCCATGCAGGTTTTATAATTTTTGTGTCCTTTTTTCCTTAGAAAAGCTCCCAATTCACCCTTCGTTATTGTCACACCCGCTTCTCCAATAATGTCGATAATATCTTCGGTTGTTAACGCAAGAGCAATCTTTACTTTTTTCAGAAGAATATTGTTTGCCGGTTCATTGGAAAATGGCGGCTTTGCAGGTTGACCAGGTCTTGGTTCCTGTCTGCCTCTTTTGAAAATAATTAAACCGTTTAGGAAAGATTCAAGCTTGTTGTTGTTGATAGGCAGAATTTCTTCTTCCTCAAGCGCCTGCTCATACTCTTCCTCGGTGTCATAATCATAGCTATCCACCTCTTTGGTGAGAATCATTTGCACTTCTTCTTTTGTCACGTCGATGTCACCAAGCTTAAAGATTTCAACCATGTCGTTATCTTTAATATCTAGTGCGTATCTAAGTCTGATTAGAATATCGTTGTTAGTCATGTATAAACTCCTTTTTAATTCCACTTCCGGTTGTTAACAACCTGTGTATAAAATGTTGATTACTTGTTAGTAACTAACTATCAACATGTGGATAACCTTAATGCTTTTTCAACACAAACCTCACGACACTCTCTACGTGAGCGGTTTGAGGAAACATATCCACAGGTTGGATCCAGTCCACTTTATACTTTTTGCTAAGGAACTGAATATCTTTGGCAAGTGTGGATGGATTACAGGATACGTAGACAAAATTCTTCGGCTCTACGTCAAGAACGGTCTTCATGAATGTTTCGTCCAGACCTGTACGTGGTGGATCCACGACAATCGTATCCGGTCTCCAACCTTCTTTCACCCATCTTGGTAACCATTTCTCTGCTTTGCCTGCAACATATTTCATATTGGTATAGCCATGGCGTTTGGCGTTTTCCTTTGCGTCCTCGATCGATTCTGCAATGGTGTCCATACCGCGCACCTCTCCGGAACCTTCTGCCAGCCAAAGTCCGATGGTTCCGACTCCACAATAAGCGTCAACTACTTTCTCTTTACCGGTCAATTGTGCCGCTTCTTTCACCAAATCATACAACTTAACTGTCTGTACAGGGTTGAGCTGGAAGAATGCGCGTGCGCTAAGCTCAAACGATACATCCCCAAGCGTTTCCTGTATTACTTTTTCTCCACTTAAATGAATCGTTTCTTCTCCGAAAATAAGGGAGGTTTTTCTGCCATTTATGTTTTGCATGATGCTCTTCACTTTTGGCAAACGTTTTTGAATTTCCTCTACTACTAACTGTTTACGAGGCAATTTTTCATCGGTCGTAATCAATACCACTTGAATTTCTCCTGTGGAAAAACCGACTCTTGTCATGATGGTTCGAACAGAAGGTTGCCCCTTTTTCTCATTCTGAACAGGAATATTGAAGTCCTCAAGAATTTTTTTGACCGTATTGGTTACTTCCGTTGTGGCACTGTGCTGGACGATACAATTATCGATATCGATCAACTTGTGTGAGTTGGCACCATAAAGGCCAGCGATCACTTTTTCCTTATACTTGCCAACCTGGAATTGACTCTTATTACGGTAATACCACGGATCTTCCATACCAATGGTCGGCTTGATGTCGAGTTTACTTACATTCAGCTTTGTATGACGTTCCAAAGACTGAATGACAATATCCCGTTTCAGTATCAACTGTTGATCGTATTTCAAATGTTGCAGCTGACAGCCTCCACATTGCTCATAAATCGGGCATGGCGGTGTGGTTCGATGTGGGGATTTGCTTCGGATCTTTTTGATTTTTGCTTCAGCAAACTTGTTTTTCACGTCTGTCACTTCCGCCACAACTACTTCTTCCGGTAGTGCTCCAGGGACAAACACAACTTGCTTTTTAAAATAACCCACACCTTCTCCATTGATTCCAAGACGCTTAATCGTTAGCGGAAAAGTTTGGCCCACTTTCATATCGACATTGGATTGTTGCTTGTTATAAGGTTTCTTCGTTGTCATTTCACTAACTCCTCAGCTTGCGGTTCGCTGCTTCTCCAAAGGTAAAGGGAAGCATAGCTTAAATATGGTTCCCATTCCTTCGCCCACTCCTGCATCTGCAAAACAGTAGGCTTTTGGTCGAGTCCTTTTAATTTTTTCAAGGCATTCTGGATGCCAATATCTGCGATGGGGAATAGATTCGGCCTGCCGAGTCCAAATAGAAGCAGGTTTTGGACAGTCCAGGGGCCAATTCCTCTTATTTTTATAAGTTTTTTCAGAATTTCTTCATCTGACATGTTGTCCAAGCTGTATAGTGGCAAGTCGCCATTTGCAATCAGTTTGGAGGTATCTATAATATATTCCGCTTTTCTGCGGCTCATTTTCAGCTCTGTAATTTGCTCGTAATCAAGCTTAGCAACATCTTCGGGCTTTGGATAGAACCATACTCCTTCTTTCTCAAAACCGAATGTATGAACAAACCGTTCTGTCAACGTATGCGCAAATTTCATATTGACTTGCTGATGGATAATGCATTTCATTAAACAGTGGTACAGGTCAAAATCGAGTACGAGCGGCGTTCCTTCGTGCTCTTGGAATATAGTGGCGAGATCTGTTTTGGCAAAATGATTGCTGATGTCTTGAAGCGGCTTGTCCCACTGGAAAATAGTTTTTATTTGCTGGATTTCTTTATCTGTCAGCGTAGCAGAACTCGATAATTCAAAGCTCGGGTCCTGCTTGGCCCCTGTCGCTTGCACCTTTACAACAATCGGTGTTTCTTCTTGGTACATTGGGACTTTTACAGATCGCTCCGTTGAATGGATGGCCATTAGAGGATCAATGGATAGCCGTTGCAACACTCTGTCAAAATCGTATGGTCCATTTATCTTTATCTTAACCAATTTCCCCACCGTCCTTTAATTTACTTTCCCAATTATAACGGCTTTCTGGTGTGTTGCCAAACACCGGAAGTGTGGAAAGTTCGATATGACGGATGAGGACACGAAAAAACTCCTTTGCTAAAGTGCAAAGGAGTCAATTTTCTTGAATAAGCAATATCGGATTGGGGATAGTATGTTGTGCAGCGATATGATCCAGACTTTTAAATTCATACCCCTGTTTCTGCAGGTCATCAATCACTTTTTCCATTGCTTCGGCATTGTCTTTGGAAACGGTGTGAAGCAACAAAATCGCTCCAGGATGAATTTGCGCCATGATGTTGTCATAGGAATATCTCCAGCCTTTTTGCTGATCCGTGTACCAATCAACATATGCCAAGGACCAGAACACATGCTGATAGCCCATTTGATTGGCAAGCGCCAAGGTTCTGTCGCTGAAGGTTCCTCTAGGCGGTCTCAGGTATGTCATGTTATCGAGCCCAGTAATGTTTTTGTACTCTTCCTTGATCATGTCGAGCTCTTTTTTAAAGCGTACATCATTTACTTGTGTCATATCGGGATGATGCCAGCTGTGATTGCCGACAATATGTCCCTCATTGACCATACGTTTGACCAAGTCCGGCTGATCTTTTAGGTAATACCCTGTTACGAAAAAAGCGGCGGGTACTTTTTTCTTTTTCAGTACGTCTAATACTTTCTCGGTGTAGCCATTCTCATAGCCATTATCAAAAGTAAGATATATCTCCTTTTTACTTGTATCTCCAAGATAAAAAGCATCATGTTTCTTTAAAAGTTCATTGTATTTTTGACCTGCATCAGGCGGCTCGTGGTTTTGACTCTTTTTGAACCCCCAATGCAAGGTAGTAGTGGAATAGGTATCCGCTTGGCTTAAATGCGGAATGACGAAAAGTGCAACAACAGTTATGGTTAGGATATTAAGTAATTTTCGCATGATGATGGCTTTTCCTCCCTTCCATGATTTCTAGCTACTATTATGTTTCGTTTGGAATCAGGGATTGATACCGTGTATTGTTTTCCAATTGAATTTAAAAAAGCGGTTCGGCAACCATATGGTCACCGAACCGCCAATCCTACAAAAATCAGTTAAACACTCTGTCCTTAAACTGCGCAAGCTTCTCTAAGGAAGATTTCTCCACATCCGCATGCAAGCTGTTGCCATGTGAATCCATCGTTACAACCGCTGTAAAGCCTTCCACATTCAAGTGCCACATTGCTTCTGGAATACCGAATTCCATCAAATCTACACCGTCGACACCCTTGATACAATCAGCATAATATTGTGCCGCTCCACCGATTGCATTTAAATAAACGCCACCGTGCTCTTCTAATGCCTTTAACGTTTTCGCACCCATTCCGCCTTTACCCATGACTGCTCGGATACCGAACTTTTTCATGATATCTCCTTGATAAGGCTCCTCGCGAATACTTGTCGTTGGGCCGGCTGCTTTTACATGCCAGTTTCCTGCGTCATCTTTCAGCATAACTGGACCACAGTGGTAAATGATTTGGCCATCCAAATCAACTGGCGCATCATTGTCGCTCAAGTGTTTATGAATCGCGTCACGGCCCGTGTACATTCTGCCGTTGATGCGAACCACGTCGCCTACCTTCAATGAACGTATTTTCTCTTCTGTAATAGGCGCTTCCAGAACGATTTCAGTCGCTTCAGAAGTTGCTGCCACTTCTTCCTGTTCTGCCAACTCTTTGGAGAAGTCAATCATTTCCCCTTCTTGATACAACCACTCGTTAATCTCACCAGTTTCCGGACTGATTTTCACTCCTAAACGGCGATACGCCCAGCAATTGTAAGCAACTGATACGAAGAAGCTTGCTGGGATACGGTGTGCAACCCCGACCTTACAGCCAAGCAATGTTGTTTCGCCACCAAAGCCCATTGTTCCGATACCAAGCTTATTTGCATTTTCTATTACATACTCTTCAAGTTCTTTCAACTCAGGTACTGTGTTTTCATCATCAAGGCTGCGGAAAAGTTGTTCTTTCGCAAGCTCATAACCGGAAGTACGGTCACCACCGATTCCAACACCGATTACTCCGGCACTGCAGCCTTGTCCTTGTGCCTGGTACACAGAATGCATGACACATTTGCGGATACCATCAAGGTCACGGCCCGCACGGCCAAGTCCCTCAAGCTCACATGGCAAGCTGTACTGGATATTTTTATTCTCACAGCCTCCACCTTTTAAAATAAGGCGGGCATCAATATAATCTTTTTCCCACTGTTCAAACTTAATGACAGGTACTCCATCGCCCAGGTTGTCCCCGCTGTTTGCACCAGTTAAGGAATCCACTGAATTCGGGCGCAGTTTTCCGTCCTTTGTGGCCTGTACAATTGCTTCTTTAATTACCTTTTTTATTTCCAGCTGGTTTACGCCAACAGGTGTTTTTATTTTAAAAGTAGGCAGTCCTGTGTCTTGGCAAATTGGCGACACATTTTCGTCTGCCATTGTAATATTATTAGTAATTGTAGCAAGTGACATCGCTGCACGTGTTCCGGCACTTTCGCCAAGCTTTGCTTTTGCAATCGCACGACGCACATCTTTAGGCAGCTTTGTAGAGGTTTCTACGATCAAGTCATACATGCTCTCATATAATTTATTCATCTTTAACTCCCTCTCCTATCCCCAGTTGAAAAGTTATCTACGTTTCTTTTATACATCCTTCATTATACTTGTTCTAATTAGAAGGATAAAGCACTTTGTAACCGATTCCACCAAAACCCTAATGTCAGTTGGATTTTTGTGGTAAAGTGGAAAATAGATACATGAGAGATGGGAGAAACAAACATGGCACAGATTACACTTTTACAAACAAGACTAGAAGATGCAGAGCAATTGACTGCAATGATGAAAAAGACTTTTGATGAAGAAGCTCGTACATGGCTCGGTGCAGTAGACTCACATATCGTGGACTATAACATCCAACCGCCAGGCTACGATTCCGTACAAACTACTCGTTATATGATAGAAGAACTTACATACTATAAAATAATTGCGGATAGGCAACTTGTTGGAGGAATTATTTTGACGTTGACTGGAAGCCGATTTGGTCGGGTTGATCGGATTTTTATTGACCCTGATTTTCAAGGACAAGGCCTAGGTTCTGAAGTGATTAGATTAGTGGAAGAAGCACATCCCACTGTAACGACTTGGGATTTGGAAACCTCTCAGAGACAAAAAGGCAACCTTCATTTTTATGAAAAGTTGGGCTATGATCGTACGTTTGAAACAGAGGATGAAGTGTGTTACATCAAGCACATTGGCCGAACTGGTATGGCTGGGGAAAATGAATTTGAAGCATGCAATTTGGAAGATGCGACCTTTTATCAGACGAATTTAGCAAACAGCGCTTTCAGTAATAGCACTTTAGCAGGGGCTCATTTCAGCAATATCAATTTAAGCGGCTCTAAGTTTCAGAACATCAATTTTCGAGATACGTTGATTGCGGACTTGAATCTTTCTGGTAGTAGAGTGAAGCATGTGGAAATGAGTGGTGTGGAGTTTAGCGATACAACTATTGAAGGTGCGCCGGTAAGCTTCGAGCGCTGTGAGTTGATGGGGACTAGGTTTAACCATTGTAAGATGGCTGACGTGGAACTTAATGACTGCGACATTTCTGGAATGAAAATTGATGGGGTGTCTGTGGAGGAATTGTTGAAGGTTTATAGAATGGTGAAACAGTAGGATTGATTGGTTGCAAATTAGGGAGTGAAGGGGTGAAGCGAAGTATCAAGACCTCTCTTCAAGTTTTTTCAGCTCCATGAGGGCTTCATAACCTCTATCAAGACCTCTGTCACAGCTTTTACACCGTGAAAAGGTCTTCATATCCCCTATGAAGACCTCTGTTGCTGTTTTTACACCTTAAAGAAGTCTTCATAACCCCTATAAAGACCTCTGTCACAGCTATTACACCTTGAAGAGGTCCTCATCTCTTTATGGATGGCCCCCCTCTTACCAATCCTTCTTAAACTGATTATATTTCCCCTCTAAATCATCCAGCATCTGAATCAGGCGGTCGATGTCCTCTAAGTCCGTTGATTCTGGATCCAAGGAATCCACAACCTCTAAAAACATATTCAATCTATTTTTCAAGTAATCGACTTGGGAATCTTTGTTTTCTGTTGCTTTGCCCATAATAATCGCACCTTTCTGCTATTCCTGTAAGTTTTTCTTTATACTACCGTACTAAAGCACTTCCGGCAACCTTCGTATGAAATTTTCGGTCTGTATCCACGTGAATCATGATACAATGAAGGGTAAGGTTTTTTAATAAAGGAGTTTACGATGAAGACAACCATACTACCACCAATCACCCCTTCCTATGATCCATGGGAATCTTATTTAGATGTAAAAGAATACGGCCAGATGGAACTGACAAACGTAGAGTTTACCACGACGACGCTTTGTAACATGCGTTGTGAGCATTGTGCAGTCGGCTACACGTTACAACCAAAGGACCCTAAAGCCTTGCCGATAGAGTTATTACTTCAACGCCTGGAAGAAATTCCACGACTTCGTTCAATCAGCATCACGGGCGGTGAACCTATGATGAGCATGAAATCAGTGAACGAGTATGTCGTGCCACTGTTAAAGTATGCGCATGAACGCGGTGTGCGTACGCAGATTAATTCGAACTTAACGTTAGATTTAGCCAGATATGAGAAAATCATTCCTTACTTGGATGTGTTACATATTTCTCATAACTGGGGTACGATGGATGACTTTGTGGAAGGCGGATTTGCGATGATGGATCGTAAACCAACTTATGAGCAGCGTGCGAAATATTTTGAACGTATGATTGAAAATTCCAAGGCGTTAACTGCAGCCGGCGTCATTGTGTCAGCTGAAACGATGCTGAATAAACGTACGCTTCCACATATCGAGCATATTCATAAGCAAATTGTTAAGGAGATGAACTGCCAAAGGCATGAGGTGCACCCTATGTACCCAAGCGATTTCGCTAGCGGCATGGAGGTTCTTACCCTCGATGAGATGCGCGATGCGATACATCGTCTGCTTGATATGCGTGATGAAAATACATGGATGCTGTTTGGTACATTGCCGTTCTATCCTTGCAGCGATAATCCGGAAGATCGAGAATTACTGAAACGCGTCTATGAGGCAAAAAATGTGACGGTTCGAAATGATCCGGACGGACGCTCCCGTTTGAATGTGAATATCTTTAACGGAGATATCATTGTCACAGATTTTGGCGACACGCCTCCTCTTGGAAACATTCAAACAACAGACTTGCCGGCGGCGTATGAGAAGTGGAAAGAGACCTCCATTGCGAAAGAACTAGACTGTCACTGTCCTGCGGTTGCCTGTCTTGGACCTAACATATTAGTTAAAAATGCGTACTATCCAACCACGGATTTCACCATGCGCCAAACAAAATTGACCAAATAAACAAAAGCCTGGGACATCTACTCCCAGGCTTTTTTAGTGTGAAATTCAAGTGGTTGGCACTCTCGCTTTAAGTCTTTTACCTTTTACGGCGCAATAAAATCCTAAACTTATTAAAACAATTCCCATCAAGCTTGAACCTAAGATTAACGCTCCGTCCCATTCACGCGAGCTTCCTGCCAACTGCCATGCTTGATATGGTACGAATAATAGCAGAAAAATAATACCTATACCCCAAAGCAGTAATATGGCATGATGTTTATCTTCGTTTTCTATATAAGATGGCTTTTGCCTCAATTCAACTATGACCATTGTCCGAACAATACCTAACAAAACAAATAAACCTAAGACCAATAATACCAGGTGCATCATCGTGCTGATGACCTCCTTTTTATTCTCACTTTTAAAGACGCTTGAAGGCGGAAAAAGTTTCGGTCTGCGGCTGCTTTTCGTTCGACAAGGTAGTGGAGTTCTGTAACCTTTTATTACCCTGTTTTGAAAAGAATTGAAACTGGTAAAATAATCACAACTTTCAACATGAAAACACCAGCCCTTCGAATTAGGCTGGTGTAAGGCACAAGTACTATCTTGGGCGATCGGAAGCTGCAAAAATGAAACTAACATGGTCCTGTACCGGAATCCACGCCCCGATTCCTTGCGATGTCACGTTTTTCACAACAATTTTCATTTCTTTTCCTTTTAACACCAGGTAAACTTCACCGTACGTAATTTTCCCTTTCTCACTAACAGCCGGGGAGTACGCATACAGGTAGCCAAGTTTTTTTACAGGTATGTTATATACCTGATCCTTTTTCGTTCCAGCGCCTACAATGGTTTGGAAGGATAATGGAAGCTTCGTTTTATCCATCGCTTTTAACATCATCATTTCTTTTACATCATCAGCTGCCTCCACTTTGGAAGTCAAACCGCCTTTGACACTTTTTTGTGCTTCTTGTCGATAATGAAGCTGTTGCGGCACTTTTCCACCGCGGTTATCTGTGTAATTGGTGTTGATTTTTTGGTATTCCCAGTTAACGCTCGTTTCCGTGGATTCGTAAGAAAGCGGCCATTGTCCAAGGTAAATGGTTGCCCGATAGCCGATTGCCACTGGGGAAGGCGAAATGTTCGACTCATTTAAAATCTTGATCAGCTTCGGGTTTTCAATTTTCACATTGGAAGAATCAATCAGTTCTTGAGATAGCTCACTTGGCTGCAGGTATGGCACATCCTGTGAAGGATTTGGATACGTGTTGTCCTTAGAGATGTCTAAAACAGAATTAGGTACCTCCAGTTTTTTATTATCAGCCTTTACTTTTGTCTCTTCAGCGTGGACACTACTCATGGCGAAACCAAATGCGATAAAAGCTGCCAACATAATTTGAAGTATGCGCATGATGTGTATTACTCCTTTCAATCGTCTTGAAATCTATGTACTGTTATCTTTTTCGAAGCGATTTCAGATTATCCATGAAAGGTGAAACTTTTTACCAAATAAAAAACACGAAAGCTAATCTCAGCTCTCGTGTCGTAATTTTTTATATAGGTTTTCCAAACGCGGGTAGAAAATTTGAATTAATGGTCCGATCCCAAATGTGATGATAAATGTACCAATCCCAATCGGCCCTTTGAAAATAAGAGCGAAGATAAGGGCAAACACTTCCCCAATCGTTTTTGCCGTCATCATCTTGACCTTAAAACGATTTTGAATCCCAAGCATCAGGTTGTCAATTGGAATAACAGGAAACTTAGCTTGCAAATATGCCGATATCCCCACTGCCATGATGACCATTCCAGCTAAAAGGACAACAAAACGGAAAAACATCCCCACTGGAATCCATGTGCCGAACACCTGTATCAACCAAAAGTCGATAAAAATCCCAACAAGGAAAATCGTAATAACTGCCAGATAATCAGGTTTGCTTTTATGTAGCCAAGCATTAATCGCAATCAGGATAATCCCGACAATAAACACCCAGCTCCCTACCGTCAGCCCAAATGTGGTGGAAAGACCTACGTTAAGAGCATCCCACGCGCCAGCCCCCAAATCTGATTTTATCGTCAAACTAATCCCGAAGGATAAGACAAAAAGACCAATTAAATAAAATAATGTCCGTATAACCAATCTGATAACTCCTCTACAATTTACTGTCACTTGTCCTACTTTATCATTGTAAGCGTGAATCATCAAAATATGAAAAAGAAAAAAAAGATTAAATAAATCAGAATATTTTTAACATTACGTTTATATACTATAATTACCTAAAAACGAAGGAGGGATTAAAAGCTCCAAATCAGCTTAGAGTGAAGGAGTGATTTACACCTACACAGTGCACATATAAAGCTTTTTATTCCTTAGTTCAAAGCTTTAACCCCTTGGTACTTAGAAGTTATTGGTTGGCCCTACATGCTTTGGGACTCTGTGCAGCCTACCGCACAGAGTTTTTTTTGTGCCTTATAAAAGAAAGAATCCAATCCCCATGATCAAATATGCTGCAAGGATTGTCGCCCCTTCAAACCAGTTGGTCTCTCCGTCGTTCGAAATGACAATCGCAAGCAGGACGGCCGTTACCATTGAAATAAGCTCTGGTACCGTGAACACCAATGCCATCTGCTGTTCAAAAAAGATGGAAATCAGCACGAGTATTGGTGCGACAAACATCGCAATTTGCAAGGTAGAGCCAACCGCAATCTCTACTGCGATATCCATTTTATTTTTGTAGGCCATAATAATGGCGGATGCATGCTCTGCCGCATTTCCGACAATTGCAACGATGATAACCCCGATAAACAATTCAGACCAACCAAATGCCTCACCCACCTCTTCAAATGTATGAACGAGGCTTTCCGAAACATACGCTACTGCAAGTGTTGCCAACAAAAGGATAAAGATAGCTTTTTTCTTCCCCCACTCCGCTGTTTCGTGCTCTTCTGCCGCTCCCTCCGTTTCGGACGATTGATATACCCCGCGATGAGTCACTAGTTTGAAGAATAATGCCGCCAAATAGAGCAAAATCAGGATTAACGAAATCCCCACACTGAGAGCAAATGTATCACTTGGCCCCATCTCCTGTGCAAAAATTTCCGGAATAACAAACGCAACAAGGACCGCAAAAACTAACAAACCCGAATTATGACGAGCATCAAACACATTAAACTTTTGTCGCTTATACTTTAAACCTCCAACAAAAAACGAAAGGCCCATAACGAGTAATAGGTTTCCGAGCACTGAACCTGTAAGTGAGGCAAGCACTACTGTAATAAGTCCCGCTTTAAGCGCAAAGAATGCAATAATCAACTCCACGGCATTTCCAAAGGTCGCATTGATCAAGCCGCCCACCCTTGGACCCGTATGTACTGCGATACTCTCTGTCGCCCGCCCCATATAGCTTGCAAGCGCAACTATGGTTAAACTATATATAATGAACATCATTACAACCGGCCAATGAAGCAGCGACCCGAGGACAGATAAAGGAAAACCAATAGCAATCATAATAAGGAAAAATTTATACACGTGTACACCCGCTTTCTTCTTTTACCCTTATCATATCCCTGACCTATTCTTTTAATCGTAGAAACCTGACGACAACAGTGTTTAAAAATTCGTCAAACATGCCACATTAACGGGGAGTACTTTTAAATGAAAGGTGTAGAGGATAACGATGACTACCGACTTAAAAAGCAAGATCACTTCGATGTTCAGCAACCATAAAATCGGAACGCTCGCTACAATAAGAGGGGACCGCCCTTACTCCCGTTTCATGCTATTCTTCAATGAAGATCTGGTATTGTACTGTGCAACAAACGAGCACACTCATAAAATTGAAGATATAAAAGCGAACCCACATGTACATATCCTTCTAGGCATGGAGGGTACAAGTTGGAAGCAGCCTTACGCAGAAATAGAGGCAGAAGCAAGCTTTGAGGACAGTCTAGATTTGAAAAAGAAATTCTGGGATGAAAAACTGTCGGAGTGGATCAAAAGTCCGGACGATCCGGAATATTTGCTTCTAAAACTGACTCCTTCTGTTATTCGGTATTATGAAAAAGCAGGCAGTGAGGCGGAAGTGTTGGAGCAGCAGTAGAAGCCTTCTTATACTTATGGTAAGTTAAATATAACGACTAGAAAGCGGCCCTTCCCTTTAGGCCGCTTTTTTTATAGGAGGTCTCACCTTGCTGCGAACATCCCTTGCCAAAAAGATCATACGAGAAGTGAAAAATTTTATAGAAGAAGATTTAATTATCGTCGATACATCCGGAATCATCGTTGCAAGTACAGACCCTGATAGACTTGGTAAATTCCATGAAGGGGCTTATCTTGCGGCTTCGGATAAACAAATGCGAATTATCTCTAAGGTGGATGAAACGACTCTATCGGGTGTAAAAGCAGGCATCACCCTTCCCCTCTTCCATCAGCAAAAAGTTGTTGGGGTGATCGGCATTACAGGAACGCCAGAAAAAGTGCTTCCTTACGGGGAATTGATCAAGAAAATGACAGAGCTATTGATCCAAGAAAATCATTACCAGGATCAATTTGAGTGGGAAGCAAGATCGCTTGAGACATTTGTGTTTGATTGGTTATTGAAGGACGGACCATCCACTTCCATTAAAAAACGTGCTGAAGTGCTAGGTATAAACCTAGAAGTGAACAGGCAAGTTATTTTAATAGAGTTTCAGAGTGATGAAGCGCTCATGAAAACAAAAAGATGGCATTTTTCCGAATTGGATGTAGAGCTGAAGAAGGAAGATATTCTTGTGCAATGGGGACAGAACCGTATGATTTTACTTCTCGCAAGCAGTAGAATTTCAAGCAAGGAGGCTCTCCATACGCTTCTGACGAAATTCCAAGATCAACTCCAAAGCTATATAGGTGCACCTGTTTTTATGGGAATTGGAAAAGCAGGAAATTTTTCTTCGTTAAAAGATTCCTATCTGGAGGCTGAAAGAGCGCTGAATGCCTGTTCTATGGATGTGCCAATTACATTTGAAGAAGAACTTCGCCTTGAAATGATATTGCAAGCAATCCCTGTTGAGGTGAAAAAGGAGTTTGCTCAACGTCTCCTTTCTCCAGTCATATCCGAGAAGGACTTATTTGAGACGATTCAAGTCTACTTTACCCACCACTTATCCTTGAAAGAGACGGCCAAAGCCATGCACATTCATATAAATACCTTGCATTACCGTTTGCGTAAAGTGGAGATGTTAACTGATTTAGAATTGAAAAAACCACATGATTTGACCACTCTTTACCTTGCATGCATCCTTTTGGATGATTCTACAAATAATCACTAGTTAACCGCCTTTTACTTTAGATAAATATACATAGAGTTCCCCTCTTCCTTCTTATAAAATAAAGATAAGATGTTTTATAGACTGGGAGGTTTTTTTTATGATTAGTGAACGTTTAAAAAAACAATTTATCCATATTGTCGGATCCGAAAATTATCGGGACAGCAAGGCCGAAAAGCTTGTCTATTCTTATGATGCTACGCCGAATTATCAATCTATGCCGGATGCTATCATCGTTCCCCACAACACAGAAGAAGTCTCTCAAATCGTAAAGCTATGCAACGAACACCGCATTCCGCTCGTCCCTAGAGGATCTGGCACCAACCTCTGCGCAGGGACCTGTCCCACAGAAGGCGGTATCGTACTCCTTTTTACCCATATGAACAAACTCCTTGAGTTGGATGAAGAGAACTTAACAGTCACGGTTCAGCCCGGTCTTGTAACCCTTGATATGATTCAAGCTGTTGAAGCGAAGGGTTTATTTTATCCGCCAGATCCAAGTTCTATGAAGATTTCCACGATCGGCGGCAATATCAATGAAAATTCTGGTGGATTGCGCGGCTTGAAATATGGAGTTACTCGTGATTATGTTTTGGCTCTAGAAGCGGTTATGCCTAATGGGGATATCATCCGGACGGGCGGCAAGCTTGCAAAGGATGTTGCTGGTTATGACCTTACGAGACTATTTGTCGGTTCAGAGGGGACGCTTTGCATCATTACAGAAGCAACGTTGAAGCTTGTACCTATGCCGGAAACGAAACAGACGATGCTTGCCCTCTATCAAGATATCGAGGCCGCAGCCAAAACGGTTTCCACCATCATTTCCAATAAAATCATCCCTGCTACACTTGAATTTTTAGATCAACCGACCCTAGAGGTTGTCGAGGATTTCGCTAAAATAGGCCTCCCTACAGACGTGCAGGCAGTTCTTCTCATTGAACAGGACGGTCCTCTTGAAGTGGTGGCAAGAGATATGCAAAAAATACAGGAGATTTGTCTGGCAGAAAAGGCTGTTTCCGTGCAAGTGGCACAATCGGAACTGGAAGCAGAAGCATTGCGTACCGCCCGCCGCTCCGCTTTATCTGCACTGGCAAGACTGAAGCCAACGACGATTCTTGAGGATGCAACGGTCCCTCGCTCTGAAATTGCCACGATGGTAAAATCTATCAGTGAGATTGCGGTAAAGCATCAGGTGAAAATCTGTACATTCGGGCATGCAGGGGACGGCAACCTTCACCCAACAGTAGCGACAGATGCTCGCGACCACGAAGAAATGGAACGTGTCGAAGCGGCATTTGAAGACATTTTTGCAAAGGCCATCGAGCTTGGCGGAACCATCACTGGCGAGCACGGAGTCGGAATGATGAAGGCACCTTACCTGGAGTGGAAGCTAGGGGCAGAAGGTATTGCAGCCATGAAGGCCATTAAACTGGCATTCGACCCGAACAACATCATGAATCCTGGCAAAATTTTTGCGAAGGAATCCAGAAAACGGGTGGTGGTGTCAAAATGACCTCAATAAAAGAAAAACAAGTCATTCAAGACGAATTCAAAAGTCGCATGGATGAAGATGAACTGCTGAACTGTATGCGCTGCGGCTTCTGTCTCCCATCATGTCCCACCTATGTGGAGTCAGGTTTTAAAGAATCCCAATCCCCACGGGGCCGAATCGCTTTAATGAAAGCAGTGGTCGACGGGGTGATAGAACCTGATGAAGATGTAGAGCGCACTCTTGATCTGTGCTTAGGCTGCAGAGCTTGTGAGCCTGTTTGTCCTTCAGGCGTAAAATATGGCCACCTGCTCGAGGAGGCACGTGACATCATCAATCAAAATAAAAAACACTCGCTTCCGGTCCGTGTCTTGCGAAAAACTGTCTTTGAAGGGCTGTTTCCTCACCAAAATCGTATGAGGATAATGACAAACTTTCTCGGAATCTATCAACGGTCGGGACTTCAAAGCGCTGTTCATCACACCGGTTTGCTGAGATTGTTACCTGACAGCATGGCAAGCATGGAACGGGTGCTCCCAAAAGTTCCTAGCATGAGGGAAATGAAGGATCGTCCTACTAATTTGCCAGCACTTGAAACAAAGAAAAAAAGAGTAGCATTTTTTTCCGGTTGCTTGATGGATACCATGTTCCTTAAAACAAACGATGCCACAATGAAGCTTTTGCAGCATGCAGGCTGTGAAATTGTCATACCAAAGGAGCAGAATTGCTGTGGGGCGCTTCACGGACATAGCGGGGAAAAGGATCAAGGCAAGGAGCTTGCAAAGCGGAATATCGCTGCGTTTGAAGACTTGGAAGTGGACTATATCATCACCAATGCAGGTGGGTGCGGAGCCTTTCTTGTTGACTACGACCATCTCCTGAAAGATGATCCCGAGTGGGCAGAACGGGCCCTTTCCTTTAAAAAGAAAATCAAAGATATGTCAGCTATTTTGGTAGAACTGAAGTTTCATGAGAAAGTTTTGTCGGTGCGACCTCAACGAGTGACCTATCAAGATTCCTGCCATCTTCGCAATGTACAGGGCACATTTCTCCAGCCAAGGTTGTTATTGCAGGCCGTAGGTGGTGCAGACTTTTATGAGATGAAAGATGCCGATCGTTGTTGCGGCTCTGCGGGAATCTACAACATCGTCGAGTCCGAAATGTCCATGCAGATCCTGGACCATAAAATGGAGAAAGTAGCCGAAAGTATGGCGACAACCATCGTGACTGCAAATCCCGGGTGTCTTTTGCAGATGAAGCTTGGGATTGAGAGAGAAGGGTTGACCGGAGTGCTGAGGGCCGTTCATATTGCTGACTTTTTATTAGAGGGGTTGGAGGGGAAATTAGAAGGTAGTAAATAGTTTTGGGAACGTTGAATCCCATTTTGGATTTCACGTAATAGTAGATTTCATGGCTAAGATGACAGAACTGCAGTGAACGGGGGAGTTTTGTCATTGGAGAGCTTGAACGATGACAAAACTTCAACGATTGAGGGATTTCTGTCACCGGAGAGCGGCAACGATGACAAAACTTCAACGATTGAGGGATTTCTGTCACCGGAGAGCGGCAACGATGACAAAACTTCAGCGATTGAGGGATTTCTGTCACCGGAGAGCGGGAAGACCTCGCTCCTTTTGATTTTCACACTTGAGAAATCTTCATAGCTCGGATGAAGACCTCTCTCTTTTGATTTTCACGCAAGAGAGGTCTTCATGAACCCGATGAAGACCTCTTCCCTTTGATTTTCACGCAAGAGAGGTCTTCATAACTCAGATGAAGACCTCTCCCCTTCGATTTTCACGCCAGAGAGGTCTTCATCTCATATGTGAACTCTCAACTGCTTTTACACAATTTTTCAAATCGTCACTTTCCCAAGCACCACCTGCTTGGCCGCACCAGTAGCAGTAGGTACATTATTCGGCACACCGAACAACGTCTCATTTGCCAATAAAGCAAACGCCACCGCCTCTTTAGACTCGCTGGAAAATCCCAAATCCTCTTGGGTCTTCACCACAAAGCCACCTAACTCTTTCAAGAAACGGAGAAGGGTAGCATTATAAGCCCCTCCGCCACTCACCACAAGAGTGTCTACTCCACCTGGCAGGAATCGACCTAATTGATCTACAATAGTCAAAGCTGTAAACATCGTGACCGTTGCCAAAATGTCTTCGGAAGAAAGTCCCTTCACAAGCATTTTATCGACTAGCTTCCTAGTATAAGCAGCCCCAAACAACTCCCTCCCCGTACTTTTAGGTACAGGTAACGTAAAGTAAGGATGGTCCATCAACTCTTTTAAAATATCTTCGTTGATCGTACCCTTAGCTGCCATCTCTCCGTTTTTATCAAACTGGAATTTACCTTCCGTCAGAATATTCATCGCCTCATCCATAATCATATTACCCGGTCCCGTATCAAAAGCAATCACATCAGAAGCAGAACCACCTTTAGGAAGATAGGTCACATTCCCAATTCCTCCAATGTTCTGCAAGGCGATATTCTCCGTATCCGACCGGAAAAGCAAATGATCCACATAAGGAACTAATGGTGCACCTTCCCCACCTGCAGCCATATCGCGCACCCTGAAATCAGAAACAACAGGGCATTGAAACTTCTCTGCAAGAACGGAAGCTTCACCAATCTGCATGGTCGATTTTACTAAGCACATATCCTGCTGATTTACAGGGATATGATAGATTGTTTGACCATGGGACCCAATGAAGTCAATATCTTCCACGCGCAAGCTTGCATTTTCCACAACAGAGCGAGCGGCTGAAGCAAACAGTTGGCCGAGTTCAAAATTAAGACTGCACAGTTTATCCACAGAGCTCTCAGCAGGGTTAAACTGTTTAAAAATCTTCTTTCTCAAGTCTTGAGGTATATCCACCGTATCAAAGGCAAGTTGTTGATAACTCAGCTCTTCACCGCTGCTTTTCACAGAAATGATAGCAACATCCACACCATCTACAGATGTTCCAGACATGATGCCGATTCCGATTCGCTCTGGTTTACTTGTTACGTTTATTAGTGTTTGAAACATCGTTAATTTACCTTTGCTGTTCCAAGTGTGATAGGCAGCTTCCCCTTTGCTTCTATTTCACCTAAGAGGAATTTGCTAACCGATTGAAGGGCTAGCTTCCTGCTTTCATACGTAAGAATATAAGTGGATACCTCTGGGAACTTAACCACATCATAAGGACTTCTCAACGCAATGACGCCTACTTTATCCCCATATTCCTTAACAAGTTTCCGAACAAGATCCGCCTGGGAATCGTGCTGAACGGCTTGATATGTCGCAACCATTATTTTATCCACACCAGAAGCTGCTAAAATCAACTTTTCCACCACTTCATCCTCTGGAGTAACAGAAACGATGACTTCAGTTAGATTTGGCAACTTTTCCTCTAAGAAACTACCAATGGTGACCTCTGAATATAATGTATCATCTGCTCCTGAAGTGACATATGGATCTACAGATATCAGTAGAATCTGCTCTTCTGACTGAAGTGGAAGTAGTCCTTCCCTTTCCTTTACAAACGTGATGCTCGCCTCACTTGCTTTTTGCGCAAGTTCTGTATGTTTAACAGAGCCGATTTCACTTTTACAATCCGTCCATTCAGCGCTGTTTTCTTGAAGATTACGTACTTCCTTCAAATTAAGAACCCTCTCCACCGCTGCGTCAATTTGCTGCAATGAGATGCGGCCCGATTCAACTGCTTTTATCACCGCTTCTATCGCCCTTGTCTGGCGCTCAAATGTATGACTGATAAGGACTTGATCGATTCCCGCTTCGACTGCCAGGATAGCAGCTTCTTCTATGCCATAGTAATCAATAATGGCATTCATCTCCATGCAATCGGTCACAACCACACCCTCATAGCCCATTTCTCCACGTAGTAATTCCGATACAACCTTACGGGACAAAGTCGAAGGAACTTTCTCTGGATCTATAGAAGGAAATGCCACATGTGCGACCATGACAGCGTCCACTCCATGCTTAAACGCTTCATAAAATGGAACCAGTTCCAACTCTTTTAATCTCTCTAAATCATGATGAACCACCGGAAGGTCTAAATGTGAGTCCACACTAGTATCTCCATGCCCGGGAAAATGTTTTACAACTGCAGATACATTGGCATCCTGCAATCCATTCACACTCTGAACACCCATCCTTGCAACAAACTCTGCACTCTCGCCATAAGAACGAACACCGATGACAGGGTTCAAAGGATTGTTGTTCACATCGATGCATGGCGCGTAATTCATGTTTATTCCAAGCAAGCGGAGTTCTGTCCCCACTACTTTTCCTAGCTGGTAAACTGTCTCTTCATTACCTCCTGCGCCGAGTGCCATGTTCCCCGGGCTTAACGTCACACCCTCTGTTATCCGGGCAACCATTCCTCCCTCTTGATCAATGGAGATGAAAAGTGGAGCTGTTCCCGCATCCTTGGCAGCTTTTTGCAATTCTTTTGTAAGCGCATGAAGCTGTTTAGGGTCCTCCACATTTCGTGCAAAATAAATGACTCCACTAATGTGATAATCTTTTATTAGTTTCACTATCTCCCCAGAAGGGGCAGTACCGTGAAATCCCGCAACAAACAATTGACCTACTTTTTCGTGCAATGTCATCTCGTGAATTGTCTTCATCCCAAGTCCTCCTCTATCAGTCATATAGTAATATCGAATCTATTCGTTTCTGCCAGTCATCTAATCCTTTGTCCCAACTGTCTGCTGCAACTTCATACGGCACACGAGAGTCAATTGCCATCCGAACTTTTTCCGTTCCCCATAATAGGTCGGCAAAAGGGTGCATCCCTTCTTTAAAAGGTTCTAGCCACTCCGCCTCTTCATGAACGGAAAAGATAGAATGCAAGAATTCATAGGCGGCTTTGGATACTTGTAAAGAGTGCCGATCTGTAATCAACAGTTGAACTCCCTTACAAAGTTCATCAGCGTGCTTACTCATGTTTGGTGTAAAATAAGCGGGAATAAGCTCCACACCATCAATATTTTTATCAGCAAAATGCTTGATCATCTCTTCCGGCTTAAACCATGGCGCACCAATCCACTCAAACGGTTTGGTCGTGCCTCTTCCTTCTGAAAGGTTCGTTCCTTCGATAAAGCATGTAACGGGATAATACAAAGTGGTGGAAAAGTGCGGAATGTTTGGGGATGGCGGAATCCATTGCTGCTGCCATTGATCGCCCCACATGCTCCGGTCCCAATTCTTCACCTCGTACACAAGCAACTCCACTTCCGGATATAACTCCTTTTGAATCAGCCTTGCATATTCCCCTATCGTCAAACCAAGACAAACAGGCAGGGAATAAGGACCGACAAAAGAGACAAACTCAGACTCCAGGATATTCCCTGACGTAAGTGGTGCAATGGGATTGGGACGGTCCATTACCACAAATGCCGTTCTAGTCTGCTGACAAGCCTCCATGATGTACTTAACTGTAGCTAAATATGTATAAAATCTTACTCCAACATCTTGAATATCAAAAAAAATGGCATCTACATCTTCTAACAACTCTGTAGATACCTTTTTGGATGGTCCGTATAAGCTAAAAACAGGCAATCCTGTCTTTTCATCGATAAAATCTTCTACATGCACACCTGCCTGAACATCTCCTCTTACTCCATGTTCACAGGCAAATAGTTTATGAAGGGTTATTCCTTCCATTTCATTCAACACGTCGATAGTAGAGCGGAAATCAGAAGTGATACCTGTTTGATTCGTAACAAGGGCAATTCGTTTCCCACTCCATATACTTGGTTTTTCATCCACAAAACGATCGATTCCATATAATACTTTGGCCATGTTTCCCTCCTAAATATTTGCCGTTTCCCAACTATCGATGTTTTCTTCTGTAGCAATGACGGTACTAGTCACAATATTATTGAAAAGTGTCGCAAGGGCAGGGAAAATAATGAAAAGGCCCACGACAGTTAATAACAATAAAGCAAAGACCGATAAGATTTGGAAGAACGATAGAATGGTATACAACGGATTTTTCACCAAAAGTTTTACACTGGTGAAGATACTATCCTTTAATGAATACTCAAATTTCACCAATAAAGGAACGGTATAAATCTGACTTAAGAAAACCATTCCGCAGAAATACGTCTGAAAGCATGCTAATGCAAAGGCAAACGTTCCACCCACTTGATTATAATGCCACCAAGAAGCAGCAATGATGATGACAAAAAAGGATAAAAATAAGCTGTATCCGATACTTGGAAGAAAATATCGTTTTACCCCCTGAAAGAAACTTTTAATCACAGATGTGCTTCTATCAAGCAATAACTGCTGAACCGCCCACGCGGCCCCAACAAGTAAAGGCCCCATTACAATCATGACGTATACAATAGAAAATGGCAGTTTAATAAGAAAGAAGGATGGACTAAGTACCGTCACCATTATAAGGCTGATCATGACCATAGAAACTATATGTTTGTAATACTCTCTCCCTGTGACTCTTATAATTTGTGTTAATCCATCCATTACACTCTCTCCTTTAAAATCTTTTCTTGGTTGTATTCGCTAATGTCTATTAAAATATTCTTTTCTCTGTTGCAGGATTAAACAGATGCATTTTATCCAGGTTGAATACATAGTTTTTCGCTTCCCCAGGACGGACAAAACTCTCACCATGTACTTTCGCCGTAATCATTCGATCGCCAATCGAGAAATACACAAGGTTCTCTCCACCTAAATGTTCCATCGCCTTTACCTTGATGGCCGTTTTATTATTGGTTGGAACGGTGAACGCAAACTCTTCGTCATAAATATCTTCCGGTCGTAAACCCAAGATAACTTTTTTGCCAACATAATCTGAATATTGTTTAACAAGTCCTTCTGGAATAGTGAAGGAAATATCACCGATTCTTAATGTAGAGGCCGTTTCAAGAACTGCATCGAAAAAGTTCATTGGCGGTGAACCGATGAATCCCGCAACAAACATGTTTGCAGGGTTTCGGTATAATTCTCTCGGTGAAGCTATCTGTTGTACTTCACCTTTATTCATGACCACAATTCGTTCTCCAAGTGTCATTGCTTCCACCTGATCATGTGTAACATATACAATTGTTGCCCCTAATCTCTGATGCAATTCTGCTAACTCGATACGCATTTGCACGCGTAACTTGGCATCCAAATTGGATAAAGGTTCGTCAAAAAGGAACACTTTCGGATCACGGACAATCGCCCTTCCAACGGCAACACGCTGGCGTTGTCCCCCACTCAATTCTTTTGGTTTTCTATCAAGCATCTCATCAAGCCCAAGGATTCTGGAAGCATATTGAACTTTCTTTTTAATTTCTTCTTTGGACACCTTCATATTCTTTAATCCAAATTCAAGGTTCTGTTCAATCGTCATATGCGGGTATAGCGCATAATCCTGGAACACCATCGCGATATCTCTATCTTTTGGGTGCATATTGTTTACTACTTTATCTCCAATGTAAATGTTTCCTGAAGTTTGTCTTTCAAGTCCTGCGATCATGCGGAGGGAAGTCGTCTTTCCACATCCGGATGGTCCTACAAATACAAGAAATTCTTTATCTTTTATCTCAAAGCTGGCATCATTTACAGCAGTGAAGGTTCCGCCACGCTTTTCGTCCACGAAGGTTTTTGTGATGTTTTCCATAATGATACTTGCCATTTCTTCCACCTATCCTTTCACTGCACCTATTGTAATTCCTTGTAAGAAGTAACGCTGTAATGCAAAGAACAATATGAACATTGGCAATGCAGCAAGCATGGATCCTGCCATCATTGCTCCATAGTCTGTTGCATCTTGGAATTTAAAGCTAGCCAATCCAACTTGTATCGTTCTCATGGAACTGGATTGCGTAACAAGGAACGGCCAAAAGAATTCATTCCAGGTAGACACAAACGTGAAAATTGCTAACACCGCCACACCGGGCTTAGATATCGGTAATATAATCTTTCTGAATATGCCAATCTCACTGCACCCGTCAATACGGGCAGCTTGAATGAGAGTGGTGGGAAGTGTAGACATATACTGTTTCATCAAGAAGATGTTGCCCACTACTGTAAACATCGGGAGCATAATGGCTAAATATGTATCTACTAACCCGAATACGTTTACGATCATGATGTAGACCGGAATTAATGTTACCTGCGCTGGTATCATCATCGTACCAAGCAGTAACCAGAAAATAGTGTTTCTTCCAGGGAATCGTAGTTTCGCAAATGCGTACCCTGCTAGAGAAGAGAAAATTACATTTGATAACGTTAAGACGGATGATACGAAAATACTATTAAATAACCAACGTAGTGCATCGGTTTCTGTCAAAAATCGAATATATGTCGCAAGTGTCACTTCGGAAGGGAACCATTCAGGTTTGAATGAGACACTGACAGTGGTATCCCGGAAAGAGGAAATTAACATCCAATATAGAGGGATGATGGTGATAATTACCCATAAAATCAGAATGCTGTAACTGATCACACTATAAATCTTCTTTTTGCGATTTCTTGCTTTTTCTTTTTTCAAGGCTATTTCTGCATAATTTTGATTGCTTACCGTTGTCGTTTCCAAAAGATGTTTCCTCCTTTCCTAAAATTCCACATCAGATGACATCACTTTGAATTGTATGACAGAAGCCAAAATAATTACTGCTCCAAGCACAAATGATTCTGCCGCCGCCAAACCGAATTTATAATATTCAAATGCGTGTGTATAAATTAAATAGGCAATGGTGGTAGTCGCAAAGTTTGGACCACCTTGAGTCATAAGATAGATACTCATGAACACTTGGAAACTCATAATGATACCTGTTACTAAAAGATACAAAGTGGTAGGCTTCAATAATGGCCAAGTGATATTTCTGAATTTCGACCACTCAGACGCATGATCGATATCTGCTGCCTCATAAAGAGATTTCGGAATCCCTCCAAGTGCTGCGAGGTAAAGAATAATACCGGCGCCATGTCCTGTCAGATAAGACATTAGCATGATAGAAAATAATGCTGTACTACTCTGCCCGAGCCACATGATGTTATCGATACCAAAAAGTCCTAGGAACATATTAAAAAGTCCCGCAGAGGTTGGATCATAAATCCAGAACCATACTAATGCGATCGTTACCCCAGAAGCTACCGTCGGAAGATATAACGATGCTTTGAAGAAAGTTTGAGCCTTTTTGGCACGCGGAAAAATCAATACCGCCAAAAATAGAGTGATGGCAACATTTACAGGTACTGTACCCACTGTGAAAATGAATGTATTCCACATAGCTTTCCAAAAGATATCATCGTTCACCATTGTTTGATAGTTTTCCAACCCTACCCATGTGGAACCTAACACATGATAGTTTTGAAAACTCATAATAAAGGCGTAACCTACTGGAAATAGTGTAAACATTAGAAAGAGGATGATAGGAACAGCTATGAAGGCATAACACCATCCATAATCTTTTATAAACTGGGAGAAATTAAATTTGTTGGTAGTTGCGGCTGCTGCCGGTTTCGCTGACATGTCTACACCTCCTTGAAAATAAAAGAGGAAGAGCGTTACCCCCTCCTCTTTTCCTTCTACCTTACTTAAAGATTTCCTCGCCCTTGGTCTTAAACGTTTCTAACGCCTCTTCAGGTGTCAATTCCCCGCTCAGAAGACCTTGGAATGTTGGGATGACAACTTCTGTACGGAAGCGATCATCTTTTGCCGCCATTTCAGCACTTGCGTTAGCTGGTGGTAAAACTTTAGAAGCCAGAACTTCCGCAGCCGTTTCATTATAAGGCGCTAATGGCATTTCAAACTTGCCTTCAGCATCTTTATGGACTTGTGGCAATGCTAATGCTGCTGCAGCTTTACCAGCCTCTGCACTTGTCAGGTGCTCTAATACTTTAACGCTGTTATTTAAGTGTTCTTCTTTTGCATTCTTTTGAGTGAATAACATGTATCCTTCAGATCCACCGAATGATACTTGCTCTTCCCCTTCGTTATGAGGGATTGGCAATAGAACGAAATCTACTTCCTCTCCTTCAATTTTACCTGCTTTGATTTCTTCATTGTGAGCTTCTACTACTGGGTCAAAATAAGGAATAGCGCGCCCAAAGAACATTGCTTGGTGGTTATAGAACAATTCCATACGTTTTGCTGGATCAACTGCAGCCGTTTCTTTTGGCATGATACCAGAATCAACCAAGTTCGAGATATATTTCATTGTGTCTAAAATTTTATCGTCATTCCAAGTCGTTCCATCCGCAGTATAGCGGCTTGGAAGACCATTGTTCATCGCTAAATGAACAAGAAGTTCTTCGTTGTTTCCTTGGAATACAAATCCGTAAGTATCTTCACCAGAGTCTTTCTTGCCAACACCTTTAGATGCTAGTTCTTCAAACTCATCCCAAGTCCAGCCTTCTTGTTGGATCTTTTCGTAGTCAACGCCAGCAGCTTCTAGCATTTGTTTGTTTCCACCCCATACATGTAAGAACATGTAAATTGGTAATCCATATAGATTATCTTCAATTTTCATATAGTCTAAGGCAACTTCATTATAATCATCTTGAGAAACATTTAACTTGTCATTAAGGTTTACAATCAAACCGGAATCCACATATTTACCTTGTGGTTTTCCAAAATAAACATCTGGTGGATTTCCAGAGTTCAAGGCAATATCAAACTTCTGTGGACCCTCCGCCCAACTTAGTACTTCATATTCTACTTTAATGTCTTCATTTTCTTTTTCGAATGAAGCAATCAACTCTTCTAGTTCTGCTTCATATTCACCATGAACAGGATATGTCCAAACTGTTACAACGTCTTTTCCATCGGATGATGTCGATGAATTGTTGGAGCAACCAAGAACCACGGCAGCTACAAGCAACATGACCATCATTAAACTTAAACCCCTTTTCAACACCAATTCCCCCTTGAAAATTATTATTTATTATAAGCCTTTATAGCCTTATAAACGAATCCATTTGCGTCACTTAATAACTCTGCCGCCTTGTCTTTATTGACTTGGCAGGTGAAAATGATAATGGCAATTTTCGGATTACCCTCTGATTGGTCAAAGAGCTCACTGGCTTCTTCAAACGAGCAGCCCGTTACATTTTGGATAATCCTTTTTGCACGGTCTACCAGTTTTTTATTTAATGGTTGAACATCCACCATCAAGTTGTTATAAACTTTTCCTAGTTTCACCATTGAAGTGGTTGTAATCATATTCAGAACCAGCTTTTGTGTGGTACCAGCTTTCATTCTTGTGGATCCAGTAATAACTTCTGGACCTACCTCTATATTAATCTTATAATCTGCTACTTTATTAAGGGCGGAATCCTTTGTGCAGGTGAAGGAAACAGTGCTTGCTCCAAGCTTCTTCGCTTCCTTAAGAGCACCAATCACATAAGGAGCTCTCCCACTCGCCGTGATCCCAATAACAACATCATGAAGCCTCACCCCATTGCTGTGCATGTCGGATGCTCCAAGTTCTTCACTATCTTCCGCACCCTCCACCGCTTTAAAAATGGCCGTTTCCCCACCAGCGATAACCGCCTTCACCATTTCTGACGGAGTTCCAAAAGTAGGAGGGCACTCGGAGGCATCCAGGATTCCAATTCTGCCGGACGTTCCTGCGCCAACATAGAAGAGGCGTCCACCCATCTCAAAAGACTTCACCACTTGATCAACCACTTTAGTAATGCTTGGTATCTCTCTTTTTATATGTATGGGTACCGTTTGATCTTCCTCATTGATGATTTCGAGGATTTCTTCGGTAGATTTACGGTCAATCTTTAATGTTTTTGAATTCTGCTGCTCCGTCACTAAATCTTGTAAATTTTCTAATCCCATCATCACCATCACCTTTTTTTGTAACTCTTAATTATCTGTATGTCTTATTGATTGTCTCTCTGGATTTTTTCAAATATTCGACTGATTGTTCAAAGTCAATTGCTGCAACTGCTGTGAATAATATGTCTATTACATTTAATTGCGAGATTCTAGAAGAAGTTGCCGCACTTCTGATAGAAGATTCCATAGAAGAGATGGATAAAGAAATATCGGAAAGCTCCTTCAACGTATTATTTCCGTATTTCGTAATCGCGATTGTTATAGCTCCTGCCTTTTTTGCTTCCCTTATCGCTTCAATTGTCTGTGTTGTTTCTCCTGAATAAGATATCCCAACCGCTACATCACCCTTGGTCATTGTTGTAGCAGAAGTCAGTTGAAGATGGGAATCGCTATATGCGGTGCAAAGTTTGTTAATCCGCATGAATTTCTGCTGAGCATCCTGCGCGATGAGTTGTGATGCTGCCACCCCGTAGAAGTCTATCCTATTTGCTTTATGCAGCAACTCAACTGCTTGACTTACTTCCTCTTTATCAAGTAATTCCAATGTGTCGCGTAATGACTTGATATTGTTTTCAGTAATGGTCTTCATAAATGTCGGAATATCGGCATTATATTTAAACTCATGATATGCTTCTTGGGTGTTGGACGAGATGCTTGTAACATCTCCTGCGATTCGCAGCTTCAGCTCCTTGTATCCATCTAAGCCAATTTTCTTGCAAAGCCTGATGATAGCAGCTTGACTGGAATTGCTTTTATCAGCTAATTCTTTTACTGATAATGTGCAAACTTCCTCTGGGTGCTCAAGTATAAAAGTAGCGGCATTCCTCTCCGCCGGATTGATCGTTGATAATGCTTCACGTAATCGTAATAGTCCACCATTCATTTTCTATCATCCTTTTACATCCGTTTTCACCCATGTTGTTAACTCTTCTTCCAACCTTTTCACAAACGAAGGAGTGATGTTTTTCCCTATTTCCTTATGCGCAGCATAGATAGCACCTGCCACAGGATGTTGGGCTGCCAGCTTGAAAGAAAACGGCGAACGCTCTTTCAACCCTTTTTCTTGCAAATAAGTTATGATCTCTTTGGCATGCTGATTGATTCCGCCTGTTAACACAATAGGTATTTGTTTGTGGTCGCCTTCGCGCTCATATAACTTTTTAAATAGTAAAGTAATGTCTTTTAACATGGAGTCTGCTGCTTCATGTAGGAATTTGATGGCTCTTTCATCACCTTTATCAGAAAGCTCAATCACAATTTTAGCAATGGACGCCACTCGGTCCCGGCTTTTCCCCATCTCATACATAACGGGGATTAATTCAGGGACAGTTTCCACGTAAAATTGGCGTAGAATTCGATTTGCCATTTCGCCAGGTAACTCACCATGATCCAATTCAGAAAAAATATGTTCCAACGCTTTTTTCCCTACTGCAAATCCACTATACTCATCGCCAATCAGGAAACCCCAGCCACCGACACGGTCACGTTTTTGGCTGTCATTGATACCATAAACGATAGAACCCGTTCCGCTGATACATACAATTCCTGGTTGGCCTTTAGTTTCCGAATAAAGTGCTGTCACAGCATCGTTATCTACGAAAATAGTGGCAAGCGGACCTGTGAACTCTCTCAACAACTTGATGAACCACTCTTTTTTTCCGCCACTTTCGACACCTGATATTCCTGCAAAAACAACATCTTTTTCTGTAAGCGCTTTCCCTTTTGTTAAAATAGAAAACAACTCATTGATTTCATGACGAACTGTTTCTTCGGACGAACTATTCGGGTTAGAAGGACCTACCGTTTTAAATGCAAGGATGTTTCCATCCTTGTCTACAGCCACTCCGGTAGTCTTGGTGCCTCCCCCATCAATGCCTATGATCATTGTCTTTCCCCTAACACTTTTAATAAGATAAGTATAAATTTTCTGACATTTAGTGTCAACGATTATTTTTAATTTTGAAACTTAATTTCAAAAATGGTTCTAAAAAACCACTCGGGGAGAGTGGTTTCTATTGATTATTAATCATCAACTCGTGTGTCCAAATCTACTTCGATACATTCTAGTTTCTTGTTTGAAATTAGTGCATCGAGCATCTGATTACTTCCCCCGAAAATCGTGAAATCAAGGTCATAGTCGGTGAACATGCACCAGCTTCGGTCTTCAGGCCACCAATATGTGGGCGATGCCAATCCGTCCATGTCCCCCTTGTTGTATATATTGAATATATCGATGAGTTCGCCTGTATATAAATGCCCGTTTTCTATTTCGTGATTGGGAATCCTGCCTATTAGTTTAAGGATATTATAGAAGAAGTAGCATGTTTTTTCTTTTGTGAAGGGTGCCAGTACCTTGGTCATTTCCTTGAGTACATCCAGATTGATACGACCTTCATCAGGATAGATCAAATATCTTGGACAGCCGCCGAGCTTTCTTTCAATTGATATACTGCTGATCTTTTTGTCATAAGGGATGTCATATTTTTCAGCGAGCTCCTTCAAGGTAATCCCTTCTCCTAAATCGTTTTTCACCTCATCATTTGGATGAATCTGGTTCCAAAGAAGTGTCTCATCTCGGATACTTCGGTCTCGATAAAAAGTAGAATTCATGATTTTGCAATAGTGGGTATAACGATTTGGGATTAGATTGCCCACCTTGCCGCCATTCCAATTTTCCAAATCAACACTTACTGTATCTTTTTCTATCCATTCATAGGCGTTTAGATCATTCATTTTCTTTATCAACTTTTCCCGCCTCTTTCTATTGTTCTGTCAAAATAACCGGCCCATTCTTTGTGATGGCAATGGTATGTTCATATTGTGCGGAAAGCTTTCCATCTACTGTTCTCGCCGTCCATCGATTATCGTCCATCTTACTGTGCCAAGTGCCTTCGTTTACCATCGGTTCAATGGTGATGACCATTCCTTCCTTTAGACGGACACCCCGCCCAGGCGAACCAAAATGGAACACTTGCGGCTCTTCATGAATGTTCTTGCCAATACCGTGCCCAGTAAAATCACGGACAACCGAATACCCTTCTCCCTCTACATACGTTTGAATAGCATGACCGATATACCCCAGACGGTTGCCGATAACAGCCTGTTCAATTCCAATATATAAGGATTTTTTCGTCACATCCATCAGCTTTCTCGCTGCATCACTCACCTCACCAACTGCATAGGTCCAGGCCGAATCAGCGAGTGCACCATTTAAATTTACTACCATATCAATCGTGACCAGATCTCCTTTTTTTAGGGGTATCTCTCTCGGGAAGCCGTGACAGATCTCATCATTAATGGAAGCACAAGTGGCAAACTGATATCCCTTGTAACCGTATTGCTCCGATTTAGCACCATTCTTTTTTAGGAATGCATCCACATACTTATCAATCTGCATGGTGGTAATACCTGGTCTGATCATTTTCGCCAATCGTCTGTGGCAGGCAGCCAAGAGTTTCCCGGCCTTTGCCATTGCTTCAATTTCTCTTTCGGATTTTAGAATTATCATTGTTTTTGCACCCTTATCTGTTTGTATTCTACATATGATAAAATTTTCCTTTTTGATTTTATATGATAGTTAGTTTATGAAAATACTTGTGGTAAAGTGTTTGGAGGGGTTTGGAGGGGTTTGGAGATGCCTTCAATTTGTTTGGCAAGTCTAAATGTCCGAAGTTTAATCCCCTAAACAAAAAAAGCACTATCCAACTAAGTGGACAGCGCTTCAAAATCTGTTAAACCAATTCAAATGTCTCTTCAATTTCAATGCTGCCTTTGACAGATTGGACCATCGGGCAGTTTTTGCTGGCAAGTTCGATAGCAGACTCAATTTTGCTCTCCACCAAGTCTTTACCTTTAATCGTGTAATGGATATGTATCTTCTCGATTCGGTTTGCTTCTTTTTCATTACGGGTAACGTCTGCTTTAATGCCTATATCTTCAATTTCTAGACGCTTTTTCTTTAGGATGCTCTTTAGCACGCCTCCACTGCAGACTGCGATGGAAGATACCATCAACTGATATGGACGGAAACCATACTGTTCATCCCCTGCAACATGTAATTCTCCATATTCTAAGTTCGTTGTAAATCCCACTTCTTTCATTTTGAATTCCATTTGACTGTCATCTCCTTCTTTTTAATAGAATAGCAAATCCGCAAATAATCCTGCCAGTTTTTTGTTTGCTTCGTATTATCCATTCCAAAATGTTCATAAATTATGTAGAATTAGGGATGGTAAAAATACTAAAATTTCGAGGTTGCATCTTATGAATCGTTTTCGTTTTTGGATCCTTGTATCCATCGTCGCAGTTTCCGGCTTTAGCCAAGGAATGCTATTACCCTTAATTGCTGTCATATTTGAAAATAGTGGCGTCTCCTCCACTTTGAATGGATTGAACGCTACTGCCTTATATATTGGAATATTACTTGCATCTCCTTTTATGGAACAGCCTTTACGTAAATACGGCTACCGCCCTGTTATATTGGTCGGTGGTTTTCTGGTTGTAGTATCTCTTGCCCTTTTCCCATTATGGCAAAGTTTTTGGTTCTGGTTTGTATTGAGATTGCTGATTGGAATTGGGGACCATGCCCTGCACTTTGCAACGCAAACCTGGATAACATCGTTCTCTGCTGAAAATGTACGCGGACGAAATATATCACTATATGGAGTGTTTTTTGGAATAGGTTTTGCGACTGGACCATTAATGACTCCTCTGGTCGAAATTAATCAGGCCCTACCTTTTATCCTATCTTCCATTCTTTGTTTGATAGGCTGGTTGTTCTTATTTTTCTTGAAAAATGAGCACCCGGAACAAGAACTTGGGGTGAATTCATTTTTTGAGACCATCAAACGTTTTCGTAAAGCTTGGAAATACGGATGGATTGCGTTCCTACCGCCTTTAGGCTATGGTTTTCTGGAAGCTTCACTAAACGGTAGTTTTCCCATTTATGCTTTGCGCTCCGGTATTGAAGTTGGAAGTGTATCTGTATTACTTGCATCTTTTGCTATCGGAGGTATCGTTTTTCAGCTTCCTCTTGGGATACTGAGCGACAAATTTGGTCGTCGGAATATCTTATTGGTCATTCTTTCCCTTGGGTGCTTAAGTTTTGTAACGGCGAGTTTCCTTGAAGGTACTTTCATTGCGTTGGCGGTATGCATCTTCATCGCAGGAATGCTCGTGGGATCTACCTTCTCACTAGGTATCAGCTATATGACCGACCTGATGCCGAAAAACCTGCTCCCTACTGGTAACCTTATGTGTGGAATTGCCTTTAGTATCGGGAGCCTAGGAGGACCATTCTTCGGAGGACTCTTTATTCAATACTTTTCAGACATCAGCTTTTTCCACATCATCAGCTTTTTGCTGTTCGTGATATTTCTGTTAACGTATTCTTTTGGAGAGCGCGGATTGGTTGCGGTGAAAGGGTAAATAGTATAGAAAAAAACAGGCAAATTCATTTAATGGATTTGCCTGTTTTTTTCTTGTTCAGAATCTATTGGTTCTCTAATATAGCCTTTATTTTCTTCAAATCTTTCTCGTTTGCCTTCTTCATCATGGTTGCCATGACAGGTGAAAAAAGTTTGGAAAAGCCTTTTGGTTCTCCTTTATTTTGTAGTGTCATCTTAGTTGTGTTGGTATTTATAGCTGTCCATGTATAAGTTGTTTCCATTGGGAACGGTCCTTGGGCAGTTTTCATCGTTAATTTTTCACCTGGTATAAATTCAACAATTTCATATATGTACGCGAGCTCTTTGCCAAGAAATTTCGCTCTAAACGCAATTTGTGAACCTAACTGCAAAGGTTTGGGTGTTCTCCAATCGGATGAATCGATATTATCATACCAAACCGGCGCATGATCCGGGTTTGCTGCATAGTCCGCTACTTGCATTTTCGAACAGTTAATTACAATCTCTGTTATAACATTCACCATAATTTATCCTCCTGACTAAAAAAAGACTCTATATAATAGTTAATCCTACCATACCGCTAACTTTTGGAATACATACCTTACAGCAACCTTTCCTTTTCTACACTACCTCATTACCGCGACACAAAGGGGTCTGACCCTTTTTTAAAAAAACTTTCAAAAAGTTGTTCCATTTCTAAATATTCTGTTATATAATAATATCAATCGAACATACACTGTACTAATACAAAGGAGGAGAAAGTAACATGAGCAGACAGGAACGTAAAAACATGATTAATTTTATTGAAGTGATGAAGAAGGCAGATCGTGAGTCACTGGCTTTTATGACGGATGCCGACATCGAGCATTTATACAATAATGTTTACGAGCAAATGATGATTCATCAGAGCTTATAAACAAACGAAAAAACTGCAATCCTCCCACATCAAGCGGAAGATTGCAGTTTTTCTTTTGGTGCTTTATCGTCTGTCTTTTGTCCATTCACAATAATAATGCCTATAACCACAAACATTAACCCAATCAAAATCGTATAGTGCATAACCTCATTTAAAAACAGACCAGATAGTAACACACCAAATACAGGTACAAGGAACAGGTACATCGACACTTTGCCAACCTTGTTATATTTCATTACGTTGTTCCACAATATAAAGCCTGCTGCCGATAAAAATGCAAGATACACTACAAGTAATAATGTATAACCGTCAAAGGCAAAAGGAAAGAAACCTGCGCTCACTCCACCAACAATAATTAATCCTACCGATCCGAACAACATTTGATATGCCGTCAAATAGGATACATCCATGGAAGCCGCGCGTTCTTTAGCCATGATGTTTCCATAAGCAGAAGCCATCATTGCCAGTAACAGCAATAACTCCCCTATTCCAAACTGAAAGCCCGCCCCTGCTTTTGGCAAATTAACCACCAACACACCTCCAAAGCCAAGGGCAATCCCAAGCCATTTTCGTACAGACAATGAATCGTCTGCATATAAAAAATGAGCAAACAAGATTTGAAAAAACGAAGCTGTTCCAGCAATAACCGCTCCTTGCATGCCAGTGGAATAACTTAATCCAAAGTAAAACAATAAATATTGCAAGAAAGTCTGGACAAGCCCTAACTGTGCCAACGGAACAATTGTCGCTCTTCTCAGTTTTAGCGATTGCTTGAATAGGGTAAAAAATAAATAGATCATAATCCCAGCGAGGAAGAATCGATAGCCGGCAAATAATAGCTGCTTGTCGTATTCATTCGCCCCTATATTTAAAGCTGTATAACTTAGTTTAATTGCCGGAAATGCACTGCCCCACAAAAATGTTGCAAACATTGCCGCTACAATGATACCAAGCTTGCTTGTGAAAAATTTTTCAGCCTTCACGGCCATTCACCTTCTCTCCAAGCTACATTATACACAGAAGAATCACAGGTTACATACTGTATAGTCTTGGAAAAGAAAAAATACTGGATATCTTCCAGACAATAATCTATAATAATAACTAGATAATAATTAATATAATTTATTGATAACTACTCTCATTAAGTAATCCCCCTTATAAAGTGTTGCTGCTATCAGGATAGATGGCAGCTTTCGTCATTTAATAAGGCTAATGATGTTGATTATTTTTCTCAATTAGGAGGTTGATTAAATGAAAGAAATGACAGAAAACCTACAGAAAGAATCCCTTTTCAACAGGTTCACCACTCATATTGAACTTATTTTCGCCATTATTTCAGGCGTTCTTATTTTTACAGGTTGGATCCTTTTAAAGTTTGACATTCAGACGGTTGCGATTCCCATCTTTATTCTCGCTTTTTTAATTGGCGGATATTTTAAAGCCAAAGAAGGCATTCAGGATACTATTGAAGAGAAAGAGCTGAATGTGGAAATGCTGATGATCATCGCGGCCATTGGTGCCGCAATCATTGGATATTGGATGGAGGGCGCTATCCTTATCTTTATTTTCGCATTAAGTGGAGCCTTGGAAACCTACACGATGAATCGAAGTCAAAAAGAAATTTCTGCCCTCATGGACATTCAGCCTGAGGAAGCATTAAGAATAATGGATGACAAGGAAGAACGAGTCCATATTTCTGAACTTGCCATTGGTGATCACGTACTTGTTAAACCTGGCGAACGCATCCCGACAGACGGAAACATTATTAGAGGGGAATCCGCGATAGATGAAGCTGCCATTACGGGCGAATCCATCCCCCTTGAGAAAAAACACGGCGATGGGGTCTATGCGGGAACCATGAACGTCAATGGCTCCATAGTAGTGGAGGTCACAAAACTTTCTACAGAAACCTTGTTCCAAAAAATTATTAATCTTGTTCAAAATGCTCAAAGTGAAAAATCCCCTTCGCAACAATTTTTGGAACGTTTTGAAGGGCCGTATGTAAAAATTGTACTTGTTGTTGTAGCCGTCATGATGGTCCTCCCTCATTTCCTACTGGGATGGAGTTGGAACGAAACATTCTACAGGGCGATGATTTTACTTGTTGTTGCTTCCCCTTGCGCCCTTGTTGCTTCCATTATGCCAGCAACATTATCGGCCATCTCGAATGGGGCACGCAAAGGAATCTTGTTTAAAGGAGGCGTGCACCTAGAAAACTTAAGCCATCTGCAAGCCATCGCTTTTGATAAAACAGGTACGCTAACCAAAGGAAAGCCGGAAGTGACAGATGTAGTCGTACGCGAAAACATCACACAAGAAGAATTCTTATTTATCGTCGGGTCTATTGAAAGTTATTCTAACCATCCCCTGGCACAAGCTATCACTGCTTACGCCAAAAAGAATACCCCTAAACCACTGCAGCGTCCGGATCATTTGGATGACAAGGCTGGCTGGGGAGTGAAGGGCAACCTACACGAAAAAGAATATCTTGTTGGAAAGGCCGATTTTGTGGGTACAGATGCTGCCAAAGTATTTGAAAATGGTGTTGCAGAAACCTTTACTAATGAAGGAAAAACAGTTGTTTACGTAAGTGACGAAGCAGGAATAGTCGGCATCCTTGCTTTAAAAGATGTTATTCGCAAAGAAACCGTGGAAGCCATTAAGCAGCTGCAAGCCCTTCAGGTTCAAACTATTATGATTACTGGTGATAGCGAGCGCACTGCTGCGGCCATTGCAAAACAGGCCGCTATTGGAAAGTATGTCGCAGAATGCTTGCCTGAGACAAAAGTAGAAACTGTAAAAAACTTAAAAGAGGAATATAATATTGTCGGCATGGTTGGTGACGGGATCAATGATGCTCCCGCACTCGCAACAGCAAACGTGGGTATAGCCATGGGAGAAGGAACGGATGTGGCATTAGAAACTGCTGACGTCGTTTTGATGAAAAATGACCTTGTTAAAATTGCCGAAGCCATAAAACTTTCAAAGAGAATGAACAAAATTATAAAACAAAATGTTATTTTCTCCATAACTGTGATAATGCTTCTGATCAGTTCCAACTTCCTTCAGTTCATTGATCTCCCTTTCGGAGTCATCGGACATGAAGGGAGTACCATACTCGTTATCTTAAATGGGTTAAGATTATTGCGATAAATTCACCTTGTAAAAAAGCAGCGGGCACATGGCCTCGCTGCTTTTTGCTATCTAGTGGTAGCCGTTTTGCCCGTTCGCACTACCTGAAGTTTTGTTCTTCGGTTTGTGCTTAGAGTTTTGTTTTGTACCGCCGTCTTTTTTCGTATGCTTTGTCATGAAAGGTCCCTCCTATTTGGTTAGAGTATCTTTCAACAATAGATTTCCCTTTTGCTTAAAAAAGTTTCTTGGGAATTTTTATCGCACAAAGCTTTTCTTCCATTGCAGCAAGATGGCATTGATTTCTCCACCAATGATTATCATTAAGCCTGAAAGGTAAAACCAAACAAGCAAAACAATGATCCCTCCAAGACTCCCATACATCGCTGTATAGTTCCCGAAGTTGCTCACATAATAGGAAAACAACACAGAAACGGACATCCAGCCGATCGTTGCAAAAAAAGAACCTGCAAGGACATCTTTCAAATGCAGCCTGATGTTGGGGGCAGCCAAATATAAACAGGTAAAAACAAAAAACAAAATAACAAAACTTACTCCCCACCTAATGGTATTCCAAATGGTGATAAATTCTTCCGACAGACCGTAGGAAGAAAATATAAACAAACCGATCTCCCTGCCGAAAACAGGTAGTAAAAGCGCAACAATAATGACAAAAACCATCGCAAGGGTCAACAAAATTGCCGTGCCCCTAACAATGAAGAAATGCCTGTTCTCATTTACATCAAATGCCCTATTGAATGCTCGAACAATCGCATTGATTCCATTGGAAGCAAACCAAATGGTTGCAATGATACCAAATGACAATAGATCCCCGCGTTGTTCATTTAGTATTCGGACGACATTCGATTCAATTAGAAGCATCGTGTCGCCAGGAGCATATTGGTGAATCACTCCCAATACATCATCCTGTGTTATTGGAACATAGGCTATCAACGTGAGTAAAAAAATAAGAAACGGAAAAAGAGATAATAAGAAAAAGTACGCTAACTCTGCTGACATTCCCAATGCTTCATTCCTGTCTAGGCGATGAAACAGCTGTTTTCCAAAACGTAAAATTCCCATTCACTCTCCTCCAGAACGTATCATTTACTCTATTCTATTGTGAGCAAGTCCACCTTACGACAAGATTTTATTCTTTCGCTCTGCTGATTCCAAATGCTTGGCAATCACTTCTTTAGTTTCTGAAACAATCTCAAGCATTTGCGGCGTCGTTTCTTTTAACTCATTCACTTTAGAACGAAGGTAATCAATATCTTTAGATACATCTTCCACAGTTGTTCTAACAGATTCAATTTGATTTCGTACTGAATCAGCAATTTCCTGTGGATGCTGTATCGCATACTTTAATTTTCCACCAACACACTTGCCATTATGTATGACCGTGGTTCTTGTATTTTTATCTAATAAAGAAATGGCCCCTCCAATAAGCGCCCCAATAAGCATACCATCCACTAATTTATTTCTGTTCCCCATATTATCCTCTCTCCTATCCATTTAATTTTTCTTTTTCTTACATCTTCCGTTAATCTTACCTTTATTATAAACATATTTCGAAACTTTCACGACTCTTGTAATGGTTTAATACCCCAGTTCCCAGAAGAAGATACTGTTTTTCCTCAATTCATGATAAAATAAGGAAAAGCTTCTGTACGAAAGGACGGTTCAAATGAACTTAACAGAAAAATCAACTGAAAATGTAGAATATATGATCGAAGCCATCAAAGGTAAACTAAAAGTGTTAAACCTTGGTGCCATCAAGCCTTCACACTTTGATGAAGAAATGTATGAAGAGCTAAAAGACATTTATGAACTTGTCATGAGAAAACCATCTTTCAGCCCCAACGAAATGCAAGCAATCGCAGAAGAACTCGGCAACCTGCGTAAACAATAATACAACTAAAAAACACTTACTTCGGTAGGTGTTTTTCTATTAAATTTGATGCAGTAACTCAGTTGATTGGAGTGGAAGGCGCGCAGACGCCCGCGGGAGGAAGGGACAGGTGAGACCCCACAGGCGCAAGCCGAAGGAGGCTCACGGACCGCCCGCAGGCAAGCGAAGCGCCTGGAACGGAAATCAACTAGTTAAATCGAAACATAGTACTAGCCCCACCTCCTTGTGCATATAAGTGTACAGAGGGGGGATAAGCATGTTTTTTCTTTACGCAGCAACCATAGGATTTGTCTTATTATTATTTTTATTAATGGGCATCTTTCTCTACAATGTCTCACAAGGACTTAACAAAAAAGACGCTATAGAAATTGATCCTCTGCCTCCAGAACCGACAGAAGAAAATGAATCCATAAACGCAAAATGAAGCAGCCTCAAGAAGGTTGTTTCTTTTTTTTTTTACTCTTAATAAGGTAAAATAAAAAAAGAAATAGACATACAATGAGGTGGCTTACCGTGGATACAATTACCCACACACTTTTTGGGATGACCATTTATGGCGCAGTGGATAAACGCCAAGATGACAAAAAGACTAAAATAGCAATGTTTGTCTCAGCAGTCGGGGCAAGCCAAATTCCGGATAGTGATGTCATCTCTAGCCTCTGGGACACAGAAGGCATGTACCAAATGTGGCACAGAGGAATTACTCACTCGCTATTTATGGTTCCGATATGGGCATTGCTCTTCTTTTTAATAAGTATCTGGTTTTTAAAAAGAAAAGATTGGCGCTTTCTCTGGGTGCCGCTTATTGCTGTATTCATACATAACACAGCAGATTTGTTTAATGCATGGGGAACAGGCTATCTAGAACCCTTCTCGTCTATAAGAGTAACCTTTGGCACCATCCCCATCGTGGATTTTGTCATCTGGACAATTATTGCGATCGCTTTTTTCGCGAGAAAGCTTTGGAATAAAGAAAGACATCTCCTATATCGTTTGGTATGGATATTGATAATTGCCCACGTTGCCTTACAAACGAGCCAGGGATATGTGTTGTACAAGCAATATGAAGATAAATACGAGCAAGTCGCATTATCTGCAAGTTTCCTCCCTTGGCATTTTTCTGTGATAGGTAAAAATGAACATACAGTGGAAATCTTTGACGACGCCCTTTTCACTAGTCCTAAATTGCAATACACCCTAAAATCAGCAGAAGAAGCCGATTTGGACACACTATTCACCGAAGTGCCAGAAGCAAAAACCTTATACGAATGGTCTCCCTTCGTGGTCATTGTCGATGACAAAGAAAGACTGGGCATCTACGACCCAAGATTCTACCGCAACGGGCAATCATTCCTATTTGAATATATAGAAAAACAGTGATGGCATTTGGCAAAAGTCAATAAAAAGCAAGAGCTAAAACTTTTTGAATGTTTTTTGATTTTAATGTATATTATTCTACTAAACTGGGAATACTATCATTAAATACTAAAAAACAAACGAGGTGCTTGAAGATGATAGTTTCAAAGAGATACTTTTTAACGGACATGGAACGTGAAAGTGTAGAACAAACATTGACTAACAAAGGCCACCTGCGTGAAGAAGTTCTAGGAATGGATGATGAAGAAATCATTCACATCTATCAAAAATACATGGTGCAAGAATTAATTACGAAATAAATAGAAACTCCCCCTTTGAAAACCGTGACTCATGTCCGGTTTTTTAGTTTGTCTAAAATATATGGAAATAAAACACAAAAGGCGACCAGTTACCAAACTTGATAACAGGTCGCCTATATATATTTAAGGGGGGAGTATATATAGTTATTGTGGGCTTAAGCCTTTTATTAGATCTAACCTTGGCTTTACAACTTCTACCTTAATTCCTTTAGCTTTATACTTATCAACAATCTTCCTGACGTCGATTCCTTTTTTCGCTTTTTCTACAGTCTTTTGCATGTTTTCATCCCTCTATTCATTAGATTATTGGACTTTCTCACATACATATTTAATCTAAAACTAATACTAGAACATCTGCTTAACCAGTTTCATTTCTGTTTCTTCCAATTTACCATCACGATAATAGCTAACTTTCATCGTGTCGCCGATATTCTTTTGGCTATAAAGGAATTTTCTTAAACCAAGTGCGTCCTTTATTTCTTGATCATCTAGTTTTACGATAACATCGTATTGTTTAAGACCAGCCTTATCAGAAGGGGAAGTTGGTTCTACTCCTGTTACGACAATTCCACTTTTCACTTCTTCAGGAAGCTTTAAAGTAGACCTTTGTGCTTCAAGAGGAACATCAGAAAGTGAAGCCAAGCCGACTCCCATAAACGGTCTTTGTACTTCTTTATGTTTTTCAAGATCCTCAATGATTGGTTGAACAGCACGGATTGGAATAGCAAATCCTATACCTTCCACTCTTGATTGAGCTATTTTCATGGAGTTGATACCTATAACTTCACCACGAAGATTTACAAGTGCTCCACCACTGTTACCTGGGTTAATGGCAGCATCCGTTTGAATAACATCTGCTTCCCAGTCAGGTTGGCCATTTTGATCTATATCAACGGGAATAATCCGCTCTTTTCCACTTATGATTCCTTGAGTAACTGATCCAAAGAATTCAAGTCCTAATGGATTTCCAATAGCAATGACAGGTTCACCAAGCGTGATTGCATCAGAGTCACCGAACTTTGCAACTTGTTTGATGTTTGCATCGTCCACCGTTAATACGGCTAAATCTGTTAGAGCATCACTGCCTACGACTTCAGCTTCTACTCTTGTTCCATCAACAAGGCTTACTTCCACTTTTGAGGCTCCGTCAATAACATGTGCGTTAGTTACAATATAGGCTTTACCGTTCTCCTTTTTGTAAACAACACCTGAGCCGGTTCCCGCCTCCTGATCTCCTTGTGCACCACGCGGGTCGAATAGTGAATTTCCGCCTCTTTGTATATTAACTACCCCAACTACAGCTTCAGAAACGTTTTCTACCGCATTTGTTATATTAGTTTGTATTTTTTCGTATTCCACCTGGTCTGTTTGAACAACCGAGTTGGTTTCCACACTCATTGGAGCTGTTTCAGAAGCACCCGCCTCATTGTTATCCATGTAAAATCCCCAATCCAAAAGGACAGGTAACATTGCTACAATTCCAAGCGCACCTACGACTCCTCCTGTGACAGCAGCGAACACTACTTTTCCGAAGCTCTTTTCTTTCCTTGTTCTCTTTTGAGTTACATGATCGTCATAATAACCCATACTTGGTTCACCTCATTAATTTTTTATCTACTTCTATTAAACCCTATAAGGATGAAAGTAATCTTAAAGAAAAATGAGAATATGATGAGAAATTTTTATTGTGCTACTCCTGTTGTGTATCTTCTTCTAATACACCATTTAGCTTAACCGTAATAATCGTCCATTCGCCTTCTTCACTGTCCGCTGAAATAGTGCCTTTATAATTAGTCACCATTCTCTTGGCGATAGACAGACCGAGACCTTGTCCACCTTTTTCTCTACTCCGTGCTTTATCCACTCTATAAAAACGATCAAAGACTTTTTCCAAATCTTCTTTTGGGATACCAATGCCGTAATCTTTAATGGATAAAGCAAAGTGATCTTGGATTTGTTCTGTAACGATCTCAACAGTAGTAGATCCGTTCGAATATTTTACGGCGTTATCAAGTAGGATGATAAGCACCTGTTCCAAATGTCTTTCTGCAATCGCTACTTTCATTTCACTTTTTAAGGTGTTTTCATACTTAAATGTCAGAGAAGGATATAGCAGGGTGAATTTTTTCACAACATCTTCCACAACATGGACAGGCTCAATGAAGTCCTCTGCTAATTCCAATCGGTCGGATTCCAGGCGAGTGAGTTCCAGGAGTTCATAGACGAGCATTTTGAGCCTTTCTACTTCCTGTTGTGATGCCTTTAATGATTCTTCCAGCACCTCAGGATCATTTTTCCCCCAACGGTTGAGCAGTTTAAGATGGCCCTCTAAAATGGAAATTGGGGTTCTCAATTCATGAGAGGCATCCTCCACAAACTGTTTTTGTTTTTGGAAAGAAATCTCCACATCATCCATCATTTCATTAAAAACATTGGACAAGTCTGCTATTTCATCCTTTTGATTTTTATCTTGCGGCACACGTTCTTTAAAGCCGCGCATCTTGATCCGCTTCATCGTATCTGTGAGCGCTTGAATCGGAGCGAGGAGCTGTTTGGCTATAAGCATACCACCGACTCCACTCAACAGAATCGCTCCGGCACCGGCAGACCATGTGACAAGGAAAATCAATCCTCGAAGCCTTTCATAATTCTTTAAGTCTCTTATGATTTCTATGTACCCAATAAATCCATTGGTAATCACAGGTTTTCGATGGATGAGATAATGTTTTCCATTTACCTTCACATGCTCCAGGTTTTTGCTTTCAACTGGAGTGATGAGTAGTTCTCGAGGTAGATTTGTTGCAACCGCAACCAGCAGAGCTCCATCTTTATCGATGACACGGATAAGTTCATTGGTTTCATTTACTTTCTCGATAAAACCGCTGCTGTTTACTATTTCCGTCCTACCTACAAAGAAAGGTTGCTCCGAGAAATAAGCTTGAATCTCATTCATCTTTTCCTGTATATTGCGTTCTTCTTGTTCAATCATCCACGTCCTCATCACATAATATTGAACAGAGTTGTATGCTACGAAAAGAACGAATAATACCAGGGAGGACCATATAGTAATTTTCCACCTGATCGGCAGTTGCTTTAAATATCTTTGAAGTTGATTCATTTTCTCATCACGTAACCTGTCCCTCGCACGGTTTGGATATAGCTTTCTTCACTTGGTTTATCAATCTTATTGCGCAAATAACGGACATAAACATCGACAACATTTGTTTCGGCATAGGAACCAAGCTCCCATACTTTATCTAGCAAAATTTCCCTTGTCAGTACCCTGTTAATATTGGTCATGAAAACCACAAGCAGGTCAAATTCCCTCTTTGTCAATTCAATCTGTTCTTCCGCCCTCGTAACGGTTCTTGCATCTAGATCTACTTTCAGTTCCCTAAAGAACAGGATATTATTCTCCTCTTCCTTCTTTCCTTCCATACGGCGGAAAAGCGCACGAATTCTTGCCAAAAGCTCCTCAATTGCAAATGGTTTGGACATATAATCATCTGCGCCGCTATCAAGTCCTGACACCTTGTCCATTACACTGTCCCTTGCAGTCAGCATTATGATGGGAGTTTCTTTGGCTGCACGTATTCTTCGGCAAACCTCCATCCCACTTAATCCAGGGAGCATCAGATCTAGCAAGATAATATCCCAATCTTCTTTTAATGCAAGATCCAGTCCTTCTCGCCCATCATAGGATGTGGCAACATTAAAACCTTCATATTGTAACTCTAGCTCAATAAAGCGAGCAAGATTCTTTTCGTCTTCTATTATTAATACTCTGCACATGGTTGCACCTCCACCTTACGTGTGGGTTCTAGATTTATTTTAGACGAATTGCCTGGTTTTGAGTCTCTCTTTTATACTACCTAAATATTGGTGTTTGTGGGATGAGAATTTGATGAGAATTGAAAGTGTAATGTTGGTGTAACGTCTATGTAAAATAAAAACCGAGTACACCTAATTCAAGGGGTGACTCGGTTCTGAAATTTTATCGTTCAATCAAATCTTTTCATGATTTGATTCTGATAGTCTTTAAAAACTGCCGAATTGGCATCTTTTTTCTTCTTTTGGATAAGTTGCTGTAATCGAAGTTGTTTTTCTGTCAGCCTTTTATTCAACCTGGCTTCCTCCACATCACTATGCGCCCCTTCGATAAGATCCTCCAAGTATTCAATCTCTGTTCTAACCTGCTGTTCTTCCATCATCCCGGCATTTTTCATCATTTTGTATGCCATTCTCATCTCTGGAGGAACATTGGATAAGTCTTCAAGTTCCAAACGTTTTCCGTAACCCGGCAGATTTTCGAACTCTCCGTCTTCATAAGCTTTTCTGATTTTTTCATCTGTTAATCGAAAAAAGTCCATCGCACTCACCCTTTTCCAATTCATTACTACCAGTTTACCCCATTTCTTTCTAAAAGAGTGTGTACTTTTTCTGAACATTCTTTCAATTAACCTTTCGAATTTTCTATTGTCGAATGTTTAATTGCACGTTATAATACTTGTTTGTGGGTCCTGTGCGGCCGGGTGGGAGAGGGAAACTGAATAAGGTGTTTTATTATGCTTCAATGGATGAAGAATTCATTTGATCTGGCTGGTCATGAGACGACTTTAAAGCGTGAAATGATGGCCGGAATGATTTCATTCTTTACCATTGTGTACATTATTGCTGTTAATGCAACGATTCTTGCAGAAGCAGGTATTCCGATTGAAGCCGGAATCATCGCTACCATCCTTACATGTGTTGTAGGTTGTTGGCTGATGGGATTTTGGGCGAATGCGCCGATCATCCTTGTTCCTGGTATGGGAATCAACGCGATGTTCACCTATACGTTGGTTCACTCTATGGGATTAACCTGGCAAGAAGCATTGGGCGTCGTAGTGGTTTCTGGTGTGATTGTGACGATTATTTCGTTTACAAAGCTTGCACAAGTGCTGCTCGAGGCAATTCCAAGCTCTTTAAAGCATGCGATTACGGTTGGGTTAGGGTTATTCCTGACACTAATCGGGTTGGAAAAAGGCGGACTTATCGTAAAAGGTGAAAACTCTCTATTATCACTTGGAGATGTTTCGAGTCCTTATGTGATTGCCACGATTCTGACTGTGATTTTAGCCGTAACATTGTTTATGCGAAATGTCCCAGCAAACTTTTTAATTAGTATTGTTGCTGGTACGGTTATCGCTGCTGCTTTGGGAGTGGTAAACTTCTCTGATGTTGGTGGAAGTGCTTTACCGCTGGATAGCTATCTTTCCTTATTTGGTGCCGTTTCATTTGCAAAGATTGGAGAGTTCACGTTTTTAGTGGCTGTCTTCTCTTTAACGATGGTTCTCTTGTTTGAGAACATCGGGCTTATTAACGGACACCTGGGAATGATCAACCGCCCTGAAAAGTTCAAACGTTCCTTCCAGGCAAACGGAATCTCCATTTTAACAAGTGGACTTTTCGGTACCAGCCCTACTGTTTCGACAGTGGAAACGGCAGCAGGTATTGCCGCTGGCGGAAGAACCGGTGTAACAGCAATAACGACAGGAAGCCTATTTTTGCTTTCCATGTTTGCGATCCCCTTCATTAAAATTATTCCTGGCAGTGCGATTGCGCCAATTTTAATTATCATTGGCGTACTGATGCTTCAATCAGTGAAACAAATCGACTTCCAAGACTTATCAGAAGGATTCCCTGCCTTTCTAGTAATTGTAATGATCCCATTCTCTTACTCTATTGCAGACGGAATCGCATTCGGTTTCATTGCCTACCCGCTAATGAAACTTTTACTAGGCAAAGCAAAAGAAGTCTCCGCTCCACTCTACGTGATCGCGGCACTCTTCTTCCTGACGTTCCTGACAAATGTGCATTGATGGTTTTGAATGATTTTGAAATTAATTGATATATATTTAGAAAAAAAATCCTTGAGGGGGTCAGACCCCTCAAGGATTTTTTCAGTTCGCGTCGAATACTAAATGGTTAAACTAAATTTCCCCTCACATTAAACGTTCATCTTACAAATGCCTCAGGTCTATCTGAGAATGCATCGACGAGCCATCTTGGGTGCATGGGCAACAAGTCATGCGGGAGTTTGTTTGGCGCAAAGAACTCGAGCTCAATCAGGGCAGGATCCTTCTTGGTTGTTGTCCCACCTGTAATCTCCGCTTCAAAATAGGATGTCACAAACTGAACTAAGCGCCCATCCGGGTATTCAAAGGTTTGTGATTCTGGATCAGAGTAAACGCCAATCAGGCGGTATGGATCGACAACGAGTCCTGTATCTTGGTATACCTCGCGAACAGCCGCTTCCTCCACCGTCTCACCAGGCTCTACATGTCCGGCTGGAATGGTCCATAAGCCCACATCTGCTCTCTTTTGTAATAAAATTCTTTTCTGTTCATCAAAGATGATCACTGCCACGGCAGGATACATACTAATCTGTTTTTGTTTATTCATCATAGGAATACTCCTAACACTACTTTTTTACCTAGTCTAACGCGGTTGCATGCCACTTTCAACGGAAAGCCCGAGCCATAGCCAAAAATAGGTCTTTCCTCCAGATAATTTATTCCATAATGTTCTTATTTGTGGTTAGAAGCTACCAATCTCACACTCTACCCCCATAAAAAAACCAGCGTCCGCTTAAACACGCTGGTTCATTCCATTCATTGTGCGAATCTCTTCTTTGGTCACTTCCGTACCCAGTTCATAGATCGCTACAATAATTTTATCAAGAATTAATTGTTGTTTGTCCCGATGCTCTTGGGTGCTTTTTTCATTTAACGGACTCTTGAATGCATCTGGACTATATTCCGTAGTATGCAGCTCCTCAAAAAGTCTTTCAATTTCATGAATTTCTTCCTGAGTTGCAAGTACTTCATAATATTTAACCTGATCGTCGAAAGGTTCCCGGTGAATTTGACCTGTTTCCATCGTTACATAATAAGTATATTTGTCCAATGTGATTCCCTCCTTTCAAACATTAAATCCTTACGCACTCTTTGTGCTGGTAGACGATTTTTTTCTTTCTTTATAATAACGGAATCCTTCTTTCACCAATATCGGCAATACCGCAACAAATACTCTTTTAAATAGTTTACTCATTTTATCGCCTCCTTGTTTTATAGTCTTGTAATACCCTCACTCCCCACTCATAAAACAAATTCATTTTTTCAACAGAGCACATTCAAGTGCATATTATTAGTTTTAATTCAAAGTAATGTGGTATATAGTAGTTATACAGGAGATGAACATCACCTGTACATAAATTATACAAAAGGGAGAGATTTGATTGAAAAAGTTACGTTTATTGATTGCAGGTATCGCAAGTATCTTGGCATTCTCGGTATTAGGAAGCTTTGCAAGTGCAGATGATCACGCAATGGTTCGTATCATCCACGCTTCACCTGATGCTCCGGCAGTTGATGTTTATGTAAATGGCGAAGCAACAGTTGAAAATGCAGAATTCAAAGCAGCTACTGATTACATGAACTTACCAGCCGGAACGCACGAAGTGGAAATCTATGCAGCTGGAACAATGGGCGAAGCAGATCCTGTCATCGCTACTGACTTAACAGTAGAAGCTGGAATGTCTTATACAGTTGCAGCAATCAATACAGTGGAAAACCTTGAACTGTCTGTTACTACTGATGACAACATGGTAGCTGAAGGTCAATCTAAAATTCGTGTAGGTCACTTCTCACCTGACGCACCTGCAGTGAATGTTGGCTTAATCGATGGAGATGACGTATTCTCTGGAGCAGAATTTAAAGCAGTAACAGATTACATGACACTTGATGCTGGAACTTATGATTTGGAAGTTCGTACAGCTGACGGTGGAGAGCAAGTATTAGACCTGTCTGGTACAATGCTTGAGGAAAATAAAGTCTACTCTGTATATGCAATTAACACAGTAGACAGTATCGAAGTATTAGTATTAGAAGATAACACGATGATGCCAAGCGAAATGCCTCAAACAGGTATGGGTGGTGCTTCACAATCTAATGGAATGAACGCTTGGGCTTTAATTGCCGGTCTTCTAGTAGTTGGAGCAGCGGCTGTTGGAGTGCGTCGCTTTGCAACACAAAAATAATAGAAAACTAATAGGTCTGTTGGGAAGCATTCTAATCTTATCCACAGCATGCACACCTATTACACAAAATGAAGCTGATACAAATCTTCCACCGGAGTCTGTCAAAGCTCCGGCGGAAGAAATAGCTTCACAGATAGATGAGAATGCCGATAAACCTGAAGAGGAAAATCAAGCTGATTCTAACAAATCAGAAATTACTCCTCCTCTTAAAGGCATTATTCCTACCCGTATTCAGATTCCTGCCATTAACGTTGATGCAAATGTAGAACCTTATGGGTTGGATGAATCAGGTGCCATGGCTGTTCCTGAAGACGGGGAAACGGTCGCTTGGTTTGAACCGGGAACAAAACCTGGTGCAAAAGGAAATGCCGTGTTGGCAGCACATGTTGACGACTATACAGGCCCCGCCATCTTTTTCTATTTGAAAGACTTGGAGGTTGGTGATGAGATCATAGTAGAGGATGGGGACCAAACCTTGACATTTGTTGTCACAGGGAAGGAAGCTTATCCATACAATGAAGCGCCGATAAGGACCATATTTGGACCTACAAACAATCAACAACTGAATTTGATCACCTGCACCGGCCTTTATGATCGTAAAACAAACAATCACCAAGAACGGCTTGTCATCTATTCCCAATTAAAAGAAACCTGAAGCCTCTCCATAAAAAAGAGAACTTCAGGTTTTTTTAATAGGTTTTAATGGAAAAGGTGATCTTCCCTTCCTCTGATTCACGATAAGAAATTCCTGAAGCATCAAATGAAGATAGAAGCATTTCTTTTTCTACCTCTTCAAGTTTTTCAAGCTCTGACAGCTTTTCTTCCATGTCTTCCTCCCCTAGCCAAACGTTCTGCTGATAGTGATAGAAAAACATATATCTGGCAGAAATTAGCCCCGCTGCTGTTTCATGATGCTCTTTCCACTTTGACGGGAAAGGCAACTTGCTCGCTGTCTCCATAAGGATACGAAATTCCTGTTCATCTTTTTTAGTAAACACAGCAGTTGTCTCATTCTTAAGGGAGTCTTCCACAGAATCGGAATATTGCTTACTTTTTATCAAAAGTTGATTCATTTCATTTACATATGTCGCTACTTCTTCCTGACTCTTTACTTTAAATCCATCATAAAAGCTTAGAAAAGTGATGATCCCAACAATTAAGGCCAACGCCGCTAAGAAAAAAGTAACCGTTCTAGGATTAATATCCCAAAATCTCTCTTCTTCTATTTCTTCTATTTCCTTATGCTCATTACGAAAAATCATAGGCAGTATATCCTCGTTTTTTTCTAGAATATAACATAACTATCCAGTAAAATCCATGAGTTTTTAATTGTTTTATATCGTATAGATTTCTTTTTCTATGCCTAAATATATTACCATATTATTCTAGTACATTCACCCCCACAAAACGACATTCTTCGTAGAAAGTATATAAGAGACCTAAACTAACTAACTAAAAAGATTGGGTGAATGGATTATGTTTTCAACAACTGAAATTGGGATCGACTTAGGTACAGCGAATACGCTGGTTTATAGTAAAAGTAAAGGGATTGTGTTCAATGAACCGTCCGTTGTAGCAATTGATTTAGAAACAAAGGCAGTGCTTGCTGTTGGTACAGAAGCGAAAAACATGATTGGTAAGACTCCGGGAAGAATCGTGGCAGTTCGACCATTGAAGGATGGCGTTATCGCAGATTTCGACATCACGACAAGCATGTTAAAGCAAATCATGAAAAAAGCGAGCAAAACGATGGGCTTCTCCATCCGTAAGCCAAGTGTAGTTGTATGTACACCATCCGGCTCCACGTCTGTTGAACGTCGTGCGATTCAAGACGCTGTAAAAAATTGTGGCGCAAAGCACGTTCACTTGATTGAAGAGCCTGTAGCAGCTGCAATCGGTGCAGACTTACCAGTAGACGAGCCTGTGGCTAACGTGGTAGTGGACATCGGTGGCGGTACAACGGAAGTTGCCATCATCTCTTACGGTGGTGTGGTATCTTGTAACTCTATCCGTGTAGGTGGAGACCAGTTTGATGACGATATCGTGCACCACGTACGCAAAAACTACAACCTGTTGATTGGTGAGCGTACTGCAGAGCAAATCAAAATGACGATTGGTTATGCACTAGTGGACCACGAAGAAATCACGATGGAAATCCGCGGTCGTGACCTTGTAACAGGTCTTCCAAAAACGATTGAATTGCACTCTACTGAAATTCAAAAAGCAATTAAAGAATCTTTATTACACATCCTTGAAGCAATCCGTGCAACGCTTGAAGATTGCCCTCCTGAACTAAGTGGGGACATTGTTGACAGAGGGGTTATCATCACTGGTGGTGGAGCTCTGTTGAACGGCATGCAAGAATGGTTGAGCAATGAAATTGTTGTGCCTGTATATGTTGCACCAAACCCGTTGGAGTCTGTTGCGATTGGTACTGGGAAGTCGTTGAGTGTCATTCATAAGCTGCAAAAGGCTGCGACTTGATTTTAAAAAATAAACAAAAACCGAGCTCCTATTTCAGGGCTCGGTTTTTGTTTATTATGGATTTTTGTTGTTTGACTATCCGACGCTGTTCCTTTTCGCATATGGCTTCGCTTTCCGCGGGACGGTGCTTGAGCCTCCTCGCTGCGCTGTGGGGTCTCAAGCTACCGTTACTCCCCCGCTGGAGTCTCCGCCATTTGCTCCAATCCACAGCTAGAAATTAAGAGGACTGAAATGTTAGTGCTTTTACACATAACTCAGTTAGATGAATTCTCACAAGCCCTTAAGTAAATGAAGCCACCTTGTTGATTGGAGTGGAAGGCGCGTAGACGCCCGCGGGAGGAAGGGACAGGTGAGACCCCACAGGCGCAAGCCGAGGAGGCTCACGGACCGCCCGCAGGCAAGCGAAGCGCGTGGAACGAAAATCAACCGTCATACATACTTCCTAATATATAAAAGCTTCTTCCCACCCACGGGAAGAGACCAAATTCAATACAATTTATCCCGATAAAAATAGTTCGGCAACACTATTTTGTTCTCATACGACTTATGAAAGATATGTGTGGCAGCAGGCGACACGGGCGGAATCAACCATGCCCATTCACCCGTTACATGCCGGCAACTCTCCGCTTCCCGCTCCTCAAAAAGCTTGAATTGCGTCGCAGCAGTATGATGATCGACAATGCTCACTCCCTTTTCCTTAAAGGAGTGGACCACCGCTACATTCAACTCTATCAGTGCTTTATCCTTCCACATCGTCGCATTGGTACTCGTATCAAGCTCCATAAGCGAAGCAACTTTCGGGAGCATATTATACCGATCAGCATCAGCCAAATTCCTCGCGCCAATCTCTGTTTCCATATACCAGCCATTAAAAGGCGCAGCAGTGTAATGGATGCCGCCTATCTCTAATCGCATATCGGAAATCAACGGAGTTCCATACCATTTCAGCCCTAAATCAACAAACGCAGGCATGGTAGGATGCACAATCGGCACTTCAAGCACCATGTCTTCAGGGATGGTAAATAGCTTTGGCTCCGCTCCATCGACTTGTACAACTAAAGGCAAGATATCAAAATGGGTCTTGGCACCCTCCCAACCCAATTCCTGACACTTTCTCGTGAAGTCAATGGATGCCGGATCTCCAATAACACCGTAATCTGTCTCATAACCTGCGTATCTCAAGAGTTGGTGGTTCCAAATACGCAACTGTTTCCCTTCTTCTTTTTGCTGACGGAAAACAGTGATCGTAGGCTTTATTTTGCCATGGTTCGTTGCAAATTCAATGTGATGCAGTAGCGCTTCTGCAATATCCTCTTCGTCTTCTAAGTGACGACGGTCTATTACATGTAACGAATTCCAAAAAAGCCTGCCTATGCAACGGTTGCTGTTACGCCAAGCCATTTTCGCACCGTGTGCCAACTCTTCATATGTATGCTCATAATAACCATATAGGTCTATCTCATCTTTTATCAGCTGCAACCTGACAGTCATTTCGTCCTCGGACTTTCCCAATTCCTGATAACACTGCAGGATAAATTCCTCTGCTTTTCTAAAAAGAACTTCCTTTTTTTCTAACAATATGTCCACCTCATATGAATTTCCCTCTTCTTATTGTAAACTTTTTGGCACGGGAAAAGAAACTTTTTGGGTGCTGGAAATAAATAGGGACAGGTCCCTCACCCGCTTTGGGATCGAGGGACCTGTCCCTTTCAATCATTTTGTCACCAATTGTTTAAAGTTCTGTCCTAATATCTCTTTCATGTTATGAACAGTGATGAATGCCTGTTCGTCCGTTGCACCGATGAATTTCTTCAATTTAGAGAAGTCTTTTTTGTTCAAGATGGTGGTGATTACTTCTTTTTCGTCAGAAGTAAAGGCACCTTTTGCATAATGAATGGTTGCTCCACGGCCCAATTGACCCACAATATAGGAGCGAATCTGATCACTTTCGCTGCTGATGATCACGACTTCACGCATTTCGTTCACCTGCTGAAGCACATAGTCAATAACCAATCCATTCAAGATAACGCCAAATACCGCATACATCCCTACTTCCGGTCCGAACACCAGAATGGAGGATAAAGCGATAAAGATATCTGCCAACAATACTCCACGGCCCATATCCACTGAAAAATATTTATTTAAAATCAAGGCAATAATATCGGTTCCACCTGTGGAAGCACGCTGATTAAAAACTAGCGCCATCCCTAGTGCCGCAATACATTGCCCAATGATTAACTGAATCAGGATGTCTTCGCTTATCGGCCCGCTGATTGGGAAGAAAGCTTCTAATAGCCAAACCATCACAGACAACATGACGCTCGTATAAATGGTTTTTGCCCCAAATCCGAATCCAAGCAGTAAAAAGCCCACAACAAACAAAATTAAATTGACGATCAACATTAACACACCGATTGATAACATCGGGAATACATCGTTTAATATGATGGAAAGTCCACTCACTCCCCCTGTTGCCAAGCTATTGGGCGAGAGGAAAAAATGTACATGTATTGCAACAAAAAGAGGACCTACGTGCAAGAATAAAAGTGTTTTCAAGTGTTTGTTCATACCGGTCAGCCTCCCTCGTGATTTTTACAGTCTAGTAGGGATTATAAAGACCTAGGACAGGCATGTAAACACATAAGCAAGAAGTTGCACAATTGAAAGCGGATTAATTCTTTTCACGTGAAACAAACGTTTGTTTAAAAACTACTTTTTCCCATTAAATTTAAACAGACCGTGATTCCATTCTTTTCAACCATAGTGTTACATTAATTTTGTTACAAACCGTCAAATAATGCATCAAGGTTAGCAGCACCATCCCCGTATTCATGCCAAGGATCACCCCATTCATCTGCAAGCTTGGAAGCGAACCGAGAAGAAACATAAGTAAAAAAGAAATACAGGTGGACCAAATGGAATGTAGAAAAGCATCCTTAATCAGGCCCAATCCTATCAAATACGCTTGCAATGGCGAGACAAACAGATGGAAAAGAAAGAAAGGCCACAACAGCTGGACATAGGATGCGGCATGGGAATTTTCAAAAAAGACATTGGTAAGCGGAATCGCAAAGTGATAAAACACCATCACAATAGGAATGCCATAAATAAACGTGATAATCATCACTTGCTTTAACAGCTTCTGCATTTTTTTATAATCATGATTCGCATGGGCCTCAGACACCGTGGGAATAAGGACGATCAACAAAGAGTGCGCAATAAATCCAGGGAAGAAGCCAATGGTCAACGCCACCCCTGCTAGGAGACCAAACTCCTCGAGTGCAATCGTATGAGTGAGCCCTGCTTTTACAAGCGCTATTTTAATAAGAAAAGGTTGAATCGCATTTGTGACCGCATGAAAAAGACGCATGCCTGTTGTAGGAATGGAAACTTCAAGTAAACTTTTCCTCACTGTCCTGCCATCGATTCTGGCGGCAGCCTTTGTTTTTAATTCAATATACTGAAGCCTGTACATATAAAGAAGATACAAACAGACAATCAGCTCTGTCGCTACCAATGTGCAAAGCGCTATTAGAATGGAAACTTCCAACGAAAAATGGAAGAAGTGGTAAACAAGGACGAGCAGGCTTAGTTGCACAATCTTTCTTAAAAAGTTAGAGATCGCAATCTTGCCCATATGCTGAAGTCCCATAAAGTAACCTCTGGCGATGGATGAAAAGGAAATGACCGGGATCAGAATAAGAATCAACCATTTTACAAGTGGGTGGTAATGTAGAAAGACCGGAACAAACGGCAGGATGATCGCTGCGACGAACAGCACCATAATCGTAAAAACAATGGTCAGCCGCATGGCATGATGAAGCATGCTTTGGTGATACTTCTCTTCTTTGGCAGCGACAAATTTGGAGATGGATATCGGCAGCTCCAAACTAGAAATGACGACTACCAGAAAAATGACTGGCAGAACAGACATATAAAGCCCCATACCTTCTTCCCCAAGATTCTTTGCCAGTACCATATTTACGATAAATTCTATGCTCTCTCCCAAAAAGGCGGCGATTGCCAGAAGGAGTGTCCCTTTAAAAAATTTATTCATAGCCGAAATTGTCCCCTCTCTAACGCTCACTCTTACTCTAAGAAAATCCATTTCCTATTTTATGAGACAAGTTGTGAAAATATGGCTGTATTGTTGTGAGTCCTTCTACTTATTCTGCTTCACTTGCATATTAGGATGGTTATGTAGGTTCGCCAAAAGGAATAGTAATAGTAGAGAGAAGAAAGGAGTGTTACTAATGTGGAGACTTTTATTGAATATCGCTGCATTTATACTGGTCATAGTTGTCAATTACCTCGCCAATGCTCTTCCGCTTAATGGCCTTACTACAGGAGATATCGCCAATCGGATTACCGTCCTTTTTCAGCCTGCTGGCTATGTATTTTCCATCTGGAGTTTGATTTATCTTTTGCTTGGGATTTGGATTATTCGCCAGTTTCCGAAATCGCGCAGGGATCTCCCGATATATGTGAACACAAGTAGCCTTTTTGTCTTAAGCTGCTTATTGAACAGTGCATGGGTGGTACTGTGGCATTACGGATTCTGGGTGACCACAGTAGTGGTGATGCTTAGCTTGTTGCTGACACTTATTGCGCTTTATACGAAAATGCGTGAATCTAACCCTGGGAAACTGGATTTTGCAACATTCTCCATTTATCTAGGGTGGATCAGTGTAGCCACCATTGCTAACATTAGTTATGTTTTGGTTGAAAAGGGCTGGGATGGATTTGGTCTGTCAGATGTGACATGGACGATCATCATGCTCGTTGTTGCGACCCTTTTGGCTATCTGGTTCCGGATTTCTCAAGCTGACTGGATATATCCGCTTGTGTTCGTATGGGCGTTTATTGGGATTGGCGTGAAAAATATGGAGGAGTACAGCAATGTCGCGTATGTTGCGTATGCCTTGGCTGCCGTGATTCTGGTGATGACATTGCTTGGAGGAAAGATAAAGAAGTCAGATTAGAGATTAGACGCTAAAAAGAACCTTTGATGTAGCACAAAGGTTCTTTTTATTTATTCTTTAGTTCCCTTCCGCTTTCGGTATATTTCCTTCGCCCGCAAGTATACACCGTAATCTGCACCAAACTTTTCCTCAATCCAATAACGCATCTGCTCATCGGTCAATGCTTCTTCGATATGTGTTTGATCTTTAAATCTTCTTATCGCATTCTCACGCAATTGATAAGGAACCCCGTCAATATAACCAAACATCCTCAAGCTATGAAATGAAAATCCTTCCTCCCAATTATGTGAATCAAGTAAAGGACCCCTCACTTCCTCAAATGTAACAGGCTTCAGACCCAATGACTTCGTCGGCCCTGGGGTACGCTCCACCAAAGCCTCATCCCCGTTTACCTGATAACGGAATATCTCCATATCTGTACGTACTTCAAAAGAGCTATGCAAAGGAAACGCCTTAAAAAACGGCGCACAATACCCGACATCCACATAGTAGGGCTGATCCAACTCCACCTGCAAACAAAGATGCCCAGGTGTCATATACAAATAATCAACTTTAAAACCCAGCTCTTTTAAAAGATAATGAAAGCCAATCGCCAATGTCCAGCAAGTTCCGCCTGTTCCGGTCTTTATCACTCTATTCACATATTCCTCGATACTTGGCAAATAAAGATCCTCCTGCTTCCTCTCTTCAAAATCAAGGAACTTCGTCCAAGTTTCCCACCTTACCTTTGACTGGTGGGCAGCAATAAGTTCATTCAAAAATTCAAGATTCGTCTCTTTTTCCACTACTCCCAGATAATGCAAAAATCTATCTTTTACACTCATATTCCTACCTCCTAAGTAAAAAAACTACTAGATTGTCCAAGCAATTCTCTATCATCTTTCATCTACTAATATAGCAATAGATGAAAGATGGTGACATGTATGTCCCTGCAAAAGGCAAAGCGTATTATTAAAAGCGGCAAGGAATTCCTTGGTACACCATATGTTTTTGGTGCCGAGTCCGGGCGGACAGACAGGTTCGATTGCAGTTCCTTTGTTCAATATGTATATGGTGCGCATGGCATTATTTTGCCAAGAACTTCTCGGCAACAGTATCTTATAGGTAAATCTGTTCCACTCACATCTGTAAGACGCGGGGATCTTCTCTTCTTCACCACACCCAAGCGTGCTAGATATAAAGGCATTCACAAAATTGGCCATGTCGCCATTTTCATTGGGAATAATTCCATCTTACACACATCCCGGGTGGAAAAGAAAGTGGCAATCGCCTCTTTAGAACCATATTGGCGGAAGAAACTGATAGGCGTAAGACGTGTTGTAGATACTCTCTAAAAACAAAATAGCTAACGCGACCTAAAACCACGTCCCAAGTAAGATTTTAATCTCTTGGGACCTTTCTCGCTTTTCGCATAGCTTTGAAATATTGGCCTTGGCCGGATCTTGCCTTTGCACTTAACCTTTGACCATCTCAATGAAATTTCATTGTCACCAAGGTCTTCATATTGGCGATGAGGACCTCTCTCCTCCTTTTTCTTCGTCACGGAGGTCTTCATAACGGCGATGAGGACATCTCTCCTCCTTTGTCCTCGTCACGGAGGTCTTCATAACGGCGATGAGGACATCTCTCCTCCTTTGTCCTCGTCACGGAGGTCTTCATAACGGCGATGAGGACCTCTCTACTCCTTTTTCCTCGTCACGGAGGTCTTCATCCCAACGAACAAGAATGACTCTGAAGACTATTCCATTATTCTATAATTTCTTAAACAACAAGAAAAACCAGGCAAATCCTGCCTGGTCCGTTTATTACTTTCATAAACCCTTAGAAAAATGAGGTAACCTTGTTGATTGGAGTGGAAGGCGCGCAGACCCCCGCGGGAGGAAGGGACAGGTGAGACCCCGGAAGGCGAAGCCTGAGGAGGCTCACGGACCGCCCGCAGGCAAGCGAAGCGCCTGGAACGGAGATCAACAGTATTATACTATTTCTTATTTTTATTCCATACTCTCCCGCTTCTCTGAGAGAATCTTCATTTGATCATTCTCAAGCCCCAGTTCAAAGGTAACTTTGAATTTCTTGTAAGATACTCCTTTTTCCGAACGCTCCTGCGCAGTAATGACAGTGATGACTTCCACGTTATTGCCATTCTGCTTCGTAAGCAAATCATCTACCTCGATTGTTAAGTAATCCAAATACCCTGCACGAAAATCCTCATATGCCGTTTTAGATTGCCAGCTGCTACCCAATAAGGAGTAGGCCGTCACATAATCGCGATAATTGATGCTTTCATAAAAATAGTTGACGAGATATTCTGCGATATCGACATTTGTTGAAGTTTCGCCTGCACTGTTGCCGGTTGTGTTAGCCCCAATCCTTGGCAGTGATTCCATTGGAGATTCTGACCAGCTTTCTATCATCGGCATGACATTGACTAAGGGAATACTGAAGCCAATCACTCCTTGATCCATGGTTGCGGAATTGATCCCCACCACTTCCCCTGTTTTTGTATCAATAAGGGGACCGCCGCTATTACCTGGTGCAATCGGTGCGGAGATTTGGAAAACATCCTCATACTTAAATGAATCGATTTCAAACTCACGTCCTACACCACTAATAATCCCTGTAGTGACTGTATTTTGAAGACCTAAAGGACTTCCCAAGGCAATCACATCATCACCCAGTTCTGCTTTTCTAGTTTTAGCTAGTTTGAAAGGTTGTGTGCCTTCAAGTTCAGGCACCCGCACTACAGCAATATCCGTATCAATGCTGATGCCGATTACTTCCCCTGTCAGTTCCTTAGAATCCGCAGAAGTTACTTTCACGTCTTTCGCATTCGCTACAACATGGGCATTTGTAATGACATCGCCTTTGTCGTTGTAAAGAAAACCAGATCCAAACGATCCGTCCGGTAATTCAATTTTCACAACCAGCTTTTGAGATTCAAATATAATTTCTTTCAAAGCTTGGGGAACATTCTCTTTTTCTACTACTTCAGACTCCAGATACAACTTGGATGGAGCTGTCAGTTGAGCAGGGACCGTATTTTTTATATGAAAATAACCAAGAAGCCCCCCACTAATTAGTATAATCGTCATGATGATACTTATGAACCATCTTACATTCATTGCTACACCTTCTTTATGTTTGGCCGTTTCCTAGCTTTTTTACTCTTCCACAACCCATGTGATGTTTTCTATCTCCACTGTCACATCTTCAAATACACCATAATAATAGTCTTCAAACTTTCCTTTTTTACCTGGCTCCAATTTGAATGGGTAGACGGTGGTAAAACCGGTATCTAATACATTCTTATCTTTGCTTAAAATATTATAGTAGACAGTAATGGAGGATACAGTTGCCGACACGATATTCTTCACTTCACCAGTGACGGTCATGCCTCCGACTTCATCCTCTTCTGCCTTAAAGTCGACGATTTCCAGGGCTGCGTTTTTATTTTTCAAATCTTCTTTCGCCGCCGCTTCCATGGCCTTTTCTATTCTTTCAAACTCCGCCTGTTCAAATTCTTGACGGGACTGCTCAATTTTTTCTTTTAAAGACAGGAGTCGTTTATCATTCACGGCATATTGTAGCCCTCTGTCTGCTAGGGTCATCGCATTGGTAAACTGCTTTTGCTCCATTTTCTCTTCTGCATCCTCCACAGTAAGCTGCACGATGCGATTTAAGATTTGCTCTTTTACCGCCTTCCCCTCTTCTGAAGGGATGGAAGAAATGACGGCAAGCTTTCTTGAAAGTTCATCCACCGTTTTTAGCTGATCTAACTCATTATTTATTTTTCCGACCTTAATCATGACATCCTTTTCGGACACATCTTCTTTCAAAGGTTGTATCAAAGGTCCATCTAACCTCGTAATTTTCTCACGGAGCCTTGTTAGATTTTTTTCGGCATCTTCAAACTTCTTCGTTTTGATCTGCTCCCTTACTTCCTCTAACTCCCCGTTAACCTCTTCTGCAATTTTCACCACTTCAAGATTGTTTCTCAACACATGATAAGATGGTCTCAATTCCATGGCACCGGCCAATTCTTCCTTTGCCATGTCATATTCTCCTTGAAGGGCCAAGTCTTCTGCTTCCTTTTTAATAGCCAGCACTTCTGCATTGACACTTTGCTCATGATTGTAATACCATCCAATGGTTCCTGCTATCAATACTAGACTAACAATGGGAGGTAAAAATGGCATATATGTAAAACGCTTTTTCTTACTTTTGCCTCTACCTTCCAACCATTCGTCTTCACTATGCTCCACATCATCCTTCAAATTCGCTCCACAATTAAAGCAAAAATTCGCATCAGATGTCACTTTCCTACCACATTTGTGACAAAACATTCTATATAAGCCTCCATCACTCTATGTAATTAATCTCATCTTTGTTATTACACCATTTTACAATAGATTGCTAGATAAGTGTCAAATGAGGTCGGTATTTCTGGAGAAAAAAGGTAGAAACTTTTTCCTTTTTTGTATTTTTATCAAGGATTTCCCCGCTTTTTAGCGAATGATTAAAGATAAGTAGTAATCTAGGGGGAAATTTAATGAGTGTACAAACAGATCTGGCAAAGACATTTATAGAAAATCCATATGAAATGTTCAAACAAGCACAAGCTACAAATCCCATCCAATGGGTATCCTTCTTCAACGTAGATGGATGATTGATAACAGGATACAAGGAAGTGGAGTCCGTTTTAAAAGATGCTAGATTTATAAAAGAAATAAGAAACTTGGTGCCCGAGGAGAATATGCCTCCTATCCCACAATCATTACTGCCAGTGGTGATGCTGAATCGAAACATGATGCTTTTCCGTGATGCGCCAAATCATACCAGGCTCCGCGGGCTTGTCAATAAAGCGTTCACTCCGAGGATGACCGAGCGCCTGCGTCCTACTATTGTGGAAATGGCGAACTATCTGTTAGATGCAAGAAAAGGTAAGGCGGAGCATGAACTCATTCGAGACTTTGCTTATTCCCTACCAGTCATGGTCATAACAGAGTTAATTGGAGTGCCAAAAGAGGACAGAGAACGATTCCGCGTCTGGTCGGATTCATTTGTAACATTCATTGATTTTAATACGACACAAGCAGATTTAGAAGCGGTTGCTCCTTCCCTAGAGGAGGCGGACAAGTACATGCGTAAACTCATTGCGGCAAAACGAGTGAACCCAGGAGAGGATTTATTGAGCGGACTCATTTCGGTATCTGACTCCGGAGACAAGTTAAACGAAAACGAACTTGTGGCGACTTGTTTATTGCTTTTAATCGCCGGCCATGAGACAACCGTGAATCTGATTACCAACGGCTATCGCCTGTTGCTTAAGCACCGGGATGAAATGAAAAAGCTTATTGATGATCCTTCCCTGATTGGAAATGCGGTGGAAGAAATCTTGCGTTACGACCCACCAGTTCTGCTAACCTCAAGATGGGTGGGCGAAAATATGGAGCTTGGCGGACAACAACTTAAAAAGGCCCAAACAGCCATTATCGCTCTAGCTGCAGCCAACCGAGATCCTAATATTCATGAGTCACCTGATGTCTTTAATGTAACTAGAGAAAATGTGAAGCACCTTTCCTTCGCATCAGGACCTCATTTTTGCTTAGGAGCCCCCCTTGCAAGACTTGAAGCCGTTATAGCATTGGAGGTACTTCTCAAACGCGTACATGATGTAGAATTACTAGAAGAGCCTATTAGGAGAAATAATATTGTGTTTCGCGGGTTTGAGGCGTTGAAGTTTAGCGGGGTAGTGGAGTAGGGTTTTTGGTGGATGTCGGCAGTCGCTTGGTAGGGCTGCCGATTTTTTGGCTAAAAACAAAAACCATCCCTAAATCGGAATGGTTCATGTAACATCCTACATTTATTTTTTCTTAGCTTGCTTCTTAACACCAGGCTTCTTCGGTTTAGCTTTACCGCGTCCTCCACCAGAACCAGGCTTGCTAGACTTCAGCTCGTCTTCACCAACAAGCTTCCCGCCGAACACAACTCTCTTCTCCAGTTTCAAGCCAAGTTCACGCGCGAACTGCTTCAGTCTTCGTTCTTCACGTTCACTTACAATGGAAATGACAGTCCCTTCTGCCCCTTGGCGGCCTGTTCTTCCGGAACGGTGCACATAACTTTCCACTTCTTCAGGCAAGTCGTAATGGATCACATGACTGAGCTCTTTAATATCCAGTCCCCGTGCTGCCACATCTGTTGCAAGAAGGACAGGGTACTCATCTTTTCTGAAGTTTTTCATGGCATTCTCGCGTTCCTGTTTGGAGGATTCGGAATGCAGAAACCCGACATTTAACTGTTTATATAAAAGTTTTTCCGTTAATACGGCAAGGTTTCCAATATCACGCACAAATGCCAATGCTTTGATTCCAGGCTCACGAAGCAAATTAGCCAGGACATTCGCTTTATCTCGCTGATCGACCACTGCGTATAAATGCTCCACACGTGCTGGCGGCAAGTCTTCTTTGGTGACCTTAATAACTAAAGGCTCCTTCAGCAAATTAACTGCCTGTTTCTCCGTTTCCTCCTTCAAAGTAGCGGAGAACAATAGAAGCTGTCTTTCCTGCTGCATGGAGGATTTAATGATGTTTTCTATGGTTTTTTTATGTTCTGGGACAAATAGCTGATCTGCTTCATCCATAACAATCGTCTTCACTTCATGCATTTTAATTTTTTTCATCTGTATTAACTCTTGAAGTCGGCCAGGTGTTCCTACCAAAATATGCGGTTTCTTTTTCAGCTTTTCTAGTTGGCGTTTCACATTCGCTCCACCAATGAAAGATGCACCGCTAATTTCGCTGCCTTCTGTCCATTTCTGGATCTGTTCAAAAATCTGCATAGCAAGTTCCTTGGACGGAGCCACAATGAGTGCTTGTGGGTGCTGTTTAGACAGATCAACGCGTTCAATGATCGGCAAAAGGTACGCTAACGTTTTCCCAGTCCCTGTCGGCGATTCAACAAGAACATCCTTTCCGTCTAAAATAACCGGAATTGCCTGTTCCTGAACGGGGGTTGCAGCGACAAATTCACTTTTTTCCCAAAGCTGTTGTATAAAAGGTTGTAATGTATTTATAAAAGTTGTAGACATCGTTTTCTCCTTTATGACCCTCATACGGGGTTTTACGCTATTCTCCATTCTACCCTTTTTCACTAGAGGTTCCAATAGAAATATCGTTGTCATTTCCGCTAAAAAGATACATGTTTTCCTGCTTTTTGGAAAAATTATGTATATGGTTACATGACAGAGGAGGAAATACGTAATGGATCAAACAAATTTTAACGAACTTCCAAAAGGACCTGAAGCCTATTGGCGGGACTCTGCACCACTTCCCTCTTTTCCTACATTAAAGGAAAATATAAAAACAGATGTATGTATAGTAGGTGGCGGTATCACCGGAATAACGACTGCCTATCAACTTGCTCAAGAAGGACTTAAGGTCATTCTCATTGATGCTGATCAAATTCTAAATGGCACAACAGGCCACACAACAGCCAAAGTGACCGCTCAACACGGTCTGATTTACGATGAGTTTCTTCAGCATTTAGGACAGGAAAAGGCAAAACTCTATTACCAAGCAAACCAGGAAGGGCTTCACTTCATCCGAGACCTTGTGGATCTAAAACGAATTCAATGTGATTTTAGTGAACAGAATGCCTATATTTATTCTCAAACAGAACAGGATGACCAAAAGGTAGTGAAAGAATTCGAGGCCTATCAGAAACTGGGAATCGATGGCGATTTAACTTATGAAATTCCTTTTGCAATTGAGACTAAATCTGTTGTCGTCATGAAAAATCAGGCACAATTTCACCCTCTTCAATATTTGAAGGTATTAGTTAATGGCATTGTTGAAAAAGGCGGAGAAATTTTTGAACACACAGTTGCAACAGATGTAGAAGAGTCACGTGGTTTATCTGTAGTGACGAAAAGTGGAGCAAAGATTGAATGTGATTATATTGTTGCAGGCTCACATTTTCCATTCTACGATGGCAATGGTTTCTTTTTCACGAGAATGTATGCGGAGCGTTCTTATATTCTGGCTGCAAAAACGGAAAAAGAACTACCAGAAGGCATGTATTACAGCGCAGGCCAGCCTTCCAGGTCTTTGCGTTATGTGACGATTAACGGTGAGAAAGTTGCCTTGATTGGAGGAGACGGCCACCGGACAGGTCAAGGAAAAGATACCTTGAAACACTACGAAGCGTTAAAAAGTTTTGGTGAAGAAGTGCCTGGGATTAAGGAGATTCTGTATCGTTGGTCTGCTCAAGACTTATATACGTTAGACAAGGTCCCTTATATTGGCCGCATTACATCGGGGCATCCGAATATTTTAATTGCTTCAGGCTACCGCAAGTGGGGGATGACGAACGGAACAGCAGCCGCACTTCTCCTACAAGACATGATTCTTGGCAGGAATAACGCGTATGAAGACCTGTTCTCCCCTTCCCGCTTTGTTGCAGATCCTAGCTTAAAAAAATTCATCAGCACCAACATGAATGTTGCCGGGCACCTCATTGAAGGAAAGCTTGATCGTCCTTCCAAAAAGCCTGAAGACCTTGGTCTGGATGAAGGTGGAACCGTTATGATCAACGGTCGACGTGCAGGAGCCTACAAAGACGACAAAGGAGAAGTATTCTGCGTGGATACGACTTGTACGCATCTTGGTTGTGAAGTCGAATGGAACCATGGTGATCGAAGCTGGGATTGCCCATGCCACGGCTCCCGATTCTCCATTCACGGCGACGTACTGGAAGGGCCGGCTGATAAACCGCTGGAGAAGTTGTAAAAGGAATAAGCAAAGAAAGAGACTGTCAAAATTACTGGACAGTCTCTTTTTTATTTACCCTACAAAAGATTCCTTCCTCACCTGTTCCTCTTGCCTCACAGGCGGAAAAGAAATCTTCACCTCAGTCCCTTTCCCAAGTTCACTCGAGTACACGACCTTTCCGTTCATTGTATCGATAATCCTCATTGAAACAGTGGTACCAAGACCTGTCCCCTTATCTTTTGTTGTATAAAATAAGGTTCCGATGCGTGACACTTGCTCTTTGCTCATCCCTTTACCTGTATCTTTGATGAGGATTTGGATGCCTGAAGTGTTGGAAAAAAGCTTAATGTATACTCGGCCATCTTGAGGAGTTGCTTCAATGGCGTTTTTTAAAATGTTAACAAGAGCTTGTTTAAATTGATTTTTATCCGTTTCCATAAAAACATTCTTCTCAAGGAAACTTTCAAGATGAATGCCTTCCTTTACTGCTAATGGATGTAAAAGCATTCTCACATCATTCAATAATTCACCGAGATCCACTTTTTCAATTTTTTTGAACTCGGGTTTTGCGAAATTGAGATAATCATTAATGATGGACTCTGCTCTTGCCAGTTCACTTAAAATGAGCCCAATATATTGATAATTCTTCCCCTTGTCTTCCCTGTGCATGAGCTGAAGAAACCCTTTTACAACCGTTAACGGGTTTCTTACTTCATGAGCAATAGACGCTGCAAGTTCACCTAATGTATTTAGCTTTTCCGCACGCCTGATTTCCTGTTTCATCAATTCTCGTTCAAGGACCGCTTCATGTAAAGTCGAGGCGAAACCGACACCTACTACTTGAATCAATCCAAACAGCAAGATGTATAATAGTAGATTTGGTCCTTCATTTGCAGCTGTGGAACTGACGAGATAAGCGATTAAGATTGCCAGCATGACAAAGTTTGGCCATAAGCCTACAAGCACAGCAAAGCCAATCCTCTTTTTCTTTGTTTGAATTTTGTTAAACCGCCTTAGCATTAAGAACGGAATGGCTGCTGCAACGAGTCCACTTATGTAGCCAAATGCCAAAGCATCGCCACCAAGATAGGTTCTTGTTCCAAGAATGGCAGCGAGCACAATTAACCCGGCCTTTGGTCCGCCATAAAGGATGGCAAGTACTAAAGGTATGTATCGCAAGTCCCAATATAGACCATAATCATAGAATGCAAACAGTAAACAAAGACTCGCAGAAAGCCCCTGCAGGATTCCAATAAAATATGGTGATTGACCAAACCTCTTATTTTCGGAAACAACATAATAAATCAGCACCGGTGCTAAAATAATCAATACATGTAAAAGTAGTTTTTCCGCCAACATACAAGCCCGCCCCTAACCGTACCTTCTAAATTCTATCGTATAGTTATGTTTCGACAACATTAGAGAAAACCCTTGTACATTCCGTCAAAAAATGTATCCATTCTACTACTTTTCATCTATTCAAACCTTTTTTTCAACATTTCAAGCTAAAAACTTCTTCCATCAATGGTTTAATAGTAAAATTATCCTATCTATTAAAAGGGGTGATCTATTTGCACTGTACGGATTGTGGGGTACCTGACAATATAAGCCGCTCAGGGATACTTTATATAAAAAGAGAGCAAATGCAAGAGGAACTTAATTATCAATCACTTGAAGAATTAGAGCAGCTCCTTCAAAAGAAAATACTTAACTATAATGATCGCTCAGAAGTTTTGGTGAAAACATCATCCCAATTAGGCTTTTATGAACCAAATCAATTGTTGGACTTGGTGAAAAATCATTATCTATTAGAATTGATATCATCCAATTCTTTCACCACCCATTTTCAACCAATCATAAATTTGCAGAAAAACAATGAAATTTTCGCCTATGAGTGTTTGTTACGCCCTCACTGGAAGGGGCAGTCTGTTCCACCTTTTAAACTATTTGAATTCGCCCGTGAAACGAATTTACATAACTATTTAGATCAGAAGGCTCGGGAAAGCTCTATTGTTTCCGGCAGCAGGCAACATGTTCCTTCTCATGTAAAGCTATTTATCAATTTTTTGCCATCATCCATTTACAACCCTGAGTATTGTCTGCAGCATACATTTAAAATTGTTCGTGAAAATGACATCTTACCCGATCAGCTCGTTTTTGAAGTGGTAGAATCAGAAAAAATTCACGATATCGATCACCTTGAATCTATTTTCAAAACATACAAGAAATCGGGTATGCAAGTGGCACTTGATGATGTCGGAGCAGGTTATTCCACCTTAGAAGTCCTCGAAAAACTGCAACCCGACTTTGTCAAAATAGATCGTGACTATATATCTCATTGTGACACCACATTAGAAAAGCAACTTTTCTTAAAAAGTGTCATAAATGTCGCCACCAAGCTAAACATAAAAGTGCTTGCAGAAGGAATAGAACGAATAGAAGAACTTCAATTTTGCCGAGACATCGGAATACATTATGGACAAGGCTACTTTATAGGAAAACCGAGTCCGGAAATTATGGTACCGGTCATGTCAGTCTAGGCATTACAAAAAGCCCTCACCACTACAAATTAGTGCTGAGGGCTTTTTGATGTCATCTATCAGGATGCTTTTTCGTCATCCTTTTTATACTCTTCTGTCCAGAACTCCGCATTTTTAATACCTAATTTCTCAGGATTAAATGTAGGATCTAGACCTTGCTTTCTTTGCTCATCATAGTCTTTTAACACTGCCAGTGCAGGTTTCGCCAATAAGAGCAATGCGATAAGGTTGAGCCAAACCATTAAACCAAGCCCAATATCTCCTAAATTCCATGCTACTTGTGTGGTTCTGACAACCCCAAAGTAAGTTGCACCTAAAAGAACGACCTTCAAGATGAACATCGGAATCTTATTGCTTCGTCCACGCATCAAGTAGGCTACGTTTGTTTCCGCAATATAGTAATAAGCCATGATTGTTGTAAAAGCGAAGAATAATAAAGCAATCCCTACAAAACCTGCACCAAAGCCAGGTAAGACTGACTCAACAGCAGCCTGTGTATATTCAGCCCCTGCTTCTACCCCTGCACCAAGGTTATTGACAAGGAACTGTCCCTCGTTCGCTGGATCTACCACATTAAAGGATCCTGTGAATAGAATCATGAATGCAGTGGCAGAGCAAACAAGAAGCGTATCAATATAGATAGAGAATGCTTGAACTAACCCTTGCTTTGCAGGATGCGAAACCTCAGCAGCCGCTGCTGCGTGTGGCCCAGTACCTTGACCCGCTTCATTGGAAAAGATACCACGTTTAACTCCCCATGCAATAGCTGCTCCAATAATTCCACCAAACGCAGAATCAAAGCCAAAAGCACTTGAGAAAATTAACCCGAATACTGCCGGTAACTCTGTTATATTCATAGCAATGATTCCTAGAGCTACTAACATATATGCTACTGCCATGAAAGGAACGACAAGTTGAGCAACAGATGCAATACGTTTAACTCCACCAAAAATGATTAATCCGATGACAATAACTAACGTAATAGCAATTACTTGTTTATTAATTCCAAAAGCATTATTTAATCCTGTCCCAATAGCATTAGCCTGCAAACCTGGCATTAATAGACTCATCGCTAACAGGGCAGCAGATGCGAAGACAATTCCATACCATCTCCAGCCAATACCTTTTTCTATGTAATAAGCCGGACCCCCGCGATATTCTCCATCTTGCTTTGATTTGTATACCTGGGCCAGCGCTGATTCAACAAATGCACTCGCCGCTCCTATAAATGCGATCGTCCACATCCAAAAAACTGCTCCGGGGCCCCCCATCGCAATAGCAGTTGCTGTACCAGCGATATTACCGGTTCCTACACGTCCTGATAATGAAATGGATAATGCCTGAAAGGAAGAAACCCCTGCTTTAGACGCTTTACCGGTGAATATTTGCTTCACCATATCCCCAAATAATCTTACTTGTACAAACTTTGTCAAAATGGTAAATAACAATCCGACTCCCAAACAGAAAACAATCATAGGTGTGCTCCAAAGAAGACTGACTATAAACCCAATCGGATCTTGCATAAATGCATCCAAATTGTAATCCCCCCTTTAACTTATTTGTAATATTTAGAATTTTCATTCTGTCTTGCATTATAAATCATATTCGGGAAATAGACAATACATGTCTTCTTCATCATGCGCGCAAATATGACACGAACCTTTATATAGCGACGTATTTCCCGGGAAAAATGAAATGATTTTTTTATAAAATGTAGAATTAATGCAAAAAAGCACCTGTGCATTCATGATCGCTTTTCATGAACGTACAGGTGCTTAAAATAATCCGTTATTACCCTACTTCTTTCTTCAACTGACTCGTAAACAATTCATAGTAGAAGCCTTGTTCTGTCAGCAATTCATTATGGGACCCTTTTTCGATAACTTCTCCTTCTTTCAGGACAAGAATCTGATCGGCATTTTGAATGGTATTCAATCGGTGGGCGATAACAAAGCTGGTTCTTCCCTCCATCAATCGTTGGAGCGCTTCTTGAATTTTCATCTCAGTGATGGTATCAATACTACTTGTTGCTTCATCAAGAACCAAGATGGTAGGGTTTGCTAAGACCGCGCGTGCAATGGACAGTAACTGTTTCTGACCTTGACTGATTCCGCTTCCGTCCTGCTTCAGCTTGAAATCATAGCCACCCGGTAATTTTCTAATAAAGGAATGTGCATTTGCCATCTTTGCCGCTTCCTCCACTTCCGCGTCCGTAGCATCCAGCCTTCCGTATCGGATATTCTCTCGAACCGTTCCTTCAAAAAGAAACGAATCCTGTAAAACAAAGGCCATATGTTTTCGTAAATTCGAACGTTTAATCTGATTGACGGGGTGGCCATCTAATAGAATACTGCCACTATCAAGGTCATAAAAACGCGAAATCAGGTTGATGACCGTTGTCTTACCTGCACCAGTTGGACCTACAAACGCAACGGTTTCTCCAGCGTCAACATGGAAGCTGATGTTCCGAATGGTCGTGTCATCGTCTTCATAAGAGAAGGAAGCATCCCTAAATTCCACTTCTCCTCTTACCGTTTTCAGTTCTATTGCTTCGGTCTCATCACTTTCTTCCTCTTCTTCATCAAGGACATCAAACACACGCTCTGCACCAGCTACAGCTGACAGCAATGTATTAAACTGGTTGGCAAGATCGTTTAACGGGCGGGTGAATTGTCTGGAGTACTCCGCGAAAATAACGATAATTCCAATGGTAATTCCCGATTGCGTGTTCAATGCCAAAATCCCGCCGACACCTGCGATGATAGCAAAACTTAAGTTATTCAACATATTCATAAGCTTTGGAATGAACCCTGAATATGTTTGCGCCCAGTATGCGGACTTCTTCAGTTTTAAGCTCTTTTCGGTAAACTCCTCCATCACCTTGTCTTCTTGGGAGAATGTTTTTACGATTCTTTGACCTGAGATGGTTTCTTCAATATACCCATTCAACTCACCCAAGTTCTTTTGGGTTTGCTTAAACAATGGACCTGTCCGGTTGGTGATCCATCTTAATCCAAAGAACATGACCGGTACGATGATTAGCGTAATGCCTGTCAGCAAAGGACTTAGATAAAGCATGACAGATACAGTTCCGACCAGGGTCAAGATACTGGAGAAGATCTGAATGACGGAACTGTTTAACGTTGAACTGACATTCTCCATATCATTAGTCACACGGCTCATTAGTTCACCATGCTGCCTTTTATCAAAATAAGGGATTGGCAATTTGTGTAAATGCTCAAACAGCTGCGTCCTCATCTTCAGGACGGTATTTTGTGCTATTCCCACCATCCAGTAGTTCTGTAACCACATGGAAAGCGAGTAGAAAATATAAATGAATACGAGCCCTATTAAAACATTTAATAGTCCCGAAGTATTTTGCTCCACGACATAGTTATCAATGGCCATCCCGACAATAAAAGGTCCCAAAAGCCCTAAGGCTGAGCTAACCACGACCATAAGCATGACGAGCATTAACAAACCTTTATTTTCACCAAGGTATCTCCAAACTCGTTTAATCGTCCCTTTCCAGTCCTTGGCTTTCGGCTTGGGACTCGCTTTACTTGCGACGGCGGCACTGCTACTTATACGCTTGGACATGCTCTGCCACCTCCGTTCCAAATTGCGATTGATAGATTTTCTGGTAAAGTTCCGAGGTTGCCAGCAGCTTCTCATGGCTTCCCTCTTCTAGTAGCCTTCCGTCTTCAATCAGTAAGATTTTATCTGCTTCCATGGCCGTACTAACCTTCTGGGTCACAATGAACATGGTGCATTGGTATTTTTTAATGGCCGCGAGCAGCTTTGCTTCTGTTTTTAGATCAAGTGCGCTTGTACTGTCATCCAGCATGAGAATCTTCGGTTTCCTTACAAGAGCGCGGGCAATGGAAAGGCGTTGTTTTTGCCCTCCGGAAAGGTTGACGCCTTTTTGGCCAAGAACTGTCTCGTATTTTTTCGGCAAACGATCGATTGTTTCATGAATTTGTGCATCCTTCGCAACTTGAATGATTTCTTCTAAGGTTGCATCCTCTTTTCCCCAGGCGATATTTTCTTTTACCGTTCCTGAAAAGAGAAGCGCTTCCTGTGGCACATAACCTATTTGTTTTCTTAGCTTTTTCAGAGACAAGTCAGTGAGATCTTTTCCGTCTACCCGGATGACTCCCTTATCAACATCGTAAAGCCTAGGAATCAATTGGAATAAGGATGATTTCCCAGCACCGGTCGCTCCCATAATGGCAACGGTTGAACCTGCTTCGGCACGAAAGCTGATCTCCTCAAGAACCGGGATGTCTGTGTTTGGATAACGGAAAGATACCCGGTCAAATTCAATTCCTCCTTGAAGGAACGTCGCTTCTTTATCCACATCCACCTTATCCACTAAATCAATTTCTTCGTCCAGAACATCCGTTATCCGGTGAGCAGAAGCTTTTGCACGCGCAAATGCCATGATGATAAAAGAAAAGATAGATAGTGCGCCTGTGATTCTGGTCGCATAGTTGACGATTGCGACCACTTCCCCGACCTGTGCTCCGCCATTTGACACACCGATCGTACCAAACCAAAGGACAGCTAGAATACTTCCATTCATGATTAAAAGGAGGATTGGCATGGTGACCTCCATTAGCCGAAGTGCTGCAACCGTCTGATCCTTCAGCTCCTCGCTTGCATGTCCGAACCGTTTGATTTCATGCTTTTTACGTAGAAAAGCTTTAATTAAGCGAATGCCCCCAAGATTTTCCCGCATAACATTATTCACACCATCCAGTTTTTCCTGAACAGCTTTGAAAAGCGCCCCACCCTTTTTCATCACCCATACAAGGAAAAGAAAAAGGACCGGTACTCCAATAACAAGAAATAGAGCAAGCTGCCAATTGACAATCAACGCCATGATCACGCCACCTAATACAAGAAGCGGTGCGCGGAGCATGATTCGTAAACTCATAAAGACAGTATTTTGTATTTGTGTGACATCATTGGTCATTCTTGTGATGAGAGAAGAAGTCGGAAACAGGCTGAAATTCGCAAATGAAAACGACTGTATTTTTCCGAATAACCCTCTTCTAATATCGAATCCAAAACTTTGGCTGACATGAGCAGCAAAAAAGGAGTTGGTAACCCCTGCTGCAAATGCGATAAAGGAGAATAGCACCATGATGCCTCCCCATTTCAGTACCGCATCCAAGTCGCCTGTCAAAATTCCCTCATCGATTATTTTGGCCATCAGCAATGGATGCAAAAGCTCCACGACAAGTTCTGTCAGCATAAGGAGTAAGGCAATTGCGACGGCAAGTTTATACGGTTTTAAGTATGAAAAAATTCTCCCCATAATACGTGATCCTCCAAACCTTTCACTATGTTTAGTCTGCGTTGAAACGAGTAAATCTATTTTGAACGCAAATGATATTTCGTTTTGCGAAACGAATATCTTGAAATTTATATATTATCTTATTATCATACCTTTATTACTATGTTTTTTAAATAGTTTGAATTATTATTATTGGTAGGATGTTGAAAAAAGTTTGTTGTTTTAACTTCTGTAGATTTCCGTTCCAGGTGTTCGCTTATCCAGAGGACGATGCTTGAGCCTCCTCGGCTTTGCCTGCGGGGTCTCAACCAACCGTTACTCCCCCGCTGGAGTCTCACACCTTGCACTACAATCTACAGGGGATACTATTTATCAAAGTAATAGCATTTATCTAAAATTATAAAGGAGGTTTTTTTGATGAACCACCCGAAACTCTCTGGGCTTGTGGATGATTGGTTGCCGGATGCGACCATTGAGGAACTGCAAGCGGCGATGGAAACTGGCAAAGTTACTTCAAAAGAATTAGTTCTCATGTATCTTCACCGCATTAGTAAGTATGATAAAAACGGACCAAAGCTGAATGCAGTTCTTGAGGTTAATCCTGATGCAGTATTTATAGCCGAAGCGCTTGATTTGGAAAGAGAACAGTCCGGTGCACGCGGGCCCCTTCATGGCATTCCTATACTTTTAAAAGATAATATCGATACAGGCGATATGATGCATACAAGCGCCGGTTCTCTTGCTTTGGAACATCACGTAGCTGCAGAAGATTCCGCCGTCGCAAGCCAATTAAGAAAAGCAGGCGCAGTCATCCTTGGGAAAACCAACATGACGGAATGGGCTAATTTCATGACGGAAAAGATGCCCAACGGTTACAGCTCCAGAGGTGGACAAGTCCTTAATCCTTATGGTCCCGGCCAATTTGATGTTGGTGGATCAAGCAGTGGTTCCGGCGCAGCGGTCGCAGCAGGCCTAGCAGCTGCAGCCATTGGTACGGAGACTTCCGGTTCCATTTTAAGTCCTGCAAGTTCCAATTCCATTGTCGGCATCAAGCCAACTGTTGGTCTTATCAGTCGCAGGGGCATCATTCCCATTTCCTTTAGCCAGGATACTGCGGGGCCCATGACGAAAACAGTCAAAGATGCGGCCATCCTTCTGAGTGCCTTGACTCAAGTAGATGAAAAAGATTCTGCCACCAAGACAAACCCGAATCCAGGTATATCCTACACTTCCTTCCTATTAAAAGAAGGACTTAACGGAATGCGGATTGGAGTGGCTCGTGACCCTTATTTCACTTATTTTTCTGACGGGGAAGCCCTCCTTATGGAAGAAGCTATCGCCAGCCTCAGAGAACAGGGAGCAGAAGTAATCGGATCCATCGACATTCCTTTTGTAAAAGAAGAATGGGATTATCATACGCTGTTTTATGAATTCAAACCAAGTTTGAACGCCTACTTACGGAATACCGGTTCCTCTGTACAGATTAAGAGCTTGCAAGATTTAATTGCTTTTAACAAAAAGGATTCTTCCACTATGCTCAAGCATAATCAGACAGTCCTTGAAGAAAGCGAAAAACACAGCGGAACACTCACCGAAGAAGAGTATCTATCAAGTCGTGAAAAAGATCTCTATCGTTCTAGAGAAGGCGGGTTAGATGCCGTCATGGAAAAACACAATCTTGATGCCATCCTGACACCTAACAACTTTGGTGCCGGCATCCCAGCCAAAGCAGGTTATCCATCCATCACCGTTCCCGCGGGCTATACGGAACATGGTAAACCAGTTGGGGTGACATTTACCGCCAGGGCCTTTGAAGAAAGCACCCTTATCCAGATCGCCTATGGATATGAACAAGCAATAAAGCTTCGGAAAGCACCAACACTTCAAAATACGGGGGTAAAATCATGACAACAGCAACCATCACTTCTTATTTATCAGAGCATCGGGAAAGGCATTTAGGAGAATTAATAGACTTATTGGCTGTTCCAAGTGTGAGCGCCCTCCCGGCACATAATGCAGATACGTTACGGGCAGCGGAATGGATGTCAGAGTCTTTGCGAAAGCTTGGCATGGAAAATGTGTCGCTTCACCCGACAAAAGGGCATCCCATTGTCTATGGTGATTGGCTCCACGCCGGTGAGGACAAGCCCACCGTTTTGATTTATGGACATTATGATGTTCAGCCAGTTGATCCTCTTCATTTATGGGATACCCCGCCTTTTGAACCGGCAATCCGTGATGAGCGCATTTACGCACGCGGTGCCAGCGATGACAAAGGGCAGACCTTTATGCACATCAAAGCGTTAGAGGCGTTTCTTGCGACGACTGGAACATTGCCTTTTAACTTTAAATTCTGTATTGAAGGCGAGGAAGAAGTAGGCAGTCCTAATTTACCAGCATTTATCGAGCAAAATAAAGAAATGCTTGCTGCTGATGTGGTGGTTGTGTCAGACACCTCGATGATTGAAGAAGACAAACCGACCATTTGCTATGGCCTGCGCGGAATGTGCGGTTTTCAGCTGGATGTTAAAGGCCCAAAACGGGACCTTCACTCCGGACTTTATGGTGGTGCTGTGGCAAATCCGATTCATGCAGTGGTGGAATTGCTAGGTTCTTTCCACGATGGTAATGGCGTGGTGACAGTGGATGGGTTCTATGACAAGGTTGTCCCTTTGACTGTGGAAGAGAAAGCAGCTTTTGAAGCGATTGGTTTTGATGAAAAAGTGGTTAAAGAGGAAGTGGGTGTTCAAGAGTTTTATGGAGAGAAAGGATATAGTTTTTATGAGCGTACATGGGTTCGTCCGACACTTGAAATAAATGGCGTGTACGGCGGATTTCAAGGAGATGGGATCAAAACGGTCCTTCCATCTGAAGCACATGCGAAAATCACCTGCCGTCTTGTACCAGATCAGGACCCAGATGAAATTCTGGCCTTATTGCAGGAGCATGTTACGATGCATAAGCCTGTTGGCGTAGAAGTAACTGTTTCCCTTTTTGACAAAGGAGCACCGTTTGTGACTCCATTCAATCACCCTGCTATCCAAGCAGCAAGTCGTGCTTTTGAGAAGGTATGGGAAGTACCGACCACCTTTACCCGCGGCGGAGGTTCCTTGCCGATCGTTTCGACACTGGATGAAGTCCTGCAAGCTCCTATCGTATTGATGGGCTTTGGCTTGCCTTCTGACAATGTGCATGCACCGAATGAAAATTTCAAATTGAAGAATTTTGATAAAGGTCTTTTGACGCTTTGTGCGTATTGGGAGGAGTTAGCGGCGGCGTTGGTTGTGGAGTGATGGAGTTAGCGGGTTGGGGGGCGGCGAATTACTTCCGCTTCCCACTCGCATCCACCTTCCACTTATCCACAACATGCTTGCCTTCCACCAACATGTACTCATCAAACATATTGGCCACTGTACATGCATGATTGGGAATGATGCGCACTTTATCATTCAATCGCAGGCCGCAGCTACCTTCAAAGACTGCCACTCCATGCTCCTCGGACAGCCTCTCAATTATCAGTTCAGGATGATCCACCACATAGCCGTACCCCTTCACAGAGTCCAAGCCATGTGCACCTTTATCCAAACACAATGTTTTACTTCCTGTATCCAGAACAATTCTCCCCTCATACACACCCACAACAGATGCCAACACAGTTAACGCACAATCTTTCCTGTCTGCAACACCAAGTCCCACTTGAATGCTGTCAAAAAAGACCGCGTTGCCGGGACGTACTTCTGTAATTCCATCCACTCGTCCGGAAATGCGATAAGTAGGAGTTGAGCCAACGCTTCTTACCAGGATCGGGATGCCCTCCTTTTCACATGCTTCAGCACTTTTGACCACCGCATCTGCTTCAGCCAGAGCTATGCGCTCAAGCTCCTCTTTCCCATTAGCACCATAGGAGTGACCTGCATGGGTGAAGATTCCCCTAATGTTAAGCCGGGATAACAGGATGATGCCTTTTGCTAGATCTACCGCACCCGCTCCAGGCTCCACCCCACATCGGTTCAGACCAGAATTCACTTTAATCCAGACTTCCAACGTGTGTCTTGTTTTTTCCAATGCTTTTTGAAGCAGCTTCACTTGTTCCAAGTTGTCTACTGTTACTTTCAAATCCACCCCTTGATTCAAAAGAGCAATGATCCGCTCTACTTTTGCCGGGCTTGAAACAGGATATGCCACTAAAATATCCTTGATTCCTGCAGCAGCCATCACTTCTGCCTCTTCCAATTTGGCAGTGGTGATGCCTATTGCACCGTGCTCTAGCTGAAGTTTGGCAATCTCGACGGATTTATGCGTTTTGATATGCGGACGCAAATTCACATTATTCTTTTTGGCAAAATCACTCATTTTACGAATGTTCTCCAGTAAAATCCGTTTATCCAATAATAAGGTTGGTGTATCAAGGTCCTTCCATTCCTGCTTCATTTTTTCTCCCTCCAGACCATCTTTCCCTCACTATACCACGCCTAGGGAGCCGTTCAAAATTTGATGAAGCCCGATAGTAAATCAGACAATCTCATATGCATACATTGAAAGAAGTAATCTGGGCAAAGGGTGAGAAGCATGGGAATAATCAACGGAAAACAGTATCTCGACCGGATCGACTCGCTTCATGCAAATGTTTGGTATAACGGACAGCAGGTCAAAGGGAATATCTCGGAGCACCCGGCTTTCTCAGGTGTGATGAGAAGTCAAGCTGCGCTATTTGATATGCAACACGACGAAAAGCACAAAGATATCATGACTTTCACATCTGAAACGACTGGAAATTTGGTAGGAACTTCTTATCTTCGGCCGACAACGAAAGAAGGTTTGGAGAAAAGAAGAAAGATGGTTCAGGTTTGGGCAAAATCGACGTTTGGAATGATGGGGCGCTCCCCTGATTATAAAAACTCTACCTTGATGGCACTTGCCTCCTCTGCAGATCTACTAGAGGAACAAGGCCCACAGTTTCCACAGAACCTTAAAAATTTTTACGAGTATGCCAGGGAAAAGGACCTTTCTTTTACTCATACATTTATTTCTCCACAAGTAAATCGCTCGTCTTTTCATTACGAGGACGATGAGAATATTGTGGCGGCACGAATGGTAGATAAGACTTCAGACGGAATCATCATAAAAGGTGCACGGCTATTAGCTACACAAGGCGGGATTACCGATGAGATCATCATCTCATCTTCTGGACTGAAAATGTTTGAAGAGCCATTCGCCTACGCCTTCAGTATCCCAAGTAATACAGAAGGATTGAAATTCATCTGCCGGGAATCGTTTTCCTATGATTCTTCCTCTTTTAACCATCCGCTTGGTTCAAGGTTTGAAGAAATGGACGCGATTGTAGTGCTCGATAACGTTTTGGTGCCATGGGAAAGAGTATTTGTTGCGGAAAATATCGATGTCGCCAACAAATTGTATTCCATTAGTAACTTCAAACCGCTTGTCACCCACCAGGTGGTGTCGAGACAGGTCATGAAAGCTGAATTCATTTTAGGAATTGCACAACTTTTGGTCAATACTATCGCGATTGGTGAATATGGGCATGTAAAAGAAAAAATCAGCGAGATCATCATCGCTGTTGAGAATCATAAAGCCTTGCTTCTCGCTTCCGAAATGAACGCCAAACCGGATAAGCACGGGACAATGGTTCCAGATGTTACGCCACTTTCTGTTGCAATCGTGCAATTTCCGAAAGTATATCCAAGATTCATCGAGATTTTGCAATTACTTGGCGCCAGCGGTCTGGTTTCTATACCAACGGAGGCTGACCTGGAATCACCAATTCGAGCAGATATTGACCAATATCTACAGTCAGCAACCACTGATGCTAAAAGCCGCATCCAGTTGTTCCGCTTAGCATGGGATGTCAGCATGAGTGCATTCGGATCCCGCCAAACCTTGTACGAACGCTTTTTCTTCGGCTGTCCGACGCGCTTGGCGATGGGACTTTACCATGAATACAACAGAAAAGAACTGGTAGACGACGTTGCGCGGGAGTTAGGGTTTTTAGAATAAGAGGAAGGTAGCCGAAAAATTACGGCTACCCTCTTTTTTTATTTTCTAACTATTCTATAATTTAAGTATTAGTAGATGACAAGAGAAAGAGGGGACATTCATTTATGGCCGAGATTACCATTCCTTCACAAAAAAACCCACGAAAGAAAAGAAAAGTTTGGATAGCCCTTGGCACGATTGCCGGTACGCTTGGCACGTTAGGCCTAATTTTCACTTTATTCCCCATTAACAAACAAGCAACAAAACCTTTTTTTGAAAATGGAGGAAGCCCGCTCGTCATTGCCCACCAAGGCGGAGAGCATCTCGCACCTTCTAATACAATGACAGCTTTTGAGCAAGCCGTGGAAATGGGAGTGGATGTGCTGGAAACAGATATACATATTACAAAAGACGGGCACCTCGTTGCCATCCATGACCCGACTGTTGATCGAACGACAAACGGGCAAGGTGCCGTTGCAGACCTGACCCTAGAGGAAATTAAAGAGTTGGATGCAGGCTTTCATTTCGTTGATTTAGACGGCAATAACAGTTTCCGCGGCAAGGGAGTTACCATTCCTACTGTAGAAGAAATGTTTCAAGCCTTTCCTAATACAAGGATTGAGATTGAAATTAAAGACACCAATCCACCCGATAAGTATGAAGAGATAGCAAGAAAGCTATGGGAATTGACCAAGGAGTATAACCGGGAGGATACCCTGCTTGTTGCTTCTTTTGACCAGGAAATTCTCGAGACATTTAATAGTTTCACTGAAGGCAGGGTCGCGCTTGTGGGTGGCAGACAGGAGATCACTAGATTCGTCCTCCTTCACAAACTGTTTGTCCGCAACCTCTACAAGCCGGAAGTAGATGCCTTTCAGGTACCCCTTCAGGAAAGCATTTTCGATTTGACCAATGAACGACTGATTCGAGATGCGCAAAGAAGCGGCGTACAGATGCATTACTGGACCATTGATGATAAGGAAACGATGCGCTATCTGTTAGAAAGAGGGGCAGACGGAATCCTTACAAACCGTCCTGATCTATTGCTTGAAGTGAGAGAAGAAATGGGGTACTAGGAATGAGGGAGCTTGGTTATGTTATAATAAAATACTAGTATAAATAGAAACGTGAGGCTTTAAAAAATGAACGGACAAAAACGATCTGATATCACTATCGGTCAATCAGTAAAGATTGTACTCAAACAAGACCAGCGCACAGGCAAACTAACAAGCGGGACCGTCAAAGACATCCTAACCAAATCCCCCAACCACCCCCACGGCATCAAAGTCCGCCTCCAAGACGGACAAGTCGGCAGGGTCAAAGAAATCGAAAAAGCGTAACCTCCATTGACTGGTGGTTACGCTTTTTCTTTAGTGCTTTAACGGAGTGAGGGTCAGACCCCTCTTTATCTCTTTACCCCTTTAACGCACAGCGGGTCAGACCCCTTTTCTTTAAGCCCCTTCCCTCATCTCTTCAAGCACTGCTCGTTTTCTCTTTTTGCCTTCGATCCAGGCGAAGAGCATGGCGAGGAGCATGAAGGTACTGGAGATTTGGAAGAGGGCGGCGGTTGGGACAAATTGTGCAAGGAGTCCAAAGATGATTCCGCTTAGTCCAATCCCCAGGTCGATGGAGGAGAAAAACATGCCGTTTGCCACTCCACGGCGGTTTTCAGGGGTCATGGATAAGGTCCATGACTGCAAGGTCGGAATCAAGGAACCGAAACCTACTCCAAACAACGCACCAGCTATCACGATAAACAGGTTTGAGTGCGCAAAGGAAAGCACCCACATGCCGACAAAGGACAAGAACATACACATTAAAACCAAGCCCCGAGGTCCATGATTATCAAACCATTTCCCGGCAACTGGACGAGATAATGACGCCATGATCGCATTTACAAGATAAAAAAGAAAGATCTGATCAATCCCGCGTTCTTCACCAAATATTACGATAAACGTGACAATCGATCCGTAACCAAACGTAGCAATCAAAGTGATAAATGCGGGATACCAACTGCTCTTTTCTACAAGCGAACCGAAATAGGAAAACTTAAGGTCTTCCTTTTTTGTCTTTTCCACTATTGCAGGCGTCTGATAATGAACCACACCTAACAGCACAAGCGCAATAACTCCAAGAACTGCACTTACCATGATTAGATTAGAAAACTCTGTTACCTGATAAAGATAGATTCCCAAGCTTGGAGCGATAATCATACCAATTGTAATCGATAATCCGTAATACCCCATCCCTTCACCTAGACGGGAACGTGGAATAACATCTACCGCTGCGGTCCCATTTACCGTGGTGGACCAGCCCCATGCAAGACCATGGATAAGGCGGAACAATAGGAATACCAGCACGATCTGGGACAATGGATAGATAATCGTCACAGCAAGCAACGCAACCGCTCCGATCAACACAAGCGGTTTACGCGCCCGGTACTCCAGCATAAAACCAATAAACGGCCTGCTTAACACAGCACCGATGGAAAATAAGGCTGTAACTAATCCAATCTCAAAGCCCGTTGCTCCCAACGACTTAACATATGGAGGCAACGTCGGAATCAACATCTGAAAAGACATAAACACAAACAAGTTTCCTACCATCAACATAATGAATGATTTTGTCCATAACGGTTCTTTTTTCTGAATCGGTACCATTCTTACACTCTCCCACTATAAAAAGACGCCCTTCCCTAAAATAAATAAGAAAATGAATCTCCACGACCGAAGATCCATTTTCCTAAAAGGCTGCGTCTGCTACATATATATTTCGTCTATCTAAATATTAACACAGAAGACGTATAAAAGAAATGTAAAGAACTTCCTGATCCCTAAAATTAAAACCTGTCTATTTCATAAATTTCCTTAGCATTTTTATGCTTTTATCGGAATACGGCGGGTAAAGAAAACTTAAATTGAACTTAGTACTCTTTTTCATCACACTTTTCTTATGGGAAAAAGTATCAAAGCTGTCTTTCCCATGATAGGAACCGATGCCCGATGTCCCTACGCCACCAAATGGCAAGTATGGATTGGTCAAATGTGTGACCGTATCATTCACACAACCTCCGCCAAAAGAAGTGCTTCCGATAACCTCTTCCTCCACCTCATTGTCTTCTGTAAACACATATAATGCCAGAGGCTTTGGATAGTTATTAACCTGTATTATTGCATCCTTTAAGTCGTTAAACGAAAGAACAGGTAAAATGGGGCCAAATATCTCTTCTTGCATCACGTTATCTTCCCAAGTTACACCATCCATCACAGTCGGTTCCATATAAAGCGATTCCCGATCGATGCGTCCTCCTACTACCACTTTTTCCATATCCAATAATGATACAAGGCGGTCAAATTGACGCTCATTCACCACACGTCCAAAATCATTGCTTTCTTGTGGATTGTCTCCGTAAAAATCATGTATTGTTTTTTTCAATGCATTTACCAGTTTCTCTCGAACATCTTCATGAACAAGAATGTAATCAGGCGCCACACACGTTTGGCCCGCATTCATGAATTTCCCCCAAGCGATTCGTTGCGCTGCTACCTCTATATTGGCATCCTTATGGACGATACAAGGGCTTTTCCCTCCAAGCTCGAGTGTTACCGGCACAAGTCGCTTCGCTGCAGCCTGCATCACAATTTTTCCTACCTCTACGCTTCCCGTAAAAAAGATATAATCGAATGGCGCATGTATAAGGGCGGATGTTTCCTCTTTCGCTCCCTCCACCACACTGATGTACTCTTCATTAAAAAATTCTCGTATCATTTTTGTAAGTACACCAGATACAGTCGGTGTGAATTCCGAAGGCTTGATTACAGCGCAGTTTCCAGCAGAAATCGCACCAATCAGAGGCTCTAATACTAACTGAGCGGGGTAATTGAAAGGCCCGACAATCAATACTGTTCCATAGGGCTGAGAATAGACCAGGCTTTTGGAACCAGTATGCACGAGCGGTGTTTTCACCTTTTTCACTTTAGCCCAGCTTTTTAAATTTTTCATGAAAAAGCCGATGCTATCAAGGATATACCCAACTTCAGAACCGTATGCTTCGAATATTGATTTTCCGAGGTCCTTTTTCAAAGCATCCATCAGTTCTGCTTCGTATTTCTGAACTGCCTTCTTCAAGGTCGCCAGCTGCTCCAAGCGGAAATCAATATCCTTCGTTTCCCCTTTTTCAAAATAACTTCTATGATTTGCAAGTAATGTTTCGACCTTTTCGTTTATGTCAGTCGTTGAAATCGTCATACAAGATTCCTCCTGTTTTCGCATTTTCAGATTATGTTATTACTATTGTCTTACAAATAGAATGAATTAGACAAGTTTTTACCTGTTATTATGTTTAAAAGTTTAAACATTTAATAATAAACAGTCAAGTAAAATAGAAAAAGCACCCTAACCAGGTGCTTTTTCCACTCAATCCTCATCCTTAATATCAATATCCTCAGGAATCGGTTCGCTTCTTACTTCTTCAATCAACTCTTTATACTTTTCCAGCTGTTTCATATGCGTCGTAAATTGTTCTTTGTTAATCATATAGTCGGTTCCATCATACAATGCTCGAATTTTCTTTTCTTGTATCAGGGTTTTCACATATGATTCTGAACAGGATAAATACTCGGCTGTCTCTTTAACGGATAGGTACATCTTGACACTCCTTCTTTATTGTTGAGGTGATATTGGTAATGTAATAAGAAAAGTCGTCCCTTTTGACGATGTCTCATACACTTCAATACTTCCTTGATGGTTCTCGATAATGCGCTGAACGATTGTCAGTCCAAGCCCGGTGCCGGTCTCTTTAGAAGTATGAAACGGATGGAAAAGAGAGCTTTTCACTTCATCTTGAATCCCTGATCCATTGTCTTTAAAAAATAACTGATACTTCCCATTTAACTTCTGGGAAGAGATTGTAATGACTCCATTGTCTTTAATGGCCTCTCTGCTATTTCGATAGAGATTGTAGATGACCTGTTTCATCTGCTTGAGATCCACCATTACCTTCGTATCGTCAAGCATCATCTTCAATTCAGGCTCATTTTCCGTCACGTCAGGGAACATAGGGATCTGTTCAAAAATCGTCTTGAACGTAGTTTCCTGTAGTCTTGGTGCGCCAGGCCTCGCCATGAGCAACATGTCTTCTATAATGGCGTTGATTCTGTCAAATTCTTTTATTAGTAAAGGCACCTGGTACTTTTCAAGTTCTTCTTTAGTAAAGGATTGTTTCATCAAGGAGAAGAAGCCATGCAACACCGCCAACGGATTCCGAATTTCATGGGCAGCGCCTGCAGCAAGCTCCCCCAATGCGGCAAGTTTTTCCGTTTGATGCATCCTTTTCTCCATCTCTTCTGTAACAGTTATATCAATAAAATAAAAAATCCTTCCGATAATGTTATTATCTTCGTCATGCAAAACGGACTGCGATACAAGCAAGCGCAAGTCATCCTCACCTCTTGAGTACCCCACTTTGACGTTCTGACAGATTCTTTTGGACAGCATGATTTGCCAGAAGGAAGAGTTGGACACTGGCGGCTCTTTCATCATGACAACATCCCTTATTTCTTCCCCGGTCAGGTTCAATAAGCAGGATGCAGCGGTGTTCAATGAAAAATTGGACTGCTTATCATCTGCAGTAATGATCCCCACAGGCAAGGAATTGAGTATTTGTTGTCGATATGAACGATCCTTGTTTATTTCCTCATTGAGATGAAAGTATTCCTTGAAGCCTTTGGATACCAAAAGAATAATCACAGTAAAAATTATCAGCCCAAGCACTGCATCCGATTCAAACAACAAAGCTAATAATAGTGCAGAAGCCAGGGAGATAGAATAATTGGAAACAGATTTCTTCAGTGTGCTTTTCATTTCCTTAATTAACTGCGGATGATTCATAGAGTAAAAGAAAACGCCGATAATTAGTATATTAATAAAGAAATAACTAATCAATGTGGTCAAATAAGACAATAGGTTTGAAGCTTGTATATATCCTATTGTTCCACCTGTCCAAAGAAAGATATAATGCGCTCCTGTAATCATAAGAGCATACATGGCAAAATTCACAAGATGCTTCCACCAAGCAATTTCCCTCTTTAATAGACCATATACTACTCCACTAGCAAGCAAGGCCCATAAAGAGAGGTTCAAGCCGAATACGAACAAAGTCGCCAGAAAAATGGCAGAGTCCATACTCAGAGAATTTCCTTTTGGCGGAAGAGGTACAGTATTGATCGTTAAAAGCACGATTGAAACTACCAGTAAAGCAAATAAAGCAGGTTTCGTTGCTAAAAAGGAAAACGGAGATTGCAGATGAACGAAAAAGAGGCCGGACCCTAATAGGAATACGACAAGTAAGTTTATCATCAATTTATGTTTTTGATAGTAAGTTTCCACCGAAATCACTCTCGAATCTCTGAGCTGTCTAGTAATCAGCTTTCATTGTATGCCATATCTATGGGCAAAGCAATATATGGCGAATATTAACACTATTCTTTCACCCAATAAATCAAATCCGACATGAAAACGGTTTATTATACAAAAAATTTAATTTTTTCAGAATAATCTGTTGTTTTTCCGCTTAAACGTGTTAAAATGTTTGAAATTGTAATTTTCACACAACAGGAGGAGAGCAGCATGATCACATTTTTCGGCGCACTTATTTTTCTAGTTCTAGGTTATGTGTTTTATTCTAAATTCGTTGAACGGGTTTTTGTTATTAATGATCAGACCCCTACTCCTGCTTATACGAAAAGGGACGATTTCGACTTTGTTCCTATGCCTTGGTGGAAGGGAAATTTAATTCAGCTATTGAATATCGCTGGATTGGGCCCTATCTACGGGGCCATCCTTGGGGCATTGTATGGTCCAGTGGCTTTCATTTGGATTGTGGTAGGAAGTATATTTGCCGGAGCAGTCCATGATTACTTTTCAGGTATGTTATCCTTGCGCCATAACGGGGCTCAATATCCGACCATTGTTGGAAAATATCTTGGCAATGTAGTGAAGTCACTCATTTATGTGGTATCTCTTGTATTAATGGTACTTGTGGCTGCGGCTTTTACAGCTGGACCTGCCCAACTGATCGCTCAATTAACACCACTTAGCTTCATGGTGGCCTTACTATTAATTTTCGGGTATTTTTTATTGGCTACTCTATTACCGGTCAATCGAGTAATCGGTAAAATATATCCATTACTTGGGGCAATCCTGCTTTTCATGGCAGTTGCCATTGCTGTTGCACTATTATTTACCGACAAACAGATTCCAAACCTGACATTTGCAAACTTGCACCCTCAGGAACTGCCAATCTGGCCGCTATTGATGGTCACCATCTCTTGTGGAGCGATCTCTGGATTTCATTGTACACAAAGTCCAATTGTCGCTTGCACGATGAAAAAGGAATCACATGGCCGTAAAATTTTCTACGGAGCGATGATTACAGAGGGAATGATCGCACTCGTATGGGCAGCAGCTGGTATGACATTCTTTAATGGAACTGGCGGATTGCAAGAAGCACTTGCCCTTGGGGGACCATCTTATGTCGTTAACGAAATTTCTATTTCCTTATTAGGTACACTAGGTGGGATTCTTGCCATCCTTGGCGTTATCATCCTTCCAATTACAACAGGGGATACCGCACTGCGATCTTCCAGAATGATATTAACGGAAGTATTTTCAAAGTTTTTCAATATGGAAGGGAAGGTAAAAGTGCTACTAGTAACCTTGTTGCTGGCTGCACCTGCCCTTTACCTTGCTACAATCGACTACACTTTCCTTTGGAGATATGTTGGCTGGACAAACCAGCTTGTTGCCACTGTGATGCTTTGGACAGCGGCTATGTATCTTCTAAAAGAAAATAAATTCCACTGGATTGCAAGCGTTCCGGCATTATTCATGTCAGGAGTTGTCTGCACGTATATCTTCTACGCACCAGAAGGTTTCGGAATGGATTATAACACCTCCTTACTCATAGGTTCTGTGTTAACCTTCACGGTACTTGGATGGTTTGTAAGTCAAATTTGGAAACATCGTAACATGAAGTCTAGCAGTGAAGAAAAGCGTGTAGCATAAGAAAAATTGGAACAGGCAGCCTTTGCGGGCTGCCTGTTTTTATATCCTCTATTCCACTACAACCGAACTCTCCTCCCAGTTTACAATCAAGTCGAAGTATTGAAGCCTCTTATTTTCTGTATCATACCACGTGTCCGAATCTTTCCAAGTCATTTGGAGGAACAGTTCGGCTTTCGCCTTTTCACGAGGATCACCTGCATTAGCCCCGTCCAATGCAACCACACTTTCAAAGATCTTCACCATCAGACTAGCAATCTTTTTGGAATAAACAGTTTGGATCTCAGGCGCACAGCTGCTCGTATAATGGCATAACTCTTGAAGTTTCACTAAAGCTTCCTCTACCGGTTCTTTTATAGGAGTCTCAATGTGAAAAGAAGACAACCTCTTTCTCATGGACTCTATGAAAATACGTTCCACTTTAAAACGGCTCATCAGCCTGAGCACTTCCATCCCGAGAATGTTTGCGGTTCCTTCCCAGACGGTTAACACCTGGGCATCCCGAAGCAGCCTCGGTGTTACAAAATCTTCAATGAAGCCATTTCCTCCATGCATTTCAATTGCTTCATGGGAAAAATGGACGGCCTGTTCTGCCGTTTCTTTTTTCAATAACGCAATCAGCAATCTATTCAATGCAATTTCTTCTTCTGATACTTTGGCCCCATCATTTCGCATAACCCGATCAAAAAGTGCCACAAGCTCAAAACTAGCACTCAGCTCCACCTCTTGTTTTACAGCCATATCGACCAAGGATTCACGGATCATCGGAAAATTAATCAGCCTGTCGCCAAAAGTCACACGGCTGTTAGCATAATTACGTGCTTCTGAGTATGCCCTTTCCATGATTCCAAGAGACGCAATCGCATTACAAACACGCGACAAGTTCAATGCCTCCATCATATAATGGATGCCCTTGCTAGGCTCCCCTACAAGATACCCTTCTGCATCGTTGAACAGAACCTCTGCGGAAGGAACCGCCCTGACACCGATTTTATCCTTCAAACGTCGAATTTCAATGCCATTCAGCTTGCCACTCCCATCTTCCTTTTTCCAAGGAACAGCAAAAAGACTGAGTCCCCTCGTTCCTTTAGGTGCCCCTGGTATCCTTGCCAACACCATCGCAACACCGCACTGCCCGGCATTGGAAGCAAAGTATTTTTCACCAGTCAATAGATAGGTATCCTTATTTGGGTGTGGCACCGCTTGCGTCTCGTTCGCCCCGACATCTGACCCGCCTTGCCTTTCCGTCAAAAATGTCGCTCCTTCAAAAAGTTCCACCTCACCAGTCGAAATGACATGCGGCAGGAATTTCCCCTTTACATGGTCATCGGCATAATGTTCAAGCAGGTAAGCAGTAGCCATAGTAAGCGTAACCGGACAGTAAAACCCAGGCTCTGTCTGTGAAAGCACATAGCCTTGCGCATACGAGTATAAGTAGTTGCCCTTTTGACCGAGCTCCGGAATATCCTTATGGACATATCCGACAATTCCTCTATTGTATGTTTCCGTGACGGTTTTCTTGTACCCCTCATTGACCCAAACCTCTGAAACGTCCTCGCCCATTTTATTGTATTTTATAAGCCTAGGCTGCCCCTCCCGATCTGTATGGACCGCACGCTCCTCTATTTCATTTGCACAACTCTCGCCAAATTCTGTCAGCTCTTTCTCTGCCCATTCATAGAATTCAGGCTCTAAGTGCTTTTTGAGCACTTGCTGCAGGTGCTTATCCTCTGTGAAAAAATTACGTGATATCGCCATGCGTTTCTCCTCCTAACCTTTTTTGAAAATCTGTGAGAAGTTCATTCATTTCATCCTTCAGTTCGGTGAGCTCTCGTATCCTTTCTTCTACTTCTGCTACTTTCATTATCCCGTATTCAATGGTTTTCTGAAGTTGCTTAGTACCAGTGCGGTCTTTATCAAACAAGGTGACCATTTCTTTAATTTCATCAAGCTGAAAGCCATACCGCTTCCCCCTTGTAATCAGTTTTAGGCGGGCATACTCCCTTTTAGAAAAGACTCGCTGGTTTCCATCAGAACGGGAAGGTTCCAGTAACCCCAACTCCTCATAGTAGCGGACAGTCCTAGTGGATATTTGAAATTCATTGGCTAGTTGCGAAATCGTGTACATGCAGAACTCATCCCTTTTTCTGAAAATATAGATAGTTATAGTTTACCATTGACGTTAACGTGAAGTTCAATGGATTTTTGCATAAAAAAAAGACCCACCTATATAAAAGGTAAGTCCATTCAAGCTTAGTCCGTTTCCCGTCTATTCTTCCCACGCACACGTACAAATCTGTACGCAAGAAATGCGATATACAATGGAATTGCTATATAGATGAGATAAGGATATTGTGCATATGTTCCTTTATAAACGATAAATAGAGACGCTCCTAAAAACAAGGTAACAATCGTTCCGTATTTCGGTAGCGGGACATCCTTAAAGCTTGGAATCTTTATTTTGCTGACCATCAAGAAACAAAACGCTGTGAAAATGACTGTTGTCACAATCTGTGGTATCAAATTTCCGAATAGCGTCAACAGAGCCAGTATACCACCAGCAGCAGTGATTGGAACTCCCGTAAAGTATTTACCGGAAGACTTGCTTGTACTTATATTGAAACGGGCCAATCTGTAAGCACCAAACAGTGGAAATAAACCTGCAATGGCCATGCCCAGTATGCCGAACTGATAAAAATACGTGTAATAAACTAAAAAGGAAGGTGCCACACCGAATGTAACGACGTCAGCTAAAGAATCGAGTTCTTTCCCTAGCTCTCCATCTGCATTCAACATCCTCGCCAGGCGACCGTCCATACTGTCGAGCATCATTCCGATCAGGATTAAAATTGCTGCGTTACTATATTGTCCACTTGCGGCAAAACCGATCGATAAGAATCCGCAAAATAAATTCCCCAATGTGAACATGTTGGGGATGCTTTTAATAAGACGCGTCCTCATTCGCATAAATAATCATCACTCCGTCAGTTGATAAGTCATTTGTCATATGTAAAGGGTCATACCCCTATAGAAAATAAAAAAACCTAAACAAAGGAACATGCTTAGGCTCACCTTTCTTTAATTATACCATTCTCGATGTGGGCGAGTAAAAATTATTTTGTGGAAGTGTTCGCTTGTTGCTGGTGGATGACACTTTTCATTTGAACTCCAGACCAATATATGTTTTAATAAATCGTAACGATTACTATTTACAACAAAGGAGAGAATTCTATTATGGCAAAGAAATCAAAAGTAGCAAAAGAAAGAAAGCGTCAGCAGCTAGTTGAGCAGTATGCTGAGATCCGCAGAGAATTAAAAGCAAAAGGTGATGTCGAAGGTCTTCGCAAATTACCGCGTGACTCTTCCCCTACCCGTTTAAAAAATCGTTGTGAGGTAACTGGCAGACCGCGAGGCTATATCCGCAAATTCAAAATGTCTCGTATTGCATTCCGTGAGTTTGCTCACAAGGGACAGGTTCCTGGTGTGAAGAAGGCAAGTTGGTAAAATAGCATCTTCCAACGATTAATATGCATATACTATTAGAAACTCTTTACCGATAATGAGGTGCTTAAGATGAAGGAAAGCTTATATAGATACCTTGTAAAATGCAGTGTGGCGGAGCTTCCTCTTGAAAAGCAGCTCTTCTACAATTTTATCCTGGACGTGGAATATGCCTATGAAGAGCATGCTGAAACTCCTGACCAATATTTCGATTTACTTGTGAAACGCCACCCCTATATAGAGGCAGCAAAGCATTTTAACCTACCTGTTGAAGTTGCTCGAGATCTTATGCTGGAGATTGAGCAGGAAATTAAAAGGACCGCGGAAAACAGGATGCAAAAGGTATTTTTCAAAGACTATACAGAACAAGTTTCAGTATATGAACGCTCTAATAAGCAGTACTTCTTTATTGGAATTTAATCAAGAGCTCTTCCACAATGCTAATGTGGGAGAGCTTTTTTCATGTTTTTAAAGTGGAGTTGGTTATTGTTTAAACTAACCAGTTGCATTCTTATCGAGAAAATGGCACCCTTAATAGGTCAGGAAATTTTTCGGAAACGTGAAGGTGATGACCATGATCGAAGTAAAAAGTTCTCCTGTAAGTGACGGGGAATTCAATAGAGGCGTATTTGCAACAGAGGATATCAAAGCAGGAACACTATTTCATTCTGCACCAGTTATATCCTATCCAAACGAACAGCATGAACATATCGAAAAGACGTTATTAGCGGACTATGCGTTCGAATATGGCATTAACCACTCTGCCATTTTGCTTGGCTATGGCATGCTTTTCAACCATTCATATGAACCAAATGCAAGATATGAAATCAACTTTGACGAACATGTCTTTGACTTTTTTGCCTATAAGGACATTAAGGCTGGCGAAGAGATTCTTATCAACTATAACGGCGATGTTGATGAAATGGATCCGCTTTGGTTTAACATGGAAGAGGAAGAGAAAAGTAAATGATCTAGAAACGAAAACGACCAGAAAATATCTGGTCGTTTTCGTTTTAAAAGTATTTATATCTCAATTCTACGTCCCTCTTCATTGGAACGACGGGCTGCATCGTTAATCAAGGTGAGCAAGTAAGCGTCTTGATAGCTTATATCCGGCTTTTTCCCTGTCCTGATTTCTGAGACCCATTGAGTCATTGCAGATGGTGCGTTCTTAGGAAGTGCTTCTTCTGATGGTGAATGCCAACCTTCTTGAAGGTTTATACTTGTGATCCGGATGATACCATCTTCGATCATTAAAGTTCCCTCTGTTCCATAAACCTCCAATTGAAAAGGACTACCGGAAGAAACAAACCCTGTTTCTAAGATACCGAGTGCGCCTGATTGGTACTCAACAATCGCAACCGAGTTATCGTCCACTTCATGATCAAATGTCTGGGTGAAGCGGGCGGTTACTGCTTTTACTTGTCCGCCAAGACGGTTTGACAGGTAGATGGGGTGGGCGCCTAGATCAATAAATGCACCGCCTCCACATAGTTCCTTATTGTAAAAGTGTTTTGGCAACCAACCATTAGGGTGCTGCTCTGTGGGAACGGATCCATTGTGTGCAACACGGCAGCGAATGGTAGTGAGCCTCCCCAATAATCCTTTGTCCACAACTTGTTGCGTGTATAAATAATAGTACGCTGTTAAACGTGGCAGCGAAACCATCAGTTTGACCCCGTGTCTCTCTACCTCTTGGAGAATAGCCGCTACATCTGCTTCCGTTTCTGCAAGCACCTTTTCCGTGAAAACATGCTTGCCGTGCTTCGCAGCTTTGGTGATAATTTCTGTATGCATGCTTGTTGGAGAAGCGACAATGACAGCATCGATCTCTGTATTTCTAAAAATGTTGTCTATCTCTTCTTCAAAGGAAAGTCCAAGCTCATCTGCCCAAGCTTGGCCTCTTTCTTTTTGCTCATCCCATACGTGTGTGAGGGTTATGTGCTCGTTCTGCATTGCTTCTTCTGCATATTCTTGAGCATGCACATGCCATTTGCTAAGTAGTGCAGTTCTAATCATGAGTGATGCCTCCTTTTTTTCGACAGTTAATAAAGTAAAATCAAAAAAGACAGAGTCACCCCTGCCTTTCATACTAACGACATAATTATAGCTTTACTTTTATCTTAATATCTTCCCCGACCTTCTCGTCGTTCTCATCTACAGGTGCTTTCATATTAATTTGCACCCACTCCACATCTTCTGCTTTCGTTTCTTCTAATAGGAAGAAGATAGCGCCTTGCTTCTTTTCTCCGCCAGTGAACTTTTCATTAAGTTCGCCCGTATCTTCACTCTTGGTTGTCAAACGAGAATCAGGGGCAGCGACTTCTTCCCCTGTATTTGTCACAATGCTAGCTTGGTATGCTTCAAAATTTAAAGAGTCTGACGTTTTATTTTCGACTTCTAAATCAAACTGGATATATTTGATTTCATCCTGGCCCATGTAATCTTTAAATCCACCAGCAAGCTTTCCACTCATTACGGATACTTTGTCCACATTAATGGTAAAAGAGTCTGTTTCAATTGGTTTGAGACGGTTGTTTCTCGCATGGTATGTAAAGCTTCCACCTTCTGTCTCAGCAGTTTCACCAACTGGAATCAAACTTTCTTCATCTTCTCGTTCTTCTGTTTCTTCTGCGAATCCTTCTTCATTTGTTTTCTTATCATCTGATGTGCATGCCGCAAGCACCACAACTAGTAGCCCTATTAAAAATAAAGATAGAACTTTCTTCATAGTATGTTTCCCCCTTGTGTAACTGAATCTCTTTTTTGTATATATGGATGATTATACTGCATATTTTCGCAGAATTGCTAGTATTCCGACAATATTCTTCACAAAAACCGATTTCCATTTTCAGGAACACACCTAAAAAGAGGACCTATCATTGTGATAAGCCCTCTCCAAACTATCAACCTTCCAACAATAAGTCTTCCGGATCTTCAAGCAATTGCTTTACTCTTACCAAGAACTGTACTGCATCTTTTCCGTCGACAATACGGTGGTCATAAGATAATGCGATATACATCATCGGTCTTACTTCCACTGTATCGTTATCATCCACAACAACTGGACGGCGTTGGATTGTGTGCATTCCAAGAATACCAACTTGTGGTGTGTTCAAGATTGGAGTGGAATAAAGAGAACCGAAGATTCCACCGTTTGTAATGGTGAACGTACCACCTTGAAGATCTTTTAGTCCTAAAGAGTTGTCACGAGCCTTTTTACCAAGCTCACCGATTTCTTTTTCGATACCGGCAAAGCTTAGTTTGTCAGCGTCACGTACAACTGGAACGACTAGACCTTCTTCTGTGGATACAGCAACTCCGATGTCATAGAACTTCTTCAATAAAATTTCGTCGCCTTGGATTTCCGCATTTAATAATGGGAAAGATTTAAGCGCGCCAATAACGGCTTTTGTGAAGAAGGACATGAAACCTAGTTTAACGCCATTCTTTTTGAAGAAAGCATCTTTGCGACGGTTACGAACGTCCATTACTGCCGTCATATCAACCTCGTTGAATGTAGTCAGCATGGCTGCTGTGTGTTGTGCTTCCACTAGACGTTTTGCGATGGTTTGACGTCTTCTGCTCATTTTGATGCGTTCTACGCGTGTATCATCCTGAGCTGGAGCAGCAGCTGCAGGTTTGGATGGTGATGCTGCAGGCTTCTCAGCAGCTTTAGGTGCATTTTTAGTTTGGTTGTGTGCTTCCACATCTTCCACACGAACGCGTCCCATTGGGTCACGGAAGGAAACTTCATCAAGATCGATTCCAAGCTCTCTTGCTTTTTTGCGTGCTGCCGGAGAAGCTACTGTTCTTGATTTGCTTACTTTTTTCTCTTCAGCAGCTGGAGCAGGTGTTGCTTCTTTAGCAGGCTCAGCTTTAGGGGCCTCTTCCGCTTTAGGTGCTTCTTCTTTTGGCGCAGCGTCAGACGCAGCGCTTGCTCCTTCTTCCCCAAGCTTCGCAATGACTTGTCCAACGACAACGTTGTCACCAGGTTCTGCTAAAAGCTCCTGGATTACCCCGCTGAAGTCACTTTTAATTTCTACATTTACCTTATCTGTTTCAAGCTCTGCGATTGTTTCTCCCTTTTCAATCGCGTCACCTGTTTTTACTGTCCATTCTGCTATCGTACCTTCTGTGATTGATTCTGCAAGTTCTGGCACTTTAATTTCGATCATTTGTTTTCCCCTCCATGCCCTTTGTGTACGTTCACTGTATCTTCCACGATCCATGCTTGTTCTTGTTTATGAATATGCGGCTCACCTGTTGCAGGACTAGAGCGTTTCGGACGCCCGATATAGTCCACAGAGATGCCGTCTGTTGCAATTTCATGAAGGTTTGCTTTGACAACCGGCCAAGCTCCCATGTTCTTCGGCTCTTCCTGAACCCAAACGATTTCTTCTAGGTTAGGGAATTGTGCAGCAAGCTCTTCTACTTCCTTATGCGGGAATGGGTATAGTTGCTCGACACGCGCGATATGAAGGGACTCCACCTCGTCACTGCCCATTTCATCAATTTTAGCTGCAAGATCAATCGCCACTTTACCTGTGCATAAAGCAAGGCGTTTCACTTGATCTTTATTTTGCCCTGTACGTTTTTCTTCCACTAGAAGGTTGAACTTGCCTTCTGTCAACTCGGACACATCAGAAACAGTCATCGAGTTACGCAACAAGCTCTTCGGTGTCATGACGATAAGGGGTCTTGCATCCTCTTTTGTCGTCAGCTTTGCCTGTCTTCTTAAAAGGTGGAAGTATTGCGCCGCGCTTGTCACATTCGCAACAATCCAGTTATTTTCCGCAGCAGAGTTCAAGAAACGCTCGACGCGACCGCTGGAATGCTCAGGTCCTTGTCCTTCGTAGCCGTGTGGCAGAAGCATGACAAGACTTGATTTCTGGCCCCACTTCGCTCTTCCGGATGCGATGAACTGGTCAATGATTACTTGGGCTACGTTTACGAAATCGCCAAACTGGGCTTCCCAAATGACAAGGGATTCTGGCGATTGCACGCTGTATCCATAATCAAAACCAAGAACTGCTGTCTCAGATAAAGGACTGTTGTAAAGGGAAAGAGAAGCTTTAGCTTCCGGTAGTTCATGCAACGGAATGAAGCGCTCTCCGGTTTTGTTATCATGCAGTACAAGATGTCTGTGCGAGAATGTTCCGCGCTCACTGTCCTGACCTGTTAATCGAATCGGCGTGCCATCAGCAAGAATCGATGCAAAGGCAAGTGTCTCCCCTAAGGACCAATCCACTTTGTTGTCACTGGCAAGTAGGCTTTCACGCTTTTTCAAAATACGGCCTAGTTTCGGATAAACAGTAAAAGTTTCCGGGAACTTCACCAGGTTGCTGTTGATGGATTTCAACACGTCTTCCGGCACTGCTGTTTCAAGCTCAGGTACTTGATCACTGATTGGCTTTGGCACCTGCTTAATTTTCACATTGCCTTCGTCCTCTTTGCGTAGCTCATCGAAAATGCCTTGCAGCTTCTGCATGAATTCTGTTTTCTTACCAGTAAAATCTTCTTCAGAAAGAATGCCTCTGTTCACAAGCTCTTTTCCATACTTTTCGGCAATTACCGGATGGTTGTTGATTTTTTCATATAAGAGTGGTTGCGTTACATTGGCGTCATCCATTTCGTTGTGACCGAAACGACGGTAACCAATAAGATCAATCACGATATCTTTTTTGAATTTCTTACGGTATTCATAAGCAAACACCATAACAGCTAAACAGCTTTCCGGATCGTCGGCATTCACATGGATAACCGGGATCTCATAGCCTTTTGCAAGGTCACTTGCATACTTAGTGGAACGGGAATCACCGTAGTTTGTAGTAAATCCAAGCAAGTTGTTTGCAATGATATGGATCGTTCCACCTGTTGCGTAACCTTTTAGCTTTGTCAGGTTCAACGTTTCTGCAACCACACCTTCACCAGGGAACGCCGCATCTCCGTGTACAAGGACACTGAAGGAGGACTGCTTGTTCTGTTTTGGATAACCTTTTTCCGAACGGTCTTCCTGGGAAGCACGGGCAACCCCTTGAACGACAGGATTAACGAATTCCAAGTGACTCGGGTTGTGAGCAAGATTGATGCGTACCACTTGTTCCTTTTCACCCGTTACTTGACGATCTGCACCCATGTGGTACTTTACATCCCCTGACCAACCAAAGTTGATGCCACGGGAACCTTCAGAAGGTACGAGTTCTTTATTTGGAGAGTGGTGGAATTCAGAGAAAATCAGCTCGTATGGCTTGCCAAGAACATGCGCAAGTACATTCAAACGACCACGGTGCGCCATCCCAATGCTAATATTCTTTGTTCCGTCCTCGCATCCGGACTGAATCAGCTTGTCAAACATCGGTACAAGCATGTCCAATCCTTCGATTGAGAAGCGCTTCTGGCCAACGAATGTTTTATGTAAAAACTTTTCGAAGCCATCAACTGAAATCAATCTTTCCAGTAATTCTACTCGCTGTTCTTTAGTGAACGGTCGCTCAATTCTTGTATTTTCAATATAAGAGTTTAGCCACGTTTGCTCTTCTTCATCATGAATATGACCAAATTCGTACGCAATCGTTCCTGTATAAATACGCTTAAGATGCTCGTAGGCCTCCCACGCGTTAGAAATCGCCTCAGGTGCAGCTTCCCATACAAGGTCAATCGGGATTTGCACAAGGTCCTGTTTACTTAATCCGTATGTTTCCACATCAAGGAATCCAACATCATCTTGTGGTTCCTTATGCAGGGGATTAATATTTGCCGCAAGATGTCCAAGCTCACGAATATTGCGTAAAAGCTTGTTGGCGGAGATTACTTTTTTGATCGCCATTTGCGGTACAGCTTGAGGATTGCTTCCACCCTCTGCTCCTCTTACGTTAGAAATGGAAATGGAATCCATTCCAGGCGGTGAACCCAGTTCCTCAAAAAGCGCACGAATAGATCCGTCTACTGATTCCGGATCTTGTTGGTACTTTTCATACATGTCATACACATAACCCATATTCGGGCCATAAAAGCGCTCCCAAATTTGTTCAACTTCGACCTTACTCATTATTACATGCCCCCATCTTAGGCTGTGACGTTTTTAAAATGCCTCTGAAATAGTTACTATATAAAGGTTCAGGTACTTAATTGACTCATCTACAAATCCTATACCCTCACCTATTTCTTTCACACCTAAATTATACAGAAAAAACTTTCTATTTACCATAAAAACGTTTTCATATTTTGGACAAATTTTCTTTTATATTGGAAACAAAGGTTTTTTCAGAATATTATAAATAAACAGGGCTTTGTTTGGGGTTCGGCTGAGTATGAAAATATTATAGTGGGTGAGCGTCGATTCTATGCGCCTTGGCACAAAAATAAGTAAAAGGCCTGCCTAAAATCTTAGGCAAGCCTCTATATTAACTTACTTTTTTAACTTCTTTATTTTTACCTTTTTCAAGATTCAACTCTTTGTTTAGCTCCTTTATCAATCCATAGCACATCACTAAAACGATAAATGTTAAAGGCAAGGCACTGACAATGATTGCAGTTTGTAAACCAGCCAGTCCACCTGACGCCATCAGCACTAACGTTGATGCGACTAAAATGAGTCCCCAGATGACTTTCACGTTGTTTGGCGGGTTCAATTTTCCACCAGTTGTCTGCATTCCTAAGACAAAAGTTGCAGAATCAGCAGAAGTAACAAAGAATGTAGTAATTAATGCGACCGTCAATACAGATAAAAGCGCTCCAAACGGCAGTTGTTCATATACATAGAATAACGCGGTCTCAAGACTTTGATCTGAAACATTCAGGCCTTGAACGAACTCTAAGTGAATCCCGGTTCCGCCGAAGACTGTAAACCAAAGAGCACAAACGAGACTAGGAACAAGTAGAACTGCGATAGTAAACTCCCTGATGGTTCTCCCCTTGGAAACACGTGCAATGAACATCCCAACAAAAGGTGTCCAAGAAATCCACCAAGCCCAATAGAATACAGTCCAGCCTTGTGTCCACGCAGCTTCTGTGGCATCAAAAGGCGACAGGCGTAAGCCCATCAACGCTACATTTTGCACATAGCTTCCTAATGTAGTAGTAAACATATTTAATAGGAAGAGCGTAGGCCCTAGAATAAGCAACGCAAAGAACAAAATAACAGCAAGTGACATATTAATATTACTTAAGTACTTGATTCCCTTTGAAATCCCTGTAGTTGCTGAAACAATGAAAAGTACGGTGATCACAGCCATAATGATGAACTGTACAGTGAAATTATTTGGAATCCCAAATAAATACTCCAGTCCGGCATTAATTTGTTGTGAACCTAGTCCCAGTGATGCTGCTACACCGAACAATGTAGCAAATACGGCAACTACATCAACCGTTTTCCCAATAGGTCCTTTCACCTTTTCACCAAGTACAGGACGAAGTGTGGCACTCATCAATCCTGGTGCATTGTTTTTAAATTTCTGATAGGCAAGCGCCATTGCTACTATTGCATAAATGGCCCATGCATGAAGTCCCCAATGCAACCACGTATATCTCATTCCTAAAATGGCAGACTGTTCCGTGCTTCCTTCACCGAGTGGAGGTGCAGCGAAGTGAGAAATTGGCTCTGATACGCCATAGAAAAGCAACCCTATTCCCATCCCGGCAGAAAACAGCATCGCAAACCATGTGGGGCGATTGTATTCAGGTTTATCGTCCTTTTTCCCGAGTTTAATTTTTCCATACTTACTGAAGATCATGAATGCGGCAAATAAGAGGAAGAACGTGGCAACTAATTGATAAAACCAACCAAACGTCTCTAGTACAAAAGCTTGCGCAATTCCCATCGCATTTCCAAGCTGATCTGGAATTAATACACCTATTAATACAAAAAACGCTGCGATTCCCACTGAAATTTTAAAAACTGACCTGTCCATAAGCATCAACATCCCTTTTTCACAATTTTTTAGTTTTTTAGTCTATTCCCTACAATGCCTATTAATTAAACCATAATACTAGCAGATTGGAAAAAGGGATGAGGAATGATATTTCAGTATATTCGGCAATATACTCCTCCATGGCGCATTCACCTTTCACAAAGGGAGGATTGCGACCGAATAGTTAAAAATGCTTCTGTTTCCGGACTTTACTATAGTGAAGAGATGGTTTCACCTTCACACTCGCTTCTCTAAATCCTTCGCGGTCTTGCTTGTTTCCACGTCCTTCTCATTTTTTAATGTTCCAAACAGTACATCCACAAATGGAGTGGATACCCCATACCAAAAATTCTCGTTTTTAAAGTGATGAAGAATATGTGTCTTCTTCACCCATTTCCCAAATCTCGTACGAGGCTTAATCGGACGGTGCGCAACATAGTGCTTCCACTCATAAAGAAAGAGCATCATCATCAACCCACTAGCAAATGCAAGCGTTAATCCCCAGCTGCCCGCAATTAAATAGAAGATAATAGCAAGCACCGACAGATTCGGCAGGCTATACCATAGCGGTAAAAATAGTAAATGCAAATCATTTGGATCCGTATGGTGGTCATAATGAAGACGCTTTAACATTTTTAATAAAAATGGATTTTTGGGCGGCTTCAGGTGAAACACAAAACGGTGGGTGAGATACTCGCTGAACATGAAAGTCAGCATCCCAAATGCAAACACCGCCAGCACTCCCCACGTCAACCCGGTCCAAACTTGAAAGCCAATGCTTGCCACAATCAGTATCAATAAAATGGTGATGTCCGGAAACAATAAGAACTCCCTGTAATACCCCTTCATCTCTCTTCCCCCTTGTTCTTTTTATTTTACTGCGGTTTGCTCCTGCCACATCCTGATGCTTTGTTCCATCATGTTGTGCACAAGCTGTTCCGCTTTGTCACCGTCTTTTTCTAATGCAGCTTCCATCAGCTTCATGTAGTAGCTCTTTGAGGCATTCCGGTAGGAGGCTTCTGTAAAGTAATAGGTTGCAAGTTTAAGATAAAGCTGCCCGAAGCTATTTAAAATCAGGAGATAAATAGGGTTCGGAGCAGCGGCGGCAAGTCCTCGCTGGAGTTGCCAATCGTATTCGGCAAAAGAGACCGGGGTGTCGGCGACGCTTTCGCTTTCTTTTAACAAAGAAATGACCTCCATTGGTTTATGTATGACCGCTCCTTTTATATAAGAAGGAGAAATGTTTTTTCTTAGCTCCAGGAGGTGGATGATAAATTCATTCGGGATACTGTCCTCTTCATTTAAAATGTGAGCGATTGTCATGAGGTTGCCCTCTTTCCAATAGTCATTAACCGTAGCACGTTGATTATGGCGAATGGTTAGCCAGCCATCACGTTCCAGACGTTGCAATACTTCTCGAATGACAGGCCGGCCCACTTCAAATACCATCGCAAGTTCACGTTCTGACTTAATTTGTGTTCCTGGCGCAAATTCTCCCTTGAGGATTTTTTGAATAAATAACTTTTCGATTTTATCGCTTGCTCGCATGTTAGTTAAGGTCCTCCTTTTATTAGGGCAAAATAAAAACTGGTAATACCAAATTTATGTGTGGTATTACCAGTTTATCCTTACATTTAATTAGTTTCAATAATTTTCTGTCAATTAAACATACCACTTATGCCACAATTTCTTGTTGTTGCCTCTAACAAAGGTATCAATTCTGCCTCTACCCCATGAAACGGCGGCTGGATGGGATTGCACCCCACCACGCGGTGCACCAAGATTGCCCCACTCACTCCAACGTTGGCCATTCCAATATTTCTGCCACATGCGGTTGTCATCGCCTTTTACAAAGACATCAATCCGGTTTGGTGCCCATGAAGACGCGGCAGGTGCTCCTTCAAATCCGCCTCTTGGGGTACCGAGATTCTCCCAACGGCTCCAACTTCTTCCGTCCCACCATTTGTGCCACATGCGCTCATTCAATCCTCTGACAAAGCAATCTATGCGGTTTGGCCCCCATGACACAACACCTGGTGAACCGGTCATGCCGCCTCGTGGTGAGCCAAGGTTTTCCCACTGACTCCAGCTCGATCCGTCCCACCACTTGTGCCACATGTTATTGTCCATGCCTTGTACAAAGCAGTCCAAACGATTGGCTGACCAAGAAGCTACAGATGGCGTTCCTTTAAATCCTCCACGCGGGGCACCTAAATCCTCCCACTGACTCCAACGCTGCCCATCCCACCACTTGTGCCACATAGCTTCATTGGCACCGCGAGCAAACGTATCGATACGATTTTGTCCCCATGAAACGGCTGCCGGCGAACTTCTCAAGCCGCCTCGTGGTGCACCAAGGTCATTCCAACGACTCCAGCGTCTACCGTTCCAGAACTTTTGCCACATTCGATTGTCTTCCCCACGAACAAACGTGTCAAGACGATTAGCAGACCAAGAAGATACGGCAGGTGCCCCTTTCATTCCAAGCAACGGCGATCCAAGGTCCTCCCACTCACGCCAACTTGCGCGCATTTCATTGTCGTCTGTTCTGTAATAAGGGTACGGGCGTGGACGAGGATAGTAATATGGATAATAATATGGCGCCGGGTAATATGGATAATATGGTCTTGGACGAGGATAGACATAAATCAGCCGCTCATCATTTGGTGTTTGCCGATAAACATATGGATTCTGCCCGAAATTCTGATGTGAATACATAAAAAAACCTCCCCTAACTAGACTTCTGCCTAATAGCTTATGCAGAAAGAGTGTGGGGAGGTGCATGTTCTATTTGATTATTGAATGGTTGCTTTATCGCATTAACGCATTGAGGATCAGACCCCTCTTTATCTCTTTATCACTTCACTGCACAGCAGGTCAGACCCCTACTTCTTTCATGATTTGCTCCGTAATGGGATTGTTGGTTTCTAGTCCAGTTATTTTCGTGATGGCCTGTTGTAATCCATTTCTACGGATTATTTGTTGAATTGTCTGGGCTTCGTCATCCCCTGGTCCATCATAAGTAATGGCAGCTGCGATTGCCTTTATAAGATTTGCTGGTGGATGACCGAATAGCTCTAGGTATTGTTTTGCCGGTCCCACTAGGCGGTCGTTCCCGTCGAGCTTTCTGAGCGGAGCGCGTCCTACCCTTGTGACATCATCCGTGATATAGGAGTTTTCAAATCGAGAAAGAATCTTGGTGATATATGCCTCATGCTCCTTTTTATCGAAGCCATATTTCCCTACAAGGACCATCCCTGTTTCCTTCAAAGCGGACTCCGCCACCTTACGAACTTCTTCATTTCTTAGTGCTTCGTCTATCGTTTTGCAGCCCTTCTGATAACCCAAATAGGCAACTGTGGCATGACCTGTATTGACCGTGAACAACTTACGTTCAATATATGGTGTCAAATCACGGACAAAGGTGATCCCTTCAATGGCCGGAGTTTCTCCAACAAGTGCAGATTCATCCACTACCCACTCATAATATGGCTCCACTGTGACCATCAATTTATCAGCGTTTGTTTGATTTGGTACAATCCGGTCTACTGCAGCATCCGGAAAAGCAAACAGCTCATCGAATACTACGACTTCTTCAGGGGCAAGATTTTCGTATACATGCTGTTTCAACAAGGAACTTCCGCCAATAAGATTTTCACATGCTATGATATTTAACGGCGCTTTGTTGATTTCCACACGTTTACGCAATCCACTCACAAGTGACTTAGCAATGATCGGAAGGATTGACGGACCAACTGCAGTAGTAATAATATCTGCTTCCACAATTGCCGCTTCCAACTCCTCCCGTTTTTCCATACTATTGATGGCAGATACATTACGTATAACCAGCTCATCCTGTTTTTTAGCTGCCAGTACCACTCGATACTCTTTCTTTTTATTTAGCAAATCCACTATTTCACTGTTAACATCTACGAAAGTGGTGGAATAGCCGGCCTGGTAAAGTATTGATCCAATAAAGCCTCTACCGATATTACCAGCACCATAATGTAATGCCTTCATTTTATTGAACCCCTTCAAATAACTCAAGGATTTCTTCAGGAGATGTTGCCTTCACAATCTGTTGAACATTTTCTTCTTCCGAGCAAACAATTGCAATTTGTGAAAGAATTTCCAAGTGTTCATCGCCTTTCCCTGCAATACCAATCAATAATTTCACTTCATTTCCTGCACCAAATTCCACACCGGCTGGAACTTGTAGGATAGCGATTCCGGATTCTTTTACTGCTTTTTTTGCATCTTCTGTACCATGTGGGATTGCAACAAAGTTACCCATGTAAGTGGAAGTCAATTCCTCACGTTCTAACATTTTTTCAATATATGCTTCTTCCACATACCCGCGATCCACCAATAATTGTCCGGTCTTCTTGATCGCTTCCTCTTTTGTTCCAATAGATGTGTTCAATAAGATATTTTCTTTTGCTAAAATTGGTAAAGTCATGATTTAAACACTCCTTAATTCAGTTAATTTTTCATTAAAATAGCGGTTCAATGTGGCAGCGAGATGATTCCCTATTGCAACCCCGTCCATTGATTCAAATCGTGCGATACTTCGCTCATCTTCTATGATGGATGCACTAATATGACTCAAGATTTCCAAAGTCTCTTTTTCTACCTTAGATGGAGCAAGAAGAAGGAGGACCGAGTCCACTTCCATTGGCTGCTGATCCATTCCTGTGGTAGGAAAGGAATGAGGTAGTTTGAATACAGAAAAAGATGGTTTTAAAACGGCTTCACTTTTGGCGTGGAACAATGCAAGTTTGGTACCCGGTATGCCAAGTCCACCTAGCTTTTCCCTTTCCAAAAGGTCCTGAAGTACTTGTTCCGCATCGGAAAGCTGATGCATTTGTTTTAGTTCCATACAAAGAATCTGTAAAGAGCTTTGAATGAATTCACCATCTTCTCCCTTTTTAAAAACAAAGCCCTTTAATATAGTAGAAATTGCTTTGGAATAAAGGGACACCTTTTCCAGGTTTTCCACGACTGCTTCTTTTGGAAACTCTGTGAAATAAGGTGTTTTTTCTATTTCAAGATTTCCCTTTATCTCTATCAATTTGCTTTTATGTTGGTTATAAATATACTGTTTGATTTTGTCTATCTCTTCTTCTGTTAAGATTGGATTGACTATAAAGTAATCTCTATTCAAATCCTTTAGTCGAATCGTAGAGATAATCAAATCATAGTTTTCGTGATCTAACTGATTCAATTCAAATAGAGATACATTCTGGCAAACCTTTATCTCTGGAATTTCCTTTTGAAGCCTTGTTGCCAGCATTTTGGAGGTTCCAATACCTGTCGAACAAACGACAAGTGCCTGCAACGGTCTTTTTTGGTGGATATTCAATAAGACAGACCCAAAGTGCATGACCAGAAAACCGACCTCTTCATCTGGAATTAACAAATCAGGAAATGTCACCTCTACTCCTTCTTTTATAATAGAAAATAATTCTGCATATTCCATTTTGATTCGATCTAAGAGCGGGTTCGTTATGCCCATGTTTTGTTTGATGCGAAATAACGCCGGGCCAAGGTGAGCAACAAGCCCTTGCAATAAAGAAGGATTATCTGATAATTTTTGGTGGATCCTTTTTTCTACATAACGGATGAGGTGCTTTGCTTTTAACGCATCCTGCATTCCCGCTTCTTCTGCAAAATATTCTTTGTCCTGCCTTAACTTAGCGCCTCTTAGATGCATAGTGATGTACCCAATTTCGGCGTCTGGAATCTCTGTTTGATATACTTTTTTAAGCTTCTCAATGATTTTTTTAGCAATCATGTATTCAGGCGTCCCTTCAAGTTCTGCAAGGTAGCTCTGATCAATTGTAATATTCTCCCCACGCATGATCCGCTCCATCGCCAATGCCAGATGGACAACCAGTCCCATATAAGCACTGTCTGCAATGGAATAGGGAAGGTCTTTATTCATTTCATCCACTGTCCGCTCTACAATATGCAGATTCTTTTTCTCCACTAGACCGAGCAATCTATCAGATATTGGATTTGAAGACTGCTTACTTTTCTTTTGGATGCTCTCTTTTATAAGGCTCATCAGTTCATATTCATCCACATTATCAGAGATTACCTTACTCATCGCCTTACGCTTGGCATTCTCGTCGCCTTCAATCTGTACACCATATCCTCTTTTTCGGATAAGTGATAGATTGTGAAATGGGTCTAATCGCTCCTCCACTTTATTGAGGTCATTGCTTACTGTCGCGATGGTGACATTCAAATCATTAGCGAGCGCAATCAACTTGACCGGTTCGACCGATTCCAATAGTGCACATAAAATGATTGTCTGCCTCTCCTCAGCGGTGTACTGATTATGGTCCACATTGAAAAGAAAAAGCTTTAAGTGTTCTATATTTTCTTGTTCCCCGATTATTTGGATACCCACACCTGATTTTTTTATTAAAGTCAGTTGATACTGAGCCAAGGTTCCTTCAACTTCCTTTAAATCACGGTGGATAGTTCGGGTACTAACATTTATTTCGTTCGCCAGATCACCGACAGTCAGTTCTTTATCTGTTGATAATAGGATCTCCAGGATCTGCCGCTCTCTTGCGGTAATATACATAGCTCTCACTCCAATACCCTTGGATGGTGACAAAATTTAAATACTATGTTTATAGTTTCATCATAAATCACCTGTTTTATTGATTCAATGAAAGGAAAACAAGAATTCGTCATGTTCGTTGTTGACAAAAATTAATAACGACACCTTCTACATTCTCCCTTTATGCAAAAAAGAAGGAAAGAGTCATTGCTCTTTCCCTTCTTTTTTATGATTATTTTAGTTTTTCAATTAGCTCATCATACTTAGGACTGTTCAGGAAGTTCTCAACAGATATATGAGTTGCTTTCGGATGCTTTGCTTTTGCACGGTCTGTTAAGTCTTTGTGCGTAATGACGATGTCTGCATCCATTGGAATATTACTGATGGAGGAGTTTGCCACATTAATCGACAACCCAGCTTTTTTCACTTTATTTTTCATGATGGATGCACCCATGGCACTTGAACCCATTCCTGCATCACATGCAAAGATTATTTTGTTTACTTCTTTTTCTTCCACTGGAGCTTCCTCTTCTTTAGCTACAAGAGAGCTCGCTCTGCTTTCTTTCCCTTTTAGTGCAGACGTCTTTTCTGTTGCTTTTGCCAAATCGTCATCTGTCGATTTAGAACCTTTTAAGATGACAGATGCAATCAAGAAGGAAACCGTAGTAGCTACAAGGACACCAGCCATGACTGCAAGGAACCCACCTCTTGGCGCCATTGCAGCGATTGCAAAAATACTACCAGGTGATGGTGCGGCAACCAGCCCTCCGTTAAACAGAAGAAGCGTGAACACACCAGCCGCTCCCCCACCGATTGCTGCCAAGATAAGTGCAGGCTTCATCAGGATATACGGGAAGTAAATTTCATGAATTCCACCAAAGAAATGGATAACGGTTGCACCAGATGCAGATTGTTTAGCCATTCCTTTTCCAAAGAAAACAAATGCCAACAAGATTCCAAGACCCGGTCCAGGGTTCGCTTCAAGAAGGAATAAGATTGACATACCTTCACGAGCGGCCTGCTCAATTCCAATCGGCCCTAAGATTCCATGGTTGATCGCATTGTTCAAGAATAGAACCTTCGCAGGCTCGATGATAACACTTGCAAGTGGAAGCAAGTTCGCTTGTACTAGTGTTTCCACCCCGGCCGCAAGCGTCTTATTCAATGTTAAGACAATCGGGCCGATTCCTTTGAAACCAATGATCGTAAGGATCCCGGCAATAATCCCGGCAGAAAAGTTGTTTACAAGCATTTCAAATCCTTGTCTTACCTTTCCATCAATTGCCTGGTCAAACTTCTTGATGGCATATCCACCAAGCGGTCCCATTACCATCGCACCAAGGAACATCGGAATATCCGCTCCGACGATAACCCCCATGGTCGCAGTTGCACCAACAACCCCACCGCGGAGGTCATAAACTAGGCGTCCCCCCGTAAAACCGATCAAAATTGGCAATAGGAACGTAATCATGGGACCGACAAGTGTCGCTAATTCCTCATTTGGCCACCAGCCAGTAGGTATAAATAATGCCGTGATAAGTCCCCATGCGATGAACGCCCCAATATTAGGCATGATCATTCCACTAAGATGACTTCCAAAACGCTGTATTTTCACTTTGAAGTTAGAAGATGATTTTGTCTCAGAGCTCATTTTTCTGCCCCCTTATCATATAATTCTTGCTTAACTTTATGATAAAGCGGTTTCACCAAACAATCCATTGTTACTAAAGACCCATTTGGCAAATGTATTGTTGACATAATTAAAATAAGCAAAAATAAAGAGGGAGATAGCCCCTCTTTAATATATTAACGCATTGAGGGTCAGACCCCTCTTTATCTCTTTACCTCTTCACCGCACAGCGGGTCAGACCCCTTCTCCTTAGTTCATCACCCATTTATCCTTCAAGAACATGATTCTAGCAATCACAAATGCTACAATGATGCAGATGAGGTTGCTTCCGATCATGATTGCGAGGTGTTCGTAGTTGATGATGCCGAAGCTGAGTTCTTTAAGTACTGTGAAGATGTTCATGATTGGAATCGCAAAGTGTTCGAATGATAATTCATTGATTCCGATTCCTGAGATTATCATGATTGGGAATACCGCAATCATCATAATTGGTGTGCTGTAGCTCTGTGATTCTTTAACCGTTTTGCCCATAATGCTTGTGATCATTTGCAACGTAGCAATGAACATTGCATAAACAACCGATACAAAGATTGCAAATCCGACAACTAAGTAAACATTCTCACCAAACGAAATGGCACTCTTCATATGTTCCGTTAAGAAAGTAATTTCCAATGCTACCACAATCAATGTGACAATACCAGTCAGTGAACCAATAGTTGAAATGGTCAGCCACTTGGCAAGTAACAAAGTCATACGGTTTACTGGCGTCATCAATAGCGCTTCCATTGTTTTCTTCTCTTTTTCTCCGGCAAACAAATCAGATGCAGACGGGCCTGCGCCTATCCCAATCGCCAATGCTAAAATTAACGGGACAAGCATGGCAACCATATTAACGCCTGCTGTCTCCTCTGTCAGTTCCTTTTGCTCAATCGTAAATGGTTGAACAAGCTCCTGAGGGGTACCTTCTGCTTCTAATCGATCTGCAATTACTAATTTTTCATAAGCTCCAAGAACAGTAGTGACCTGGCTCATTAACATAGAAGAATTTTGACTAAAGGAATTCCCTATTAACGTCACGCCGGCCTCTTCTCCATTTTCCACTTTCTCTAAAAACCCGCTTTCCAAAACCAATGCAGCTTGTGCTTCCCCTTCTTCCAACACTACTTCCGGATCTGACGCTTTTACAAATTCAATATTTTCTACCCCAGCAAACAATGCTTCTTCTTCTTCACCAAATGCTTCATCCACAGCAAGGGTATACGTTTCCCCTTCCCCATCCGACAGCATGCTCTCGTAAAACAACACAAGTCCTGTCATCATCACAATCGGCAATAAAACGGTCAATAAAAGTGTGCGTCTGTCTCGGAATGAATCTTTCATTTCTTTAAAGTATATTTTACGAAACATAGTGTTCGTTCCCCCTTACAAGTTTACTCATGAAAATATAGTTAAGGTCACGAGAACCTTCTGATTTATATAAAGCTTCCAAAGAGCCATGGTGGACGAGTTCTCCTTTATGCATCATCGCCACCGTATCGCATAGCATACTGACTTCTTCCATGATGTGACTAGAGAAAATGATTGTTTTTCCTTCACGCTTCAACTGATGTACTAGCTGGCGAAATACGTTAGAAGATGTTATATCCAAACCAGTTGTCGGCTCATCGAACAAAATGATATCAGGATTGTGAATCAACGTGCGGGCAATTGCCACCTTTTGCCGCATCCCCTTCGAAAAACCGCCGACCTTACGATTCAAGTAATCTTTCATCCCAAACATTTTCGCCAGCTCCTCAATACGCACCTTCGTCTCATGCTTGCTCATTCCGTATAGAGCTGCAAAGTACTCCAGATTCTCGCGTGCAGTCAGTCGATCATACAAGCCCGTTTCTCCTCCGAACAGTACCCCGATTTTCCTTTTGATAGCATCTGAATTCTTCACCGTATCAAAACCCGCCACACTGATGGACCCGTCTGTCGGATTTAATAATGTTGCGATGGATCTTAACAAAGTCGTCTTCCCAGCACCGTTCTCCCCAAGCAGTCCCACTACCTGCCCTTTGTTCACCGTAAATGTTACATGCTTAAGTGCCGTCACAAACGTCTTTTTATCTTGAAACTTCTTTGTTACCTGATTAATTTCGATCATGTTTCTTTCACCTCGTCTGTTTGATTTCTTGTTTTCATCATACAAACTATTTTGTTAGGAATCTCTAGTTATGTCGCGAATATTCCGTTTGATGTCGTGAAAATGACTATTCCACCCTTTTGATGGTAAAATAAAGATAATTACCATGAATATGGAATGCAACAATAACAACAAGGTGAGGGAAAACAATGAGGGTTGGTCTTGTAGATGACAGACACATAGATTTGGATAAACTCAACGGAATCGTGGCAGCTATACCGAATATAGAGATCGTCTTCTCTACTCAATCTGCCGAAGAAGCCTATGAACATATAAAGAAAGAAGAAGTGGACCTTTTGATTGCAGACATTGAAATGCCGAGGCTTTCCGGCTATGAACTAGCAGACATCATCCACTCGCACGCATTAAATATCGCAGTTATATTCGTTACAGGCAGCAGCGGCTATGCCGTCCACGCATTCGAGTTGAACGTGCACGACTACATCATGAAGCCCTATCCAAAAGACCGTCTGGTGAAAAGTATTGAAAGATTAATGGAGAAATCCAAGTCTGCCGAAATCGCTGGCAGACTCTATCTGAAACAAAAAAACGACATCCACATTGTTCAAAAAAAGGACATCGTGTTTATTGAAAGATCCGGCCGCTCTACCACTATCTATACTAAAGGCGGGCCAATTAAAACCTACCAGACATTAAATGAACTAGAAGGAGAACTGCGCGAGCGAGACTTTCTCCGCTCCCACCGTTCTTTCATCATCAACATTCATCACGTAAAAAACTTCTCCCTCTATGCGAAAAACTCGTACATCGTCACCTTTGAAGGCTTGGAGGAACAAGCAATGATCACAAAAGATAAAGTGGACTTTCTGCAAGAGAACTATTTCTAAAAAGGATTGATTAGCATTGAACACTTCCTTTATTTATTGGGGAGCGCTGGGGGCGCTCTTATTTTTACATATGCATGCCCTTTTAGGCGAGTGGATCGCGTTTTATGTAAGTTTATTGGTTGCCGCAGTACTTTCTTTTTATTTTTATAGAAAAATAGCAGTTGAGATGGAAAGCGTAGGATGGAAGGCCAACAGTGGTCTGTGGATTGTGCAAGTTGTGGTGTTCACGATCGCTTTAGGGGTACCCCTGCCAATCTGGCTGGCCGCTGCACCTATAATCGTGTTTATTGCCTGCGAATATGTACGGATTTCGACTGGTCAGCATTTTACTAGATTGTATCGCGACCTCGCTCAACACGAAGAGCAACAAACTCATATCAATGAAACCTTCCGGATCATCCGCAGCGAGCGTCATGATTTCCTTAAGCACGTGTCAGCCGTCCACTTTATGCTGGAAAATGGGAAGGCAGAAGCGGCTAAATTGTATCTCGATGATCTAGTGGAAAGCTATGAAGAGACCAACTACTCTATTAGAGGAGAGCGCGGGGTGGTGGCTGGTGTGCTTCATCAAATGTATCGACGCGGGAAAGCCTCTGGAATCAGTATGGTTTATGATCTGGATCTCCCCTTGTCTACATTGCCGATTAGTGACCAGAAGATTGTTGCACTACTTGGAAATCTATTGAGCAACAGCTTAGATGCGTGCGAAGAATGGCAGCTTGAACGCGGTCAGCAAGCCATGTTGACGTTACAATTTTATAAACGCAGCGGCCTTTATATGCTGATTTGCAAAAATAACACCTTGCCTGTACCGGTGGATGTACTGGACTCCCTGTTCGCTACTTATGGACAGACAACTAAGGGTGGCGAACACGAAGGTTTAGGGACTAAAATAATCAAGGATATGGTGGAGGAACACCATGGATTCTTGGATTTTGTGTGTAAAGACGAGGAGTTCACCGTGAAAATTAAGGTGCCGGCGATACGGTAGCTGATTAGGTTGGATTTTGGTCGGTGCAATTGAACTTATCCATTGTAAAACGGATATATCCATTGTAAGCGTGGTTATATCAATTGTAAAAATGATATATCCATCGTAAAAATCATATATCCATTGTAAATCCGATATATCCATTTTAGGCTCTCCGCACTAAACAAAAAAAAGCTCCCCAAAACGAGGAGCTTTGCCGCCATATTCTTGACTTACTTTATCCCTTCCTCCTCTGCCTCCAACAGCATTTCCGCAACCAGCCACTTTAATGTCTCTTGGAAAACAGTTTGATCCTCCGCAGGTGTCAGTGGGACAAGACTGATACTTTTTCCGTCCAGTTCCTCCACTTCGATCCCACCGTGCTTTTCCGGATAGAGCACAAGCACCTGATGAACAGGGCGGTACTTTTGCCAACGCTTTTTCCCATAAATATAGGGAGATCTCACATTATCGGCATAGCTTGTCAGCTGCCTCATCGAATCACTCAGCGCATGACGCTTGCGATACTTCATATCAATCATAATGGTGCCAATGTAAAACTCCCGCAAGAACAGATCCATCCGTACATCCGGATTATTATTCGTACCAGTCGTATACACAGGCACCGTCCATTTATCCGTTGCTTCCGGATGGCTCGGGATGGTTCCGTCATAGGTAATATGGAGAGAGATATCCCCAAATTGATATCGAATCATATTATCTTTTGCGACTGGCTTAGCAGTAATTTCAAAACTGCCACTTCTTCCGGACTCCCCACCGGCGCTCTCACCAAACACATTCACCACCTGCAGCCAACCCCAGATCTCGTATAACTGATCGGTCCGTTTCCACTGCTGCCCAAGCCCTGTGTGGACAGGGATTTCATCCCCTTGAAGAGCCTGGTCGATTTGATAAAGCTTTCGGTACCTTACATCCACAAACATCACCGTCGGAACGGCAAGTGCCTTTCGGTAAGACACCTCCCGATACCAGTGACTGGATTTGACGAGACTTAACGCGCCGCTCATTCGCATCGCCTTTCCGCGATACTCCTTTAACTCCTCCACAAGACGCCGCTTCCTCTCCAATGGAAGGGAAATGGAGAACGAATAGTCTTTTCGGGTCGATAGCCCTTTGATGGTCGTATCCATACAAGCCACAAACTCATGCAACAATCGGTTCCATTTTTCCAAAATCGCCTTTAACATCTGATTTTCCGGCAGGTCATAATTTATCCGCTTTTGCACCGATTTCACCAGATTCATTGTATCTGGCCGTTTCAGTCGATGCTGAATGGACACAACGTCCACATGCGCAGGCATTTCAGCTGATTGCATCTGATATTCCTTCGCAACCGACGACCGCACCTTTTGGGCAAGGTCGGAAACAATTGCGTAAATGTCGGTAAAATAGTGCTGCAACACCTGGTACTGTCGAAACAAAATCGGATCAATCTTCAAGGCCGCTAAACTCTTAGGGCTATGCTGCTTGCGGATAACGTCAAGCGCAACACCCTTTAGTTTTCCTTCCACATCCGAGCGCATCGTAGCAAGCTGGTCGTCAAAAAGCCTGTTCGAAATGACCTTCACGAGCGTGTAAAACGTCCTTCCATCCGACGTTTCCACCCTTAAGCTATACAAACCGGGAATATAAGGATAATAATTATCAGAAGTAGAATGCCTGAAAAGCGTTACATGACCATTGCAGCCAAGAAAATTCTCCTCAGACTCCTGATCAACCAGCAACCTGTCATCCCCAAGCCCATCAAATCCGTCCATATAACATCTTGCACCTCTGTCCTCACACCGGAACCGCAGTTCAAGATTCACATTTTCGCGAATCTCCGTGTAAACATGTACCGTTTCATCCCAGTCTGAGAGGTGCTCGACAAAGCTTTGAACCTCTGTATCCTCCCGAGAACCATTTTGAAAAACATGTGTGAAAATGACCGAAAAAGGCTGTGTGCTACATGGTGTATCCATTATATTTCAGCTCTTTCGCTTTTTGTTTGATGACATTTCTGCTTTCCTTAAAAATCGATACATTTGTATAGCGGTCAAATAACCTAATAATCAAACTGCCTTCCACGGTATCCTTTTCACGGTTGTAGCGTCCAACCAATTCCCTAAGCTGATCTTCGGACCCTCTCACCTTCGTCAGAACACGCTGGACAACTTGGAGGTCAAAGGCATCCTCACGTAAAATATATTCCTGCACCGGTAGATTGCCTAAATACTGATCAATCTGCTTCACAATGCGCGGACCCACTCCGACCTGTTTGTTCACATTCTGCATCATTTGGTGAACCTCCCACAACAATGCAAGCTCATCATCCTGAAGGCTTAAACTCCTATTTTTATACTGAAAAGATTCAAAGGTGTCATAATCGACTTCATCTGCCCGCGCGACCATCCCTTTTTTCTTTTCGGGCAGCTGTTTCATCTCCGTGAACGGCATCACATCTAGAGACAACACATTCGCACGGTCCAACACTTTATCGGAAAAATGATAGGTCGACTCATCCATATTGACGGTTCCGACAAACAAGACGTTCTCCCTGATAACGATGGTCGGCGGATATTGAGCGGAATTATACAGCCTGCTCTCCAAATCATCGTTATACAACCTCAAAACACGCTTCCCATGATCCATCTCCAAAATCGATAAGAACTGAGAAAAATAGTGCTCCACCCTTGCCAAGTTCATCTCATCAAAGCAGATCATATATAGTTTATCCTTATCATCTTCCGCCTTTCGAAGGGCATTGATCAATCCCGAATCCCCTGGACGGTACACCATGTTCAGCGTGTCCGCATAGCCGATCAAATCTGAATCCGACGTCCAGGACGGACTTACCGGTATGACCGTAAGCTGCTCTCCTTTTAAACCAAGTGACTGACTATATAACTCCACCAGCTTCGTTTTCCCCGTTCCGCTCATCCCAGACAAGATAACAAGTGAGGACGACTTCATGGAAGTATGAAAATTGATGAGATTCTCTTTCCGATAAATGAGTCCCGCATCCTGTGTGTGACTGTATAGAAGCTCCAAAAACTCCTGTTCCTTTTCGTTTTCCTTTGGAACAGATACGTTAATTTCGCTTGAGGGTTTTTCCATAACCGAAACGGCAACCTCTTGCCTGCTGCTTTGAATTTCCGGGGAGGTTTGCTGCTCTATGGAAGATGATCCGCTCCCTGTCTCTTGAGAGTAGTTTTCTCGAGCAGACTCGCTAGCTACCTCTACCGCCTCTTGTTCTTCTAAACGATTCAATAACTCCTGATAGTTGCCAATCGGCACAAATGCAACGTTTGGACTTTCATCCGTAAGGTAGCACTCATCCAGCCACTCTTCTTCCAAATCAACCTTCTTCAACTCATCCCGCAATTCAAAGTTGAAACCACCATGTGCATACTGGTGCTTTTCAAAAACACCGTACACAGAGAACTGTTCGTCCTCGTCCGTTTCTTCTTTCCAAAGCACAATGGGAGGAGTATCGTTCGCCTCATGTGACACTTCTGCAATACGGCCGACAAATTTCTTCTCCACAAGCCTTGAAATAAATTCCCCCTGCTCCATTCCATTTACTTTTTTGCTGAAAATAGGAACTGGGATCAGCTTTAAGTCCTTTTCATAGCTAGGAAGCTTTGGCATCACCCGCACGCCGAACATGTTATATACTTCTTCATGATTGTAACGGATGCGTTTCTCCACCTTGAAAATTAACAGCCGGTCATCCAGCCATTCCCGCAATTTTTCTTTTCGGATAAATTCCGGCTGCAAATAATCATCTTCAAATCCCCATTTCTCCAAATCTGAATAGAATCCAGTCACCGCTTTGACATTCGGAAAGCTTTCGGCAGGCTGCGAAATGATTCGGACAAAAAACTGGAGACTATCCTGCTTATTTATTAAAATGGAATCCCTGTAAAGCAGCTCACTCTGATCCACATCTGCCAACACACCAACTAAGTCATTCTCCCAAACCTTATTCATCGCTCTCAACCTTTCTCTATATAACGTTTCATTGTCGGAAAATCACTAAATTCTTTTATACTTTTCTGTACCGTTCGTTTTATTTTTCTTCTCATCTGCGGCGGCACGAGATACGTCATCATCCAAACCTCATCGCATTTTTCAAGTAAATCCGATTCCAATGCGCTTGGAACGTCCTTCAGTTCCAACACACGAAAAGTATGTTTTGCTGAATTTTCTGTTAATTTATTTTTGGGATCACCCACCAAGACGATTTCTTTTTGGTCCGTTGCAACAGATTGTTTTTCTTCCGTCTTGGCTGTTGTTGCGGCCACTTCTTGTTGTTGATGAAGCAACATCGCGTTCAGATGAGAAATTTCTCCCTTCAACTTTGCCACTTCCTCTTTCAACACTTCATTTTCCTCGGCGGTTTTCTTGTTATTTTCCACCGTCTCCCTGTGTTGCGCACGTTCCGTCCCAAGCTCTTGCTGCAGCTTTAACTTCTCGCTCAATGCGGATTGTTTCTCTTCCTTAGATTGCTGTTTTAACTGTGAATACTTCTTTTCCCACTCTCCAATTTTCGCACGCAGATCCTTATTCTTATCTTCTGATTTATTCCATTTTTTCTCCCACTCCGATGTGGAGACGGTCTCTGCTTTTTCAAGTGAAGGTTCTTCTTCCTTTTTTTCCTGTCTATCTACAAGACTACTTAAATCATCCACCTTATATTTTTCTAGCAACGTCTCTTCCAGCTCCAGCGCTAGCTTTTCAAACTTCTCCTCTTCGCTCGCATATAAGCCACCAAGAATCAGATGCAGCTCTTTGCCTTCTTCATATATCTCGACCAACGCATCCAGCGTAATTTCGTCCCCTTTGTCTGCCGGTTCATCTGCTTCATCATCATTTATTGTGTAATAAGCTTTAATCATTTTTAGATTTCGCGGTTTCAAGGCTTCTGCGATAACCATCGCCCTTGCGTGTTTTATATTTTCCTGATTTATTTGGCGAAAGCCTTTTACCTGTATCGACCAAAAGTCCGCTAACTCCACCAATTCCACATCCGGAATCGTACTAAATACCTTTTTCCATGTTTCCCTGCTCAATTTTATTACCCCCTCTTATTTCTTGTGAATTCCTTGTTTTCTTTGGTACTCTATTAAGTAATGACACTTCTAATTCTACATGAACACACACGTTTTTGTAAGGTTTCGAAAATTTAAACATAGAACTATCTTCCTAGAGAGCTCTTTTCTTAAAAATTGTTGCTATTCTCTAGTAAAAAGTCGGAAATTGGACTTTTTACTTCTTACGTACTCTAGAAATCGCAAGTAGTATGCTTCATATGACAGGGAAAAGAGCACGACAGTAAGTAATATAACGGCTAATTTAACTATGCGAAACAACAACAAAGTCTACGAAAATAGCCCCACATAGAGAGGTGATTGGTCATGAGTCTTGTGCAAAAAATAAAAGAAATCCCTGCCACACCAGGCGTTTATCTAATGAAAGACTCTTTAGGCCAAGTCATCTATGTCGGAAAATCAAAACACCTTCGCCAACGTGTTCAATCCTATTTCAGAGAATCGTCCTCTCACTCAAACAAAGTCCGAAAGCTCGTCAAACACATCCATGATCTAGAAATCATCGAGACAGACACCGAATTCGAAGCCCTCCTGCTTGAATGGCAGCTCATTCAAGAAATCCGCCCGCAATATAACAGGCAAATGAAAACACCAGAAGCCTTCCTCTATCTAACGATCCGAAAAGTCGGTAAACTCTATCGTCTCCGCCCATCCACCCAGCCCTTGCGTGGTGGCGATGGCTGGAGCTTTGGACCATATACAAGCAGGAAAACGGTCAGTTTTGCGATACGAGGTTTGAAAGATGTGTACCGACTCGACTGCTCTAACCCGGCAATCAACGGTTCTCCCTGCCTAAACTATTCCCTTGGTCTTTGCCGCGGCATCTGTCTTGGAGGCAAAGCCGTTGGAGAATACAATGCCATTGTGGAACAGCTCATAGCTTTGCTTAATGGGGAAAGTGCAGAGTTGCTGGAAGACATGCAGCGGGAGATGAATCAGCTTGCGGCCGATTTGGATTTCGAGCGTGCAGCCAGATACCGCAACTGCATTCAATCCTTGCAGGCCCTTTTGCAAAAAGAAGATGTAATGGATTTTACCGAAGGAAACCATTTAATGTTGGTGGCCGAGAAGTTGGATGAACAAAGGGTGAAATGCTTTTTGATTCGCAGGACAGATGTGTTTGTTAGTGAGGTTTATGGCGGTGAAAACGGAATTGATGAGGAAGTCCTTCAGAAAATTACCGCGAGGCTCTCGGGTGAACTTACTAATGCGGCCCCAGCTGCAGCGCGTGAAGTAAGCCGCTTTGAAATTGATAAAGCACAGATTATCTACAGTTATCTGCGCAGCGGGAAATGTAAGTATAAAATGGTCGGTCGCGAGGATTTGGATGCGTTGGATGCTGTGATTTCTGATGTTTTTTCAGGGGAATAAGGTAAAATTCACTTTTGCCAGCCGCTTTGTACGTGAAGTGGCTGGTTTTTTATTTGTTTATTATGGATTAGACCTTAGAATTCGTGAGTAAGTTACGAGTTCATGCTAAAAGGTGGCGAGTTCATGCCGATTTGCCTCAAGTTCGTGCCAAAAAGGGGCAAGTTGATGCCAAAATGCCCCGAGTTCGTGCCAAACGAGCAAACATGCAAACGAGTCCAGTTTCAGCTAGCGCTCACCACTAACTCATACACCAAAAATCGCTCATTCACATTTTTCTCAAACCCATCAAGCTGGACCTCTAGCTTAAGAGTAAACATCGAATGATTTTCCAAGAAGAACACAAAATCAGGAGCCGGATAATAAAGCACAATCTCTATCGGCCGATAATGTTGTTCTATAGATAAGAGAATATTACGCACCACTTTCCTGAAAACATCTACCGTAAACGGGTTAAAAAAATAGAATACATTGGCCGTTTCAGGTATTTTATACTCTTCGGCAAAGCACTTTTCAAACTTGATATTCTGTCTTCCCTTACCTTTATACATGGTCAAATTCTTCAAACAAGCCTCGTAAAATGTCTCATTCATTTCAATTCCGGTTACCCTTGGCCCAAACTGATGAGCCAAGTAAAAATTCAACCTGCCTTTTCCACAACCAAAGTCAACCACGTGATCACAGGAATCTACCAAATATGTTTCAAACAGCCGGTCAAGTGCTTCATATGGAGTCGGCTCATAGCGATGATAGGTAAAAGAGCGGTGAATACCCATTTGTATATCCGTCGTTTCGATATTAAGTTTCTGATCATAATTTACTGGAGATCGTGACATATCCCTTTCCCCTTTTAGTTTGTGTTTATTTTTCTTTTACCGACGATTCTATTCAATACAAACAACCCGGCACCTAATAGCACACCAAAAATACAATTGGGATTGAATGTTGTGTTCATATTATCTGAGGAGAATATCATGCCTGTCGTTGGAAAGATAGGAATCAGAAAACCTGAAAAACTACCCAGTAATAAAAACAATATAAAATAGAGGAATGAATTCCGCACATTCCATTTCTTTATTAACATATTCACCACCCAATAAACCGCACCACCTACAATTAGGACGAACACCATGAAGAAAAAATAATAGATAACAAAAGTGGCGCCTGATAAGCCCCCGATATCGTAATAACTAGAATGACTTTCTCTTGGCAGCAACGGATACAAAGTATGTAACACGATATTCAAAAATAAAGCTATGGCCATAAATCCATATAGGTACACATGATAATACTCCTCATTTTGATACCGAACCTCTTTATCTACCTTCAGTTTCGACACCCCTTTTGAATTACTTTATTAATTTAAAATGCTCCATATAAATATTAGGTTTGAAATAATGGTCCATGTTCTTAACCCACTCCTTAAATAAGTCAGAACCCACAAAGCCTTCCATATGGTCCTCAAGGGTTTCCCACTCCACTTGCACCATATACTTCCCTTCTGTCTCAATGCATTTATGTAAAGTGTGGGAAATATAGCCTTTGGAAAGAGCGATTGTTTCTTCGACTACTACCGCAAAATCTTTTTCAAATCTCGCTTCCATTCCTTCATTTATATAGAAAAATGCTACTTCTGTTATCATAGGTATCTTCCTCTCACTAGTAAAATTTCTCATACTTCCATTATGCTTTAAAAGCACTAGAATTTAAAACCAGATACGTAGCTTCTCCTCATTTTATAAGCCACTTTCGCGATTTATAAGCCAAGTTTTCATTTTATAAGCCACTTTCCCCCATATAAATGCCATTCGACACAAACACGCATCAATCGACACGCACCTCCGCCCGCCGGCCTCACCCCAAACACAAAAAATCCGCCCCCACCCTAAAGGCAGAAGCGGACTTCACTCAAACAGTTTAATTATTCCCAACCAATTTCGTCTTCACCTTACGCTCACCACCAGCACCTGCCAGATTTCCCATTGACGCCGGCTCACTTTCTGCCTGTGGATCCTCCGCCTGTGTCGCCCGCTTAATAAAGAAAGACAATACAAGCGCAACCACCGCAATAAACGTCGACACGAAAAAGGCAAAATTGATTCCTTCTAGCATACCTTGCATCATTACTTGCTGCTGTACACCCGCAATGGCCTCAGTAGATGGATTCGCACCCAACGCTGCCATCGCATCTCCTGAAAGCTCACGGCCAACACTTTCTGCCCGTGTAGACATCAATGTCACAAGCAACGCTGTTCCAATTGCTCCGGATACCTGTTGCAGCGTGTTGTTCATCGCGGTACCGTGCGGATAGAAGTGAGTCGGAAGCTGATTCAACCCGTTTGTGGAAACCGGCATGAACACCATGGACATCCCAAACATCCGAACAGTATACAAAATCAACAATTGCGTGTAAGTTGTTTCAAATGTCAATTGACTAAAAAAGTACGTGGTCACAACCGTAATCGTCAAACCGGTAATCGCGAGCGCGCGGCCCCCGTACTTATCAAACAACTTCCCTGTGATCGGTGACATCAAAGCCATGACAATCGCACCAGGAAGCATCAGCAATCCTGCATCCAATGGTGAAATTCCTCGGATCGTCTGTACATAAATCGGCAGCAAGATCATCCCGGAAAACATCGCCATCGTTATAACCATGGAGATGGCAGATGATAAAGCAAACATCGGGTAACGATAGATTCGGAAGTTCAGCATCGGTTTTTCTTTTCTAAGCTGACGTAAAATGAACCAAATTAACGATAAGGTCCCAATTGCAATGGTTCCGTAAACGAGTGGACTATCCCATCCCTTGGATCCAGCAGAACTAAATCCGTACAATAATCCACCGAAACCTACACTTGATAAGACAACAGACATTTGATCCAAGCGGATATCCTGCTTTTCTTTTCTATCCTTCAATAGAAATACACCTAATAGCAAGACGGCAATCGCAATCGGAGAAACAAAGTGGAAAAGCATTCTCCAATCATAATGTTCAATTAACCAACCGGAAAGCGTCGGCCCGATGGCAGGTGCCCCCATCATGATAAGACCGAATACCCCCATCGCAGTCCCGCGCTTTTCAATCGGGAAGCTGACCAGCATGACATTCATCAATAGTGGCATTAAAATAGCCGACCCGGATGCCTGCATCATTCTGCCTGCTAAAAGAACCCCAAAAACCGGTGCAAAACCGGCCATCACCGTCCCAATCGCAAAGAGACCCATGGCGACGATGAACAAATTCCGGACAGAATACTTTTGAATTAGGAAGGCTGTGGTTGGGATCAATACCCCGTTGACCAACATAAAGCCGGTTGTCAGCCACTGTACGGTAGAAGGTCCCACTTGAAGTTCCGTCATAATGGACGGAAGGGCAATATTCAATAATGTATTATTTAAAAAAGCAATAAACGCGCCGATCATCAAAATGGCCAAAATACCATATGGCGGACGATTTATAGTGGTGTTTGGTGCTGCTTGCTGCATTCTTTCTCCTCCATTTATACTTACAGTACATTTTTTATACTACTATTACATCTACACCAATTTTATACCATCAGTACATAATTATCAATCATGAAAACTTTGTCAATTTGCTATTTGTATAAAGGTCATCTTTCGTGTACTATTATTTTTGTACCACCAGTCTATTTTAGTTAGGTGATAAAATGAAGGATCGAAAACTGCATGTTCTCACATGTGCTCATAAACTTTTTATAGAAAAAGGCTTTCAAGCGACTTCCATTCAGGACATCCTAGACGAGAGCGGAATTGCCAAAGGAACTTTATACAACTATTTTTCGTCCAAAAACGAACTTTTAATTGCACTGTTCAAGACTTTATATAAAAAAATGGAAAAAGAAAGGAACGACCTTTTAATCGGTCAAGACCCGTCCGACATAAACATTTTCATCAAGCAGTTTGAACTTCAAATGGAGACGAATCGGGCAAATAAATTGATTTCTCTTTTTGAAGAAGTCATCTTCATTAATGATTCAGAGTTAAAGGACTTCATTCAAAAGAGTCAGCTAAGGATGCTGCGCTGGGTGCATCAACGATTCTTGGAGATCTTCGGTGAAGAAAAACGCGAATACCTTTGGGACTGTGCCATCATGTATCTCGGAATCCTAAATCACGGTATCAGATACTACACCATGACCCACGATAAGAAGCTGGATATTCATAAAGTTGTCCAATATAGCGTCAATCGTTTGGTGAAGATTGTCGAGGATGTAGCAGAGTCCGGTGAGGTGTTGGTGGAAGCAGAGTCGATGGCACGCTGGGTGCCGCAAGAGGGAGAAAATGAATTGCCGTTGCCACATGCTATCGCTCATGCGGTAAGCGACTTGAAGAAGAACCTTTCTGGCGGGGCTGATTATGAGCGGTTAGCCGAGTTGTTGGACTTTATTCAACAGGAGTTAAGCGGGAAAAATGGCACTGCACCAAGGCGTTTCCTGGTGGAGAGTGCGATGGAAAGCCTTAGAGGGAACAAGGATTTCGCTTCTAAAGTTGGAGCAGATTGGACAAATCTTCAAGAGCTTATAGAGAGGTATATGAAATAAATAGACAAGCGCGAGTGCAAATCTCCACTCACGCTTGTCTTCTTTTTTTGTTATGAGGAACTTTAACACATTAACGCACAGCGGGTCAGACCCCTTTTCCCCTCAAAACCCCAACTCCCCTCCTCCCTTTCAGTACTTTTGTTACATTCCAAAGGTTATTTTCGGTGTTACACCCCACTTTCCACCTTTTCAGATAGTTCTTTAGACCCGTCCAAAACACCATTTGTCAGCACAGCCAAACAGCCTTTACAATTCAATTAACTTCGCAACACGAATTACTCACGATCATTTTTCACCCCACAGCTAAGACGTTTCTTAACATCGACAGACAATCGGATCTCATTTCAGGAGGTGAATTCCCGCTCTACTCTACCTACCGACCAACTTCTAAGAATTACATATCAAAAACAACTATTAGAACAGGAGAATGCACATGCGAAAGCTAACACTTAAAACTTTCTTTATCGCAATCATCGCTGTCTTCATGCTTGCCACTTCCCTTTTTCAGGGCCAGGCACTTGGGGCAAACACCCAATCGACAACAAACAATGAACCCGCCATCATCAACGATCAACTTGGAACTGGCGATACCACAATCACCTTAATAACTGGGGATATCGTTCATGTAACCGCCCTGCCAACTGGACAAAGTGTCATTAATGTAGAACCTGCCGAGAACAACGGTGATGGAATTCGCGTCATCACCGTCGGTGACGACACATATGTGTATCCAAACGCTGCGATGCCTTACCTAGCAGAGGGAAAGCTTGACCACAACCTTTTCAACATTACAAAACTAGTAGAATACCAATTTGATGACACAAACAGTTCCACTGTTCCTGTCATCGTCGAATACCAAGAAACGAAAGCAAAAGCAGCTTCCACAAAAGCAGCTCCAAAAGGCGCAAAGAAACAGCGTGAACTAAAAAGCATTAACGCTGCTGCCTTAGAAACAAACAAAGAAGAAGCAACAACTTTCTGGAATGATGTTCAGTCAGAAAAGACGGACGAATCTAAACCTGAATCTGTACAACTTAACTATGCAATTGAAAAAATTTGGTTGGACGCTAAAGTCGAAGCAACCCTTCACCAAAGCGTGCCACAAATTGAGGCGCACACTGCTTGGGAATCTGGTCTAACTGGTGAAGGCATCAAAGTTGCCGTACTTGATACTGGTATTGACCCGACACACCCGGATATTGCACCTCAACTCGATGAATCAGTAAGCTTTGTGCCTGGTGAAGAAGTGCAGGATAAAAACGGACACGGCACACACGTAGCCTCTACTATCCTCGGAACTGGAGCTGCTTCTGACGGCCAAAACAAAGGTGTGGCACCGGATGCTAGATTACTAGTCGGAAAAGTGCTTGCCGATAACGGGTCAGGGCTTGCCTCTTGGATAATCGAAGGAATGGAATGGGCCGCTCAAAATGCGGATGTTGTTAACATGAGTCTTGGAAGCTCTGCGGGCAGTGACGGAACGGATCCGATGGCACAAGCTGTTAACACACTGACAGAAGAACATGGAACATTATTCGTTATTGCAGCAGGTAATAACTACGGAGAAGGAACAGTAGGATCTCCTGGTGCTGCAGATGCTGCACTTACAATCGGTGCAGTGGATAAGTCAGACAGACTTGCAAGCTTCTCTTCTAAAGGACCAAGACTTGGGGATATGGCATTAAAACCTGATGTTTCCGCACCTGGAGTAGGAATCATGGCCGCGCGCTCTCAATACTCATCAGGTACAGGTTCTTATAAAAGTTTGAACGGTACATCCATGGCTACACCTCACGTAGCAGGAGCAGTGGCTATTCTTTTACAACAAAATCCTGAAGCCACTCCTCAAGAATTAAAAGAAACTCTGATGAATACAGCGAAAAAACTACCAAACTACCAGCCATACCATATCGGTACTGGACGCATCGATATCGTAAAAGCGTTAAATACAGACATAAGAGCAACAGGCTCCGTTTCATTCGGTTTCTTCCAATGGCCCCATGATGAAGCGACATCTGTAGAGAAAACAGTAACGTACACAAATGAAAGCGACCAAGACATCACCCTTGATCTTGAAGCTACTTTTGCAGATGCAAATGGCAATGCGGCTCCTGAAGGCATGCTGACACTGGCACAAACAACCGTTACTGTTCCAGCTAACGGAACTGCAGACGTACAAGTAACAGTAGACCCTGCACATGGAGAAAGCGGTCAACGCTACCAAGGTCACTTAACAGCAAGTGCCAATGGTGAAGCAGTGGTCCACACGACCATGGCTACGATAAAAGAAGATGAAAGATACACATTAACATTAAATGCTACAGACCGTGATGGCTCACCTGCCCTTGCATATGTCGTCATGTTCAACGAAAACATGCAACCAGAATCTATCGCAGTACCAGGAACAAGAGAGCTTCGCTTGAAAAAAGGCACTTACTCCGTGATGTCCATGATGGACGTCGATGTGAATACAGATGACCAAGGGGTTGCCCTTGTCGGAGATCCGGAAGTAGTCCTTGATGGGCCGAAGACGGTGGAGTTGGATGCAAGAAAAGCCAACGAAATCACAGTCAAAGTTCCAAAGAAAACAGAACCGATGTATCAGCGTATGGAATACTACCAAACGATGGGAACTGGTTCGGTACACAGTGTCTACCTGATGCCTGTATTGGTGGATAAACTTTATGCTGCACCAACTAAAAAGACAGAACTTGGAGAGTTTGAATTTTTAACACGCTGGCGCTTGATAAAGCCATACTTGACCATGAATTACAAAGGCAAAGAACTTGATGATATCGTGATGCCAGGCAGTACTCTTCTCGAAGGAAAGCATAACTTGAAAGCAATCTATGCCGGCGAGGGATCACAAGCTGACTATGAGCGCTTGAATGCAAAAGGCAAAGCTGTAGTGGTAGATCGCAGCAAAACAATTAGTGAGTCTGAACAAGCCGCAGCGGCTGTTGCAGCAGGTGCAAAGCTATTGATTATCGCAAACTATGAAAATGTGGAATTCAATGCTTATGTAGGGGAAGTGCCTCTTACTGCTGCGGCTATCAGTAAGTCAGAAGGTGACAAACTGATTAAAGCAGTTCGTTCCGGAAATGTGAAGTTACAAATCGAAGGAACAAAGGACTCACCTTACGCCTATGACCTGGATTACGTCCATCAAGATAATGTTCCGAAAAAATTGGCCTACGAGCCGAAGAATAAAGATCTTGCAGTTATTGAAACTAATTACAATTCCCATGTGGAAACAGATGGTGGAGAGTTCCGATTTGACATGAGACCGTACACAAGACGAGCAATCGGATTCCAATACAAAATTTCCTTCCCTACTACGAGAACAGAATATGTGTCTGCCACAAAGGATACGTACTGGTACCACCAAGCAACAGTCTTAGATGCATCATGGCAGATCCGTCAGCCGCGTGTTGTTTATGAAAAAGGACAGAAACTTGTAGAAAATTGGTTCTCACCAGTTGTTCGTCCAGCTTTAGGAGAAGGCTACTGGGCTCCTAAACGCCAAGGGGACTCTTTACAAATTAACGTACCGGCTTACGCAGATGCAGGTTCAGGTAATACTGGTGGCACGGACTATGATGTTTCCGTCCAAAATCAAACAACCAAACTATTCAAAGGGGACACGCTTATCCGTGAAGGAAAAGGCCAAGCTGTCAATGGCTTTGGTGTTCTAACGGATGAACTGCAAGAGTTCCGAGTAGTAACAGAAGCAAAACGTGATGCTGAGCGTTGGAATACTTCCACCAGCACGAATACAGAATGGATTTTCAATGCAAAAGAAGAGATAGAACCTTGGCAATCTCCGCTTCCATTCCTTACGTTGAATTATGGCGTAGACACAGATGTGAATGGGAATGCCTTGTTAAACAGACCAACAAACCTTTCCTTATCCGTTGAAAAAGTAAAAGATGCTATCGGCTACGGAAATGTGGATGGAGCAACCCTTGAGGTATCCTTCAATGAGGGAAAAACATGGAAGAAAGTAAAACTGAACCGCAATGGGGACATGTTTACAGCTTCCATTACAAACCCTAAATCTGCAACATCCGTTTCCCTAAAAGCGTCTGCATGGGATGACAAAGGCAACAAGATCACACAAGAAATCATTAAAGCATACGGACTACGCTAAACAAAAAGTGGAGCATGGGAACCTTCAAAGGTTTCCATGCTCCACTACTATTTTCATAAAGCAAATCACACAAACTGATTGTTACGCCTGAACTTGTTGATCACCGGCCCAGCAAAGCGGTTTGCTTTTTCCATATCATTCTTCTCCATATAATAATCAAAAAGAACAACCGTATAGTGCTCCACCAACAGCATATAGCCTTTTTCTTTAAAGTATGGGAATGCTTCTTCTTCCAAGTATTCGTAATACTTATCCATTGAATTAGACAGATAATAATGATGCATCATAAAAATGTGTACAAATGTAGAAGAATTGGAGGACTTGGATAGATCCAACCCTTGTTCCACCAAGGCTAGAAGCTTTTCTCTGGAGGTGTTACCTTCTTTCGTCAAAGCATTTACATAGCCTTCTAGGGACCCTAAATAATTCGGATGGTTCTTTTCTCTTGCATCCATTGATTTTTTATAAAATTCACTGGCTTTTTGGTATTCAGCATTTCTTAAATAGAGATAGGCAAGATTATGATATAGCATCGCTTTTTGATGTTCGAGCCCGTAGTCTTCCGTCATTTCTATCAATCTATGATATTCCTGACTTAAGGTGGGATGGTCTTCTGATTGTTCAAGTTGAATGACCATGAGCATTTCTGCTTCTATGATGCGGGAAAAACTTCTTATTTTAGTGAAGTATTGAAGGGCTTTATTCGCTTGAAAAAATGCCAAGACTCTAGAATTTAACGAATGGTAGGCAAGGGCCAAATCATAATAGTACTCTTGATTAGGATAGCCTTCGAGATTAATCTCCTTCAAGCATGCAAGTGCCTCCACGTAGTTGTTTTTCACGGATAAGTGGTAAACTCCCTTTACATGAAGCAGCAAATTCTTTTCATAAGGTGTCAAATCAGTCCAAACCGACATTTCTTCTAATAAGCCGTCCACGGTTCTTCCTTCTCCAACAAATAAATAGTATCTTGCCAGGATTAGCGTGTATAGGCGATAGAAATCCTGCATATGTAAAAGGTTGAAACCTTGGAGTTGTCGTTTGATGGATTCCACCCTCGGCTTAAGTTTTTTTACAATAGCATCCTGCCACTCTTTCAACAGCTGTTCAATCTCCCTATAATTCTTTATCTCCGTTTCCATCTCGATTCTTAGACGCTTGCATAAAAAGTCAATGGTCTCACCAGAAACCTCCGTCAATCCCCGTTCAATCTTGCTTATATGGGTACTGGAACAAATTCCATCTCCTAAATCTTTTTGCTTTAATCCCTGAAATTCCCGATAAAATTTAATAATCTTACCTTCCAGCATGTTGTCATCCCCTGTGTAAATCATATAATTTTTTTTATCCTACCACAGTTCGTTTATTGGTGACAGACAGCTTCTCCCATTTGATACAAGTCGGACATATGACTACTTCAACCCTCTCTCTCATAGTCCGACTCTTGCTTCATCAACGGCAATGCAAAACTAAACACCGTTCCTTCCCCGACCTTACTTTCCACTTTGATAGTCGATCCATGTAAATCCATAATAGATTTCACAATGGAAAGGCCGATCCCGATCCCTGTCTTGCCCGCCCTCGCTTTGTCGGTTTTATAGAACCTTTCCCAGATGCGCTCGAGATTCTCTTCACTTATACCTTCACCGTGATCCATTACTCTTATATCAACCTCCTCTGCCTTCTTTTCCAAAAACACTTGAATGTCCTGATGATTTGCTGACACCTGAATAGCGTTTTGTAAAAGGTTGATGAGTGCCTGTTCGATTCGGTCTCTGTCAGCAACCACCATGATTTCCTGATTGTCAGGAATAATCTGTATCTCCATTTCTTTACTGGCAAGATGCGGTTCAAGTTTCACAGCAATCAACTGCAGCTGCTTCGTCAAATTATAAGAAGTAGGCTTTAACGGCACTTGACCTGCCTCCAACTGCGACATATCAAGGGTATCATTGACAAGCTTGATGACACGCTCTGTTTCATCCTTCATCAATAGGTAAAATTCTTTTCGTTGATCGGCTGGAATCGTATCATCCAACAGGGCAATCAAAAATCCTTTAATAGAAGTGAGTGGTGTCCGTAAATCATGGGAAACGTTAGCAATAAAAGCTTTTCTCGTTTCCTCCAAAGAATTCAGCTCTGCTGCCATATGATTAAAGGTTTCTCCAAGTTGACCAATTTCGTCTTTAGACGCTATCTGTACAGATTGAGAGAAGTCTCCTTTTGCATAGTTTAAAGCGATTTCGTTCATATCCCTTAAGGGGGCAGTTATTTTGGCAGAAAGAAACCAAATGATGATTCCAGCAATGGCAATGGTGATGGTAAAAGTAAGCAGGATCATATATAAAACCTGCTGGTAGGCATGGCTTAAATCATGAAAGACCATCACCATGATTACTTCCCCATTAATTGGCGAAGCAATTACATAACTTAAATCACCATTAGTCCAACCACCTTTTGCAACATACTCTCCTGACTTCGCTTTTTCCAATAGTCCCCTGTCTATCTCCTCACGTTCAAAGGACACACCCTTAAAGAGCCTATTCCCATTCTCACCGAATAGATAGACATGGAAGGCTTTTTCAACTAACATCGGTTTAAGAGCGGTCATAGTCTCTTCTTCCGCCCACCCAAACTCTTCGCTTGCTGTGAGCAACTCGGTAATCTGTTGTTGCTGATGGGTATAGGTTTCTTCAAAATCCTCATAAAGATCAACATGAAACAGATACAAAAAGATAAGCCCAAAGATGATAAACAAACTCGAGATGATCAGAGCATAAATAAAGAATAGTTTATAAAATATTTTATTCATGAAGCTTCTCCTCAAATCGATAGCCTACACCGCGGATAGTCGTAATGAACCAGGCAGAACCACTAGAAGATAGTTTGTCCCTGACCCGCTTAATATGGACATCAATCGTTCGCGGATCTCCATCAAAATCATATCCCCAAATCTTGTCCAATAACTGTTGCTTAGATAGGACTTGATTGTGATGATAGGCGAAATAATAGAGCAATTCCAGTTCCTTTGGGGCTAGTTTTACTTCCCTATTACCGATAAGCAACCTGAATTCATGCAGGTTAAGCATGAAATCTTTTAAATGAATGATTTCCCTTTGCTGATGGACTTGTGTCACTCGTCTTAATGCCGCTTTTACTCTTGCCGTCAATTCATTGGGATCAAAAGGTTTGACGATGTAATCATCTGCCCCAAGCTCCAGTCCTTTTACGATATCGTAGCTTTCCCCTTTTCCCGTTAACATGATGATGGGAATAATCGGGTCATCTAGACGAATCAGTTTGCATACTTCCCAACCGTCCATTTCGGGCAACATAAGATCGAGAATGATACAATCCGGATTTTTTTCATAATATAACTCCAATGCTTCTTCGCCATTTACTGCCAGAACGGTTTCATACCCCTGTTTAGACATGTACATCTGAATGATGGACCTTATATTAATATCATCTTCTACTATTAATATTTTCATGATTGTTTCCTTTCCACAAAATACTCCTGACCCCATTATTTCATTAAAATGTTAACAAAGCGTTAACACAACAAATCTCATTTTTCGTTAACATTTCATTAACATTCTAATGCTATTCTTACATCGTTCCTATACTGTTAAGCCTTTTAAAAAACGATTAGAGAAAGAGGTTACTTATGAAAAGAATAGCAAAATACGCATCTCACAGGAAAGGAGTCTGGGTGATTTTGCTTGCTTGGATCATCCTTACCGGTGCTTTGAGCGCAGCCCCATCTGTCAATGACTACAAGATCAACACGGGAGAGAATGATCTGCCTAAAGAGGCACAATCCGTTGTGGCAAGTGAAAAATTTGATACTTACTTTCCAGATGATAACGGTCTGTTCGCATTACTTGTATTTCATAACGAAGAGGGATGGAATACGCAAAGTTTCACAGAGGTGGATGAAGTCAGCAAATGGGTTAAGGAAGATTCCACACTGGAAACCATTCAATCTGCCGTTCCATTCCATCAATTTCCTGAACAGGTGAAAGGCGATTTCTTATCGGAAGATGGGACAACCCTTGTTCTCCCTTTATTTTTAAAAGATAATCTGGAAATGGATGAGGTCAATGATACCGTTCAATCCATTGAAACATTTACCGAGACCGCATTAACCAGCGGAACGATGGTGATAACCGGACCTGCGGGAATCGCTTCTGATACCATTGCCATTTTTTCCAATGCCGATCTCGTTTTATTATTCTCAACCATTGCATTAGTGCTTATTTTACTGATTGTAATATATCGTTCCCCATTGCTTGCGATCATACCATTAGTGGCTGTCGCTTTTGTCTACCAGGTTGTAGATCGCGTGCTCGGACTTTTAGCGAAAAATGAAGTGTTCACCGTGGAAGCACAGTCCATCTCTATCGTGATGATACTATTATTCGGAGCAACGGTGGACTACAGTCTTTTCGTTTTTTCCAGGTTCCGTGAAGAGTTGAGGAAACAGGAGGACAAACATGAAGCAATGCATAAAGCGGTACGCGGGATTGCAGAGCCTCTTATTTTTTCAGGCGGAACCGTTTTTGCAGCCATGCTTGTATTGTTATTGGCAGACTTTGGGCCGTACCATAGCTTTGCACCTGTATTCACGATTACCATTGCCATCGTATTAGTAGCAGGACTTACCTTGATTCCCGCACTTTTCACTATATTCGGCCGCAGAGCTTTCTGGCCGTTCATCCCTAAAGTAGGGGAAGAAACATTAGAGAAGAACCGTTTCTGGGGGAAAGTCGGCGGGTTTGTCACAAAAAAACCTGTCCTTGCAGGAGGGCTTGTACTAGTCTTTTTACTTTTGAATGCTTCCCAATTGTTGAACGCCAACTATTCCTATAATATTATCCAGTCTTTCCCGGAGGAGATGAAATCCAGGATTGGCTTTGAACAACTCGAGGAAAAATTCCCAGCCGGCGAACTCGCTCCTGTAAATGTGTTGGTGGAAAAGGAGTCCGGTTTCACTTTTTCTAGCAGTGAACTTGATGCGATAGAAGCACTGAACGAACGGTTCATTGGCACGAATGGTGTTTCCAGTACCACGCTTCCCGAAAAAGAAATCGTGGCTACAGGAGGCAGAGAAGGAAGTCGCATTCTAAGTGAAGATGGCAAAGCAGTGAAGTTTGACATCATCTTAACAATGAATCCTTATGAAGAAGAAGCAATGGACCAACTAGATAAATTAAACGAGTCAAAAGAAGATATATTGAGAGATAGCGGGTTGGACACGGAGGAATATAACATCTATTTTGCCGGGGAAACCGCTACATCTACTGATATACGGTCCACTAATGACCGTGATACAATAATGATAGTAGTCGCTGTAACCATTGTTATATTCGGGATGTTGATTTTCCATACACGCTCATTGGTAGCGCCAGTTTACATGATGGTCACTATATTGCTATCCTATGCTTCTGCACTTGGCTTAAGTTGGTGGATTTTTGACACATTCTTTGGCTTTGAGGGGATGAGTTATCGCATTCCGCTTTACGCATTTGTTTTCCTTGTAGCACTTGGAGTCGATTACAATATTATGCTCATATCAAGAATCAAGGAAGAGAATCGCTACTTCTCCATCAAAGAAGCGACAAGACGCGGTGTGGCGTTGACAGGTGGGGTTATTTCTTCTGCAGGTGTCATTCTTGCCGCAACATTTGGCGTGTTGATGACACAACCTATTCTTGAGCTATTTATGTTTGGATTTATTGTTTGCATAGGTATATTAATGGACGCCTTTCTCATACGTGGCATGCTGGTACCGGCAATCGTGACACTAGTAAACAATTGGAACTGGTGGCCTTCAAAAATCATAGAACAAAAAAGTCAAAAGGAGAGAGAATAAATGAACAGAACAAAACTATTAATCCGTTTTTCCGCGCTTTATGCAGTAATCGGCGCATTCATTGGAGGTCACATGGCAGGGGCTGGCTCTTATGCATTCCGTGCCATCCATGCTCATATACTTGTGGTTGGTTGGCTTTCCCTATTTGCTTTCGCCGTTTTCTATGCTTTGTTTGCCATTCCGAAAACTTCCAAACTGGCTACCTTCCATGTTTGGTCAGCGATCATCGGTAGCTTTGGACTCACAGCAGGGATGTGGATGTACTTCTTGAAACCAGGTGCAATACCAGAGACATTCACCCTAATCTTTTATATTGTGGGTGGCACTATTTTAATGATTAGCTTCATTCTCTTTGCCCTCATGACACTCGCCTATGGAAAAGTAATAAAAGACAAATAAAAGGACAAGTCCCCCTGCTGTTTCGTAAATTAGGGGGACTGTCCTTTTTCTATAGTTTGTTGGGTTTAATGAACTCCAACCGCATCATATGCTGCCATAACCGCTTGAACTTCTAATGATGGTGCACCGTTTCTGTCAGGATGAAGATCTCTTGCAGCCTGAATAGCCGCTTGACGCATTTCCGCAAAGCCAGATGATGGTGTTAGGTAAAGTGTTAGAGCACGGTAGAAAATCTTTTCTGTCTTCGCTTTTCCGATCCCATTTACCGTTACATCATAATGGGTACCGCCGTCTGTGATAAGTTGTGCGGCTTTATTGTTGATACTGGAGTTGATATGAACCCCGCCTCTATCCAGCTCTCCTAAGTAACGCTTATCATAATGATCTGGGTAGTACCCGTCTTCAGTGTAACCACCAATATAAACAGAACCCGGGTCACTCATGGATCGCAGGGCATCCCCTTGAATTCCCGGGGTCCAAATATCCTCTCCTAGCAACCACAAGCCTTCCCCTGTTTTATTTTCCGCAAAAGCACCGAAGATGTCTGCAATGGACTCGTTGATAGCACCGGATTCATTTTCATAAGTAAGGTTCGCAGTATTTGTGATGACGCCGTGTGTCATTTCATGTGCGATAACATCAAGTCCACCGGATAGGGAAATCATGCGTTGTCCATCCCCATCTCCGTAAAGCATCTGTTTGCCATTCCACGCTGCATTGTTCCACTTGTCCCCGATATGTACTGTCGAAACAAGTTTCATCCCTTTATTATCAAGAGAGTTTCTGCCATGGACATTTTTAAAATAATCAAATGTTTTGGATGCATTAACATGGGCCGAAACCGCTGCAGGATCATAGAAGAAGTTTCTAGTACTTTCCACTTCAAATCCTTGTAACCCCAAAAAGGCAGAAAGTAGAATAAAGGTTGTTTCAGGCATTCTATTCGCTTTGAACGTGTGAACACCATTTCCACGAGAATCGTCGAATAGGAAATGTTTGTTAGAACTCGCTTCTTTGACCGCATTAAACGTATGAAGCTTTCCGAAGATGTCCATCCCTTTTGCTGTAACATCCACGTATTCAATTGGCAGTGCACGTGGAGCTGGAGCTGTTCCCCCATCTGCTAGCGGTGTGAATTTCGCATTTTCATCTTCCTCTAAAGCAGGAGTCAATGCTGCCACTGCGTCAAAGTTGTGCAGAATCTCTCCACTTGTTGCATCCACAAAGTAATGGAAATAACCTGGTGCCGGAATGGAGGTAGAAGCCTTCACTAAGTATGCCAAACGTTTTCCAGCGTCTGACGGGTAGATTATCAGTTCTGACTCTACTCCATCATAGGCAGATACCTCTCCAATTTGCGCTTCAATGCTCTCTTTTGCCACCGTTTCCGCCTCTTCTGTTGTTAACGACGGCTCTGTTGGAATGCTAGTACGGGACAGATCCTTATTAACGTCTCCGATAAAGGAAATAACATTGTTGTCTTTATCCAAGGCGATCGTCTGTTGGGAAGCATATACAGGAATCCCTTGATACATTTCCTGTGTTTTAAAATGGTACGTATTCGTTTTACTGTCTGCTTTTTCTTCAATAATAGAGAATTGCTGTGTCACATTTACACCGGAGGATTTAGTTTTCCCCGCAGGAGTGACTTGCGATTCCAAGAAGGAGTACAGGATCTCTTGTTTGCTTAGACCTGTCGGTGCTTCCATCAGCTGCTGTTGAATCCTTACTACCTCTTCATTCGCTAACACATTCTTTGCCGGTAGAGCTAGTCCAGCAAAAGCGATGGATGCTGCCAGAACTGCAGGAACCACTTTCTTCTTTAAATGATTTCTCTTCAAAACGGTTCACCTCTTCTATCAATTTTGTGCTACACCCTCTATTATTCTGACAATTCACAAAACGGTCAATTGGGTTAATTTCAGCCTGTAAAAGGGACATTTCAAGGCATTAACAGGCTAAAAGTTATGTGAAAAAGCCCAATTCTACCCTCGAATTAACCCAATTTACAATATTCAGACTATTAACTTATGCTAGATTCATAGCAACACGAACCACAAAGGATGAGGAAGGATGTGAAGTCCATTTGAAGATTCTTCTGCAACTGTTATGGAAGCTGTCAAAACTAGTTTCTATACTACTATTTTGCACCCTATTCTTTATTGTCCTTTCCGCCAAAGCATCTGGCGGGGAGCCGACCATTCTAGGTCACCAGCTGAAAGTAGTGCTATCTGGTTCCATGGAACCGACCTTTATGACAGGATCCATCATCCTTATGGAGAAGACAACCCCTTCTTCCACTTTTAAAAAGAATGATGTGATCACGTTTCGCTCTGAAGACATCCTTATCACCCACAGAATCATAGATGTCAAGGAAGTGAATGGCAAAGAGATCTATCAAACAAAAGGGGATAATAACAATGCTCCAGACCCTGTCTATGCTACCCAGGAACAGATTGTAGGAAAGTACGCTGATTTTACGATTCCTTATATCGGTTTCCTAGTAAATCTAGCTAGTACGAAAGAAGGTTCCGCTTTTCTATTAGTCGTCCCTGGAATTTTGCTGGTAGCCTCTGCTGGACTTTCTATCGTCCGTGCACTGCGAGAATTTGAGAAGGCAAAGACAGCCTGATATTTGGTTAGTACTCTTAGTTGTCACCTTGATAGTTAAGAGATTAATAATATATGAAAAATGTTTAGAGGAGGAAATGGACATGAGCTTTACGAAAACGGTAAGCAAAGGACTTTTAACGGCAGCATTAGGTTTTTCTTTAATTGGCGGGGGTACATATGCGTATTTCAGCGACACTGTAGTAACAAACAATACATTTGCAGTAGGAACATTGGACTTATCTGTTAATCCGGAAACTATTGTCAACGTTCCTAACTTGAAACCTGGCGATGAAATTATCCGTGAGTTTGACGTGACGAACAATGGTACCTTGGACATCTCTAAAATTTTATTAGAAACAAACTACACAGTAAATGATGCTCAATTAAATGGGGCGGCTAATACTGAGGATCTTGGCCATCATATTAAAGTAACCATTCTTTATAACCAAGCAAATGCAAGCGTACAAGTAGCCGAAATGACTCTTCATGAACTTCAAAATGAAACACCAGACTTAACAGCAATCGATAATTTCGTCGGTGGCGGCCAACGTCCAGACGGATTGAAACCAGGAGAAACAGACAAGATCATTGCCTACTTTGAATTTGTGGATAACGGCGAAGACCAAAATGAATTCCAAGGCGACTCCCTAGAACTAGAATGGAAATTTAATGCCCACCAAACAGAGGGCAGTGAACAATAACATATCAAATGCCCGCACAATCTCCTGTGCGGGCTTTCCTGTCTCTATATATACAAGGATACTTCCGTTGCCTTTTCGTGTTTATTGCTTCCTACATAGTGAAGAAATAATAGCTTTCCATACCGTTTCATCAATGGCTCTTCCACACGAAATTTCAATAACTTAAACAAGGTGATATGTAAAGTGTTCCCTCTTTCTTTTGCTTTGTTCGCCCCCTCCTTAATGAGTCGCTGAAGAACACGCTTTTTAGCAAGTTTCCCCTCCATACAACTATCTACGAAGTTATACAGCCTAACCAAATAACTGTTTGAATTTTCGTCCGCAAGTGCCAGTGCTTCTTCAAAGTAAGACTTGGCCTCTTCAAAAAATCCTCTACTGTAATATTCATAGCCAAGGTTATTCATCAACAGGCCTTTATTTTCCTCCAACCCGTATTGTTCACAATTGCTGATCAAATCCTTATATCTTCCTACAATATAATGAAAATCACTATACAAATCTCCACTCAACTGTAACAGCATTAACGCTTCCGCTCTATTCGCTTGCATATAATTATTCGTTTCCTGAAAGTGCCGCAAAGCCTTATCTACATAAAAGAAAGACATCACCTTGGAATCAATTAAATAGTAGGCAGTTCCAAGATGAAAATAATACTCTTTATTCCCATACTCCTTCAGATCAATCTGATTTAACACACTGATTGCTTTTTGATGGTCTTCGCTATTAAAGGAAGCCAGATAATAAATCCCCTTCACATGAAGATATAAATTATAATCAAAGGCCAACATATTGGGGTAATCTTTTTCTACTTTACTAATAATCTCGAATGCAGACTCCAATTCATTTCGGAACAAATGATACCTTGCAATCAATAGTTGATAGCGCGCAGCATACTTAGAGGCTTGGACAATGGTTGACTCTTCAAGCCTTTCTTTTAACTGCTCAATCTCCTTTTCCCTACGCAAAATTATCGCATTATGCCAATCACGCAGAAGTTTTTTAACCTTTTGCAGATAGGCCAACTCTTCCTGTATATCAATATTCAACCTCTCGGAAAATAAAGCAATAATCTCCTCGGAAAAAGCTGTTTTTCCCCGTTCAATTTTACTCACGTGCGTCGTCGTACAAATTCCTTCTCCTAATTGAGATTGTGTTAGCCCAGCTCGTTCTCGATAAAACCTGATAATTTCCCCCACTATCATGTTCATGTCCCCTTTTGGCAGCAATTAGCTAAAATTGTTGTATTTATAGAATTAAAGAAAACTGACCAAATCCCTCTTGGGGTTATTTTTCGGGAAATAAGTCCTGAAAATGACGACAACCTACCGCATTCGCTATCACTCCATGTCGAAATAACCCAATCAATAGGCGAAAAGTCGGAAGTTCTCAATAAAAAGTTGGGGAAATTGAATGGAATTCCAGATTCTCAGCTGTTGATTGGAGCAAAAGGCGAAGACTCCAGCGGGGGAGTAACGGTAGGTTGAGACCCCTGAAGCGTTGTGAGGAGGCTCAAGGCACCGTCCCGCGGAAAGCGAAGCCATTTGCGGAAATCAACTGCGTGTTTATCAGGCCATATAAAAAAAGAATCCGGGAACCCTTTACAGGTTCCTGAATTCTTTAAACTTCCTGCGCAACAAGATACTTCCGCAACGTCTGCTGCAACGTACCATGTGTCTCTGCATGCTGATGGAACGTCACTCCCATGCTGACCATCTTCCTCACAAGCTCCGCACGCAAACCAGTAAGAACCGCCTTGCAACCCATCATCGAAACCCCAGTCAGAATATCCTCAAATTTTGAAATAACGCTCTGCTCCATAGTAGTCACACCAGAGAGGTCTAAAACAAGTGTCTGTAACTTCAAGTTCGAAATCTCCATCAAAGCCTTCTCTTCAATGATGCGAATGCGATAATCATCCACATGTCCAATCAGAGGCAAGACCGCAACAGTAGAACTAACTGGGATAATAGGAACAGATAAATGCTCCACCAATTGCCTTTGAGAGCTAATCAACTCGTCCTTATAATGGGAATAACTAAGGAAAAAGCTATTTAAAAAGAAGTCGATATTGTTATTAATTTTTTTCTCCATTTCAAAGAAATCATCTTGAGAAAGAAACTCCCCTCTTTCCTCAATATATTTATTTAAGTATTTCCACAAGGTTCTTCTGATTGCTTGAACCCACTCAAGCTTAAACGATAACGTAAGGGAATCGGAGTGTTTCGCCCACGCAACCCCCTCCTGTTCAGCAAAAGCAATAACTTCCGTCTCTTTCTGCTCCACCACTCGTTGAATCAAGGTTTGAGCATTTTTAAGAAGATCGATATTTCCCTTTTGCAAAATATCATTGATTTTCGATGCGACATTTACAGCCTCTGACAGCAGAGTAGCCTCGAACTCATCCTTATGATCCTTTAGGTAACTGGTAACCTCTCCGTTGCTGACAAATTTCACATTCATTAAATAACCTCCTTTATGTATATTTATTAATTCCTACTTCTATAAAAAGCTAAATAATCCTCTTTCATTCGACAAAAAAACAAGGAAGTGTAGCTTTCTTTGCCAACTCCCTTGCACCCATCATATATACAAGTTGAAGAAATTTCAACGTCTTCCTTTTTTAATTCCTTGATAAATATCCGATACCGAAGAAACGAGGAATATCAATACCGCGAACCAGAAAACCAAATTCAGCTGGTGCGTAAAGCCAAACCTCTCCTGAAAATAGTCGAAGAACGCTGGATTGAATACAGTTGTGTTGCTGAACACAAGGATGAATACTGCCAGGGATCCCATATGGACGACGGCATTTGCCAATGCAAGCTTCGTTGTCCACTGACCAAGTTTCCATTTATACGCCACCAATCCAAGCTCCAAAAAGATTACCAACATAACCAGTGGCCAGAAAGAAATTAACTGTGATTGGTTGAAAAGTGGTGTGACAAGGGTCAGACCTTCTTCCCCTTTTTCATAGATTCCCAGCAGATTATTGGCGTTAAAATACCCTGCTACCCAAATGGCCGTCCAAATTAAACTGCCGAACAGTTCAACTTTTGTGATAGCTTTTTCCTTAGGAATATATGGGACATCCTTAAGGTCTTCAGGTGTCCATTCTTTCCATTTGGATGTAATGGGATTAGTTTTATTGGAGGTGTCGTATCTTTCTAAAATGGCAAATGTGACCGTTATCCAGAAAAATGTCTGCATTCCTGCCCCTAAACTGTTCCAAGTTGCATCTCCTATGATACTCAATAAGGACGAAATCACTTCTCCTTCTCCGTTGTAGGAAAAAACATGGCTGAATGTCACTGCTAAAAAGGAAAAAATCATCGCAATTGGAATGATCAACTTTAATAAACTTACATACACATCAAAAAATCGAGGCCCTATCAAATGCATTGGCTTATCCAGAAAGCCGCTGGCAAGTTTAGCCGGATGCCCAAGCTCGGACAATACTGCTTTTACCTCTTCCTCCTGAGGGTCATCCGGCAACATATCCTCAATGGTGGATCGCAATTCAAGTCCAATATCCTCCCGCTGGCGTTCAGGCAGCCTCCTTGTCACCTCCTGAATATATAACTCAATCAGTTTCATTTTCCTCATTCTCCTCCCTTAGTAAAATCGCTAGTTCCTGAGACGTTTTCTCCCATTCCTTTTTCAACTTCTCTAAAATATCAGTTCCATAATCACTTAAAACATAATACCTCCGGGGCCTGCTTTCCGTTTTGTCCCAGCTGCTGGTTACAAGCTCCTGCTTTTCCAACCGCCTGAGCAACGGATATAGCGTACTTTGTTCAATCGTGATCCCACTTTTCTCAAGCAATTGCACTAGGGAATATCCATATTGCGGAGTTCTCAACTGACTTAATACCGCCAACGTCAACGTCCCCCTTCTCAATTCCGTTGTCATCGACTGTAGCAATCCATCGCCCATCTACTCACCTCTTTTTATACTATATGTCGTACAGTATGTTTTATACTATGTATCATACAGTATGGAGGTGAGGTAAGTAAAGTAATTCTTTAGATATGTACGTTTACACCACTTTTTCTTAGGCGCATATACTATTTAATTAATACTTCAAGGAGGTTACACCATGTTTTATCCCTACTTTTACCGACAAACAGTTGATACTTACGGAGCAAAAGGCGCCCTTAATGCTGCTTCATTAACTCTTCCTGACATACTTACGTATGCGCTACAAGACGAATATCTCGCTCAAGCACGCTACAACCGGATCCTCGGTACCTACGGATATATCCGAACCTTTGCCAGAATCCAAGAGGCCGAACTGTGCCACATCAGTGCCCTGCTGCCTTTGTTCCAACAATATCAAGTCCCTGTTCCACCAGACATCTCTCCACAGTTCGTCACCACACCGCCAACGATAAAAGATGCCTATGCAGCTGGCGTGGAAGGCGAAATCGAGAATATTGGCATGTATGAAAAATTCCTTGCTCTAGATATTCCGAATGATGTAAGAATCGTATTTACCAGGTTGCGAGATGCTTCTATCAATCACTTGGCTGCTTTTGAAAGAGGTCTTGCGAGGTAGCAGCAAAAAGGACAGGAAAATGCCTCCTGTCCTTTATAGATGAATCAAACTCCCCGTTTCATCCACCTCTATTCTAGGGAATAAACTACTATTACTTTAACTGGAGGGATAGCATGTGGATCAGACACCCGTTCTTTAAATATGCAACAGGTATCATCCTAGTATTATTAATCGTTTTTCTATTAAGTGAAGTTCAATTTATAGTAAACCCAATTATCAGCTTCATCACAACTCTTTTCTTTCCTATCCTATTTGCGGGCTTTCTATTTTATATCTTAAAGCCCCTCGTGAATCTGCTCGCAAAGTCAAAATATGTACCACGGACTTTGGCTATCATTCTTGTATTCTCAGCTATTATTGGAGGTGCGGTTTTAGGCGGCTTTTCCGTTGGAGGAAAAATCGAGGAGCAGGTCGTCCAGTTCGCAGAAGACTTCCCAGCTTTTCTTGAAAAAAATGAAGAACAAACAAAGGAACTGATGGATGACAATAACTTCGGTCTCATCTCTTATGAGGAAGCCAAAAAGAGAGGACTAGCCTTTTTAAAGGAACAGTCCCAGCGCATTGGAGAAAACGTATCGACCATCATTTCCTCCATTACTAACTTTTTGACCATCCTTGTGGTCGTCCCGTTCATCTTGTTCTATTTTCTAAAAGATGGCCATAAACTCTTGCCGTTTATATTGAAAATGCTGCCGAACAAGCACCATGACGAAGGGAAAAGATTGTTGACTGATATCGACAAAACTTTATCCACCTACATTGGCGGACAAATGATTGTGGCATTGGTAAACGGCTTTCTCATGTACATAGGCTATCTCATCATCGGATTGGATTATGCCCTTGTGTTGGCCCTATTCATCGTGATCACAGCTGTTGTTCCCATTATCGGTCCTGCATTAGGCGTACTGCCCGCAGTGATCATCGGACTGATGACAGATCCATTTATGGTCGTGAAAATCTTGATACTGTTAGCAATCGTCCAGCAGATTGAAGGAAATCTTGTTTCTCCTCAGATTATTGGAAACAAGCTGTCCATTCACCCTTTGACAGTCATCCTGCTTCTTCTTGCAGCAGGGAAGCTGTACGGATTTATCGGAATCCTGTTGGCGGTTCCCGTGTATTCGGTGTTGAAGGTAGTGACGAAGAATCTGTATGAGGTATACCAGCTGCGAAGGGCGTAGCTGAACACTGACGTTGAAAGGGGAATCAGACACTACAACTGATTCCCCTTTTCTAACTTATATTCAGTTCTTCATATACCCTATTGTTTCTTCTATACCTTTTTCGTATGGTGTACTGTTCCATTCTCCTAAAAACCTTGTTAGCTTTTCCCCTGATAGAATGGTCGGCTCGGCGTTGATATACTGCATTTCGACTGCCTCACGCATTCCCTTCCCAGCAACAAGGGCATATAACGCAAACATTGGCTTATTGATGTAGTAAAGTTGCTTATCGTTTCCTAGTTGTTCTCTTATTACCTCTTCAAAATCACGCCCGGTAATAGTCGACACTGCAGGGATATTCCAACTTTGGCCATATGCTTCATCCCTTAAAGCTAATTCTACCATCACCCTTGCTCCGTCTTTTGTAAAAATAAATTCTCTTTCAATATCTCTAGGTCCAACAAAACCTCCCTTTCTCTTTTTCAGGAGTTGTTCAAGTGTAAAGTGGATATAGGTATTCGTAGCATTTGGTCCGTAGAAGTCCGGAAAGTGACAGATCAAAGTCGGAATGTTTGCCTGCTGAATCATTTCCCCCATTTCCTTTCGAAGCTTCCCTTTTTTGGTATGTGGTTTTTTCTCCATATCCTCTTTCAGCCGACTCCCACCACTTTTTCCATATGCATAGATATTATCCACCACCGCAAGCTTTGCACCGTTCTCTTCAGCTGCTTCTATGATGTTTTGGGTGATGGACAAAAGTTTTCCCGTCCACTCTTCATACGGAAGGTTCATCGCATGAAAAATCACATCCACGCCCTCGGCAGCAAAGGAAACTTGTTTCTTTTCACTTGCATCTCCAGCCAGAATCGTCACTTTTTCTTTTTTGCCAAAAAGCTCCCCGAGTCTCTCTTCTCCCCTCGCAAAAGCCACCACTTCCATCCCACGACTTACAAGTTCCTTTACCAATGCGCACCCCATCCCGCCTGAAGCCCCAATCACCATTGCTTTTTTCATAATATAATCCCCCTCCATTTTTAACCACTGGTCAATAAATCCCTAAAAAATTTTACCCTAAAGATGTTAGGATAAAATTCACATGTGATTCTGCCAATCCTTTAATTTCTTCATAATCTGCATCACATCGGCAATAGTGACTAACGAAACCGTGTAACGAAAGAAAAATGGACCATGCTTGTTGGATGCTGATAGATTGATTGCTCAGTTTCAATAGTGCCTCTGCAAACTTTTCATACGATTCATTCGGACCTTTATTTACATAGCTTTTTACTTCCTCATCTGACAGCAGAAACATCATTTCGTATTGACTCTTATGTGTGAGACCAAATCGTATGAATTCGAGCAGCACTTGCTTTAACTTTTCCTTATTATCTAGCTTTTTGATCATCACATTGTCCAGCCATTGATCCAGCTCTTTAAAATCCGTTTCAATCATGGCATAAAAAAGTTCCGCTTTATTTTTGAAATGATAATATATGGCTCCGTGACTATAACCCAGCTCTGTTGCAATCTGTCGCATTGAAACCTGCTGATACCCTTTCTTTCGAAACAACTCGCGAGCCGCGTCCATTACCATACTTTGTGTTAATTCATTTGTTACTGCTTTTCTAGGTGACATTTCCTTACTCATCCTTTTTATTGACCACTGTTTAATTAAAATATAATTCTTTGGTGATACTTTTGTCAACTTAAAAATTGGAAACATGTTCCTCAATCTGTCACAATGATAGAGGAACTTAGTTGTCTTATAAACGTACAAATTTATGAACCAAACCTTATTAAAGGAGATCACAATAAATGGAACCAGCGAAAAATAAAAATTTGAAGAAATTCACCTCTCTCATCCTGTCGACCAATATCCCTAAAGTTGCTCTGACACTCGGGTTAGTCGGCAGTCTTATCACGACACTTGTCGGGCTAACCATTCCATTACTTACCCAGCAACTAGTCGACGGCTTTTCGATGGAATCGCTCAGCGTCGGACTGATTGTTGCCATTGCGGCTGTCTTTATTGTTCAAGCCGTTATTGACGGACTATCAACCTACTCCCTTGCCTATGTCGGCCAAAGCATCGTGGCCGGTCTTCGCGAGAGAATGTGGTTCAAATTGATCCGTCTGCCTGTCAGTTATTTTGATAAGAAAACAAGCGGAGAATCGGTCAGCCGTGTGGTCAATGACACCGGGATTGTGAAAGATTTAATATCCCAACACTTCCCTCAATTCATCACAGGTATCATCACCATTATCGGAGCTGTCACCATCCTCTTTATCATGGATTGGAAAATGACCTTGCTTATGCTGATATCTGTGCCAGTAACGACCTTGGTCATGATTCCACTTGGTACGAAAATGGCAAAAATCTCACGTGGCATGCAAGACGAAACGGCCAATTTTACCGGAAGTGTCCAGCAGACTTTAAGTGAGATTCGGTTGATGAAAGCATCCAATGCGGAAACCGCGGAGGAAGCAAAGGGGCAGTCAGGCATTCGTACCCTACTAACATTTGGTCTCAGAGAAGCGCGCATCTTTGCCATCATCGGACCGCTTATGTATATGGTTGTCATGCTTGTGATCGTGGTAATAATAGGGTATGGCGGAATTCGTGTAGCAGAAGGAACCATGACAACAGGAGCCCTAGTAGCATTCCTGCTTTACCTGTTCCAAATTATTTTTCCGATTACTTCGTTTACGATGTTTTTCACGCAGTTGCAAAAAGCAAAGGGTGCGACGGAACGAATCATTGATATTCTAGAGATTGAGGATGAGCCCGGTCAGAAAGGATTGACGGCCGATATCACCAATCAACCTGTTTTCGTTAAAGGTGTGTCCTTTGGATATAACGAGGACGAGCCTATCCTGCGCAATGTTTCATTTGATGTAGAGCCCGGCATGATGGTGGCTTTTGCAGGACCGAGCGGCGGAGGGAAAAGTACGCTTTTCGGGTTGCTTGAACGTTTTTATGAGCCAACAGACGGGGAGATATATGTGGGTGCATTGCCGATACGCTCCCTATCCATGAAAGCCTGGCGCCAGCAGATCGGCTATGTCTCCCAGGACAGCCCGATGATGGCTGGAACCATTCGAGATAACTTGACGTATGGATTGGAAAATAAGGATTCGTTGACGGATGACCGCCTATGGGAAGTAGCCAAAATGGCTTATGCGGATCAGTTCATTCAAGAGTTTCCAAAAGGCCTTGATACAGAGGTTGGCGAACGAGGGGTCATGCTATCAGGCGGACAGCGCCAACGGATTGCGATTGCTCGTGCCTTTTTACGGGATCCAAAGATCTTGATGATGGATGAAGCAACGGCGAGTCTAGACAGTCAGTCAGAAGGAATTGTCCAGCAAGCGTTGACCCGACTGATGGAAGGCAGAACAACTTTTGTGATTGCCCATCGCCTGTCTACCATCGTAAATGCGGATAAGATTATTTTTATTGAAAAAGGTGAAATTACTGGGATGGGAACTCATCAAGAATTAGTGGAGTCGCATAAGCTGTATCGCGAATTTGCGGAGCAGCAGCTTACCTAGATTTGAAATAATGAAGGTCAAGGATGGGTTGTCCTTGACCTTTTGTTATTGGAAAATATGTTTTTGCGAGGAGACGGCCTCTCTACTACCGTTTTCTCTGTTCCCATTGCATTTCGGGCGGAGAGAACCCCTCTCTACTACCGTTTTTCCTGTTCCCATTGCATTTCGAGCGGAGAGAACCCCTCTCTACTACCGTTTTTCCTGTTCCCATTGCATTTCGAGCGGAGAGAACCCCTCTCTACTACCGTTTTTCCTGTTCCCATTGCATTTCGGACACTGAGATGGTAATTTTTAGAACAATAAACCTAATATACGATTGAGTTCGTGCCGAAATCAACCGAGTTCGTGCCGAAACCACTCAAGTTCATGCCAAAACTACACGAGTTCGTGCCAAAATGCCCATAGTTCATGCCGAAACGAAAATTACCCTACGCCTACGTCCCACAATACGTTCGATACCCAGCCGTCACACTCGCACCCGGCGCCACACAATAATCTTCCTGTTCTCCAGAATACGCATACGGATTACGCAATACCCTCACCAAATTCTCCATCACACCATAATTCCCATGCTCCACAGCCGCTTCCAATGCTGCTTCTACCCGGTGGTTACGCGCAATAACAGCAGGATTACTCTTCTTCATTAACTCCCGCACCGCTTCCCCACTTTCAGACTGCCTTCCCAACCGCTCCTGCCATAACAAATGCCACTCAGAGAACGCGGGACTATCAGCAAAATCTAGCTCACCCAACGTCAACTCACGAAACGTATTCGTAAAATCCGCCTTACGATCCTTCATCAAATCAAGCAGCCCCTGCACCAACGTTTCATCACCAGATTCTTCACCAAACAAACCAAGCTTCGCACGCATACCTGCCAGCCAATTCCCCTTATACAAGTCCGAAAACTTATACAACTCCTCTTGCGCCAACTCAACGGCACGCTTCTGGTCCTCATCAAACAACGGTAACAACGCTTCTGCAAAACGTGCTAAATTCCAGCCACCAATCCGAGGCTGATTTTCATAAGAATAACGCCCTTGTACATCAATCGAACTGAACACTGTCGCCGGGTCATACACATCCATGAACGCACATGGTCCATAGTCAATCGTTTCCCCACTGATCGTCATGTTATCTGTGTTCATCACACCATGAATAAAACCGACCAGCTGCCATTTCGCAATCAATTCAGCCTGCCGCTCCATTACTTTTCTAAAAAATCCAAGATAGTCACCAGCGTCCAACTCAGGGTAATGGCGTTTCATTGCATAGTCAGCCAAGGCATGCAATTTTTCCATATCCCCCCACTGCGAAGCAAATTGAAAAGTTCCAAAGCGGAGGTGACTGGATGCAACGCGTGTCATGACTGCTCCTGGCAGCAGACCTTCACGCAACACCTCTTCTCCCGTTGTTACCACTGCCAAACTACGAGTCGTTGGTATCCCCAGCCCGTGCATTGCTTCACTTATAATGTACTCGCGCAGCATCGGCCCTAAAGTCGCACGGCCATCCCCACCCCGGGAGTAAGGAGTACGCCCAGATCCCTTTAACTGAATATCAAAACGGACACCGTTTGGAGAAATTTGCTCCCCAACCAACAAAGCACGACCATCCCCAAGCATTGTAAAATTGCCAAACTGATGGCCTGCATATGCTTGGGCAATTCCAGAACCACCTTCTGGAACCGTATTACCTGCAAAAACGTTTAAACCGTCCGAACCTTTCAACCCCTCCACGTTGAGCCCAAGTTCCTCTGCCACTGATTCATTAAGAACAATCAACTTAGGTACTTCCACAGGATTTGGCTCTATTTCAGAAAAAAATAATTCAGGCAAAGATTCATAGCTATTAGCGAAATTCCAACCTATTTCGTTTACGTTTTTTGAACTGGTCATCAAATCCCCTTCTTTTCATCTGTCATGTCGTTACTTCTATTATACCCTCTAGGTCTACAATTTTAATAAAGGAAGCTCACCCAAAAACAGTTCACATTTTCGCACTAAGGAAAATAATGCTAAAATTATCCTCATACATAGCAAATCAAAGGAGAATCCCAATGAACAAAACCTGCAAAGATACCCGCGTCATCCGAACCAGCCGAGTGTTTCCGAACGACATTAACAACCATAACACCCTGTTCGGTGGAAAACTGTTATCAGATGTGGACATGCTTGCTTCCATTTCCGCTGCCCGTATGTGCCGTTGCGAATGTGTTACTGCTTCTATGGACTCGGTCGATTTCCTTTCACCGATCAGACCAACAGATGCCGTTATTTTTGAATCATTTGTGACATGGACCGGAAACTCTTCGATGGAAGTGTTCGTAAAAGTAACAGCAGAAGATTTAACACAAGGCACCAAAAACATTGCAGCGACAGCTTTTCTAACTTTTGTTGCTCTAGATGATAACGGAAAACCTGCTCAAGTTCCCTCCATCACACCAGAAACGGAAGAAGAGATGTACCTAAACCAGACTGGTGAGGAACGGGCAAAAGCTCGACGTAATAGAAGGGCAGAAAGCAAGGCGCTGGCTTCTAAATTGACAAGCGGATTTCTCCCCGAAAAATAAATAAGAGAGTGCTATCCTTTCAGCACTCTCCTATTCCGCCACATTTGCTACAAGCTTCTCGTCGTCACAATGGCATCTTCAAATTCAGAAAAAATTTAATACCCATTTAAAAAACCCCCAAGTTGCATATGTTTGGGGGTTTGAAGTAGACTCCAACTTACTGAAATTGTTATTTTCGGTAGGGCAAGATCCTATTGGATTCATCTAAAACCCTGTTAACTGAATCAATGTTTTCGACGAAAGAGTTCCTTAATGTTTTATTGAGTGTACTATTTACTGGATGAATTGCTCTAATTACCGCGCTACTAAGTGGTCTGACAGTAGATTTTTTAAACACAGGGGAACGACTAATTACTACAGTATTTTCAACATTGTAGTTTACAGATTCTTTTTTATTCATGTTCTCCCTCCTAGTAACCTAATTAGAAATTCGTAGAAAAATTCATGTTGTTCTATTATAGCATAATTTATTTCTGATTCATAAGCTTTCACCTGTTCCTCTGACCAAGGTAAAGTTAAGTCAAAGTGCATACATAATACAGAATTCCCTATAGGTTCTGTTACATATATAGTTTGCTTTTCAGCATTGAATGTTATCAGTCTAACTTGCTGATTATAAGAATCAACCACATAAATATTTTCCTCGTCCAACTGATAAAATTCGTCAGGGTTTATATCTCCAATCGCTCCCACAAGGGTGAGCATAGTTATATTCCCTTCCATAACGGAATAAAGTGAAGCTGCGTTACACCCTGATACAGTGTTTACAATTCTAGGGTTTACATCTGGCGTTTGAAAAATATGCATTTGCTGCATTAAAAAACTTAAACCAACATCCAAGAAATTAGACCAAGTATGTTTACCAATATCTTTCATAGAATTCATTTCATTCAACAGCTGTAAAGAGTATTCTGCATAAGCATATAAATAAGTAGCCTGGTTTTTTAATTGATCGATATGCTCTCTTTCTGAAATTAGACCTACAACCGATCTTAATGAGGTGCTGAGCGTAGCGGATATGTTGTGCGCTTGTTCACTTGATTTTGATATATCAAAATCATAAATCCAGTTTCCATCCCTGAAAACCTCAAAAAGAAAGGCCCATACAAAAGGGTCTGCTTCCTCAAGTAGTTGCTTGAAAGTTCCTTCTGATTCTAGCTGATCTTCAATCCATTCCATTAATGGGTCGTACGGAGAATTAGGACTTCTATGAAATTCTGCGACATAACCCTCGTACAATCTATCAAATTCAGCCTTCAATATATTAAACTTTTGTTTTACATTTGGAGAAACGAATACTAACATGTGCTTATTTTTCTGCCTTGCTGCTACGTACTCTAAATAGGTTGGAGTAACATTTCCATTCATTAAGCGGGATCTTGCTCCCGACTTCCTATTTATCAATAGTATAACCACATCACTACTCTCTACTATTTCTAAGCATTGTTTTAATGTGTCCTTTTCCCATGTACCAAAATCACCATCTTCAAATATAGGTACTTCATGTCCACATTGCTCAAGATACTCTTTAATAATTTTTCTTGGTCCCTTTAAATCAGTCTCATATGCAGAACTAATAAAAATCCTAGTTTTATTTATCAATAACTTCTCCTTCCTCCTCCCGAATCATCCACTCTACCTGCAAGACGGCAGATAAAACGTGGAGGAAAGCTTCTTGTTCGGTTGAGTTTTTTGGGTAACGTTGGTAATAGGGTTGTAGGAGTGTTGCGATGTGTTCTCTTGCCTCGTAGTCAGTATGGTAGAAATCAAGGATAGGGAAATATTGGCCGTTTCCGATTGGCAGTAAGGTTCCCACTACTATTTCGCCTTTTTGGGGTGGGGTCGCGTTCCGGTCATACACGACAACATCAAGTGTCTCTTCGGTTAGGATATCAATTAGTACCAAGGTGCGGTCGTTGTACTTGTAGCCTACATAGTAGAATTTAGTTGTGGCCTTCTCCCATTTTTTGAGCTAGGAGATGATAAGTGGTTTGTGTTTGAGGACTGAGTAGTTTTTAGCAATATATTCTTGCACAAATTGAATCTCTATTCCATTGCTTGCCTGATATAGGACCTTCCACCAAAAGAGATTGTGTTCGAGAGAGTGCCTTTTCTCTTCAGGGATTTCGTGTTCATCAAAATACTCCTGCATCAACTCCTGAAAGTCTTTAAAATGAACGCCAACTACCTCTCTTACAAAATCATTATAGATCTCCGTGAGCAACTCTACCTTTAACTCCTCGGAAATTGGCAGGTCATTTTTAAACTCCCCGGAATGTGTTGCAGACTGCGCAAAACCCACGACATTATCAGCTATTTCAAACTTCTTCATTACATCCATCCCTTCTAATTATAGTTTTGTACAAGGATAGGATTCGACATTTATTTACAAATCCCTTCTGTTGGATTACGATTTATTCCTTTTAACTTGGCACTTGTCCCTGTCAAATCTACTACTAATTCATATGCTAGTAGAAGTACTAGATTCTTTCTTAAGGAGCGGATTTAATTGATAGAAGGTAAAGATGTGATTTATTTTAATGCTGATGGAGAAATCGTGGATCCATTGGAAGAAAACCTGCCACTTGGTACTTCCATATCGTTTTGTGCCAGTGCCATCGTGCCGGACGGGTTCACTTTTGATTTTTCCGGATTTGATTCAAGTATTTGCTCAGATTTGAGTGAGTTGTTTTGTGTAGTAAGACCTGAAGAAGTTCAAGGGACTGCTGCAAATCCTTGTGGCGGCACGATTACTTGCCAGCTTTTTGTGAATGCAGTCAGATTGGTCGGTACCGCAAGATTTCAAGTGAACATAGGAAACTTAATCCCCAACACACCCGGCACTCCACTAGGACCTGGACCTTGCAGACTTGGTATGGAAACAACCGTGTTTGTGAATGAAGTATTGACCTATTTCCCTCAGGGAGATACTTGTCGGGAAAAATGCTTTCGAAATGAAGGTGCATTTGCAGGCCTTCCCACTGTGACTACAGATGAATGCGGTCGTGAAATCGTAACATTCTTCGGCGGAATTTTCTTAGGCTTTGATGGTTGTTAATCGTTTTTGAAAATAGTAAAAGGAGCGAAAGATAATGATAGAAAATAAGAAAGCTGTTTATTATAACTCAGAGGGGAAAATGGTAGAGGAACCTGAAATTCAGCAAGACGGTTGCAACCTTCGTTTAGAGTACTGTGCAAGTGCTGTCGTACCGGATGGCTATACATTCCGTTTCATGAATTTTGACTCGTTCAAGGCCTGTTCTGACTTAAGCGACCTTGTTTGCGTGCTTAAATTGGAAGAATTAGAAGGTACCTGTACGGATGCAAGCGGCCGCACAATCCCTTGCCCAGTGCTGGTTGATGCAGTACGTCTTATTGGGAATGCAAAGTTTCACATCAATGTAGGAGAATTGATTCCAGACTTGCCAGGCTTCCGTTTTGGACCACCTTGTGAACTTACCATGGATGTTGTGCAGACTGTAAATCAAGTCATCTCATATACCTGCCCACAAGATAGCTGCCAGGACCGATGCTTTGATACAGTTGGTTCGTTTGCATTTGCACCGCAAATCACCATTGATAATTGCGGTCGCCAAGTGGTAACAGTACGGGGAGGATTGTTTCTAAGATTTTTAGGATGTGACGAATAGATTCTCCCCATCACATCCAATACAAAGAAACAGCAAACAGATATTGTGCCAAATAATAAGGGATCATCACCAAAAAGTTTCTATAGGTTAGCTTTCCGATAAATCTATCCCAGGCAAGAATGGCATCGGAAAAGAAAAACAAGATCGCACCTGCTATCATAAGCGGCTGTTGACTATAGAATGCTGCCCATACCATGGACGTGATGATCACTACATATGCCGTAACCGCAAGAAAAAGTGCGATGCCCCCTGAATGGAAAACACCCTTGGACAATTTTACGAGGTAAAAAATAGCTGTGAAAAGTAACGCCCCAGTAAGCCAAATTTTCACCTCTCCGCCGCCTGGGACATATAAAAACGCAACAACATAGCATACATGTCCAGCCAAAAAGGATACCAATCCATAGACAAAGCGATCCTTGGGTAACATCAAAAATATATCACCTATTATAGAAAATAGTAACCCAACCAATATCCACCAGCTAAACGTAGAAGATAAATCCTCCATCCCCCACAAAGCTACAAGGATAATAATCACCATCGTCCCTGGCTTTAAAAGATACATCCATTTTGCAAGTTGTTTTTCGGCCGAATAAAGATAAAAAATACCCAAAAGCATGGTGAGTATGGAAAGTGAAAGCAACAATATAAATCCCCCTTTGTACTCTCTATTTTAATCCACAGACAGAAACCTTAGAAGCTAGATGCAAAATAATTCCCACCTCCCTTGCCTCCGCTCCATCATCCATGCTAGACTGATAGTAACTTTTAAAGAAATGGAGGGTTTTCCTATGACTGCAAGTATGCGACTTCGATTCCCAGCTTTGAACCGTTAATTGAATACGTTCAAAGGCTCTGCCTGTGTGCAGAGTATATGGGATTGGTCTGCCTACTTTTAGGAAACCTTTATTTTACGATGCTAATATGATTGTAGAAAAAAGAGGGGACAGTCTACCCTCTTTTTGTTATGCCTTTTTTAAGTGCAGCCTTTAAGGGCTGATTTTGCCCTACCCATCAACTCTTCTCACAGGACGCCAAAATAAAAATGAAGAGGAGAATGAATGATGACTTTAACAAAAGAAAAAGTAATAGAAATTGCGAAAGATAATGGCCTGGATATACTGGCCGACTCACTGACTTTTAACGAATCAGGACTGGACTTCCTTGTGGTATTTGCTGAAGATGCTAATGGTGCAGAATGGGTATTACGCTTCCCCAGAAGAGAAGATGTGATGGCTTCCACCAAAAAGGAAAAACGCACCCTTGATTTAGTAAGCGCAAAGCTAAGTGTAGAAGCACCAAACTGGTTGATTTACACGGATTCACTGATTGCTTATAAAAAACTCCGTGGAGTGCCGGCCGCTACTGTAGACCCAGAGGCACAGGCATATATTTGGGTACTCGACGAAAAGAACGTTCCAACTGTGTTTAATGAAACACTTGCAGAAGCTTTGGTATTTTTACACCGGATTGACCACGAGGAAGCACGTCATGCCGGTCTCCCTGTTGAAACACCTGAAGAAATCCGTGCAAACATGGCAAAAAGGATGGAAAAAGTGAAAGAGAAATTTGATGTCGATCCAGGACTTTGGCAAAGGTGGCAGGACTGGTTGGAGAATGACTCTATTTGGCCAAAACAAACCGCCCTTGTTCACGGGGACCTTCATGCCGGTCACATCTTAATTAATGAAGAGAATAAGGTCACTGGCTTTATCGACTGGACCGAGGCAGCCGTAGGAGACATCGCCATCGACTTTGTAGCACACTACCGAACATTTGGAGAAGATGTGTTGAAAGAGTTAATTCATCACTATGAAAAAGCCGGCGGTTACGTGTGGCCAGGAATGGCTCAGCACGTAATGGAACTGACTGCAGCCTACCCGATCGCCATAGCGGAGTTTGCGATAAAATCTGGCTTGGAGGAATATATGGAGATGGCGAAGCAAGTATTAAGAGGTAAAGAATAGATCTAGAATTGAAAGAAGGGTTCTCTCGCTAAATGCGAAAGAACCCTTCTTTATCTCACTCCTCAATCTGCTTCAACGAATTCTCCACAAAAGCATACGCATAACTCTCCGACACTCTTTCCGCATTAAAGAAAAATGCATACACGTCCTCATCCACGCGGAAACTTATTCTGTACGTATCTGAAAAAGAATTTTTTCTATGCCTATAGTAGACAGTTTTTCCGGCAATAGTTTTCTCTTCACCAATAAGGTTGCTATTAATTAAATCGATATGACTCGTTTCTCCATTTAAAATGTTCAGCCCAACCATGTGTTTATCATTCAACAGAAACTCCCCATAAATCAAATCCGTAGATTTCGATAACTTCCTAAGTTCCTCTGACTCCCCTTCCTCATCACCCGCTTCTAGAGTACTATACACAAAAGCTGCCATAACCGGATCGCCTAAATACTCCTCATCACCTTTAAGAAGGTATCCGTCATGCATGATAAAAGCAGTCCGTAAAGGAACATCTGCATGAAACGGAATATGAACATCTGTCCCAAGCTTAGCAGATGCCGCTTTTTCTAAACTGGTATAAGGGGTCACCCCTCCATTGCCAGCTTCCACCCCAGTTTCCTTTTCATCCTCCACCGTCAAACTCTTTTCCGTATCTTCTGTAAAAATCAACTCTGTAGCAAGAAAGTACCCACCAACCACCAATAACAACCCAGCCAACATAAACGAAAATACCGGCCTCATATCCCATCTCCTTTGTTGTCTTTTCTCCGGTTGCCTAACTGACCCCATCACTCTTTCATGGAGTTCTCTCTTCCCTTCATCATCCATCCTGATCTCTTGGTACCCTTTCAATGTCCGATCCAAGCGACTCTCATCTTTCTCATGCGTCATGGTTATACCCCTCCTTCAGCAATTGTTTTTTCAAGGCTTCCAACGCTCTATGCAAAGTCGTCTTCACCTTACTTTCATTCCAACCCAAGATTTCTGCTGTCTCCCTCACCGTCAAATCCTTTATTTTTCGTAAAATAATGACCTCCCGATAAGACCTTTTCAATTGTTGTAGGGCACGATACAGATACGCCTCATATTCCCCTTGTTGCGCCACCTGTTCTGGTAGATATTCCGTTGTGGAAAGCATGGCAGTAGCTGCAAAAGAATCCGCCACATAACGAAAAGGCTTCCTCTTCCGAAACTCATCAATTGTCGCATTCCGGGCAATCCGATACAGCCAATTCCTTTCACTTGTCTCCCCTTTAAATCGATTCATGCTATGATAAGCCTTGATATACGTATCATGCGTCAAGTCCCTCGCCATTTCTGGATCACCGGTCATCATCAGAACATAACGAAAAACCTCATCACTATAACGCTCATACCAATCATTCAGCTTTCGAATGGACCATTCTCCCTCCATTTATTTCACCTATCTCTCTATAGCTATCGCAAATTTGCTTACTTTAAGGACGTGAGGATTGTTCTTTGGTTACACTTTTTCAAAAAAAGATTCCATCTGCAACTCTAGTTTACACTAGAATGTAGATGGAACCTTTTATAGCTTTATTTAAATTTGACTAGCTTTGCAAGTTCGACTATATCCTCTTTCAACTGCTCTGCTTCTTTGTCTGTCATATCCTTAAATTGAAAGGGTGTAGAAAAAAGATAAACATACTTTTCGGTTACGACTTCAAGTTTCACTCCCCCATATTCTTGGTTTGAGACAGTCAATACTGCCCCGTGATCCCCAACTTTCATCTCAGTGGATTCATAGGATGCTGACGGAAATTCTTCATGTGGTAATAGGATTTTCATCATTTGCTCAATAGAATACTCATTTTCCTGAGTATGAATATGAATCAATTCAGGAGAACGATTTCCAAGCTGGTAGGAGTATGCACCATAGAGACTTTCCTCCGAAATTAATGGCTTTCCAATGATGGCATCAATATAGTCTTCTGCATTCATTGGAAACACATGATATTCCGAATCAAATTCGATACTTTTATCATCTGCATTTTTCTCCGTATTTGGAGCTGCTTGATAAAGATCTTCCTCTTTCACAGCCACTTCCTGTTGGTCTATTACGAAAATTGGAATACTTATCATCAGTAATAATGTTGCGATGGCTATTAGAAGTTTTGAGGCAACTCGCCTTTTCTTGATGCTTCGGATACTGTATCCAATTTGATCTCTTACCAATCCTGCACGCTCCTGATTCCACTCCAAATCATGCTCCAATCTCTTCAGTGATTGCTCCAAACGGGAGTCACTTTCCAACTTGCTTCTCATCATTATTAACCTCCCTCTTCATTTTCTCCTCCAAGGTCTGCATCGCCCGAAACAAAGTAGACTTCACTTTACTTTCGGACCATTCCAAGATATGGGCTGTTTCTAATATGGAAAAGCCTTTAATCTTCCTAAGAATGATTACCTGCTTATATGACGCTTTCATATTACTTAAAGCCTCATAAAGTTCTCGCGAATTCTCTCTAAGAATGATGATATCCTCTGAAGATGCTGCCAGTTCTTTATTAAATACTTGATGGAATAACCTAATCGGCTTCATTTTGCGCATGTAATCGACAGTAGTATTATGTGCAATTTTGAAAAGCCATGTTTTCGGGGAAGAATCCCTTTTAAACGTATGATGATGCTTATATGCCCTTAAAAAAGTCTCTTGCGTCAAATCCTCCGCCTGCTGACTGTCCTTGACCATGAGAATAATATATTTGAAGATAGTCTGATGATACTGGCTATACCACTCCTCTATCTCATTTTCTTTATAAAATGACACCGGCTTTCCCCCTTCATTTTTTTGACACTGTATAGACGGGCGAACTTCAAAAAAGTTTTGAAATAATTTTAAAAATAAAAGAATGGCTTCCTGCCTCTTACACAGAAGCAGGAGAACCATCCTTATAGTATCTTCACTTCATTCCAGATTTGTTCCAACGTTTTTCCCTCTATCACTGCTTGATTAAGTAATTCCTCCACCGTCCCAAATGACTGCAGATCTCTTTCAGAGTTCGATAGATGCCATTGTCCAGAATGGTTATTTAGGTGATAAATAGAACTATTCAAGCTGAAACTCACCATTCCTTTTAATTGGATGTCTTCCTTTAATTGATCATAGGAATAGTTCAGCTTTTCCACAATCATTTCGCCGAGCATTTGAATGTCGCTGTCCGTGTCCGCCCGGAAGGTTTCTATTAACTGAAGCAGTGTATCCTCATCTAGCCGATAAGTTAAGTAGTTCCAAACATTGCCTGCAACCTCCGACCTAATGTATGGATCCAGGTGCTTGCTCAACAACACCAGCTGTTTCCCTAACCACTCCTCATCTACATCCCCTTGAGACAAGGTGCCTATGGCGATTACCAATTCCTCAGAATTATTCTTTTCTCTCAACTTCTCAAAGTCTTCTTTACTATAATCTTTAAATTCAAAGGAGCCATCAAAAACAAACTCCTCTTCTTCTACATACAAATTAGCAAGAAACTCTTCGAAAGACGATGCCAATTTTACTAGCTTCCCACTATCACTTTCCACATAGACAATCTCAGGGTCTGATTGGACCTTACGATAGTCAAATGCCAACCAACTATGGCCATCCCCGTTAAATAATATCAGTCCCTCGGGCAACCCCCATTCTTTAATAAAATAAGAGTTTCCTAGAATGCCGTTTTCCTTCCCTATCCCCATGATATACTCCACCTGGACATAGCTGTCTCCCCAGTCAGTAGGCACAGGACTCGGATGCGCGTTATAGACGATCTGGCCTCCGTTTTGCGCCATTAATAATTCAAGGTAGGCTTTGGGAAGGCGGACTTTGAGTCTATTCTCTGCCTCTTTGATATCCGATACAGTTAATGGTTTTAACTTATATTCATCAGATTCAGTTGCTTTCCATATAGTCAAGGGCTTGCTCCTTTTAATAGTTTTTAGGTTTATTTTACCATATACTTTTAATGGACGTTGGAACTTTGGATATCTATACAGGGCTTTTTCTTCGTAACCGAATGAAGACATTCCCACTTTAATTTCCGGGCCACTGACGTCTTCATAAGCCAAATGAAGACCTCCCTACTCCCAAATCCACTTCACTGACGTCTTCATAACCCGAATGAAGACCTTCATACTCCCAATTCCACCTCACTGACGTCTTCATAACCCGAATGAAGACATCCCCGCTCCCAATTCCAACGCACTGACGTCTTCATTCCCAAAAATAAAGCCCACCTTGGAAAGAAAGGCTCCTATATTGCTTCTTAACAATAAAAATAACCGGAGACCCTCCCAAAAAAGGTCACCGGTTTCTATATTCTCATTCAAATCCTCATATCCCAACGCTCTTGCTCCGTCTCCTTCAACTGCTTCTCCGTTTCTTCAGGATAAACAGTACGGAACTTATGGTCATCAGCTGGAATGATTTCCACCATTTTTTCGATCATATCTTCAGGATGGAACTCTTTCAACTGCTCTTCCTGCTCTATCATGGCTTCTTTTCTAGTAAAATGCTTTTCTTCATCAAACCACTTCCACTTTTCCTCAGCGGCTCGTTTATTGAAACCAGTTGCGTATGGGCCTGGATTGATTGTCGCCACTTTCACACCGAACTCTTCCAGCTCAGATTTCATCGTCTGTGCGATACCTTCCAGTGCATGCTTGGTTGCCGTGTAAGGGCCCACATACGGTGTCGCGGAGATGCCAGCCATGGAACTCATGAAGACTATCTTTCCGCTTCCTCTTTTCACCAGCTTCCTAGCAGCAATTTGGGCAGTTTCAAGTGTCGCAAAAACATTGATTTCAAAAAGGGCGCGAAATCTTTCCATCGGCACTTCCCCAAGCGGCCCCCCCTCATTGATCGCAGCATTTGCCACAAATACATCAAAATCGTATTTTTCCATCTGCTCCAAATCAAGAGGGTTCGTAATATCCAGCTTGAAAACTTCCATATCCAGCCCTTGATTCTCCACTTCCCGCAATAGATCCGTTTTCTGGGATGTCAGTTCCGTTGTGGCGATGACTCTATGCCCCTTCTTGGCAAGACCTAACGCAGTACCTCTTCCAAGCCCAGTTCCCGCTCCTGTAATGAATATTGTTTTAGCCATTTGAATTCCTCCTGAAAAATAGGTTATCGTTTTGTGTTCCCTGAAGGAGTAGTGGCAAAACAAGAAGCTAATATCGTGGGCCGTTTAAAGCAAATCAACTTTTATCTTTCCATCTCCATCACCGCAAAATAATTCTCTTCCCCATCGGCAAAATTAAACACTTTACCAGAAGGCATATGGACCATCTCGCCAACTGTTACATTTTCTGCAGTCAATTTACTATATAACCCTTCCAGATCCTCCGTGAAAAACATCAAAGAAGGTGTACCCAAGTTAAGCTCCGGTGACATTTTAGCAACAAACTCCTTATTGTGGAGGATGATGCTTGTTTCCGATTCCTTAGATGGCGCTATTTCAATCCATCTCATCCCTTCCCCGTTATCTTCTTCCGAAATTATTTGGAACCCTACTTTTTCCGTCCAAAACTTTACCACTTCATCCTGGTTATTAACGTAAAGCATGACTTGACCGAGCTTATTAATCATTGTTTTTCCTCCTTCAAGGTTTATGTAGTAACCATTTCTAGACATTTTATAAAAATCCTTTAAGTGAATGGAACAAAAAGTCTTTTCATCATTCAAAAACTTATGTAAACTAAAATTATTAATAAGTTAACAAACCAAGGGGGGGTCATCAAATGACTGCAAAAAACGAAAGATTAAGATGGCTAATATTATGTTCTATGTTCGCTGCGATCACAGCAGTGCTGGCACAAATGGAAATCCCATTGCCGCTTGTACCGATCAGCGGGCAAACACTTGCAGTGGGACTTGCTGCAACAATCCTTGGTAGCAGATATGGAGCAATGTCGATGGTCTGTTACGTCCTGTTAGGAGCTGTGGGTTTGCCGGTGTTTGCTGAAATGAAGGGCGGAGCAGGGGTATTGGTCGGTCCAACAGGCGGATACATATTCGGCTTCATCCTAGCTGCATTCTTTACCGGTTACATTTTAGAAAAAACATCTTTCACATTAAAATGGGCAATGATAGCCAACACCGTTGGGATGATTATCACCCTTGTGATGGGAACCATTCAGTTGAAATTTGTGATGGATATCACATGGGCGGATGCGTTGAAATTTGGAGTTTACCCTTTCATTGTTGTAGGTCTCATTAAAGCATTCTTGGCAAGTTGGATTGGAATTACAGTAAGAAGACGTCTGAAGCAGGCTAACCTTTTGCAGGTAAAAGGGGATGTGGCTGCGTAATACTCTGGTGTATAATAAAAAAAGAGAGAAGTGCGCCAACACCTCTCTCAACGATTGAATCTTAGTATGAAAGCCACCTTTTTCTTTTACCGAAGCAGAAGGTGGTTTTCTTTTGGCCAAATTCCTTGTGATATCACTATCACGCCACCATCTTTCTTCGGTCGGTCCCTGTAAATAGGAGCCCTAACCACAAACCAATCCCTATTAAAAAGAATATCATGAAGGAACTAATCGCAATATACACCTCTCCAGTAGCAAACCCTGTTGTAAATGCCACAAACAAACTAAATGCGACCAAACCAACCGCCACTGCATATAAAATGGCCCTAACCCTATTCATCGCATATTTCTTTCGCGTCTCTCTAGTTAACCCACTATACGTAATGATGGCAATCCCAAACACCACGAAAATCGCAGTCCCTGTAACAGCTTCCAATTCCATATCCATAAAATACAACATGGCAGATGTTAATACACCGAATAGAATAAGCAATATTCCAGTGATTAATCCTGCAGCTGAAATCCGAGCTGTCATGGAAGAATACACCGCCTGCTTCGCTTTGTTCTGCCCGACTTCACGCATATCATCAACAAGTCCGCTAAGGTCTCCCATAGAACTAACCGCTTCCTTGAATGCCGCCGACTCATCCATTCCGTCCTTCTTGTAGTCCGCGATTTTTTCTTTCAGGTTAGTTGTTAGCTCTTCTTTAAGATCAAATAATTGCTGACTTTCCCCAACACCGGAGAAAAGCCCATCTACATACGCTTGAACTTTTTTGTCCGCACTATTTCTCATCATTCTCGATTCCTCCCTCTATCAAGTAATTAAGTATCTCTTTTGCAAACTTCCATTCTTTCTTGTATTGCTCGTATCGTGCCGAACCGTCTTCTGTTATCCGGTAGTATTTGCGGCGACCACCTTGGGTTTCATCCCCCCAATAAGAAGCAATAGACCCTTCCTTCTCCAGGCGCCGAAAAGCAGTATAAAGCGTTGCCTCTTTCAGCTCATACTGATTTTTACTCAGCTCAATAATGGTCTTATAAATCTGATAACCATAACTGTCCCCTTGGCGAAGTACATTCAGAATAATCGTATCAGTATGACCCCGTATTAAATCAGTCGATATTTTGTTTTCCACATTCCATCACCTCCTGGTTATAATTTACAACATATTACTGTGTGTGTCAAAGTAATTTCCCTGATAAAGTACTTGTTTGGAGAATTTCCAATGAAAATTTTTATTTTTTTCCAAACCCAAACAGTGGATGCATCGTCTAAAATGAAGAAAGGAGGGATGTCTACATGAACGAGCTAGAACATGTAGTTGTTTCTAAGGACAATGTGATAGATAAGGAACAACTTATTCAAGAGCTAATGAATGAGAACGGGGATTCGGTTCTCCATCTTGTTTTTTCATATGTAAAGAGCCAGACGATAGCGGAGGATTTAACGCAAGAGATTTTTATTAAGTGCTATGAGAAGTTGGAACAATTCAATCACCAGTCTTCCATAAAAACTTGGCTCTACCGCGTTGCCAGCAACCATTGCAAAGATTATCTAAAAAGCTGGCATTATCGAAAGCTACTACTCAATGAAAAAATATTGAACTATATACCTTCCAAAGCAAAAGATGTCGAGGTGGAGGTAATAGCTAAAAGTGAAGAAACCAGCCTTACCAATGCAGTAATGGAATTACCTATACAATACCGTGAAGTGGTGATCCTTCATTACTATGAGGAGCTCCCTTTGTCAGAAATAAGCGCTATTACTTCAGTAAATGTCAATACATTAAAAACAAGACTTAAACGAGCAAGGGAAATTTTAAAAGAACACATGGTGGAGGAGGTATAAAGAATGAATGATCCATTTCTAAATTTTAAAAAATCTATGAGGAAGAATGTTTTCAAGGATTTTTCTTTTACGGACGAAAGGAAAGTTAGAGTGAACGAAGCGATACAGGCAAAGCGTTCATCCTCTACGCTTCACTCATTTAGTAAAGATACCATTCTTGCAATTTTGAAATCTCTACAACTGGAGGCCAAACACGGCTTTGAGATTTCCACACAACTTTTCCAAATAGAAGAACATTATTTTTTGCACAATGAAGGACAGCTTTATACACTTTTACATTTGTTAGAGAATAAAGAAGTTTTGGTTTCTATGTGGAGAGCGGATAAGAAGTATTATGCACTAACCACAAAAGGTAGGAAGTACTTGTCATCGGCATCTAAAAAAGGATATGTCAAACAGCCGTATTTATTAAAAGAACTTCTAAAGGAGGTCTCCTTATGAGCTCCCCCATTTTTAATGAATTTTTAGCAAAAGTAATTTCTAAAGTAAAGTCCAAAGAAGCTCACAAAATGATTGAGAAAGAGCTCCATCATCACCTCCTAGAACTAAGCCAGTCATTCCAGAATCGTGAGGATTCCAGAGAAAAAGCAGAGGAAAAAGCCGTTCAAGAAATGGGTAATCCTTATTCAATCGGGGAGAGATTAAATAAGCTTCATAAGCCTAGAATGGACTGGATGCTCATTATTATGTTTACCATTATAGGAGCGATCAGCTTTCTCCCCTTAATCGGGAATGCACCCGGCTCTATATTTTTGGAAAAGCAGGCAATCTGGTTCAGCCTGGGAACAATCGTCCTGATTTCGTTTCTATTCTTTGATTATAGGAAACTGAAAAATTGGTGGTTATTTTTTTATAGTAGTGGCGTTCTTTTGCTTTTATACATTCTTGTATTCGGCGTTTCAGCAGCCGGAGTCAAGAGATGGGTTTCATTTGGCGGAATTACGGTGGATGCGGCTACCATATCTATGCTTTTGTTTTTCCTAGCGTGGTCTGGTATTTTCACTAAATCTGACATGTTTCATGGGTGGAAACAAGGTTTGATGTTTGGTCTATTCTGGATACCATTTCTACTTTTTATGATTCTTCCTTCCTTTCCTTACAGTATTTTTTACTTTTTCTGTGTATTAATGATGCTCACTTTTTCCCATATATCGAAAAAGAGTAAAGTCATCATGATCACAGCAAAACTGACCACATGTCTACTTTTTATTTTGCCGATTTTAATCAAGTTTCGTGGCTTCCTTTTAAGTGAAAAGTTATTTTCTTTTCTTTCCCCTGAAGAATATGTAAATGGACCGGGTTATATGTACATCTTAATCAAGGAATTCCTTGCTGACGCAGGCTGGTTGGGAAATGGTCTAAATGGTAACAGTGCCATTCAATCCCTTCCGGACGCCCATACAGATTTTGCTTTCCCCTATCTTGTTCACTCACTCGGCTGGGCATTTGGAATATTTCTCTGTATATTATTAATTTTGTTCATATGGAAAATTTCGCGAAATGCAAGCAAGACGAAAGATTCTTATGGGAGGTTATTAGTAGTTGGTGGAGCTACTTTAATCGCGGTACCAGCTATATGGAACATTCTTATGGGGTTAGGTTTTGCACCGATAATAGGTGTATCATTACCATTCATCAGTTATGGTGGGACCACACTACTTTTTTACTCTGCCGTTTTAGGGATTATCTTAAGTGTTTACAGGCGGAAAGATATAGTCGAACCAAGTGAAATTTAGTTCTGAAATAAAAGGGAGGTTTCTACTGTGTACTTGTAGAGACCTCCCTCATTTTATTACTTAAACAACTCTTTCAACAAAGTCCAGAACCCCTTCTTCTTCTCAGGCTCCGCTTCCTTCGTTTTCTTCTCTTCCATCTTGATTGCCTCCGTTTTAATGACAAACTGTACGGAAGTAACTTTCTCATTCTCTTCAGATACAAACGACACCGGCTTGAAGTCCGATTTATCGTATTCCTGAATCATCTTGTCAATCTCAGCTTGCATTTTCGCAGGCAGATCTTTGGTTTCAGAGTACAATTCCTCCGTTCCCTCAGATAACTCATCCACTCCAGATGACAATTCACTCGTACCATCCGTCAAGCCAATCAAGCCTGTATGAAGCTGTGAATAGGATGTGGACAGCTCGCCAACACCATTTGTATAACTCACAAGTCCTGAATGGAACTGATTATAGTTGGCTGCCAATGTTTCCAACCCTTTCGTCAGCTCAGCAAACCCACTCAAATCAGTTTCCTCTAATGAGGCGGAAAGCTCATCAGCAATCGTCGTCAACGTGCCACTCATCCCTCTTACTGCTCCATCAACCTGTGTAAGTGATGGCTCAATTGCAGCAAATGCTTCTTGCACCTGTGCATAAGTTCCTTTCACTTTTTGCGCAGCTGCATAGTTGGCTGCTAACTTATCCACAACTGCAGGGTCTGCTCCGCTCTCATACAAAGCGGCAATCTCTTCCTCGGATAGGTCGCCAGCAGGTATTTCCGTAATCGCACCGTCTAGTGCAACATACGCCGTAGCGTAGTTCTCTTGTAATTTTCCGAGTCCGTCTGCCGTATCATTCAAACCTTTCGCAAGCTCACGCAAACCTGCAGGTAACTCAGTCAAACTGCTTAAATCAACGTCAGCCGCACCAGCGGATAGTTCCCGGTTAATCGTTCCTAACGCTTCTTTTATCGAGCTCGAAGCCCCAATCAACTCAGATGAGGAACCATTCAGCTGATTGATTCCACTTTTATATTGTGCAGAACCATCACGAAGTTTCGCGGCACCACCATTCAACTCAGAAACCCCGTCCTGCAGCTGGCCAACACCATCATTCAATTGCCCGATGGCATCAGACAGCTCTGCCATATCATCGGTCATCCCTTCCGTTCCGGTTGTATCAATCGGAAGGCTGGATGGGACTGCAGCTATCTCGACACCATTGAATTCAAAGTTTTCCACATCAGCCTCCACACGAAGCTGCTCTTCTTTTCCAGGCATCACAGTAAATGTGATTTGTTTATTTTTCCCGACATTCGCCTGCATGCCACCAGAGGATGCGTCGATATTCTGATACGTATTCGGCATAGTTAAGGAAACCTGAAGCAAGTAATTTTCATAAAAGACAGGTGCAACGTTGTTGTTTGCCGCCGTCTCCACCTGTATTTCCACATGACCGCTTTCCCCGGCAAGCTCTGCAGGATTCACTTCACGACCATCCAAAAAATAAGTAACCGTCACATCCCATGGAAGTTCTGTTCCTTCCTCCAAGTCCCCTTGGTAGTAGAACTTTCCTTCCTGTTCCACATCGGCCACCACACGCTCGCCTTCTTGCTCAAGCTCGGTCATGTCCGTCAAGTTTTTCACCGTTTTATAATCACCGAAATCGAGGATCTCCCCCGCTTTCGCAACATCAAGCGTATTCACGACATAGATTGGGCCAAGATCTCCGTTTGCTTTCAGCGTGGCATAGACCACCTCTTCCTTAGTCCGGACATTCCGTTGGTCCTCAGCGTAAACGCCACTCACATTGCCAAGAAATGAAGGCAAGAAAATCATGCCGGCAAGTGTAACATAAAGTAGTTTTTTCTTTCTCATCATCACTTCTCCTCTTTAAAATTGGACTTATAGGTCGTTTTCTTGATGAATTTATCACACACAAGCAACATCGCCGGCAGGAAGAACAGCACCATGATAAACGCCAGCAACGCCCCTCTTCCAAGCAACAGACCGATTGAACCGACAATCGGGTTAGAAGACGTAATCCATAAAATAAAACCGACACTTGAAAGGATGGCTGCCGAAATAGAAATCGAGAAGGTCTTCTCATCCAACGTTTTAATAATTGCCTTCCTCGCAGACATTTCCTTTCGATGGTGCGTGTAAGCCTCTGTAAACAAGATTCCATAATCCACCGTTGCCGCTAACTGCACCGTACTGATGATTAAGTAGCCAACAAAGACCAACGAGGTTTCCGAGAAATACGGAATCGACAAGTTAATCCACACAGACGACTGAATTGCCAATAACAAGACAACCGGTATCGAAATCGACCGGAAACCAATCAATAACACAATGGCAATCGTCACGACAGTCAATACATTGACCAAGATATTATCCTTTGTCACTGTGTTTTTAATATCATACAACGTCACGCTCTCCCCAAGGCTGAGCGCGGAATCACCGTAATACTCGGTTGCGGCTCTATCCACATTTTCCACAATCGCAAAAGGAATGTCCCCTTCTGTCGCCTGGTTGGTGTTGATAACGATCCGGCTATAATTTTCCGAATAAAATTCATTTCGTACTTCTTCATCCAAGTACTCTGGCGGAATCACCGGGTCCACCATGTTCACGTAAGACACGACACTTGTGACATAATCCATGGACTCAAGCTCTGCCACAAGCTCCTCCTCTTTTGCCACCTCACCTTTCGGCACCAATAGCACAATCGGTGTGATTTCCCCAAAGGATTCGTTGATTTTGTTATAATCCGCACCTGCTCTCGTATGGTCTGGAAGTTCACCAAATCCATATGTAAAAGAGGTGTTCGTCTGCGCGAGGAACGCAGGGACCAATAATGCGAGTACGATAAGTAAACTTGGAAACCTTAATTTCACCACGAAGTTCCCGATTCCCTCAAAGCTTGGAATAAAGCTCTTATGCTGCGTCTTATCCATCCATTTATAAAAGAAAAGCGTCAATGCTGGGAGAAATACCATTACACTGATAAAACTCAGCACGATTCCCTTTACCAGGTTCAACCCAAGGTCAGATCCAATCTCGAATTCCATAAACGTAAGCGCAATAAATCCGAAAAATGTTGTCGCCGCACTTGCTGTAATGGCAGGGAACGACTTCTTCATCGCTAGCTCCATGGCCTCTTCAGGATTGTTTGTTTTTTTACGATAATCACTGAAACTGTGCAACAAGAACACCGCATAATCAAGCGATACGGCGAGCTGCAAGATCGGCGCCACTGACTGCGTCACAAAGGAAACCTCACCGATAAAGATGTTTGTTCCTAAGTTGATTAAGACGGACACGCCAATCGCCGTCAGGAAGAATACCGGTTCCACCCAAGATGTTGTGGAAATGATTAGAATGAAAATAATGATTGGCACAAGCAGCATGGCCGCATACATCGATTCGTTCCCCGCCATTTTCTGTGAGGTCGCCGTATTGATCGCTTCCCCAGCAATGGCACCTTTTTCGCCAATCAATTCATAAACAGCATCCGTAATGGCTACCTCATCCCCACTTCGGACACTGATGGAAAACAAGGCATTTCTATCCTTATAGTAGCTTTCGACCATCTCTTGATCCGCTATTTCGAGCGGGGTTTTCAAGTCGACTACATCATCGAGCCAGATTACCTCTGCCACTCCATCAATGGCTTCTAATTTTTCTTTATACGTAACGGCTTCCTGTATCGTCACATCGGATATCATGACCCGCGTATCCGGTACAGAGCCCGTAAATTCTTTTTCCATGATCTCCATTGCCTTTGTTGACTGGGCATCATCTGGCAGATAATCTACCATATTATAATTGACCGAGACAAAAAACTGCGCCACGGTCGAGATGATGGTCACCAACGCAAACACAATCAAAACAGCCTTTTTATGTTTTATAATACGTGATGCAATATTTATCGTTGTTCATCCTCTCTTGTGTCGTACCCCTTTTCATCTTATTATTATATTAGACACCGTGTTGGGTATACAACAAACAGTTGTGTTCCGGATGTTAGATAGACAACAAATCATTCTATTGTGTTGTTTTTTATGAAAGGCAGTGAGGAAGATGAGCGAAAAAATGGATAGAAGAAAGCAGTACACACGTATAGTGCTAAAGGAAAGTTTACTGGACTTGCTGAAGGAAAAATCCATTGCAAGCATTACAATAAAAGAAATATGTACAAAAGCCGATATAAATCGCTCCACCTTTTATGCCCACTATTCCAGTCAATACGACCTGCTGGATGCCATCGACGATGAGTTCACCGTAGACATGGTCAAAACGCTTAACCAATATAATTTCTCAAAAGAAGACGAGGCATACCAAATGACCGAGAAAATCTTTGAATACATCGCATCTAAGAGTGATATCTGCAAGATATTGCTGAGCGAAAACACCGAAGTGCAATTCCAGAAAAAAGGCATGATGATTGCGAAGGAATACATACTGAAGAATTTTATTCCTAGTAAACAAATCGATGTAGAAACCTTCGAATACTTAAGTATATTCTTTGTGAGTGGAAGTATTTATATGATAAAGAACTGGTTGGAGAGTGGGATGAATAAGACGCCTAAGGATATGGCGGGGTTATTGAATGAGTTTTTGAACCGTGGATTGAGAGGACAGGTGGGCTGAGGGGACAGGCACGCCGACACACGAAGAAGACAAGACCTACACATGCGGTCTTGTCTTCTTCGACTCTCTCTATTTCGCGTTCTGATCTGGCTGGTGGATACCAAACACATTGCCTTCGGTGTCCACATAGTACCCCTGCCACGCCATTCCAGGCAACGCATACTTTGGCACTGCCACTTTTCCGCCATGCTCAAGAATCAACTTTTCCGTGGCATCATACTCTTCCACTCCCATTGTGCAGGAAAACCCATTTAGAGGTTGATTGGCCTCAGGCGCAACACCTTTACGTTGCATCAACGCACCGTTAATACCAGGCTCCCCTTCGTCCCCAGTCACAGCTCCAAAATACGGTGTCCCGGCGTATTCGCTCCAATCTTGAAACGACCAACCGAACACCTCTCCATAAAACCTCTTTGCACGCTCCATGTCATCCACATGAATTTCAAAATGAACTAATCTCCCCATCGTACCCCTCCTATCGGATAAACCGCTTTCATTACTTCTCTATCTTAAATCATTCATGGACAAGGGTTCAATAACTAGTTATGAAGATAGGGAAATCTCCTTCATGGCAGCTTCCAAAAACTCCAACACTTCCTGCCTCACTGGATAGAACCCCAACTCATTAGAAGCCTCTTCCGATTTTCTCGCATCCCAGAATTTCTCCGCCAGTTCTGCATTACCCTTAAAGGTCTCCTCAGACAAAATCATCACATCCTCCGCAATCAGCTGTCCTTCAACTGAATCTGGCTTTTTCCCATCTGCAAGACAAAGCTCAATCCGCTTAATGATGTTGATCCACTTTGTTACCTCCACCGGATTGTCCTCTAACTTCGGCAAGTTTCGTTGCAATACTGCTTGCTCCTCCTCGCTGAACATCCCTTCCATCGCTTCCACACGCTGCTGACGCTTCCCTTCCAAGTCCTCTCCCAGCAAAGGAATAAGGTGTTCCCATTGAATGTCCTTTTCAAGCTTCAGCATATTTAACAGAGAATGCGTGTGATCGAGCGACAGACTTAACCGTTCAAGATCTCCCACTAACTTTTCCTTATGTAAAAGAAGGATCCGCTCCATCGTAATCTGATTCAAGACTTTTTGAATATCCTTCAAAGGCATGGCAGTTTCCTTCAATAGGATTACTTTTTGAAGCTGGAGGATATCGTCTGCCGAATAAAGCCGCCTTCCACTGTCATCCTTGCTTGTCGGTTCTACCAACCCAATGTCGTCATAATAGCGTACTGTACGCAAAGATACCCCCAATTTCTTTGCAACCTCTCCCGATGAAAAATAATTCATACATTCCCTCCTAAACTACTTGCAGGTTACGTAACGTCACCATTTATCCTACATCTATCATACAAAATATCTGGAGGAAATCACATTGAAAATGAACACAAAATGGAATGTAAAAGAAATGATCCCACTACTATTAATGGCACTCGTTTTCGTGCCGATTTTTATTGAGTTTTGGATGCACCGGTTTTTATTGCAAGCATTCGAGAACACACTCTACGCAGGCACCATGACAGGTCTCATCATGTCCATCATTTTTACACTAAGTGTGTACTTGGTTGCACTTAAGCCACATGGATTGAGATGGGAGGAAGTCGGCCTCCGATCGTTTCCTAAAAGCTACTGGAAATGGATTCCGGTGTGGTCGGTCGTATTAATTGTTTCTAGTATTCTATTGGTTGTTGCTATGGATATTTTGGGTATCGGAGTCGATAACAGCAAGACAGAATCCCTGAAATTGCAAGTCACCTGGTTCACGTTCACCATCGCCTTTCTTTCAGCCGCCGTGATCTCCCCTATCTACGAGGAGATATTTTACCGCGGATTCTTATATAAGTGGATTCGTGGGAAATGGGGCGTGGGGGCAGGTCTTATCGTCAGCTCGCTCATTTTCACCATCGTGCACATCCCGACCTACAACACGCTGCCGGTCAACTTTCTTTCAGGGGTGATTTTTGCCTGGACTTATGAAAAGTCGGGTTCGATTGTTCCGGGGATGATTATTCATGCGGTGTTTAACGGGTTGGCGGTGGTGTTGACGGTGGTGGGCTGAGGGGACAGGCACGCCGACCCAGTTTGAGGGAATTTATTCAAAATTAATGGGGGTGCACGTGTCGGTATTTGTCGAATGGCGTTTATATGGGCTAAAGTCGTGGATAAATTCAAAAAGTCGCGGATAAATCACCACGCCACCCCCATCAAAACCAAAAGGAGCCACGAATCTCGGCTCCTTTTACACTTTTACGATCTCCTGACCAGCAACTCCAACACTTTTCCGCGAAAACACGACCACATAACTTGAAGCAACCAGCAAAATCCCTGCCAAAATCGTAAAACACATCATAATTTGCCCCATGGAAACAAGTCCAGTGAACATGCCTAACAACACAATCCGCAACAACAGCCCCACTGTTCTCAACAAACCATCGACCCTGCCGATAATCTCATTTGGAATCCGCTCCATCATGAACGCATTCCGTGCCACTCTTGCACCGCTGTTACCAAGGGCGATCAACAGCATCATGAATAGATAGCCTCCAACAGGTAAGTACACCATAATTGAAATCGCCATCGTAAAAAGAATCATCGTCCCTGCCACTAGCTTCGAATCCTCAAATTTCCGCGCCGCAATTGGAATAAAAATCCCAGCTAGTACGGCCCCCAGCCCATACACCATCCCCTGGATTCCATAAATATTCCCCTCCACTTTTAACACATCTGCTAAGTAAACAGGAAACAGATAGTTTGTGAGCATCACCCCAATGAACGGCAAGGACGAGGCCAGCAAAAACAGAAACATGGCTGGCTCCCTTTTCATAAAACCAATAGCCGCAGATGCGCTCACCTTGGAACCCTTGGAAACTGCTACCCCTGGAAGCTTCCTCCGATAAGGTATCTTCACAAAAAAGTAGATTGCAAGCGCGTACGTAAATACATCGAGAAGCAAAATATAATGAAGGTCCCATTTCAATAGAAGCACACTTGCTATTGCTCCAGCCACCATGTACGACAGCTGTCCCTGCACCTCCATCGTGCCATTCAATACCTTAAACTGATCTTTACGAAACAACTCCTGATTTAAAGCAAACATCGTCGGATAGAAAATCGTGTAGTACAAGCTGCCAATCATGTAGATGACAATGTAATGCCAAAGCTCGTAATCCAGTCCGACAAAACCGACTCCCGAAAATAAAGCCAGAGCGATGAGGCTGACCACCTTACTGCTTACAATCATTCTCTTCCTAGAAATTTTATCAATCAAATACCCCAAATACGGTGTAAGTATAAAGTTGATGATTGTCATACAAATTGCCACATAACCAAACACTTCATTGCCATTATCGCTCGTCACCAACAGCCACGGAATGGCAATCATCGTGATCCCGCTCCCAATGGATGAAGCCAAATTTGCCAAAATAATATACCGAAACCTGCTGTCCTTATATAAACTGTTCATAGTCGTTCTCCCTCTTCACTTTTGATACTTTCATCATAAATGAAGAAGAATTTGGCAACATTCAGCTAAGGAAGGAAGTTTGAGTACTGCTTTTTGATGGGATAGGTACGACTTTAGATGTAGGGGGTACATTCCTTCAAATGTTCACCAAAGTTTTTCTCTACAAATCCCACTTACTGTCCAAACACACCCATTTACTGTCGGAAGTGACCCAAATACTGTCGAAAAAAACACAAATACTGTCCGTCGCACCCACTTTACTGTCCAAACTCCCCCAAATACAAGCGAAGCGACAAAACCCAACAAAAAACGACCCCGCCCAAAACCTGCGAAGTCGCCACTTTAATAATAGAAACCGGCACACCTGCTTCCAACCGGGTCGACGTGCCTGTCCTTAAAACCATTATTCAAATAAATCCCCAAATGAATACGGCGCAATAATCAAATTATCCTCATTGTTTTCGATAAACCATGTCTGCCCACCATTACTAATATACAATAGGGCACCAATGGCTACCTGCTCACCAAGACGATAATCATACAACGAATTCAACTTTCCTTTCTTTGCCACAAGCACGTCTAAAAACTGAGGATCAAACAAACTGGATTCTTCCTCTGTAATCTCCCTACCAGCCAACAATTTGTCTACAACCTTTTCAAATTGAGGCTCTTTCACAGAAAATGCCTGACCTTCCACTCTATTAAAACTTAGGTCCATCAACTGGCTCAGCTTCTGCTCATCCGACTCGCCAAACAACTTGAAAACACGATTATCATACAAAGATTGTTGAACGGTAATATTATCACCGCAGAATAATGACACCGTACTGGCACCTTCGTCCGTAGCTATTTGACCACGAATAATACGTTTAACTTTGGTCAGCCCCATCAAAAATTTCTGGAACTGCTCATCCACCTTTTCCTGATTACGGTCCACCGACAATAACCCTTTAGAAATCAGGCCGCTTGTCGCACTATCCAGCCGACACTCCAATTGCTGATCCGAAATATCTCCGAACACTTCGTCCTTTATCGAAGCGGCCACTTCCGCCCCATCTAGCAATAAAAGCGATAGTATGTATTCTTCCGCAGTAAGAGTATACATCATATGAGTAACTCCTTTCTTTTTCAGGCTCGTTCATATTCTCTTTTCATGATACTAGAATTATCAAAACGAAAAAAAGAACTAATAATAAAATGGCATACAAAAGTATCACCAACCGCGCTACAAACCAATTGAATCGATCATAAGTAAGCATTGCTAAAAAATTCGTCAATCCCAAAAACGGGAAAAACAACAAAACTCCCAGACAATCTGCATACTTACTAACCCCATCAGATAACCAGTCACCAGTTGTTCTACTAAGTAAATATAAAAGGGCGTAGAAGAAATTAGTAAATAAAATTGCTCCAATCGCAAAGTATATAGTTTCAATAAATCCCATTAGCTTTCTAACATCCTAAAACACTACCTTTGTCTCATCTCCAATTACATTACTTCCATACTCAATCACTGCATATCCGCAAAATGACCAAATGCTATAAAGCAAACAATCGCTAAAACAAAAACCAAAATGGCATATAAGAATATCAGCACTCTCGCTATAAACCAATTAAATCGCTCATACGTGCTGCTTGCCACTAACTGAGTCAACCCAAATAGTGGAGCAGACAAGATCATCAGGAATTCAAGGTCATGAGTGATCCATCGATAAAAACCGTTTCCTGCTGTTTTGCTCATTGTATATAAGAGGGCAAATAGAAAATTAAATAATAAAAATGTTCCTAGTATCCCAAAAATAGTTGCAATAACTCCCATTACGTATCTAGCATCCCTTAACACTACCTTTATTTATTTTTTGAATTATATTAGCCCATCCAACCGAATAATGAGTCCTTGGCATCGCTTAGTGCATCTTTAGCTCCATCTAATGCATCTTTGGCTTTTTCCTTCACATCATGGATTTTCTCACCAACGGCAGCTCCAGCGTCACTTGCCCATTTATTAGTGTACTTTGACGCCCATTCACCGACTGTGGCCCCTATAGCACTACCGATTACGGCTCCGGCTGCAGCCCCAAACGGTGCGAATGGACCAGAGAGTAAGCCTCCAATTGCTGCCCCAGCGTAAGCCCCGACAGCTGCCCCAGTTACATTTCCTGCTACTTTGTTAACCTCTTCTGCTACCACTCGTCCGCGTACATTATATTTTTCCTTACCTTGCAAACCGTCTCCTTCGCTCCACCTGTCGCCAATACTAGTTACAGCGGAGTAGGTGCCAACTATAGCGGCTCCGACACCTGAAGCTTTTGCCGCCACTTTCTTAAAGGCTTCCTTTGGAATGACCATTTCGCGAGTAGAATGTTTAACTATCTTATTTTTAACATTTTCATGTAGAGGTCGGTTTTTCGTTGCTAGCTTCCAGACCCCTCCCTTTACTTTCTGACTCGCAGTTCTAGGATCCTTGAATTCCTTGCCCTTTAGGAAACTCGCCTTTTGAGCTTTTAATGTTTTCTCTATATTTCTATAACTTTTTGATGTTCTATTAAACTTTTGAATGAGCTTCCTCGTCCACTCAGGGCCAATTTTCCCTTTTAAAAAGTGCAAAACCTTCCTATTATACTTAAACGTATAATGATTCTTCTTCTTCGTGTATTCAATACGAAGAAGATTAGACTTATGCGCTGCCACCAACACCGCAAGAGGCGCGAAAGAATCAAAGGCGCCGTCCTTAATGGCATGAAAAATACTCTTCGACTCGTCCTGTCCTCCTGAGTCCGGTCCATCAGAATCCATATTACTTTCATGCGATAACAACAAATTCAGTGCACGTTCACTAATGGAATTCCTGTTGAACGCCGTCCCCGAAGAACCACCGGACCCGTCAATCCCTGACATAATCGCTTCATCCGCCAACTTTTCAAGCAGCGAACCCGATTCATACCCACTGATGCTGATTTTTTTCGCAGTGAACATGGAATTAATCTGTTCAATATATCCGGATGCAACCTGGCTACTCTCTGAAACAGCATCTAATTTCCTGGTTTGTTCCTGATCAAATACATGCAGTTTCTCAAGCGTTTGGTCAATATCCTTCTCGGCCATCCGGACCTGATCGACAAATCCATCTTCTCTAATATTAGGCAAGGAAACTATGTCGCTTACAGAATAGAGGACCTGATTTGTTTCATTTGCTAAATCTGTTGTCATTCGCCTTGCATTATCCAGTGCCCGCGGCAAATCGTTCTGCAAAAAGCTCTCATTAATATAGCCTGAACTTGATGGTTCAACCGACTGGAGGGCACTTTTCATCCCGTTTAATGTGTTCTTGAAGTCATCAAGCATGGATTGATAATAGGTCAAAAAAGGAACATGGCAGTCCTGATAGAACGCACGAATTGCCTGTCCACCTTGTCCTTTCAAGGAATCTTCCAGGCCAACGATCTCCATGACATCATTATGTATTTTTTCCACTGCTTCCTTCTGCAACTCCAATTTTTCAAGCATGGATTGAAGGTCCATATGAAGCGATTCTACTTCTAAAATTTTCATTTCGCAATCACCACCCACGTTCATTTATAAACAGTTAGTTTAATTTTACCAATTTGCCAACTTGTTTAGAATAGGTGTTATGGTTTATGTTTTACCTAGATAGCAAGCTCCTACTCCAAAACCTGTAACTTTTCTCCCATCTCGATACACGGAATTCCATGTTGTCACACAACATTCGCTCTAGTATACTTCCTTTTTTTCACATTCCCAATTTATGAAAAGCTGAAACTCTAAATTTTCAATCATATTATATCGAATGGCATTTATCTGGCCTCAAATGGACTATATAATGAAAAAGTGGCTTATAAATCAAAAACTTGGACTATAAAATAAATAAAGCACCCTGAGGAGATGTTACATTGACCACAAAAGAGGAAAAATTCGAGTGTTTTTCAGAGACTGATAGATTATTAATAAGACCGTTAAACAAAAACGACTATCAAAACTGGTTAAATGAATATGAAAACCGGCTACCTTCCCAACATCGTCATGATGAAGGAAAATTGGATATGAGCATTTGTACATTAGAATGGTTTCACAATCTCGTAGATAAACATCAAGAGTTGGCAGTAACTGATAAAGCTCATATATTTGGTGTATTTAGAAAAAATGATGGCACACACATCGGTATGATTGATTTTTCCACACTTGCAAGAGATGATTTCCATTGGGGGAGAATTGGATATATCATTCATAATCAATTTTGGAGAGTAGGTTACGGCAGAGAATCGGTAAATGCAGCACTTGACATCGCTTTTCAACAGTTGAACTTCCACCGAATTGAGGCTCACATTAACCTGGATAATACTCCTTCTGTAAAATTAGCGGAAAGTGTTGGCATGGAATTTGAATGTGTTCGGAAAGGCTTCATATACGAGAATGACGAGTGGACCGACCATTTAGTTTATTACAAGAACGCTAATTAAGAGCTTTAGGAACAGGCACGGCGACCCACTTGGGTCGCCGTGCCTGTCCCCTCTACCATTAATTCATGCCGTTCCATTCCCCTTGATTCTTTGAAGACTTTTCTTTTTTCGCTTTGTCTTTATGGGCTTGGTTAGCTGCCGCACTACCTAATTCCTTAGAAAATTCAGCGTCTGTTTGGCTAGCATCAAAGCCTTTTTTATTCTTTTGTTCCGCATCTGTTTTTCCGCTTCTTTTTGCCATGGTATGTATCCCTCCTTTTTCCGTTTTCAATCTTAGTATGAAAAAGATAAGAGAAATTATACCGACGTCGTCGGGACAGGCACCATGACCCACTTTCCTACCATTCAAAATGGGCCAGCGTGCCTGTCCCCTCAACCCAATCAAATCTATCACCGCGTGCATATATTAATAGAAACGATAAGGAGGTGAGAAAATTGAAATACTATCATTACAAGAGTGATGAAACGCCTTCTACTGCTTCTTTCCACCATCATAAAAAAGACTCCAAGGACATCACCATTAATGTTAAATGCGGCGACGGTGGTCGAGAGCGCATGACACCAGCATTCCGCGCACTAAAAGCAGACACTCAACCTTTGACAGCAGGTCAATCAAGCAAGATTACGTTTGAAGAAGAACAGTTTGATATCGGTAATATCTACAACTCTACTAACTCTACGTTTGTACCTCGTGAAAGTGGAGTCTATTATGTAGCAGCAAGCTTCACCTTTGCACCAAGCCAAAACGTGCCATATCGAACAAGAGCAGACATTGTTGTTAACGGCATCACTGTCCAAGTCGACAATGATTACTGGAATCAACCCTCAAACCTCAACGTCGTTAATGTTTCCGCTGTCCTCCAACTGCAAGCTGGAGACCTAGTCGAAATCTTCGGCCAAAGCACCGTCGACGGTGACATCGAACCAGACATCGAAATACCAAACTTCGGATTCAGCTCAAACTTTGATGCATTTAAGGTGTCGTAAAAGAAGGGACGGTTTTCTTGCTTCCATTTTCGTTAAGAAGCAGAAAAACCGTCCCCTATTATATTTCCTTCATATATAGAGCCGTTTGCGATTGAATATCCATTCCTACTTGTTGGTATAAGCGGTTAGCATTGGTGAGACTATAGGAGTCAACATACAAGATAATCGTTTTTTGTTTACGTTCGTAAGCCGTTACGAAAACGTATTATGTATGTACCTGAAGACGTCTATATTCACACAAATATTACAAAGGTGAAAATTGACCCCGTCATCACCCCAAGTTCCCCTGAGGATGATCTATCATACCACTATATAAACTTAAACGGGAAAAGTCGATATAGAAACGCTGTCAAAACGACAATAATCATCCAAGGAGGAACTGAGGGGACAGGCACGGCGACACACTGGCGTCGTGTTGTAGGGAGAGGTCCGTCTACCCAGTAGCACTTCAAGATACTTCGCAATTTAGTAAAAAAAAGCACCGATTCTATCTCTTTCGGAATAATCTAAGAAGCAAAGCCCCTCCCTCTACTTCCAATCTGCTGCAAATTTTGCGATACCTTGATCTGTTAATGGGTGTTTAGATATTTGTTCAATAACCTGGAATGGTATAGTTGCAATGTCTGCACCGGCTAGTGCTACACGGGTTACATGGTCAGGATGACGAACGGAAGCCGCGATGATTTGAGAATCGAGTTTCTGCAAACGGAATAGCTCTGCAATTTTAGAAACTAATAGAACGCCATCTTCCGAAATGTCATCTAACCTTCCTAGAAATGGAGAAACATAGGTTGCCCCTGCTCTTGCAGCTAAAAGAGCCTGATTTACCGTAAAGATAAGGGTTACGTTTGTTTTAACACCCTTTCCTGAAAGATATCGACAAGCTTCTAAACCTTCTAAGTTCATCGGGAGTTTTATCGTTATTTTATCATCACCCTCATTAATATTAATTAATTCTTCCGCTTCGGTAATCATTTCCTCCGCGGTTATAGCATTGGGTGTAACTTCTGCAGAAACCGATTCAACATCTGGCACCTCTCGACAAATCTCAGCAATACGGTCTTCAAACTTGATGTTCTCTTTAGCCACTAATGATGGATTTGTAGTGACACCTGACAAAACACCGATTTTGTAAGCTTTTTGAATATCCTCAAGATTTGCTGTATCAATAAAAAATTTCATCCATATTCTCCTCCAATATTAATAATCCACATTATTGAAAGGCTACTTTGCTGATCTTTTATTCTTATTATCCAATGATTTGTTTTGATTATAGGAGCTTCTTAAATCGAGTAATAACATTCTCAACGGTAAATCCGTATTCTTCCATCAACTTCCCACCCGGTGCGGATGCTCCAAATTGATCTATGGTTACCACAGTTCCATAGTCACCGACATATTTACTCCAACCGAAGGATGCACCCATTTCAATACCCAAACGGGCCTTTATATGTTTAGGAATCACGTTGTCTTGATAGGATTTCGGTTGTTTTTCAAACCGATCCCAGCTAGGCATACTTATCACTGACACATCAATGCCCTCTTTCTCCAGTTTCTTCTGTACCTCAACTGCCAATGACACTTCCGAACCTGAAGCTAATAGAAGGCCCTTGATCTCACCTTTTGCAGGAGAAATTACATATGCACCTCTTTTTACCCCTTCATATGCTTTTTCAGAATCAGCAAGGGTTGGTAGATCCTGTCTCGTCAATATTAGGGCTGTTGGCTCGCTTATACTCGATACCGCTAACTTCCAAGCAGCTACTGTCTCATTTCCATCTGCTGGTCTAATGGTCGATAAACCTGGCATGGAACGTAATGATGCCAATTGTTCCACTGGTTCATGTGTCGGGCCGTCCTCTCCGACAGCAATACTATCATGTGTAAACACATATGTAACAGGCAGCTTCATTAATGCTGATAAACGGATAGCAGGACGTAAGTAGTCTGAGAACACAAAGAATGTAGCACCAAAGATTTTCAAACCTCCATGTAGAGCCATTCCATTTATAGCTGCTCCCATACCAAATTCACGGACTCCAAACCATATATTACGACCACTATAATCAGCACTACTAAAGTCACCTTCTCCTTTTAAGAGGGTTTTATTGGATGATGCTAAATCTGCTGATCCACCAAACAGTTGAGATATATTTTCCGCAAGTGCATTCAATACTTCTCCACCAGAAGCACGGGTAGCGAGTTTGTCTTCACCAACTTTATAGGATGGAATACCAGTATCCCAACCTTTAGGAAGCTCTCCGTTAATGGCTGATTGTAGCTTTTCAGAAAGACTTGGGTAGGCCTTTTCATATTCTGAAAAAAGTTCATTCCAAAACTTCTCTTTTAATTCCGAGGATTTCTTCAGTTCTGCAAAAGCTGTTTTCACTTCTTCCGGTACATGAAAGTCTTCACTGTAGTTCCACCCGTAATGTTCTTTTACTAATTTGATTTCGTCAGTTCCAAGAGGTGCACCGTGTGAAGCGGATTTCCCTCCTTTATTAGGAGAGCCGTAGCCAATCACTGTTTTCACTTCAATTAAAGTAGGTTGATTTGTGTTTTCCTTTGCCTTTGTTATTGCTTTAGCAATTTCCTCTAAATCATTTCCATCTTCCACACGAATCACTTGCCAATCATAGGCCTTAAAGCGATTTTCAACATTTTCACTGAATGATTTATCAAGATCACCATCAAGAGAAATATCATTTGAGTCATACAATACAATTAATTTTCCAAGTTTCAAATGACCTGCCAATGAAGCTGCTTCTGCTGACACACCTTCCATTAAATCTCCGTCTCCACAAATACTGTAGGTAAAGTGATCAATTAAATGAAAGTTTTCGCGGTTATAGGTTGAAGACAAATGTCTCTCAGCCATCGCCATACCTACTGCCATTGCAACCCCTTGCCCTAATGGACCTGTTGTTGCATCCACCCCTGGAGTATGACCATATTCTGGATGTCCTGGAGTTTTAGATCCCCATTGCCGGAAGTTCTTCAAATCATCTATTGAAATGTCAAACCCGGTTAAATGAAGCAAGCTATACAACAACATCGAGCCGTGACCTGCCGATAAAACAAACCTGTCCCGGTTAAACCAATTCGGATTACTGGGATTATAGTTCATAAACTTTGTCCAGAGCGTGTAAGCCATTGGCGCTGCACCCATCGGCATACCAGGGTGCCCTGATCCAACGTGTTCTATTGCATCAATGGAAAGTGTTCTTATCGTGTGAATAGATAGCTGATCCATACTCACTTTTTCTGTGATCACATTCATTCCTCCGAAAATAATATTTTGGTAGACTGCTTATGCATGACAATAAATCACTTGCATTCTTTTTAAAATTGTTTTTAACTATTAAATAACATGCACCGTTTCTGTACACCGCAAATTCTTATCTCTTCCACTTATCACCATGGAATGAGTGATGTATTTTTTATGATCAAACTTGATCCCTTGTAGCAAAATATTACTTGTAATCCCTGTTGCAACAAACACACAGTTATCTGTAGCTATCAATTCATCGTGTCTTAAGGGCTTATTAGGATCCTTAATTCCCATATTTACACATCTCTCATACTCCGCTTCTCCATCCGGTAAAAGCCTTGCTTGCATATCCCCTCCCAAGCTTTTGACTCCTACTGCCGCAAGGACACCTTCAGGAGCACCACCGATTCCAACAAAGAGGTCAATATTTAACGAATCAATACATGTAGAGATTGCAGGAATTACATCTCCATCCTCAAACAAGAATGTCTTCGCTCCAATGCTGCGTATGATTTCTATCCATTTGTAATGCCTTTCTCTATCCTGAACGATGACTGTCAACTCATTCAGTTGTTTCCCTTTTGCTTTTGCAACCGCATACAAATTCTCTTCAATGGATGAATCGATATCTATTTTTCCTGCAGCCTGAGGTCCGGTTGCTATCTTTTCCATATACATATCCGGTGCATGAAGCAATGTTCCTTCAGGAGCAGCAGCTATTACGGTAATAGCATCATTTTGCCCTTTCGATGTGGAAGAAGTACCGTCAATAGGATCAACTGCTAAATCAACTTTCACCCCTGCCCCTGTTCCAACTCTTTCCCCGATATAAAGCATAGGCGCCTCATCAATTTCACCTTCACCAATTACGACGACACCTTCCATTTGGATCTTATTTAACAGATTTCTCATAGAGCCTGTAGCAGCTTTATCAGCTTCAAATTTATTTCCGGTTCCAACCCATGGTAATGATGCAAGAGCTGCTGATTCTGTAACATGCAAAAAATCATATATTAATTGACTCATTGGAGCCTCTATTAATTGTTTCATCAGAGCACCCTCCCTTTAAGTTTGCTTAATATGGAAGTATTAATTATATAAAGGAATCAGCCGCACGTTTTAGAGGAAACACCTTTTCCAAGTTCTGTGAAGAATTCTTTTTCTATTTCAACAATTTTATCTACTTTGCGTTGGGAGCCACCCACCCACTCGGAATTCAAATATGCTGACACGACCTTCTTTGCAAGCTCTTCCCCCACAACTTGCGATCCTATCGTAATAATTTGCGCATCATTACTTAATTGTGCTCGTTCGGCTGAATAAACATCGTGAGTTTGAGCTGCTCTTATACCCGGGTACTTATTGGCAGCTATACTCATTCCAATTCCGGTACCGCACAGTAAAATCCCTCTTTCTACTATTTTATTACTTACACCTTCAGCCACTTTCAATGCTACATCCGGATAATCGACTGCATCTTTTACATAGCATCCATAGTCCTCTACTTCGTGACCTGAATCTTCTATAAATTTTTTTACTTTTTCTTTCAAATCAAAAGCGTTGTGATCGCACCCAATTCCTATTCTCATTCCCATTCCCCTTTCGTTTACTTTTAAAATTAGTTATATTACATTTAAGCATACTATCATTCTATTATATTTATTTTTCTTTTTCAACATTTATTTTCGTTTATTTTTGTTTATTAAACAAACAATGATAATCACCACAAAAACTATAGTTAAATCTCCTTGCCATCTCAAAGATTATTAATTAAACTTGAATTATAATCCCAATTACGATATATTTTATTAGTTACTTTTGTTTTTTTTTGTTTTTATTTCAATTCAATTTGCTGAATAATTACTGAAATTTAAAAGAGGTGTTACGATGGATAAGTTATTTGCCAACGAGAGAAGACAATTAATTTTAAATATACTAGAAGAAAAAAAGCGGGTTACCGTTAAAGATTTAGCAAAAGATGTAAACGTTTCCGAAGCTACACTAAGAACGGACTTAAATGTTTTAGAGGAAGAAGGATTGTTAACCCGTACACATGGAGGAGCAGTATTAAATGAAGATTTTTCTTCATCCAAGAAGAGCTTTTCTGAACGGGAGAAGAAAAATCGTGACTCAAAAATAATAATTGCTCAAAAAGCGATTGAGCTTATTAAACGAAAAGATTGTATTTTGCTTGATGCAAGTACAACAGCCCTCGAATTGGCAAAATTATTGAGAGAATCCAGTTTGCATATTACTGTTGTTACAAATGGTATTTCTACTGCTATTGAGTTGAAAGAAAACCCGGGAATAAATGTTATCCTGATAGGGGGGATGGCAAGAATGGGTTCTATGGCACTTGAAGGATCGCTGGGAACAAACATTTTAAGTAAAATCAATATCGATACGATGTTCACCTCAGCAAGTGGCTTTTCCATCGAAGAGGGACTGACAGATTTCAATGTCTATGAGGTAGAATTAAAAAAGATAATGGTTGAAAAGGCTAATAAGGTTATCGGAATGTTGGATTATTCAAAGATTGGAACAAGCTCAATAGCTACTTTTGCTACATGCGAGCAAATTGACACAATCATTACCGACAAATCATTTGATGATGCTCTTCTTAAAGAAGTATCTAGACATGATATAAAAGTATATTAAGTACTTATAAATTCCCAATATAGAAAAAAGGATATTCCTTATGAATATCCTTTTTCCATGTTTATCAATTATAAAGACACTTATCAAGTTCATGCAACAGCACTTCAAAAGTCTTCATATCCCATGCGGTCCTACCAACAAACAGACCGTTTACATCCCTTTGATTCATATACTTCTGGAAATTATTCAAATTGACACTTCCACCGTATAACAATGGAATTTCATGTCCACTCCCGGGAAACATCTCCACAAGCGTATTTCTCAAAATCGTATGAATCTCACCAACATATTCAGCTTCAGCAGGTATCCCTTTTTCGCCAATAGCCCATACAGGCTCATAAGCTACGAGAACCTTTTTGATATCCTCCTCTGGCACACCTCTAAGACATACCTTTAATTGAGCCACCAGTACCTCAACAGAATTCCCATTGTTTTTTTGTTCATTGTCTTCGCCAATACAAACAAGCGGTTTCATCCCAAATCTCAATGCAGAAATTACCTTCTTGTTGATATCGGTATCTTTTTCATTGTAATATTGTCTCCGCTCAGAGTGACCCAATTCAACAAGATCTATTCCTATCTCTTGAAGCATTCTTGGTGAAATTTCACCTGTATACGCACCTTTTTCTTCCCAGTGCATATTTTGCGCACCAAGTTTTATCCCTGAATCGGCAATTTCTTTCTTGATATCAACCAGAGCAGTATAGGAAGGAATAATAAACAATTCAATATTTGAGGTTAACTCTTCTGCCACTTTTTTGAGTTCTTTTGTATAAGTTATTCCTTCTGTGATTGTTTTTGTCATCTTCCAGTTGGTTCCTACATAAATTTTATTCATTTCCAGGCCTTTCCAACGATTCCTTCATAGCCCTAAAAATTATTGAAACTGTTGTTGCACCAGCATCCTGATGGCCAATCGCTCTTTCTCCCAAAGATTTTGCTCGTCCAAATTTCGCAATATAATCTTTTGAGCTTTCAACACCTTGGAGTGCTGCACTTTCAGCATTTCTAATCCCTTCCACAAGACTTTTCCTTTCTGCGGCACTTTCCTTCAATGCTTCGACTGCAGGCTGAAATGCGTCGATCATTGTTTTATCTCCCAAATCTGCTTTTCCCCGAAGCTTTATCGCCTCTAAAGCCTTTTCAAAAATTCCGGCCAATAATGGCAGATCCAACGAGTCTTTTGGCTCCAATCCCTTTATTCCTCCAACAAACATTGTTCCAAATATTATTCCTGAAGCTCCACCCATTGATGAAATCATTGACATACCCACGGTTTTAAAAACATCATTTACCGTTGTAAATTCATTTGCTCTCAAATTCTCTTCGGCCTTCGTAAATCCGACAGACATTCCAATACCATGATCTCCATCACCAATAGCACTATCAATTCTTGTCAGGAGGGGTTTACTTTCCATCACCTTATCACCCACATATAAAAACATATCTTTAACTTGACTAGGGGTCATACACTTTACAGTTTCAACCGACATTACTTAACACCCTCTCTACTCTTCTGTGCTTTGTTATAATATGGTGAGCTCGCTGGAGCATCGTATAATTCTTTTAACTCATCATCCAATTTCAATAATGAAATGGAGAAGCCCCCCATTTCTTGAGTTGTACAGTAGCTGTTTACATCCATATCATAAATTTGGATTCCTTTTTTCTTTAATAATTGAGCCACTCTGCGGTTCACAATAAGCAACTCCAACAAAGTGGTGGACCCTAATCCGTTTACATACACAGCCGCTTCGTCACTAGCCTGTATATTGCTTTCTTCCAACAATTTATCAACCAGTTCATCTGTCAGTTCATCAGCCTTCATCAATTTTGTACGTTTTAATCCTGGTTCTCCATGGATCCCCATCCCAAGTTCGATTTCATCATCTCCAAGGACAAATGGAGGTTCTGTTTCCCCAGGGATTGTACCTGGTGAAGTAGCAACCCCTATGGAAAATGTTTGATCGGCCGCTTTTTGGGTTACACGAGCCACTTCATCCAGTGACAACCCTTTACCGGAAGCCGCGCCAGCAATTTTTAAAACAAACACATCTCCTGCAATCCCCCTGCGGTCGCCTTTGCGATCTGCAGGTGCTGAAGCCACATCATCTGCCACCAAAACCGTCTTAGTCTGAATATCATCAAATTCCAATAACTCTGCAGCCATATCAAAATTAAGGACATCTCCTGCATAGTTTCCATACACGAACAATACACCTTTCCCACAATCTACTGCTTTCGCTACTTCCTGAACAGTATTTGGGGTTGGCGCTGCAAAAACATTTCCAATGGCTGCCCCATCCGCAAGCCCATCTCCTACAAAACCCAAGAATAAAGGCTCATGTCCACTGCCTCCGCCTGTAATGACAGCAACTTTATCTTGAAGATCTTTACGAATGATTCCGTTTACATTTTCGACCTTAGTCATTGAATCACTATAGGCGAACATAAATCCTTCTATCGCTTCTTGAACAACGTGACTAGGATTGTTTATAATCTTCTTCACTTTCCAGCCCCCTATAAAAACCATTATTTTTAATATACTTTTATTTATTTTTATTTATTTTCATTTATAATTTTAGTATTTTATTTATTTTCTGTCAATTTGCATTTGGATAATCCCTTTAAGCTTTTTTTCAATCTTCAGCTATAGAAAAAGTGTCTAATAGTCAATATGATGACTTAATAGACACTTTCCCATTTTCAATTAACCTCCATTTATACGAATCTATCAGTTATATCCATTATTAATCAATTCTACACCAAGCTTTAATGCCTGTTCGAATGCACCTGGATCTGCTATTCCTTTTCCGGCTATATCAAAAGCCGTACCATGCGCAGCGGTTGTTATTACAATCGGAAGCCCTCCACTGATTGTGACACCTTTATTGAAGCCCATTGTCTTCATTCCGATTTGCGCTTGGTCATGATACATAGCCAAAAGGCAATTGTATTTCTCTTTATCAAGTCTCAAGAAAATGGTATCCGCAGGAAATGGACCATGAACATCAACTCCATTCTTTCTCGCTTCTTCGATAGCAGGGGAGATGATTTCATTTTCTTCGTTGCCCAACAGCCCGTCATCTCCTGCATGCGGATTAAGCCCAGCGATGGCAATTTTAGGAGTAATACCGGCTTTTGATACAATTTTACTAGCAAAATTAATACTATCCAATACACTTTGTTTTGTAATATTTTCAGCAACTTCCTTAAGAGGAATGTGCGAGGTTACCCTCGTAAACCACACATCATTCATGACATTCACTTCACTGAAACCTGATTCCAATCCAAAGACCGAAGCTACCAGATGGATATCATCCTTAAATTCAAACCCACCTTTGAAGAGTGCACTTTTATTCATAGGGGCATACGTAAGTCCATCAAGTTTCTCTTCTTTTGCAAGTTTTAACGCGAACATTAGGTTATCCCCTGCCGCCTTACCTGACTCCACAGAAAGTACTCCCATTTCAATATCAGCCGGGTCAGTACTCTTCGTATCGATTAACCATAACGAGAAGTTCTCAGGTTTGACATCATCAATACTTTCCACTTTCTGATAGTTCAATTCCTTTCCTACTGTATCTGCTCCACGGTTGAAGACCCTTTCATCCCCTATCAGGACCCATGTGGCTGCATCCAAAATTTCTTTATTTGAAAAAGCTTTTGCCACCAACTCCGGTCCCACACCTGCTGCATCTCCGTATAACAATCCAATTGTAGGTTTACTCACAATCATTCCTCCTAAAATTTTTTAAGCTGATATATTTATTTTTTGGGCTTTCCGCTTCTTGAAAAAGTTGTTAACTACTGGATAGAACAACATTAAAACGGAAATTATTATCAGGGTTAAACTGATCGGACGTGTAAAAAAGATGGAAAAGTCCCCGTTCGACATCTGGATGGACCGACGAAATTCGCTTTCTGTAAGAGGTCCCAATACCACCCCCAGAATGATTGTCGCCAATGGGAATTTATATTTTTCTAAAATAAACCCCAGTATACCAAACAGCACCATTATCAAAATGTCGAAGTAGTTATTTCTCACTGTATATGTACCAATTACACAAAACACAACCACCAAAGGTCCTAACACATGATAGGGCACATTTACAATCTTTTGGAAAACTTTAATGAAAGGCTTAGAGACCAATAGCATAGCGACATTCGCCAATAACAAACCCGCAAAAATGGTGTACATCAGTTCCGGTTCTGTTTTGAATAACATCGGTCCAGGCTGCATTCCATGTAAGATAAAAGCACCAAGCAAAACAGCCGCCGTTGCTCCTCCGGGGATACCTAATGATAATAACGGTACTAAAGTACCCATAGCAGCAGCATTATTTGAAGTTTCGGATGCGGCAATACCTTTAGGATTTCCTTTCCCAAAGCTTTCCTTTTCCTCATCTTTTGACCATCTCACCGCTTCACTATAACTCAGCATAGATGCCGTTGTTGCGCCGACTCCAGGTAATATTCCGATGAATACACCGATAATACTTGATCTTGCCATCGTACCTTTTATTTTTTTGAAAATCTCTTTTTCAAATATTTTTGTTTTAATATTAGATATTGTATCTTGTACAACATGAGTGTCCTTTGTTTTCTTAAGGAATTCTGACAAAGCGAACAGCCCGATAATAACAGGAATAAGGTTTATTCCTGAGGTTAAGAAGGGGGAGTCAAATGTAAAACGCAATGTACCGGTTAATGGATCCATCCCTATTACCGAAATCATCAAACCGAACAACACACCAATCAACCCTTTGACCAATTCCTTTCCACTAAGGGAAGCTACTACAGTGAGGCCCATTACCGCCAAAGCGAAATATTCTGGAGAGGAAAAGGATAGTGCTACGTTTGCGAGAGCCGGCGTGATCGTAATTAGACATAAAGTCCCGAAAATCCCTCCTACTACAGAACAACAAATGGCAATCCCCAATGCACGACCTGGATTTCCTTTCTGGGCCATGGGGTATCCATCAAAAGTGGTGACTACCGCTTCAGGTGTACCCGGTGTTCTAAGTAATATGGCACTGATTGCTCCTGAAAATGCGGTTATCGCATAGATTCCTGTAAGTAAAATAAAAGCTGCCATCGGCTCGAGCGCATAGGTTAGAGGTAACATGATGACTACCAACATCGTTCCACTCACACCTGGGATTGCTCCTCCAAGGTAGCCAATTGCAATGGCTATTAGCAACATGGTTATATTCATTGGGTCAGTGACTATATTCAATAAACCTGTAATTAAATATTCCAACATAAGATTCTCCCACCTAACTTTTAATAGAATAGTAAGCTTAGCTGTCTAAATACACCTATTCCTCGAGGTAAAGGAATGGATAGCAGGACTGAGAACAAACCAACGAATACAACTGTAGTAACGAATCCAAAGATAACTGAGTACAGCTGTTTCTTCTGTCCAAGCAAAAGCGATATTCCATACAAAAAGAGTGGTGTGGAAATAACAAATCCAATAACATTAAGTAAAAGGACATATATTATCAACATTATTAAAGAGATCATTGGTATTGATAATTTAAATACCGTTTTTTCTGGTTCATGCTCTTCAACAAGTTCTCCAGGTTCAATCATTTTCATTTTTTTAGATAAAATATAGTTTTTTAGAATCCCGAATAAGGCCAAAGATATCATTAAAGTCAGTAATATATATGGCCAAGACCTTGGACCGATAATAAAGGAAGCATTCGTTATTTTTATTTGTGGAGTCATCATCATAAAAGACAAAGCAAACAGAATGACAATGCTATAAAATAGATAATCTTTCTTTACATTCGTCACTTTAATCCCCCCTACTTTATCAAAAAGCAGGAGGGAGCCCTCCTACTTTTTATTCTTAATTTTGAAGCTTTTCCATTACAACTTTATATTTCTCAATTAATTCTTCTGTCCTTGCAGTGAACTCTTCGGAATTCAACCAACCTTCTCTAAGATGCAAATAGCTCTCTTCTTCAAACTTTTGATATTCTTCCGAGTTATATGCTTTTTGCATTGCATCCTCCAGAACCTTAATTATTTCCGGGTCTGTTCCTTTTTTAATATAGAAACCACGTTCATTTCCATCCGTTAAATCCCAGCCATTTTCAACTGTTGTTACAAGATCAGGGAACTCCTCCAATCTCTCCTCAGCAAATACGACAAGCGGTTTGATAGATCCATCGTCATAGAGACCTTTCGTTGGACCAAATTCATCAACCATTGCATCTAAATGGCCACCAATGACACCTGCATGCATTTCACCGGCACCTTGCATTGGAACAAAGCTTAACTCCACTTCCGCAGCTTGACCAAGTTGAAACACTGTAATTTCATCCATTCCCATGGAACCAGTTCCACCTACAGTAATTTTGCCGGGATTATCTTTAGCAGCTTGAATAAATTCTTCAATACTATCATATTTTGCAGGGTCTACCCATAATGCGTACGTATCACTTTGGAAACGGGCAATTGGTACAAAGTCTTCTAAACCATGTTGATTATTTCCACTTGCAGTGGTGATAGGGAATGCTGCATCACCCACTAAAGTGTAACCATCAGCTGGTGCATTATAAGCATTTTGTGCTGCAATGACTCCAGCACCACCCTCTTGATTGACAACATTGAAATTAACATCCAAGATTTCTTCTAATTCTTTTACTACCGCTCTTGCAAACAAGTCGGTTCCACCACCTGCACCATGACCTACAAGGACTTCAATATTTCTTTCCGGATAATTGGAAGCACCTTCACCGGCAGCCTGATCAGAATCTGCCCCACATGCCGCCAAGATGAACATAAGACCGATGAACAGGACACCAACACTAAATTTAGATTTCATTATTAATCCCCCTCGTTTCTAAGTTAAAAATAGATGGTGTTTCATAAATTAAACCTGTACTACTTAATGAATATCTGCTATCTTTACGAATTTACAGATTTGATAAAAGAGACTTTTGAATTTTTCTAATCTTGTTTTCCATCGTGCGACACTCATCGAAATTACCGTTTCGTACTTCAATGGCAACCTTTACTTCTCTATTCAAAATTCTGCCTGCTTTTCGTAAAAACTGATTCATCAAATCCATCGTCAAGAAACCAGGTTCACCTACCGGGATATGATTGTCCCCATATATAAGGCTATCTTTATCCAATACCGCATTAGATAAATGGATTCCCGTAATATGCGACTTTGTTAATTGCAACGCATTAAAAATATCTTCTTCATTCAAAGCAATGTGCGCTGTATCAAATACCAATCCAATATTTTCATAGTTTTCTTTCAATCTATCAATCATATGTGACACAAGATTAATAGGACCTAGAAGTCCGTTTAAAGAAGCCTTATAACCGATTGGTTCAATTAGAACGTTAATAGGATATTTTGCTGCTTCCTCACAAATTTCACTTAAACTATCAAACATAGACGCAAAGGCTGTTGTTTTTTGTTCTGGTCCTGGATCTCCACCACTGATAAGAGCTACAGAACCTGCACCACATTCAGAAGCAAAATAGAGGTTCTCTTTTATTTGCCGGATAGATTCGCCCCTTACTTGTGGATTTAGAGAAGATAAATCCAGTTTGTTTCTTTTAATAAGTGACGGTAGCCATTGAGTAACTTCAATGTTGTATCTTTCGACTAAGCACCCTATTTGCTTTCTTTCTTGTTCGCTTTTTATATCACTTATCTCAAAGGATTTGTAGAAACCTTCCGTTGCATGTTGTTCTATTAAATAAGATGACATTCCCTCCTGATCTTTTACAGGAAAATAAATTTCAGGTATAAGTAATGAAGGAAGCCATTTAGTTGACACGACTCTTTTCCCCTTGAGTAATCGGTTGTAATTGACTGCGTACATATTCTCCGACATCTTTAATCACTTTGTCAGGAGCTTTAGCAGCTTCATCCGTCTCCTCTTCCACCATCACCCAACCGCTGTAGTTGTGGTTTTTGAGAATTTGTATAATCGCAGGAAAATCAATATCTCCCGTCCCCATTTTTCTCCACTCGAAAGTATTCGAACAATCTTTGAAGTGAACATGTTTAATTATTGATATATTGTCTTTAATAATCTCTACTGGATTCATTCCGCCAGCTTTAATGTGTCCTGCATCCGGTGTGTAACTAAGGTATCTTCTATCCAATTCCTGAAACAGCACGTCATAATCTTCTTGTGACCTAAAATAGGAGGTTTTAGGAGAAGCCGGGTGGAAAGAGGCGACAACACCACATTCATAAGCTCGCTTTCCGAGTGCATTAACACAATTTATAATTTCTTTTTGTCTTTTTAATAAATCATTTCGATTTGGCCCTACTCTAGCTGGAACATTCATAACAGCCCCTGGGAAGTGTTTCAGGAAATTTATGTAGAAGTCAGCATGTGCTTTCTCTTCATTCGATTCCTCTTCCCCAGCCCAAGTAAACGGAACAGTCAATGCTCCAAGCTCTATTCCCAGATCAGTTAGTTTTTCTCGGAGTCTTTCCGGGTGATTCTTATATTTACCTAACAGTGCCACTTGTACATCAATGCCATGAAACCCTGCGTTTTTAACGCTTCCCATGATTTGGTCAAGATAATCACATTCCTTATCATAATCCAGTTCCCATGTTGAACCATGGCATCCATATTTTATTTCCATACATACCCTCCCCTTTATTATTAATTTCGCTGAATCATTTTAAAAAAACGGCAAACGCTTTCAATTTCTTTTCTTAATTTTATCAATTATTTTTATTTTGTCAATAGAAATTAACAATAAATAAAAACTTATCGATAAAAATAAATTGATTTCGAAAGTAAACGAAAATAAAAAGAGGAGCATATATTTCCATATTCTTGACAACCCATAGTTAACACCCCGCTTACATATAGGTTTTAGTATATGAAACGGAAGATCGGGAGGCAGGTGTAGGGACAGGCACCGTGACCCACCTACAAATGAGGCAAGGAACCTGTCCCCTCTATACCAATGTCTTAAACTCCACCACAGAAGATAGCTTGATCAAGGTTGACGGCTCTCCAAAAGGTAAAGTCGCATCAATGAATTCCCCCAACTCTTTAACCGACTCCCCCACTACCTTCACCAAATAACTATATTGACCTGCCAGTCGATGGCACTCTACCACGGCTGGGTGCTCACTGCAAAAGTCTCTGAATTTCTTCCCTTGTTTGGTATCAAACAAAATAAAGGCTGTCACATTCTTATCAAGTTTCTCAGGATCCACAATCGCCCTGTACCCCTTTATCACTTTTTTATCTTCAAGCTTTTTTACCCGCTCATTTGTTGCAGGGGTGGAAAGACCAACCCTCTTCCCCAGTTCGGTCATCGACATTCTAGCATTTTCTTGAAGATGACTAAGTATGCTCTGATCTATCTCATCCAAGCTACTTCCCTCCATCGCATTAAAAATTAAAGTAACTAACTACTATTATAATAAAATAGCATGAGATCTTTGCGAATAACCTTCAAAATATTATGTAAATAAAATAATACACCCGATAAAATATAACTAACTTAAATAAAGGAGAGAACAACAAATGGAGATCTACCAAGCTACCATGAAAGACCTAGATGCTGTTGCAAGTTTATTTAATATGTATCGTACTTTCTATCAACAAACACCAGATTTAGAGGGCGCCAAGACTTTTATTAGAAGTCGTTTAGAAAATAAGGATTCAGTCATATTCGTCGCAAAATCAAACAACGAATATATCGGATTCACCCAACTCTACCCCACCTTTTCATCCATATCGATGAAAAAGGCATGGATATTAAATGACATGTTTGTGGATGCAAAGGCCAGAAACCACGGGGTTGGAGGAATGCTTTTACAAAAAGCAAAGGAGTTTGCTAACAAAACTGGTGCTAAAAGTATTACATTAGAAACAACACCAGATAATGAAGTGGCTCAAGGATTATACGAAAAATACGGGTATAAAAAGGACGATCAATATTATCATTATTATTTGGAACTTGGAGAGTGATTCAAAAATCCTTGTAGACAAAAACGATTATTCATCCACCTACACATTTGAACTTCGTTGAAAGAGACATGCCTCCTCGACATGTCTCTTGTCAGCAAGACTAGCTATGTGAAAACGTGGACAATTCCCCCTCCTCCTTCAATAAATCCCTTCCTTTTTCATATTCTCGAGCCCACTAACATATATTGGTCTATGTAAATTCTTTTCCATTCTCTCTACCTCCAAGCACGCTATTAATCCCTCAAATTCTCTTTAATCTCTCCCCTTCTTACTAACTATTCATCTAGTAAAATATATCCAAATGTTAAGAACGTATTGCAGGAATGTTACAGGAACGTTACACTTGGTGAGGATTTTGAAATGTAGGAGGAATTACTTTGAATAAATTATGGATTACAATTCTTTTAGCTGGGATGTTGGTACTTACAGCATGTTCTTCTAATAGTGATACAGAGGTTGTTGCCGAGGAGAATACTCCAACTGAAGCGAAGAATCAAGATACTTCAGATAGTGAAGCCGCAAGTGTGGACAAGGGCATATTTAATGTTGAGGTCACTATTCCCTCTTCCATGTTTGAAGGTGAAGATTTAGACACTGTAATCGTTGATGCTGAAGCAGAAGGTATTAAAGCCGCCAAAAATGAGGACGGATCTGTTACTTATAAAATGAGCAAGTCGAAACATAAAGAGATGTTGGCCGAAATCAAACAGTCCATCATAGATTCTATGGAAGAAATGAAAACTAGCGGTGAATTTGTTTCCATCAAGGATATCACTCACAATAATTCATTCACAGAATTCACGATGGTCGTGGATAAAACAACTTATGAAAACAGCATGGACGGATTTGCCTCTTTTGCTCTTGGCATAGGCGGAATGATGTATCAAATGTACGATGGAGTTGAACCTGATAAGTATAAAGTCAACGTTCTTATTCAAGACGAAGAAACAAACGAAGTGTTTGATGAGATCTTGTTCCCTGACGATATGAATCAGTAAGTAAGAAATAAAATATAGGAGGAAAAACTAATGGATAGTTTATTTTTAATATTATTTTTCATTTCATTTTTAGCATTTTTTGTAGGTATGATTAAACCAAATATTGTATTGTCATGGTCTCCTGAAGACAAAAGAAAAAGAAAGCATGTGGCGAAGTACTTTGGAATTGGAACAGTAGTATTTTTCACTTTATTTGCAATCACTACACCTCCTACAAGCGAGAGCACAGTTAAGAGCGAGCAAACAGAGAAAGATGATAACGAGACTTTAAAAGAAGATGAAGAAGAAAACGCTAAAAAAGACGCCGAAGAGCAGGCTAAGATAGAGGCGGAAGAACAAGCCAAAAAAGACGCCGAAGAACAAGCTAAAAAAGAAGCCGAAGAGCAAGCTAAGAAAGAGGCGGAAGAACAAGCTAAAAAAGAAGCCGAAGAGCAAGCTAAGAAAGAGGCCGAAGAGCAAGCTAAGAAAGAAGCCGAAGAACAAGCTAAAAAAGAGGCTGAAGAGCAAGCTAAAAAAGAGGCTGAAGAAGCTGCAAGAAATGCAGAAACAATGTCACAAACTCAAGCAGTTCAAATGGCTCAAGATTACCTAAATTACACGGCATTTTCAAGAACTGGCTTAATTCAACAGCTAGAATTCGAAGGCTTCAGTAATGCTGATGCTACTTATGCTGTCGATAAAATCAATGTAGATTGGCAAGCCCAAGCAGTTCAAATGGCTCAAGACTATCTTGATTACACGGCATTCTCAAGAAGTGGCTTAATTCAACAGTTAGAATTTGAAGGGTTCAGCAATGCTGATGCTACTTATGCGGTAGACGAAGTAGGGCTGTAGTAGTCTGTTTCCTCAAGCAATATCAAAGAGACATGCCGAATCAGCATGTCTCTTTCTCATTTCGTTAACGGGGAAAAATGGGTCTGCGGTCGAGTAGACGGGAGTCTTTCCTATAAGGATTGAACTCCCTATCCCTCACAGAACCGTGCATGCGCTACTAACGCACACGGCTCTTCCTCTCCATCATTCACAAAATATAGCTAATCTCTTTCTTGAGTTCAAAGATACTATGTTTTAGCTTTGGTTTACGAAACGGAAAACGTTTTAAAAACAGATTATATTTATCCCAGTTGAATGACTTCTTTTGACTTCTCCTATTCATCCACTTGAAGAAAAGTTTCTTAATCTTATCTAGGAAGTTATCTACATACCTCACATTATATGTGAGGCAATAATAGTTGTAGTATCCTACAAGCGACCTGTCTAACCTTTTCTTCACTTCGTGAATGTCCTTATTACGATTCGCTTTCAGCCATTCCTTGCACTCTTTGAGCTTCGCTCTCATTTTCTTACTACTAGACTTAACCTTCGTTAGATATTCTCCAGTTTTACCTCTACTTCCATAATGGGTAAAACCGAGAAAATCAAAAGTAGGTGGCTTTTTAAAGAGTGTCGTCTTCAAGTTGCGTTCTGCGTATTTACCAAACGGTATAATTTTGGTTTTATCCTCTGCGACCTCCAGATTGAATTTCCTTAACCGTTTAACTAATGAATGGTAGAAATGTTCCGCGTCCTCTTTTACTTGGAAACAACATACAAAGTCATCGGCATATCTCACGATATACGCTTGTCCTTTACACTTTTTCCTTACTACTTTTTCAAACCACAGGTCAAGAACGTAGTGTAGATACACATTCGCAAGAATGGGTGAGATGATTCCCCCTTGCGGGGTTCCAATTTCAGTAGGAAACAATCGACCTTCTTCCATATATCCGCCCTTTAAGAATCTAGCTATAATTCTTAAAAGATTCGGATCTGTGATTCTTTCTTTTAGAAATTCCATCATCCACCTGTGATTAACGTTGTCGAAGAATCCTTTTATATCTGCATCCACAATAAAGTTGACATGTTTCTTGTCGATGTAATGGTTCAATATCTTTATTGCATCATGGCAGTTACGTTTAGGTCTAAATCCAAATGAGCTGTCTAGAAAATCCTGTTCGTATATTGCGTTTAAAATCTTCGAGATGGCTCTTTGAACTATTTTGTCTTCATGTTCTGGAATGCCAAGAGGTCGTTTCTTGGTAGTTCCAGGTTTACCGATGTAGGTTCTTCTAACCGGAGTTGGTCTATAACTCATAGATTTCATTCTCTTTACTAGGTTAGAGATATTCCTGTCTAGGTCGAGTTCATATTCCTCCTTGGTTGTAGCGTTAATCCCCGGTGCTTTCTTACTAGGAAGTTCATGGTGACACTGCTTTAGATTGTTTTCGTTCATAAGATGCGCTAAACTTGTAAATTTCATCTTTGGTTCAGCTTTAGCTAATTCAGCTATCCTTACTAGTTTTGTTTCCATTTGTTTAACCTACCTCTGTGTGTAGTAAATGTTTCCCTATAAGGGTGATTTTGAGGCAGCCTACCTTCCCTCCATCAGCATTACCCGATTTCATTGGTACTACGTGGCTATCCGACTCCCTACGCGACATTTGGCTCACTCACTTTTTATCGCTTGATTGCCATACTCTCAAATAAATTTGAAAGACCCGCAGGGTCTCCCGAGTTGCCGTAACATATCAATGTATTACATGCCATGGTCACCGACTCCGAGTAGGTCACCTTTGTTAAGCCGTTACAACTAGGTGATGTTGCTTTCTGCACAGGCAAACGCATCAGCCCTACTAACTGGGGGTTACGGAGCTCAATCCCTTCAACCATATTGGCTTACGGCCTGCAATCTAACTGTCTACGCTTAAAGGCAGTGGTTACCCACTACCCTCCAAGACTCGCTACGAGTGGATGGCTAATCCTTTCTCGGCGGGAATCCCACCCGCTATATGTCACGACCTAGGCTCGGTCGCTCTGCCTGTCCCCTCAACCCACTAAAATCCAACAGAAAACTCCTCTTCTTCGCTTGTTTTGATCGTCAGGTTCTTGAGTTCTTCTGGGTTGCTTTCGTCTATGATGAGGCCTAGGCTTCCGACTTTTTCCTCGCCTGGTTTTAGTTCGCCGTTTAGTTTTTCAATGTAGAAGTCTTCTTCCCATGTCACGGTTTCTCCTTGATTGGTGGTGAGCTCGGCGACCGGCGCAAAGTGAAGGGGTTCGTCGCTGTTATTTTTCACCTTTACATTCACTCGAACATACGGGAATTCCACTTCTTCGTGGGTTAAGCCGTGAAAATAGTCGACCAAATCCGGGGACGGACGATAGTTCATCACCTTCACCTCTTCAATCGTCATGGTGATATCCCCTAATTGCTTAGTTTCATTTAGATTGGCATATTGCTTAAGCGTGACTACGCCGTCCTCATCTTCCAACGTTTCGCCCACCTGTTTTAGTTTTCTGTCGTCAGGGGCTTGCGGGCTGTCTTGGAACGTTTTGGGGCTAGACTCCGTTTCAGTTGCCTCCACCTCATTCGTGCTTTCTGAAGCAGAATTCTGAACTTTTTCCGTATCTTCTATAGAACATCCCCCTAAAAACAAAGCCGCCATACCTATGATGAAATAACGTTTAAATGACATGAAAAGTACCTCCTAAAAATGAAGCATCCCGAGAAGAACTCGGAATGCTTTTAAAATTCGTCATCAATTCGATCTCAATTAACGCCGTTATTTATCATCTTTATGCTTGTCTTTCCCTTTTCGAGCTTCTTTCAAAATATTAAAGATTTCTTTTGCTGTATCAGTATTATCTATTTTACCTGTGAATTTATCCATGCCAGGTCCGTATGCATATACGGACACGTCTTCCCCGGTGTGACCGTCTGTTGTCCAGCCAGTTCCAGTGCGAAGGTCAAAGATTTTCTCAATGGCGTTGTCGATTTCTAAAAGCTCGCCACCACTTGTTTCTTTTGCATCTTCTACAGATTGGATTTCTTCATCAGTCAATTCAAGATCAATATACTCATTCAATGTTTCTTCCACAGGTGCACCTTCTGCGATTTTCTTGGCGATGAAGTCAGGTGTCTTCTTCGCAGCTTTAATGGCAGCTGGATCCCATTTGTACTCGCCGTCACGACCCATCGCCATTCCTCCCGTGGAGTGGTCGGCTGTCGCAATAACTAACGTGTGCTTGTCCTTTTTCGCATAGTCAATCGCTGCTTGGAACGCTTCTTCAAAGTCTTGCATGTCACTCATCGCACCAACAACATCATTATCATGGCCAGCCCAGTCAATCTGGCTTCCTTCCACCATCAGGAAGAAACCTTCTTTGTTGTTATCAAGGCGGTCAAGTGCAGAGTCAGTCATTTCTTTCAGAGAAGGCTGTTCCTCAGGACGGTCAATCATTTTTTCTAACCCTTTTGGTGCAAAAAGACCTAGAATCTGCTCGTTATCATCCTTTGCCATTTCCTCAGCAGTTGTTACATAAGAATAGCCATCTTTTTCGAATTCTTTTGTGAGATCACGATCTTCACGGTCAAAATAGCTTGTCCCGCCACCAAGAAGTACATCCACTTTATGTTCACCGTTGATTAAATCGTCGTAATAATCATCAGCAATTTGATTGTAATTGTTACGGGATTCATCATGCGCTCCGAATGCTGCAGGAGTCGCATGGTTGATTTGGGAGGTTGCTACTAGTCCAGTAGATTTTCCGTTTTCTTTTGCTTGCTCCAGGACAGTTTTTACGTCTTTTTTCTCCATATCAACAGCAATCGCGCCATTGTACGTCTTGATTCCAGCAGACATGGAAGTTGCAGCCGCTGCGGAGTCCGTTACGCTCTCCTCTTCATCTGAAGAATGAGTGGACTGCATCCCGACAAGATAAGGATCGAACGCGGTCTCTTCCACTTCTGGAGTATTCGGATCATCTTTAAGAGAACGGTACGCACTCGTATATGAATTGCCCATTCCATCTCCAATCAGGAAAATAACGTTGCGAATTTCTTCTTTATTATTATCTTCTTTCTTAGCGGAAACTTGATTCATTGCGACCCCACTTACCGCAAGAGAAGCAACCATGGATACTGTTAATAGTTTTTTAGAAAACATAATAACCTCCTGGAAAATGAATTTATCAATCTCACTTACAGGAGTCAGTATACTAACATACTATTAAGCCACCCTTGAGCCAGCGTAAAGATTGGTTTACAAGAGTGTTACAGTGGGCTGAGGGGACAGGTTCCTTGACCCACTTATGTTACTCACAGCACCAGAATGGGTCACGGGTCGAGTAGACGGGAGCCTTTCCTATAAAGATTGAACTCCCTATCCCTCACAGAACCGTGCGTGCGCTACTAACGCACACGGCTCTTCCTCTCCATCGTTTACAAAATATAGCTAATCTCTTCCTTGAGCTCAAAGATACTATGTTTTAGTTTTGGTTTATGAAACGGAAAACGTTTTAAAAACAGATTATATTTATCCCAGTTGAATGATTTCTTTTGGCTTCTCCTATTCATCCACTTGAAGAAAAGTTTCTTAATCTTATCCAAGAAGTTATCTACATACCTCACATTGTATGTGATGCAGTAGTAGTTGTAGTATCCTATAAGCGACCTGTCTAACCTTTTCTTCACTTCGTGAATGTTTTTGGTACGATTAGTTTTCAGCCATTCCTTGCACTCTTTGAGCTTCGCTCTCATTTTCTTACTACTAGACTTAACCTTTGTTATATATTCTCCATTTTTACCTCTACTACCATAGTGGGTAAAACCGAGAAAATCAAAAGTAGGTGGCTTTTTAAAGGGTGTAGTCTTTAAGTTGCGTCCTACGTATTTACCAAACGGTATTATTTTTGTTTTATCCTCTGCGACCTCCAGATGGAATTTCCTTAACCGTTTAACTAATGAATGGTAAAAGTTTTCCGCGTCCTCTTTTACTTGAAAACAACATACAAGGCAAGTAGACCACTGGAACCTCCCCAGTAGTCTCTCTCAGAACCGGACGTGAACCTCTCAGCTCATCCGGCTCCCATTATTCAGCCGTAGGTTTGATACCAATATCCCAGTGTTTGAAGAGTTTAGGATTTTGTTTAGATATTCTGCCTAGAAAATGTTCTGCCCTTCTCTTGTGTCGAGATAACTTTTTATACTTTCTTCTCGCCCACATAATTAAGGCTTTGTTTATGTGCCTTAAAGAGGAGTACATTTCTGATTTGTAGAATTTCCCATAGTAGTTAATCCACCCTTGAATTACTGAGTTAAACATATTTGATAGGTCTATGAGCTCTTTATCAGCCTTCAATTGTAGTTTCCAGTCTCTCACTTTTTGCTGAATTGATTTCTTAGATTTGTTACTGATGGCTGGCGTGAAATTCACAAAATGTTTCCCCCACCTGTTCTTCGACAGCCTTGGTCTGAACGTGTATCCAAGAAAATCAAACGCTATGTTTTCATGATCTTCTTTCCTGTCCGCATCCTTACAATATACGATTTTGGTTTTGGAAGGATGTAGTTCGAGTTTACATTCATTCATTCTTTCGCTTAAGGATTTGAGCACATTCTTTGCTTCTTCCTCTGTCTTGCAGTGGATGACTGCGTCATCTGCATATCTAGCGAATGGATTGCTTGGGTGATTAATAGCCATCCATTTATCGAACGCATAATGTAGAAATAAATTTGCTAGCACCGGACTTATGACACCACCTTGCGGTGTGCCGGAGGTGCGTTCTTTTATTCCTTCATTTGTTTGAAATGGTGCTGTTAACCATCTTTTGATGTACAACCTAACCCAGTCAATGTCTGTATGCTTATCTACTGCTTTCATCAGTAACTCATGGTCGATGTTATCGAATAAACCTTTAATATCAAATTCAAGTACCCAATTGAACTTCCAGCATCTTTTTCGGGTTGTCTCTATTGCTTGAATAGCGCTTTTCTTAGGTCTGTATCCATAAGAATCGTCATGAAAGAATGGTTCTACCAAAGGTTCGAAGTATAACTTCACTGTCATCTGTGCAATTCTATCCGCAACCGTTGGAATTCCAAGTGTCCTAATACCTCCACCTTTCTTTGGTATTTCTACCGCTTTTACCGCTGGAGGAAAGTAACTTCCCGATGACATTCTGTTCCAAATTTTATACAGATTATCCTTTAGATTTCTTTCAAATTCTTCTAAAGATTGCTCATCAATTCCTGCTGACCCTTTATTTGCTTTAACCCTGTTAAAAGCTTCAAAAACTATCTTTTTAGATATCGCATATGGCTTTGTTTTATGCATAAGTTCCTCCCAGTACTATGGTTGACTTGTTTATAAAACTGAATAATATAACCCCTTTGCTCCATCTCCGTTAGGAGGTTTCATTGCTACTACGAGTTATTCCGCCCCTATACATGGCATTGGTACTCTGATTCTTGTGGGGCTTCCACTTGAAATCTCTCCCTTAGCATCCATGTCGTAGGTTCCCACGTTCCACACAAAAGCCTATATTAAGTTCACGCCGCCTTTATACCGGTCACCGAACGGACAGTAAACAGGTTTCCTCCGAACTTATCCTGAGTTAACGACTCCCCCTCAGTTTTGATGACATCTCTACGCTTTCGATACTTCTTCAGCGGTTCAATGGTTTTCGTCTCCTTAATACGTACCTGACAGTGTCTTGCACTGCCTTTTCCCTAACGCTCAATACCCTAGCTTTTGCCTAGAGCACCTTAGGGTGGTTTGAAATCTCCACCTGTATGGCGATTCCGAGGGGCCCACCCTCATCTTTTGTGCAGCATGTTACACTATGCAACTCTTCGAGTTGCTTTTGTGTTCCTTCGTGGCACACAGTCATCGGCATATCTCACGATATACGCTTGTCCTTTACACTGTTTTCTTACTACTTTTTCAAACCATAAGTCAAGAACGTAGTGTAGGTACACATTCGCAAGAATGGGTGAGATGATTCCCCCTTGCGGGGTTCCAACTTCAGTAGGAAACAATCGACCTTCTTCCATATACCCGCCTTTTAAGAATCTAGCTATAATTCTTAAAAGATTCGGATCTGTGATTCTTTCTTTTAGAAATTCCATCATCCACTTGTGATTAACGTTGTCGAAGAATCCTTTTATATCTGCATCCACAATAAAGTTGACGTGTTTCTTGTTGATATAATGGTTTAGTATCTTTATTGCGTCATGGCAGTTTCGTTTAGGTCTGAATCCAAATGAGCTGTCTAGAAAATCCTGTTCGTATATTGCGTTTAGAATCTTCGAGATGGCTCTTTGGACTATTTTGTCTTCATGTTCTGGGATGCCAAGAGGTCGTTTCTTGGTAGTTCCAGGTTTACCAATGTAGGTTCTTCTAACCGGAGTTGGTCTGTAACTCATAGATTTCATTCTCTTTACAAGTTTAGAGATATTCATATCTATGTCGAGTTCATATTCCTCTTTGGTTGTAGAGTTAATCCCCGGAGCTTTCTTGCTGGGAAGCTCATAATGACACTGCTTAAGACTGTTTTCGTTCATAAGATGCGCTAAACTTGTAAATTTCATCTTTGGTTGAGCTTTAGCTAATTCAGCTATCCTTACTAGTTTTGTTTCCATTTGTTTAACCTACCTCTGTGTGTAGTAAATGTTTCCCTATAAGGGCAATTTTGAGGCAGCCTACCTTCCCTCCATCAGCATTACCCGATTTCATTGGTACTACGTGGCTATCCGACTCCCTACGCGACGTTTGGCTCACTCACTTTTTTTATCGCTTGATTGCCATACTCTCAAATAAATTTGAAAGACCCGTAGGGTCTCCCGAGTTGCCGTAACATATCAATGTATTACATGCCATGGTCACCGACTCCGAGTAGGTCACCTTAGTTAAGCCGTTACAACTAGGTGATGTTGCTTTCTGCACAGGCAAACGCATCAGCCCTACTAACTGGGGGTTACGGAGCTCAATCCCTTCAACCATATTGGCTTACGGCCTGCAATCTAACTGTCTACGCTTAAAGGCAGTGGTTACCCACTGCCCTCCAAGACTCGCTACGAGTGGATGGCTAATCCTTTCTCGACGGGAATCCCACCCGTTATATGTCACGACCTAGGCTCGGTCGCTCTGCCTGTCCCTATGGTTCAAAACTCAAAATGATACTTGTCTATTTCTCTTAGCACTTCCGTAAATTCTAATGTATCCATTACATACTCATGCCTTGAGCTGCTTTGGTTTTCTAGTTTAATAGAATAAATTACTTTTTTCGCATTGGGGCGCAATGCTTCAACATCTTCTATAGTTATCCATTTTTTATTAAGGGCTTCGATAAGTAAAATATCTGTACTCATAAAACTAACAGGAGTTACTGGATTATGAATCAACCCCATTTTATGAAGGTTGTCCATAATTTTATTTTTGATGGTTAAGGTTCCTTTGTCACTTGAGAAAATGGTGATGTTTTTAATATATGAGGGGAAATGATGGAGTAATAAATATGTTAATACTAAAATTGAAGTTTCTCCGGCGTTCTTACTTAATTCTGTTTCGCATTTTTTCTCGAAACCTTCTTCGTAAAAGCTTTCTATCCAATTTTCTGGGAGATCTGTATTTTGACTATAAAGCTTTTTTAATTTTGCATAATACTTTCTTGCAGGTGAGATAGAAGAAGCAGCATGAAAAATAAGCTCTAATAACCTTAGCTCCTGATAACCAGCCAACTCAATATAGTCTTCTTCCTCACTCATAATAAAATAGGGGGTGGGGATCATTGCAAGATAATCTAATCGTTTTTCACTGTGTGATATCTCTCGATGAACCCATTCTGGTATAAGAATTATATCGTAATTTTCAAATACCACTTGGGCAGGAAACGCCTCTTCATGCTGACTGCAGAACTCCAAATTATTATTGTCCATAATTAAAATACGGCTACTGCTTTTCTCTTTTATTATTTGGCGTAAATCCCTATAACTCCCCACTTTCTAGTTTTCCTTTCACTAGTAGATATTTTTTTTCTAAAGCATCAATAAATTCTTTTGTTTCGATAAAAACACGATCATCTGAAGTCTCTATGGAAACCACCTCATATTTTAACAACCCGAAATCTACTATATAGGAAGGTTTCACTAGATTTTCGTCCAAAGACAATTTTCTAAAAATGTCTATCCAAGATTGTACATCAAAAGGTGTATCAAAATTCAACTTAATTTGTTCTTGAAGCTTTTTATTTTCATACTCAATGGCAGATTCATAAAGCTGAATTAAGATAGCTTTGTACGGCACTTTAAATGTATCCATACAAATGGCAACCCTACAAACAAAATCAGGATGTTTTATGTCGAGGAAGTACTTATAAAGATCTTTGCTTATTAGCATCTGACTTGCAAAATAATCTGCTTTACGTTCTATCAGATCAAATTCTGCTGAGATATCATGAGAATTAGAGAAATCCTCTGTTAAATGATATATTTCATGCCAGTAAATGAAATACTGATACAGTCGAGGTTGTGCAGTATTAATTACTGGAACTTTTCTACCATTGGGTAGTTCCCTTATCGCTCCTCCCCAATCTAAATTAGGAATTGGAATTTGAATTAAATAATTGTCTTTTAAAATTTGCAACCCTAGTTTTTCAGGAGAGTGTATTTCATATTTTGCGAGAAACCTGTGCATATACTTTAAATGGTTTTGAGTCTCATGATGAATTTGTTGGTTTAATTGAATGGTATCATCAAGATTATTACTAGTTATTCTCATTTTTTCACCCCTTTATATAGTAAGCAGCAACAGTCAACAATTCATCCAAATCATTTAAAAGTTCTTGTGTTAGTGGATCTCGACTAGAGGTGGATCTATCTGAATACTGAGTAGACGGGACTTGCCATTTTTCCTGTTGTATGTCAGGTGCTCTTAAGAAATAGTCCACTGGTAAACTGAAAGTTTCTGCAATCTTTTGCATTTGTTCCTCATATATCTTAGGATTTGGACTTTCCCCCTCTAATATTTGATTAAGTGTAGGGCGTGAAATTCCAGTCATTTTCGCCAAAGCTGTCTTAGTGTAACCTTGTAATTTCAAATAGGAAAGTAAATTACTGCCTATGATTTTCTTGAAGTTATATATTGCCATTTTTATCACCTCCCACTTTTGCTTCACTCTCATTATACAATAAAATCCATAAAACTTGTAAAAATAATTTTTACACTTCGTAAAATTATTTTACACGAAAGCTTCTCTTTTTATACAAATTTTTACACAGTTCTTTCCCTAGGACAGGTTCCTCGACCCAATAATAAATATCCACAAAAAAATGGGTCACGGGTCGAGTAGACGGGAGTCTTTCCTATAAGGATTGAACTCCCTATCCCTCACAGAACCGTGCATGCGCTACTAACGCACACGGCTCTTCCTCTCCATCATTCACAAAATATAGCTAATCTCTTTCTTGAGTTCAAAGATACTATGTTTTAGCTTTGGTTTACGAAACGGAAAACGTTTTAAAAACAGATTATATTTATCCCAGTTGAATGACTTCTTTTGACTTCTCCTATTCATCCACTTGAAGAAAAGTTTCTTAATCTTATCTAGGAAGTTATCTACATACCTCACATTATATGTGAGGCAATAATAGTTGTAGTATCCTACAAGCGACCTGTCTAACCTTTTCTTCACTTCGTGAATGTCCTTATTACGATTCGCTTTCAGCCATTCCTTGCACTCTTTGAGCTTCGCTCTCATTTTCTTACTACTAGACTTAACCTTCGTTAGATATTCTCCAGTTTTACCTCTACTTCCATAATGGGTAAAACCGAGAAAATCAAAAGTAGGTGGCTTTTTAAAGAGTGTCGTCTTCAAGTTGCGTTCTGCGTATTTACCAAACGGTATAATTTTGGTTTTATCCTCTGCGACCTCCAGATTGAATTTCCTTAACCGTTTAACTAATGAATGGTAGAAATGTTCCGCGTCCTCTTTTACTTGGAAACAACATACAAAGTCATCGGCATATCTCACGATATACGCTTGTCCTTTACACTTTTTCCTTACTACTTTTTCAAACCACAGGTCAAGAACGTAGTGTAGATACACATTCGCAAGAATGGGTGAGATGATTCCCCCTTGCGGGGTTCCAATTTCAGTAGGAAACAATCGACCTTCTTCCATATATCCGCCCTTTAAGAATCTAGCTATAATTCTTAAAAGATTCGGATCTGTGATTCTTTCTTTTAGAAATTCCATCATCCACCTGTGATTAACGTTGTCGAAGAATCCTTTTATATCTGCATCCACAATAAAGTTGACATGTTTCTTGTCGATGTAATGGTTCAATATCTTTATTGCATCATGGCAGTTACGTTTAGGTCTAAATCCAAATGAGCTGTCTAGAAAATCCTGTTCGTATATTGCGTTTAAAATCTTCGAGATGGCTCTTTGAACTATTTTGTCTTCATGTTCTGGAATGCCAAGAGGTCGTTTCTTGGTAGTTCCAGGTTTACCGATGTAGGTTCTTCTAACCGGAGTTGGTCTATAACTCATAGATTTCATTCTCTTTACTAGGTTAGAGATATTCCTGTCTAGGTCGAGTTCATATTCCTCCTTGGTTGTAGCGTTAATCCCCGGTGCTTTCTTACTAGGAAGTTCATGGTGACACTGCTTTAGATTGTTTTCGTTCATAAGATGCGCTAAACTTGTAATTTCATCTTTGGTTCAGCTTTAGCTAATTCAGCTATCCTTACTAGTTTTGTTTCCATTTGTTTAACCTACCTCTGTGTGTAGTAAATGTTTCCCTATAAGGGTGATTTTGAGGCAGCCTACCTTCCCTCCATCAGCATTACCCGATTTCATTGGTACTACGTGGCTATCCGACTCCCTACGCGACATTTGGCTCACTCACTTTTTATCGCTTGATTGCCATACTCTCAAATAAATTTGAAAGACCCGCAGGGTCTCCCGAGTTGCCGTAACATATCAATGTATTACATGCCATGGTCACCGACTCCGAGTAGGTCACCTTTGTTAAGCCGTTACAACTAGGTGATGTTGCTTTCTGCACAGGCAAACGCATCAGCCCTACTAACTGGGGGTTACGGAGCTCAATCCCTTCAACCATATTGGCTTACGGCCTGCAATCTAACTGTCTACGCTTAAAGGCAGTGGTTACCCACTACCCTCCAAGACTCGCTACGAGTGGATGGCTAATCCTTTCTCGGCGGGAATCCCACCCGCTATATGTCACGACCTAGGCTCGGTCGCTCTGCCTGTCCCCTCGGCTCCCCCTCGATTCTTCCCTCCCATGCTAAAAGCCTCATTTATCGAGTTTTACACAATATTTACACAATTCTCAAACCTCCTGTTGTACGCTATTTATGTAACGAAGCAACCATGAGGAGGAGAAACGGTTTGAATCAATTAAACAAAAAAGTTAGAGGCTTATTTATTTTCCTATTTGCTTTTACCCTTGCATGCTCCCACGCCGTACCTGATAAAATGAGCGCTGCAGGTTCCGGTACTTGGACCTCTCCGTTTACTGTCAGTCAAGCAAACTCCAATCAGAACGGTTCTACTAAGACTGTCGAAGGCTATGTAGTGGGACAACCGACCGCTACCAATACAGTGGTTACGAGCAATTTTCCTAACGACTACGCATTAGCGTTGGCCGACAGCCCGTCTGAAACAAGCACATCCAATATGATTTATGTTCAAATTCCTTCTTCCTTCCGTTCAGAGTTTGGATTGAAGAGCAACCCAGACCTAATGGGAGAAAAGCTGAAGGTCACTGGTTCTTTAACAGCTTACTTCTCTCATTCAGGTGTCAAAAATGCTTCTGCTTTTGAGGTAGTGGATGGAGGACAAACGGACCCTACTGATCCCACGGACCCACCACCAAGCTACGATGAGTATTACAGTTCTGCAGAAGGAAAAACAGGATCCGCATTGAAAACAGCGCTGCATAACATCATCGACGATCACCAGACACTCTCCTATGCTGCCGTGTGGGATGCGTTGCGCAATACAGATGAAGACCCAGCAAACGCCAACAATGTTCTTTTACTATATTCCGGCCGTTCTCAATCCAAGACCACAAACGGGGGCGGAGTAGACGACTGGAACCGCGAGCACGTTTGGGCAAAATCCCATGGTGACTTCGGTACCACACAAGGCCCTGGCACAGACCTTCACCATCTGCGCCCTACGGATGTGACGGTAAACTCCTCCAGAGGAAACCTGGACTTTGATAACGGCGGAAGCCAGCATGCTGAAGCACCAGGAAACTATTATGACAATGATTCCTGGGAGCCGCGTGATGAAGTAAAAGGCGACGTAGCACGCATGATTTTCTATATGGCGGTTCGCTATGAAGGAGACAGCGGGGAGCTAGATTTAGAGCTTAATAACAACGTAAACAACGGCAGTGCCCCATACCACGGCAAACTGTCCGTCCTGCTGCAATGGCACGCCGAAGACCCAGTGGATGCAAGAGAAATCCGCCGCAACAATATCATTTTCGAAAACTACCAAGGAAATCGCAACCCATTCATCGACCACCCGGAATTTGCGGAGATGATTTGGTAGGACGGGTTGAGGGGACAGGCACGGCGACCCACCGATAGTTTGAAGCACTATTTCATAGAAAAGAAAAAACCATCTCATGTTTCTCCACGAGATGGTTTTTTTGCATGCCCCTTAAAAAGGGAAAGCACCCACAGGAAAATTCTTGAACTCACGCATCTGCTTCCTTTATGCTTAATAAGGGGGAGATTTTTAATGAAAGAATGGATAGGGACATTAAACATATCACAACTGTTAATTGGTAGTATTCTATTATTAGGATTAGTAAACATCCTCAACATCGTGATATATCGAAAATACCGAAACCAACCGAAAGTAGATACAGGTACGGCACTTATCTACCACAAACTTAGCACTCGCAGAAAATTGATTCGCAACTTGTGGACGATGCCAATTTTTTTAGGTTTATTGCTACTCATAATGTACTTGACTGATCACGTGAGTCCTTTTGGGTTTGTCGTATTCGGCGGTGTAACCATTTTCATGGCAGTAGATTGTATTCGTCTATATCGTAGATGGCAACAGGAAAAAAGGGAAGCCAACTAATACTTTCTATTAGCTTATATAAAAAAGGCTTGAGGCCAATTAACCTCAAACCTAATTCTCTACTTATCTTAAATACTTTACTCACCATCCAAAGTAGAAATGTATTCTTTCACCACTTCATACACATATCCTTGGTTGGCTGCTGCTGTTTCCGGGTTGTATTTGCCTCCGTTAACCTTGTTATTGGAGAGTATTCTTATGCCTAAAAATGCGATATCATACGCGCCCGCGATTTGAGCAGCTGCGGCTCCTTCCATTTCTTCTACGGATGTGCCGTATTTTTCATGGAACCATTTGATTCGATCTACTTCATTATTCCACACATCTGCAGAGCCGATTGTCCCCTGAACAATTTTCCCTTCCGTGTATGTATCTATTACGGCATTGGCAGCTGCTAGCAACTCTTTATCTCCCTCATAATAACGAATCTTTTCGGCATTAGGATCTTCACCTGCACTTCCCTCAGAAGCCATCAAGTCCATCGGTTTCCATACAGTTGGATCAATTCCTTGGTTTTCATCCTTATCTGCTGTTTTTAATGAACCAAGGTTGGTCGTTCTTTCCCCTAAGACGATATCAAATACGTTTAGATCTGCATCATGTCCGCCTGATGTTCCTTGGTTGATGATGGCAATCGGATTGTATCTCTCAATGGCAACAGCAGTAGCTGCTGCAGTATTCTCCATCCCTTTACCCGTTTTTGCAACGATAACCGGATAGTTATCTAAAGTCCCTATGTAAAATACAAACGAACCTGATTTTTCTTCCTTTAAGTTCTCAAGTCTATCTGCAAATTTTTCCGCTTCAATTGGCATCGGCCCTTGAACCATGATTGGCCTTTGCGTTTCCTTTTCCTTACCTGCTACTGATTGAGTCTCAGAACTGCAGCCTGCAAATACCGACACTAACAGTACTGCAATCAATATTAATGAAGCGAACTTTCTTACCATAATGTTTTTCATACGTGTAATCTCTCCTAAGTAGTATTTTCTTGCTGCTCTGGTCAAAAGAAAAAGGCCTAGAAAATAGAATAATTTCTACCCTCTACACCTACGAGTTCAAGTATAAATAACGACGCAGACATGTAGCCCTGCCTCAAAAGTTGGAACCAGCAAATAAGCTGTTCCTCCATATACTTTAAATCGTAGTCCAGTTCTTTCACGGGAACCGGGTAGAGACACTCAGACCATATTACCGAGTATATACGAGTAAATATATTTAATTTTACTACTTTCCTAATATAACAAACGAACATGTGACCATCAACCAAAATACGAATATTAATTAAAATAAACTATATATATGTTCGTTTTTTGGAGATTTCATTAATAGAAATGAAGTTATTTTCTCTACCCCTCCCTCCAAATTACATTTTTACACAAAAAAGCTTGAGGATCATGACCCTCAAGCAAAACATAATTATAAAAATAATCTGCCCTTATGATTGTTTTAGTCTAGTAATATCACAATTATCTATTGAGAACTTCTCTAAAAATTCCAAAGCCTTTTGAGTCACCACTAATTCTCCTTTTAGCGATAAAGAGAATTGATGTCCTGACCAGTTTTTAAAGCTCTCCCCTTCAATTTCTACTGTTCCAAGTGGAATAAATCTAGTAAAAGAAGGTAGCTCTTTGTTAGGATACAATTCCTTAAATTCATCAGAGGTTGTTATTAAACAATCTTCAAGCTTATAGTCCCTAAATTCGCTCTTTAATAGTTCAATTTTGAGATTATTAGAAATTATGAAGGTAGGTGTTGACTCTATAAGGTCGTCTCCTAGCCAGCCTTCAAACTCATAATGCAAAAATTCAACCTGACCGGATATGCCATCTTTTTTTACATTTTCTTCTGTTCCATATATTGTTTGTTCACCATGGCCACCAGAAACTTCTGGTTCCAGAAAATACAACACCATTAATAATCTACTCCTTTACATACTACCTTTTTAAAGGCGGATTAAAGCTTTTCCCATATTTTTTATCTAATTCAATCATGTAATTAATCATATCTTCTTTGGTAGGATTAGGGTGATTTCTATAAAAACGGTTCCAATCTTTTCTTATCTTAGACAAGTGAATATCACTATTTATCTCTTTGGGTATCCCTCTTAGGTTCTCTAAGGCATGAATTTCTTCAAGTGAAAAAAGATTTGGATATTTCTTAAGAACTTGTTGTTCAATTGCATGATGAACAATTACACTACCTTCAAGTTCAGGGTATTTATCGAAAAATGTTTTTCTATAATTTTTAATATCTTTATTCGTACCCTTACCCGCTTCAACCTCAATCCTATCAATAATATCCTTTTTATTATCTTCAAGTTTTCTATTAATATTAGCACTATCAATTGTATTATAAGGTCCCCCAGCAAGTGATAGTTGCGATTGGTTGTTAGGAAGGAGGAAATCCTTCATGAGTTCACGCACTTTATTGATCCCTGAAGCTTTAAGGCCTGCGGCAGTGCCTTTGATCGCTGCTTGTTGGGTCTTAATGGCGCCTTTCACTGAATTAGAGAAGTCTTTTAGTTTGGCTTTCTGACTTTCTATCATCAGTTGCACTTTATGCTGCATTTGTCTTCCGGGACCGCCTCCCAGTTTCCCTAGCTTTCCGGCTTTCGCTATCTTTGGTATGGAGGTAATCCCTTTCCCTCCCGCCACGGTAGCAAGAGCGTAGCCAAACCATTCTCCACGAGTCTCCGCAGTTCCGTAAACAACTTGATCATTAAATGAATCTATTAATGATTGCCCTATTTCCAGAAGTATTCCGGGGTCGTCCGCAACAGCTGCCACAAAATCTACTGTTTCAATAATTACTTCATCTGGTTCGGTTAGAACTCTTCCTGCAAATTCTACCGTTTCCTTGACGACAGCAAATCCACCTTTTAGAAGTCCTTTAGTAAAATCTACACCAGATTCCACTACACCTTTAGGATCCGGCCTCGCACAACTCGGGTTCACCCACTTATCAAACGCTACTGGGTGCCCCACCGAATAAAACACTCCAAGCTCCGGATAGTGCTGACTATTCCACCGCTCCATAACCGTCTGATTATACAGCCGTGTCTGCAACTTCCCGTATGCCTCCAAATCCTGAAGCATGACCGGCGAAAAGCTCTTCATGTTTATCTTACCAGATTCAAACTGCTGGTTCATTTCCTCTATGTAACGCTTGATTAGAGTTAAGTCCTCGACCAGAGCAGTGAACGACTGGGTTTGTTGGTGATCGAACTGGTGTAGCTTGTCCACTGTTTGCCGTGCTGACTGTTTGGCTTGCTGCATGCCTTCGTGGAACTGGTGATCCTGCAACCGCGGCAGATGCACGATGTCACTGACACTCCTGAGTTGGGCGTTCGTCTCCCCTGTCAGCTCGGCCACCATTCGGTTGATTTGATACAAGCCGTCCTCTAGTTCACTCGACAGGAAGGATTCATCGATAAATCCGCGGGAATCACCCTCCAGCCCGTCCATCTCAAATTGAAGCTGTTGAAGCTAAGAACTGCAAAAATGGAAGATGCGCGTATTCATAAAATCGTCTAATCGCGCTGGCACCCTTACCGCGATAGGAATCCTTTGAGGCGACAAAAGATCGTATACTATTTTCCACGCCATTTAATTGTTTTTCTAATTGCGACAGTTGCTGGGTCATCCCTCGTATTCCCTCATGCAGTGATGACACATCTAACACCTTCATCATTCCCCTCCTCTCGCTAATATTTTACAAATACTGTATATGCATAACTATCACGTTTCGACCTATTTGCAGAAATTCCTGCATAGAATGGCAAAATGAGAGAATTGACCTATATAGAAAGGAGCTATTTTAAGAGAATATGTCGTCTGCCCTGTATTTCAAAAAGGGTTTCCCACCTCTATGTAGAATAGTTCCCTTATTGGGACCACAAAGGAGGAAAATCAATGAACCGCTTAAATATCATTACACTCGGTACAAAGGACATCATGAAGGCACATCAATTTTACAAAGAGTTAGGCTTCGAAACATCCATCAGAGGACCAGAATCCGCTCCGGCCATTATCTTTTTCAAGAATGATGGCACAAGAATCGCGCTTTATCCAATAGATGAATTAGCGAAAGACGTGAATGAGCAGCAACCTCCTGAGAGCGGAAGAGGTTTCCCAGGAATCACCCTGGCTTATAATACAAAATCCATAGATGAAGTGGACGAAGTCATGAAGAAAGCGGAGTCAGCAGGAGCGACCATTCAGAAAAAGCCACAGAAAACAGACTGGGGTGGATATAGCGGTTACTTTACCGATCTTGACGGGTACTATTGGGAAGTTGCTTATGGAGAGTTTTGGAAATTTGATCAATCGAATATGTTGGTGATTGAGGATGTGTGAAGACTATAAGTGAAACCTATGAAACAATCAAAAGCTACAGGGGAATGCCTGTAGCTTCAATTAAACTAAGACGTCCCTTAGCATATAGTAGTATATTAGTTTAATGATATGAAAATTTTTGCAGCCCATTTAAACAATGCTTCCATTCCTAACAATATTATTGGAAATGTAATTGGGAAGCTTAGTCCTACGACTTTATAAAACCGCCTCTTATTTTTATATGATTTTATATTTTTTTGATATTCGATAAACAATTCCTCATTTTTATTAATACCTTCATCTTCTTTTTCAGTGCTTTTTTCAATAGTTGCAGCAACCTCTTCATTTGTTAAATCGTGCTTCTCATTTGTATTTTTCCGCTTCACCTTCAATTCTCTTTTTGAATTACTTACAATTGTAATCCAGTAATCGACATCCTCGTGATTTTCCACTCTCACTAATATATTTTCATACTTCCTTTGAAGTTTTTTTAATTCTTCTAAACTTTGTACTTTTATTATTAGTGCCCGTTCAATGTCATTTAACAGTTTCCCTAACTCTAATTGACTATTCTCCATTCTATAAGCGCGTTCTTGTAAGTTTATAATAGATATGTACATGGAAAAAAAGGTCAAGGTAATTGACGCAACTAAAAGCATGTTTGATAATAAATAACTAATTTCTTGTTCACCATCTACGCCAAACCTTATAAACCAAATTGATAAGCCAGCTATTAACACAGAATAATAAACACTAACCTTTTGATAATAAGTGTGATCTTCTCTGAGTCTTTTAGAAGCATTTAGTCTCGAAACTCTTGTTAGGTTTACTTTTCTTTTTAGCTCTTGCAACAACTTAAATAGATCTTCCTGTTCGCATTCTAATGCACTCTGTTGTTTATAATTACATTGGTTTCCATTATCCATATTAATCTCCCTTATTTTTTCGGTTAACTCTCTTGCTTTACATCAAGTTTATAATTTCTTTCCCCAGCTCCTGAAATCTCCTTTATTTCCTCAACCATCCTCCCCCTAACCTGCTCCAACTCCCTAACATCCACTTCCCCCACCGCTTCCTCACTATAAAAATCCCCAAACCATTGCCCCTTATATCTAGGCACCACATGCATATGATAATGAGTCAGATCATTAAACACCCCACCATTTTGGTTAATGGTAATGCCGTCCGGTTGGTAGAGGCACTTCAACGCTTTGGATATTAAAATAGAAGCTTTCATAATGGCATTTGCGGTCTCCTCATCGAGTTCGTCGACATCTAGGAAATGTTGTTTCGGCAAGATTAAGGTATGTCCCTCATTAAACGGGTCGTGGTCTAGGAAACATATGACATAGTCATCTTCGTAGACCATATAGATGTTTTCGCTTTTGTTGGCTAATCGGCAGCCTAGGCAGTCTTCATGTGCCACTTTTCTCACCCCTTCACATTCAAAATAAACCCTTTATCCCCCAACCCCTTACTAAAATACTCCCCCGCCAAAATCCCATAAATCGCACAATCCTTATACTGACCTTTGGAATTCCGGATCATATCTCTCACAATCCCCTCTTGCACCATCCCTGCCTTGCTCATGATGCGCCCGGACGCTGGGTTGTCGGTGTTGTGTGCAGCTGCAATCTTATGAAGATTCATGTGCCGAAAGCCAAATTCGATCACGGCTCGCAACGCTTCCGTGCCATACCCCTGATTCCACCACCGGTAACCGAGGGAATAACTCACTTCGCAATTTCCGGTTGCCTCATCAAAGTCATACAAATCAATCTCGCCAATTAGCTCTCCACTACCCTTCAACTTCACTGCCCAATAACAAAAATCTTCCTTCTCATATTGCGACACAATACCCGCCACTCTCTCCACCGTTTGTGAAACATCTGTATGCGCCGCACTCACTCGATTGTCTGTCACCCGCTCATCTGAAATCCAGTGATCAAACACCTTCTGGGCATCACTGAGCTCAAACTTTTCCAGGATTAATCGATTTGTTTCTAGCTTTGGTGTTCCGATATATGTAATCACTATGCACCTCTTTAGTGGACCGAAGATTACTAATCCCTACTATTCTATATTTCACATTTCGACACAACTTGCATAAATCCTGTTTTTTCCTTTTCATAAAAAGAGAGGAATAGCCTAATAGACCATTCCCCATTCCTCTTGTTCTAATCTGTATACAACCAAGAGCTTTTACCACTCTTGCCATCTTTTTCACCACTATACGCAAACACACTTACATAGTCTGTCAATGTTTGTGAAGGGAAAAAGCATACTCCTTCTTATCTTTACGGAGGAATTAACCATAGGTTTTCCACATTCGTTTCGATGTACTGTTCAGCAATCATTGTTTAACTTATAAACCTTTTCAGAAAAATGACGATTAATTAAGATTACCTAACTTGTGGTATGATTAACCGTTGTTATCTAAGAGGCAAAACGGCATTGGTAAAAGTACTTACCGAGGTTTATGGTTAAACCGCCATTAATTTTATTAGAATGTTTCCACACTCAACATGCCTTGAGAGGTAAGAATAGTTATCAAAATCGAATTTTTATGCCCCATTTCTATTAATGGTCGTGTTTGGGAACAAATCAACATAGAAAGTATTCATCAATTTCATCTTCATTTTTGAGAATACTTTTCTCTGGGATTCCTACTGACTTCGCTAAATTAATAGAAGAAACAAATCTTAGCTGAACATTGATATTGAAGTCAAACGAGTATTGCTGGAATTCCCCGAGTTTAAGATATTTATTCAAAAGCTCTTCAAGTTTTACTAGGAATTCTTTGTCCAATTTATCAACAAATGCATTAATTTTTTCTTGATAAAGATTAATAACTTCTATTTCGCGTTTGCTTAGGACTCCTTTTCCAAGACTTAGTGCTGTGGTTGCAACGATTGAGCCAACTAAAGCACCCACAACTGGAAATGGTATAACTGCTTGCCCTATAGCAGCACCAATAGCAGCACCTGTTGCATCAATGGCATTTAGTGTTACTAAATCAATAAATCCATCGCTATCAACATCACCTTTTCTAAATTTGACAATGGCATTACTTAACCCAAAAGTTCCTGAAGTAATTGCACCAGCACTTGGTGCAGCAAGGTGACAAACGTTGGTTAATCCATATATTGCATATCCAGAAATTCCACCTTTAATAGCACCTTTAGCTGTACTGAGTCCGCACTCTTTCCAATCTTCCATATCAAAATCCCAGACTTCTTTTCCATCTTTATGCTTTTGATAGACAAAGATCCCTAGATTGAACCCACCTTGTACTGTTGCACCTATTCCAGCAACTTTAGATGCTTCTCCGAAACTTGGCTGTGCTTCTTGATGGGCTCTTAATCTATCGCTATCCGCTTCTTTTTTAATATCAGATTTTTTTTGAGCAGTTTGATTATTTATGTCATTTACTTCCCTTGATAACGTCTGGTCAATTGTTCCTTTTTGAACTTCTTTATATTCAAGAACTGATGATTCCAACCATTTATCATAAAAAACGCCACGAAGAGCACTCTCACTTTCAATGGCTTTTCTAATATTATTGATTTGGGAGTTAGACAAGATATTTCCATTAAACTCTACAGATTTTGCTCCGCTCATAATTTTTTCAATGACGTCCACATGGTCCTTTGGAAAAATAATACCCATTTTATTATAATTGGAAGCTTGCTTAATCTCTTTTAAGATATTTGCATAAAACTTCATTTGCACTTCTTTGCCTCGAAGTAGAATATCTGCAGGTCCATTATCATTTAATAGGACTACACTTTTCTGTAGTCCTTGATAAATATCTCTTGCATTTCTTATACCCGTTTCAGCAAGCTCTGAAATAAAACCATGTAGTCCAGTATCTCCACCACGATTATTTTTGATAAGATTATCGATTTCTGTTTTCGCCCAATCTAGATTTGATAATGCATTTGCTGATTTAGTAGCTAAGTCTGATAATTTAACTGTTTCACTAGTAAGAATTGAGTCTAATGTATTCATCAGATCTGTTAATCGGATAGTATTTAAATAATCGACATATGATGCAATCCCTTGTTCAACATTATTATCAATAGTCTTTTCACTAAGCATCTAATTTTAGCTCCATATTGATTAGTTGTGCCAAAGTTAAAGTTGAATTCACAAGCAATCCAGCTCGTAGTTTTTCATCTTTGGTGAATTGACTATAATCACTCCCAATCAAAGTTTTCTCTGCCTTAGACACTCCAGTAATTTGAGTGTTGGTAGTTTCCACCAAAGCCTTGACTTCTGAGTTCATATTGTTAAATTTTCTAATTATTTTCTCGAGATTTTCTCTCTCAGCAATTAGCTTTTCCGCAGTTTTTTTGTTTTTATGACTGGCATACAAGCCTGAACCAACCGAACCTGCAAGCATAACACCAGCAATTGTCCAACCTACTGGTCCTGCTAGTGCGAGGAATGCACTACCTGCACCCACTCCACCACCACCCGCTGCTAATGCACCACCACCAAGCCATGCCAATGCAGCATTAGTCGCAGCGGCTCCTGATAAAGTCGAGATAGCAGTACCTGTTGATGCAACACCAAAAGTAGTGGCAATGCCCATTGCTGCTGTTGGACCCATAGTCGCTACAGCAACTCCAAGAGCACTTAAAGTTGCACCCGCTCCAGAACCTCCAGCAGCTGCTTTAGCTTCAACTTCTGCCTTTTTAATTTCTTGTTGTTTTGTCTTAAAATTCTCCACTTCAATTTCAATTTTTTTAAGTGTTACTTTGAATTCCTTGGGAGTGTTTGCTAATTTATTTATTCGTTCTTCTATAAATTTTACAAGTTTTAAAGCTTTTTCACGCTCTTTATAAAGAACATTCGTATTTTCACCTAAACCATTGGCGACTTTTTCATAACGTTCTACCGCTGCATTATAATTGTCGATTGCATTTTTTCTTAACTTTGCATTAAACATGGGATTACCTTCCCTCATAGTTTATTACTGTAGTAGAATTTTAATCTTCTTTGCTTGAGTCAAGCTTAAGAACCTCATCTATAAACCAATATGTAGTTGCCCCTTTTATCGGCACAATATCATTCTGCTCAAAATACTCTTTCAATAAGCTAAGCTGTACAATCTCTTATCCTATTTTTTGCTGCCTCAAGTAAGGCACCCTCGCCATATGCAGAATCTAATATTGATTGTATTTTGCATAATATATTCGATGAGGATTGGTAAAACCCTCTTATATGGTTAATTTTTCTTTATAATTCCATAAAATCCCTATACTTTAAATAAAATTCTTCACAAAATTTTCTAAAGTAGAATATTTTATTTTGCATAGTATACGTCTACTAAGTAATACAATGAATAATCTATGAAGTGGTAAACAGTCTGTCAATCTGTGTTGCACTTACTCATTAGGTGATAATATTATGTCAGTAGAGGTACATTTCAATATGACAGTAAGCACTTTAAATTTATTTCCCGTTACAAACTAAGCATTCATCAACATTCGTTACTGACACTGCATCTTTTTATCACTAAACCAGTAGTAAGAGCCATTTTCCTCATGGTTATCTACCACCTTTGTAGTAAAACTCTTTAAATCTACTAGTAGGTTTATCAGTAATTACGATGTATCCTTCACCAGCATCTTTCAACTTTTCAAAATTCAACACATTACTCCTCCCTAAAACAAATTTAATTGCTGATCTTCCGCAGACTTAACACCTGATAGAATAGAGTACGAGCAATTATCCAGACTTTTAGAAGTTAGTTTAAGTACGCCTTTCTCTACTAGAACATTCATCAATAACTGAACATCCATGTAAATTTTCGGCTTCTTATTTGTTGCATACATTTCGCTATTGGCACCATAGTTATTCATTAACTCCCAGCAGATAGCGAGCGTGCTTATATCGTCAGAATTCCACTTGTTAATAATGTCTCTTACAGCATCTTGATGTTTCCTGGGAAGGGAGAGTCTCATTTTTTTGAAGTCTACTGATTTCATGTTGCGATTAGGTACAGGGAGAGGTTGCTCTGTTTGTTCTTTTTCACTAGGTTCATATGAGTTTTCTTGCCTTACTTTACTTAAGATATTTTCTGTAGGAATACGTTTTATATCCTTTAATCTCTTCTGTTGCTTGAATCTTTTAGCTTGCTCATTATCTTCGCGCTCTGCCAAACTTATGCGTTACACCAGTTATTGTGTTAGATACAATATATTGCCTCCTAAGCTTTCTCCCACATTCGCATTGCAATCCTGCCGCGCTCCAATCTGGTCCTGCATCGATATAATCTATTAACTCCCAATTACTCGCTGTATCCTCAGCACCCTCTCCACTTTTCGTTTCGGCTTTCCACTTAGCAATAAGGTTAGAGAATTGCGTCCTCTTTCCTCGCTTCATAAAGTGCACGATAAACTCTTTTTGAGGTTCTGATAAAGTTTCCAACAAGGAATCACGTTCTGATTGTGAAAGCATTCATTCCCCTCCTGTGTTTCGAATTTCCACATTAAAAACACTGCAACGTAAACCTCACCCGATCAAACCGCTTCTCCATCAAGTCCTCTTTCTCCATACAGAAGTACAGCATGCCGCTATCTCCCCACATGACATCTGCCAGTTCCTCATCCGAATCAATCTGGAACAAGAGCACCGGATCCTTTCCATCTTCAAAAAGCTCCTCCAACACATCATCCTGAATATTCAACGGCGCGCCCAACATATAATGAGCCGGCACCACTTTGCCATCCCTGTCCTCTGGCTGCACTAGCTCCTGACGGAAATCAAAGTAATTCGCTTCTTCATCATCATCTGCAAAATCCAGATTCTCAGGACTTTCCGGCAATGTCACTATATTCTCAAACGAAAGTTGGAACGCCGGAAACGCAACAAAATCCGTCCTACTACTCGGACTTTCCTTCCTCTCCAAGCCTCCTAAATCTCCATCATAATAAAGCACCTTAAAGCATCCCTCATCTCCATCAAATCCCCAAGGCTGCTCCAATGCCTCATAAAATAAATACAATATACCGCTCTCAGGCAACAAATTATCTTTGTCATAAGGCTTGGCTTCAGACAAATTGACTTGAAGCATAAAAGTAAGATAGTTGTCTTCATAACAAGGGAACTCCCAACCAGCAGGAAAGTCTGGGGAGCCGCCTAATTTGGCTTTCAACACGATTCCTCCTCACTATTATTCTCTCAATCTACTTTCAACAACTTCCTACTTATTCCTGTTAATAGATTAATTCTAGTACTAACAAATATTAAGCTTTAATGAGGAATAAGGCGGTGACAGCGCTGTCACCAACCTTGTTTAAATATAACCGTAGCTTACTAACTTATCCTTAATAAATTCCAATTCAGACTCTGTGAAAAATCGTTGATAGCGTTCGTTTTCGTAAATTAACGCTTCCACTGTTAAATCCAGTCTTTTTAATTCCCAAAGTTTAGTAAACCCATCAGAAGGTACATTAGAAAGCACCAATTTCTTAGTTATAGTTATTGAATCCTCATTACTAGATAGCATTTGCAAAAATCTAGATGCGTTATAATTGCATTCTAGCTTAGCAGTCTTGTAAATGTTAAGAAGGTCACACCTCAACTCTTCTTTAACTTTCATTAATAGCCCTCCTTACAAAATTAAACTTTTGGTACAACATACTTTGAGAGTCGAATACCCTTACTTACTTCAGTCGAGTATGAAGGTTTTAATCCGGATAGTTTTACAATTTCAGTAGCCTTGTAGTTACTCTTTATAATATAATCAGCATACTTTACTCCAAAAAGATGAATATTGGCCACTTGTTCACCTTCTGGGGCACTTGTATACATTTCGTAAAGAATCTTAGACAGTTCATTTTTATTCATAAATTATTTCTCCCCATAATTTTTATTAATTAGCCAATCCATCTCTCCGCTTTTTCAATGTTTTATAAAGCAACGTTTCTAGGCCTGGCCTAGTGATCATAACTACCTTCAAAGAACTGCATAAGGTTGAGATGTGGTTTATTCATGTTACTCAAATCCTTCCTTGTTCATGGAGTTGAAAAGATTAAGACGACCATTTAATATTCTTCCTAACTTAAGATTCTACAAAAATCTTCAACATCCTTTATTTTCCACAACAAAAGACATGCATAACATCTCTTTTTGGAAAACTATTAAACCAATACCTCTTCTCCACTCTCCAACAACGGTGTCTCCACCCCGACACCTAACTCCCTCAACATCTTCGCAATAGTTAACATCGCACTCTTCGGATTTATCTTCGTCTCTATGTAGTAGGTCTCACCTGTATGTATAGATTCGTAGGTGTGCATAGACGCAAACTTCTTCCTGTCTTTATGAATGGGTTGTAATGCGAATGCAAATCGTTTTCCATTGTTGCCACCACCTAGGATAATGCCTTCTTCCAATTGTTCTCGTAGGGGCAAGTTTTGCTCTTCCATCCAACGTAAAGTCCTCTTGAAAAGGTCAGGAACTTTGTCTGCAACAATAACAAACTCATCATTGTTATGTTTCACAATGACTCTAAGTTCATCCCATCTCTTATAAATGTTTCGCTGAAATGGATTGGCAAAATTCCATGTCTCTTCTATATCATTCTCTTCATCCAGAATCCACTTAATGGTTCTAAACACTTCCCCGTAAGTATCGTTAACAACGCTCTTCACATAGTTTCTTTCTTCACTTTCGTCTTCTGCTGCTATTTTCGTGACGGCTTTAAATACATCTTCAAAGCGATCATATAGGGAACGAACTAACACACGCTCTTCTTCAATAGTAGCAAGCTTCTCACGTTTCCCTTTATAAGGCATACGTAAAGCGTCCAAATATTGTTGGATAATTGGCTTTGCGAACGCATTTAAATCGGGATTTTCTAGGCAAGGCATTAAGACGATGTCCACTAATTGCTGATAGTCAATTCCAATCCACTCAGAGCTTCCGAACGTTTCTTGATTGCTTTCCTTGATTTGACTCTTTGGAACCAAAGCTACCAACAAATACTGCTCATCCTTAAAAGTCTCCTCGAACTTTCGCAAGTACTTGTTACATTGTTTTACGTCCACTCGTGCATACACCTTTTGCTCCACTGCAAGAATTAACTTTTTCACTTGGGTAGGGTCTGTATCATCCACTATATTCACCTTAAAAAAGACATCTAGTCTTCCCTTATCATCACTGCCTGCTGTTTCCTCCAATGCATCCAGCTCCATGATATTCAGCTTATTAATATCTTTTTCCGCTACTACCTCTGGGTCTCTGAACTGCTTCATATTCAGCATGGCAATATCGGTAATTTCATCAATGTCAGCATCCGCTGAGTCAGCTACAGCCATCAGAAACCGCTGAAAAGGATAATAACCAAGATTATGGCGTTCTGTAGGGTCCAATAACCAAGACAGGAATCTTGAATGCCAAGTTTCCAAATGAGTGGCACCAGCTACATGAAAGACATTCGGTCGATTAATGAGGAACTTTAACGCGACAAAATCTTTATCCATTGTTAATTCATATAGCATTCTCTTAAGTGATTTCATAATGCGCACCTGCTAATTATGTATTTTAAAAAACTTTCTCTGAAGAATAAAAAAGCAAGCAACAAAAAACATATCTGGTTTTCTGTTGCTTACTTTCAACTAATTCATGAACTCTGCATTAACTTACTTGTGTTGAAATAATAACTCAAATACTGCAGAAATATTGGCTTTAACTCTTCTTTTTCTAACACTGGAGACATAACGACTGGGTAGCTCTTATTAAATTCAAAGATTACACGTCGTCCAACACGTTCATCTTTGCCTAGGTCGTCCCGATCGGTGATTTTTGCCTTCAGGACTTTGGACAACTGCAGTTCGTCAATGATATCTAGGATATTTAGCAAAAATTGATCATTTCGGAAGATCTCATACTTAATAATGTAATTGTACAAGTCTAGGTTATCGACAAGCAAAGAGTAATAACGTTCTCTTTGTGCAGGGTCCGTTACGCGATCATTGATATACTGTGCACCAAGTACACATTTGTAAATATAGTTCTCCCAGTCAAATTTCTTTAATACTATATTGTTAAAATGACTAAGGCTTTCAGTAATCTTAGGGTATGTCTCTAAAAGATAGTCTCTTTTGGTTATAAGTAAAGAATGCCAAAAGACTTCATTTAGATGGATATCGCGATCGGTATCAAGATAGTCATCTGTTAGCACCTTAAATGCTTCTAAAAACAATTCTTTCCGTTCTGCTTCACTGCCTTGTGCCATATAGATAGGGAAATCTGGTGCCTTATCCAGATGTATTACTTCGGAAGTAAAGTACTCTTCCTTCAGCTGCAATTGATCTTCAAGGAAGTCTTTATAAAATTGCTCATTGTCTTTATATCCTTTTTCTAGTAATCTAACTTCCACTTGAAATTAACCCCTTTACTACTGTTGTGTACTTTTCAATCATGCGGTCAGAAATTGCATAGATTACTTCATCAATCGTGTCTATACCTAGTTCCTCGACCATCTTTTTTCTCATTAAATGGTAAAGCTTTAAATCTAAAGGATTGGCCGGAGGATCTATTTCTAATAAGTCTACATATTCATTGTCTTCTCCGTTATTAACAATGAACCTATGAAGGGCCATATGCATACCCGTGTAGACATATGGATTGTTCAGTGTATTACTCTTAGGCAAATTATTAAATTGGAACTCTTCATTTCTATATTGAATAACAATGGTTTCGTGGCTCAGTTCAATCTTAATGGCTGATTTTAATGCTGGATTCAACTTCTTTTCAAACAGTTCCAATGGTTTTGTAGTGCTACCTTCAAACATAACAACATTGGAGAATCCTAAAATAGAATGTTTAGGTACAACTAATTCGTCCTTAAATTTATCATAGAAGGTGCTTAGATCTTCGTTGTTTCTAAAAGAAACATCTTCCGTTGATTGAATATGCATCTGAATGGAAGTACGGCTACTAATGGAGATTCGTGATTTTAATATTTTTATAGAAGACTGTGCCATACTTACTTTAAAGAACTTATTATCTTTTGACTGAATAATTAATATGAGTTGCGCTCGGCCTTCTCTTAATAGTTTATTGATAAATGCTGAGTCAATTTCGTATTTATAGTTGAATTGGTAGTGGTGCACATTTTCGTGCAATTCTACATCTAATATAAATTGGCTTGAAGCATAACTATTAGACTTATTCGTTAATACAGGATAGGGGAAATTTGCGTCTTTTTTATAGATCATGTTACACCTCGATGTAATAAACAAATTTTAGTGATTTGTTAAAGTTATCATTTAATTCTAATTGCAGCTCAGAAACACCTTGGCGGATTTTCACATCTTTAATAACGTTATTGTTCACCTTGTACTGAGTGCCCGAGTATGGATCTGCAATAGAGCTGTAGTTTCCTAGTAAGTTGAATTCATCAGGATACTCTACACCCATTCCATCAATAATTGATAGGGAGATATCACAAGCCGTTTCGTCTTTGATTAGCTCACTTTTAGTAAAATCGAATTTAACCAACTCTCTTTTACCTAAAATAAGTCGCTCTACCATTTCAGGGTTAGCGCTATACTTTGTGCTTTTCTGTTCTTCCGACTCTGTACCTTTTTCTTCTCTTTTCTTACGTTTCAAAGGATCACGTTTTTTTTCAGGCTTTTCCTTCTCAGTGTTTTCCCCGCGTTTCTTCTTCGCCTTTTTAGGAACTACTGTTGATGCCTTTACCACTGATTTACCTTTATTGATCATAACGGTACCTAGACTATCCGATAAGTCATTCTTAAATTGAGTTTCCACCACATAGAGAATATCTTCTGTATTCATTACACCGTCAGTTGGATTATTCTCTTTGATAGCTTCTTCAATAATTTTAGCCATTTCTTTAGACAGGTTATTTATAAAACGCTTAGCACGTTTTTGTAGTTTCGGATCTTTAATGTGTTCCCATGATAGTTCTGTATGAGATTCGTTTTCAAGCGACTTTATATATGCATCCTCATCTGCACCACCAATTAGAACAGCATTGTATGGTTTATTAGCATTGGAAGCCACTTTGAAGTCTTCTATCTTCATTCCTATAGTTCTAACAATGGCGACACGCCCTTTAGGAATTTGCTCATCGTAATGGAAGTAAAGATTAAAGTTATAATCTCTGACACTATCTGAGACCTTCAAACTTCTTGGCTTTTGATTTTGATAAGTTTCTACGTATAACGGGGTAAATATTTTTTTCGCTTCCGTAATATCCTGTTCATAATATTTAGGATCTTTTACATAATCCAATATCGTTTCGCGAGTAATAATTTCTTTGTTAACCAACACTTCTAGCTTCCCTTCTAAAATAGAAACAAAGAAGCTGTCACAAATACTTTTCACAATTTCTGTTTCGTTATCATACTCTTCTCTTAGGAAAGGAATAATGATTTTTAGCCCGCGCGTATTCTTTTCAAATACAGGATGAAAATTGTTTTCATACGGATAAAACTTGGACTTATTGTCTTCTAATCTTTCGATATCTGTAAAATAACCCGTGGATCGATAGCATTGATCGTCATATACATGCTCAATAAGTTGAACAGTCCCTCCCAAATGCTTATCACCATATTCATCACAGTTGGCAAAATACATCAGATGTAAATCGGATGCTGCATTGGAGGCTATCTTACCAACCCCATGTGATCCTCCACGAGATGTTTCCACTTGGGAATCTGCTTCCTCAAAGTGCACTCCTTTGTTATATGCGTATATTCCCCACGTATCACGTGCAGAATTGCTTTGGCCATTTTTCGCACCTGTTAATCCTCTAGTATTAGAGTCTTCAAAGGAAATGTATCTCACTTCATCTTGATTGATTTTATTAATCATATGTTGAATGGTTTCTTTCGTATAACTATTTCTGCCTTGCAAACACTTTATTCTATCAATTACATCATTGATCCCAGGTATATCTTCTTTCTTTATACTACCTGTTTCTATTTTCAAACGAACTGGTCCTTCGTATCCAAGTAAGCGACCGTCCATCGAGTTTTGTGTATTTTCACGAGTTAGACCGGTCACACGCATATTATAAAATCGCTCTAATATTTTATTAAAATTTGATTCTTCTATATTAGGAATCGGGGAAAATTTCCACAATGGCTCCTTAGGTTGCTGTTTAAACATGATAAGCTCCTCTTCTACTAATATCTGTATTTTCACCTGTTAACATTTTACATCATCTTGCTATTTTTGTGAATTCACTCTAAATCTAGTAAAAAAAGATTACCCAATTTGGCAATCTTCTTTATTTTTTGATAAATTTTTATATAGTTTATAATCATAACCAACTTATTATGTAAGTTGCCATTTTGCAGGTAATAGTACACCCAATTTTTTACTAGACACTTACACCTCCCCCCTTTTCTCTTCCTTTTCAGCTATATACGAGATAATGTACCTGTCACTTCAGCTCCTTGTTTCTCCTTTAATTGTATAAACAAATTTTCAATTGTTAATGTGCCTACGTTTTTGTATTTTGCAAGACTTACGAGTTCTTTAGGTAATTGACCCACAGTATAAATTTCATTCTGGTTAAGTTGCTTTATAAGACTAGGTATGCCGCTAAATTCCTGGGTTGTAAGTGAGATCTTAGATAACTCTTCTGTAACAACTATAAAATCTGTTTTGTAGAAAAACAGGAGTTCTCCACGCCGATTATTTTCAATTTTTCTTCTTGTTATTTCTTCTTGGACAAATAATGCGAGTTCTTCAAAGAACGTTTTGTCATTCTTTTCGTTATACCGTTTTACATGTTTATGCAAATCGATGAGACTATTAGGTAATTCACTCATGAACCTAGCTTGCTGGACTTCTCCTAACCTAATGAGAAAAGTTTCAGATTTATGAAATCTTTGTGGCAGCAAGAATGTATCTCTAAGAAAATAAGGAATGTCTAGGTGCTTGTCGAAGTATTTTATTCTTCTGATTGCAGCATATCCTGATAAACTAGAATCGTAGTTTATGTCAGTTGTAGTAACAGCAACTTCTGCTTGCGTCTCTGGTGAAGATAATTTTTCTTCTAGTGATTTCAAGCGATCCAAAAGTTCAGCTAAATCTAAGGGCTCATCTCGAAGTTGAGACGGTTCTTGATATTCCGGAACCGATAAATCTAATGGACCATAACTTTCTACATACCATTTAACAATTTTGTAAAGAGCTTCCCAACATAGCAACGATTCAGAATATCGGAACACCCTTGTATCATGCGCTGCCTCATTTCCTACTTTACGAACATGATGTAAAGCATCTACTATACTAGGAACAAGGTATCCTTGATGAGAAAGTGTATTAATCCGTTCTAATATACTCATATTTAAAGAGTCTGTGAGTTTTTCAATCTTCATTAGGTTCTTCAGTATGTTCTCAATTAAAACTCTGGAGTGAGTCAACATAGTACGGGGGCTTGAGAAAACACTATGCTCAAGTTCTTTTGCTAACAAGGCCAGTTCCTTGGAAAGCGGTTCAAGGAATATATAATAATATTTTTGGTTATTCAAGGGGATCCCTCCAAATTTAAAAATTATCAAGTTATAAAAGCTCTATGTATACACCACATATAGTTCCTTTACCAAATGACCTATAAATATGATTAATTTTATGATGGTCAAAACTCCATTTTTAGAAGTGATTATTAAATACATATAGCTATATTATAAAGTTTCTTTTGAATTGAAAGTTAATAAATTTTTATAGAATAAAGAAATGTTTTGAAGAAGTCATATTTAACAATGTTACCAGCAAGTGTTAGAATATGGATATATAAGTTTAGGGATAATACTTATTAATAAGGAGTTGAAACTGTGTCTACTGTAACTGAACAAGGATCCATTGAAGCAAAAAAAAGTAATGTCGCTACTATTTTCGAAAGGTTTTGGTTTATTATTCCTGAATACCAACGGTCTTATGTTTGGGAGACCGATAACATTAATGATTTACTCGATGATCTTTGGTATGCTTTTGAGAATAAAAGGGATAGTGAATATTTTCTTGGTTCACTAGTATTACGTGATTTAAATAATACTAGTTACAAAGAATTTGAAGTCTTAGATGGCCAACAAAGATTAACTACATTGTTTATGCTTTTATCAGTAATTAGAGATACATCAAACAACCAAGACTTATTAGATACATATAGTGAAATGCTTTTTCAGAAGAAGAATATCTTTAAGGGAATTCCAGAGCGGGTTAGAATTTTGTATAAAATTCGTGATAGTGTAGAAGGCTTTATAAGCGAGTCCCTTCTAAACAATGGTTGCACTAAAAACAATGAATTTCTAAGAAGTAAACTTAATGAAGAAAATACTTCGATTAAGAATATGGCAAATGCTATTATTACAATGCGTAAGTTCTTTGATTCAAAAGAAACTGAAGAAGTAGAGTCTTTTGCTCAGTTCCTAGCTATGAATGTAGTTTTCATATATGTTTATACTAATAATAGAGAAGATGCATTTAGATTGTTTACTATTTTAAACAATCGTGGAATTCCCTTGACAAGTGCAGATATTTTGAAGTCTATAAATATTGGAGAAATTGAAAATGATAGTCAAAAACATGCTCGGGTGTGGGAAGAGATTGAAGGAGAGTTAGGAGATGATTTCGACCGTTTCCTTTCTTTTGTTAGAACAATATTGGTGAAAGAAAAGGCCAGGGTCAATTTACTAGAGGAATTTGAAGAGAAAGTATATAAAAAAGGATTACTCTCTAAAGGGACGGAGACAATAAGATTTATCAATGACTATAAGAGTGTATATGACAATTTAATCTTATTCAAGGATAATAAATTGACTAATGATTTTAAAAACTTGATAACTATAATGCTTATCGGTTTGCCTTCCGATGATTGGATACCTTCTCTAATGTATTACTATAAGAAGTTTGGAAGAATTGACTTAACAAAGTTTTTAAAAAAGCTTGAATACAAGTTTGTAGCGGATTGGATCTTACAGTTCACCTCTACCCAAAGAATAGAAAATATGAATAAAATACTAAAGCAGATTGAGCTTTCCAATAGTTCAAACGATTTACTTCAAGTAGAGGAACTATTTTCAGTAGATAAACAAGCGTTAAGAGAAGTTCTAGATAAGAATATATATGGACGTAGATTCGCTAGATACATCCTGCTAAAATATGAGTATTTAGAAAGTGATAATACTGTCCATTTGGCTGACTATAAGACAATAAGTGTTGAACATGTTTTGCCGCAATCACCAAAAGAAAATAGTACATGGGTTCAAGATTTTAACTTTGAGGAACGACTGAACTGGACTCATAAGTTAGCTAATTTGGTTTTGATTTCCAAAAGAAAAAATTCATCTTTAAGCAATCTTGATTTTGGAAAGAAAAAACAAAAATACCTTCAAAAAAGAATTGATGTTTTTGCAGGCAGCAAAGTTTTTGTTCTTCAAGTAGATAAGTGGACACCTGAAGTGTTAACATCAAGGCAAAATAAAATGTTAGATCTTTTAATAAATTAATTTATAAGTCTAAAGTTTTATAAAAGTTCTTAATCACCGAAAAAAAGACCCATACAAAAAGAACTTTTAATTAGTTCTATTGTACCGGTCTTTCTTTAAAAATAAGTATTCTTAATTGTTTTTGCAATAATTTCTGACATAAGCGGTGGGACTGCATTACCAACTTGTACATATTGAGCTGTTCTAGGTCCTTCGAAGAAAAAGTTATCAGGAAAAGTTTGAATTCTTGCAGCTTCTCTGACAGTAAGAGACCTAGCCTGAGATAAGTCATAGTGAATATTGTAGTGCCCATCTTTTGATATATGAGCTACTACTGTATGAGGAGTTTGCTCCTCTGGATGTACTTTAAATTTATCTTTAAAGATGTTTTCATTCTTGTGAGTTTTAAGTTCGCTTGGTAAATCCGGGTAATTAAGTTTTTCTCCATTCTTTGCTTTATTGATAGCGATCTTATAAATTGCCCTATCTCTCGCTTGGATACGACGAGCTTTATGATTAAACACACCTATTGACTCTGTGCGCATTAATGTTTGAAATGTAGTTAATTCTTTTTCATCATATTCTATTAACCTATCGGTTCCTTGTTCCGGAGAGAGAATTGGCAAGTCAGATAGTACATTTCTGGTAGTTAATTCATGATCCCAGTATATTTTTTCATCCATATAAGGTGGGAATTCTAAGTTAAATTCCTTCTTGAAACCAAATAACAATACTCTCTTTCTATTTTGCGGAATTCCATAGTCTGCGAAATTCAGAACATTTTCACCTGCATTACGGCCAGTCACTAATTTATATCCTATTTTATCAAACTGTTCCTGAATTTCTTTGAAAATCCTCCCTTTTTTTGCAGAAATAATACCAGGTACATTTTCAAACACAAACATTTTAGGTGAAAATTCTTGAACAATCCGAAGATAGTAATAGAAAAGGAAATTTCTATTATCTTTTTCAGCATCATTCCCCATTCTTCCTCTTCCGACAAGAGAATATGCTTGGCATGGTGGCCCTCCAATAATTAATGATACTGAATTTTCGTTGTTAAATTTAAGGCTCTTCTCAATAAGGGATATAACTTCTTTAGATGAGGAAGCTTCCTTATCATTAGCAGGATTGCCGAATTTTTTATTGAGTACCTCTATATCTAATTTTTCTTTTAAATAATTATACTTCTTATAAATTATTTCTCTATCATCTTCAATAGATTTATAGGATTTCTTTGAGGTAAGATACTCCAAATACAAATCTATGTCATTATGTTTTTTTAGCTCATGATAAATGTATCTGGTTTTTAACGTTTCAGTTGCCCAACGATCTTTTTCTACCTGAGATACAATCTTAAAGCCTTCTTTATGAAAACCTTCACTTAGCCCGCCAGCACCTGAGAAAAGATCTATTATTACCATTTTCTATTATCTCTCCTACATCATCTTAATTACTTGTGTATAATCTTTTAAAATATCCTTGAGTATATAATTCATCAAAAATTCTGGTTAAAGTTAAAGCCTTTTTCCCTGTAATTAATGTACCAATCTCAAGATTATTAATTATTCCATTATAAGAAAGATTAGATGACGATACAAATGCTTTTTGAAAATCTATTACTAATAACTTAGCATGTAATGAGGAAAAACCTTTCCCAGAATAATTATATATATTTACCTTATGATTACGACCTTTAAACTGCTTTAAGAATTGTGAAACCTGCTCATTATTATCAACGTACAAATCGACTTGTATTCCCTGTTCGCTTCTTGCAAGAACAAGATCGAAGATATCATTAAAGTACTCTGAAATTGCATATCCAGTAATTAATATATGAGTTTTCGCCTCATTTATTAGCTGTCTGACAACACCAATAGTTTTTCTAACGTTAGGAATAGCAATTGGCAGTGTGCCAACTAAATCAATCTTTTCTTGGTTAAATTTAGAAGAATATAACTTTAGCAATATTAGTAAATTTCCTATTTCTTCATTTGTAAGAGAGGGAAATAGAGTAAGGAGCAAGGGGAAATCCTTGCTCAAATTATTATTTCTCCCTTGCACTATTGAACTGTATAATTCCAACTCTACCATTTCGTAAGATTTTACTTCTGATTCTATTTCATCTAACAATAAATATAGCTTTGAAAACAAAACGTTATCCATACATTAGATAAACCCATCAAAAAATGGCTTAATTTCAGAATCCATGGTTCTAACAACCAAAGAACGATCTAAGAATCGGTTACCAGTTTCACAAGAGGTTTCTGCAATCATAGAACAAGCAAAACAAGAACATCCATTAAAATGATTCTCCTCAGAAGGTTCTAGGTTGGCACAATGAGGGTCACTTGCACAAAATACTGCTTCTTGCAGAGCAGCAAATAATGTCTTACGTATATTGTCTGTACCACCCATTTCAACTAATCCACCTAAGGAACCTTCTTGATCAGTACTGCCTGTATATAGTAGTATTCCAGCCATGTTCTCATTCCAATATATTCGCTCTTTAATAGCTACCGATGAGTATCCAGATTGTAAAGAAAGTTGATTTATAAGTAAGTGGGACAATGTATGCATCATCACGTACACTGCATCTCTTACTCCTGTAACTTCCCAGCCTTTTTGTTTTATCCAATTATCATATAATTGAGAGAACTCCGTTGACTTACTAGATAATGTAGGCCCATTATCTGACAACCACTTTTTAATATAGTCTCTATTAAACTCTAAGAAAATACCTTCTCCAAATACCTCTACTGCTGGGAGCCACTTTTCATCTGTTCCTGAGCCTAACCATACAATATTTTTAGGTGAATTTACTTCTGGTTCTGGACTGTCATTACGCATAAAACCTAATAAAACTAATATTTCTTTAAGACGATGCGCCTTAATAATACGTTTAAAATAAGGTTGCAAGTCTTTAGGTACTTCTTGATTTTCTGCTTCAAAATCTTTTAGCTTCTTCTTAGAAGTAAAATCTGTAAATGCTGCATACTCAATTTCTTTGATATTTTGATATTCTTCAACCTCTTCCATAGTTGAATTTTTATACTTTTCCCAATCTATTACAAAATCATCAAAGTTATCGTATACATTCGCTAGTTTTCGTTTGAAATATTTTTCTAGACCTTCTAATCCAAAATCTTCTTCATATTCTCGTATTTCTTCTTCTTGTTGAATTAATTGATCCGCGTATTCTTCTTGATCAGGAATAGAAATAGCACTTCTAAGTGCTGGAAAATAAACATTCGAGGCACCTCGTTGCAAAGGAATTATTGGTGACTCACAATACCCACTTTTGCTAAGTTGATGTGGATGGTTTCCAGTACAAGTAAATTGATTAAATGAATTAGATTGAGTAGCACCAGCCATATTTTCATATGCACCGCACTCACACTTTACCCCTAGAGAGGCAAGACTAGATGTATTACCTGAACTTGTCATGTAAAGTTTTCCAGAACATGTTGTTTCCTGTTTTCCATGTACCCACCATCTCCATGGAAAATCATCTAAGTGGTTACTTTCTCTACAAGAAACTACAAACCTAGATGGGTATGACTTCCACTCACAATCGGGACACTTTGGTCCCTCTTCCAAATAAGTTTCTAAATGAAATTTGTCTCTCAAGTCAAATAATCTACGACAATTATTATTACTGCATATGTGATAAAAGGGAAAAGGAATGGAGGGTAAATCTTGCCATCCTTTTGCCGGAATTTTTTTAAAGTAAGATTTCTTTAAGAACTTAGATAACCTTCTATCAAATATCTTATCTTTTGCTTTATCCCAATATTTGATGTCAAGAACCATTAAGGAATCATTTACTGAATCAAGAATTGCTCCTGGACCAAAAGTAGTAATTAGTTGTCCAGGTCTTACCTCTCCGACTTGATTTTTACTCATTCATTTTCCCACCCTTCATATAAGTATAACCGTGAGCTTCCTTCTATTTGCCTCATTGAATCTAGTGTAGGTCTTTCATGTTTAGAAAGTTCCTTTTCAGAGTACCTACGTAAAAGCCTATTTTGTTTTTTAAACTTAGCTTGTTTACTCATTGTACTGAAGTAGTATAAAAGTTCTTTATCTAAACTACTGGTTGCAATCCACTCGTCCAAAAACTCATCCAGATCGGCTATTGTTCCATCAACATTATTAGGTTCTACAATGCTAACACGATCCAGAATTATTGACTTTATGACACTTAAATCAATATTACCGATATTTTTAGCTCCTTCATTTTGAGCAAGCTCTTTCTCTTTCATCCTTGCGAGTGCAACTGTTATCGCATGCAGAACTCTATCTCTAGCACGAGAAGCGTATGGTGTAGCTGTAGTTCCTTCTACAAAATAATAAAGCCTACTATGATAACCTTTAAAATTTTGATAATGTGACATGTCTCGTGGCCTATATGGATTATAAACGGTTATAACCAAACCTGGTTTACTTCTTCCTACACGGCTTGAGGCCTGTATGTACTCTGAAGTTTGTTTTGGTTGGCCTGTAACAACCATTAAACCTAAACGATCTACATCCATTCCCACTGAGATCATGTTAGTTGCTAAAACAACATCGTATTCATTGTTACCTGTTTCTCTTTCAAGTAATTCTAGTACTTTAGGAATCTTATATGATGGAACACGAGCTGTAAGTTCATCATTTCTATTAATATACCTTTGATTTTTATAACCATATTTTTTTTGTAAAGTTTGAATGCGTTTTCTAACGTCGTCATCTAGTAACCTTACAGCACCGCCTAATTCCCTAATACTATTGAAGTAACCAATTAGTGTTCTGTATGGATCCACATATTTAGCAAGTTCTTCATCTTTCAATAGATTTTCTGTGGATTGGAGGAGGACTGCATATATACGAAGTAATACAGTTTTCATGGATTGCCCAGATACACAGACACCACTATATAAACGGAAAGGATAATCTTCTACACTTATCTCGCGCGCAAAAAAAGAATCTTCATTTTCTAAGCCAGGAGGAGGGAATTGTTGCATATTTCTTCTCCCAAACACACGTTCAACTTGCTGTTCTGCATTTTTGATTGTGGCAGTTGCAGCAATGTATTTGGGCTTTATGGTTTCATTATCTTCATCTTTAATAGTGCAAAGTTCTTCAATAACCGTCTCATATCCACCATATATCGTTCCTAAAGGACCTGTAATTAAGTGCAGCTCATCTTGAATGATTAGTTCTGGAGGATAAAAGTTTCTTACTTTAGAAACACTTGCTTTAGGACTTATATGATATGCAGTATGTTTTTCTCCCTCACCAATAAACCCACACTTCTCACAATATCTATCGATTTTCCCAAAAAGAGTTCCTGTAATTTCATCCCAAGGAAGCCTTGCAAATTTATCAACGGTTGAAATAATTACCGATGGAACCCTTCGGTATATTTCTTCATCAATCAAATAAACAGGAATATGGTTACTAGAGAAATAACAAGAAGAATTTTCACAATATATATCTAGGCCTGTCTTTTCACTCTTGGTATTTCTATCAGGTAAGAACTGAAATTTAGGGTTTTTTGTACCGCAGCAAGGACATTCTAGGAGTTGCTTCTCAATATTTTTATACATATTCTTAACTTGGTAAGCTTTTCTATAGCTTGTTTCCTGTAACTCATTAAATTTATTGGCTGTGACTTGACCACCGACCCAAAAACCTACAGAAAACTCAGCATGTCCATATTTATGTTCTTTTTCATTTGCTCTAATATATTCTGCAGCACTAATAACTCTCATTAACCGATCTCTCTGTTGGGTAGTTAAGAGTCTTAAAGTATAGCGAAGAAATATTGTAACTCCACCATCTCGCTCGTATTTTTGGTCATCTGTTGCAAGCAATCTTCGATATCCTAGTAAAAATGAAATTATTCCCAAGTATGCTTCCGTCTTTCCCCCACCTGTAGGGAACCACAAAAGGTCTACAATAGTACGATCCGCTGATTTAGGGTTAACAACCCCTTCCATATTTAGCAAAATAAAAGCTAATTGAAAAGGTCGCCAACTAAAGTTTTCTTTCTTTAGTTCCTCCTCTAGTGAAGTGGTATTATTGCTTTTAGAATAGTTTTTCATAGATATTTGAGTGTGCATCACTTTGTTCATAAAAGTAAATGCACTAAAAACTTTATCATCTTCTAATAATAGGATTCCTGATCGGATTCGTTTAAGTACTTTTCTACATTCATTTATGCTCGATTCCGCTGATTCAATATCTTTAACATTTTCCACTGGAAGTCTATTTATCCAATTTTCATATCTATCAGCTAGGTTATTAAGTTTTTCAATGACTACCCTTTTATCATTTTCTTCAGAAAACCTTTTAATAGAAAAAAAGCCTTTAGGTATACTTCCCATATCTTCATCCTCAGGTAGTTCAGTACTCATACTACCTACTTCATGAGTGGGTATAAATTCTGTTTTAATACTCCCTGCAAACATATCGTCGTTATTTTCCCATGATGCTGCACAACCAAATCCTTTTGCAAAAATTGGTTTATTCCGATATAAAAACTCCTCAAACTTATTCGAGTCCTTCCTAGCATAGTTTTCTGCAAGAAATATTTTATCTCCACCTTCATGGAAAACTTCCAATTCACACTGGAACATCCCATTATTGCTATCCTTATCAACGTTCCTATTACTTATGAACACGGAAACAAGATAGTTGTTCGTCTCTTTTACTTTTCGTTTATTTATTACTATATAAACATTATCGGATACTTCAAACTCATTTTTATCTTGAATTTTCTTGATATTAATAGTTTTTACATCAGATTCAATATTTCGAACCCATATAGGAATATCTTTTTGCTTCTCTTCATTATATTTCTTGGATTTTTTATACTTCCCCCAAGTATACTTTATGTTAAAATTCTGGATCGACTCTTTTATATAAAACCTTAATCCCATTGAAGATTGTTGCTTAAATGTCTTATTTTTTGATTCCACCACAACTTCTTCTACTGATTCTTCAGCATCATCAGAAACTGCTTCTAACCTCTCATCTAATAAACTATCATCTTGACTTTCCACCTCAGACTCTAAAGGATAAAGAATTCCGGTTAAATAAGCCTGAGAAGGGGGTTCGGTAATCACATCATTTTTTATATATTCAGGGCCAACAAGATCCCGTTTTAAATCTTGTAGCATTTTCTCGCGAACAATTCTATATGCTTCTCTACTCAACAAATATCACTCCATTCAGCACTGTAATATGCAGACATATTTAGGTGAAATGTACCAATTATTATTATAACATAGTATAATTTGTGAAAAGGTGTTAATAAAATTTTATTAAGTAACTTTTCTTATAATAAAAAGGGTATAGAATCTTCTCTACACCCTTTTTACACAAACAAAAATTAAATTTTTTCTTTGAACTTATCATAGCTATTTGCTAATTCATATAATACATTGTTCTCCAATGCAGCAAAGTGCTTCCGACCACATGTGATCTTCCCATCTTCTTTCATTCGAAGATCCTCCTGGTCAGTGCTCCCCTTTGTTTCAACTACGAAGAATAGGGTTTCGACGCCCTCTTTTTCAACCAATACTGCCCAGTCAGGGTTGTAGTTGCCCAGCGGTGTATCTATTACAAATGATGATGGGAGCTTAACAAATAACTTAACGTCTTCATCATTGTTAAGCTTTTCTGCAAATGCTCGCTCCACATTGGAATCGTAACGGATATAGTTATAGACTGACTTATCATTGGACACTTCAACTGCATTAGCCTTCATGTAACCGACAAGCTCTTGATGCTCGAATAAAGATTGTTGATAAAATGCATGGTCACCTATACACTCATATTTAATGCCATCAACAATTAACTTCTTCTTTTCTCTATTAATGATTTTCATCACAGCTTCCATGAATGCTTGTGGATTTTTCTCAAAGTCTCTCAAGCGGTTAGAGCCAATTAAGATGTCCACAAGTGTACGTCTTTTAAGGTTGGTTTGTTCCTGTAAATAACGTAGGATGTCTGGCAGACGTCGTTTCTCTTCCAGCGCTTCATATACACGCATTGTCTGCCCTTCACCAGACACACCTGATTTGTCCACTTTCAACAGGGCATTTTCTCGTTTGATTTTCCTAGCCTTAAATGCATTCAGATTTTGTATTGCATCTATACAACGGCTCTTAAGTGTATCGGAGTCTAAATCCACTGAATAAGTCGTCTTGTATTTTATCTGGTTCCATAGTTGATTAAACACGTCGCTAAGGAGAACTTCTTTATTCAGCTTAATATCCACTTCGTCTTTCTTATTGAAAATCGGCAGCTTCTTAATGGAATTTCTTATGACCATTTCAATACCCTGCTTTATTTCCTTAAATTCCTCTGGTACATCGAAAGTTTCAGCTGCAATTGCTTCCTTCAGCTTGTTTTCAACCTTTCCTTTTTTATCAAGGAATTTTTCTTTAACAAGGAAAGAATACACTTGGGCAGAATAGTCATAGCCTATTTCCTTAGACTCTCCAGTGAACTCATCTGTCAAAGTAATTGTAGAGAAGGATTGTTCTTCAAGGTATCCAAACTTAACACCTGTCTCATCTTCCATTTCCTTTTGAAGTGACTCAGCAAATTGTTGGTACGATTCATTTGCTATTACTGTGAGGACATTAATATTTTCATCATATTGTCTTTGTCCATTCTGATTTACAGCTAAGCGCAATCCACGACCAATTTTTTGCCGTTTAGTGAAAGGATCCTTGGTTTCTACTAAAGTGCATATTTGGAAGACGTTTGGGTTATCCCACCCTTCTTTAAGGGCAGAGTGCGAGAAGATAAATCGCAACGGCGTCTCAAAACTTAGTAGCTTTTCTTTTTCTTTCATGATGAGTTCAAATGCTGATTCATCATCTTTATTCGACCGTAGGCTGCCATCTTTCGCAACTTTACTATCCTTATAGTTTCCGCTCTTGTCCTCTGAAAAATATCCGTCATGAACCTCTTCAACAGTTTGATTAGAAATATACTGGTCTTCTTCAAAGAGCGACCGATATTTAGATTGCTTAATAAGGGAAGTATACTCTTCTTCAAAAATCTTGGCATATTTTCCTTTTTGCCAAGGTTGCCCTTTTGGATAAACTCGATAGTTCTCTACTCTGTCTATAAAGAAAAGAGTAAGTACTTTAATTCCTTGGTGAACAAGTCTTTTTTCTTTATCTAAATGAGTGCGGATCGCTTCTCTTATTTGATATCTCTTGAGTAAGTCATCATCGATTCCACCAATGGATTCTCCTAGTCTCAGTGTCTTTCCGTTCTCAAATTCAACCATTTCATTTCCAGGATAACAGTCGATACCATCTACAATAAAACCACGGTAGAGTTCCCGCTCACCAGATAATAGATATAAGTTGCTCTTATTGTTGGGGTTTATTTCTTTTTTTACTCTGGTGACAGTACCATTTTTCTTTTTTTCATCTATTTCCACTGTTGCCTTATATCCGTTTTTATTGGAGACACTCACTAATTTAATATATGGATCGTTATAATCGTCATCGGAATTGACGGAAAGCACTTCAATTTTCTTAACAAGCTTCTTCTCATAGGCATCCACAGGATCTAGCTTGTACATTAGATTGTACGTATCCCTATGGGTTGCAGAATACCGCAATTTACAAAGTGGATTTAATGAAGCAATAGCTTCCTTTGCTTTATCCGTGTTATCAACACTTTGCGGCTCATCAATAATAACTATAGGGTTTGTTTCTTGAATAAATTGAATAGGCTTTTTACCGTTCATTGTGTCTCTTTCACGGTGGATAAGATTAGCCTTATTCTCTTTTTCTGGATCATCAAAGCTTTTTTTAAAGGCATCAATATTAATTATCATTACTTCAATATTGGTGCTTGTTGCATATTCACGAACTTGTTCTAGTTTGGAAGAATCATATTTAAAGTAGTGACAATGCTGTCCAGGATACTCATTTGCAAAATGCTCTTCAGTCATCTGAAACGACTTATATACCCCTTCACGAATAGCAACACTAGGGACAACAATAATAAATTTTGAAAAACCATATAGTTTATTCAACTCAAAAATACTTCTCGTATAAACGTAGGTTTTACCAGTTCCTGTTTCCATTTCTACGGTGAAGTTCCAATCTTGGATGCTAGAACTTTTTTTTAGATGATTTCTCTTCTGTACTTTTTGAACATTTTCAATAACTTCTGCTTCAGATAACTCCAGCTTGTTTCCGATCCCCAACTCTGTTATTTCTTGCCCAACAATATCACCCATACTGACGGTAAAGTTAGAAACTTTTACTGTTTGGCCTTCAAAGATATCAGTGATTGACTGGATGGCATCAAGCTGATATTGTTGTTTATCAAACTTAATTTTCATGTTACCACTCCTTTTATATCACCCGAATATCTTCTACACCATAACGTTTAAGGATTTGTTGTGCATTTGTGCGGACGGTATCGTTATTGAATCCTTCATCATAGAAAACAACTCTTGAAGGCTTATTTTTGGAAATTTCTTCAATATCCTCTAGTGTTAGATCTTTTTCTAAACAGATAAATAAATAATCCATACCAACTGAAAAAACCGTCCTACCGTTAACAGTCAACTCCTGAATAGGCACTGTTAGATTTACTCCATACTTAAGTAGAATTTCGTATACAACATCTTCTTTAGTGCGTTCCTCTTTAATTGGCTCTATTAAATCTAATAAATCCTTTTCAAGATTCATTGACTCTTGATTCCATACTTTTAAATTGGTTTCGTCAAGCTTAAATACTTTAAATCCGATGTCTAGATTTTTGGATTTTTCTTTTTGTTCTTCTTTGATTTTTTCCCCAGACCTACGTATACGTTCTTTTCCAATCTCACAGATATTTTTATATCCAGCTTCAAAAGCACCTGTACCTTCTATAGTTTTCTCGGGTAACTGCACCATTATAAATTTCCGTTTTCCTCCGTCTGCAATATTTTGATTTAGAACAGCGTGTGCAGTTGTAGAAGATCCAGAGAAAAAGTCTAGAACAAGGCTATCTGAATCAGTTGCTTGTCCTATTAATTTTTCAATTAAGGCTGTACTCTTAGGAAAATCAAAGAAATGTCCACCCAATATTTCCCTTAGCTCTTTTGTGGCAACAGAGTTTATTGGTGCTTCAATAATTGAACTGAAGGGTTTATGTGTAGATTTCACTTCATTCTTGAACCTCTTATACATTGGTGTACCATCAGTTTTTTTCGGGAATATAATCTTTCCTTCATTGATTGCTTGCTTCATACGATTCTTTTCATAAGCCCATACTCTATTTGGATTACATTGATATGTTATGCCTGTTTTTGGGTCTGTGATGGGATAATATAGATTAGGGCGCTCAGAAGCAGTTTTATTACAAGTTAAATTATCTGCCATCCAGTCACCTCTAGGATCATTATCAGGGTTCTTGTAGTTTTCAAATGCTTTTTCTACGCCGTTAAATACAACAGAGTTACTTTTTCCATAACAAACAATTACTTCATGATCAATTGAAACAAGATTAATTGAATCATTAGAACCTGTTCTTTTCCTCCATACAAACTCCGTGATAAAGTTGTGTTCACCGAAAATCTCATCACAAATTTTCTTTAGATTATGTTGTTCATTTTCATCAATGCTGATAAATATTACTCCATCTTCTGTAAGTAAACTCCTAGCAACCTTTAACCGAGGGTACATAAGGTTCAACCACTCCGTATGAAATCTACCATTTGTTTCTGCGTTGGTTTTATAGTTTTCTAAATTCATTTCTTTATAGCTTTTTAAGTTATCTTGGAAGCTATCTTTATATACAAAATCTTTACCAGTATTATATGGGGGGTCTATATAAATCATTTTTACTTTATTACGATAAGAATTTTGAAGTATACGTAGAACCTCTAAGTTATCTCCTTCAATATATAGATTCTGTGAGGTTTCCCACTCTACACTTTCTTCTTTACATGGTCGAAGCGTTCCTGTGGTTTGTTTTTGTGCTAGTTTAATTGCTTCAGTTTTTCCATTCCATGTAAACTCATATCGCTCTTTTTCTTTTTCAACATTTTCACCAAGAGCAAGACGCAGTTTATCAATATCAACTTTTTCCTCTGTGAATACTTCTGGAAATAACTCTTTTAGTTTTTCAATATTATCCTGAACAACATTGAAGGTTTTTCCTTCTAACTTCTGCAATTAACACAACTCCTTTATTTGCTGTAATTGACTATGGATTTCCTGTTCTTTTATCCGTATCTTCATGTGCAAATCCATTTTCGTACCAAAATCAAGTTGTCCTTTTTGATTATGATGTAATTGTTCTACTTCTTTGCGATACTTCTGTAAATTATTTAATATGGTAATCGCTTCTTTTCGGTTGTCTGCATTGGTAGGCATTGTACCTACTAACTGAATCAATTCTTCACATCTTATCCATTGATGGATATCCTCATAAATACTATGTAGGTTTTCAAAAGATAAATTTGAAATGACCAAAGCGTTCAGTAATTTGGAATATGTGGCATCTTCTTCCTTCAGCTTAATCCAGTTAGTAATAGTTGGTTGTTCGACAACTACTTTGGTCTTGTCATTTTTATTAAGCTTTTTGTGACTAGTACTAAAAAGAATCTGACCTTCTGAAGAACCCACTATTAATACGACTGGATTAGGGATAGACTTATGAAAAGCACTAATAATCTTGTTTATATTTTTGTCCGTTCGCAGCTCAACGTATATCCATACTACTTCTGCATAATTAAATTCGTCATCTTGATAGATAGGGATATTTGTACTCTGCTGATTCATAACACTTAATAGATAAATCCCCTCTATCTGGGAAGTGAACATTTCCTTCTCGGATGCGGAAAGGTCCGCTTGAGTGAAAAATGCTTTCTTTGGTATCTTACGGTTTAGCACAGCACGTTGAGGTATTTGCAAACGTTTAATCAACCATTCCCTCATTCCATCACCTACTTTATCACTAAAAATGATATCAATTCAAAGTCTTCCGAAGTTGTATTAGAGTCCTGTAAAAGACTAGAATTCCCAAGACTGAACAACGATTCCATTCCTTGCTCTTCTACAATACCAAGAACAAATTCGACCGCCTTGTCTAATAGATACTTGTAAGTAGACATGTCGCTCATATCCTCTGTGTCTTGAGCGAACTGATGAATTAACTCGTTGAACACGTCCCCTTGACCATTAGCAACTTTACGGAAGAGATCCAGTATCTGCTTTGTCTTTAAATGTCCTAGTCGAACCTCTCCATCCATATTCATATACACCAGATAATAAGGATAAAGTGCGCTTGTTTCTTTTACTGGTGCTGCTGCATTGCGTTGTTTGATGCAGAATATTACCCCTGGTTCGGTATCAGAAGACGGAGCCAACTGAAGCGATGTAACTGCATGTAATCCTAGAGGAGCTGTCTCAACTTTCTTCTTATTGGTATCCATGTAATCAAGCAAATCCATTTTAAAGTCGTTCAGGGTCAAATCTGTGATGGAGATTCCTCCAGAAATATCTTCCAAATCAACAACCTCTTCTTGTAGCTGCTTTAGTTGCTTTTTACGATATTCCAAATCGTTCATTTGCTTCTTTTCATCGTATTCTATTACGTTCTCTTCACCCGTTGCTGAAATATCAAGGAGTACCATTCTGCCACTGACACGTGCTTCTAAATTAATGTATTCATCAAGATCCATGTTCGGCCAGAAGTTCACCAATTGGATAACATCATTCTTAGAGCCTAAACGATCGATTCGACCAAACCGTTGGATGATTCGGACTGGGTTCCAGTGAATGTCGTAATTAATAAGGTAATCACAGTCTTGCAGGTTCTGACCTTCCGAAATGCAGTCGGTAGCAATCAATATGTCGATCTCATCCCGAATTGTGGAATCTATTTTACTTCTCTCTTTGGATACGGGTGAAAAGTGGGTTAAGATTGAGTTTAAATCTTTCTGGACTCCTTTGAGTGTGGTTTGATTGCCTCCAGAACCTGTTACAAGGGCAGTGTTTATCCCATGTTGTTTCGATACCCATTGTGATAACTCGCCATATAAATAACTTGCTGTGTCGGCAAAAGCTGTAAAAATAATGATTTTCTTATTTTCGCCATTGATGGGATGAACGAGCTTATAGTCAATCATGGATTTAATCTTATTCAATTTGGCATCACGTGGAGCTTGAACTTTTGCTGATTCAATAAGTAGGTGCTCAAGTTTCTCCTTATCATCATGTAAATCTTGTTTCCACTTAATGCGGTCGATATCTTGAAGGAGTACTTTTACTTTCGATCCTATTAGCATGTTTTCCACATCATCATCATCAATATCGATTTCATTAATATTAATATCGGCATTGGAGTATTGCTGAATATTATCAAGCTTCAGTAACAGATCATCGATTTTCCTCAATAGAGAAGCTACTGTCATACCAAATGAATGAATAGAGCTTTCCATCCTTTTTAGTAAGTTAACCCTCATTAAGTGAACTAGACTGCGTTCACGGTCAATTTGTTTAAATACTGAACCGCCTTTTACTTTCTTATCATATTTAAGACTATACTCTTCTTGCTTTTCAGGCATTACATACTTCAATGGTGAGTACGCACTTAAATTTAATCTGTTAATGAGCTTATTAACTTCCTTTATTTCAGGGAACTCATTGTACTCATCAATATCGGCATATACATTACTTGGCTTTAATCGTTGTGGGAACTTCCCAATTTCGGACATATCATAGTATTTCTCGATATGTTTTCTTGAACGAGCAATTGTCACTGCATCGAGCAGTTTGAAATAATCAAAATTCAACATTTCCAGAAGATTATCTGATTTTCGCTCTTCTTCATCTAACTTGAGCCATTTATTAAAAGAAAGCTGTGCTTTTCTTAACGTTTGTTCAATACTTTCAATACCTGCTGATTCCAAAGCTTCATCTTTACCTTCCGTAATAAAGGCTACTTGATTTTTCAAATCATTCATTTTGTTGTTTACAGGGGTCGCTGATAGCATTAATACCTTTGTCTTAACACCAGCTTTAATAATTTGATTCATCAACCTGGAATAACGAGTTTCCCTGTCATTTCTAGCCTGGTTATTCCTGAAGTTATGTGACTCATCAATAACAATCAAATCGTAGTTACTCCAGTTCACAGTAGACAAATTAATATCTCCTGACAAACCGACTGTACGGCTCAAGTCGGTATGGTTTAACACATCATAATTGAAGCGATCAGTAGAGAGGACATTCCTCTTATCGTTTTGAGTGTAAATCAGCCAGTTTTCTCTTAATTTTTTTGGGCACAAAACGAGTACTCGGTCATTCCTTAACTCGTAATACTTAATAACAGCCAGGGCTTCGAATGTTTTCCCTAAACCTACACTATCTGCAAGGATACAACCGTTATGCTTTTCCAATTTATCAATAGCTCCGAGTACACCATCTTTTTGGAATTTATAAAGCTTATTCCATATCGTGGTGTCTTTAAAGCCTGTTTTTGATTTTACAATCGCATCTTCATCGAATTCTTCCAGGTAGTCACTGAAAATATTATAAAGAGTGACGTAGTAAAGAAATTCTGGAGAGTGATTTTCATAAATTGCTGCGATTCTTTCCAACACTTCCTCTTGTACCTCTTCAACAATAGCATCATTCTTCCACACATCATTGAACCACTGGATATATTGTTTTGTTAATAGAGGTTCGTCCATTAGTGAATTCATATGAAGACTTGGCGAATATGTATAGCCTAATCCGCTGCTGGTAAAATCGGAGCTACCTTGAATAGCCACTGATGAACCATCTTTATTTTCAATATGGAACAGGCGATTCTGTGTTAATGGTGACGTCAAAGACTTCAGCTTCACTTTTGAATTTATCCAGTCAGCACATTCTTTAGCGATTTTCGCCTGTGTAAGTTCATTCCGCATCTTAATTTCGAGTTCTGATCCAGATAACCTTTTCTCTCGACCTGACTTATCAATGTCTGTCGTCCCTTGTGTATGTTTTTCTGAAGTAAAGGTAGGATCGATAAATAAAAATCGCACCTCATCCACTTTCATTAATTCCTTCTTTAAAGCCTCGAACGCATATATCGTAAAGTAGGATGACATGATCGCAACCTTGGCATCTTTTTTAAAATATGGTTTTAATGCATCTCCTACAATGCCTGATTTTTTATTGTCTAGCATTTTCCCTAACATAAAAAAGCCCCCATAAATATAGTTTCCTATTAATCTATTTTACAGGAGTTTGTAAATTCTTTAAATCTATTTTACAAAAACAGTAAGTGAATTAATAGAAACAAATTTTTATAGAGGCTTTTTAGCTTTGAGAAATGAGTTTAATCGAATCTGTATGAAATGTAATACTTATGATTTTAAATAATTGTACTTATTTAAAATGTCTTCCATTCCACCGAAATCCTTCCACTCAAATAGATTTTCACTAAACTCACTATAACAGTTTGCATGATATAAGGAGTTTGCTACATCTAATACCACTTCTTCTTTTAATTGAATTTTATCATTACAGCAAATACAATTAATTTTCATTCTTTTCTCCCCCTAAATATAATCTCTCAAAATACAATCCAAGTACCCTCCTCCTTCCTGAATGTGTGAATTTCGACAAAAAACCAGCAGATCCTCTTTAAAAGTATTGCTGGTTTAGAAATTACTCAATAATTAGAACTTCTATATTACTTTGTTAAGGGATTCCATATGGTATCAAAACCATTCTTAACAAAATAGTCATAAAGCATTATGATTTTGTTTTCTTTGTAGTTCTCCATCAGTTTTTCAATTTGAAAGTTGGAATTCCAACTTAACAATTCCTCATTCCGATTAATAATACCATCAAGGTACCCTCTTTCTGGCAATTTATCACTTTTGGAACTATTACACTTATTACAGGATAGGACAAGGTTCCAAATATGGTCTGATTGTACAAACGACCATGGAATGAAATGGTCAATATGCATTTCTCTTTTCTTACCTGTCAATTCATTTCCACAATAGAAACACCTTGCTTCAAAGTATGACAACAGTATTTTTTCAAATGGTTGTAGCAATGAACGTTTAGCTATGTTCTCTACTTTACCTAGAAGATAATTAATGCTGGGGACTTCGTTTAGTTCTTCAATCATTGTTGCCATATGATAGTTTGTAAGGTGTATAATCAATCTTTGATAATTCAGCATAAAACTATGGACAAGAGGATTGAGCCTTAATACTTCTGCTTTATGGTCAAATGAGTAGAACATTCCTCTTGTATCACCATATAAAGCACCAAAGACATTAATCTTCATAGTAAGTTTTACTTTGTGAATCAGTTTTACTTGAAGAGAATCCCTCAGTTTATCAAAAACCATTTCAGGTGGTATTGAGTGATTCTGTTGTTCCTCTTTTATTATAGAAACCACCCTGGCATTCTTTCCTCTGTTATGCCGGGACAAATTATGGTGAACAATCAAATTCCAATACACCTTTGTGAAAGTGTAAGCTAGTTGATCGTAAGTTAGTTCAAAGTCTTCATTAACCTGATACAAATTCTCAATGATTGCTTTTATCAATGCGAATTTATATGTAGATGATTTTACTGATTTGCTTGATAAGACGATGGTAAAAACTCGCCAGATCTCTTCGTCAGTCAAATACTCTACTTTCAATTCACCGACTTTTAGTTTATGGCTCATTTAATCCTCGACCTCAACTAAGAAAATCTTTTCTTCAAAAGCACCTCGTTTAACTGCTTTCTTTCGACGTAGCTTTTCTACTTCATCTAAAGTAGTATTGTGATACTTGGCAAAAGCATGAATTACTTCCATTAGATCGGCTAGCTCTTCCAAAGCCTCTTCTTTCGTAACTGCACTTCGGTACTCCTCTAATTCTTCGAAACTTTTATTCTTCAATTCTTTTATGTATTCTTCTTCAGAAAGGGCTCTTGTTACGTACTTTTTTCCGGTCAATTCAATGATTTCTGGAATCTTATCTCGCACTAGTTTGTTGTATTTAGGCATAGAACGTCCCCTCCAAATTTAGATAGAAAAAACACTAAAATCCTTGAACCTATTTTTTACCCTCCCTTGAATAAAGTGCTATTTTGTAATAATTGATCTACTTAAATGCACCCTTTATCTCTTTCTAGTTTTCTCAATGATCCTATTCTTATAATAATATTGGGTTAACTGTCCAGCTAATCCTTTGACAAGGCTTCTCCAAAAAATTATAACAGAGTTTTATATAGAAATTTAAAGGTTTTTGTATTTTTTTGTAGAATTTTCTAGATAAGGGAATGAAATATAAAATATGTTAAGGAGATGACATATAATTATGTCGATTATTAATTTTACAGTTCTTGCAGTGACAAAAACATATGATAAATATTGTATTGCTGGAATAGATGAAGACGGAAATTGGTTACGACCTTTGCCACCAGACACTAGCACTAAGTTTTGGTCAAATTTATTTTATAATGATAATAAAAAGATTATGGTTGGAGATGTGTGGGAGATTTATAATTATAGAGCAGAGCTCGATCCAAACTCTCCAGGTCATACCGAAGATATTAGATTAGTAGACTGGGATTCTTATTCTTTAATAAAGAAATTACCCAATAATGAATTATTACAACTTGTTTCCAAATTTCAAAGTGGGGAAACCGAACTTAGTGAAACATTGCAGGCGAATGGACGCTCACTATGCTTAATAGACATTGATAGCTTTAGACAGGTAGAAAACTTACTTCGAATAAAGTTCACCTTCAATGGCATTGATTATAATAATACAACACAAACTGAAGGATTTCCTATTACTGATTTAAAATGGCGATCGTATATCCAACAAAAAATTAATACTCCTAACACATATGACTCACTTTATTTAGTTATCGGTTTAGCACGTAAAGAACCTAGAAAAGATATCTATAAAGAGTATCCTATGGCTATCAGCTTAATTACCGACCCTGAGGTTCCCGTATTAGACTCTTATCCAAATTAATGTTAATATCATAACATTAAACTTGGAAGAAAAAAGGGAGTAGTAACATGGAAAAATCCCCGAGACCTAAAGGACAACTGTTTACTTCAAATCCGGCTGGACTTAAGTACTTAAAAGTGGAAGCAGAGTTATGGCAAATAACAAGAGCAGGTATTGAAATCCCTAATACAATACTTGTAAAACAGTTATCTCCCTCTAAGAATTTGTTTTTGAAATTTATTAATAATTGGAAAGGGCATAACCCTGACTCTTGGTGGCATAAATATGAAGAGGTATTCTTAGAAGAATTAGAAAATAGAGAGACCAAGCAGTGTCTTCGTGAGGTTTATAAACAACTCCTAAAGGGTAAAAATATCGTTTTGATTTGTTTTTGTGATGATCACCGTTTTTGTCACAGACGACTGGTTGGAGAGTTTTTTAAACCTTATGGTGTTCAAGCTATAGAATTAAATCCAATAAGAAATGAACAATTATATTTATTCTAAAAACAGTTTACAGGGAGGACTCAAAATAATGGGGGAAACTATAAATACAATTGGTTTTGCTAAAAAATCTTTAAGACAATTTATTAAGCTGTTGAAAGAAGCAGGTGTAACGAAGGTTGTTGATACAAGACTAAATAATACATCTCAGCTATCTGGTTTCGCTAAGAAACAAGACCTTGAATATATTCTAGAATTAGTTGACATAAAATATATTCATACTCCTACTCTGGCACCATCTGATTACATTCTAAAGTCATATAAGAAGAAAGAAATGACTTGGGATGAATATGAAATTGAGTATAATGAATTAATTGAGAAACGAAAAATTCTACCCCTAGTAAAAAAATTGATTGAGGATGATAATGTCTGTTTTCTATGTAGTGAGCATCAACATACTCATTGCCATCGTAGAATATTAACAGACTATATCCAATCATCACTAAAAAATATTAAAGTTAACCATCTTTAAGTTTCATGAAAGCATTTCTCAAGTATAGAGGCCTTAATTAAGGCTATACGTGAAAAGTATCTGATTTATAATTTTCTGTCCCCTAACCCTCCCTATTTTTCTGAAAATAAAAATGCAGAACAATACAATAAAAAGCTCCGAGTAGAAACTCCGAGCTTTTTTATATAAGAAAAACCCAGCTCGTAAAGATCTGAGTTTCACCCTTACCCAGAATCTTCAACAAAGTAGAAGAATGTATTTTTTGTCATGATTTCTTCATTGGTATGTGATCTAATTAGTTCCATCACTCGCTCATGGCTTAACTTTAATTTCTTTATCGCTTGATTTAATGTTACGTCTTGGTAGGTTTCCCATGTTCGCATATTGAGGTGCCCGATCTTACTCCATTTATAACCCGGTGCTGGCATAAACGGGATATCCCCATCCATTCCTTCCCTATACCATCTCTCCAGCATGGCATGCCATTCATACAGGTGCATGACGACATCACGGAAATTCTTGTCTCTTTCTAGCGTTTCAATGGAAAGGCCTATTTTTCTACTTGGTACGGATTCAATAATTGCAAGTAATCTATTAAAGTACTTGTCACTATTCAACAGTAGAATTTCTTTTTCACTTGTAGTCACTTTGGTAATCCTCTCCTCCCGATATACTCCCTTTGTTTCGCTCAAACCCTAACTACCGCGTCCCTTGAAAGCTTAATACTCCATTGTCACCTTCGGAAAGTAAACCATACTCCTTACCAAAAACGTGAAACTCCGAACGGTCGCCACTTTCAAACTCGAACGTCACATAATATTTTGTATGTGTGCTGGAAGAATGGTGATGATGGGTATCGTTGTGATGATGCATATTGGACCTTTTGGTAACATCTATCCGTTTTGATGTAACAACAGCTGGCACACTTAGCTTTGGTGACTGCTCATTCTTCTGCCACTCCCCAACGCCTTTAAAAATTGAAATTAAGATACTACCGATAACAATCACAAAAGCCAATAAAAATTGGTACAATCTGAAACATAGCATCACCACCAGCCACCACACTATATGGATCTGACATGTAAACACTCCTCCTTTGGTTACATCTTTATCTTTGAGTTATATACGAGTATCCATATGAAAAGTTTCATCAGATACATGGTGTACTTTCGGACTAGGGTTCTGCAAAACCTCTTATACAAAATAAGCGCTCATCCTTGAAACAAGAATAGCGCCTGGTTATATGATATGGTGTTTTTCGTCTATAAATTTAGAGTGTCGCATCCAATTACTTAATGACTGAATTAGAAATTATATACACATTACCCAAAATGTCGATTTGATCTCCCTTTACACGGCTGTAATATTCTATTCTCGAACAGTGGACCCGTCTTGATGCTTCTCAGGTGATGGTTTACTGCTACTACCTATATGTTTGGGTTAAGTATGACTTCTATGATTTGCTTGGTTTGATGATTAAACAATACCATAAAGAGCATTCTTTCTCATTTCCCCCATCTTCATTAGAAAGGGCTCTTAAAAGGCCATCGCGTACGATTAAGTTCTTCTCTGCTTCAGAAGCAGAGAACCGTCCCCTGCTTCCATTTTACATTAACAAGGGGGTTTTGAAAGCTGAAACCAAAACACTCTGGAGGAAAAAAACGTTAATCATTCCACTCCCTTTTAATCTTAACTTTTTCATTTAATAAATTGTTCTGCGATTAATCGATATGATTGATGCTTATCCTTTGATGAATAAGTGATAGTTACAATCATGATTTCATCTGCTAATACATGTGATTGAATTTCTAATATTTTTCTTTTCACCTCATTTGGAGTACCTATAATCATTTTCTTTTTTATTCTTTCAATAGACTTTTGATTACGTAGATTTAATAGAATTTTTTTTGCCTCATCAACAGAAGGAACTCCTTTGTTTCCTTCCATACTCTCATTTTGTAGTTCCCAAACAATTGAACTTAAAGCAATTTCTTCTGCTTTTTGAGTAGTTTCTGCACAAATTACTGATAAAGCCATAATGACGTATGGTTTTTGGCCTTTTTTCCTTGGTTGAAATGACTGACGATATTGTTGGACGATTTCTGCTCCGTTTTCATCACTCATAAATTGTCCGAAACTATAGGCTAAACCGTTTTCCGCAGCAAAATCCCCACTTTTTCTACTTGTACCTAACATCCATAGATCAGGACTAATCTGCGGTATCGGAGAAGCCTTTACTACGGTCCCTTCATTATCTATGTATTTAATTAATTCATATACTAAATCAGGCATTTTATAGACATGTTGCAAATAGTTATCCGATAATGCATTTGTTGCTTCAGCAGGCCCCCCCGGTGCCCTTCCAATTCCAACATCAATTCGATTAGGAAATAGAGTGGATAACATGTGATAGGTTTCTGCTACTTTATACGGCTTATAGTATGGCAATAAAACTGCTCCAGAGCCAATTCGGATATTTTTTGTATTTGCCCCAATATACCCTAACATTACCTCGGGCGCAGAGCATGCAAGCCCTGGCATTGCATGATGTTCAGCAATCCAATAACGGGAATATCCTAATGTCTCCCCTATGCGAGCGAGATTCATTGATTCCTGTAGTGCTTCATATGCCGTTTGATTAGTTGAAATGGGAGACTGATCTAAAATGCTTAATTTCATAAGATGAAAATCCCCTTTTCTATTATTCCACTTCTTTCAAAGTCAGTTTATATTCACCAATTTGCCCTTTTTCGTATAGATTCGTAATTGATGTTGAATATTCTTGAATCGTTCCGCGGAACTTAAGATGTCTCTCAAGTACGATTACATCAAATGTTCCTTTGTATAATAACGTTGCTATATCATGGTAGTCTTCACTTGAAACATAAAAAGTAAACGATATCTGAGTTTTACCTTCTATCTTTTTTTCATCATATCGTGTGATATTAATTTTAGTATCATTTAGTTGGATTTCTGTAACCATTTCTTCATCGTCCCTTTCTAATAGATAGAACCGCCCCGTTGCTTCCGGATTAATGGTGATTCACTTAGGTGTTCTATGAGATTCTTTTAATTTTTTTATGTTTTTCTCATGAATTCTTTCACTTTTCCTGATGCTATCTCTGATGCTCGATTTGTTTAATTGGAATCTCATATCCATTATGGTCGGTTAAACACAAACATTTCATTCGCATTTCGAATCTCTCTCCTTAAAGAACTGGGAAGCGCCCGGACGATTCTACTGTTTCCTTCCTAATCCGAAGAAAGCGCAAGCCCGTCCCGCGCTTCCTAGATAAAACGAATTTATAAAACTATGTAAAAAATTGATTAGCATATGCTAGTAAGTTTTCCTTTATGCCACTAAATTTTTGTTGTAAATCAAGAGATAGATGAACTTTTCATATAAAGACGATAATCTTTGTTCGTCTTGAACCGCTTTCATCTTTTGAGAAGTAGAGCTTTCATCAAATAATAACTGCTCATAAATCTACAATAAATTGATAACGAATGTTTTGGCGGTTATATCTAACATTTTTCCATAGCATCAAATCTAGCTCTACATCTGATACCTCTGTATAATAAGGTAGCAATTCGTGAAATAATCTACGAATTATTTGATTTATTTTATTTGATCGCGATAGGTAAATGAGTGTCGCTTTAATAATTTGATTTAACACTACATTCTCAGAGAACTCTTCATAAACCACTGCAACTTTCTTATTAACCAATGTATTTTTCTTTATCGTAGCATTGATATCAATTTTCCCCTTGAAACAAGAATAGCGCCTGGTAGTTGATTATTCTTTACTTGTCTTCCTAAATCCGTAAAACGTTCTATAACCTTTTTGCTCATAAAAAGTTCGAGAATCACTGTTTGCCAACATTTCAATCCTTGTCGTTGGGTATAAGTGATGAACATAATTCAGCAATATTTCTCCAATCCCCGAGCCACGATAGGTACGATCTACTAATAATTCACAGATGTATAAGGTAACAGATTGATCTGTAAGCCCCCTTATATACCCAACCAGCTGCCCGTTTATTTCTGCAACATAAGTAATGGTTGAATGATCCCAAGCTTCCCTTGTACTGTCTTTATTTTCAACAAGGTTATTCCACTTTTCCTCTGCATTTAATCTATTAATATGTATAAAGTCTTCTTTTCTATACTCTCTAACCTCAAGCCAGTTTTCATTTCTCAGTTGTATACGCATGGAAAGCCACCTCTACTCTTATTCTGTTCACCTCAAGAGGGTCTATGGGGACAGGCACCGTGACACATTTAATAACGTCCTCTTAATCAGCTCTTCAATAACAATTTTCTAATTCCTTTTTCTAATGAACAAGTAAAGAACCCCTCCACCAACAATGAAGATACCCGTACCAACAACAATCTTCACATTTGAAACACTTATCCCTATAATCTCATTGACTGTCCACCAGTCATTTATGGAAGATTCATATATTGCAAGATATAGCCATATTAAATAACAAAAGAAAACCAATAAAAAAAGACCAACTTTTCTATTTATAACTTTTCCCTTTCCCTATGGGCATTTTTGTAAAAAGCTAATTTTTCTTCACGTTTTTTAAATACATGAATCTCTTCGTATTTATCATCAGAAACACGTTTCAATAAAAGTCCAACCTCTTTTTCTATTCATTAATGATAAACTCTGCAATGAATTAGGTTTTAACATATTTGTAATCAGAAATCTTTTTTTCTTTTGTGAAAAACCTAATTAACTCGTCAATCACAAGAAATACCATTGACACAAGCAGTGAGAATATCGCTAAGAATCCTAATACAAAAACAGGAATTATTCCGAACAAGATATGTAAAGGAAAGGAAAGAGCAAATCGAGCTTCCCTTGGTTTACGTGTTATTAATTCAATTAGTATTGATACTGGCAATCCAAAAAAGAAAATTCCTACCCCAACATATACAGATATAAGAATAATATCTTGAAAGAAAGTGCCTGTTTCATAATTATGTGAGCCATTTAAGAGGACTTCTACAGGGGATAGGCTAGTAATAACTAAGGTTGATATAATAAATGTCAAAAAGGCTGTTACTATTTTTCTTTTTAACATTGAACCTACTCTCCTTATTCTAGAACGCTGCCTTATTTCTAAGTAATAAGCCATTAGCTATTTATTCATATATCTCTCAATAGTTAATCCATATACAAAGATCTCATAAGAAGTCCCACTAACCTGTTTCTTGCTTTGAATTAGCAAACTATTGCTATTAGTTTCAACAAGAAAACTGTTTTCACTTATATGTGTTATTTCTTTTATTTTGTATTTTTCTTCTCCAATTCCTTCTTCTACAATACCTCGTATGATTTCAATCTCTTTTTCTGCTTTAAAGCTATAATACAATTCTTTTGGATTAATAAAAAAGGCAATTAAAAGTATTAACAAAACGATTCCAATTTGCACCAAATATTTCTTCATTATCTTCTCCCTGGATTATCAATATATAGAGCAACATCATACATCTTTCATAAACTCAGCAAAATAAAAAATCCCTATTTTCTTCACTTGATACGTGTCTAAATAACCTTGGGTTGCTTTTTCCATAGGGGGCTCTGTAAATATGTATCCCTTACTATCCTTATCATGAAGGTTTACATATTCATATTCCACAATCTCAGATGTAAAAGCAGCTTTCGGATACCCCATAAAAAACACTTTTGTTCGTAATGAAGTAGTTGGATTTGAATGAAGCATAACAATAAAACTGACCATTATTGCAACAGTTAAAACGATTACCTTCCCTTTTTTCATGGAATCACTCCTTACCTTATTCCGTTTTATCCTTTATCTCCCTTAACAAATCAATTATTTCTTCATTATGCTTGTTTGCTCGCCTTAACTGGACTTCTATTGATAAAAGGGTGATAACAATAATAATTATTACTATAATCAGCAATACCTCACCTCAACCTCCCATTGTTTTAATTGGTACGTTCCATTAACAAGAAAAAGTTTTTTCTTCATAAACTCTCCTTCTTCTCTATGTCTCTCTGGAAACCTAAATACCGAGTCCCTTGAAAGCTTAATACACCATAGTCACCTTCCGAAAGTAACCCATACTCCTTACCAGAAACATGAAATTCCAAACGGTCACCACTCTCAAACTCGAACGTAACAAAATATCTTGTGCTGGAAGAATGGTGGTGATGGGTGTCGTTGTGATGATGCATATTGGACCTTTTGGTAACTTCTATCCGTTTTGATGTAACAACAGCTGGCACACTTAGCTTTGGTGACTGCTCATTTTTCTGCCACTCCCCAATGCCTTTAAAAACCGAAATCAAGATACTACCGATAACGATCACAAAAATAATGCCAATAAAAATCGGTACAATCTGAAACATAGCATCGCCAGCCCCCATAGCATATGGATCTACCATGTAAAAACTCCTCCTTAAGATACATCTTTATCTTTGAAATATATACGCGTATGAATATGAAAAAGTTTCATCATAGGTTTCTGGAAAACCCTTTTACTCAAAAATAAGCGCTCATCCTAGAAACAAGGATAGCGCCTGGTAATTTAGTAGGTAACTCTCCATTATTCTTTACTTGTCTTCCTAAATCCATAAAACGTTCTGTAACCTTTTTGCTCATAAAAAGTTCGAGAATCAGTGTTTGCTAACATTTCAATTCTTGTCGTTGGATATAAGTGATGAACATAATTCAGCAATATTTCTCCAATCCCTGATCCCCGATAGGTACGATCTACTAATAATTCAGATGTACAGATTGATCTGTAAGCCCCCGAATATATCCAACCAGTTGCTTTTTAAGTAGAGCAAAAATTTTACTTCATCCATTTATTAGAATAAGTATAAGTTTTTTAACTAAATAAATTGTGTTAATAGCTGGTTAACCTTGTCACGTTCTTCCCAGAAAGGACCATGACCACTATATTGGAATGGGACTAGCTGTGAATTTTTTATTTTTTGGTTTAGCTCGTGAGCCTGTGCAAATGGAATGACTTTATCATGAATACCGTGAATGATTAAGGTAGGGACATTTATTTTTGAAAGATCCGCATGCAGCTTCTCATCTCTTAATGTAATAATAATAGCAGCTGTCGACCAACTTGCTGCCTGTAATCCCATTTGCAAAAACCAGTCCGAGAATGGTTTAGTAATATACTGGAAGAAAAAGGTATCCATTACTTCCTGTATCATCTTTGGGCGGTCATTTAGGGTTTCCGTAAGAAGTTCATCGGCCGTTTCTGTAGTAAATCCTGTTGGTGCGGCCGCATCAATAAGTACAAGCTTCGATACCCCCAAACCGTTGTGACGAGACATATACCGAATGGCGATAGCCCCACCGGTAGAGTGACCTACAAGAGTAAAATTGTTTAATTGAAGTGTACCAACTACTGTGCGAATATCATCTGCAAGTCTGTTAAAAGTATAGCCATTCATTGGTTTATCCGATTTGCCAAAGCCCCTCCAGTCTATACCAATACAGCGGTAACCCATAGAAGGAAGAACATTAAACTGATATTCAAACTGCTTATGGTTTAACGGCCAACCATGTAAAAACACAACGGTCTTATTTCCCCCCGGGTTAATATCTTCAACATATAAATTCACATCATTTTCTACAGTAACAAAGTATCCCATGAAGATTCCTCCTAAGTTAAGTTGGTTTCAACAATAAGATATTCATTTTTGTAAATATAGGTGAGTACCTATCCCATAAGGTTAGAGTACCGTAAAAGGAGAAGGCTTATTGAACTACCCTGCCCTATTCTTATGTAAGGAGCGAGCCGTGTTCTCACCTTTAATATAGACTCTATAATTTTCTCTTTTCTCTTATACCTCCAATAAATTTTTCTGATTCTAGACCAGAATAAGCGCTAATCCTTTTATGGATAGCGCCATATTCATTAAACTCTTGATTTTAAAATCTGGTCATTTACAAAGGCTTGTATAAAAAATTGTTCATTTGAATTAGGTATCCTGTTATTCTTGTTCTCGAAACATTTCATGGCTATTTCTAATGATGTAGAATCTGTGGCGTCGCTTGAGGAAATAAGTTCTTTCCAGTAAAGATTCATTTCCTCTAAAACACACATCGATTCGTGCCCAAGAATGAAGAAATGAGCATCGTATTTCTGAATATCCTTAATCATCGGTATTAATAATGATTGCTTGTAATGGAATAAAGAATCTGTTGTCGTTCCATAAGCACTATCACCTAAGAAAAGGACTTTATCGTCAGGCACATATATAATGGTTGAATCTTCGCTGTGGGTACCAATAATTGTTTCGATGATACAAACCTTGTTTCCAAGATCAATAGTAAGCGAATTCTCAAATATCATATCAGCAGGTTTCAACTTAAAGGAATCCCTCATGGGAAGTTCAGTTCTAATGATCTCCAGACATTGACGAGACATTTTACTGGAATCTAAATCTACATAGTTTTGAAGCGATTATCATCAAAAGAATAGCTTTGCCAATCGTTTAAAATTTGATTGGTGCGCTTATTTACTATGATCGTGGTCTCAAATTCATTTAATCCTAAGAAATGATCCCAATGTCCATGGGTAATGATCAAATATTTAACTGGAGGTACATCAAGTGCGTCCACTTCTTTTAAAAAATCTTGAGCATGTTGAGCGGAATTTCCTGAATCTATTACTAAGCTATATTTATCCCCACAGACTAATCCCAAAGTTGGTCGCTCTCTAGCATCGTTGTTGGATGAATAATAAACAGACGGCGTAATTTTATTTAGCATGTTGTTTTCTCCTCTTAACTTTATTTTCAATTAATTAGAAAATGTGAGAAACTCTACATGCTTTTAATGTAAACACAAATAGATTTTCTCGGATTATCTGTTCACCATTGGACTTCCTCCCTTCCCCCATAAATAGAAACAAAATGCGATTACACTAGCTGGCAATCGCTCCTATTTTCTTCAATAGACTCATTTTAAAGCTTTTGCAATTGTACCCAATAAAAGATTAAGAAGAGCAAGCTTTAAATAAAAGAAATATTAGAAGTATAACCACAATCAATAAACATCCACTTCCATTTGGATTACCAGTTATAGCTTGATTTAATGCATTGTTAAAAGCCGCCCCTGGGTTTCTTTGTTGTTCTCTATTCTTGAGCCTCTCTCTTTCCTGTTCTGACATTCCATTCCTCCTTCTGTAAGTGCCTTACTAAATAATTAATTCATTGGCGCAACAATCGCCCCTAGATTGCTGCATAGTGGGTAAAAAGAAATCTAGCTTTTAAAAGAACACTATACTCACTGCAATTCTTTTTTCTCTAAGTTTTCTTAAAAAATATTACAAGTAACAGCGTGAGTAGTTGCTTTGGCTCCATTTAAAAGCTATTTCATTAAAATGATAAACTCTAAAACGATTTAGGCTTTAACATAATTGTAACCAGAAATCTTTTTTTCTTTTGTGAAAAATCTAATTAACTCGTCAATCAAAAGATATATTATTGAGACAAGCAGTGAGAATATTGCTAAGAATCCTAATACAAAAACAGGAATTATTCCGAACAAGATATGTAAAGGAAAGGAAAGAGCAAATCGAGCTTCCTTTGGTTTTTGTGTTATTAATTCAATTAGTATTGATACTGGCAATCCATATAAGAAAACTCCTGCAACAACATATACAGATATAAGCAAAATATCTTGAAAGAAAGTGCTTGTTTCATAATTATGTGAGCCATCTAAAAGGACATCTACAGGGGATAAGCTAGTAATAATTAAGGTTGATATAAGAAATGTCAGAATGGCTGTTATTATTTTTCTTTTTAACATAGAACTACTCTCCTTATTCTTAAATACTTCCCAATTCTTATGTAAGGAGCAAGCTACTTTGCTACAATCCCCTATATAATGGAGTATTACTTACAGCATATCCATAAAAGATAGGACATGTTCTTTCACTTTTTCCTCGACTTCCTTTGTTTTATTATCTAATTTGAAAAGTTCTATATTTTCATCGGGAATTAGAATTGTTGAAGGTTTCTGAATTTCTTCCTTTAGACTTTCAGCATCTTCTTTTTGAGTAACATAGGATTTATTAAAAGTTGAATGTATTATTTCTGTTTTTAAATAATTCCCTTCGATATCATAAAAGTCCTCGATGGATTTAATAACAGTCTTTACATGATGTTTACTTTCTTCAATAATCGTTATTGAATTAACTTTCTTGTAGCCAGTTGTTACAAAAAAACCTTCATCATCTTGTTCTGATGTTTCCGAAACAAATACTGAAATATGTTGAACTTCTTCAACCTTACTGCATGCATTTAAGAGAAGAATGCTTACTATCAATAAGCTCATTTTGAAAAAACTCCCCTTCAAATTTACTCCCCCCTTATTAGAAAATTTCACCCATGGGTCAATGTCTTTTTTATTAATCAATCCTGCCCGATTGCTTAATACCAACTATTTCATAATCTGAAAATCCCTACAATATATTTCCTTCACTTAGACAAGTAAAATAGACGCTGATCCTTTATAGAGGGCCGTACCAATTTGTTGTTTATTTTAGATAAGTATTTGCTTCCATTCATTATATTTTTAAATCGCCAACCCACTTTAAACACTTTCTGCGTTTTATTTGACATGATTTATTTTTCATTAATTCGTCTGTAAGCCAAAATAAGAAGGCTGCTATTAGTGCATGAATGAATAAGAATACATCGAACAAACCAGTTGCCTCTGAGAACCGTGTGTCTATTTTGTAGCCTGAAATCAACATTGGTATTGGTACGAACGTTGCTGCTAAGAAAAGGTGAATGAACAAAGCGACGATTATTCGTTTTGTTCCCATCAGGCTTTTGGTAGCGTAGTCAGATAACATAGAAGATGGTATGCCATAAATAAAAATAATGGGCATCAAATACATGCCAAAGAAAACTCCTATATCTATTCCAATAAAAATGGAATACATCGCAATCATTAATAAACCAGAGATTAAAGCTGCTATGAGTTTTCTTCCAATCATGCTGATCCCTTCTTTTACAATTATTTTTCCATCCAATAGATTTTTCCGATTACCAATAACCCTACAACTTCCCCCATCCTATATGAAAAGGTGCAGTAAAAATCATCTATTAGCCTTCCAACTTCTCGCCCTCTCCGCCAACTCATTCACAAAATCCTGCTTTCCCTCTTGATACATATGATGGTTATCAGGAAACTGCCTTGCTAATTCCAGTTTCAACTCTCCATATGCTTTTGCATCTTCTGGATGTGCCATGAGATACATTTTAAAATCCAGATGTGTTTGTATATGTTCATTGCCGACCTGAAAGATATGTACATGGTGTGTTCTGTGTTGCTTGCCTTTTGGGAAGTACCTCCTCCCTGCTATCCCGTTCTCGCCTTTCGGTTCATACTCCACTTTTCGTAACGCTTCATTGTACCGATCAACCTTTTCAATTTCTTTTACCACAATCAAAATATCAATGATGGGTTTGGCATAACCGATTGCCGGGACAGATGTACTTCCGATATGAAAAATATCTACTAATTCATCTTTTAGGACTTCTTTTAGTAGTTTCTGTTCTTGGTCATATGCGACTTCCCATTCTTTGGTCCATGGTTGAATGTTGGTTTTTCTCAACGTGTCGTTCTCCTTAGTGGTCTATGGGGACAGGCACCGTGACCCGTTTTTTGTTGTCCATTACTTTGACCTTTTCTGTTTGGTTAGTTTGGTGAAACTATCCCACATCCAGTGAATAGTGGTGATAATAATAGATAAGATGAAAACATGAATCCCTTTTGTGAACGTTTCCCCGACTTCCAAAATTACTAACACTATATACGCAGCAGCGAAGAATGTAATAAAGGACAAACCGTATTTTTTCATAAACACCTCCATAGGGACAGGCACCGCGACACATTTTCGCGGTGCATCCCTTCTACCCTTGAGCTTTGGCTTCTTTCTCTTTCAGATAGTTTTCATAAGCCTCTTTGACTGGATCAGGTTTGGGTATATCTTTGGTGATCCTTCTGTGGATGTCGTTTAGGAGATATAGTCCTCTAAATAAGGTGCCGGTGATGATCGCGAATGCGAGTAAACCGCCTGCCACTGGCCCCATCATGAGTAATACACCTCCTAAAATAATGGTCAAAAAAATGGATAGTAATAAGTACAATGGAAAGCCCCCTTTTATTCTATTTCTCTATATTCTTTAAAAGCTTCTTTTTCGTTATCAATTTGTGTAACTGCAAAAATATCACATAGAAAAAAGCAATATTGAAAAATGGTCCTAGACTGCTTGAACTCCAACCTCCATTTCCGTAGTACACAAACATGTCAGCAGGAAATCCAAAATAGATAATCCCATCGGCATCATGTCTGATGCCAATAATAGGAGTAAATGCAATCCCGATCGCTACCACTAGACTCAGAATGAAAATTACCTTTTTGTGACTCATACCATTCTCCTTCCGTCCAATTGATACGATGCTATCTGTTATAATCATATTACATAATGTTACATTATTACCACTGTTAGTAAGAAAGTTTGGAGGGATTCATTTGGCAGATAAAAATAATACAGAATTGATAACCAATGAAGACATTTGGAATGCGATGATTTCTTTACTGAGCGAATACGAATTTCCTACGGACAATGAAACTGCTAATCAAGCTTTTATGGTCTACCATTACTACTCCGAGCTTGAAAGTGGTGGGCATGAGGGTCTATTTAACTGGTGTTCTATGCATATAGAAGCGTTAGGGGTAGACCGTTATTTTGAAGAATTGGTGCGGGCGCTTAAGGAAATTAACGCAACTGAATATGCTTTAATAGAAGAAAAGTATGGCCTGCAGATGTGGAAGCTTTACCAAGCATTAGAAGCTGGTGAGATACCTGAGGAGGAGTTCTATACTGTTATCGAGAATGCCGACAGCGAATATTGGCAGCTTGACGGTAAATTAGGGGAAGTTTTAGAGGTTTATTTTGTGAAGGTGTATAAGGAATTGGGCTGAGGGGACAGGCACGCCGACCCACGTTTTTGTAATTAAGGGGGGATTTTCATTAAATACTTTTGGATGCTAGTTTCGTTAATTCATATGCCGTTTCTGTTTCACTACTATGAAATTTCGCAGTATCCGGAGAAAACTAATTTTTTGTTCTTAGGGACACTTTTTTTTGCTGGATTGGTTGGTTTCTTATCTATGAAAGTTAAGGTCCGCTTTATTATTTTAGTAAACTTCATTACTACTATTGTTTCCGTTTGGTTGGGGGCGGCGTTTATCACTCCTCCAAATGGGTCTTGGTTTAACCCTATTGGGATGAATTACGCGATTGTATTGACTGGAGTTGTTATTTTAGTGGTAGTGTTTATATTTCGTTCTGTTTTTAAGGTGGTTCTATCGAGGGAGTAGAGAGGCCGGTCTATGAGTTACACGTAGGCAGTGGCGAAGGTAAATTCCTTCGCCACTGTTTTTTAGTTGCTGTCTAATTGTCCAATATACTTTTGAGCTAGTTTTTTCGCTTCTTCTATACCCTCTTCTGTTAGATATACGGATTTCGAACGGTTTCCGCCATGAAGAAAATCCTGTTCGCTTAATTGGTTTAATATATCGAAATCGTATCCTTTCCAACTTCGTCGCATTTCTCCTGGAATATTCTTTTCTTCCCATGATGTTAGGTACAGTAATAAAAGTGTTAACTCCTTGATTCTTTCTTCCATAACTAATCAAATCCTTTTTATTTTTATAACTTAATTGTATCCTTTTTCGAATTGTTGATAAACTATCCTCTCTCTCCATAATGGTCAGTAACGGTACCTATCCCGTTACCGCCACGACTCCGACTCCCCCAAAAATGGGTCGAGGAACCTGTCCCCACAACCTATTTTGTAAAGCATGCTTGACATTTCACCAAATGTAAAGTACGCTTTACTTACAACCGATTGTAAAGCTAGCTTTACAAAAATAATTGAGGTGTGGAAAAGTTGAAAAATCGGATTAAAGATCTGCGCAAAGCTGCGAAGATGACCCAAGAGGACCTAGCCGTAAAGGTAGGCGTCTCGAGACAGTCCATCATTGCGATTGAATCGGGAAAGTACAATCCATCACTTGAACTAGCATATAACATTTCAAAGGTATTCGATTGCATCATTGAAGAGGTCTTTATTTTAGAAGAAGGGGGAGAAGAATAATGGAGGTACAAATTGGTGGGTTGGTAGGATTATATGGAGGAGCTGTGATAGGTATATTAGCTTGGTGGTTTGGCCGCCGTATGGCCAAAAAGCAGCGTGGATTGGATGAACTGCATGACCATATTTGGCAAAAGGCCCGGTCCATTTCTTGGTTCTTCACCCTTGCTTCCATTTATTTATTATTTACGTTGATCATGTTCGGTATGGAGTTAAGGCCCGCCATCGTTCTTGCTGTCATTATGGTTGTTCACATGACGAGCTGGGGATTTACAGGCATGATCTTGTCCATCAATATGAATATGTCGGAGCCGTTGAAGCCCTCTAAAGTCAAATTCGGTATTTTCATTGTGGCCTTGTCCGTTATTTGTTTTGGAATCCTATCTATTACTACCGGCAACTGGTGGTTCCTGCTTGCCAGCGTTCCACCAAACACCATTGGGATTATATTTGCATTGACACCGGACAAAAGCAGTGAAGATTTTTGATGAAAAAGCAATAGTTCTTTGTAGGACATCTATGAAAATGACCATTAAAACCGTGGGGTTCTAATGGTCATTTTATTATTGCTTCATCTACCTTCAAGCTCTCCGCAGCCTAAAGTAATACATCCAAGTCTTTGTGATGAATGTACCGAACACGAGAATACAAAGGAAAAACATAATGGTATTGGTATCATGTAACGTCCACGCCTCTTCTTTTCGAAACAGAAAGCCTATGTTTATGCTGGCGATGAACATATACATTAGAACCATCGGTAGGAAGATCACGGTATAAGAGAAGGCGACTTTCTTTGCTTGCTTGAGCTTGTGCGTTTTGTCGCTGTACAAGGCTGGTGGTGTTTCGCCTTCTTCGTATTCCTTGCTCCAGATGGTCCATTTTTGGATGGCACCCTTGGAGCTGAATATATCCTTCCAACCTGCTTGTCTATGAATCTCGAAATAACTATCATTCGATAGATTTTGGTAGTCTGCGCTGTATTTGATATGTTGTGGCTCGCCTTCTCGGAAATAGAAGGTGGTGCCAAGTTTGCTGACGCGGTGGAGGCGATTTCCTTCTGCTGCGTGTTGCTCTAGCCACTTTTCCAGTTTATCAGGCGAGTACATCCAGCCGAATTTGCGGCGTTTAATGATTAGTCCATCTCGTTTTAGTTGTTTTTCTTCTGCTTTCGTAAGGTTTTTCTTATCTAGGGTGTGTTGGGACGAATATGTTGTTTGGTTCTCTTGTGACAGGGATTTGTTTGTTTTCTTTATTTTCCAAACAGAGTAGATCATAAAAAAGTAGAAAGCGGTACTTAGGGCTGAGCCGGTGTAGGTGATGATCCAGAGTGGACTTTCCACTACTTCCACGTTTCCGTCACTTGCAAAAAAGACGGTGGAGAAGAGGGCTATGTTTACCAGCATTGCACCGGTTATGTAGATGAGTATGGCCATGAATGCATAAAAGATATAGTTGTTTCGTTTGATGATGGCGTCGCGACTTGTGGAAGTAGTCACTTCTGCCTGCGGTTTCTCGTTTGCGATCACATACCACTTGCCACTTTGGGTGACTTTTTCCCAGCCGTCATTGCGCATGGTGTTGGAAAGGGTTGCGGGTTTTATTTTGTCGTAGCCGATTCGGTAGGTTACGTCTTTTGGGTTGCCCTTTTCGAAAGTGAAGCGGCGTTTGAAGCGGTTAAGCTGTGTTAGGTGATAGCCTGCTTTTGCCTGGTCGGTAAGCAATTGTTCGGTTTTCTGTACATCGTAGCTCCATAATGGTTTGATGATTGTTTTCATAGGAATTCCCCCTCGTACTTCAATGCGTTTCCGTGAAGCTCCTTCAATCGCTCGATTTCTGCGGTAATCAGCTCTTTGCCGCTATCGGTGATTTCGTACACCGTTTTCCGCTCGGCATCCGCAAACACGGTGATAACTCCATCCTTTTGCATTTTCGTCAGCGTTCCGTAAATGGTTCCAGAGCCCAGGCGGATACGACCGTTAGAGATTTCTTCGACGTGTTTGATGATTCCATAGCCATGGCGCGGTTCTGTCAATGACAGCAATATGTAGAATGCGGTTTCAGTCATGGGTATGTATTTTTTTATGATTTTGGATAGATCCAATATGGTCACCTCTATCTTTCAAGTGTGTCGCGTTGTGACATATGTCGTAGTTTGACTATATCACGGTGCGACATATTTATGCAAGGGGATTTTGGGTGGAGGGGACAGGCACGGTGGCCCAGTTTTTAGTGGTTTAGCTTTTGTGGATAGCTAGAAGATATTTTAAAATAGCATGCAAAAATGGTTGAGGTTTGTCGAATGGTTTTTAGAACTTTTGTTACAATGATGAATTTCAGTTTCTACAAACGTTTGTTTAATTTTTATTATTCTATGAAAGTACTAAAAAATAAAAAAATGCAGGTAATCATTATGATCACCTGCATTTTTCAAACCTCTCTCATTCAAAAAATTATACTAGCCGGTCATAGGACCTTTACTGTACCCTAATGTTACTAAACTATCTACTAAACTCTAACCCGATCCAAAGCAACAGGCCACTTTTCCTGCGTATAAGCCATTGTCCAAAATTGGTGTTCTAATTGTGTGCTCGTTATAAAATGGTCTCGCATACGTTGTTTTTCTTCTTCACCTGCTGTTGATGCACAAGCATCAATTTTGTCCATGAACACTTGTGTGATCGAAGTCACTTCCTCGTTTCCGTAAAACATGATCCATTCATAAAAAGGATGATCAGGTGTTGGCTTCACTTCTTGAATAAGCTTTTTCCCAATTTCCCAATATGTCCAAGGGCAAGGGGCAAGGGCAGCAAGTGTTTCGCCTAGTGTCCCGTTTGCTGCCGCTTCCATCATATGCCGTGTATAGTGGTGGGCAGTCGGAGCAAGTGGTGCTTTTTGTAATTCCTCATAACGCACGCCAGCTACTTCACAAAAATTATTGTGTGGATGCACCTCAGAATTTAACACAAACCCTATTTGTTGTTGAAAAAATGCCATATCTTCCCGGTCGGTGCATTTAGAAACAGCCAGACCATAAATTCTGCAAAAAGTTGATAGATACTCAAAATCTTGCTCTACATAATGAATAAGTGCCTCTTTTGGTACATTTCCTCCCCCGATCCCTTTTACAAACGGATGTTCAAAAATCGCCTGAAAAATGGGATCTGCCTCTCTTCGTAACTGCTCTGAAAACTTCATGTCGTATTCCTCCTCAAAATTAATTAGGAGAATACCCACCTTTTCCCAAAGAAGAAGCAAGCCTAGCTATTTTAACGAAAAAAGCTCCTCTTCCATGGGAAAGAGGAGCATGAGAATATGTACGTACTAAACTCAATGCACCACTTTCCTCCGCTGGTATCACCCAGATCAGGTTCAAAGGGTCCGTCGCGTAAAGCTCCGTCTCAGCCTATTGGCTCCCCTAGTGGATATTCTATATGAATATATTACAATATATAGTTATTTATTCCAAGCGTTTTATATTTTGAAGACAGGGACCTTGAACTAAGTCGGTCGAAGTACCAGCTGCTACTTGACCCTTAATCAACTTGTCCTTTACGAGGGGTACATTATATTGCCCCCTCGCTTTAACGGACCCAATCATGGCTTCAAAATCACCTTAATACAGTCATCTTCTTTTTTGTTAAATATGTCGTATCCATGCGCTGCCTCATCCAAGGACATTTTATGTGTAATGATTTTGGTCGGATCAAGTTTCCCACTCTTAATTTGATCATACAGGTGTGGCATAAAATGACGAGCTGGGGCCTGTCCCATTCTTATATTGATGTTCCTGGTGAAAAACGGTCCTAGCGGGAACATATTGTACAATCCGCCATACACACCTGTAATCTGTAACGTACCTGCTTTTCGCACGGCTTTGGTGGCAATTTGGATCGGGCCAAGTGTTCCGCCTTGAAGTTTCATTTTTTGCTCGACCCATTCTAGCGGGGACTTTTTCCCGTCCATCCCGACGCAGTCGATGACAACGTCGGCTCCGCCTTTTGTCACTTCCTTGAGGGTTTCGCCCATGTCGTCATATTTGGTGAAATCGAAGACTTCTGTTTGCATGTGTTGCTTGGAGTGCTGTAGCCTGTTGCCAATGTAATCGACGGCGATGACTCGTTTGGCACCTTTTTGCCAGGCGAATTGCTGGGCCATGAGTCCTACAGGTCCGCAGCCTAGGACAATGACCGTGTCTCCCTCTTTCACACCTGCATTCACCACGCTCCAGTAGGCAGTTGGCAAGACGTCCGATAAGAGGAGGAGTGATTCATCCTCCAGCTCGCAGTCCTCCGGGATGACAAATGGGGTAAAGTTGCCAAACGGGACGCGCAGGTATTCTGCCTGTCCGCCAGGATGATTTCCGAATTTTTCGGAGTAGCCGAAATATCCTCCGGAGTCATAGTGCGGGTTGGAGTTATCACATTGACTTTCCAGCTCGTGTTCGCAGTAATGGCATCTTCCGCAAGCGACGGTAAATGGGATGACAACGCGGTCACCCTTTTTCACCTTTGTCACGTCCGGTCCCACTTCCTCCACAATCCCCATTGGTTCGTGCCCGATGATATAGCCGATCGGTAATGGGAAATTCCCTTGGTATAGATGAAGATCCGATCCACAGATGGCAGTCGAAGTTATCCTGATAATGACGTCTTCACGGTCCTGAATTTTTGGTGCTTCTACTTTTTTTACCACTACTGTGTTTTTCCCTTGGTAGGTGACTGCTTTCATGATGTTCTCCTTTTGTTATACATATTTTCCGTAGTCCGGAATAGCGATTGATTCAAAATTTTGTACAAGTTTAGTGAGTCCTTGGGCCAGTTCCTCACCTTCCATGGCCGGCCCATGACCAGTGACGGCAACTTGCGGCTTTAACGCTTCCATTTTTTTCACTGATTCCCATGCCGCGTGCCAATCCGTTGTAAAATACCGCGGCGGCCCGCAGACTTCCTGTTGTTGGACAAGCACTTTATACAGCGAGTCCTGCCTTACTGTGACAAACGCATCCCCTGCGATGAGGGTGCGGTCTGACTCGCGAAACAGAGAGACATGTCCCGGCGAGTGACCTGGCGTGTGAATCCAGCGCCAGCCTTCCATACCCGGTACAGTACCGTCAGCAGGGAGTGCATGGACATGCCCGCTGAGATCGGTTGTTTCGTTGGGAAAATAGGAGGACACTTTCGCAACGAGGCCCCCTTCTACACTCGGATCCGGCTCAGGATAATCGCTTTTTCCGGTCAGGTACGGAAGCTCCAGCTCATGCGCATACACCGGAACCTCCCAATGCCGCACCAGCTCCACCGACGCCCCGACATGATCAAAATGACCGTGCGTCAAAATGATTGCTTTCGGGCGGGCACCTTTCCCTAAATGGTTCTCCACCACAGAAAGAATCTCTCTTGCGGACTTCGGCATTCCTGTATCAATCAACACCCAGTCCTCCGAGTTTCCGTAGATGCAAATATTCACCACTTGGTTCGTGTAGTAATACAAATCCAAGGTGACATGTTTCCCACTATGTGCCGAAATCGAGGTCACCGGGATAAATTTATTGTCATCGCTATAGTTCATATCTTGAGACATCTTAAACACTCCTATCCTGTATGTACGTGGATAGTATTTGTTAAGGGGATGGGGGATAAACATTTTTTTTGGAGAGGGGAGTCGAGGGGACAGGCACGATGTCCCATTTTTCTTTAAGTACTGGAACTTTACTCCATTCTAAACGTAATAGAGATATACCGATGTGAAGTTACTTAGGAGGTGGGGGAATGAATTATTACTATAGTGTGGCTTTTACGATTATTCTTTTAATCCTTTTTACGCTAGCAGCTTTTTCAATCGACTTTATCGGCAAGGCTTTACAAAAACGTATAAACCCTAAATACCTTAATACCACAATCATTGTTATCTTGCTTTCATTAATGATAGGCGGAACTTATGCCATCAGTTTACTCGGAAACTGGAAATTCATTGATACTATATTCATCTCCAGCCTGTGTCTGTTTGGGTTAGGTTGGATCACCGGTATCACAAGTAAAGCCAGCACAAACTCTCAAGGAACCATCGCAAAGTTTCTTACCAATAACCATTATGAACATCAATATGAAGCCGCGAGTTCCCCTGAAATGAGTTTATATTTCATTTCTAGTTTGATCTTTTTTGTTGGGAGTTGGGGGATTGCTTTTCTTTTAGCATTTATATAGGTTTTGATATGACCATCAAAACGCAAAGGAAGAAAACGGCGCACATGTGTATTCTGATGAAGAGAATGACTCTATGGTAGTTTACTTAAATGGAGAAAATGTAGTTCAAGGTGAGAAAGCTGAAACTTTCACTGATTTTGACCTAGATAGCGAAGAGGAATAAGAACGTGGCGCGGAGCCTGTCCTCATAATTCAAGAAAGTTAGGTGATACTATGTATTGGAAATTAAGAATTCCTCTTCTCTTGTGTAGTTTTGGAGTTATCTCCGGATTTGTTCAAAGGTTCCCTCACCTCTTTTTTGTGAACATTCCTTATCTCATTAATAGTGCTATTTTTGTCGGCCTAATTGGATTCATCTTTACACTACTAGAGAAGACAAGAGTAAATGAAAAAGAGGTTCACTTTAGTTTGGGTGCTGCGATCATTCTATTTGGTATTACCTTTGACTATTTGATGGTTTAGTGGTGCTAAGGGGACAGGCACGGCGACCCACTTTTTCATCAATCTCGTGCCTATTACCCTTTAACTAAAGCATGATAAATAATGCCTTGCGAACCAAGAATGGGTCACGGTGCCTGTTCCTACAATTTCTCCACTAACTCAAAGTGCTCTACTACAATAACCGTATTATCATCTAATCCATTACCCTCTTGTCTTAACGCATCTTCCCAGCTAACGACGTGGTCTTTGCGAAACTCCTCTATTGAATTAGTGTTTTCTGCTTTCGCAATCCTCTCGTCCACATCTCCAAAACGTATCTCATAATTTTCGGTAATCAAGATGGTACACCTGTGTTTCCCCTGTTGATCATATACCGCTACGTAATCACCTACTTCTGTGGGTGGTTCCTCTGGGGAATCATAATACCAAACCTTTGGTGTACATGTTGCTGTTTTCTCTCCCCTTATGACTTCTAAAACCAATCTATCATCCTGTTCGTCTCTTCCCCATAACGTCATTTTTTTCATTTCTTCCACCCCTAATTTCTCATTCTAATGACATATTCACCGCTTCCAAAGCATGGATGTAAGCCGTGTCAAATAGAGGAACATCTGAATCTTCCGGTTTTACCAATAATCCAATTTCGGTACAGCCTAAGATAGTCCCTTTGGCACCAGATTCGATTAAGCCATGGATAACTTTTTTATAGTAATCTCTTGATTTTTCTTGAATCTTACCCAAACATAACTCTTCATAAATGACTTTGTTTATAATCTCTCTTTCCTGTTCACTTGGTACAATAACTTTTATGCCGTTCATCTCCAAACGTGATTTATAAAAGTCTTGTTCCATTGTGTACCTTGTGCCTAGTAATCCAACCGAATTAATTCCTTTCTCTTTAATTTGTGCTGCGGTTGCATCTGCGATATGCAATAGGGGGATAGTTATTTTTGATTGGATCTCATTTACAACTTTGTGCATCGTATTGGTACAAATGACAATAAAGTCCGCTCCCCCCAATTCTAAAGAACGCGCAGCATCACCTAACACTTCCCCGGCCTTATCCCAGGCGCCTCCTGATTGGTACCGTTCTATTTCATGAAAATCGACACTGTATAATAGACATTTCGCTGAATGTAATCCCCCCAATCTTCTCTTAACCTCTTGATTGATTATCCGATAATACTCCACAGAAGATTCCCAACTCATTCCGCCAATAAGACCAATAACCTTCATTTTATCTCCTCCATTATCCTTGTTGTTCCTGTTCCTTATTAACTTCGCTAACCTGTAAACAAACCCTTTATACAAATAAAAAACCGGCAGGCGCCGGCTTTTTTGTTAATATCAGCTCTTTTGAGCATTCATTGCTTCCCATTCTTCTTTACTAGGACCATATACCCCAGGAACTTTCAAGTCTGCCTGTCTCATAAGGACCGTCAATTGACCGCGGTGATGTACCTGATGTTGGATAAGCAGACGAAAAACAGCCTGAAGTGGCATGTCTCCACCAAATAAATTAACCATTTTATTCATCGTTTCATCTGTAATTTGTTCAGAAAATGCTTGTGTAAAGCGCTGACTTACTGTTTTGTAAGTCTCGCTGATTTCAGCAGCAGATTTTGGGGTCTCTTTTTGAAGATCAGGAACCTCAAATTTTATACCAACTTGGGCAGGAAAGTAGTAAGCGGACCCTGTAATATGCCAAGCAAGGCTTCCAACACTGTATAATCCTGGGGAAACTTCCTGATTCAACGATTCATCAGTCAGCACATCCAACACTTTTTGGGTAACAGCGGCTTCTTGTTTCCATTCATTTAAGAAATCATTAACTGACATAAACATTTCATCCCCTCCTAATAATTGGGCAAATCCTTCTATTTTAATATGCCCTTCACGTAATTTTACCACATTCTGCTAACCATTCGCTTCTCTCAATGCTTACAATGCAAAATGAGCTCAAGTACTTGCTAAAACCATTGTGAACATCGGCTTCTTGCTGATCCTTGGTGCGTTATCCATAGCGTTTGCTATTTCATTTGGGATCGGCGACAGAGATTTCGCCAAACGAAACCTGGAGCGTTTTGAGAAGAAAATTGAAAAAGACCAAAACACGCCAAATACACCGAAAAAGTATGATAACAATGACTTTAACGGACCTAAAATTTAATATCAAAAAATGGACGCCAGGTGACGAACCTGGCGTTTTTTCTTTCCTGAGATAAAACCATATCTATTTTCAGCTCCACCTTGAATATTCAGATGGCTCTTCCTCTTAATTCCATTATGAGATAGGCCGCAAGATAGCTACTCAACATAAAAATGCAGGTGATCAAAGTAATCACCTGCATTTTACTTATTCTTGGTAAGAGCTAAATACGCGCTGAAAACGGGCCACGGTGTCTGTCCCCTCAGCCCTTTACTCCATTCCATCCACAATACTCTTCATCATCGCTTCATCCATTGGACCGATAATTTTTTTCTGAATGATTCCATCTTCATCGATGGCGTAGCTGGTGGGGATGGTGAAGGCTTGGTATTGCATGCCGATGTCGCCGGCTTCATCAAGTGGGATGGCGAAGGTGAGCTCGTAGTCTTCTACAAAGCTGTTGATTGCCTCTTCCCCTTTATCCATATTGGTGAGATTCACAGCGATGACCTCGACTTCTTCGTGGTTTTCTTCGTAGAAACTTTGCATATGTGGCATTTCTGCTTTACATGGCGGACACCAGGTCGCCCAGAAATTCAAGATGACCTTTTTGCCTCTGTAATCTGAGAGCTTTAATTCCTCCCCTTCGAGTGTCGTCAAAGTAAAATCAGGGGCTTGGTTCCCTTCCTGCACTTCTCCTAAATCTACTCCCGGGATGCTTTCATCTTTTGTGACATCCACACTTGTTGCCTCACTATTTTCCTCTGAAGCTGGTTTCTCCCACACGTTCACGAAAATGATTGCTACAGCGAGCAAAATGATGGCAATCGATAAAAGGTTCTTATTCACTTCCTATACTCCTCCTTTGCATCCATAAATGTCTACTCATTAGGATGTTTAAAAAAACAAAAATCAAACCCAATATTTTACCTGTATCTCCTCCATGAAAATAAACAATAGACATAGGCATCTCCAAGAATAGCTTTGGGTGGATGACTATGTAACTAAACTTCCAAATGACAAAATAGAGAAAGATATTGTCCCAAAAGAAAGAAGAAATCGTCCTTCCAGTTACAAGTGTATAAACAACAGGCAGCAACATTAATGCGATAACCATGACCATCAAACTTACAGAAATCGTCATGCTCCCGAAGGTAATGTAACTCACTCCGGCTCTCCCTCGTCATGAATCCTATTTATCAAAAGTTCCACTTTGATTGCAGGCAAAACGGATTGGATCATCCCACAATTTTTCATCACCAAGGAGGAGATCTTTTCACGTTGGCCAAGTGTCAGCTCATCCTTAGAAAAGATATTCGCTGTTATCGTGATCCTTTCGATCCGATTAGCCTGACTCGGGTTCCGAATAGAATCTGCTTCCATTTCTAACTTTTCATAGCTTACTCTTTTCTTTTCCAGGATTGTCTTAAGCAAGGTCCCACCGCACCCAATAAGGGATGAGATCAAAAGCTCATAGGGTCTGACCCCAACACCTGGTGTGGGTGATATGACCAATTGACTTGATGTCAGGTCTGCGATTACCCGGTCCGCTTCTATTAAAAATTTCATCTACTGATTCCCCCTTTACCATCAAGTATGGAATCAGTTTGTTAAGGGTTTATTAAGAAATTCAGCTTATTTATTGGCCGACAAATTTGTAGCCCATTCCCCTGACCGTTTGAATATAGTCCTTTGGCGTATACATCTTTATTTTCTCGCGTAAATGCTTGATATGGACATCAATGGTTCTATCCGACACCATTTTTTCATGATGCTCGTAGATGGAATTTAAGATTTGCTCCCTGGTCAGCACCTGATCCGAATTTTGCATAAAAAAATGTAAAAGCTTAAATTCAAACTTGGTGAGATTCAGCGGACTGCCATTGATTAAAGCTTCCCCTTTAGCGGGCTTTAGTGTAAAACCAGTAAAGCTGAGCTTCCCGCAGCGGGCCGCCGTCCTTCTTAGAACCGCTTCTATTCGCATCATCAATTCTGCGGGGCGGAACGGCTTGACCACATAATCATCCGCACCCAGCTTGAAGCCTTTGATTATGTCTCCTTCTTCCGCTTTTGCTGAGATAATGATGATCGGCATCAAGCTTTTCAAATCATCTCGAACCCATCTGCAGATTTCTTCCCCGCTAATTTTAGGAAGAGAAAGGTCTAATAGGAGGATACACGGGTCCAGTTTCGGAATCATTTTCTTCGCCCTATTCCCATCTGGAGCCTCGAGCACCTCATACCCCTCCTTTTCCAGATTGGTTCTAAGGAGCTTGCGTATCTCTTGATCATTCTCTACAATCAACACCGTTTTACCAATCAATTTCTCTTGTATCACCGTACTCACTCATTTCGTCATGTCATTGCGGAAATAAATTATAAATAGAAAGCCATGCACTTATTTTCTGCATCTGGCCTGTTAAAACAAGAAAACCAAGGGCGATCATGACCACGCCATTAATGAAGGACAGCTTGGATAGGTACCTGTTGATCTTCCTGACTACCTTTAAAGAATAAACAAGTACCAGTGAAATCACCAGAAAAGGAATCGCCATCCCGATCGAGTAGAATCCTAATAGCATGATCCCCTGATTCAACGTCTCGGTGGAACTTGCCAACAGTAAAATCGAGGATAACGCGAGACTCACACACGGAGACCAACCACTCGCAAACGCCATTCCCAAGAGGACAGAACCAAACATACTCTTTGATTTATTACTGTACTCAAACTTCTTTTCTTTCATAAGAAATTTAAATTTTAAGAACCCCGCCATCTGCAATCCAAAAATGATAATCAACAATCCTGCTACTTGCATCAAAGCAATTCTATATTCCATTAACAGCTTCCCCACAAAGCTCGCAGAAGCACCTAAGGAAATGAAAATAATACTAAAGCCGATAATAAAGCCAATCGAGCGCAAAAACACCTTCTTCCGATCCACCAACATTTTTTTATCCGCCATCTTACCACCTGTCAAATGCGTTAGGTATGCAGGTAACAACGGAAAAACGCACGGCGAAAAAAAAGACAAAGTCCCCGCAAACAACGAAAAAATAACACCAACATCACTCATCCCACTCACTCCTTTACATCCATTATGAAGTGCGAATATTAATGTTCTGTTAAGAAATGCGAGGAAAATGGGTGGGTTGAGGGGACAGGCACGATGACCCAGTTTTCCCACCACTCCTCCACAAGTGGGTCACGGTGCCTGTCCCTACGGTTCACCTATCTTATAATTTCATCTTGCACCACTACTATGTAATACTATATACTAGTAATAAGTAATACAGAGTACATGAATTGAGGGATAGATTTGGATAATATTACGGAAATGCTGAAGGGAGTGCTGGAGGGTTGTGTGCTGGAGATTATCAGCCGCGGCGAAACGTACGGCTATGAGATTACGCAACAACTGCGGACACTAGGCTTCACAGATGTGGTGGAAGGCACTGTTTATACGATTACGATGCGCCTTGAGAAAAACAACCTGGTGAACATCGAGAAAAAGCCGTCCACCATGGGACCGCCGAGAAAATTTTACACACTTAATGCAGCAGGCCAAGAGCACCTTAAAACGTTTTGGGGAAAATGGGAATTCGTTTCAAGCAAAATAAACGAACTTAAAACAAAAGACTTATCAAAAGGAGAGATACTATGAGCTTTCTAGAGAAAATCATCGGAAGTTTAAACGATAAAAAGGAATGGAGAGAAATGGAGGCGCGCGCGAAAGCACTTCCTACTGAGTACCGCAACGCATACTATGCGATCCAAAAGTATATGTGGACCGCTGGCGGGCCGACTGACTGGAAGGAATGCAGTCGAATATTCGGTGGCATTCTAGAACTTTTCGAGCAAGGCGCAGCAGAAGGCAAAAAAGTAACAGACCTCACAGGAGAAGACGTGGCAGCTTTCTGCGATGAGTTAGTGAAGGATACGGAAACTTATAAAGACAAGTATCGGAAGAAGTTGAACGATACGGTTAACCGGGGTTGAGGGGAGGGCTGAGGGGACAGGCACGGTGACCCGCTTTTTCACAAGTCATCGCGCCTTTCGCTCGACCCTAATCTAACTTAAAATTCAAATACCTGGCGCAATTCAATCTGGCCTTCCCCATATCCTTGAGGATCCGGCATTCGCATCGCCCACTTTACAGCCTCTTCCTTCGACTCCACATCAATTAAAATAAAACCCGCAACCAGGTTGTTCGGTTCAGGGAAAGGCCCCTCCGTCACTACTGGCTCCCCACCTGGCTCTGGGAAAGAAATGCGCATTCCGTTTGAGCTTGGGTGTAGTCCTTTCGCCATCACTCGCACGCCCGCCTCTACTAATTCTTCATTGTATTTCGACATAGCTGCATTCAGCTCGGAATTCGGTCGGTTTCCACCTTCCGAATTTGTTGATGCTTTGACGATTAGCATGAATAACATTTATATTTCCTCCTTTTATTGTTCACCTGTTTTATGCCACTTAAATTCCTCGTGTTTAAACACGTTCGTATCCCTGGGATATCCGTGATAATATAGCTCGTTTCCGTCTTTATCATAGGCAGTAGGATTCAAAAAGTCTATTTGTTCACTGAATGGAAACAAGAAAGAAATCCGCTCTCCCTTCTTTATTTCTTTTCTCTCAATATTGGGTTCTACACCAACCTCTATGTATGCAACTTCCTCATCGTTCGATACAACGCTTATAAAACTACCAGCATCTTTTTCGTAGTTAAAGCTAGCCCCGCCAACTGTTTGAATTTCATCTGTACTGTATGGAATGTACATAGATGCCCTACTGCTAAAAAACACCCCAGATTTTTGGGTCAAAACTGTTCGATACTCCTGTTCCACATCACTTTTAAACAAAAATACATCCGTAGACCCTATTTCGTACTGATCCATCAACTCCGCATCTTTCGTAAGAAATGCATGACTCTTTGCAGCACTTAATGCTGTAAATCTATAGCCGCTAAGGAAGGCCAGCAATAGGATTATGAGAAGTAAAGGTATAATAACTTTCAATATTTTCATCATCAAATCCTCCTTGTTGGTACAATTTTATGTAGGTATGTTCTCATCATTCATCAACAAGAACGATCGACCGCCCCATGTGAGCCGTGGAACCACGCACCCCGCCCCATTTTCCAAAGTAAAACACATAAAAAACCACTCCTCTGACTTTGTATACGCAGTGAGGGAGTGGAATGTTTCATTCTGATAGATTAATAATATGGATACGGCGGATATGGGTAAGGCTGGTATGGATAGTACGGATATGGTCTTGGTGTTAATAGCGCTCCGGCTGCCAAACCAGTTACAAATGGAAGACCGAAACCAATACCACCAAAGCCAAAGCCTGGACGGCCGAACCCTAGACCCGGACGGACACCAAAGCCAGAACCGAATCCACCTAAACCAAAGCCCGGGCGACCAATGATTCTTCTTTGATCATTATAATTAAAGTTCACTAGACTACACTCCCTCAAGTTTCTCCCTACCATCCTATTCAAGGGACAGGAGTCTATAAACTTGTACCTAGAAAGATGTGCGGATGCCTAGTGGGCTGGGTTTAGGGGACAGTCCCCTAAGTACCAATATTTAAGGAGTATTTAAGGTTTAGTTAAGCTTCTATTAACGTTTCTTCTATACAATAAATAAGGTTCGTTAAAAATGAGGGTTGGGGGCAGATGAGGGAAAAGCGATGAAATTAGTTAAATTAGTATCAGGCCTTATGTGTGGGCTAATTATTTTTAGTCTGTATGTTATGTACGAAAAAAAATCAACGGAAGCGTTCTATCAGAAGAATTGGGGATATCAACTGCTACAAATTGAGACCCTCCATCAAAAGTATGGCTTAACAGGAAAAAAAGTAAAAATTGCATTAATAGATACCGGAGTATCCCCATCCTTACATATCAATGTTGTAAAAGGCATAAATGTCCTAGATGACTCCAGTAACTTCCAAGATGATCATGGTCATGGTACACATTTAGCAGGTGTTTTAGGCTCCAAACAATTGGGAATTGCCCCTGATTCAGAGCTCTATATTGTAAAAGCTTTGGATGACAATCTTCAGGGAGATATCTCCAACATTGTCAAATCGATAGAATGGTCCATCTCGCAAAAGGTTGATATCATCCTGATGCCTTTTGGCACGTTTAATGATTCTGCCGATTTAAAGAAAGCAATTGATTTAGCTGTCTCCCATAAAATCATCGTTGTTTCATCGGTTGGCAATTACGGGCTGCAGGAGAATGCTGACATCACCTATCCCGCTAAGTACGACAATGTCATTGCGGTAGGTGCACTGAATAATGAAGGGGAATTATGGAAGGGGACAACCTTGGGGGAGGAATTGGATTTCTTACTTCCAGGTCAATACATTAACAGCTACTCCCTGTCAGGCGATTTCCTGTTAAGTAGCGGGACCTCCCTTTCCTCTGCCTATATGGCTGGAGTGCTGGCTCTCTACCTTGAGAAAAATAAAAAGGAAGAATTTGATTTTGATAAGTTGTTAGAGGAACTGAAAAATCAAAGTAAACAAATGGAAGGGTTTCATATCGTTGATCCGGTTCAACTACTAATTAAATGAAGGAGACAAAAAAGAATGAAAAAATGTATACTTTTATTATTATCACTTGTGCTAATCTTTTCTACGATTAGTCCATCTATTTCATCAGCCATCGAAAAAGAAGAAGGGACAGTCTCTCAAAAAATACTCGATGAAGTTAGTGCCACTACTGATGTTGATGTCTCTGATGTGAATTTACAAACCTTTGAAAAGGATTTTGATTTTTTATTACAGGATCAGGTTTTCCGTCAATTTGAAGAACATCTGTTACTGACAGGGCAAGATGTAGACAATTTAGAAACATCTGTCCAAGGACAATGGGTCCCAATTGCAGCAGCGGCCATTCGGTTATTAACTTCTAAAGTTGGCAGGGAAGGGATGAAAAAGGGCTGGGCTTTAGCAAGACCGTATGTGGATAAGGCGATCAAAGCTCCAAATACCTACATCCTCGAAGGTGCCGGTGGAGGCGGAAGAATAATTCAAGTCCGTTTAAGAAAAACTGGAGCCGTCGTTTTCAGATTAGACTATTTCCCTATCAAAACGGGCGGTCCGAATGTATTACATTACCACATTCCACCTAACTTAAAAAATCATTATAAAGTATTCTAACTAAAGGAGTGAAGCAAACATGCTTTTTGATAACAACTATCACCTGCATGCAGGCTACTACAAGGACGGTCACGATCTGGAAGCCATCTTCTTGAAAGTGGAAAGCCAAAACGTATGGTGCATGTTTTTTGAAAATGATTTTTACCAACTGAATCTCCCACAAGATCCCTACCCAACCCTAAAAAATTTCGGCCTACTGGTAGGAATCTACTCCCTAAAAACAGAACACCTAACCGAACAAAAGGCTTCCGAATTGCTCGAAGAATTTTTAAAAGAACATAAATTGATTTAGGAAGTGGGTCGGTGGTTTGAGGGGACAGGCACGCCGACCCATTTTTCTTATTTTACGTTCTTCCATCTCCACACCGCCGCACTGAAGATGATCAAAGACATGACCAATACTATCATTGATGAAACAAAATAACCTTCTACCAGATAATTCAACCCAAACCATTGCGGTAAGAGTAACATTGCTATAGGAATGGCCCAAGTAAAATCAACGGTAGTTTCCACAGAGTCAATGTAAGCAGTCAAAGCAGCGATTCCTGAAGTTAACGCCCAAAAAATTGCGTAAAACACCAACACACCCTTACTTTCTGCTTTATAAGCGAATCCAAAGCAGATTATCCAGACAGTTAAGTGGACGGTAGTTACAAGAAAGTTTTTAAGAGTTGCCGGACTATCTATAGAATCGAGTAAGTTTAATGCTACTCCAAAGGCTATATTTAGTATGGGTAAAATTAAACACGCAAGAATTTTGTAGTTCATGGATATCTCCCAGTTTTTCTTAAAGCCGTAGCTGACAACTAACATGAAAATACCACTTATAAGAATCACAACAATTGTTAGAAATGACATATTTATCCTCCTCTTACCCTTTTGTGTAATTTTACACTATTAGTGGATAATTCACCATCTAATTATTTTTGAGATAAGTATACTTCGCCATCGTTTCCTATCCTGATATACCGTGCGAAATTGGTTGAAAAATCACGAATGCTTTTCACTCCTTATACCACAATACAGAATTTCTTTTTGAACAAACGATTGTTTAAATATCGCTATTTCAACATATTGTATAAAAACAAAAAAATACCCAGAGATCTAATCTCTGAGCATTTTTACTTCTTCGTTCCCCTAACCGCTACTGTATGATATCCTCGTGAATCCGGACCCCTCATAAGAGAAACGTCTTTAAACCCTGCATTCCTCATATGCAAAATGACTTGATTTTCAGCAATATCCCTTATCCCTTCCCAAATTTCATCTTTTTTTCCGTCAGAAAAAGTAAGGACGAAAACGCCTTCAAATTTTAAAACCCTGTAGATTTCCGAGATTGTCTTATCTATTTCTGTCCAAAAATAAATGGTTTGGATGCTGAAAATCTTGTGGAAACCTTCATTCTGAAACGGCAAGTTATTGAGATTTGCTTGCACTAGTTTTACTCTCTTTTCCCTTATTGCTCGTTTGTTTCGGATATTTGCAGATCGAATGACTGTTGGAGAAATGTCCAAACCGACTATTTCTTCTGCCAAATCTTTTTCTGAAATTAGTTTGATCGCATAACCAGCACCGCAACCTAACTCTAGTAGTCTTTCCCCTTTTTGGACATCCATTAGCTCTAATGACCAGTCCGTTTCCGTTTTGTGCTGTTTTACCATTTTCTCACCGATAAATGTACCAATTAATCCTTTGGGTGTTTTATAATGACCATCTATAAATTGTCTTGCTTTTGTTAAGAAACTCATATATCTCTCCTCACTCATCCCGGTTATCGACTATCAAACATCCCTCTCCCAGTCTCCATATCTATCGGCAAGGAAGAATGTTCATGGGTTATGAGCCAAGTCTCATTTACTTTTTTCAACCCAAATGTAAAACGGTTGGTGATTTGACGAAGTTTCTCTTCAGATTTTCCGCTATACGCAGCGAAGGTAACCGCACAATGAACAAATGCAAGATTCATATTTTCCTCAATGGTTACATCACAAAAATCCACTTTCAGTAATTCGCCTTCCTCCCTCATCCCTCCAAACCAATTCACTACATTTTCTCTCCATAAAGTAATACCCTTACTCTCCCACTTTCCCCAGCAATCATAAATATGTACATTCTTATCATAGATAGCTAGAAAGCTCTCCACATCTTTTTCATAAATGGCCCGTTTGTAATTTTCCAGAATGCCCTCCACATTACTCACACCCAACATAGCGTCAGCTCCTTGTAAATTTTATGAAAAATTTAAAATTATCCGTATAATTATTATATCTTGTAACGTCTTTATAGTGTAAGCACTTTAGGAGGGAACTAATATGGAACAGGCAAGTACCATTAGCAAGGGTTTTGTGGAAGACGCGCGGAAACTAAGAAATGAATTTGAAGATATAGTTTCTGTTTATTCAACAGATTTGTGGAATTATTGTAAGTATGTCACTGGTTCTCCTTGGGATGGAGAAGATCTTTTTCAAGAGACGATGATAAAGGCATTTGGGTTGCTTCCAGAGCGTTGGGGTGATATTACGGATAAGAAATATTATCTTTTTAGAGTGGCAACAAATACGTGGCTTGATCAGTGCAGGAAGCAAAAAAGGGAAATAGGGACGTTAGATGAAACACCTGAAGCGAATCTCGATTTCTCCGATCATCTAAGACTAGAAGAAATCTTGACAGCATTGGAATCAAATTTGACCCCAAAGCAAACAGCTGCATTTCTCCTTTTGGACATTTTTCAATTTAACGCAGAAGAAATAGCTGGGATTGTCCATAGTACGCCAGGCGGTGTCTATTCAGCTGTGCAGCGTGCGAGAAGGAAAATAGCGTCTTTGGACTTTTCACAATCCAAAATGAAAGGAAAATCACCTAGCCAAAATCCAACGATTCAAGCATACTTACAAGCTTTTAATAATGGAGATTTAGATAGCATGCTGAGACTGTTTAGTGATCAAGCACAAAACGAAGCGTTCTTCGGGTTCCAGGAATTTTCTAAATCCGAAATGCTGAAAGGCTCGCTAAAATTCGGGTTACCTGGCCATACCGCTCAAGAATTCATTCTATGGAATAAACCCGTCATTATCGTGTTAGCCAATGGTGAAATTCATGACATACAAATGCAAGAAATCGAAAACGGAAAAATAGTAAGCCACAAAAGCTACTTCTTCAGAAAGGAGTTTATTATAGCAGCTGCTGAAGAGCTTGGATTAAAAGCACAGTTGGTTAAGCCGCCTGTAAACTGGGAGTGATTTTTGAGGGGGTGGGCCGAGGGGACAGGCACGACGGCCCATTTTCCCATCTCCCTCTCCCCTTTAATTCCTCTATTTCTCACCAATCCTATAATCAACCCTCAAAAAAGGCACCCCAAAGATCTTCATTTTATGCTCAGCAGTGAGCACTCCTCTACTCTGCTCTCTAATAATGAAGTACTCCGATAGCGGCAGCTTGAAGATTGTCTTCCCAACCGCTAAATAAATGCCTGAATCCCCATCACCTTCACTCGAGAGAACCAACCTACCATCCACAGCATCAAGCTGCAAAATGCCAATCATACTAGAAAAAGGAAGTGGAAGTGCTATATTCATATAGGTTCTACCCTCCGTCTCATGCTGTGAATAAATCGCCACAAATACCGTGTTGTTTTCCACCTTACGAATCCAGGCACGAGGACTTTTTCTCCCATCAAGCTCTGGATCTACAGCACGAATCGTATACGTCATTTCAGTAGGTTTACTGGAGATAGGCAGATTTAATTGTTGCATTTGCGTGCTAATCCATTTGTAGCACCAAGCTAGTGGTTTAAACCAAGTTGACCATTTTACAGATGCAACTAGTTGATAACGATCTGTTTGTTCATAAAATTGAACGATGGTATCAGGGAAACATTTTACATCTACAAAATCACTAAGATCCCCTACTAATCCTGGTCGCGGCTCACCTGCTCCTTTTAACTTCCCTCGAATTTGACTCACAGGAAAATCCCATACAGCTTGGTTCGTTTGAGACGGCGCCATCACCCAGCCAAGAACCCCTAACAATCCGAAGACCACACAATTAAAAAAGCCATGGAAAACCAGCATAAAATCTATGCTGACAAACCAGCTTCCAAACGCACTATTGGCCGCATAAAACAAGGAAAAGATGATGGTGATGCCAAGCGCACTATAAGAGAGCCTTATTAAAATTGCCTGCAGTTTGGACGCGAAACTTGTTCGAAATGAAAGAAAGATCAAGCTATAGATGGCAAAAATGCACACCAGTACTGAGATGAATTCCAATATCGGCCAAAACGTAATGCCTATGGCCACGAGCATCGGACCTGCCAAAATACTGCAGACAATGAAGGGATACCACTTTGAAGTGTGTAAACGCCCAAAGAACCCTAGAGAGACCGGGAATAAAAAGGCAGAGTAATGAAAATGAATGGCTGTTAACCAGGTGATCAGCGGACTAAAACCTGTATCAATTTCCGCAATGTACGCGAAGAACCAAAGTCCGCCAACAAATAAGTACATCATACCAATATCAATCGAAATCTCCGCCCAATTGGTAAAGCCGCGTTTAAAGAAACGTTTTATCCCTGTTAGCGCCAAAAAAAAAGTGAAAACTAAGTAGAGGAAGGCTAATACAATTTGCCCTGCGTTGGATGGGACCACATTCAACAAAAAGACAGAGAGCATAGCAATCAAAGTGAAAACAATATGCTTCCTTTTAACTTCCACTAGCAACTGGAGCATGAGAGGAACGAAAATTAACTGGGCAGCTGTCAACATTAACAGGTAGGGCTCGGCTATGAACAGGCTGCTCGCTAGAAAAAAGAACATGCCTGCAAGGGAAATGGGGCTAAATAGACGCTGCTTTAAATTCGCCTTCATAAGCCATCACCCTCCCGACGATTGGATTTCTGATATCCACTTGAATCGTAAACACTTCCCGGGTATCATCAAAACCTTCCTCCACGTTTACCATTCCCTCCAACACCTGAGGAATGGGGACTTCCCGTTTACCTAATAGAAAGCGTTGAGATCCAGATCTAATCTGCATGTATCCTTCTGGTGTCACCCTCATAGATAAATCCGAATAAAATAAGCTTGGCTCCCCTAAGTAATCCTTCACCACTCTGCGCATCGGGTCGATCGTCATGAATGCGTTGAAATTCCGGGTAACTTTTTCAAAATGAAAGGTACGTTCCCAATATATTTCTGTTTCACCGGAGGGCAGTGATCGACAGGTGTTCTTAATCGTAAAGGGCACATCTTTTCCACTTTCAGGAAAAAGGAATTGCCAGCGTGTGGATAGCGTAAGAAAGGGTTTTAACCAAACTGCGCCGCTTTCCATTTTTTTCATCGTGCCTACTGCATAGAAGGGCTTGCCCATTGGAAGTGCATAACGCTCTTGTAGTTTTGGATGGAGTCGATGAAAATCCTCCCCCAATAATTTTTGATAGATGGTCATTTGGAATCGCCCTTTCTTGTGCGCTTGCAACTTGTTGCTGTCGGTACATCCTTTGCTAGTAAAAAGCCGATAATGGAAAGCACCCAGAGACTTGCATTAAACGTAACAGGATTAAATGGGTGCGTCGCAATCGAAGGACTAGCTATCAAGGCACTTGCGGTTAAAATAGGGAAAACGAATATCTGCAATGTGTGTAGATGTCTTTTTTTACGATACAGAAGCCACAGTCCTGCTAATAAGATTTCAAGTAAGCCTATTATTCCCACAGCCTGTACCGCTGCAGCTCCTTCAATAGAACTTAAACTAGAAAACAAGGACACTTCCTCAGGATGTTTAGCGATAAACTTTGGAACTAGTCCTTGATAAAACCACACAAAGAAAAAGAGAATGGAGATTAGTGCGGTACTAAAGAAACGCAGATACTGTGTTCGCGGCGCTTCCCCCTTTTCTACCCAACGCTTCAACACATCAAAGCTAAGAGCTGTCGCCCAGCCCATGACTGGACGGAAAAAAAGATCTAAAAACCGCCCCAATACTCCATAACGAACCTCATAGTCATATTGGGTTAAGAAAGTAATTCCGTTTTCCTCGGGTATGTATCGCCAATACCCTTTCCCTTCACTAATAGGGGAAATCTTTTGGTCTGTACCAAAGTGAAGAGAAGAAGTTTTCGACCCATCCTTCTTGTCATGGGTCCCAATACTTTTACCCCAACCAGCAACCTTCAGTCCACCACCTATTTTCGTTTCATATAAAAAGGACTGCGGACTGTCTTCTGACTCCTTCGGTAAATAGGTAATAGAAGAAAAACGCAAATCCCACTGCTCATGAAGCCTAGGATCCTGCGTCCTCTCCCACACTTCACCTATACCTGCCTCAATCGGAATTTCTACATAAATCGGCTCTTTTTTCATTGATGTCACCTCTACTATTAAAATAACATAAGTTTCCATAGTTTTTGTAAGAATAATAGGGTTTAAAATCAACAGCTTCCTGTAAAATAAAAGTAGCGCATACCCTTGTTACAGGATCAGCGCCACTGAGGAATGCATTGATTTTAATTTTCTCTAATTATCGCTTTATCGCAGCGAAGGAATTTCCTCCTTATCCCCTTGATTCCTAGAATCGAATTCTCGCGAACGAAATATCACTCCATCCTTCTCATCCCATTCGTGAGCATGAAAATTACCATCTTCATCGCAAAATTCCAGTAATACTACTTTCACCTCTATGTGATGTTCAAGCACTACCAACAAAACTTCTATACTTAATGAACCATTCTAATAACAAGTATATGGATAACAAAATAACAGTACCGATTAAATTGATCAAAGGTAACACTAAGTTCATAAAATTGAGTGAAGTAACTTGATTTACTATTAAACTGAAAACCACTATTCCTAACGCTAAAATGGCGTTCGCCGCAAGAAACCTTCTAACTATGAATCTATCTGATCGCCTCTTCAAAAAACAAAATACAACCATTCCAACAAACAAGAGCAAAAAGGATATTTCGAGCGCTTCTGACCACTTACCTAGTTGTCCAATCACGGCACTGTCTTCTGGAGTTAAGCTGCTCTTGGAAAGCCATACCTCAGACATACTCATTCGATAGTGAAACAACCATACATACCCCCCGTAAGTTAAACTCATCAGAGTAAGGTAGACGTACAATAATTTATTGTTATTGCTTGTTAGCTTCAACTTTTATACACTCCTTTCTGGGGACAGGCACGGCGACCCATCGTTCACCTACCTTGCCATATCCACTCATACTAAGTAGTTTACTATTCTTTCACTTTAATCTTTTTTGCATGAGATTGGGCTGGATATGAATCGTCTATTCCGTCTACCCAAGCCTCCACTTCATCCCCTACTTTTACATTAATAGATTTATCATAAGTTAAATATATTAGTGGAATTCCCTCTTCATCTAATTCTCGAGTTGTTTTATCACTTATTTTAGCATATTCACTTTTACTTACATCCTCGGCAACTAACATTCTTCCCTCTTTTATTTCAAGAATATAGCCTCTTATCACCATACTAGACTCTAATGTTTTCTCTTCAATTTGTGTACATCCAGTCACAAGTACCAATAAACTTATTAATAATACAACCGTGCGGAAACATCGAAAAGGCTTCATTAGTACCTCCATTTAGTAAGTCGAGGGGACAGGCACGCCGCCCCATCTTACTTACCCTCAAACTTTTTCTCGTCTCAAAATATGCCCAACAACTACACATACCAGCATTAATCCAATAAATAACCCCGAATCACTACTATCATGATTAAAGAACGTCGGCCCCACATAAAAATTCCATATGAAAATGGATATTGCCATGTACAGCAGTAATTTGTATATCATTTATACACCTACTCATTAAGCATTATTATTTAATTTAGCTACTAAAATAGTGAATACCTTGAAAAACAGCAAACAAGATCACACTTTGAATAAACGTTATGAAAATATCTTTTTTCCAAGTATTATTTTGGGGATACCTGCTTGGAAACCGACTAAATGCTAGGAGTATGGCCCACCAAATAAAAAATCCTAAAATTAATGCAGTAACGTTTTCATACAACAAAGACACCCCCTATTCCCTGTTCTTTATATATAATTTAACATAAACTACCAAAAAATAGAGTTATTTTCAGAAACAAATTATTTTTCCGACTACTCGTTAAATGTTTATGTTAAAATTATCCTAATTATTTTGTAGGGCTGAGGGGACAGGCACGTCGACCCACTTAAATTGTGGGTCACGGTGCCTGTCCCTTTAGACCATAAGGAGAGATCCCCATGAAATTCGTACACATATTCGGCCCCCAAGCAGTTGGGAAGATGACGGTTGGGCAAGAGTTAGCGAAAATAACAGATTTGAAGCTTTTTCATAACCATATGACAATTGATTTAGTTGGGCATTTTTTTGATTACAGCACAAAGGAAGCTAAGCGATTAGTGAATTTGTTCCGCCAGGAGATATTTGAAGAGGTTTCTAAAAGTGATCTGTATGGCATGATGTTCACGTATGTTTGGATGTTTGATATGGAGTCGGATTGGGAGTATGTGAGGAACCTGACCAAACTGTTTGAATCCAGAGGGGCGACTGTTTACTACGTAGAATTAGAGGCAGATCTAGACGAACGACTGAACAGGAACAAAACCCCAAACCGCTTGGAACATAAGCCAAAAAAGCGGGACTTGGAGTGGTCGGAAAATGACTTATTGCAGACACTGGAGAAACATCGATTGAATTCAATGGATGGGGAGATCACTTTTCCTAACTATATCAAGATCAACAATACTGACATGAGTGCGGCGGAAGTGGCTCGGGTCATCAAGGATCAGTTTGATTTTTGAGGAGATGGGCTTGCCCCACTTTCCAATATTGGTGCAAGGGGGGAATTTGAAGAGCACTTTCCCCACCTCTCCTCTCTTTCCCCTTTTTCTTCATTTTCCAATCACCTTATTGAATCGAAGCAGAATGTTCATTCACTTTATTTTCGTCACACCGAATGCAAAGTGGTCAAACAAAATGTTTTCAACAAGTTCTCCCTGCGCGTCTTCACAATCAACAATCATAATCAATTCCGAATGGACGCCTTTTAACAACCGTTGTTTCTTTTTTAAGACCTTTTCCGTAAAGAGACGTATGGCAAAACCTAAAATAAATCCGACACACGCACCTATCAACCCCCAATAAATGGGCCCCCATGCCAATTTAAAACCTATACTGGCACCAATTACTGCAAAAGCGGTCCCGAGTGCTGCTCCGATATCAATAAGAGAAGTTCCATCGGAATGATGAATGGTATCAAATAGTTTATGTTCCTCTTTTCTATTATCAAGAGGTAGGATAAATATCTTTTCCCTTTCAATACCCTTCTTCTCAAGAGTGGAAATAGCCAATTCAATATGAATGGAATGTTTAAATGTAGAAAATAATTGCATCGTCTAGTCCACCTTTTGTCCTTTTAATACTCGAAAGGATGAGGATTGGTACTTATCAATAAAAAAGCCACGCTGTTCTTTATCATATAATTTATTATTTTCAACCGTGTTAATATACGAATCAAAAATGGCAAAACCGTATAGAGATGGAAAGAACAGTAGCCATTCTGGATTAATTACCGACGTAGCCTTATCGATTTCCCCTAAAAACAATAAAGATATAGCTTCCAGGCCGTGAGAGTAATAAAAAAAGACAACCAACCAAACGATAACGAAGAATGCAGTTACAATTCTATGTAGATAAAGTTGACCTAATCCTGGTATAAAAAGGGACCAAAGGACTGCCATAACTGGATTTCGTTTATCTAAATAATTGATTTCTAGTGCACCTATACTAAAAGAATTGAACCTATGCTCTTCCCGTTCTGCCAACACAAAGACTTTATTCATATCAACCGTTGTACGATAGCTATCCCAGATTGCAAATATATAGACTGGAATATAAATTAATAACCATTGGGTATCTAAAATATCTTTAGCTTTATCGATGTCCCCTTGAAAAGAATAGATCATGGCTAAATTAACATGGGATTTAATATTGATTAAAACTTCCCAGATAAACAGCACAAATCCCCGAAGATATTTGGACAAAAGCAGATGGCCAAAACCAGGAAAAGCAGCACTCCACCAAGCGATGATATAAGGGTTTCTAAGATGAAGTTGAGTCGTTCCCAGTATACTGACATGCGCTCTATACCTTCTTGCTGTGTTGTCATTATTACTAAAATTCTCCATGATGTTCTCCTTTAACAAAAGCCTATTATCCGTATGTTCCCTCAATCTTTTTCTTTTATGTAGCACCGATTAAGAACCAACCTCTAGGAGAATGGTGGAGTTTAAGAGTTACTTGAATGGTTAAATGAAGAGCAGAAAGGAATATTTACCATTCTTCCGGTAAAAAATATACGAAATCATATTTTGGAGGTTCCACAATGACTAGTGCAATAGAGGCCATAGCAGCCATCCTAAAAAATTTCACAGATGAAGAGCCTAAACTACCTTTACATGTTGGGGAAGTAATGGATCTTTGGACGGCTTTTACAGCGTTTAAGGAGTCACATACTCTTTATCAGGTTGCACTCAACAGCACCATTGATAGAGACTTGAAAGCCATGTTGGAGGATGCATTGGACGGCAGCCTGTCTGACACAAAACGGATAGAAAATTTCCTCGTTAAAGAAGGCGTCCCATTACCCCTTGTTAATCCCAATAAGCCTGTATCCGATCCGAGTGCTGTTCCCGAGGGGGTAAAACTGACCGAGGATGAAATTGCAAATCTTATTGCAGCTAAAGTTGCCACTTCCATTACCTTTTGTGCCCAAGCAATGTCCAAAACGGTTCGAACCGATGTTGGGCTTTTGTTCTTTTCCATACAGGTTCATCTAATGAAGTTTGCCGCACCACTGAAGAATTTAATGAAGTCCAGGGGATGGTTAAGGGTTCCTCCCAAATACAGTCCACCTGGTGCTCCACATCCACCTAGTTGACTCCTTATTAATTCCCCTCCATGTCTTACGTTTAGGTTGGAAGAAAGAAGTAAATATACAAAGTATATATACATTAAGGAGGGATTTGTTTGAAAAGTAATCATTCCATGCCTAAGGAAGAAGGACTGGATCACAGCCTGAAATTATTATCAGAAGGATACCAGTTCATTATGAACCGCCGTCATATGTTCCACTCTAATATCTTTGAAACAACTCTTCTAGCAGAAAAAGCAATTTGCTTGACTGGTAAAGAAGCTGCAAAAATATTTTATGACAATGAGAAATTTAAACGAAAAGACGCAGCTCCAAAACGATTGCAAAAGACACTCTTCGGTGAAGGCGGCGTGCAGTCGATGGACGGTGACTCGCACCATCATCGAAAAGCGATGTTTATGTCCCTTATGACAAAAGATAGCTTGAAGGAGATTACGATACTTACAAGAAAAGCATGGGAAAATGCCGCCCTAAAATGGGAGCGCGAGGACGAAATTGTTTTATACATAGAAGCAAAGAAAATTCTTACACAGGTTGCCTGTGAGTGGACGGGCGTCCCTCTTCCGGAAGATAAAGTGGAGAAGTTCTCCGTGCAACTGGGAGATATGTATGAATCCGCTGCTGCAATCGGGTTAAAGCATTGGAAAGGACGCCGATCCCGCTCCAGTGTAGAGAGCTGGTTGGAGGACCTGGTAGACGAAGTCCGGGAGAAAAAAATAGAGGTGCCAAAAGACAAAGCCCTCTATCAATTCTCCATGCATCGCGACCTCAATGGCGAACTTCTTGATAAAGAAATCGTTGCAGTGGAATTACTGAATCTCTTGCGTCCGATTGTGGCTATTTCTGTTTATGTTTGCTTTTCCGCTCTTGCAGTCCATCAGTATCCAGAGGAAGCTGCAAAATTGCACAAAGGAGAAAGCGCAAGTCTCCAACGATTTGTACAGGAAGTTCGCCGCTTCTATCCTTTCTTCCCCTTTACCGCAGCAAGAGTGAAGCAAGACTTTACTTGGAATGATTATAAGTTTGAAAAAGACACGCTTACCCTCTTAGACTTGTACGGAACAAATCATCATCCGGAAGATTGGGAGAACCCAGAACGCTTTGAGCCCGACCGCTTCAAAACCTGGAACAAAAGTCCATTTGATTTTATCCCCCAAGGTGGCGGGGAATACGATATCGGTCACCGATGCGCCGGGGAATGGCTGACTGTTGATATCATGAATGTCAGCCTGGACTTCCTAGTGAATGATTTAGAATATGACTTACCAGAACAAGATTTGAGCTTCAGTATGTCCCAAATCCCAAGCTTGCCAGAGAGCAAAATCGTGATGCGGGTTAAGGGGACAGGCACGCCTACCCAGTAACACCGTAGAACAGAGGATTTTTCTCATAAAAAATGCCTAAAGACCATGATCTTTGGGCATTTTTATTTAGACCTAGCTTTCAGTATGAGAAAATGCGGATTTGTCATGAGATAGTGATACGCTTCCTCCTTAACCTCCCTCATCTTCTCGTGAGGTTTGGGTTCAATCAGCTTTTCCAGCTCAAAAAATCGAGTAGTTTCATTGACTATATCCTCCATCGGCCTCCTATAAAAACTAACTTCAATGGTGATATTCGGCTTTTGCCACGTTTCTGTTAGTAGTTTGGCTTTAAAGTAATCTTCACAATGGAATCTCGTGTAGTCCATGAATGGATGATGAATCGAAAATAAAAATGTTCCGCCGGGTTTTAACAATCGACTGAACTCTCGGAACGTCAAGGTCCACTCCTTCAGATAGTGCAGCGTAAGCGAGCTGATAATCACATCAAAAGAATTGTCCTCAAAAGGCAGAGGCTCTTGGAGATCGTGACAAAGAAACATCGCTTCATCCCCTACCCGTTCCTTTGCGGCTTTTATCATATCCGGACTGAGGTCTATCCCCGTTACCTCTGCACCACGATGCACCAATTGAGAAGCATACCAGCCAGCCGAACAACCGGCGTCCAACACTTTTTTACCTGTTAGGTTTTGCGGCAAGGCTGCCATCATTGCCGGCCTTTCGTAGTAAGCGTTATAAGGGCTTCCTTCATCTGTATCATTTTGATAAGTTTGAGCTAGCTTGTTATAGGTTTCTGTTGTGGGGTTGATCATTTAATCTCTCCTCTCATTTTAAAAGCAGAATACAATTACTTCACATCCACCACTTCATAGCTTCGATCCTGTTTAGTGATTCCATCCATTTTACAAGAACCTTTATAGATGTGAAGCTTCGATTTTTCCCCCACTATTGCTACAGGGAAGTAGTCTGCCTCTTCAACGATCGTCTTAAATCTCTTCGGCGCAATTTCTATATCTAGCTCATGACCAATCAGTGCGTAATCATAGTTGCTTACGGAGTAGCAATGCTTCAAAATTTCAATAAACGTTTCCTGTACCTCATTTAAATCAGATTGGCAGACACCCACCAATCTCATATTTACAAGAAATCCATAAAAATCAATTTCTTCCGTTATGGTAATCGTTAGCTTCTCCCCTTCGATGCCCAAATCCTTCCCTGGCATTTCAATTGTAAGGTAGTAGTTCGAAAGCAAGTCTAGAACTCCACGGTTACTAAGTACTCTCTCTTCCACCCACTCTTCTCCATCCACGTCCGTGCTATATGTAACCTTCAAACCTTTGTTCTCCTCTGTGTAGAAAAAATCAAGAAATGCAAGGAGATACTCTTTCATATCTTTATTTTTGGAATAGACGGTGGCGATATTTATATAACCCCCACCACTTTCTATGCCCTCCTCTTCATGGTATTTGTCATATTCTTTATTAAAAGTACTCTTGAGACTAACTATATTTTTTTCACTTGAAACAATATCCAGCACATCTCCATTTGCATATATAAGGTACTCTTTATTGTAAAAAGTGCTATATAATTCTCGTTGCGACCCTCTGGAAAACGCTAGAATGTATGAATAGAGGTGGTCGGTTAATATATTCTTAATGGTGGTATAGAAACAGGTACATTCTAGATCCTCATTCCAGACGCTGTTCTTGCAGAGTTGTCATCGCAAAGCGGATCCTTTGCGTAACCTCTACTTGAAAGTAGGGTGTCGATGGGTGGTTTATATATACATCTTTAAAGATTTTCAAGTTTACTTTTCCTCATTTCCTTCTTCAATTAATGTTACCAAACACGCTAGAGCATAATTACATCTTAATATTGAAACCAAATCTCTTAAAGCACGTATACCTATATAACGTAAAATCATGCAAGTAGGTTGAGAGAGGGGATACAAAAAATGAGTGAACAAGAATGCTTAAAATGTGGAGGCATGGAATTTGCCGAGGGAACAGATTATATGCCTATTAAAACGAGTAAACTAGCTCTGACTGGCTCCCACAAAATCTATACCTTTTGTCTAAGCTGTGGCGAAGTTTATTCCATCCGAATAGAGAATACTACAATCTTTAAGAAGGGGTGATGGGCTTCTAAACCTACACTCCGTCAGAAGGAGGAGAGGTTTTTTAGTTTAATCAACCTTGTTTTAGGTGTGAAGTGGAGAATTAAAGGAGGCAAAATGAACAACCTTCAGTTTACCTATCAATTCATAAATGAGCCCAACGCGATTTTCAATAAACACTCTAGAGATGTTCCTACCATCCTTTCTATTGATGCAACTCTTATAGTGAAAATTAAGGATGAAACCTATTTCGAGGCGGAAATCGCTATTCTAGAATTCTACAAAGCACTTTTAAAATGGAAACAAAAGGCGACTACTTCCCACATTCCATCGTTCCATTACTATTCCATCGAGTATCACGATTACGAGGACGGTGCAATTCTTTCCATGCTGCCTTTTGCAGACAAGGCTAGGATCACAACCATTTGGTCAGAAGTCGATATTTATAATGTCTTTGAACAGTCTTATGCCGTTTCAAAGCTTATGGAGTTAGAGTCTGCACTTAGAAAAGATCTCGAGGACTATTTCCAGATTGATTTGGAGAAGTTCGCGCGACACATTCCTTTTGTTAAGGATACTATTTTATAGAGGTGACACCATGCCAATAAAAGGAATTAATCATTTTTTATTTTCCGTTTCTGATTTAGAAGTTTCTATAGAATTTTATAAAAATGTATTTGATGCAAAATTGTTGCTAAAGGGTAGAAACACTGCATATTTTGATTTAAATGGAATGTGGCTAGCTCTCAATGTAGAGAAAGATATACCTCGTAATGAAATATACCAATCCTATACACATACTGCATTTTCCATTGAAGAAGAAGAGTTTGATGAAATCTACGAGAAACTAAGGAAATTAAATGTGAACATCTTATCAGGTCGTCCAAGAGATGAACGAGATAAAAAGTCCATTTATTTTACGGACCCAGATGGTCATAAATTTGAATTTCATTCAGGTACACTACAGGATAGATTGGATTACTATGCAAAAGAGAAAATACATATGGAATTTTTTGATTAGAAATGCGGAGGAAAGCAAATGGATAATAAGGCTATTAAAATCAGAAAAGCAATTTTATCAGATACAAAAGGGATAGCTAAAGTACATGTCGAGAGTTGGAAAACAACATATGCTAATATTGTTCCAGATGAATACTTGAACAATTTAACTTATGAAAGTCGGGAACAAATATGGATAAACAGCATTCCTAATGGCGGTGTATATGTAGCCGAAAATAATGAAGGCGAAATAGTTGGTTTTTCTTCTGGTGGTAAAGAGCGAAGTGGTAAATATGATGGTTTCGATGGGGAATTATATGCCATCTATATTTTAAAGGAGTATCAGGGACAAGGTATTGGAAAAGCACTTATTCAACCAATCATAGACGAACTCATAGGAATGGGATTAAACACCATGCTTGTTCTTGTTTTAAAAGATAATGTTTCGCGTTTATTTTACGAAGCTCTAGGTGGCAAGAAAATAGATGAACTTGAAGTTCAAATGGTGGGAAAGAAACTTACAGAAGTAGTGTATGGTTGGGAAAATGTTAAGGATGTATTTTAAGATGTAGCCGAGGGGACAGGCACGACGACCCATTTTAGATTGGGTCACGGTGTCTGTCCCCTCGATTCTTTTTTGTAACTTTTCCTCTCCCCGTCCGTTGTAATAGTAAAGAGATAAGAAAGGGGTGGGGGGTATGAATCATCTCGGTAGGAAACAGCGGATTAATGATTGGTATGAGACCTATAGCAATGATGTGTTTAATTATGCTTTTTTTATGATTGGGGAGCGGGAGCAGGCGTTGGATATTGTGCAGGATACGTTTGTTCGCGCTTATAATCATTTGGAAAATTTTCAAGGTGGTCGTGAGAAAAGCTGGTTATTCCGGATTGCGCGTAACCTAACCATAGATTTTATACGAAAAAATAGAACAATAGCAAACTATTTGAGCTTTCTCCCCTTTGGGATGCATGATGAAAAGTCAGCAGAGGATATCGCCATCTTGAATGAGTCCGAAAAGCAGCTCTATTTAGCCATAAGTAAAATCAAACCTTCCTTTAGGGATGTTATTATTTTACGTAAAATTAAGGAGTTTTCTATAGGTGAGACAGCAGAGATTTTGGGGTGTTCCGAGGCAAAGGTAAAGGTTGATTTATTCCGGGCCTTGAAAGTCCTGCGAAAAGAACTGGAAAAGGAGGGGTTCCGTTATGAAGCAATCTAATGACTTCCGATCCTTAAATCAAAAAGTTGCGATGAGCGAAAAGGAACGAGAGAAGGTTCAAGAACAGATAAATTCTAGAATGAGTGCTTCGCCTGAGGTGAGGAAAGCCTCCACTCCACGTAAGTATTATTTTGCATTAGCTTCGGCTGCGCTGATATTTCTGCTTATTTTAATCCCGGCGATTTTTAATAACTTGGAGAGGCCGAGTGAGAGTGTAGTTGTTGCAGATGAAATTCAGACAGAAAGACTTGAGGAGATTCTTACTCCTTATATGTACGAGGAAATCATTCATCAAGAGAATGTAGAGCATGGCGTGGTTGTTTTTTTCACCCAGCAAACTAATAAAGAAGAAAGATATACGCAAATACATGCCTTATTCATTCAGAGAACGCAGGATGGCTGGATGGAAACGTTTGATAGAGGTAGTCATTCCTTTTTGGAAAAGGAGGAGCTCAGTCAACAATTATTATCTCCTTCCACGGAAGAATCTCCATTCCCTCTAGTGTTTGGTAAGATAATCAATCCAGAAATAGCAGAAGTGATTGTGAGCAGGGGTGAAAGCGAACAAAAATACCCTGTAGAAATTATTACAACTGAGAACGGAGAAAGATATTGGTTTTCTTTTGTGGATGTGGATCCTGATATGATGTTTGAAATTTATGGCTTGACTGAGGAAGGGCAACCTATCTATTCAATAAATACTATTTATCCAGATTCGTTAAGTACCGTACTCGAAGAAGCAAATCCAAACGCAGAGAACTTCGAGCTGTCCAATGAAGAAATGGAAGTCTACCAGCTACTAAAAACGGAGTTCGATACACAACTTTTAATGGACCTCTCCCCTGTCAGCATCGCCAAGCTTTATGTGCAGGCTGCTCTGGAAGAGGAAAGGGAATTAAAATATGAACTTTACACAGACAGGCAGGACATGATGCAAATTGATAAAGAGGAATACTTGAGCGAAATGGGTCATTCTTCGGCTGAACAAATCCGCGAGACGTTCTTCGGAATCCAGGATGGCATCTTCCATGACCGAGGGGATAGTGGATACATCAGCTATACGAACCTCTATGGTCAAGAATGGGGCTTTCAAATGGTGAAAGAAGAAGACGGCAGTTGGGCCGTGTCATTTATGCCGATCCAGTAGCGAGGAGAGTTGAGGGGACAGGCACGAGGACCCACCACGGGTCATAGTGCCTGTCCCTTCAGCCCATTAATAAGATTATCGCTATTAATAGAGAAGAACTGATCCATGTGACAACAAGTTTCTTCTCTACTTTTACTGTTGCGTCCATCACCTTATGTACAATAGACAAAATGAATAGATTTATGAAAAACAAAAAGTAATAGACAACTAGAAACATCAGCCATGCATGTTGACTGAGTAAGTCTTGTAATGGCGTGATGTGAATTAACACGATAAACAGGGCAAAGGAAATCATTAACCAAAGTAGGACGACGATGAACATTTTATCCCATATAGGATGTTGCATGAATTGCTTTTTATTCTTTGCATAGTTATAGAGCAATTGATTACACGCAAACAAGATCAGCGAAATAGACAACAGGATGACCAGCTGTTTTAATAGTGTGCTTTCCATAGTCGAATAAGGATTCACTAGATTGAAATTTGCTATGAATGCAAATAAAAAAAGTAAAGAAATTACCGCGGATTGTTTCAGCCAATAGAATTTCATGAGGCTTTCACCGAGCACCATATTTTTTGCATATTATCGCCTCCTGCTTTTATTTACGAATTTGCAGAAGAAAAGTTTCAGTGGGTTGTGGGGACAGGCACGGCGGCCCACCACGGGTCAAAGTGCCTGTCCCTTCAGCTCACAGCCCGCCCGTTCAATTATAAAACACACATATTCCTTCTTCTAATTACAAATAATACCTTTATCATTTGTTTGTGGCTAACCACTTAATTACATTAACGCACACCCGGGTCAAGGAACCTGTCCCCACAACCCTTCCCCACACTACAAATCTCCAAATAATGCATTGCTCTGGTACATGCTGTATAGAAGACTCTCCTTAAACTCTCGTCGCCATAGACTTCATCGGATGCATTATAAATAATGACCGCGTCAAACTCGATGCCTTTTGACAAGTAGGACGGAACGACGACTATGCCTTGTTCGTACTCCATGGAGTTCATTTTCAACAGCTTTAATTCCTCGATACCTGAAGAAAGTGCTTCATATGCACGACCACTCTCTTCACTCGACTTACAGATAATAGCTATACTGTGATAGCCCCGGGCCTTTAACTCCTCCACTCTCTCAGTGATCCCTGCATGCAGGCTCTCAAAATCAGCCACTTCCGTCATTACTGGCTCCTCGCCGTCACGGTCAAACGGGATAATTTTATCTCCGTTTGGAACAAGTCTTCTCGTAAACTCGATAATAGGCCGTGTGGAACGGTAGCTCCTTGTTATATTAATAATCTCTGTCTTTTCCGGTCCATAAAGACCCTCCAGCACGTCAAAGTTGACCGCTTCACTTGCATGGGCAAAGATCGCCTGGTTAAAGTCCCCCAGGACGGTCATTCTGGCAGCTGGGAAAAGCCTCTTCATGAACTCAAATTGAAACGGGGAGTAATCCTGGGCTTCGTCCACAACAATATGCTTGATCGAGCTGTTAATCTGAAAACCAAGAATCAATTCTTTTAATAGTAAAAATGGTGTCGCATCCTCATACATCAGCTTACCTTCATTTAGGGCCGCTATTGTTCCCTGGCAGATCGCCGGCCACTCTTCAGGCGGCGCCCCTTCCAGCCACTGGCCAACCCGCTCCGGCTCTGCAAAAATCTGCTCATACAACGCCTTAAAGTTGATAAATTGATAAGCACGGACCCTTTGACGCAATGGTTTCATCTTTTTATGCACAAGCAACCTCGCAAGTGCCCTTGGGTCGACTTCATAATCCGCAACCTCTTCCCTTTCAAAGCCTTTCTTTTTCGCCAAAAAGGCACGGGCTTCATTGTATTCTTCGTTACTGAGAAGTTCCATTTCCTCCTGAACCCACGGCTTATCGCTTTCCGATTTCTGGATCGTTTTTAACTCTGTAATCAGCCAATCCTTCAACTTTTCCAGGCGATTGGACAGGCGAAGCGAGGTTTCTTGCTGATAAAAACGGTCCGCAATTTGCTGTGCCGTTAAAATTGTTTCCCCTCTAAAGGTGATGTCTTTAAACGTCATTCCTTCTGACGCTAACGACTCTATATAAGATTGAATTGCATCATAAAACCGCAACGAAGCCTTAAATTTTATGCCTGCAAGCCTTGCACTATAACCAGGCGAACCACTCTCCGTCAACACATACTCCAATTGCTCATACGGATTCTCCACCTGAAACGCTTTGGAAAGCCTGTGGTCAAGATACTCTTGAAAGGTAACCTGCTCCATACTTTCCTCGCCAAGCTCCGGCAAGACATTGGACACATAGCTTTTGAACATCGAGTTTGGTGAAAATAAAAGAATCTGGTCGGCATCAAGACTATTTCTGTATTTATAAAGTAAATACGCAATTCGTTGAAGAGCAGCCGACGTCTTTCCACTGCCTGCCGCACCATGAACAATTAAGAGTCTTCCTCTGTCATGTCGGATAATCCGGTTCTGCTCCTGTTGGATGGTGGCGACGATATTATGCATATAGTTGTCTGCGGTCGCTTTCCCGAGCACCTTTTGTAAAATTTCATCCCCAATCGTGAGACTTGTATCAAACATGGATTCAAGCTCACCATTTCGGATTAGGTACTGCCACTTCTTTTCCAAGGTGCCCTTGATTTCACCTTCCGGAGTTGTGTACATAGCCCGCCCCGGCTGGTAATCATAGTAGACGCTTGAGATCGGCGCTCGCCAATCATAAATTAGGAAGTCCTCCCCACTTTGATCCATGAGGGCAGAAATTCCAATATAGACCTGCTCCCCCTCTGAAGTGCCGTCCTCTTTAAAATCGATTCGGCCGAAATAAGGAATCTCCTCCATTTTCCGCAGGGTGATCAGACGCTTGGCGGCATGTCTATGGGAGCTCTGACTCACCGACAACGCTTGCGCCTCTTGTCTCAAGCCAATGATCGTTTCCAGATAATCATCAAATGAATCCGTACTAACCTTTACTTCTTCCCAAAAGTGTTTGCGAATATGAATGACTTCATCCTTACGTCTGGAAGTCTCTTTCTCTAACTTCCCGATCTCCTCTGTAATGGTCTCCATCACATTGTCCACACGTTTTTGCTCCAACTGAAATTCCGTACTCATGCAAACACTCCTTTTTTTCAAAAATGGATACTTAGGGGGTTGACTCGAAGATGGGTTGTATTGTATGATTATAATAGGATAATTATAAGTAACGTCACACATATACAATACAGTCTATTTGAATTTACCATGGATTTGTGGTGGATTCAAGTCTTTTTTTGGGTCGAGGGACAGGTTCCTCGACCCTTTTTATATTCCAAATACGCAGGGAAGGCTAGAATATCAGGTAGAGCTTTTTCATAGCTAGTTTTTATATTAGTCTTTCATTTATATCCATCTCCTTTTAATAGGATATTAATTAGTTTATAATAATAAAAAAATAAAGGATTTGGTAAGAAAATGAGTACACTTCCAAAAATCGATATAGAAGGTCTTCAGTTTGAATGGGATTTAGAAAAAGGGAAATTTCTCTTTGAAGGGGAGGATGCTGTCCTATTTTGGATCTCATCGGCGATGAAAACCTTCTTTGATACAATTGAAGAGGTTTCCGGCCAGGAAGCGACCTGCCTTGTAATGGAATCCACAGGCTATCGGCAAGGTGCGGTAGTTGGAAAATATTTTGAAGATATGACAGATATCAGTATTGAAAAAATAGCTGGCTTGATTACCAATACCTATGCATCTGCCGGATGGGGAAGAGCTTATGTAAAAAACCTGGATGTGGATAATTACACATTGACCGTCCAGCTCAAGGATGACTGGGAATATAAAATCAATCAGGCACAAGGAAAGAAAACCGGCGGCAATTTCCTTGCGGCACATTATGCAGGGATTTTTACTGGCCTATTCAAAACGGACATCTGGTATAAAATCCTGCAGCATCAGATAGAGGGCCATGAATATACCACTATCGAATATTTCCCAAAAGAAGTGAATGTTGCCCAAAACATCCACCAGCTTGCCCGTCAAAAAGAGGCGGAGCAGATAGAAAAGCTGGAAAAAGTAGTGGAAGAAAAAACAAAAGAACTAAAAGAGCTGATCAAGACAATATCTTCTCCCGTAATACCTGTATTAGAAGGAATTGTGGTGGTTTCCCTTCTAGGAAAATATGATGAGGAACGGGCAGACGAGCTGATTGTAAAAACCCTGTATAATCTTCCAAAGCACAAAGCAAGCTATCTCGTACTTGATTTAACCGGGATGGATGACAATCTGACACCATATACAGCAAGCATGATTGAAAAGCTAGGTTGTTCCGCAGAACTACTGGGAATAAAGACCATTCTAGTCGGTATTTCCGCCCAGCTAAGCTTGGAAATTACAAAAGCAGACATTGATCTCACTCATTTCGATTTCTTCCAGTCGCTGCAGCACGGCATTCATTTTGCCCTCGCTCAGAATGGAAGAAGAATAATCTGAAGAAACTCGTCAAACTTCCAGGGTTTGGCGTGTTTTTTTGAATACGAGAATATTTCTTATACAACAATCATTATGTTATGATATTTAGGTTGTTTACTTACCACATAACACATTTCCATTCAGCTTAGAAAAGAGGTATTTATGCAATCTGATAAATTAACGAGGCAACATTGGTTGCTCATCTTAACCCTTTCCTTATTAACGTTTGTTCTAGGTACAAGCGAGTTTGTTATAGTTGGAATCTTGACGGAGATTTCTTCAAGCCTTGATATGTCTAATGCAAAAGCAGGTACACTTGTTTCTGCATTTGCCATTACGTTTGCCATTGCCACACCGATTGTGATGTCTGCAACAAGTCATTTTCCAAAGCGTAAATGGATGTTGTTTTTAATAGGAGCTTTCATCATTTTTAATGCTTTGTGCGCGGTGTCCACGTCCTACACGATGCTTCTTTCTTTTCGGATTTTGACGGCAATTGTGACGGGGGTTCTCATCTCTCTGGCGATGATCGTCGCAAGTGAAACCATGCCGGCTGCAAAGCGCGGGCTTGCCATTTCTTTTGTGTTCGGTGGTTTCACCCTTGCGAACGTCATCGGAGTACCGATTGGAACGGTCGTAGCATCTTGGTTCGGCTGGAATTCCACTTTCATGCTGACGACGATATTGGGAGTATTGGCGTTCCTTGCATCTTACTTCGTGTTGCCAAGCAAGCTCAGCCAGGTTCGTAGCTCGATCCGTGATCAGTTCTCACTGCTGACCAATCCGCGAATCTTGATTGCCTTTTTCATTCCTGCTCTAGGATTTGGGGCAACTTATGTCGTCTTTACTTATCTTGTTCCGATTCTAAAAGGAATGGGAGCACCAAGCTATTCCATCAGTTTGATTCTTTTCGGATACGGATTCATCTCGATTTTCAGCAACATCTTGGCGGGTAAAATAGCCAGTCATAATGCAATCGGTCGCCTCCGATTTGTGTTTCTTGTGCAGGCAGCTGTATTGATCAGCTTATTTTGGACCATTAATCATTTTGGGTTAGGACTTGTAAACATTGGATTGATGTCATTGATGGCCATTCTTTTAACTACATCCACCCAGCTTTACCTGATAGACCTAGCCAAGATCTATCAGCCTAGTGCAACAGGGCTCGCGGCTTCCCTCATGCCTGTTGCAAGTAACGTCGGCATCGCTATGGGGTCAGCCCTTGGTGGACTTGTCTACCATCAAGTCGGTCTTATTCATGTAACATGGGTTGGTGGAATTGTAGCTGTGTGTGCTAGTTTGCTTACTTTTTTGAGTTATAATTTGGATCGGAAAGAGGCGTCAAGGGGACATGCACGGTGACCCATTTTGTTGTGGAGGACACACATAGAGCCGAGAATAGCTAATATTCTCGGCTCTTTTTTGTATGCAATAGTGGGACAACGGGCCCTTATAACCTATAATCTCTAGCAGTACCCCAGTACTCAAATCGGTTGTAGGTAGGATCGGCGGAATCAAACTGGATCCAGATGGGAGCATTCATTAATGGTGGATTTACTTTTAAGTACTTTTGATCCCCATAGACGATAGCTTCAAGTGCCAATGGTAATTCGCGTCTGAAGATGGTATTACGGAGATCGTTCACGGCTGGACCATAATCTCCCACATAAACGTAAACATTTAGAAATAAACAACCGTTAGATATTTTCCATTCTGCTAAAACCTCATCTCTCATATTGGTGATTTTGTCATAAGCAAATTGTAAGCCTACAGTCAGAAAAAGTTCAGCAGTTATGTCGGAATGCGTTAATGTATATTTTCGTCCCAGTATTGGCTGAGTCATTGTTACACCCGGTCTAAACTCCACTTGTAGCTTTTCAGGATTTAGCTTCCCCATAGATTAGCTCCACTCCTTGGGCCACAGGGACAGGCACCTCGGCCCATTTTTAAATTCAAGTTAGTTTATACTCAATCAGCATTTCGAACAATCAAGTAAGCGATTACCCCTAGTGGACCCGTGGCAAATACAATTAGTGCCCATAAACAACCAATGTTGGTGCCATGCTTTTCTTTTGCGTCCACGAAAACCCAAAACAAAATCACATAGCTCAGTAAATACAGTAATGGGATGATGAAAAACAGTAAGGATACATCCAAGATGATTGGTTCCTCCCTCCGTTACTTCTATATTTATATTACGGATAGGGGGGTGAATATGTTTTGAGTCGAGGGGACAGGCACGCCGAACCATTTCCTTATACACAGACGCAAGAAAGCCGAGAATAGCAAGTATTCTCGGCTTTTCACTTTGTGTATTTTTAATTGTAGTGGGTCACGGTGCCTGTCCCTACAGCCCGTTCTCTTTCTCAAAAGCATCAAGCAATGCTCGCACTTCATCGGTAGATTTGGTGTTCATGAGTTGGTTTCTTAGTTCTCCAGCTCCACGGAATCCTTTGACATAGATTTTGAAAAAGCGATGAAGCTTAGACATGTTGCGTGGCACTATTTCCGCATAATGATCTTGTAGGTCCAGTTGCAGTCTTAAGAGATCCAGGTACTCCTTGCTGCTATGCTCTTTCGGCTCTTTTTCAAAAGCGAAAGGATTTTTGAAAATTCCTCGTCCGATCATCACACCGTCAATGCCATATTTCTCCGCGAGCTCCTGGCCAACTTGACGGTTTGGAATGTCTCCATTAATCGTTAGCAACGTCTCCGGCGCAATACGGTCACGTAACTCCTTGATTTCCGGAATTAGCTCCCAATGCGCATCTACTTCGCTCATTTCTTTTCGGGTCCGTAAATGAATAGAAAGGTTCGCAATATCCTGCTCTAGAATATGCTTCAACCACTCTTTCCACTCGTCTACTACCGTAAAGCCAAGTCGCGTTTTCACGCTGACAGGCAGTCCACCAGCTTTAGCCGCTTGAATCAGTTCCGCCGCAACATCTGGACGTTGGATAAGGCCGCTTCCTTTTCCTCTTGTCGCCACATTCGGCACAGGACAACCCATGTTAATGTCGATCCCCTTAAATCCCAGCTCCGCCATGCCAATACTCATTTGACGGAAATACTCTGGACTATCGCCCCAAATATGCGCCACCATCGGCTGTTCCTCTTCTGTAAAAAGTAAACGCCCGCGCACGCTGTCTTTTCCCTCAGGATGACAATAGCTATCCGAATTGGTGAACTCCGTAAAGAACACATCTGGGCGCCCCGCTTTCCTTACCACCGTGCGGAAAACGACATCTGTCACATCTTCCATCGGCGCCAACACAAAAAACGGCTTCGGTAACTCACGCCAAAAATTATCTATCATGTCAAACTCAAATCCTCTCAAAATACAAAGTACCAAAATTTCCGAACAAAAATTCACACTTATATCTTATATCATGTTTCTTCACTTTTTTTCAAATACAAGTACTTTAGACTTGTGAAAATCGACATTCTTTATTTTAACGAAATTCGTTCCTGAATGGAATTTATTTAAACAAAATGCCAGAAGATACCTTTTTTCTCTGGTTGGAAGTTTCTAAGATAAAACGTCCACTTTTTCACTAGAAGCAACGTAAAAAGGCAACGCCTATTTTAAGCTTAATATTCTCCATTATAAAGGAACCCCATTTGCATTTGATCTTCGTCCTGCATTTTGACGCTTTTCCTCCATAAAAATCACTCCAATTAAGCCAAATATAGAGAAGACGACTGGAGTGAGAAAACCGTAGTAGTACCCACCACTAATACTACCTGAAGTTGACTGAAAATAATCCAACAGATATCCAAAAATACTAGGTAGTAATACTGCACTTAAAAATCCACCAGTATTCGCAAACCCAGTAACAATGCCTGTTTCTTTAATAGGAAAGGACTGACGAACGACTGCAAAAGTTAAGGAATTTGATCCAAAGCCAAAGCCAATGATAAAGAAAAGGAAAATCAGTAAGTAAAAAGGTGGATGCTCCTTAAATAAAAGAAAAATGGACCAACACAATAAAACCGTAATATGAAAAACAATATATGGCCGTTTAATAGTTTCTAAACAACTTGAAATCCAACCAATTAGAGGTGCCCCAATGAGTGCCCCAATAAGACTAATCATAATAAGCTGACTTGCAACTATGCGTGTCATTCCATACACATCCATTACATATGGCACTGCCCACGAACCGATAAACCCTATATACCCTCCGACAATCCCAAAATGACAAAAAAACAATGCCCATGCCTGCCGATCCGAAAGTACTCTTCGCAGTATAACCGATGTTTTTTCACGTTGTATTTTTGGGGCTAAAATTAACGATTGCTGTGATTTTTTAACCAGCACAAAATAAAGGAAAATACTTAATAAGCATAAGAGTATCCCAGCTAAAAGAAATGCTCCCCTCCAACCAAGTAAGGCAATCAATACAGAGAAAGGAACAGTTGCCAAAAGGAAACCCAGGCTTCCTGTCATTCCTGCAAACCCAATTAATCGAGTAAATTCCTTTTTATTAAACCATAGGCTTAAAATCAACACCATATTTACCCATATGGTCGCATCCCCTATTCCCGTTAGGATTCTGGCAAAAAAAAGGACCAATTCATGTGTGCCGAAACTATAAATGATGGTACCTATGCCTGTAAGAGTTGCCCCTAAAATTAGAAGAAAATTAGGTCCATAACGATCAGCTAAAATGCCCATCGGAATTTGCAAACCGGTGTATACAAAAAACTGAATACTTGTCACTAAACCAACCGTTGCTGCTGTTACACTAAAATCCAACATTAATTGGTCTGTAATTAATCCGGGAGCCGTTCGTTGGCTCGACATTATCAAGTATGTAAACAATACAGAAGTAAATATAACCCATCTAAAATTACTATTTTGTTTGTCCATGTTATCCTACTCCTGTTAGCTTTTACCCTATATATATGGGTTTCCTCTAACAGTAGAAATAGTATTTAAAAAGAAAAGTAATCATTTTTAACGAGAAATGACCTCATCATAAAAATACACTACATTTCTCGTACGTAACTATCCTTTCTTTTCAACGAAGTTCGCAAGCCAAAGGGTAGCAGCAAAAACAAACAAATAAGTGATGAAGGATAAATACAATTTCCAACCTGTATATGTAAAAACATGAAATTTTACTGAAATCCATTCCAAAGAAATCGCTACCCCTGCCCAAAAAATAATATAAAATAGATACTTCAGGCCTTTGGGCTTGTTACGTTGATAGAAGTTTACCACAAAGTAAGAAAGCGTAGGGTAAGTGACAAAGTGCAATAAAACATCAAATAATTCATGCTTTTTATGATCAATCGTAAAGTATAATTCATATGGTTTTACACTAAGGGTAATATCAGCTAAGACAGCAAGAAAAACATTAAATGTCCAAATAATAGTGATGGTAGCAGCAGGCAAGCGTTTAGGTAATATAAACATTAGGGCCCAAGAAAGTACTGTGGAAAAGATAATAAATATTTCATTTGAATCAAATTTCTCAGGAAGAGGTAACATCATGACGTATTCACCTCTTTGCCTCTACAAATAAGTTTTTCTAAATAAAAAGAGTAAATAGCCAATAATAAAATAATCAGAGTGTACCTTAAATATGAATAAAATACATTCCAATTTACCCATTCTAAATATCCAATATGAACGAAAAATAATTCAATTGAAATAAGTGCTGTTAAGAAGAGGAATATGTGAATAAACTTGCTAAAATTAGTTCTATTAGAGAACAAAATATAAATAATCCATAAAAGTAACGCTGGTTTGAGTGACAACTCAGGAATTTTTTGTGTCCAAAAAATTAACTGACTTGGCTCTTGCTTTGTAAGTTCTAAGTTTAAATTAATGATTAGACCTGTATTTGTAATAAGAATATTGGAGAAAAAATAACAGCCCAAGACGTTAGTGACGTTCATTTTCTTCATCAGTATGTACAGGGAAATAAAGGATAATATTGCTAAAATTAGAAAAAGCCATAATATTTTCATATCAGCCACCATTTTTATTTTATCTACACTATTTTGTACATATAATGTCAAAAGAATACTGCATCTAAAGAAAACAAACAGTAAACGGGATGGCTGAAATCATATATGTTAATTAAGTAAAAAAAGAACATAGCAAAAAAAACCTTCCCTGGTTGAATGGAAGGTTTTTTTCAGCTCACTTATCTTAATACTAGTTGTGTTACGCACTCCACGTGCGTCGTATGAGGAAACATGTCCACCGGCTGCACCTCAACCGTCCTATATCCCCCATCCTCCAACACTCGCAGGTCCCTCGCAAGTGTCGCTGGATTACAGGATACATAGACAACCTTCTTCGGCTTCATTTCCAGTATTGTTTTAAGGAGAGCTTCATCACAGCCTTTACGCGGTGGATCTACCATTAACACGTCAGCTGTGTTGCCTTCCTTATACCATTTCGGGATTACGACTTCCGCTTCGCCCACTGCGAATTCTGCATTTGTAATTTCGTTTAGTTCTGCGTTGCGTTTTGCATCTTCAATCGCTTCTGGCACGATTTCGACTCCGAACACTTTATTCGCCTTTTGTGCCAGGAATAAGGAGATGGTCCCGATTCCGCAGTAAGCATCAATGACTGACTCTTCGCCGGTAAGATCGGCATACTCGAGCGCTTTATCATACAGGACCTTCGTTTGCTCTGGGTTGACCTGGTAGAAGGACCTCGCGGAAATCGCAAACTTGATGTCGCCGATGAAATCATAAATGTACTCGTTGCCCCAAAGTACACGCGTTTCCTCTCCGAAAATTACGTTCGTTTTCTTGGTGTTTACGTTTTGCACAACGGATTTCACTTCCGGCAGGGCCGCTGTTATTTCTTCCACGATTGCCTTGCGGTTTGGTATATCTGGAGTACGAGTGATGAGCACTACCATTACTTCACCAGTAACCAGGCCATAGCGGGCCATCACATGACGGAGCACACCCTTATGTGTTTTTTCATTATAAGCACGCACGTCATGCTTGTCGCAGATTTCGCGGACCGTTTGAACCACACGGTCGTTGATTTCTTGCTGAATTAAGCATTCCTTCATGTCTATGATTTCGTGACTGCGCTGCTGATAAAACCCTGCAATCAATCCGCCTTCCCGCTCACCGATTGGAACTTGGGCTTTATTGCGGTAGCGCCATGGGTTGTGGTCCATTCCAAGTACCGGATGAACCGGCACGTCTTTTAGGTGTCCAATGCGTTCAAGAACATCCTTAACCTGCTTTTGCTTCGCCACAAGCTGGCCTTCATAGCTTAGGTGCTGAAGCTGGCAGCCTCCGCATTGCTTATAAATCGGACACGGAGCATCGACACGGTACGGACTTGTCTTGTAGATCTCCTCAAGCCGGCCGAATGCATAGCCTTTTTTTACTTTTATAATTTTGACTTTAATTTCCTCGTCCGGCAAGGCGTTTTGAACGAAAATTGGAAAGCCATCTATTTTTGCTACGCCGGCGCCGTCATGGGTCAAATCCTGAACGGTGACATCGTAGTATTCATTTTTTTGAACAGGTACTGTCATGTATTTTCTCTTCCTTCACGTTTAAAATCGCTGTTCCGATTGTACCACATGGAGGTTTGGCTTGCCAGTTGGGGTGGGGGATAGTTGTTGGTAAATAACTCTATGCTTTCGCACCTTTCTACCATTTAACCTTCACCTTCTACATTTTTCTGGCGAGCTTCTACATTTCCCGAGTCTACTTCTACATTTCCCAAACGAACTTATACCTTTCAACGAAGACTTTCTACATTTTCATAAAAAAAGAGGTTTCTACTGCTTCGCTCAAGCGATAGAAACCTCCGATAGTGAATCACGACCAACTCTAAGGCATCGAACTAGTAATAAACTCAATCATCAAAGCGAAAATCCCCAATAATAAAGTCATAAAAGTTGTTACAGAGACTATTTTATAGCTTAGGTTCCGGTCAGAGGTCTTTGATTTTCGATTTATGATAAATATAACAAGTCCTAATATAATCGACCCGATCCAGCTAATCAGACCTACATCTGTCGTTAACTTCTCCCAGTCAAAAATCCAAAAGTATGCTATTAAAAGGTGTACAACAATCAACGGCATTGTAATAATCCTTATAATGCGTCCCACTTTATCTACTCCTCCTCAGGCCTATACTCCAAGATGTCTCCCGGTTGGCAGTCGAGAGCTTTGCAGACGGCCTCGAGCGTGGAGAAACGGATGGCTTTGGCCTTGCCATTCTTCAGGATGGAGAGGTTTGCCATTGTGATTCCGACTCTTTCGGAGAGTTCGGTGACGCTCATTTTTCTTTTTGCCAACATGACATCAACATTTATGATTATAGCCATTGTTTTCACCTCACACTGTTAAGTCATTTTCGGATTTTATGTCGATGGCTACTTGCAAAAGCCTTTGGAGGACCGCACTGAATACCGCGATAACGATAGAGGCAAAAATAGGAACCGCGCCCATAATGATCGCTCCTGGTGCATCATCTTTATCTGCTAAAAGAAAGATAAACGGCATGAGAACCACATACACACCACTGATAGTAAGCGCACAAATTTTTATTTTCTTCAACGCTTCCACCGAAAATTGCGAGAAAGCCTCATTCTTATCAATATACCCTAATAGTTTAAACGCCTGATACAACGCAAAATAAAACGGAATGGTGGTTAAGAACATCCCGATTACAATGGGATACAAGATATACGCGTACTCAGGGCTTGCCGGATTTCTTATCAGCGAAAACAAGCCGACTATAGATAAAATAAATACCGGTGTCCCAATAAGAAATACCGCTATCTTCAAAAAAAGTGTAGAACCATGCTTCATCAAAAGCACCTCGCTTCATCGTGATAATAAAAATTTACCACTTTATTTATTGTTTTTCAATAAAAATATATTGAAATGAATAAAAAAGAGTCGACGAATAACTGAGGGGACAGGCACCGTGACCCATTTCTCCACACAAAAAAAGACAAGCACCTCACTCACTTGTCCTCAAAACTAATTATTTCACTTTCGCATAAACACACGTATCGCGCAATTCCCCTGTTACATCTCGCTCACTGCTTTTAAGAATTCCCTCTAACGTGTATCCGGCTCTCTCTGCAACAGCCCGACTCTTCACATTTTTAGAATCGCAGCGAATCTCCAAGCGATTTGCCCCCAATTGTTCAAAGGCAAACTGACTGATTCCTTCCACCGCTTCTGTTATGTAGCCCTTGCCACTGTGCCTAGAATCGATCCAATAACCGATCTCAAACTTCGGGATAGACCAGTCGATCCGATGCAAGCCCGACGACGCTACGAATTCACCGGTTTCTTTTAAGAAAACTAAGAGCCTCAAGTCTTTTCGCTGCAGAAATTCAGCATGGCTCTCCCTAATATTCGCTTCCACATCTTCCACTGTCTGGTCATGTTGTGCGAAGATCATCCACGGCTTGAGCTCAGGAAGAGAATGAATGATCGCGTCATGTACCGCTGGACCGTCCCCTGACAGCGGCATTCTAATTATTAGTCGGTCTGTGGTAAATTCGTATGGGAAGTCTTTTAAGATTGGTTTTGTGATGGTCATAATTCTCTCTCCTCCCAACTGTTTATGCACATGATTAAATAATGAATAGGCCATTACCAGAATTTCCTTCTATTTTCCACTCTAAAAAATGGTTGTGATTCTTATTCCTCCCAACTCTCAGGCACCTGCACAATCACATACTCCCCTGTCCACATTTGCGTGGTAACAATTAGCGTCTCACCCTCTTTTTCAAAGAAGTAACCACTACCTTCTTGATATTCAAACTCCCATCCAAGTTCACCCAACATTTCTTTAAAGGACTCCCTGTACTCTCCTTGATTTGACCGTGTAATAAACCAATCATACCCATCTTCATTCGCAATTAGCACAATCGGTTCTGATGAGTCATTGATAGAATGCAAGACTTCCTTTTTACTTACAGATTCTATCGGCAGTGTCGCATAGTAAAATCTAGTATTGTAGGCGACTATTACTAGGATGATGGCAATAAGGCTGATAATGGAGAGGCGTTTTATCATAGGTATCCTCCTAAGGCAAGCCAGTGAATGATGACCTCCGCTTGTGAATTTTTCTATAGCAGAGGTCTTCATCCACGCTATCCCAAGTACTTATAGTAATCCTGCGAATGATAACTCCTAAACCCACAAGATTCATAGAGTTTCAGCGCATGAGCATTTCTCGCTTCTACTTCCAAGAACACCGGCAGCCCTTTTCCCGTCTCCATTTTCACCACTTTGGATAGAGCTTTTCGTCCTATCCCTTTCCCTTGCAGCTCAGGAGAAACGGCAAACCCATATATCCAAGCTTCCCCGTTTGTTTCAGATACACGAATTTTCCCTGCAGTTTGGCCTTCTGCTTCAATGATGAACATGTCTTCGTTATTAAGTTCCTTCATCCGGTGATTAAAGCTGCGAGCTTCTTGTTCTGTAAAACCAAAGCAAGCCACTTCCAGTTGAATTTCAACTTCAAAATCCTCTCGGGACATTGATGGTCTAATAATTACAGAAAGTTCATCATGTAACTCGCCTGCCTCCCATTTCATTTGGTACTCTGCTACCTCGAATGTACAAGGAATGCTTTTTAGAAACTCCTTGGCGCTTTGAGAGGGGCTAGGTGCGTTCAACAAAATGGTCGAAATCTCGCGTTTTTTCACTTCTGCAACAGCTTCACCAAACAATGTTGTAAAAATTCCTTTTCTCCGGTAGTCCGGGTGAACCATTCCCGTCATTTCGATTTTATTACCAAATCCGTAACAACCTAGGAAACCAACGAGTCGTCCCTCTTCATAATGGAAGAAGTCCTCCTTGCTTTTACCATCTCTTGTTTCGAGCATATCTTCATTCAGTTTCAGCTCAAATCCGCCTTCTTTTTCGCAAACGGATTTAAGTTCTGTAATTTGTTGTAGCTGTTCTTTTGTTAGCATGGTTTACACCTCTTTAGTTAGTGGTTGAATAGAACGCTTGTCTTTAATAACCTCATTAATCATTCGCATTGGTATCACCAAAATCCTTCAACAAAATCTCCAAATGTGTTTTCGCTAGTTTCATCAACTGAAAGTCATTGTTCTCAATCTGTTGATTAATTTTGTTTGCTTCTGCCCAGGCGAGTTGATATTGGGACTGATTAATCGTCCCTCTGGTTAGCGCTTCCTCCAGTTCATCTGCATCTTTCTGGAGGACTTCCCCTGTAGAAAGCACAATGATGTCCAAGAAAAGATCATCCGTGTACGGAAGATTATTCTCTACTCCGTTCTCATACGTGATATCGATATACCATTGAACAACCTCGCCATTAGCGTCAAACATGGTAGTTAAAGAGTAATGTTCATTATTTGGAAAATGCTGAAGCCACATGTACCCATCGTCCACAATGCATACATTCTTTTCTTCATAGTATACGAATAACGGCTCCGTCACTTTATGTATTTTAAGTAAGGTAACATAACCTTTGAAGCCATCTGTATCCAAAAACTTCTGTGTGTACTGCCGTTTCAAGACCCGCTTCCATTCAGAGCGGTCTCCGTGTCTTCTTTTTAGCATCGGCATCCTCCTCTAATCCTCCATGTCACATTATCCTTTCAGCTGTCACTGCACCTTTCTCCCCATCTCTTTTCAAAAGAAATACATCCGGATTCCTAAGTTTTTTCCAGTCTTCAAATCCAAAGCTAGGTTGGTAATGTCTAATTAGCAGTGACATGATATTTCCGTGTGTAACGATAATGGTGTTTTCCGGGTCAGATTTAAACGCTTCTTCTACAACGCTGACGATTCTATCCCTCGCTTCTCTACTTGACTCGCCGCCTTCATACTTCAACTCCAGGTCATCATAGGTTGCTTTCAATTTATCCATCCAATCCGGTAAATCTACGCAACTGAGTGTGCGTTCGGCTAAGCGCTCATCAACTTCTATGCTAATATTAGTTTCCTTGCTTAATGGTTCAATAGATTGGATGGCGCGCAAAAAGGGGCTTGAGGTGATGCGGTCAATTGGTGTGTTGGAGAAGAATTTTGCTAACTCCCCAGCTTGCTTGAATCCCTTTCCTGTAAGCTGTGCTTCCGCTGGTTGCCCCTCGGCTTCACAATGTCTGACTATGTATATGTTTTTTGACATGTGTATAACCTTACCTCCCTTCATTCAATGAATTTTTTGCAACTTAATTAATTCGATAATATCTTCTTCTTGACCTGGATCAACGTACACTAGCTCAGTATTTTCAATCATGCCCTCTGTGAGTATTCGCATATAATTTCTATCAAGGTCTTCCGGTACATTCTTTTCAAAACGCAAAGGTACATTGTATACGTTTATGGTGCCATCTCCATTGCCACTATAGGTTACGGAGCCATCTACCAGGCGAGAACCTGTTAATTGGATGACCTCTTCTGGATATGTCGCACTTGTTTCATCATGAGGATTGACGGGCTCACCTGCTGGAATAATTCGAACATTTAACTCATCAATTTCTTGATTTGGCCCAAGGAGAAGCCAAACGCGAGCGCATTCGATTTGTTGACTGGAAAATTGAGATAGTGTTTTGCTACTCTTCTTTCCTTCTACTTTTATGCTGCTATTCTCATAATCTTGCAATAACATAACGGAGAATTCACCATCATGTGAAACCCAATTAACGGAATCGATGCGAAGCTTAGAATTTATTTTAGGCAATTCATCCATCATTTGTTTAGCTGCTTCTGTCATTGTTTCTATTTCCTCATAGATGTTCATATGAGCATTCTGAAATTTTTCTTTCATTTCGTTACTATGTTCTTTCAAATCAGGAACGATATTAACGGTATAATCTGTTGTTCCTGTATCTTCATTTTCCCAGCTAATGGCTTCAAAATGTGAGTTATCCAGTGAATAATGCTCATTTAAGTAGTTCTCAACGTCAAATTCTGTTGGGCTTGTTGCATCTTCCTTATCTTTATCTGATTCCACAACTGACTCTGGTGCTTCTTCTTTAACAGTACCTGATGTTTCATCAGCACTATCCTTTACATTCTCTTGAATATCTCCCATCACCAACTCTTCATTTGGCTCAACGGACTTTGCACAACCAACAAACATTAACAACAAACCAACTATCCAAACAAACATAAAACCTTTCTTCAACTACTTCACATCCCCTTCCTAATATGACAATTATTTCAAAACAAGACTTTCATATCAAGGGGATATCCTTGGTTAATTAATTCTCCGTTAACTTTATCTCCATGACACATTTTCTCTTCACAGCCATAGATATGGAATTAAATAAAATTTTATACTACAATGTAATTGAGAATGATAATCATACGCATATTAAAAAAGGAGACCATCTAATGGAAAAGAATAAATCAACCTTAGCTCAAACCATACGAGAGCGACGTTCTATAAAAGCTGGATACACCGACAAAGTGGTGACACAAGAAACAGTTCTTGAACTACTGGACGATGCTGTCTGGGCACCGAATCATGGACTGCGAGAGCCTTGGAGGTTTATTTTTGTTTCTTCAAGTGAGAAAGAGGGATTTGTGGAGAAACTGGTTAGAACCTTTCCTCCAGAAATGCAGGAAAATAGACGTAATTATTTCAGTCAGCCGGCTGCCTTCCTAATCGTGGTGATGGAGGAAGACCCGAGGCAAAAGCAGTGGGAGGAAAACTTCGGGGCAGTGAGCTCACTTATTCAGAATTTCCAGCTGCTTGCTTGGGAGAAGATGCTTGGCGTTGTATGGAAAACCAATCCACATATATACGATCCTAAGGTTCATAAAATTTTAGGTGTGCAGCCTGGAGAAAAAATTGCAGGATTCTTGCATATGGGATACTTTGAACAGGTACCACCCAAACGCGAACGAAAGTCTGCGGAGAGCAAATTGACGGTGTTCAAAAATCAATAATAACGGCATTGGAAAAGACGCTTACCTTCTGTAGAGGGAAGCGTCTTTTCATGTTTGAATATAGTTCCTGAGGTATGCAAGGTGGAAGTAAACACTTAGAGGTTTTATAGAGGGTTATGCAGGGGCCACCTTATCTGTTACTTTTACTTTTCATAATGAAGATTTCTTTTTCAAGCCTGTTCACCTTGTTGTCTAGGAAGTCGACCTCATTTATCCTGGACTCATTTGTTAGTTCGAATTGATTTCCCATTCCGTCAAGCTTTCCTTCGACAGTATCAAAACGCTTGTCAACAGTATTAAATCGCTCGTTAACACCATTAAAACGCTCATGCATTTCTGATTTCATGCCTGCCATTTCTGATTTCATGCCTGCCATTTCTGACTTCAAACTACCGAGTCCGGATTTCACACTGCCAATTTCTGACTTCACACCTGTCATTTCCGACTTCAGACTGCCAATTTCTGACTTCACACCTGTCATTTCCGACTTCACACTGCCAATTTCCGACTTCATACTTGTCATTTCTGACTTCATACTGCCGATTTCTGACTTTAAGCCTTTAACTTCCGAGTCCAATCCAATCAGCAGTTCTAGAATTTGCTTTTCCATGTTATCACCTCCTCTATTCATTATAGTGGATAAAAGGATAACTATCACGCTTTATACGAAAAATACATTTTCCAATTTTAGATGCGGGTATCACAGCGACCCACTGTTAAAAGTGGGTCATCGTGCCTGTCCCCTCTACCCACGAAGTATCGGTAACGTACAACAACGGAAGGATCCGCCGGATTTAATGATTTCGATGATGTCGACTTCTATTACTTCAAATCCCCTCTTGGTGAGTTCTGCGTTTACCTTTGGATTTACGGGGAGGCTGAATACCCTTTTGTTGCCTATGTTGAGTACGTTTGTGCCAAGGGTGAACTGTTCCTCATCTGTTACTTCGATAAGTTCAAACCGCGACGCGAGGATGTCTAGTTCTTTTGGTGTGAATGCTTCTGGGTAGTAAAGTGCTTCTGTCGGTGAAATGATGTTGAACACGCAATCGAGATGTAAGTATTTTTCTTTGAATGGCACTTTCACGACTTCATAATGTGGCAGGATGCTTTGCAAGTGTTCGATTGCATCCTCGTTGGTCCGGTTGCTCAGGCCGACATACACCGTTTCTCCATTAATGATGACGTCTCCGCCTTCAATCATGTCACCTTTTAAATTCAAATAAGAAATGTCCTTTTCCTCCAACATACTTTTTAGGACCTCTTCTTCGCCCTGTCTAATTTTATTCGCCATTTCCGCCACAAATAGAATATTCCCAAGGGTGAAGCCTATATCACGTGTGAAAACTTGCTCTGGGAACATTTTGATGGCAGGCAGGAGAATAACCTCCACTCCATGGTCCTCCAATGTTTCTACGAACTTCTTGTGCTGTGCCATCGCAATTTCAATATGAATGCCCTCATCCTTAAACTTTTTCTGCGTTTCATTGATGACTTCACGGATGGTCATGTACTCCGGTTTGCAGAGAATAACTTTTTTTAACACATCATATTCACTACTTGCATGCGGCCTCATCGGGCTCTTTGAAAATAAAGACATGAAAATACCCCCATCACAAAATAATATTTTTATTGTTGCCTAGTAGAAGGAATTTTAATTGGCCTTGGGAACGTTTTTAATTTTCGTGTAAAACCAACCTTTTTGCATAAAATAACTTTACATTATTCGTAGTAAGGAGGCATGAGATGGACAAGTTAAAAAAATTGTTAGAAGAAGCAGATAAGGCTGTTTATGCTTCACAATTGGAAAGCAACTCGGATAATATCGGATATTCACATCAGGCTATTGAAAAAGTAGAAAAAGCGCTAAAGGATGCTCCCCATAATACCTCGCCCACTTCAGATGAACAGCATGCAAAAGATATGTTAAGACGCTTGAAAGAGACACAAGCAGCTGTGAATGAAATACAGAACGATTAGGCCTCAGGGCTCCAAGTTTGGGGCTCTTTTCTTATGAAAAAATGTGGTACAACCCTTCCTTCGTGAATAGAAATGTAAGGAGATGATGGGGAGGGCTAAAAATGAATTCTATTTTCACTTACATATTCTTAGGAGTATCACTGGCAGCACCTATTGGACCGGTCAATGCTGCGCAGTTGGATAAAGGATTGCGTCTTGGTTTTGGACATGCTTGGATATTTGGTGTCGGGGCACTTGTTGCGGATATATGCTATATGCTGCTCGTTTATATGGGGATGATCCATTTCATTGAGCAGCCGATGATGAAAGCATTTCTTTGGCTTTTCGGCTTTTTCGTGCTTACGTACACCGGGATAGAGAGCTTGGTGAAAAGCGGGAAATCCACCTTTGTGGATGGTCCAAAAGGAAAAACGACATTGCTTCGATCATGGATTTCCGGCTTCCTGCTTTCCATCTCTAACCCACTTACGATTCTTTTTTGGCTTGGTATTTATGGATCCGTCCTCGCAAAAACAGCTTCTTCTTTTTCCAGTAACCAGTTAGCTATTTATAGTGCGGCCATTATCTGCGGGATCCTACTTTGGGATTTGTTCATGGCTACGATCTCGAGTATCGCGAGGAATCTTCTGCATACTAATTTTCTTGTGGTGATTTCGATAATTTCTTCTTTGTCGATGATTGGTTTCGGCATTTATTTTGGCGTGGAGGCATTTAGGTTGTTGTTTATGTAAAAAGCATTTGCACAAACTTCCAGAATAACCTCCCTCACTTTACCTATACTAACTATGTGCGTGACAAAATAAATGGATGAAGATACAAAAAGTGAGGGGTTAACTTGGCGAAAAAAGAGGAAAACGTATCTACCGATGATGCAGTGATGCAAATGTTGCTTGATTTAACTGACAAAGACGGTGTAGAGATAGGAATCACGTTAAATATTAGTGGGACAGTGGTAGCCGGAACGCTTGTAGGACCGCATACTTATTATGAAGGAATCATCGCCTCTGCAGATGATGTAGAAAATAGCACCCTGAAGCACGTTCTACATAAAAAATTCACTGACCTTAAAGAGGCCTATATCAGTGAACGGCAAGAGGAAAAGGAGAAGAAAAAGCAGGATATGATTGCTACTTTTATTCATTTAAAAGACGCTGCGTATATCTCTGGAACCACGCAATCTCCTATCAAAAGTCATGCATGGTGGCGTGGAAGAATTGATTCCATTGATGGGTTTTCATTTAAGCTTTAAGCATTCGAACTTATTAATCGTAGACAAGACGATGGAGGGGTAGAGGTGACAAACAAGAAAATCGGACAAGTCAGTGCTTGGTGCATAATAAGCATGGCTTCCATCCCTCTTATTATGACGCTGGGCAATTCTATGCTTATTCCTGTTTTGCCAATGCTCGAAAAAGAATTGGACATCTCCTCCTTCCAATCCAGTATGATCATCACTTCTTATTCTGTTGCTTCTATTTTTTTAATACCTATTGCAGGTTATCTGTCTGACCGGTTTGGCAGGAAAATGATTATATTGCCTAGTTTGACGATGGCGCTCATCGGGGGACTGATTTCCGGATTTGCATCTTGGAAAATAGAGGATCCATACACTTGGATTATAATCGGAAGAATCATTCAAGGTGTTGGGGCAGCAGGTGCGACACCAATTATTTTGCCACTCGTTGGGGACCTATATCAAGATGACGATGAGAAGACCAGTTCTTGTTTAGGTATCATTGAAACGTCCAATACATTTGGGAAGGTTCTTAGTCCAATATTGGGTTCACTGTTGGCAGCTGTCCTATGGTATCTCCCATTCTTTTCTATATCCGTTTTCAGTTTGATTTCTATCTTAATGGTCCTTTTCTTTATCAAGGTGCCTAAGCAAAAAGACAAACCACTCGCACTAAATATTTTTATTCAAAACACCAAAAAGATCTTTCAAAAAGAAGGAAAATGGCTCTATACCACCTTTGTTATCGGTATATATTCCATGCTGATCCTATTCGGACTATTATTTTACCTGTCAGACATTCTTGAAAAAACGCATAACCTGCATGGTGTGAAAAAAGGGTTATATTTGGCGGTCCCTTTATTTACCCTCTGTGTCTCTTCCTATATCACAGGAAAAGTGATCAAAGGAAATATTGAATTGATGAGAAAAATTCTTCTGGTATCCCTTGGGGTCATCGCCTTAACCATTGTTTTTGTAGAATATCAAAATGAAAAGATTTTTTTATTGCTCACCATCTCCAGCTTTATCGGCATTAGCATTGGGGCAATGTTGCCCACGCTTGATGCTTTGATTACGGAAAATGTAGAAAAGGAAGAGAAAGGGACGATCTCATCTCTTTATAGCTCTTCCCGATTCATCGGAGTCGCTGCGGGTCCACCAATCATGTCAGTCGTAATGAAAAACCACCTACTCATAAGTCTTTATCTGTCTAGTGCGTTGGCCATCATTATTGGAATTCTTGTTTTCTTTTTCGTCCAAAATGTAAAGCCAAAGAAAAGCACGCTTTGGTAGCTGGTTAGAAGGAGAATCACATGTCAAAAGCCTCTTGCAGTTCCAAACAAACAACAGGTGATCTAGCCTGGTGGCAACTGTCACTAATAGGAATCGGATGCACCATTGGCATCGGCTTTTTCCTTGGTTCCTCTTTAGGAATCAAACTTGCTGGCGCTTCAATCATCCTTTCCTTTTTGATCGGCGCGGCCGGGACCTATATCGTGTACAGCAGATTAGCCAAAATGACCATCGACGACCCACAAGAAGGATCCTTCTGCTACTACGCAGGCAAAGCTTTTGGAAAATGGGCTGGATTCAGCTGCGGCTGGAATTACTGGTGCTCCAACATACTAATCATGGGTAGTCAACTGACTGCCCTAGGCTTGTTATCTCAATTTTGGTTTCCAGACGTGCCGCTTTGGATTTTCTCTGCAGGTTACGCAGTGTTGTCGTTTTTCGTAGTAATGCTGGGGACAAAAGGCTTCGATAAAATGGAAGACCTTTTTGCCATCATCAAGGTTGCGGCGATTGTGATGTTCATTGTCATTGCTTTGGGGATTTATTTTGGCTGGATTAAGGGAGATGGCGGTAGCCCCGGCAATTTGCCGAACACGATCAAAGAATGGATGCCGATGGGTGTGAAGGGAGTCTGGTCTTCGCTAATCTATGCCTTCTACGCTTACGGCGGAATCGAAGTAATCGGGCTCATGGCCATGCAGCTGAAAAAGAAAGAAGATACGTTAAAAGCCGGAACCGTCATGATGTTCATTTTAATGATTCTCTATGTAGGCTCCCTTGGACTTGCAGTTAGCCTGGCTGCCTTTGAAAAATTCAATGAAAAAGAAAGCCCGTTCGTGACCGCCCTAACCAATTACGACCTGAATTTCTTCCCTCATGTTTTCAACGGGGCCATCATCATCGCAGGTTTCTCCACCATGACCGCAGCCCTGTTCGGGGTAACCACCCTGTTGGTCACGTTGGCAAAAGACGGGGATGCACCAAAGCTATTTCAGAAAAAATTGCAGTTTAGGGAGCTACCACTTCCCTCCCTGTTACTTGGAGTGGTGGGGTTAGCAGCTTCCGTTGTTTGTGCATTTGTGTTGCAAAGCAAGGTGTTTGAATACATCACCACCGCGGCAGGATTATTATTGTTGTATAACTGGATATTTATCTTGCTTTCATCCATGCGGTTAGAAAAAAAGGGGAAATTCGTTTCCGTGCTGGGGCTGCTCTTACTGCTAGTAGCCATAAGCGGGACCATCGTAGAAAAAACCGTCCGAAACGGTTTCTTCATCAGTATTTTGTTTGTTGCGTTAATTGCGATTGTTACCTTAATCATGCAGCGTAAGTGGAAAAAAGGTGCGGGGAAGAAGTTGAAGTATAGTTGAGTGGGTGGGTTGCGGGGACAGGCACCGTGGCCCATTTTTTGTTTGAGGTGGCTATGGGGAAGAGTGATTGGATGATGAGGACCTCTCCTCAACCTTTTTCCATTCAAACAGGTCTTCATCCACCTTATGAAGACTTCCCTCCCTCCTTTTCCGCTGTGAACATGTCTTCACTTTTACAGTAATGATCGTGTCATCAACAACCACATGGGTATTTGGTATCCCCGGAATTGTCTTTATTAAACGTCCCAGGTATCGTCTATTCTTTCATCCATATTTCCCTCATGATTACTCATATCTTTTAAGGTCTTCATCGCATTTGAGGCAATTGATTTCTTGGTGGTTTCATCTGCACCTGTCACTTCAAGCATGTTTAAAATATCGCTGAATTTCTTTACCAATAAAATATCAGCATATAATGGGATGAATTCTTTTTCGTTTTTATGAAGCGTCCTAATCCGCTCATAGCCCTCCACTACCGAGTCGTAAACATCCTCTGGATAACTAAGCTTAACAACTGCCAAGTCATGAATTCTATAACCAAAACCACAGTGATCGAAGTCAAAAAGAGAGAAGCCACTTGTTTTACTAAAATAAAGATTAGAAGGGTTTGGATCTCCATGAATGAGTCCAAAGGTTTCCTTGTCTTTAAGGAGGCGATTCAACCCTTCCATTAATTTTCCGGCCGCATCCCGGTAAAAATCAAGATTGCCAAGACCGAACAAATTGGCATATACTTCGATTTGGTTAAGCGGTTCTGCAATAAGCTCTTTGACATTCAAATAATACCGGGAAAATTCACTTCTAAAGGCATTGGACTCACCATGTAATTTTCCAATCACTTCACCAAAAGCAAGAGCTTGACTCTCTGTAAGATCCGGCTCAATTGGTTTTCCTTTCGCAAAAGGAAACAAGGCAACGTATCTGATTTCATTTTCCAATCGGATGGAGCAAAGCTTTACATTTTTGGAATGCAAATATGTAAGGAAATCTAATTCAAAATGAATATTTTCTTGATTATGAATATAGCTTTTTTCATTAAGATATACTCGCAAAATATACTTCTCGTCCCCTGTATTAACCACATAATGATCATTGAAACTCCTTCTGAGGAACGTACAAGAGATTGGACCTGCCAAATCATATAATGAAGCAAGCGCAGCTTCAAGCGTCTCTTCTTTCAAAATTCTATTTGATTGTTGCATCGTTTACCCCCAGTTATAGGAACGTAATTCTCCGTAGATTTAATACGAAACAACTTGAAAATATGTTTCAATGTGAAATAGCCTCACTTTAATTGCTCGGAGAATTCCAGCTTTCAATAACCCCAAGTGCTTCCTCTACACTATTTACTCCTACAATCTCAATACCAAGATTGAAATCTTTCTTTGCTTTCAATGCCTCTTTCAGGTTCCCATGAGGGACAATGACGTGCGTGTGCCCATCCCTGGCAGCAGTTTGGATTTTTTCTTTTACATGGCCTATTTCTCTTACTTTACCTCTTTTGTTAATAGCGCCTGTCACCCCTATCCCAAGATTATTAGTCTCTTTTTTCTCATGTAAAATGGATGACAACACCAACGCTAATCCAGCACTATTTCCATCAAGGTCCTCTCTATTAAGGAATTCATTTATTTCAGAGTTAGTGTCACTTAAGTAATGTTGTACACTATCCCTCATATCTTCCACCGAATTCTCCTTCAAGTTTAAAAGCTCAAAAATCCCATCATTCTTACTCCGATAGCGAATATTATTAGTAGCAGTTATATTTTCAAATCTGTCTGCTTCATTATAAAAGTGTAATGTCGCTCCCTTTCCAAGCTCAGCACTTCCAACTCCCAAAACATAAACGCCAGTGTTAGGTACCACTTCTTCTGACGGTTGATAAAAAAGTACAATTGACTCGGTTTCGTCAAGAATGAATGTGGAAAACTCGTAATTAAAAAGAATAAAAGTCAATAAAGCTGAAAATAGAAAGGCTCGGCGCAACGCTTTTAATTTAAAGGTAACAAAAATGAACACTATGTTAGTTACCGTAAGTAACAGCAACAATAATGCAAAATCCATCCCAGTGAGATGATCAAACAAATATAAGTATAAAAATGTTAAATAGATAAAAATCGCACCTAAAAAAGGTTTTAAAATACTCGTTTTTTCCAAATTAATATCCCCTTTTGGCGGTTGTTAGTCTGTGATTATTAACCATTAACCCTTTCCGCCCTCTCCCCAGCATAATCAACTAATTTAACCAAACCCACAGCAATAGCCGAAAGGACACCATTAAACAAAGCTGCCAACCACAAAATATCTGTAAAACCAATTTTACTTGCATATAAAACACCTAAGAACATACAACCAAAGATCGTTACTAAAAAAGGAATCTTCTTCGCCACAGAACTAACAACTAAACTTAAAAACATGGATCCCGAACCCATAATGATAAAATGAATTCCGAAGATGAGCATAAACTCCATATCAAGTCTTCCTCCAATCAGATGGGATATATCACATTTATTCCCCTCTTAATTTATATCGAATGAATGCCCCAATTAGGCCACCCATCATTATGGAGATGCCTACCCCAATTCACTTCTTCGTTAAAAATTAGTTTATATCCTAATAGCCCCAATAACGTCCCTGCAATCCAGAACACTAAAAATATGCTTATATTCTTAATTATCGTCCACTCCCGTCAATAAAGTTCGCATATTTCATGAAAATCTATCTACTAACTTTTTCTATTTTTGTTGGGGTAATCCCTTTTAATCTCGCTAAATTTATTGGATTATTGTGGTAATATTAATGTTGAAGGGGATTTATATAACCTAGGGGGCTAATCTATGTTCAACAGGAGATATTTTGGGAAGGCTTTACTAATCGTTCTTCTTACTAGCTTAATAAGTAATTGGGTTATCATCGGGGCATTATTCATCGAAAGTCACGCCTCCGAAGAGTTTATGACTTCAATGGTCTACACTGTCCTGTTTTTCGCACCGTTTTTACATGTTATTACACTTATACTATCTTTTATTTTACTGTTGATAGGGGATACTCTCACAAAATCATGGACTACTCAATCCAGGGTGCTATTATTCAAGGTTTTACTTTACCTTGTTCCTGTTGGCATTATTATTTTGTGGATGGGAAACGGCTTTGTATTATTGGTTCCTTCCCTAATCTTGTTTTTCATGGAGATTGCACTAAAAAAGGTAACGACATTGCGCTACCTTGGATTTGCTACTTTAGCTTTATATATTCTGCACTTGCTACTTATTATATGTACACTCGGAATAATTGTATTAATCGCTGCTTCATCATAAAAAGAGAGTTGAATCTCACCCGGCCGTAATTGTAGTAATTGAGCACCATTCATCTATTCCAGGATGCTCTTTTTATAGTTGTTGATATTTGTGCACTCAAAAAACTTTACTTTAATCTAAGTTCTTCCCTCAGCACTTCTGCTTGAAACAAAGCTACCTTATCTGCATGTATGTCTCCGGGCTGGTTTCCTTTACCAATGACGTAACCCTTAAATTCCATTCCCATGAACTCAAAGATGTATTTAAATTGCTCGATCATTGGCAGTCCTTTGATAGAGGGATTGTCTCCTCCAACTGCAATGACGTACGCTTCTTTGTTTGACATGTCGGCTTTGAAGTTAGGAAAATTATTGTCACGCATCGAATGGGACCATCGATCAATGAAATTCTTCATTGTGCCTGACATGCTATACCAATAAATCGGCGTGGCAAAAACTAACGTATCATACTTCAGTACACGTTCTATAATATCGTTATAGTCATCATTCCTATTTTGAAATCCCTCGACATCGTGACGCATATCGATGATTGGGAGGAGATTGTGGTTGTTCAAGTATATCTCTTCTACCTCTATACCCTGAGTGGCGTGTTTGGTAAGGGTTTCAGTATTTCCAAGTGGACGGGTTCCCCCATATATTACAGCTATAGACATAATATATATCTTCCTTTCATTTCTGGATGAGTACATTTTATACTGAAGATAGGGGCGAGGCATAGGAAAGAGCAATATTATGTGTAATATAATTATGCGAATCTGCTTAAATTCCTTGTAGTTTGTATACTTCTCATCCTCCGGCAGTATTTATCCACGAACCTTTGGGTTTTATCCGCGACTATTCTGATTTATCCACTAACTTTTCGTTTTATCCACGACTTTGGCCAATACACCCTTCATTAGACACATAACGACAAACGCCGAGGCAGTCTGCACCTTCCCCGACGTTACACGTTAAAGCTTCTCCCAAACCGCATTCGTGTACGCAACCCGCAACCCAGCTCGCTCCATGTTCTTCTGGCTCACGCTGCCAAAAGTCGCTTGCCCAACTAAATAACGACAACCTCCCTCAACCGCTCGTTGCATCCGCTTTTGTATCAACGCCGTTTGAACACCTTTGTTTCTGAATTCAGGCACAGTAGCCGAAGCAGCCAAGGTTGCGACATCATTTTTAACATACAAAACACCTATTCCGGCTGGCTCCCCGCCTACATGCGCCAAATAAAAATTCCAATTGGCGCTCTCTCCAAGTACCTTGTTATTGGCGGTCACATAGTCCTTGAATGCTGCGGGCATCCCGAAACCTCTCGTATATAACTCACCAAAAATATCAAAGTTCTCAAGACTGATTTCTTCAATTTTAACAGCGGTGTCTGCACCACTAAGCGCTGGTTCTTCTGTCGGCAATGGGCGGTAAAGTGCCGTATGAAATCCACTTTGAAAATAGCCCAATGAACTAAGCTTCCTGAAAAGGTCAGTAGAGGCATTGCCTGGTGTCACTTCAAACCGAGCTGAAATCCCTTTGTTAGTATAAAAATCTACTATTTCATCCAAATCGTCTATATTCTCTCTGCTAATGCCTTTCACCGTATTGAACGATGGCCCCGGTATATTTTTCACAGAGAATGCCACGGCGTTCCCAAACCGCTTCACCTCAACACCCATGGCATTATCATTCATGCTTTTAACTCGAATCAGTCTGTCTTCGAGCGCTTCAATCTCTGACTGTTCCACGATTTTCATAAGGTCTTTTGTTAGGACTGACATGTGTTTACCTCAGGCGCAATCAGATCTGTATCCGGTGGGATATAGCCTAACAGGCGGCCAATTTTCACTATCTGCCCTTTATGATTAAATTCATGAGTGATGGTGTGTGTATAAAGCCAAAGTGTGCTGAAATCAGAGGTTTCACCGCTTTTGAAGGTATATGGAATGGTTTGTTCCCAGTTGCCTTGGTATTTCAGCAAAAACTCCTCCACAAGCTCGTCCGTTTTTCGGAAAAGTTCTCTCATATCTTCGACGTTTTTTATCGCGTTTGGATCTGTTTTAGCGATTGATTTTCCAAGACCATGCGTCCCCAGCCAAAAGTGATAGCAGGTCGCAATATGTACGTGAAGATCTCGGATTGAGTCCCCGCCGAAGCTTTCTATTTCCTTTAGATAATCTGCGTTAGACATGCCCTCACAATAACGAAATAGCGTCTCCCTTGTAAGTCTGATCCAATCATATTGACTTTGAAATAACTCCATTTTCCCATCTCCCTATTTTTTTAATGAAGGAATATTCCGTCTTTAGTTAATAGTAGCATACAGGTGGGGAGATGGTAATAATTTCTACAGTTTAATGAATGATGGAATTTGCAACATTCACTAGTGATTCTGCTTTTACATATGGTTTAGATAGAGCACGAATATATTCAATCATGTAGTAATTTCCTTCGTATTCAAACTTTAGCTTGGAGATAGACGCATGTTCTTTGCCCTCAATGAATTTACCGATTATTCCACCTTCTAGTGAAACCTGTTTTGTAATATTTAGAGGTAAAACTTCATGCTCTTTTTGCGCTAACCAGATTACTAAAACATCCATATTACTTGAATCAACATATTCAAGTTCTAAAGTCCCTTTGAAGTAACCTCTGTCAATATATCTTCCAAAAGAATGTGTTGGATTGAAAGGTAAGGTATCAGGTATTTTAAGTATCAAATTGAACTCCTTCTCGTATTGAGTTGTAGCTTTTTCAATGGTGGTAAAGCCAGAATTTAAATAGCTTGAGGTTATAATATCGACATCGGTGTTTAGGGGCTGAAGAGGTGCAAACATTAGCAAGCTAAATAAAAGGAGTTTAATCATTTGTGCGGCTCCATTCTAGTGTTTTTATTGGTAGTTTAACTTTGAATGTGGCCAGGTATTCAAAAAAGGCATGTCCCCTTTTAATCTCCTCCTGGTTATAAACAATTCCTAAATCCTATATTTGTAAATATAAACAAGAAAAACAACATTATGCTGTTCTTCGTATATTTATTTTGCCTTACATAAAGTTCGTGCCAAAACAGGGTGAGTTGATGCCGAAATACTTAGAGTTCGTGCCAAAAACAGCCAAGTTCGTTCCAAAATGCCCTTAGTTGATGCCAAAACCCTTTTGTAACAGGCACGGTGACCCAAATGGGCCGCCGTGCCTGTCCCCTCAACCCACCAGTGTTTAAAACTCATCATTTAGGGGAAATTAAAATCACTTTGACTATTACATATTTAGGAGGTACTGCCTTTGAAGAAGTTATTTGGTGTGTTGCAGAAAGTCGGGAAGGCGTTAATGCTTCCGGTAGCACTTCTACCGGCGGCGGGGATTTTGTTAGCACTTGGGGCTGCATTGAAAGAGGAAAATTTGCTGGAGTTGATGCCGTTCCTTGGGGCGGATTGGATTCAGTTAGTGGCGAGCGTCATGGATGCTGCCGGAGGAATTGTATTTAGTAACCTCCCTGTGCTCTTTGCCGTTGGGGTCGCAGTTGGACTAGCTGGTGGTGAGGGGGTTGCCGCACTTGCCGCAATCATTGGATACCTCATTATGAATGCGACCATGGGTGTTGTGCTCGGCGTGGATGACGGGATGCTTGATGACCCGGCATACGCCAATGTTCTTGGAATTAACACGCTTCAGAGTGGCGTGTTCGGTGGGGTAATTGTTGGGATACTCGGGGCCTTTATGTACAATAAGTACTACAATATTGAGCTGCCGTCTTACCTTGGATTCTTCGCCGGTAAGCGATTCGTTCCGATTGCAACTGCTGCTTCTGCCGTTGTGCTTGGAATTGTAATGTCTTTTGTATGGCCGCCGATTCAAAGTGGATTGAACACACTTTCAGAAAGTATGATTAACACCAACTTAACGTTGTCTGCCTTTATTTTCGGTGTGATTGAACGGGCTTTAATACCGTTCGGACTGCATCATATTTTCTACTCACCGTTCTGGTTTGAATTTGGTTCCTATACGAACGAAGCCGGGAACATTGTCCGTGGTGACCAAGCGATATTCTTTGCTCAGCTACGTGACGGTATTGAACCAACTGCGGGAACATTCATGACTGGTAAATTCCCGTTCATGATGTTTGGACTTCCTGCTGCGGCGCTTGCGATCTACCATACAGCTCGTCCTGAAAAGAAAAAAGTGGTTGGCGGAATCATGGCGTCAGCTGCCCTTACTTCTTTTTTAACAGGGATTACAGAACCAATTGAGTTCTCGTTCCTGTTTGTCGCACCAGTGTTATTTGCGATTCACACTGTTTTTGCTGGACTGTCTTTCATGGTGATGCATATTTTAGATGTAAAAATAGGGATGACCTTCTCAGGTGGGGTCATTGACTACCTGCTGTTCGGAGTTGTGCCGAACCGAACCGCCTGGTGGCTGGTAATTCCAGTCGGTCTTGTGTTCTCAGTCATATACTATTTCGGTTTCCGCTTTGCAATCCAGAAATTCAACCTTGCAACTCCTGGTCGTGAGGAAGTGGACGAGGATGAAGATGGAGCCTCTCCGACAACTGCCGGTGACTTACCACACGATGTGTTGGAGGCCATGGGTGGCAAGCAGAACATCTCGCACTTGGATGCTTGTATCACAAGGCTTCGCGTATCAGTAAATGAGATTTCCATGGTAGATAAAGCTCGCTTAAAAAAACTTGGTGCCTCTGGCGTTCTAGAAGTCGGCAACAACATCCAAGCCATTTTTGGTCCCAAATCAGATACACTAAAATCACAAATCAAAGACATTATGGATGGCAAAACTCCTCGTCCTGCTAAAACGGACACAAACAAAGAAGTCGAGCAGCAAATTGAAGAGATCAATCCGGATGCGATGCAGACCAAATCCACAGAAGGCGGGTTTATTGCTCCTATCAAAGGGGAAATCAAACCGCTTGATGATGTGCCAGATCAAGTTTTTTCTGGAAAAATGATGGGTGACGGCTTTGCGATTGAGCCTTCAGAAGGACTTGTCGTCTCTCCTGTTGACGGGAAAATTGTAAACCTTTTCCCTACCAAACATGCGATTGGAATTGAGTCCAACGAAGGACATGAAATCCTGATCCACGTAGGGATTGATACCGTCAATCTTAAAGGGGAAGGATTTGAAGCACTCGTTGCTCAGGGTGACTCCATTACCAAGGGTCAAGAGCTCCTTAAGTTTGATATGGACTTCATCAGGAAGAACGCCCCTTCATTGATAACGCCGATTGTGTTCACAAACTTGAAGGATGATGAAAAGGTGAAGTTGAATAAGCAAGGGGAAGTGGCTTTAAAAGAAGAAGGAATTGTGGAGATATCTAAAGGTTAGTTAAGAGGGGATGCTCGGGATTGCAACTATCGCAACCGAGCATTCCTTGTTTATTTTACAGATGGCGGTGTATCATGAAATGCTGGAGGTGCAGGACTAAGTATTGGTTTGCCACCCCACGCACCTGGCATACTTAAGTATTGGAAATTCGCTAAACCATCTGGCGCAGGGCCACTTGCCCAGTTACCCTTGCTGCTTTCTTCTCCTTCCGATAAAGCAATAAACGTATGGGACACTTCCGATTTTTCCTTTGTCGTTGGGAATGTACTTGGCACGATTACCCCTTCTTGTGCTTCTAGCTCTTGAATTGCGGCCAACCACTGGTTTTGATGCATTCTATCCCTAGCAATGAGGAACGACAACATGTCCCGTACTCCTCGGTCGGTCGTCTGTTCGTATAATCTGACTGCTTGCAGACGACCTTGTGTTTCGGCGTTCAGGTTCGCCCTGAAGTCGGCGAGGAGGTTTCCACTGGCAATGACATAACCCCCATTCCACGGTACACCCACACTATTGACAGGCATTGCCCCTAGCCCCGAGACAATGGCATGTTGCGGGTTCATCCCACCCATAATTGCAGCCATTACAGGATTATTTTGCGCCGCTTCTTCCTGAGCCTTTACTGGCGCATTATCGAGCAGTCGTGCAATCATCGTGGCAAGCATTTCAATATGGGCAAGCTCTTCAGTCCCAGTATCCATCAATAAATCACGGTACTTATCATGCCTCCTTGTACCCCACCCTTGAAACAAGTATTGAACAGCAACTGAAATCTCTCCAAACTGCCCTCCCAAAATCTCCTGCAACCTTGCGGCAAATATGGGATCTGGCTTATCCGGTTTTGCCTCATATTGTAATTCCTTCATATGAAAAAACAAAACATCTCCACCCTTCTTTAATTCTTCACATCTTATATATACTGACAATGGTTTGTACATCATTCTAACCTTTGCATGATACAATAAAATAAAGAATCTTTAAGGGAGGATAAATGATGGAAAAGCACAAAATCTATACGATGAGTTTTGCAAGTGTATACCCACACTATGTTACGAAGGCAGAGAAAAAAGGCCGTACGAAAGAAGAAGTCGATGAGATAATTCGTTGGTTGACAGGGTACACCCAAGAGGATTTAGAAGCAGTATTAGAAAATAAAACGGACTTTGAAACCTTCTATGCCGAAGCACCGAAAATGAACACTTCTAGGAACTTGATCAAAGGAGTCGTCTGCGGCGTACGAGTAGAAAACATTGAAGAACCAACTATGAGAGAAATCCGATACTTGGATAAGCTCATAGATGAGTTAGCTAAGGGAAAAGCGATGGAGAAGATTTTACGGATGGGCTAAGGGGACAGGCACCTCGACCCACCATTTTCTGTAAACTTCTTGTCGCGAATTTAGGCTTTCAAGCACCTTAAAATTCGACAAGAGGACGTGGAATTTCCCTCATTGGAAAAAAGGCAATTTCCCACCATACCTTTTTCAAAAGTTAATTTAGATTTTTTCGCTGAACCCCTTCTCTACCAAGGGGTTATTTTTTTCTTTAACAAACGTTTGTTTAAAAAAACCTATACCAGAATAAAGGTTTCCCGGGAAATTTGTCGTTTTGACATGAATAATGGCAGGTTTGTGAATTATACCACTACACCTTTTTGAAAAGTTAATCTCAAAAAATTCATTTTCTCCCTACAGCCCCATAGCTTTGAATTTTTCTTAATCATACGTTTGTTTAAAAATTTCTATAGTAGAATAAAAAAAGGACAATCCCTTTTCCAACAGAGGTTGTCCTTTTCTTCTCAACTCACGTCCATAATGAAATCCGTCGACTCAAATATCAACAAGCTAATTAGGATAATGATGAGAGGCAAAATGATTCCGACAAGGCTGCATATTAAGCCCGCCTTCGCATACCCTCTTCCTGATTGATCCGTTTTGTGAATCTCATTCAACCCAATCACAGCTAGGACAAATCCTGGAACTGCAAAAAGCATGCTCAAAAAACTAATAACACAACAAACTATCGATATAATACCAAGAATCAATGAAATAATAGCATTACTATTTAGCTTTCCCGTCTGGGGATGTGTAACAGATTCATTCATTTTTTTGCACCTACCATTCTAATCCACTGAATGTTAGAAACTCTTACTGCATTATAGCTCTCCTCAGCTACAACACGCCACAACTTTTCTACTATCCTTTTCCCTAATCCAGATATCTCCATGCCTAATTTCATCATTTATTTTTGCTTCGGGTTTTAGGGACAGGCACCCTTGGCCCACTTTAACTCGTCCCTAACTCAGTAATGGCCATAAATAAAAACAAAATCCCTAAAAAGTAATCAGTCCTATAGACCTTCTTTTCCTCTCGGTGATAGTGCGATTCTACACCGTTCATAATATTCAAGAGTCCAACTACAAGAAAGCCATATCCTAGAAACGTGCTATTAAAATCATCCCTATATCCTAGAATGAATAGAGCAATCATTGTTATAAGTAAGATAATTCTAATTGCTACTACCGGCTTCGAACTTTTCGTCCGTTTTACTTTTTCAAAAAACAATCCCACTTTAAACCACTCCTATTACCTTCACCCTCTTATGATTGACCTCTCTAGTAGTATTACGAAATTGATTAGGAAAAAGTTCCATGCTTGTCCTTTAATGGGGTACTAGTTGCTGGGATCATGGGGAATTTTCTCTGTTACCGTTTCTCTTATTGCAAGCTGGTTTTGGGCGTAGAGAGGCGCTCTCTACTACCGTTTTTCTTCTTACATGCTGGTTCCGGGCTTAGAGAGGCCCTCTCTGTTACCATTTTCCCTCCTAGCACCGAGATTCGGGCGCAGAAGTACACTTTTTAAATGATTTAGCTCTAGTTAACATTGGATTTATCCCCCAAAGTCTTTACAAGGTTAATTTCTTCTAATATCGCTTCCCGATCATCTGCCCTGAATACCACTTTATCCACTTTTTTCTTTATCCCGTATGACCCTTTCATCTCCACCGGCTCTTTCAAGGTAAGTTCATAATGCGGGGTATCTAGTTTCAATAAAGAGTAATACATACTTTTAGGAATTTTTATCCCTAACTCGATTTCTTTAGCCCGGTTGATTTGCTTAATGTTGGCGATATCTAAAGTAATGCTACTTTGAAAACCCAATCTAATAATCAACTTTTCTTGCGTAATCAAATGCGGGAGGTATTTTGCTGAATTATAAAACCCTACCAAATATAGAATTCCGTAGACATTCAATGTGGTAAAGATCCAGGCTATAACTTCATTCCACTTCTGCAAAAGATAATGAAACAGCACACCTTCTCCAATAATCAGAATAGAAAAGACGATAATAAAAGTTTTCATCTCCGAGCTTCTATGATAAGTAAATGCTTTACCGTTCTGGTCAGCTGTTCTAGATTTCCCAAACCAAACTAGTAATGAATAATAAAAAACATTGAGCTCCGTAATAACAAACTCTATTAAAAATGACTTACCTAACTTCTGCTCCAATACTTCCCTTATATTACTGATGAAATCTTCCCTACTCTTATGTTTCAAACCAATAATACTTTTTATCACACTAAAAATAATGTATGTTACAATGCATGCTTCTAGTGCTATCACTAACCAGAACAGGTCGCTTAAATATGACCTACTCCAAAGTAGTAATAGCCCTAGAGCAAGTAACAGAATGATTTTTCTAATCTTCATAACCCCGCTTTAATAGAGAATATTAGTAACTACACCCTACGCCTAGCATAGTCAGGAAAAATCCGATCACCAATAAAATCAGTGTTGCCTTAGCAAAGTTCCTCAAGCTTTCGTTGTGATCACCAAATGCCAGAACCAATAGAACGACGAACCCAACAAATGGGATTGCGATAAGAATTAAAACAACAATCCATGTCCCAAGTGTTACCTCACTCGTATCCCAGCTATGGCGAGTTCGAGTGGGACCGCGGCTATCAAAATCAGGTTTTTTGTAGTTATAATCATTGTAATCCAATGACATTCTCCTCTCATTCTCGAAGACTAATTGAATATCTCTAACCAAGCCGGATAATCAAATTGTCCTTGTGAAATTTGAAAGAAACTTCCATAGACCCCTACATGGGTAATACCGTGTTCCCCTGCAACTACTGGAGTGTAGGCAGAAAAGAGCAAGAAGTTCACGCGTTCCACTTTCATTTCCATCCCATCCGGAAGCTTTTCATAAGATGGCTCACCTGTCATCTCAAGGTACTCTTTCTCGCTGGGGTTAGTAAGTACAGCAACCACCAGCAAGGTAAACACTAAAAAAAATAAACTATATTTCTTCACTTACATCACATCCCAAAACGACTAAAGTGCCTTCTCAATCCCTCACCTAAAATATTGAACGTCAAAATAACATACATGATTGCAAACGCTGCAGCAGCTGGAATCCACACGGCTGTATAGATATCTTTACGGGCATCTCCTAAAATGGTCGGCCAGTTGAAGCTTGTGTTGACTAGGTCATACATTCCTCCAGGTGGAACCTCCACAAATTGCATCGTAATGAAAATTGAGAAAATCCCGAGCTGGCCGATGATTAGCGCCACTCTTCCGATATCAAAGCAAAAATTAACAAGCATGGTTGGCAGCAACGTCGGCAGGAAGTGATTCTTGGCAATTCCGAAGTTTGATAGACCAACCGTTCTCGCAGCATCGACATACGGTTTATTTTTTACATGAATTAATTGATCTCGGATTGTCACGCCCACGCGCCCCACTTCCACCAATGCTATGCTGAAAATAACAATCCAGAACCTATTTTCCGCATAAATCAAAAGTGGTAAATTAAAGGCTAGGATAGCGAAAAAAATCACCGGCATGCTGGAGAAAATCTGATCCCACACATTAAGGACGTTTGAGATTACGCGCCCCCCGATCGATGCAATCGCACCAAGCACCACGCCGACAACATAACGAATACTTGTAATTAGAAAAATGAGCAATAATGTATCTTTGGCCCCCATGACAAGAAGACTTACCATGTTTCTGCCTTCATGGTCAGAGCCAAGTGGGAAGTCGGCTGATGGAGGGAATGGCGCTGAAACGATGCCTCCAGCCTCCGGAAAAATTAATCGGTTGCCTTCCAATCCCTCTTTTACATATGAAAAAGAGGAGCCGAATGCCGCCACCAAAATTAACACAAAAAGAAAAAATCCTCCGGTCCAAAGCGCTGTGTTATTCCGCATCCCTTACGCTCCCTTCTGGCTGAGTTTTGTCAGCATAATCATTTTTACAATATGAACGACAAGCACCGTTGCTATAAAGCAAATTGCGAAACCAAAAACGAGTCCGGCTTCAATATCTGCAGTGCCGAAACCAACCGTGTTCTGCCTTCCACCTAATGCTACAAACATCCTGTTCCCCGCCCCAGCATAGCCAGTCAAGTACTCCACCATCAACATATTCGAAATTACAACCATCATGATGGTCGGCAGGTGGGCGATCAAGTCAAGCGCACTGTTTCTCAAAATATGGCGGTTGATGACCTGCCTGACTTTAAATCCTTTCGCAAATGCCGTGCGGATATAGTCCTGGCCATCTTGATTCAATAGTGACACACACGTCATGCGCGCGACATACATCGTTGGATAAATCGAAACGAGTAAAGCCGGCGCGGCAAAGCTGTACCAGTTCTTATTGCTGAAGATCATCCCCATCGGCAAGTAATAGAATGCTAGATAAAACGCGATAATCACCACGAAAAAGTCAGGAATGGACTGAAAAAGCCACGTCGTTCCGTTCCCCAGCAGATTCTTTTTCGTATATGTATTGCGGTAATCAAAAATCCCCTTTAATACACCGAAAATAATACTGACCACAAATCCAATCACGATGATAAGTAAGCTTTTCGGATAGTACCGAATTAGTTCTTTTTCCACGGAAGTCTCTGAGAACATGGTTCCCCCTAAACTCTGGTGTTCCCAAATATGCTGAAAGAACTGAGTGATGTTTGTTTTATACACTTCGAAAAATAGAGAAAGTTGAAACCCTTGAAATGCCCCATCTTCTAGATTCATAGGAATTTCCCCATAGTACCCCCCTCTAGGAAAAAATATGAGCAGGATGGTGAAAATCAATGCCAAAATAACAGAAACGGACAACTTTAGTGATTCTTTCTTTAGTTCCATTGGATCCCCCTTTTTTTAACATTCAGTCTTTTCTCTCTGCAATATAGTTTTTGTCTTCCAACTCGTAAAGGATGATACTCTCGGTGTGTTTGTATGGGGTTACCCTGGTGGGCAATAGACGGATGGAGTGGAAGGAAGGTTTCACCATGCCTATGGTTTGACTATGTTTCTTTTACTTCTAAACAAACTGGCAGTCGCACCAACTATGATTGCGATAGAAAGTTTTAAAAGAAAGTTTGTTGACAACCCTTCCCTCACATATCCTTTTACCTTTTGAAAAATCGTTGCTTCCGGCACCCAGTCGATTACATATCCAACACCAAAAATGCCGGGGAGTGATAGAACGATGTAGACAATGAAAGTGATGATGAAGAAAAGCTTCCAGGACATCCGACTTCCTCCTTTTAGTTGCAATATTCCATCTCCAATTATTTCAAAATAGTTTGGATTACTCAATTGTTTTTTGAAAATTTTGCTAAATTATAGTTGGATATTGTTTACAATTGATTATATTTAAGGAAAACTCTAAATAAAGTAACGAAAAAACGCTCCATCATTTTGGAGCGCCTTACGTACTGGTGTAGAGATGTGTTCTATTTGACTATTGTACCGCTGTGAACCGAGCTTCGGGCATATAGACAGGCTCTATGTGACCTTTCACATAATTCAGCCACCATTTCGGGCGTATAGACGCGTTCTATTTGACCGTTTCACACATTCAGTCACCGCTTCGGGCGTATAGACGCGTTCTATTTGACCTTTTCACCTATTTCACCACTGCTACGGGCGTATAGACGCCTTCTATTTGACCTTTCCACACATTCAACCACCGCTTCGGGCATATAGAATATACTTAGTCACAACTCTCGCTCAAACACCACCATATCCACCGCCTGAATCCCATCCTCAAAAATCGGTTCCGGATACCTCAAGAAGAAATCCTTCCTTATTTCCACCATCCTAAATCCTACTTTCTGATAGAACGCGAGATTGGCGATGCTGGAGCTGGCGGTGCCTACAATCATTTTGCGAAAACCCTGTTCACGAAAAATCTCAAAAGCCAGATTAATAACCTGTTTCCCTAGTCCGAACCCGCGAAACTGTGGATCCAACGCGATGTTTTTCAGCTCAATCACATCCTCGGAATCTTCCACAAACAAGGCCACACCAGCCACTGAGTCACCCCCAACAATAATCGCGAACATTTGCCCTTCCGCTATATACTCTTTCACCACGCTCTCGCTCTCATCCGCCATTACCAAATACGACAAGTACTTCAAGCGATCCGAACTCTCAACTAACTGCAACCGAACATTTATCTCTCCCATCACTCTACCTCCTAAATCCGCCTTCTGAATGAATAATCTGTCCTGTCACCCATTCTGCTTCTTCACTGACAAGAAACTTAATAGTCCGTGCCACGTCACTTGGCAACCCTACCCGTCCTGAAGGAAACATGCCGGAAAGACCTGACTTAATTTCCTCTGTCATCCAACCTGTATCGGTCGGACCTGGATTGATTGCATTGACCGTAATTCCAAGCCTCCCAACCTCTGCCGCAAGCGTTATCGTCATGGCATCAATGGCGCCTTTAGTCGTTGCATACGAAAGCTCGCCTGGCATTGGCCCGCGGAATTGACCGGATGTAAGGTTAACAATTCGTCCACCACTTCCAAAGTTGAACTGCTGAGCAAATCTACTGCTTAATAGAGTGGTAGCCCGGATGTTTACGAGATAATGCTTATCCAGATCCTCCGCTGTTATCGTGCTATAATCATCGTTGGTGGAGTAGGCCGCGTTATTCACGAGTATACTTGGCTCACCAAGTTCTTCCCTCACTTTTTGAAACAACACATCAGCCGCTTCCACTCTTGTGAGATCAAGCTCCATCAGCCCCACCGGAACACCGAATTCCTCCAGCTCTTCTTTTAAAAGTTGTGGTTCACTAGCTTCAGAACCCCATGGCATCTCTTCATCATAAGGCGTCCAATACGTAAAAAAGACGGGGTGTCCCGCTTTTGCCAACTCCCTGCACACGGCTGCTCCGATTCCTTTTAAACGGCTCGCGCCAGTTACTACTGCAATTCTATTCATAATATAACCCTCCAATTGTTAGGGTATAAACAAGTTCGGTCCGATAAAAGAGATGTTTTTCCCCATAAAAAAACAGGTGCACCAAAGGCACCTGTTTCAAGTGGGGTATCGACTCCACAACATGTGTATCCCTTTAATGAAATGATGGACGGACAGACTGATTCCTTGGCCGGAACTTCTGACTCTATCCAATTACTCAATTTTCATTAAAGGTTATTCCACATTGTTAGGATTTCGATTCCCCTTCCGTTCATCTCTTTCCTTTATGGTAAGAATTTCTAAGGGATCTGTCAAGGGTAATAACCTGTAATATTATTAGCGATTTCCTCTATAATGACGTTCGGGTCCTTGTGGGTTGTGTCGTACAAATGTGGCGCGTTTTCCTCTTTATTTTCCAGCAGATGGAGAAGCTCCAAAGATCGCGGGATCATGTCCGTGTCTCCGCGTTTGGTGATCCGCTCTATAAGCACTTCAGGGTCGGCACGCAGAACATAGTAGTGCAGCGTAATATCAAATCCTGTCTGACGAAGTTCCCTGAAAAACCATTCCATTTCATCCTCCACCACATAATCGATCACAACATCATAACCATTCCGTAAAAAGTTCTTGGTCAGGCTGCTTAGGTTCTGCCAGACGATGGAGAGTTTCTCTTCCCAGGGAGGCTGCTCCTCCCCTACAAACATGGCACTGATGAGGTCCCCCTCAATCAAAACTGCTTTCTCTAATTTGCATGCCAATCCCTTAGTAATGGTCGATTTTCCAACACCGCACGGCCCTGAAATGATATAGACGTATCTTGCCATGGCTACACCGTTTCCTCTAACAATTTAACCTTCTGGGTCAATGCGTTATTATGTATAATTTTTCTCAACTTAATCATCTCATGGTTGACTAGAAAGCTTTTCGGCAACAAGACCGCCTTATTTTTAGAAACATAGAATAAGAACATATTCTTTTGTTCATGTATGGAAAGGATATCATCCCACTCCCAAAACGCTTCTGCTTTACGGCGTTTCTGCTGAATACCATCCTCACTAATAGTCAAAAATACCTCATTTTGCATCAACTTGTCGCTTTTGTATTCTTTTGCAGAGCGAAAATTAATCACAATAGTTAGCATTAACTTAATGATACCCCACAGGATGAGAGCAGTAATCAAGGAAAAAAACCAACCAAAATCAAGCATCAACCAAATATACAAAAAGAAACCCAATAACAAGACAGTTAGTATAACCCTGTTCAATGACTGGATATGATAGCCCAAGAATTTTTTAAAAATTTCCTTACTAATTACTCCACTTACAGAAACTACTTCTTTCTTTTCTTCCAAAAAAAATCACTCCTCTGTTACAAGGATAACATGAATTACTATTGGTTTTAACGGTTTTGCCTGATGAACTAGCTGCCTACTCCATCGTTCCGTCATCAAAAAACCGCTTCTCACATCTTGGACATACATACGCGTAGGACAGTTCAATCTCCTTATCATACTTGAGTGGAAGCCGCTTTTTACAATTAGGACATCTCCAGAAAATAAGTGAAACGATAGTAAATATGACTACAATAATAATAGATAAATAGAACAACCACATACTTTCAAAAACCTGTCCTAGAAAACTGAAAAACATTCCTACAAACAACATCCACACAGCCGCATTTCTTATTTTTAACGGATTTAAGTACTTTCTCCACTTTCTCCCCACCGCGCTCACCCTTTATTGTAATGGTATCCAATCCGAATTCCTCTCTTCCCCATTAACAGGTTTGCGTTTAAAGAACCGTCCTTCTAACACACCTTTTTGATAGTTTCGCAGAGAAAGTTCGTTTGCACCGCCTTCATAGTCTGGATCACGGAATTGGATTTCATCGTCTTCCCAAAAGCAAATTTCACAAATTTCATACGTTCCAGGTGGTTCCTCCTCTAACGTTCTGTAACCACAACAGAGGCAATAATGTTTTTTCACTTTTTCATCACTTGTTCCTCTTTTGCTTTAAAATAAATACTTCTCTAATGAAAGCCCCCACAGTACCAGAAGCTCCAATGATGGATATCAAATTCATAACCTTTACAAAGGTATGAGGAGTATACACCACCACGATACTTTGTAAAATGATAAACAGGCAAAGAAGAGAAGACATCATAACAAAGTATTTAACGGTTGGCTCCTTTTTCTTAATCAATGATACCCACCTCACATTTTCTTAAATACGGTCAAACCCATATACTAATGAGCCCGAACATACACCCAGTAACAAGAAAAACCGTTGCAACTCTTATACTTCTGACACCTGAATTCACAAATTTTCTGGAGAGACCGAGCTCACCTTTAAGTCCTCTGAATCGCTTCCAGAACTTGAAGTAATGAAATGCTGCTAGAAGGAGAAACAATAATGCTAAAATGTCCAGTACTATGAACCAACTCAATTAAATCTCTCCCTCACAGTTTACTCTCCAAATCATATGATGATAGCCTTCGCCCCAATAGTTTTCTAGTAAATATGCAGGTTCACCAAATTTCTTCCTCCATATATTCTGCGCACGTGCATACCCGCTATCTAAGCAAAACTCACGAATCTCCTTGTTCCGCAGTGTTCGATACATATTTTCTAAAAGTAAATTCCCTACTCCCATCCTTTGGTAGTCAGGACCGACAAACACTGTACCCACTTCATGCAATTCCTTTAAAGCGTTATCCGTACATTTACAAATAAGATCGCTTGCTGCACCATGTTCTATCGTGCCAATGATCTTTTCTCTCTCTAAAGCCAGCAGAAAGAATCGATCCTCTCCATTGCTTGCTAAATCTTCCGTTAAGTAAGCTTTCTTGGACTCAATCTCTGCTTCTAAATCCTCTAACTGATCCCCTATACCTTCTTTGTTAAATGTATCTGTTATCACTGTTCTAAAAAATTGATGTAACTCATTAATATCTTCCTTTCTTGGCCTTCTTATCTCTACGTTAAGCACCCTTAAGCACCTTCTCTTATTTGTTTTTAATTTCTTCTAATAAAGATATTACCTTTTCATTTTGCTCTATTAGCGTATCATTCTGTTTTCTAATCCTGGCAAAGTCGAATAAAAATATAAAAACAGCGATGGTAATAATGATCAGCATTTCAGACACCTCTCCCCTTTATGCTTTGAAAATTTGTTTCTTATTTTAATACCTGCAACCACTCATGTGTTGGTTCATGGATGCTAATTGCTCGCTTAAGCCACAACGATTTCTGGAGTAAGTAGTCATCCTATACCCGGCTAGCCAGCAACAAACCCATTAAATCATCAACACTAGAAATGATGTAAGTGGGCTCAGCATCCCTTATTTCTTCTTGAGAACCGTACCCATACGTCACTCCGATAGAGTCAATCCCTGTATTCTTCGCCCCAATGATATCGTGCTTCCGATCTCCAATCATGACAAAGTCACGACGATTAAAATCAGTATAATTATCAAGTATGTATTGAATGATTTCCGTCTTAGATGACCTTGTTCCATCAAGGTTACTTCCGACAATCAGTTGAAAATACTCCTCTAACTCAAAGTACTTTATTATCTGCTCAGCAAAAATGGTAGGCTTCGAGGTTGCCACAACTAATACAAATCCGCTTTCCTTTAGTGCCTCTAAAAGCAACGATATATTAGGATAAAGGACATTTTCAAACATCCCCTTCTCCTTAAACCTTTCTCTATAAAAATCAATGGCACGTATTGATTCCTTTTCATCAAAACCATAATACTCCGCAAAAGAAACCTGGAGTGGTGGACCAATAAAAGTCTCTAGTCTATCGGTGTCAGGTTCCACTATGTCCATTTTCTCTAATGCATATTGAACCGATTTCGTGATTCCTTCTTTTGGGTCGGAAAGCGTTCCATCTAAATCGAATAGAATGATCTTGTATTCTGCCAAAAAAGCTCCCCCCTTGTTACTACTGGTTACCTCTTACTCACCCGTGAATGTCGTTTATCCGCCGCATTTAAAATAAATAGTATTGAAAAAAAGTTGATGAAAACTCCTACAGAAATCATTATCCAATTTGGCATTAGAAATAAATCTACTATTAAAAATGAAAGCAAAGGAGTAACTAATATTATGGTCATCCCTATGATAAATGACTTTTTCTCCGGGACTGCTTTGATTTTATCGAACATTTTTTCACCTTTCCCATTAAGTTTTGCAGCTCGCTATACCTGCACCATTCCTTCTTCCACAGCGAAAAAAAGGACTCTCCCAAAACCAAATAAAAATTAAGCGCTATCCTAGACTCCTGAATAGCGCAAAACCATGTTTTATAAAATCAATCAAATTTTGCAAAAGCTACTAAAGACCCTTTGTCACAAGATCCGAAGCCGTTTTTTTCATAAAAACGCCTTACATTCGTGGCTTCCTCTGTTAACAGAACTTTTTGCCGAACATGTTTGTATTTTTCTAGAATTTGCTGCACCAGTTGAGTAGCAATTCCTTGATTTTGATAAGCATTCAACACCAGAATGTCTTGGATATAGATAATGGTCAATCCATCCCCAACTACTCGAATCAACGCTACTAATTCGTCACCATTCCAAGCAGAAATAACTTCTAAAGACTGATAGATTGCTTGTTGAAGGACATCTAAGTCCTTGGTGTAAGCATACCACTCTACATCGTTGTATAACTTCTCTAATTGTTCTAACTTAATCGCTTTATCTCTACTAAATTTAATTTCCATTCCATTTCCCTCCTCAAAATAATTATTTTGAAGAGTTCATCCACCATTTAACCACTGTTATATACCTCCATTGCTTGCTTTAAGCGTATACACTATTATTTCGACTTTATTCAGCAAACACCTTCATAAATTACTCCAATCCCTATGAAGACCTGACCCATCCGTTTTTCCAGCCGGAGAGGTCTTCATAAATATAAAAGCTAATTAATCTTCTTTCAAACTATCCAACAACACGTATCCAAAAACCACTCCAGCTAAGGTTGCAAGATCTAAATGGATGATGTCCATCGCAAACGGCATATACCTAAATAGACCTGTAAGTGAAAGTACAGGAACCAAAGAAACATAAAGCGTAGAGAGTCCGACTGCGAGTAGCTTCATCCAATTCACTGACCATGCTTTTTCCTCTTGTATCTCTTTTATTAATTTAGGCAAGCGAAGGAGTATCCCAATTAAGATCGGGAATAACGCTGCAAATATCACTTGCGGCCAAAAATTATAGTTCATTTGCGCTTCATTCAGCAATTGCAGCTCATACCTTGAACCGGCATAGTATATAAATCCGATAACCACCGTCCAGAAAAAATACTTGAAAAAATTCTTCATCTCAAACCTCCTGTATTTTACTGGGCATTCCTTAGTATCTATACGAGGATTCAGTTGAAAAGTTTCACGTTATGCAGTTAAATTTTGGCTAGCATTATTTTCTTAGAAAAGCAAAATGGCCTGAGAATAGAATCCCAGGCCATTGTTCTACATTATTTATTGTTAGATACTCTTTAAAACATCAATCACTTTGCTAGGCTTTACACGTTTTGTATAGTCCGAGTCTACATCGGCAAATACGATTTTACCTGTTTGATCAATGACAAATGTAGCAGGTTTCGGAAGCTCCCAATCCTCATTGCCATTATGATCCGGAACGATCAAACCGGAACTTTTATATATCTCGACTAAATAATCTGGCATTTTGAAAAGCAAATTAAATTGTTCTGCAACTTGATTACCTTCATCACTAAGAACCAAGAATTCAAGTTCATTCTTTTCCTTTGTAGACATGGAAGCATCAGGCGTCTGTGGACTGATGGCGATTAAAGTGGAACCAGCGCTTTTAATAGCATCTAATTCTCGTTGGTAAGCTTTTAATTCAAGGTTGCAGTAAGGGCACCAGCCGCCTCGATAGAATGTCAGAATCACTGGTCCTTTCTCTAGCTCGTCCTTGATGGACACCATCTTGCCTGTTGCATCAGGAATGGTAAAATCCGGTACTCGCTCTCCTTCTTTTAGCCCCTGTGCCACTCCAGACTCCTCTAATTCTTTTGTTGCCTGTGCCATTAAACGCTGCTTTTCCTCCGGAGCCTTTTGTTTAAATACCTCTTTATAAGCTTTGATTTCTTCGAGCAATGTAGACATCCTTATCTTACCTCCTTATTTTTTGTTCAAAATAACCTTAACAAAAAAGTGTTTTCTTTACCTCTAATTTGCTTTTAGTAAGAAATCACACAAAAAACGCAGGTATTATCCTGCGTTAATTTTTGTTAGCTTATTACATTGTATCTTTGTATTTGGCAGCTAAAAGCTCTTTTACTTCTTTAAAACCGGAATCCATATTTCACACTTTACAGATGGTGATGCTAGATCTTTGCTTTTAATCGACAAGATTTCTGGTCCTTCTGTAACTTGATAGCTTGAAGATGGGAACCACTCAGAATAAATTTTTCCCCAAGTTTCCTGAAGGGTGTGAGGAAATGGTCCTGTTGTCTCAAATATCGCCCATGTTAGGGCAGGGACTTCAAGTTTTACAAAGCTTTCAGGATTCTCTTGCGTTGTTGCGACTCCAATATACTGATCCAACTCACCTTTCTCTTCCATCCGTCCTTCCGAGAAATTAGTAGATGCTTGAATCATACCCTTTGGTTCCACATTGGAGAGTTTTTGTAAATTAGATATCTTATCAGCATCTAAGGATTTCCACATATCTATGATTTCGGGATTTTCCCCTTGAAAAACGATGGGAACCCTTTTCATAATTCCAACGATGTTAAATGCTTCTTTCTGTTCTATTCGGTAATTCATTTCATTTCCTCCTCTAATTGATAATTGAAAGGTCATATGAGGATAGGCTTTTAGTTGCTGACCATTTTCTCTTGCTTCTGATGGTGTGATGCCGTGTAAATTGAAAAAGGCTCTAGTAAAAGAATCCGGTGAATTGTATCCATATTTTATTGCAACATCGATTACTTTCACCTTACTATCATGAAGCTCTTGAGCTGCCAAACTAAGTCGTCTGCGGCGTATATATTCTGATAACGTAATTCCTGCAAGGAAAGAAAACATTCTTTTAAAATGATATTCAGAACAATGAGCTATCCTTGCCACCACCTTAAAATCTATTTCATTAGTAAGGTTTTCCTCGATATACTTCATTGCAGTATTCATGTCCTTAAGCAAATCCATTAATATGACCCCCTTTCATCAATAGAATAACAGGAGTTTAATCTAGTCATCCGATATTTTGTGCACCATTTTGTAGGATTACAAATCACTCGTTTTAGGGCTAAACAGCTTCCACTGCCCTTCGGAAACAACTTCTACTTCCCCATCTATCACTTTGATAGCCGTCATGTCATCAATGGCATACGCTGGTCCTTGCATCCCTGCGGCCCACTTCTCTGCGACAGCCATGGTGTTTCCCGGCAACATCTCGTGGTCCAGATGCGGGAACATTGCAAAATCAACCAGCCCCAGCGTTTTATCTTCACCGTTTGGTGGAGTCCAGCCAACGAAGATTTCTCCAATATTAGGGGCCATTACCATGCTCCCCGCACTCATTCCCACATAAACTGCGTTCAGCGTCGGCAAGAGGTCTGCCAGCACGGATTCCTTCATCCAGTGGTAAAGGTAGAGGGCATCTCCGCCCGATACCAACAGGACGTCCGTCTCCCGGACCAGCGGCACCCAGCGGTCTTGGTCGATACTTGGCAGCGCTGTTAGCTCAAGCACGCCGACAGACTTCCAACCCAGATTGACCATGGGATTATCGGAACTACCTCTAATGAACTCCCAGGCTTTTACGCCAGGTCCAACCCAAGGGTGTCCGTACATAGCAGTAGGTATGCACAGGGCGTTGGATTCGGCAATTGGCTTGTCTAGCATGTCAACCAACGCGTCGTGAATACTTTTGTTATTGACCCCTGCAGATGTTAGCAATAATTTCATAACTACACTCCTTTTAAAATAAGCTCAACTGACTATCTTATAAATCCCTTTCCGATCACGAAGTTCACAACCATTTTTCTCAAATATCTTTATCATACTGGTATTGTTTACATCGGTGCTGCCGACATAATAGGTGGCATGGAATTGCTTGAGTAACTGCATACTGACTAGATGAATTTGCACTCCTACTCCCTTTCCCCTTCGATCAGGCACTACTCCGAAATAAAATAGTCTCCCTTCATCTTCCGTGCCCATTTCAATATGAGGGATACTTATGCCGGCAAAAGCTCCATCTTTTAAAAAATAATAGCAATGCTTGCGCCAATCCGCTCCTAATTCATTTTCTAGCGAACTCATAACCTGGGCTATAGGTTGCTTCGTGTTCTTGTTAGCACTTCCTGAACGGCAAAGCTCGTATAGTTTCGCGTACTCATGGTCATCTATTAACCCTTCTGCAAGGGAGTGTGACACCATTTGGTTATCCGTATTCTGCACTTCTTCTAGATCTCTTGTATACTCAACGATACTCGATATCTTGCCGAAATCCCTTTCAAGCAGCCAACTTTCATATTGTTCATCCATCAGTAAAGATAGATAGCCAATCTCTAGTCGTTTCCATTCCTCTATAATTTTCATCAATTCGCGTATGTATGACTCTGTTGAAACATCTTTCTTTTTAACTTGATCCACTAGCCAATATTCCTGTTGGTTTTTGATGATATTATATAAGTTCAAAATGTTTCCTCCGTTACTTCATCCTGTAATTATTTTTTCGGTATAATCCGAAAGGTATTAAAGCATTGATACTCTACCTCTCTTAATGACATCTAAAATTATTATTAATTAATCGATGCAAGTCCTATCAACGCAATACTCCAAACTATGAGAATGAATGAAGTGGTTAGCCAAAATGTATTTGTTCTTGTATTCTCATCATTTTTAATTTTAAATAGGCATAAATATAGCTCCTACTGTTACACCAAGTATCATGATAGCTTCCATTATTCTCCTCCTAATACCCTTCGTTTTTCCCTCCACTTACAAATTCAAGATAATCCATTCTATTTCCTTCAATTTTATATTCTGTTGGTACATGTTTTGGCTTGTTGTAACAACAAGAAGCAACCAATCCAATTGGTTGCTTCTTGTCGTTCTGTTATTTAGCTGTGACTCAGTCTTTATATAAAGTAAACCCAATTTTCTTTAAAGCCTGTTCCAGGTTGGACTGAACAAGGATATCATCTGTCTCAAATCCGACGCCAATAGCTTTGATGGCAACATCAGGGGTAATTCCGGTTAAGATTGGTTTCACGCCTATTATATGAAGGAGGTTTACTATTTTAAGTAAAGAATAGCTGACTAATTCATTGATTTTCCCTATGCCAGAAAGGTCGATAATTAAATAGTCCAAATCTAAGTCCTGACTTTTCTCTAATGCAAGGGTAATAATGGTATCTGCTCGATGTTCATTGACATTACCTGTTATCGTAAGTACGGCAACACCTTGAGTGATTGGAATGAAAGGAACCGAGAGACTCCGGATTTGTTGGTAAGCTTCATCAAGCTCAAGGACATATGTAAGCAAAGACCCCATTGTTTCAAAAACTCCAATGAGCTCTTCTCCCAAATTATGCGGCCTAGTATCCAATCCGCATAGTGTGCCATAATTATCTCCATCTTCATAATAAATAGGGATTCCTATAAAGCAACCGCCACCCAGATTTTTTGTCACAACCATGTCCTTTGTCAGGTCACTTTGTGTAATATCCGGAATGATTAAAGGCTTACTGCCGTGGTCCACAGATAGCTTGCAGAATGTCTGCTCAAATGGAAGGGTGCCACCTTCTTCTAGCAAAATATCCTTTTTATTTAATACTTTCATGATTTTGTTCGTACAGCGATCGTTCTTTGCAATGAACAGAGTATTGATGTCGAGTAACCTGCTCATCATGTTCAAGATATTATCTGCTGCTTCATCAAAATTTTTGTAGATCATTTTCTGTGTGCTATAAGAAGTGTTTTGCATTGCACGTTTCCCTTCTTTGGATTACCCATCCTAAATCTCTATTAAATTTCTATGTAGTACTAAACTCCATCCTTATTCCCCATTCCCTATTTTCTATCATTATAATCTTTTTAACTATGAATTTATCAGAATATTATCTAATAAACTAAATACTAGGTCATTGTTCACGATATTAAATAAAAGGGGCGATGGTTAAATGGGACTACTGGTTAAATACCGGTTATTAATTATAGGTATATTTTTAATGCTCTGGTTTCCGCAGGCGGTTTACGGGGAGGCAACGTCCACCCTTACTTATTCCGCAGGGACCCAGCCTAATAAATTTATTGTTATTTTATGTACACTTGCCGTGATTCTACTTTTTTCTCTTTTTAAATGGTGGAAAGACAGAAAGACTACATAGGGAAAAGTCCAAGCAGGTCAAACCAACTCTCATATCCTATAGGAAAGGCTTTTTTATGGGAGTGAAATGGGATGGGAAATCCATGTCTAGATTTCAATATCAGGACACAATTTACGTTTACAGTGAGTGACCGGAATCTGAGCCGTATCTTAAATGGACTAGCTGAGAACAGCGTGAATATCAACGGCTATTTCCAGACGCTTGCCGGAAAAAAATTTAATTTTGTCCGCATGGTTGTGGGTACATCGGTTGATGAAAGTGAGCGCGACATTCGGGTGGTACGGAAGGTAATGAAACAAGTGGGTGTTCGTTACAGAGAGAATCAGGTAATTCAGCTGCTGGATAGCATCTCTGGTGTACCCGGGCAAGTCAATGCCATCTTTGCCACGCTTTGGTGCAAAATGCAGGTTCGCGCGGTTTATCTTGGTGAGGACAATAATATCTATTTGGATGTTTCTAATGTCGGGCACGCCATTCGGTTGTTGTCAGAAGAGGAGCCGCCTCGTTGTTTGGATTGAAGTAACGCCTTTTCCTAGAGTGATGCATATTATAGGGTAAAACTCAGGATGAGGGAGTTGTGGGCGATGCGGGAACTGCCGGAAGTGGTGGAGTCTTTTGATTATTTGATTCGGACGCAGTTTGCTTTCCAGGTGGACGATTGGGCATTAAGTTGTATTTTGGATGGCTTGGCAGAGCAAGAGGTTAATGTAAATGCCTATTTTCATACGAAACTGAATGAGGATACACATCTTGTAAAAATAGTGCTTGGCAGCAGTACAGGTGAAACAACAAAGGACCTTCAGGGGATGCGCAGAGTTTTGCGCGGTTACGGCATTCCTTTTAAAGAAAGACAGGTTATTCAGGTGGTAAGGCTGCCGGCGGGACAGTCCGGACAGCTCAACGACCTTTTTGGTGCGCTCTGGTGTGAGTTGCAGGTGGAAAGTATGTATCTCGGTGAGAATACGAATGTGTTCCTAGATACATCTGATTTGGAGCGTGCAATCGAGATTTTGTCACACACCGATCTGATTATCTGTCCAAAGAATTGTTAGAACTTGATGCTGTCTTGGATCAGCGTAGTGATGTTCTGCTCCCAATCCGTGCGGGTGATGGCATAGCCCACAGAATCATATAGCTTATCGTTCTGAGGCCAGGCACTTCGGTGGTAGGCTTCTTTGACGTACCCGCTATTGTGGAAGGTTTTGCGCATCGCCAGATTGTCGTGGCGGGTGTGGCCTTCGATTCTGATGAGGTGCGGATAGTTGGTGAATGCGAATTGAGTAAGCCATTTTACGGCATGCGCGCCGCGGTTTTGACCTCTCACTTGTTGTTTGAGTCTCAGGTCAAATAGGCAGGTCGGGTCCTCGAGATCGAAAAGACGGAACATGCCAATGACGGTATTGTTTTTATCTTGGATGAAGAAGGTCTTTGTTCCTTCGTTTGTGTAGTTGCCTTGTTGGATGGAAGTTTGGATGGCTTCCTCTGTTGGTTTTTCGGTGCCGTGGTATGGCCAGGTTTCTGTTGTTAGTAGATGGACAAGGTCTTGTTCGGTTTCTTTGGTGAGTTCAATGTATGTTTGCATGGTTGGTTAGTTTCCTCCGTTTTGGGTGGATTTAGGTTTTGATTTGGATTTGGATTGCTCCCATTCCTCGCGCAGCATGCCCATACGGATGGAATCGTACAATTTGCCCTGGTAGGTGCGGACGTTACGGATGCGAGCTTCTTGTGTAAAATTAAGTTTGGTGCCGACTTTGACCATGCGATGGTTGCCGGACCAGGTTGTGTAACCGACTCTAGGGATTTGCGGTTTTGTTTGGAAAAGGTGGTCGGTCCATAGTTGGATGGCCTCAGTTCCATAGCCGCCGTTCCAGAATTCCGGCAGGTAGATGATGATGCCCATTTCAAGCCAATTGGACGGTTCGTGCTCCCAGTAGTATGTGACGCTGCCGATGGTTTGGGGTTCTTTGCTTTTCGTTTGGATCAGGTAGACGGAATCCATTCCTTCATTTAGTTGTTTTGTCATTTTGGAGAGGTAGGTTTCCTCATCGATCATTTCGAGTGGGAAGTACGGTGCGTCCCATTTTTTGTATTCTGGGTTGGGGTCGCCGTACATTAGCTGGTAGAGTACAGGTATATCTGCGATGCTGAGCTGTTTTAGCTGGATTTTGGTTCCTTGGATGGTGTTTGGTACAGCTGCTTTAGAAGTTGTCATACGTAAAGGCTCCTTTGAGTTAGGTGATTAGGTAATATACGCATTTGATAGGGTTTTAGTTTCAATTCTTGTGTATTTTCCAGAGTTGCAAACGGTAATATATGGATTGTCGTTAATTTAAATTGGTTTATTGCATAATTGTAGAGTTTTATCGAATACTTTGCGCGTTTTATTGAATACTTTCCCTCGTTTATTGAATACTCTCCCATAAAGCCTCCTACGCTAACAAAAATTCTTCGCCAGCAAGCGTAACAACCACTTATACTAGCATAGCAATTTTCAAACAATCGTTTGTTCAAGAAAAAACTAACCTCTTCAGCCCCAACACCTCCACGCAAAAATCGCAAATTAACTTTTGAGATTGATATTTTAATATAACAAAACTCCCCCACAACAAAAAACAGGCCCCCATCCTTAAAGATAGAAGCCTGTCCACAAGTTCAATTTATTCACCTAAATCCACATTATGATACACACGCTGCACATCTTCGCAGTCTTCCAACGCATCGATCAGTTTCTCAAACTGCTCTTGTGCATCCCCAGGAAGCTCTACTTCGCTTTGCGCTAGCATCGTCAACTCAGCCACGGAGAACTCTTCTACTCCTGCATCCTTCAACGCTGTTTGCACGGCATGGAACTGATCCGGCTCTGCGTAAACAATTACCGTTTCCTCTTCTTCCATAATGTCGCGCACGTCCAAGTCAGCTTCCATCAACACTTCAAGCACTTCGTCGGAAGTTTTCCCTTCGAATGCGAATACAGCCGTTGCGTCGAACATGTAAGCAACAGATCCACTTACACCCATGTTTCCGCCATTTTTTCCGAATGCTGCGCGCACCTCGGAAGCTGTACGGTTTACGTTGTTTGTCAGCGTGTCTACGATGACCATGGATCCGTTTGGTCCGAATCCTTCGTAACGAAGCTCGTTATAGCTTTCTTCCCCGCCGCCTTTTGCTTTGTCGATTGCACGGTCGATAATGTTACGTGGTACGTTGTAAGTTTTCGCGCGCTCAAGCACGAACTTCAGCGCCATGTTGGATTCTGGATCTGGCTCGCCTTGCTTTGCTGCTACATAGATTTCAAGGGCAAATTTAGAATAGACTCTACTCGTATTCTGGTCCTTTGCCGCCTTTTTTTCCTTAATGTTGTTCCATTTACGACCCATATATATTCACTCTCTTTCAGAAATTAAAAGATATAACTTATTCTATTATACATCAACTTCCCAGAGGGTTTCGAGTGATTTCCTTATACATCTCCAGAAATCTGGTTGCCACCTTTGATAAATAGTACTTTTTCATCCAGGCAACACCGTATTGGGATGAAAGACCTTCGTCTTCCACCAAATACGAATGAACTTTTGCTCCAGAAAAAATATGCATCGCGCTCTCTGGAACCAATGTTGCTCCAAACCCTTGCTGGACAAGGCCGGAGAGCAGGGTTAAATCCGAACTCGCACACACAATGTTTGGTTCATGCCCTCTTTGTGCAAAAGACTGAAGTATATAATCGTAAAGCCCCTGTCCCTTCGTGCTCGGAACAACAAGCGATTGGCCAGCAATTTTCTCTAAAGTCAACGATTCGTTCCATGCTTCTCGGCTGACAAAATAGAATGGTTCCTTCTTAAGCATAAAATGTGCAAATTCATCTGATTGAACGGGAAAACGAATGACCGCCAAGTCTATAGCCCGTTCACTCAACAATTGAAACAGATGACCTGATTCATTTTGATGGATTTCATAGGTCACCAAAGGATACTTTTCTTTGAATGCAAACAACAATCCGCTGAGCGACATCTCGGACAGCGTGTTGACCCCAATTTTCAAGGATCCCTTTAACCCCTCTCCAACTTCCTTCACTTCCTCCATGCCCTCTTCCATTAATTTCGTGATTTGTACCGCATGGTGATATAGCCTTTCTCCCGCTTCTGTCAGCCGAAGCTTCTTTCCTTCACGGTGCACAAGCCTTACTCCCAATTCTTCCTCCATCAACTTTAATTGTTGACTTAATGGTGGCTGGGACATATGTAGTTTCCGGGCAGCCTGTGATATATTTTTTTCTTCCGCAATGACGGTAAAATAACGCAATTGCCGGATATCCATCTACTTTTCATCTCCTATATGTTTTTCATATGATTTCACAACAAAACAAATATCATCCATATGGTTTTACATATGATACCATATATTTGGAGAGAGGCAGGAGAAGAACGACATGAGAGCGATTCTGATTCTTATCATACTTAATTTAATTGTGATGGTTGCTTTACTTTTAGATGCAAAAACGACATCTGAAGGAACCAGAGTCAATGTGAATAAAAATTTTCATGTGTACGCTGAACACCAAATGCAACTAAGAAAGGAACTACTATGAATAAATTATTCTCATCGTTTACGATGTTTTCCTCGTTACAATGGCTCTTTTTTATTTTTGCCAACACGGTCGTGGTTCCGTTATCTGTCGGAGCCGCTTTTGATGTGTCACCGGAAGTAAGCCGGATGATGCTGAGTGCCTCCCTACTGTTCACAGGGCTTGCTTGCATTTTCCAAGGCTGGATGGGTCATCGCTACCCGTTGCTCGAAGGACACTCTGGTTTGTTGTGGGGTGTGATGCTGAACCTTGGTCTCACTGCTTCTTCATTGGGCATGAGTTTCACGGAAATTGGTGGGGGCGTTGCGACAGGACTCTTGCTTGCAGGCGGATTTACGATGCTGCTTGCGGTGTTCGGCTGGACATCCGTACTTCCAAAAATTTTCACGCCAATGGTTATGACGGTCTACCTTTTCCTATTAACCTTCCAATTGATGATGGTATTTTTCCAAGGGATGCTTGGCATCACAGAGGATGGCGTGATGAACGTGCCTGTCAGCATCCTTTCTGTGGTACTTGTCATCTTTGTTAGTGTGTTGAAAATAAAGGCACCAAGGGTTATCGGGAACTTTGCGATTCTCATAGGGATTGTCGTTGGTTGGATTGCCTATGTGCTGCTGTTTCCAGGTAGCGGTCAGGAAGCTCCAGCCGCGGCCTTCGCGTTTGACCTATTCCCGCTTGGTGCACCGAACCTTGAATACGGAATTATTGCGGTCGCATTTTTTGCCGGGGTGTTGAATATGAGTAACACGATAGCCTCCGTTCAAGCTGCGGCAGACCTTTATGGGGAGACAGCCAAACCTGGGCAATTCAGAAACTCTTTCTTTTTTACTGGATTGTTTTCTGTCATTGCGTCTTTGTTTGGGCTCGTCCCGTATACGCCGTTCACCTCGACGATTGGATTTTTACAGAGTACGAGAATATTAGACCGGAAGCCGTTTTTCATAGGCGGTATCATGCTTGCCGCAATTGGACTTGTGCCTCCGTTGACGTCTTTCTTGGTGACGATGCCGATGACGGTAGGGAATGCGGTGCTGTTTGTTGCGTACCTTCAATTGTTTGGTACCGCGTATAGTAGTTTGCGAGGCGCTGTTTTCAACTCGGATACCATTTTCCGATTAGCTACACCTGTATTGTTGGGAGTATGCTTGATGAACACTTCGCCGGCTGTGTTCAGTCCGTTGCCGGTGCTGTTGCAACCGTTTCTGGCGAATGGTTTGATCATGGGCGTGCTGCTTTCGATTGTGTTGGAGAAGGTGACGAATTGGGGACAGTTTGAGGATAAAGTAGTGGAGCATAGCTAATCCTGAGGGGATTGGCTATGCTTTTTATGTTTCTCTCACCCTTTCTAGTGGTAATATAATAATCACAGAGAACTAGGAGGATACCATCATTCGCCAAATAGAATTTACATACGAAGTCACAAGACACGCTTTATCTGCGCTGGTTGATCACTTTAAACCTTGGCGTTACGGGAGAATCCTCTTTTATGTAGGGGCTTTGCTTTTCGGCATTTATTCTTTTTTTGATTTGGTTAAAATGTACGGAGAGGTACCTGCCGGAATATTTACCATGTCCGCCGTTATGGCATTTCTTGTTCCGTTGGTAGTTGCGTTCCTTTTAATAAAGGTCATCACTTTTTTTGCAGGAGTCATATTGTTAAGGAAGCCCATTTTTGAAGAGGAAATGGTTGTGCAGTATCAAGAGGGAGATGATTTCTTCCTTGCAGGTCATGCAAAATTCCACTTTAACGACCATTCGAAAATGATAGAAACCAAGGACTACTACATTTTTTTCAAAGGAAATCATTTGCAGGACGGGATCGCGATTCCGAAGTTGTCCTCACTAGATGAGGGCTATGAGGAGAGAGTCGGTTTTTTGATTAAGAGAGTAAAATGAACAAGAAGCCTTTCGCCGATGTGGGAAGGCTTCTTTTTATGTGGAATATGGTCTTTATTAAAAGTGTTTTTGGGTAACTAGGTTTGTTTTTACGGTAGCAGATGCTATTTCCGGCACCCGCACCAACTGATTGGATTGTGAAAATACGGATATCCATTGTAAATTCATTTTATCCATTGTAAAAGCCAATCTATCAATTGTAAGAATAATATATCCATCGTAAAGCAACATATATCCATTGAAAAATGATATATCCATTTTTGGAACTTCATAGCCTCACACTTACCCGATCCCAGTATCCCTGCTCCTTAAGAATCCTCCCTCGTCACCGACTCCTCCTCAAAATAACAAACCCCAAGAATATGCCCGTCCGGATCCTTAAACTCGAACGACAGAACGGCACCATAGTCAATGACATCCTCCCCCGAAACCCCTCGCTCTGCCAATTTCTGATGTGCAGCATAAATATCCGCAGAATAGAAGTTCAATAAACAATGGGTTCCTGGTGTCACTTTCTCAGCCCGCACGAGCGTCAGCGGTGTCTCCCCCATCTCAATCGCTGCATACCCATTCTCCACATCATGCCACCTGACCGAAAAACCGAGTACCTTTGTGTACCACCCAATCGATCTCTCCATATTGGTAACCTCAAGGAATACCGTATCTATTCTTTTAAACAACTTATTCATTTGGTTTCCCCCTTTCCCAGAGTTCTTTTTAAATAACGAAAAGTAAACTCCTCGCCACAAAGTCGCCTAACCCGTTCCTGCCAAGTGTATAACTGGTTTGGTTCCAAATATTTTTCCACAAGCTCCCCGAAAATCTCTCTCTTACCATAAGGGCTGTTTATTTTAAATGTATGTAGTATCATTTCACGAATCGCAAGGGCAACATTATAATCCTGAAAAAATGCTGGGTTTTCCACATAAAACATCTCACTCGCAGGATGGAACGCCTCTCCCTCTGTACCAAACACTTCTTTATAACACTCGTTTGCAACTTCTTGAAAATTGCGCTCAGGATTAGTATAAAGTTCGTATTCTACTAAACTATAATAGAAATTCATTTTGACCATTTTTATATCCATTAGTTCTTTTTGTTCCAATAGCTGATTCACCGTGTTTTCGTCCAGTTTAAAATGTTTCATCAAAAATTCATTATCTGTGGCAATGGTTTGAAACAACTCTGCAACACCCTCTGCAGCAATGGACGAGTAAAATCGGTAAAGCTCTGGGTACTGATAGGAGCTGTACACCCCGTCAATGGCATGTCCAAGTTCATGAAGCCCTGAAACATAAACCGAATAGGCATCACGCTTATTTACCACTACCCTGGTATCAGTTGGACGGATGTTGATACAAAAGCCACCGTAAGGAATCTCCAAACATTCCACACTTAAGGGCAAATCATCCATGGATAATCCAAAACTGGTCAAGGTTCCAGAAAACACTTCCTTGATTCGTTCTGCTTTAAACAAATCTGCTTCTGAACTTTCCTGATAATTAAATACCGAAAAATACTGATCGTATTGATGTATTTCTTTATAGCCGAATTTTTCTTTTATACGACCATCCCAATAGTCTGAACAATCTCGGGCACTAACTAAAAGATCATTCATCTCATTAATATAGGCTTCCATATCCATTTCTTGAAGGCTGCATCGAAAATGATAATAGTTCTGGTAACCAAGTTCCTTTGCAAGTTGGTTTCGGATTTGAATGAGCTCTCTGAACAACGTCTCGTTTCTTGCACCAACCTTTTTCGCTTCCTTAAAAAGCCTTTTACGAAGCTCACGATCTGGGTTCTCCATGATAGTGGAATGAACAGAACCAAGATTATATTCTTTTCCATCCACAGTAAATGAGCTTTCTAGAAGCTCTGATTGAAGCTTATGTTGTACAGCTACCAATTCATCCTGACTATCCAATGACTCCTGCTTCATTTTGGACAAAAAGACTTCCAAACGTCGTTTCCAGATTGGATCTTTTTCAAAAGCTTTTCTCTTGGAGGCCAATTCCGTTGCTATCGATTCATTCGTCATCAGGTTATGCTTCACACTCATTATTTCTCGCAGTCTCTCACTCTGAATTCCCTGCGCATATGTCGAATAATACAGGCGGTTTTCTTCCTGATACAACAAGTCCAATTGCTCTATCGCTGCTGAATAGGCCCGTTTCCACTCTTCCATTTGCGTTATATCCGCCAATTTGTCCATTCCAAAATACATCATCCCCACCGCCTCTCTGCTATCTATTGTATTCGCTTAAAAAAACTTCCATATCTTTTATCGTTTCAATGGATTGAATGTCTTCTTTTTGCAGCTGAAGCGTCCTGTTCTCATAGCTAATACCAAAGTGATGAAGCTGTATTTCTTTTTCTTTTATTTCTTGTAAAAGAAAGAATGCCCGCTCTATTTCCGTCTTACTGTTCGCGCTGTTCACTCGGATATTATCCATGGAGACTCCCACTTCAACTGTTGCATGCTTTTTGTAATCAGCCCTAATAAAATCTTTTGGTTCTGTTTCAGGAAAAATCAAATTAACCCCATAGTTAGAGTGATCTGGATAATATTCTTCTACAATTGGGCCAACTTCTTCCTTTGCTTCAAAAATCCATCTTCCGTTTTGCCTGTATACCGATTCTGCCCCACATAAAACAAGAGTTCCGGTTCCTCTTTTGCATAGGCATACGCGTGATACTTTCTTGTGTTAAAAAAATCAAACGAGATATCCTCTATTACAAAATCCTTCTCATACTTTTCTTCCAAATACACTTCAAATGACTGCTTGTTCGTCCAAATGCCCCAAGGCGCCCCCCAAAAGACAAATGACAGGAGCAGGGCTAGGACGATTACGCCTGCACCCCACCACAAATATTTTCGTTTCAGCTTACATTCCTCCAGCTTTTCTTTTTTTCCAATCTTCTGCAAGCATTCCGTACACCGCATGATCGACATGACGGTCATACAGCCATTCCGCTTGACGGACCTTCCCTTCCAACGTAAATCCGAGCCTTTCCGGAATCGATCTGCTCTTCACATTTTCCACAGCCGCACGAATATCAACACGGTTCATGCCAAGCTCCATGATGGCATAGTCCGTCAAAGCCTCCGCCACCCTCGTCATGATGCCGTTCCCTTGATAATCCTTATCCAGCCAGTATCCGATTGTTACCACTTTATTGGTCCAATCGAGTGTGTTATAACCTCCAACACCAACGATTTCGCCTTTATAGAGGATCATCGTGGTCATAGATTTATTTTCCGCATACCCTTGTCTCGTACCTTATATAAAATTCCTGGAGTCCTCCACCTTCTTTGTGAAGTCCAGCCAAGGCAACCACTCGCGCAAATAGTCCCTGGAGTTGTCGGTCAGCTCAAATAGTCGCTCCGCATCTTTTTCTTCTGCTAGTTTCAAAGATAGTTCCTCATCAATTTTATGTATGAACATGTTGGGTTCCTCCTAAATGATTTGTAGTTTTCTTAATGCATAATCAATGCCATCTTCACTGGAACTTCTTGTGACAAAATCAGCGACTGACTTCAACCTGTCGCTGCCGTTCCCCATCGCAACGCCATAGCCAACAAGCTCAAGCATGTCGATGTCATTCTCCCCGTCCCCAAATGCAACCGCCTCGGACTTGTCGATGCCAAAGTAGTTTAACAGTTTCATAATGGCGACCGATTTGGACACATCCTCTTGCAGGACATTTAAGATGTATGGGTGCCACCTTCTGAAAGTCAGGTGCGGGAATCTCTCCATATACGGCTCTATCATATCCTCTGCTGCAAACAGACACATGAGATAGACTTCCTGCTCTTTAGTATGGTCCATCACCGAAAAGTCCTCTAAACCAAGTACCCCAAGTGTTTCTTTCAACGCTTGTGCGATCCTCGGATCCTCCACTTCGTTCATATGAAAGCCTTCTGTATAAAAAGAAAGTCCGTGTTTCTGCTCCGAAGCAAACTGAACCACTTCTTCCATCACCTTTTTATCCAGCGGAATTTTGTGAATGACCTCTTCTAGATGTTTGGCATAGCCTCCATTAGCTGTGATGAATGTATCAATCCCGAGCTCCCGAATCTCCTTGCACATCGATAGCGGGCGGCCCGTTGCAGCCACCACGATAATTCCTTTATCTTTTAACGCTTGGATGGCCGCTTTTGTTCTCACAGAAATACTGCCGTCCTCGTGATGCGTGAGGGTGCCGTCAATATCGAAAAATACTATTTTGCAGTTCATAACCTTCCCCTTTTAAAAACCATTTTTCTTTTTATCGGCTCAAATGCTCATGAATCAACTTCCATTCTCCCTTTTCTTTTACAAAAACATTGGTCGCACGTCCACTTCCCGAGATGAACTCCCCGTTCATATGTCCCTCATAATGAAAAGTATAGAGGCAAGTGGCGGTGTGCTCATCTACCGCAATCCACTGCACGTCCTTTGCCGAATAAACTTCCTCTTTGATGGTGTCCCAAGCGTTTTCAAAAAAGGCGCGGATTTCTTCCATAGTCCTGCAAGTTTTATTGGTGAACCAAAAGACCGCATCGTCGTGGAGCATTTTTTCTACATTATCGAAGTTGTGAGTGTTTGTTGCTTGGATGTACTTGTCTAAGGCCGTTTGATAATCCATAGTCATTCTCCTTCCACCTTGAGTCGGTACACATACTGTTCTCCCATCCGCCCCATCACCCTTCTTCCACTGTCTTTGAACCCCGCCCTCAAGTACACTCTTTGCGCAGCTTCGTTTCTTAGGTTCACCGCAAGTACAACCTCATCCACTCTAGGAAAATTCTTTAGGACAAAGCCAGGCAGCAATTCAAGCGATCTCCGCGCAATACCCTTTCCTTGAAAAGGAAGCGCAACTGAATATGCCCGCAAAAGAATCGCATTTGGGTTGTCTGTATATTTAGTAAGCTCCTCCCCCTGATATAAAACAAAAAAACCTGCAGGCTGCCCATTCTCTATAATAACGATGGGACGCCTCCCCTTATCCGTTTCGCATGCTAGTAAGGCCTCTTTGGGATGTGAAGTGAATTCCAACTGACTTTCCGTAAGCTTATATTCTATAAGTTCTTCTAAGTGTTCTGGTTGATAGGCTTCTAGTTTCACCTGACTCTTAGTAGTTTCATTTGAACTACAAGATCTAATTAGTTCTTTAGCAAATTCGATCGTGGCATGTACTCTCTCTTCATTTTTCGTAAAGTTTCTTTCTGGATTTCCTTGCCAAATGTTGATTGCCTCTTGAATAAGCCCATGCCATTTCGGTTCAAGTTCACGCAGTCCGTACTCCCCTGCTGCTAATTTGGAGATGATATCTTGCTTCCTCAATGTGTAAAATTGGCGCAGCAACCCGAGGACTGTCCATTCCATTTCGGTTTCAATATGCTCGATCGGATATGTCATTAACTGCTCTTTTTTCTGTTCCATGGCAGAAGTCCTTGTTGCCCAGTAGTCATTCATGTTTTTTCGTACATAGGTTGTGAGGTCTTCCGTTGTTACGTCCAGGGGAAGTTCGCTAGCGGCGGGCCCAAAGATTGTTACACCCTTGTTCTTGAGCAACCACCATGTAACCGGAATATCGTGTACCGCTTTACCAAAGGTCCCTTCATTATAAAAATAGCCCTCTGCCGCTAAGTTGGACGATTGCACGTATATACCATCCAACTGCGGCTTTTTGCATGTTTCTGCAAGGTTCAAATGAATTTCCTTTAAAATAGTTGCATCTTTAGTTGTCAGCTTCCGGCTTGTCACCGCAACAAAATCAATGTCACTTTGTCCTTCCAGATAAGCATCTATCGCAATGGATCCGTGAAGGTACATTCCTTCTAGCAATCCTGGTAATTCTTTATTGCATTTATCTATAAAAGGGACTAAAACCTTTTGTACACTCTCTGGAATTTTGTACATCTTTATCACCTTTTCTTTAAAATACGCATTCTACACTTTTCGACTCTTTGCATGTTTTATCCTTTTATAAACAGTAAAACAGAATAAAAAAGCAGAAACACGAAATATAACATTGACTAAACAGGAATAAACATGAAATAATAGGAAACGAAGTTGAAATTAGACATTGGGGTGATGTTCTTGTTTACAGATGAAAGACGGGGAGAAATCTTGAAGGTTTTAGAACAGGACGGGAGAGTGCTCGCGAAAGATTTGGCTGATCAATTCAATATGTCCATCGATTCCATTCGCCGAGACCTTTCTATCATGGAAGAACACGGGTTATTGAAAAGAACTCATGGTGGCGCAATCCCAGTTGCATCCGTTCGCACCATGCCACGCCCACCAGCAGAGCGCTTTGGTGACGGCACCGAACACCAGAATGCCATAGCAAAAATGGCTGCAGGCTACGTAAAAGCAAACCAAACAGTTTTTATCGGTGGGGCGTCCATTCATTATGTACTGCTCAAATATTTACCAAAGGACATTCCATTCACGGTGCTGACCAACTCACTTGAAATCGCTTATTCCCTACGTGGGTCTGAAAACATCTCCACCTTTTTGATTGGCGGGAATGTGAAAAGTTCAGGTAACATCACAGATGCATTGGCCAATGAATTTGCGCGACAGTTCACAGTAGATTTATGCTTTGCGACGGCAGGGGCTCTCTCTGTAAAAGGCTTGAGTACTGCAACGCCGGAAGTTGCTGTTTTTCATAAGACAGTTTATGAAAATTCCAAGAAACTGGTCGCCATGTTTGAGCACACAAAGATCGGCCAGGAGATGTTTGCCGGTATGTACCCTGTTGGAAAATTGGATGTCGTGATAACGGATTCGGAGACCGATAAGGAGAAAATCAATGCCTTAAAGTCTGCCGGGGTAGAGGTTTTGGTGGCTGGAGTATAGATTAATAAGGAGAAAGCGACAGAGAGCATGGGTACTGTCGCTTTTTTTAATGAAATGAATAGATATTCAGCGACAATTTTGCTGTATTTCGCTGAGTTGGTGCGGAAATCCACAAAGTTCGTGCCAAAACCACCAGAGTTCGTGCGGAAATGCGCCGAGTTCGTGCCAAAACCACCCAAGTTCGTGCCAAACTATATATAATGGTGTCCTCCAACTCTAATTAATCTGCGTAACAATAATCTCTCTGTCTCTAAAAAATTCTTCATACCCCTAAACTCTCCCCCTCATAAAATAGAAATCCAAGTAATATTTTCCTATTATATACATCTTTCTGCCACTGTCTATACTCCTAAACTATCATTTAACCAAATATTTACTAGTCATTTAACACTCCCCACTCTAAAAAACAGGGTAATTATCCTAGCCACTTTAACACGTTACCGTATCTTAAGTCATAGCAAATTCTGTCACATCCTATCGATTTGCCTACATTCAAGTTCCCCCGACCTTAAAAATAGTCTGAATAGTCTGTTTACCAAATCTCAACCTTCCATTACGATAAACTTGTCGAAATATCGTAACTCGATATTTTCGTAACACTAAATATTTTGAGGGGATGGGTTTATTTGAAAAAGATTTTTATTTTAGCTGCAGTAGTATTCCTTATCTTCGCCGGTCTTTTCTCCGGTGGACCATCGTCGAATGCGGCGAGCTCGCTACAGGAATTCAAAAGTAAAGGAAAAGTGAGAGTTGTTGATACCGAAGGCAAACAAGGGCCACCTTCGTTTGTTGCTGGTATTCTATCAGAAAAGCAGGCAAAGGCAGATGCGAAAAATGCGAAGAAGTTCCTTGGCAAACATAAGGACTTTTTCCACATGAACAACCCTGAGAAGGACCTGAAAGAAGTAAGAGCAACAACGGATGACCTTGGGATGACACACGTTCGTCTGCAACAAACGAAAAATGGCGTTCCGGTCGATCGGAATGAATTGAATGTGCATTTTAACGAAAAGAATGAAATTACGACCGTTAATGGAAACTTCGATACGAAATTAGACTCTTTAGATATTAACACCACGCCTTCCATCCAAGCAGAAAAAGCGGTAACAGAGGCAAAAGCAGCGGTTGATGCTCCTGCTGAAGTTCCGGTTGAGTCCTCTGAGCTAGTAATCTATCCACTTGAAAAAGACTATCATCTTGCTTACCGAGTAAATCTAGAGTTTTTCGAAGGCGAAGCTGGTAACTGGTATGTGTATGTGGATGCCCACAATGGGAAAGTGCTAGATCGATATAACGCAATGACTGGCTTTGGTTTCTTTGAAGACATCATTGGCACGAACAACGTCGAAGGCTCTTCTGCTTTAAAAGTAGAGCAAGGACCAAATCCAAAAGCTGTGGAGAATGCTGGGAAATTAAAGCCCGCACGTGGTTCTGGCTTAGGTACGACTGGATTGACAAAGTTGTTAAATCTTTCACACGGGAATGTCCCTGGAAGTGGACAAGGGACTCAATTCTTCCTTGCTGATTACACCACTCCAGATATGGATGGAATTTTCACTTACAATATGAAAAACACGTCCAACCAGATGTGGTTATATTCTAATAAAAGCGCTGCATGGAAAGATGTAGAATACACTGGGGACAGCAGCACATGGGAAACCGTTGGACAAGGTCCTGCAGTGGACGCGCACTCCAATTCCCGTATCGTGTATGACTATTTCTTAAATGAGCATGGCCGTAACTCTTTAGATGGAAACGGGATGGCCATCAATTCCCGCGTTCACTATTGGAAAGAGTATAACAATGCCTTCTGGAGTAACGGAATCGCGATGATGACTTACGGAGATGGCGACGGACAGCAATTCATTCCGCTTGCTGCTCTTGATGTAACAGCGCACGAAATGGTACACGGTATCACGCATTACAATGGCGGACTTCGCTACCGTTTTGAAACAGGTGCCATTAATGAAGCCTACTCTGATACATTTGCTGCTTTAGTAGACGACAGCAACTGGGATGTTGGAGAGGACATCATGGGTGAAGAATGGTTAGCGAACGGCAGAACCGCCCTTCGAAGCAACGAAGATCCAGGTAAATTTCCAACAGGTGCTGTGTACTGGCCTTACAGCATTGACGGCGAAGGTCGCTACCCGGCTCACATGGATGAGTATTACTACCTTCCTGCGAACATGGATAACGGTGGCGTACACATCAATTGTACAATCCTTCAGCACTCCGCCTACCTTGTAGCAGAAGAATATGGCATGGGCAGAACAGTGGTTGCGGACACTTGGTACCGCGCGTATGACTACCTCCACTATGACGCTTCTTTTGCAGAGTTCCGCGAAGCAATCTTACAATCTGCCATTGACCTTTATGGCGAGGGCAGCGACGAATATAATGCTTTCTTGAGTGCATTTGACGATATCGGCCTTTATGAAGGCTGGTCTGTGAATGACAATCCAAGAGCACCACAGTTTTAATTAAAATGAAAAAACAGTGCCGATTCTACAGTTGGCACTGTTTTTTTACGTTTATTTTTCTAAATAATGCACACTGAATTTCTCTTCGTCATCCGTCCACACTTTGCTAGGCCTGAATCCGCATTCCAATGCCATCGTTTGGAACTGACCAATCGAATATTTGTAGGAGTTTTCCGTGTGAATGGTTTCGCCTTCTAGGAAAGAAAACTCATGATCTCCAATGGTTACTAGTTGATTACGTTGACTTTCGAGGTGCATTTCAATACGACCTTTTTCCTCGTTATAATAGGCAAGATGTTCGAACTGCTCTTCGTTAAAATTCCCCCCAAGCTCCCTGTTCAGTCTTGTCAGGAGATTAAGATTGAAAGCAGCCGTAACACCCTTCGCGTCATCGTAGGCACGTTCCAGTATTTCAGTGTCCTTTTTCGTGTCAACACCAATGAGGAAGCCATCCCCTTCGTCTAAAAGCTTAGCTGACTTCATCAGGAAATTCCGTACCTCCACCGGCTCAAAGTTTCCGATGGTAGACCCCGGGAAGAAAATCACCTTTTTGCCATTCGCCTCTAACGGCAAGGTCAGCGGAGCCGTATAATCTCCACAAACCGCTTTTATCGTGATATGTGGAAACTGCATCGCAAGCTCTAGGCTAGATTGGAAAAGAAAGTCCCGAGAGATATCAATGGGCACATATTCTTTAAGACTTGCAAAATTGTGAAGCAACGCCTTAATTTTGTTGCTGCTTCCACTGCCATATTCAATCAAAGTGTGGACGTTACCCACAGCCACCGTAATTTCCTGGATCTTTTCGTTGAAAATCTTCATTTCCGTCCGCGTCGGATAATACTCCTCAAGCTCTGTTATCATCTCAAATAACTCTGATCCCCTGTGGTCATATAAAAACTTGGACGAGATTGTTTTCACTGGAGCTGAGAGCCCTTTTACGATTTCAGCCCGCATGTTCTCTTTTTCTATATAAAAATCATAGCTCTGAATATTATTTTCTAATAATCTCATAGCGCATCCTCCGCCAATCGGAATCCGCTGAACTGCCAGCGTTTGTCAGCCGGGAAGAAGTTACGGTAGGTATTGCGGATATGGTCCTGCGGTGTGGCACAGGATCCGCCGCGCAGCACCATCTGATTGCACATGAATTTAGCATTGTATTCGCCAAGTGCCCCTTCAAGCGGCTTGCTGCCCGGGTATGGCGAGTAGGCGCTTGCCGTCCATTCCCACACATCGCCAAACATCTTGGAGCCGGCAGATTGATTGGATGCGGCAGGTTGATAGGTGCCGGTGTCCATCGTGTTCCCTTTTATCTCCAGGTCCCTTGCCGCATGCTCCCATTCCGCTTCTGTCGGGAGACGCTTGCCTCTCCATCTGCTGAAGGCATCCGCCTCATAGAAGCTGACATGGACAACTGGCTCATGGTGATTGAGCTTCTTCTTGCCTGCGAGCGTAAAAATGGACCATTCGCCATCATCCTTACTCCAGTAAAGCGGAGCCTGCCAGTCATTCTTTTTGACCGTATTCCAGCCGTCGGAAAGCCAGTAATAAGGCTTCTGATACCCGCCCGCTTCGATGAATTCCAGGTACTCTCCATTCGTGACAGGCTGATCAGCCAGCTTAAACGGCTCAAGCCACACTTTATGGTTCGGGCTTTCATTGTCAAAAGCAAAGCCATCACCGTTATGACCGATTTCAACGAGGCCTCCATCGTAGGTGTGGAAGGATAGTTCTCTTTTTTGGGATGGGGTGGGTTTGGATTCTTTGTAAACAGGGTGCAACGGATTAACGAAAAAGTTATATTTTACATCCATCAAGATTAGCTCTTGGTGTTGCTGTTCGTGCTGCATGCCAATTTCTATGAGGCTATGAATTTTGTCAGTCTGTTCGGACTTGGTCTCCTCGTGTTGCTCGAGCAGGTCCACGATATAATTATTGATAAAACTGCGGTATTGGAAAATATCTTGGATGCTTGGTCTTGAGAGGACGCCGCGTTGATGCCTTGGCTGAAATGGCCCAACCGTCTCGTAATAGGAATTAAAAAGAAAATCGTACCTTGGATGGAATTCTCGGTAGTTCTCGAAATACTCTTTGAGAACAAAACGCTCAAAGAACCAGGTGGTATGAGCCAGATGCCATTTCGGCGGGCTGACATCTGGATGTGATTGAATAATGAAATCCTCTGTTTCTAATGGTTGAACAAGCTTCATGGTGAGGTCACGCACATTCATAAATCGTTGAGATAATGATTTTATCGTTTGTGTTTCCATGGATACCGCCCCTTTTATTGGATTCTAGCTTTGTTCGACTACATTACCCTCTGCAGGGATTGGATTTTCTTTTAGCATATTGGCGAAATGCATCAGGTTATAGGCCATGATCTTGGCATGCTCCATCGTGAAATCATTTTTATGTCCTTCCGCTTCCATATACGACGATCCCGGTCCCGCTTCGCCAACCCAGTATGTATCCACATTCGGCGGAATCGTAAAGCCCATATGCGTCAATCCGTAAAGAATGGATGATGCCGCATGCTTCGCGCCGTCCTCGTTTCCTGTTATGACCACACCTCCCACCTTGTTATAGTAAATATATTGCCCTTTATCATTCGTTAGTCCACTTCCGCCATAAAGCCGCTCCATCACCATCGTCGCGACACTGCTCTTCTCACCGATCCACAGCGGTGTTCCAATGATGATGATGTCCGCACGCATCACCTTGTTGAACACTTCCGGCCACTCATCGCCATAGCCCTCATCCTCGCTGACACCGAATTTTATGTTGTAATCTGCTATCCTCACGATTTCGGATTCTACGTATTCTCTGTTGAAATGCTTGATGACCTCTTTCATCAGTGCTTCTGTATTAGATTCTTCGTTGGAAGATTTGAGTGAACAATTAAGGAAAAGTGCTTTTGTCATGTGGGGTGTTCCTCCTTTTGGTTGAGTGAGTTGAAAATATTACTCTTTACCCTATTAAAGGAAATTGAAACGTAAAAAGATAGATTTGTTAGGTGATGTTTTGGTTAAGAGATTGTGAAGGGTGGGAGGGACACAGAGAGTTTTGAGGTTGTACAGCCATACATATGAGAATTTCAAGGTAATCTTTACATTTATCCAACAACTTTTAGATTTATCCGCGACTTTTTCATTTTATCCACTACTTTTGCCTAAATAACCGTCATTCGACAAAAATCGACACTTAGAAATATTAAAAAAGACATACCCGCAACTAACAGGTATGCCTCCCTCCTTATTTAAATATGGTCCTCAAGCAAGTACATCAGCTTGTGCGGACCTCTTTCCTTATTGGACGGGATTACAACAATCATTTCTGAATCCGCGTAATAACCAGACGCAAAGCTTACGCCCGGATCATAGCCCATCACATGATATTTTACTATTTTGTCTTCGGCTTTCTCGATCCAAATTCCATATCCATAGTAACCGTTATCCGTTTGAATCCATGGTGTCGTCATTTTAGTGAGCATTTCTTTGTTTACTAGCTCTCCGTTCATTAGGGACTGCCAAAGTTTCGCCATGTCCCCTGCCGTAACATAGGCTCCACCATCAGCCCCGCCTTTTATCGGGATGGAGTAGCTGTTGGTTTTCCAGGAACCATCTTCTTTATCGATATACCCAAGTGCCGTCTTAGCAGGCAGACAATCTAAAGAGAAGTAACCAGAGTCTTGCATTCGTGCCGGCTTGAAGATGTACTCCTCCACATAATCAGAAAAAGGAGTTCCCGCTACCTTTTCAATGATTAACCCCAATACTATATAGCCGGCATTATTGTAGTGGAATTTTTCACCAGGGTTGAATTTCATCTGTTGATCCTGGAACAACGGGAGGAAATCCTCCAACCTCTTCATATGATACATTGGATTTTTCACCCAAAGCTCTTCAAAATCATCCATAACTTCCTCGTCAAAATAATCAGGAATACCAGATGAGTGTGTCAACAGATGGTGGACCGTAACCTCTCCACCAAAATGAGGGAAAGAATGATCTAACAAATTGCTTAGTTTGGAATGGAACGCTATGGATCCATTCTCTACCAACTGACATATACCTATCGCCGTGAAAAGCTTGCAGCCTGAAGCAATTCCAAATCTGGTATTGATCGTGTTGGGAATGGACTCTGACCGGTTGGAGAAGCCATGGGCACTGGCATGGATCATTCCAGTGCGGTTCTCCACATGAACAACACCTGAAAAGTCTATTTCCTTTGCCTTGTCAGCTAAGATTGTTTCTAAATCTACGTTTTTCAATTTCACTGAGATTAAACCCCTTTATATCCTTTTGACTCGGGGGACGGGTGACAATATATATGCGGTTAAGGACTCAATAACTATATTATCACACTATTTAGGCAATTAAGGTGGTAACTTTCGCATCATTACGGAGAGATTTATCCGCTTACTGTCCAAACAGAGACATTTACTGTCGGAACTGCGGCAAATACCATCCAAGTCCAAGTATTTACTGTCCGTTTCTACCAAAATACAATCCAAAGATAATACAATACATGCCAAACGACACAGTTCGACAAACCCTATATTACCTTGTTATTTTCCTACCGCCTTCAATAAAAACCGGTCCTGCCTGATATCCAAATACCCTTCCCGCTTTATTTTCAGATGAAGCTCATACAAGGGATCCAGGTAATCTTCCACACTGAAATCTACCACCTGCCACGGAATAGCCTTCAAATAGTAGATAAGTGCACCGATATCGTAAAAGCGCTGCAGCGGGAATTCCTGTTTACTGAGAAGAACCATGAAATCGTGTTCTTCCAATTGTTTTTTTGCAAATTCAAGATTCCAATGCGCATACTCTTCATTAATCGGAGCACCAAGTAGTCGGTTGATGTCTTGGCAGTCGCTCCAGCCGACTTGCTGGGTCAAAAAAGTTCCCCCCTCTTGCAGAACTCTTTTAACCTCGCTCGGATCGTACTCCTCGTGTTTGTTGATAATCAGGTCAAAGTGCTTGTCTGGAAAAGACAGTAGGTTGTCCGACTCCACTTCTACCACCTGTACACCGAGTGGTTCCAGTCTTTCTTTTGCAATAGGATAGTTAGGTTTGTATCCCTCGGTTGCACAAACAGATTGCGGAAATGGCTGCAACTTGGAGAGCAGCTCTCCTCCACCTGTTCCCATGTCGAGGATGGAAGTGGCGTCTGCCATAAAGGTTTTCGCCATGCTGCCATATGACCAGGAAAGCATACCTGATGCAAGACGGCCAGTTTCAGTTATGTGGGAAAAATCCCATCCGGAAAAATCGGTTTCTGCCTCTTTTAAATAGAGTTGAAAAAGTTGATCAGTTTTCATATAGTTACCCTCCATTTTTTAAAATTCAGTAGCTGTGCCTGATAGGCTTGGAGGTCCGCGAATGCGGTTTTATATGTTGTGTTCCAGTAGATTCATTGTGTGGTCTCCTATTTTTCTTTTCTTTTAATATACCAAATTTTTGAACTAAGTGAGACAAATGCATTCCTTGCCAAATTTTTCTCCAAACCTGTTACAATGAAGCCATACATAACAAGGAGGGATCGCAGGTGAAGATACTCGTTGTCGGTGCGGGTGCCGTTGGTGGATATTTTGGCGGACGTTTATTGGAAAAAGGTGAGGATGTAACGTTCCTTGTGCGGGAGAAGCGGAAAAAGCAACTGGAAGAGACCGGTCTTGTCATCAAAAGCGCTCATGGTGATATCACACTAAAACCAAAGCTACTGGTTAGTGGAGAAAAGGCGGAACAGTATGACGTCATTTTATTATCGATGAAAGCCTATCATTTGGACTCTGCGGTAGAGGACTTCAGAAGTTATGTCGGACCGGACACGATCATTGTCCCATTACTAAACGGGATAGCACATATGGAAAAATTAAGTGCGGCCATCAACGAGTCAAACGTGATTGGTGGACTTTGCTTTGTTGAATCTACCTTGGATGAACAGGGTGCGATCATACAGACGAGTACCATTCATGATCTTGTTTTCGGTGAACTAGATGGTGGAAAGTCAGGACGGGTTGAGAAGCTCGTTAAAGCTTTCGGTGGCACCAAAGCCAACTTTTTCCTATCCGAGAACATCCATCAAGCGATGTGGCATAAGTACCTATTCATCGCCACCTTGGCAGGGGTCACGACATTGTTCCGTTCCCCAATCGGCCCGATTCGGGAGGATGAGTTTGGTGCGGATACCATCAAACTGACTTTGGAGGAAGCTGCTGGCATTATGAAAAGTGTAGATGCTCCGCTTGCAAATAATATTGTGGGTGGAAACTGGGATAAGCTTCATTCCATCGAAGCAGGGATGAAATCGTCGATGCAGCGTGACATGGAAAAAGGATTGTCTGTAGAGGCTGATCATTTTTATGGCTATCTGCTTGGGATTGCCAAAGAGAAAGGGATAGCGGCTCCAACTTTGGAAAAGATTTATGCCAACTTGCGGATCTATGCGGGGCAAAGACGATAGGGTTATGCATTGGAAAGCTTAGGGTCGTTTGGGCTTTAAGCTTTTTCTGTTTTTATAGATGAAGTTTTATGATAGATGAAGACCTCTCCCGGTTGGATTACTTGGCCTAGAGGTCTTCATAACGCCTATGAAGACCTCCCTCGCTCAAATTTCTTGGCACATAGATCTTCATAACGCCGATGAAGACCTCTCTCATCCAAAAATTCCACTCCAGAGGTCTTCATCTCCAAAAAAACTGCCGACACGTTAGCGTCAGCAGTTCTCCATCTCTTTTATAGCGGCCTTAATCCTCAATAGCGCTTCCGTCAGCACCTCACGTGGACAGGCGATATTTATACGTTCAAACCCTTGTCCTCCTGCGCCGAATTTCATTCCTTCGTCTAGGCGGACTCCCGCTTTTTCCAAAAAGAAGGTATGCAATTCTTCAGCAGCAATTCCAAGTTCGCGACAGTCCAACCAGATAAGATGGGTTGCTTCTGGTTTCACTACTTTTATAGAAGGAATATGTTCTGCTAAATAGGTGCAGACATACTCCAAGTTAGCATTCAAATATTCCTTCACCTCTTGCAGCCACGGCAACCCTTTATAGTAGGCGGCGATGGTTCCTTCTACCGCAAACGCGTTGGGGCGCATCAGGCCGAATCCAGTCAACAGCGTTTCGTATTTCTCTTTAATGTCCATGTTCGGAATGATGAAAATAGAGCTTTGCATTCCTGCGATATTGAACGTCTTGCTCGGCGCGGCGCAGGTGATGGAAAAATCCAGATGATCCGGATGCACTTTTGCAAATGGAATATGCTTGTGTCCAGGGTAGGTGAGGTCGCCATGCATTTCGTCTGAGATGACCACTACTCCATGCTTATCACAAATCTCTCCAATCTTACGTAACTCTTCACGAGTCCACACTCTTCCAACTGGATTATGCGGGCTGCAGAGGATGAACACCTTCGTATTGGGCTGCGATGCCTTTTCTTCAAAGTCATCAAAATCCATTTTATAGCCGTCCTCGGAATAGAGGAGGGAATTGTGCAAGATGGTGCAGCCTTGTGTTTGGATCGTAGAAAAGAAAGGATAATACACAGGGTCCTGCACAATAACTGAATCACCTGGTTGAGTCAAAGCCTTGAGCAAAAGGTTCATCCCGGGGATAATGCCGGGGCTGAACGAGATCCATTCCTGCTTCAGCTCCCAGTCGTACTGCGTTTTCCACCAGTATTCAACAGCGTCGTAATAGCGTGCGCAAAACGTACTGTAGCCGTAGATACCGTGCGTGGCTTTTTGGCTGATGGCATGGACAATCTCTTCGGAAACCTGAAAATCCATATCTGCGATGCAAAGCGGGATGATATCTTGATCTTCGATGAACCATTTGACGGAATGCGTTTTTCTGCGGTCGATGAATTTTTCCAGTTGCATGGCTTTCTCCCCTTACTCGGTCTAGTATGCTTTAGCCCAATATACCATATGTTTCGCTTCTTTTCCGCAGCATACACAAGATTCTGCTACCTTTTCTTGTTCAAAAGGCATACAACGGGAAGTGGCGCTTGTTTCTTCTTTTATCTTGTCTTCGCACGCTTGATCGCCACACCACATCGCTTTGATGAAGCCGCCTTTTTCTTCAATTTGTTCTTTAAAGGCTTCGAAAGTCGTGGCCACACTCGTTTTCGATTCACGGTGAGAACGAGCTTTTTCTAAAAGGTTTTTCTGGATGTCTTCGAGGATTTCTACGATTTTAGCTTCCAATCCTTCCATAGGTGTGATCAGTTTGTCCCCGGTGTCACGGCGGACAAGCACAACTTGCTGTTGTTCAATATCTCGTGGGCCCGCTTCCAGTCTTAGTGGAATGCCCTTCATTTCGTACTCGTTGAACTTCCAGCCAGGCTTTTTGTCGCTGGCGTCAATCCCGACGCGAAGTGATGTGGCTAGCTTTTCTTTTAAATCATAGGCAAAATCAAGGACTCCCTCTTTGTGCTGAGCGATTGGGACAATCATGACCTGTGTTGGTGCAATTCTAGGAGGTACGACAAGACCTCGGTCATCGCCGTGGACCATGATCATGGCTCCGATGATACGGGTAGTGAAGCCCCAAGAAGTTTGCTGAACATATTCCTGCTTGCCTTCACGGTTTAAGAATTGAATGCCGAATGCTTTGGCAAAACCGTCCCCGAGATGATGAGAGGTGGCCGATTGCAATGCTTTCCCGTCATGCATCAGGCTTTCAATCGTGTAGGTGTATTTGGCTCCAGCAAATTTTTCTTTTTCCGTTTTCTGACCTTTGATGACAGGGATGGCCAAGATGTCCTCACAGATTTCCGCATAAACATTGAGCATTTTTACGGTTTCCTCGTGCGCCTGTTCGTCTGTTTCGTGACACGTGTGCCCTTCTTGCCAGAGGAATTCGAGTGTTCTCAGAAACGGTCTGGTTGTCTTTTCCCAACGAACGACGTTTGCCCATTGGTTGTAAAGCTTTGGCAGGTCGCGGTAAGAATGGATGATATTTTTGTAGTGCTCGCCGAAAAGCACTTCCGATGTTGGACGGACGACTAAGCGTTCTTGGAGCTTTTCGTCGCCGCCGTGGGTGACCCAAGCCACTTCCGGTGCAAAGCCTTCGATGTGGTCCTTTTCCTTTTGGAGGAGGCTCTCTGGAATGAACAGTGGCATGTAGACATTTTCGTGGCCGGTTTCTTTGATCCGTTTGTCGAGCGCGTCTTTGATGTTTTCCCATAGTGCGTAGCCGTATGGGCGGATGATCATGCTGCCGCGAACGCTGGAATAGTCGACAAGTTCAGCTTTGGTGACAACATCTGTGTACCATTGCGCGAAGTCTTCGTCCATTTTGGTGATTTTTTCTACGAAATTTTTATTAGACATGTGAGTTTGCTCCTTTTTATAAAGTTCGTGCGGAAATGAAGTGAGTTCGTGCGGAAATGGCCCGAGTTCATGCCAAAATTAGGCGAGTTGATGCCAAACCCATTTTCCAGCTAAATAAAAAAAGCCCCGCTATAAATAAGGGACCATTTCTGGCGGTACCACCCTTATTCAAAGCAAAGCTTCACTCTCTTTCATGGTAACGGTTTTGAACCGCTGCACCGTTTCTGATGCAGAACTCTGAGGCAGGTTCAAATGCTCATCTATGGCTGCCTCTCACCACTCGGCACCCTCTCTTGGATAGACAAAATCATTTTACTGGTCCTCTTCGACGTTTGATATTGAGAAGATTATATAGGTTTGTTGGAAAATTTGTCAATCTATTATTTTACTAGTATGGGTGGGTTTTTGATTCTTAAACGTATGTCCACACAAAAAAAACGCCCGTACAATCCGACAAGTACGCACGCCTTTCACCAACTGCTATGATATTAACCTTTCCTTCAACCGCAACAATTCCCCCAGTTTCTCCCCCCTAGCCTCTTCATCCAACCGATACCTATCCTCCAATATCTCCCACAACAACTCCCCTTTTTCTTCAAAAGACAACGGCAGCCGCTTCACCACCTCCCGATATTCCGCCAGAAACTCAGTATAAGAAATCCAGGAAAAATCAAACTGTTCCTCTAGTTCTCTTTTCAATTTGCGGGTCAGCTTGGGACTGGAACCGTTAGAAGTCACGGCAATCTGCAGATTTCCACGCCTCACGGTTGCCGGGAATGTGACGTTACCTTCCCCTGACTCGTCTACCACGCAAACGAGCTGTGACTCATGCAACCCGCGAACTAAAGAGGCGTTCACCTCTCTGTTGTTCGTAGCCAAAATGGTCAAGAATGCCTCTGCAAAATCCCCTGCCACCGCTCCTCGCTCCACCAACCGGTAGCCTCTTAACACAGACAACTCCAGCACTTCCTCCGAAAATTCAGGTGCGATAAACGTGATGTCCGCCTGCTCGGCATCCAAAACCTTCGCTTTACGCGCAGCAATTCTCCCACCGCCTGCGATTACAACTTTCTTCCCTTTCAAATCAATGATTAACGGTTGCAACTCTCCAATCCTCCTTCCCCAAAGCCCGCTCCACCACAATATCCTGGATTACCCCGTGACGGCTCAACGGCTCCATTAACAAAATATCTTGTCCGGACCTTCGCCTCTTCCGGACCTCCCGCTCGACTTCACTTAACAACAAACCAGCGAACAATAAATAAGGCACCACCAACACCCGTCCCACTGCACCAACACTAATCTCCTCTATGCCCTCAGCGAATAATGGTGTGGTGGCCGCCAAATAGCAGACATCTACTCTCGACACACCAAGCCGCTCACCAACGCCATTTTTTATATCGGAAAAAGCCTCATGAATAGCAGGATCACTGCTCCCCCTGCCGACCAACAATACAGAATCTGCAGCATCCACCTTTCCAACAGTCGCCACTACCAATTCACTTATCGCATCCACAATCCGCTCCTGCACCCCAAAGGCCGGGGCAATCTCCACACGTAACTCCGGATATTTCACCCGCAGTGGCGCGAGCGCTTCTGGAATGTCCTCTTTTATATGTCCTGCTGTTAAAAGAAAGATGGGGACGACGGTGATCTCGGTTGCTCCTTTTTCCACACAACGTTCGAATCCTTCCGGGATAAACGGCTCCGTCAGTTCAAGAAAACTAATTTCCTGAATTGGTGCATCCACTCTACCAATGACCCGCCCCAAAAATTCTTTCGCTTCCTCCGATCCTTTTTTCGACCGCGTTCCGTGCCCTACATATAAAATGGCTTTCGTCACAAAACCCGCTCCCTTCTATCCGTGCACCACCGGCAAGTGTGGCGCGACCTCCTCCTCGAACCAGTGCAGTTTTTCATGAAGCTTCACCACTTCCCCAATCACAATCATGCTTGGATTGGAGATGTTGGCATCCTTCACTTTTCGCTCGATGTTGGCAAGTGTTCCCACGACAGTCCGTTGCTCCTGTAACGTTCCCCAATGGACAAGGGCAATCGGTGTTTTAGAAGACTTCCCGTTCTCCTGCAGACGTTTAAGTATATTTGGCAGCTGGGAAACCCCCATGTACACACAGATCGTATCCACCGCATGTGCGAGATTTGCCCATTGATGCTCGGCTTCCTTGTCGCCTGCCTGGTGACCGGTGACAAATGCGAAACTTTTGCTCAAGGTCCTGTGGGTGACAGGAATGCCGGCGTAAGCAGCCGCTCCAATCCCAGCGGTTATTCCCGGGATGACTTCAAAAGGAACATCCTGTTTAAAGCATTCCTCTGCCTCCTCGCCGCCACGTCCGAAAACAAACGGGTCGCCCCCCTTCAAACGCACGACCTGCAAACCTTTTTTCGCATATTTTACGAGAAAATGATTGATAGTCTCTTGCTTCATCGTATGGTAATGAGGCAGCTTCCCGCAGTAGACAAGCTGCGCCTCTTTTTTTGCATAGTTTAGTAGTTCGGGGTTCACCAGGCGGTCATAAAGGATGACATCCGCCTGCTCGAGTAGGCGCAACCCCTTCACTGTAATCAAATCGGGATCCCCGGGACCTGCTCCCACCAAATATACTTTTCCGGTCATGCGCTACCACCCTTTCTCTTCTGGATCTAAAATATAGCCACTCTTTTTTCCAAGGCGCTTTTTCTCCCGCAAAATAACTTCTTTCACTTCAGGCTCTTTCAGATAAAATTTCTCAAGCTCCACATCAAGGTGCTCAAAAGCTGCTTCATCGTTCTCGGCAAAGATGACGGATACAATTTCCTTGGCCTCTATCGTTACATCAAATCTATATAGATACGCCATCGGTTTCTTTTCCTAAAATAGTATCTAACACGCCCTGCAAAGTAGAGACTCCCACGCGTCCAACAAAATCGAAGAAGGATTCCCCTTTTGTTTTCTGGTCGCGGAAGTAGATTAATAGCTCCTCAAGGACATCCGTCAATTCCTCTGCCGCCACTTTCCCCTTCAGCTTCTCATTGAACTTGCCACCTTTATTCAAGGTCCCGCCAACATATATCTCATAGGCTTCGACCATCTCTTTTTGCTCATTTCGCATCTTCATCCCCTGAAGGCCAATGTCGGCAATCTGGCGCTGACCGCAGGAATTCGGGCAACCGACCATATGCGTGCGGATCGGGACATCCAAGCTGATGCGCTGATCAAGTTCCTCTGCGATAAGTCGCATACGTTCCTTCGTTTCCACCAATGCCAGGTTGCAGTACTCGATACCAGTGCAAGAAACCGCATGCCCGAGAAAAGAGTTCGGATTAATGGAGATGCGCTCAAAAATCGGTTCTTTCAAGAGTGCTTCCACGTTTTCAGCCGGGATGTTCGGAATGATGAGATTCTGAGAGTTACAGGTTCTGATTTCCCCGTTTCCGTACTTTCCTGAAATTCTCGCAAGCTCGAAAACTTCTTCCGAATCCAAGCGCCCGACCGGTACATTGAAGCCGAGGAACTTCAAGCCATCTTGCTTTTGGTCATGGATTCCGTAAAAGTAACCAGCATTCCACTCCTCTTTTGGCTCATCGCCTTTGGAGGGTAGCGGACCGGTGTACTCTAGCAGCTTCTCCTTGAACTTTTCCGGTCCCCAATCGGCTATTAAAAATTTCAAGCGTGCAAGATGTCGCTTTTCCCGGTATCCAAAATCACGGAAAATTGTCGTGACAGCAATCGCGACTTCAAGCGTTCGTTCCGGTTCCACAAACACATCGATGGTCTCAGCCAGAAACGGTCTGGAGGAAAGCCCGCCGCCGACTTTCAGGTGGAAGCCACTTTTTGTGACACCATCTATCGTTTTTGTCGCAGGTGTAAATGAAACACAGTTGATTTCGGCGTTGGATGCATTTTTCGTATTGGCACTGATGGACATTTTGTATTTTCGCGGCAAGTTGGAGAAGTCCTCATTCTTCTGAAAGAAATCATAGACCTCTTTTACAATCGCCGTTGTGTCAAAAAGCTCGTCAGGATCTAAGCCTGCAATCGGATTGCCTACAATGGTCCGGGTGATGTCTCCGCACGCCCCTGCACTCGAAAGTCCCACTGCATCGAGACGGTTGAAAATGTCCGGGATCTGCTCGATTTCGAGCCAGTGAAATTGAATCGCCTGCCGTGTGGTGATGTCAAAAACGCCACGGCCATAATCGCGCGCGATGCCTGCGAGCGTTTCCACCTGAGGCTTGGTGAGGATGCCAGACGGAACATTGACCCTCATCATGAAGTATCCATCTTCTTTCGGACGTTGCAGATAAAGCCCTGCCCACTTGAACAGGTCCCATTGTTCCTTAGGGATAGATTCGAATCCATTCTTTGCGTAATGCGGAATATCATCGAGAATCCGCAAGCCATCCTTCTCCAGTTTTGCTTTCTCTGTCTTGTTGATCTTTTCGTTGTCGGCCCAGTGTTTAACGTATGCCATAAGTACAGCCCCCTTTTAAATGATTTTTTGGTTTCTTAAGTATTGAAGTATCTTGCTGACCGCTTCCTCCACCGTCTGTGTGCCGGATGCAATCGTGATTTCAGCTTGTGGCGGCTTCTCGTAAGGTGAATCAATGCCGGTGAAATCCTTTATCTCTCCTCGCCTAGCTTTTTTGTACAATTGTTTCGGATCTCTCTTTTCACATTCTTCTAACGGACAGTCCACGAACACTTCGATGAATTCACCTTCCTCGAAAAGAGCCCTAACCTGATCCCTGTCGTTCTGGAACGGCGAGATAAACGCGGTGGTGACAATCTTTCCACTGTCGACAAACAATTTTGCCACTTCCCCAATGCGTCGGATGTTTTCGTTGCGGTCCTTTTCCGAAAAACCAAGATCCTTGTTGAGTCCGTGACGGACATTGTCACCGTCCAACACATACTCATTAATGCTTTGGCGGTATAATTCTGTAGACACGGCGTTCGCGATGGTAGATTTACCGGATCCCGATAGCCCGGTGAACCAGAGGACGCAGCTGCCATGCCCGTTTTGTGCACGGCGCTCCTCTTTAGTGATGGCCTGTTCATGCCAAGTGATGTTGGTTGCTTTTGTACTCAATTTTCATTTCCCCCTTTATACAGCAGCTGTTTTTTGTTGCTTTAGCCCGTCAATCAAGACTTCGATGACTTCTTTTCGGCTGAAGGTGGACGGTGGTAACTCCCCAGCTCGCAGCAGTTCCCTCACCTTCGTCCCGGATAAAATAACCCTGTCTTCCTTAGGATGCGGGCATGTTTTATCAGAGGCCATGCCCTCGCATTTATTGCAATAAAAGCTATGCTCGAAAAATAATGGCTTGATGCCAAGCTCCTCTTCTGTGAACTGAAGGAAGATATGTTGCGCATCATAGGTTCCGTAATAGTCACCAACCCCCGCGTGATCGCGCCCGACAATGAAGTGAGTGCAGCCAAAATTCTTTCTCGCGATGGCGTGAAAAATCGCTTCCCTCGGACCGGCATAGCGCATGGCGGCTGGATAGACTGCAAGCTGGACACGGTCTCTTGGATAGTAGTTTTCTAAGAGTACGCGGTAACTTCTAAGGCGGACATCCGCCGGAATATCATCCGATTTTGTCTCTCCCACCAGTGGATTGAGGAATAGTCCATCCACCGTTTCAAGCGCAGCTTTTTGAATGTATTCATGAGCGCGGTGGACAGGATTTCTCGTTTGGAAGCCAACGACCGTTTTCCATCCTTTTTGTTGGAAAAGTTCACGCGTTTCTTTCGGTTCGAGCCAGACATCCTGGGCTACACCTTTGTTTGGTTTTTTCGTTAGTTTGACTTTCCCCGCGACGTAAATGTCGCCCCTTTCGAATAGACGTTTGACCCCGGGGTGTGCAAGCTCTTCCGTTTTATAGACTTCGCGCGCCTCTTTGTGAAGATCCGGCTCATACCATTCCTTTACCGTGATGACCCCGTAAGTGGTTTGCTGATGGGTCAACTTGTAGGTCTCCCCTTTTGTTAGGTTTTTTGCCACTTCTTTGGTAACTGGCAGCGTGACAGGAACCGCCCAGATGGTGCCGTTTGCCAGTCGCAGGTTTTCAACGACAGATTCGTAGTCGGATTTTGTGAGGAATCCTGTGAGCGGACTGAAGAGTCCGACTCCGATGAGTTCCAGGTCGCTAAGTGCGATCGCGTCTATTTCGATTTCTTTTGTAAGATTTGTTGTGTCATAGTTTGGTTGGTAGGCCTGCACCAGTGTGCCGCCGTGTGGTTTTGGTAGAGTCATTGTTTGTTTACCTCGCTTTTTTGTGGATTTTTTGGTTAAAATCTATGTTTTTTTAGTGATTTGAAATCGTTCGGTCAACTAATTTAATATCCCCCGTCACTCCTCACTCCCAGCCGAAACCACCGCCGCACCGGAACCAGAACCAGTTCCTCCCGACCGCTGCATCAAAAACTTCACCCCGAACACCGATACCAGCACTCCGATCATCGCAATCACCGGATACACATTTTGCTCAATCAACAGCTGAATCAGCGTGTAGGAAAGTACCATCGATAACACCGGAGACACCACCCACACAACTAACAGCTGTACGACGATGTCCTTTTGCAAAACAGATCGCCCCTGCTTCACAAAACCAATCCCGATAATCGAAGACGTCGTAATTTGTGTCAGTGGCACGGGAATGCCAAACACCGAGGCAACCGTGACGATTCCGGCTCCCGTGCCCGAAATGACGCATCCTTCCTCCAGCCGCAGCTTTGTAATCTTCTTGCCATTCGTTTCCATGACACGTTGGCCAAGCAATAGCGCGCCCAAAGCTACAAACAATCCTCCCCACAGAATTCCCTGCCCAGTGTTCATAATCCCTGCTCCGACAAGCGGTCCCACCGCATTGGCAACATTGTTCATCCCCGCGGAAAATGCTTCAAACACTCCCATCACCACGACCAGCACCGACAAGATTGGAACGGCCCTTGACGACTTAACCCATCTATCAACCACTCTATTTTTCAACACCCAGGTTGCCCCGATTGCTAACAAAAACGCCAGAACCGGTGTCAGCAGCCAGAACGAAACAATCCAGGCGAGCTTTCCGACAAACACGGATTGATAGACAATTCCGGCTCCGACAACCGCACCGACGGTCACTTCACTGGTGGAAAGCGGGATGCCGAACACATTTGCTAAAAATAAAGATAGGGCCGCAGATGCGATGACAATCAGGGCGATGGCCACCGTAAAGGTACTCTGTGGCACAATTCCGCTCCCCATTGTCTTGACGACCTCTCCGCCGCCGAGCCACGCTCCAAAGAACACCGCAATCCCACATAGCACCAAAGCCACATTCCTTTTTACAACTCCTGCACCATAGGCAATTCCCATGGATGCTGCCGCACCGCTCGCCCCGATATTCATGGCGAAAAACAGACCAACGATGACAGCTATGGTAACTAACATGTTTTTTCCTCCTTCACTTCACTGCCAACCTTAGTTTGTATGCAGGCCGCACTCCGTCTTGCCGCTACCCGCCCAGCGGCCAGCGCGGGAATCACCTTCCGCACCGACTGCCTGTGTACAGGGAAAACAGCCGATGCTTGGATAGCCATGATCGTGTAGCTCGTTATAGGGAAGTCCTCGGCTCCGAATATGATTCCAAACATCCCCCCATGTCCAATGGATGAGCGGGCAAATTTTGATGTTTTGAAACTTGTCATCCTGGTTGAGGAAATTCGTGGCTGCCCTCGTTGGGGATTGTTCCCTTCTGAGACCAGATATCCATGCCTTTTTTGGCGTGAGTGCTTCTCGTAAAGGTTCCACCTTCCGTATTTGGCAGCACTTTCCGGGATCTCTTTTCCAAAGAACCGTGCCATGTGCCGCGGCTTGTTGCTCCAACGTTAGCTGCGGCTTCCTCTTCTCAATCTGCAACTTCGGATATCTCTCTTCTATCTGCTCAATAACCTTATACGTTTCCGGAAAATGCAAATCTGTATCTAAAAAAACAATTTTCGCATCAGGCTTTACTTCTTGAATTAGGTCGATCAGCACCACTGCCTCCGCACCAAAACTTGATGCATAGATTATCTCGTCGGAGTCGTAAACTCTATAGGCCCACTCCAAAACAACGGTGGCGCCTCTTGAGTCATCATCAACCTCGAAGGTGGACGAGATCTCCTTCCAATTTTCATACGTGATTTTCTGGTTCATGCTGTTACTGCTCCTTTCTTTTCCAACGCAAAAAGGCAGCCCCTTTAATGTGCATGCTTGTTGTTCCAAGCCAAGCATCATGTAAAGTGACCGCCTCCAGTTTGTCTGGTCAGCGAGTGTTTATTTTTTTTGAAGGCGAACCTTCTCATTTTTTTCTATCTGAATGACTTTTCCATCCTGTACGACTAGGGTGATAGATCCAAACTTGATGGATTGCAGCATTCTTTCCAAGTGGGTTACCACGTCTTCCCATTCTGACTTTGCCAGTTGGCTCGCCTCCATTTCACCAAATAAAAAACGCCTCTCCCATTATGGAAAAGGCGCATCGTATGTATGCTGCACCTTATCTTCCAAAATGGGTATCCATTTTGCTGGAATTGGCACCTTGCTGTTCGCAGGTTGCCGGGCTTCAACGGGCCAGTCCCTCAGCCGCTCTAGATAAGCGTCGATTCATTTGTTGTTTTTGATAAAATTAATCCTACCATACTTATATGAATTGTCAACAATGTTATTGACTGTTTTTTTAGATTTTTTTATTTTTGGGAAGTTGGTCCTAGTCAGCTACTTCATTCCCCAATCTTTGTAAGCTTGGTTTCCGAATCAATGATGGCAGCTTGATAGGAATCTCCCGAGACCGTTTCAAAAAGAACACCTTGTACTGTTTCTTCTTGTTCTTCGAGTTTCACCAAATCAACTTTTGATAATCCGTTCGGATCAAAGGTCACTTTCCCTTCCAGCTTGAATTGCCCATCCCCTAATTCCTCTGCCAGTTCAATTTCATGGTCCAGCATCCGCTCCTCCAACCATCCGGCCAGTAAGGGTTCTACCGTATCTTCCGCTATTTTCAAACTTTCATTGTATGTGAGAATCATGGAGTAGCGGACATACTGCACCGTTTCATACTCATTCCCGCCCATGCCAACAGAAGTGGAGGAGATGGTGAATTCAGGATCCGGTTCTCCTTGAGCAAACAAATTACAGCCTGTTAACACTATTGTAAGACAACACAAAACAGATAACCTCTTCAAGCTTCCCATCCAAGACATATCCTCATACTTACTCCCCTTTGTACTAACCAATCCTAACCCCTCCTGGCATTCCCATTTTACTCAACATTAACATATTTTTCCTTGTCTATGTTGCAATAAAATAAAAATGATGCGAGATTCCTATGCAGAAAGGATTCCGCACTATTTTTCAAAAAAAAATAAGCAGCGGATTCATTCTCCGCCGCTTATTTCTATTCGCATTTAGCCATTTCTATTTTCTTACGCTTTTCCGTAACAAGGACATCAAGATGACGGTAAAGGTTAACGAATTCCCCAGGAAGCAGTCCACCGTACTCGCCGTCTAGATTTAGCTGCATTTTCTCTTGAGTGTTTACTTTTACCCTGTTCGCCTTCGTGTAGATGACTAAATCATCTTTCACATGATCTCCGCGCAATGCCATAGAAGCAATACGGATGAAGTCTGCAATGTTTGCTTTTTTAAGAATGATCATATCAAACATTCCGTCGTTCATGCAGGAGTCTGGCGCAAGCTTTTCGAAGCCGCCTACTGAATTGGATAAGGAGACAAGGAACAGCATAATTTCGCCTTCAAAGATCTTTCCGTCGTATTCAATCGTTACGTTCGTCGGGCGAATAGATGGAAGCATCTCGATTCCTTTTAGGTAGTAGGCAAGCTGGCCAAGCATTGTCTTCATCTTGATTGGTACCTCATAAGACAGCTCGGTCATTTTTCCGCCACCAGCAATATTCATGAAGTATTGATCATTGGCTTTTCCAATATCCACTGGCATTGGGACGCCTTCTGCAATAACATCCACACAAGCTAATATATCATCACGTGGCAGGTCAAGTGCTCTGGCAAAGTCGTTGGTCGTTCCCACTGGAATAATACCAAGTTGTGGACGGTAGTCCTGTTCTGCAAGACCGTTGACCACTTCATTTATTGTTCCATCTCCACCGGCTGCCACGACAAGTTCATACCTGCGTTCAACTGCAAGCTTAGCCGCTTCTGTCGCATCTCCATGTCCAGTTGTTGCATGGCAGGATGTTTCATAGCCGGCTTTTTCTAATCGAACCAACACTTCTGGCAGATGCTTTTTGAACAGCTCGCGGCCAGATGTTGGATTGTATATTACCCTAGCTCGTTTCATTTCCCATCATCCTAAACGTATATTTAACTAAGCCCTCTTTTATATTTATGTGTAGTCTGTCTCTGTATGTTGTTATATAGAATAGTTATATTTACCAATACCACTAAGTAGTGAACCTGAATCCACTACTGATAACATATTAGCCTATTCTGGTGTGGATATGCAATTAAAATGAAAATTTTGAGAAATGCGGAATCTATTGTTCCAAAATAAAACCCCCACCCGCACCGCCACTTCTCAAAAGTAGCAGCTGCAGATGGGGGCACTAAGTTCTTAATTATTCTTCTGTCTTCTTCTCTTCACTCTTTTTGCTCGTAGCAATTTCGCTAGTTAAGCTGTCGATGCTGTGACGCACGTTCGCTTTGCCGGAGAAGTTTTCGATCAGTTCTTTAACATCAATGCCGGATGACGCCTTCAAAGATTCTTGAAGCGTGGACATCAGGTTTGTCGCGTAGCCGGTCACTTTGTTGGCGCCGCTGTTTTCACCGCTTCCACCAGTATCTACTACTGTAATCTTATCGATGTTGCCAAGTGGAGCTGCAACTTGCTTCGCGTACTCAGGAAGCATTTTGATAATCATGTCTAGGATAGCCGCTTGACCGAATTGCTCGAATGCTTCTGCAATCTTTTCTTTCGCCTCTGCTTCTGCAAGACCTTTCAGGCGGATAACTTCTGCTTCGGATTCCCCTTGTGCTCTTTGTGCATCGGCAATCGCAAGACCGTCGATACGGACTTTTTCCGCTTCTGCTTTGGCCATTGCTTCGATGCGGTATTTGTTTGCATCTGCTTCTGCCATTTGCTTCATCTTATCTGCAGATGCTGCTTGCTCAACAGCGTAACGGTCTGCATCGGCTTTTTTCTTCACTTCGGAGTCGTATTGACGCTCACGACGCAGGATCTCTTTTTCTTCAAGCTCGATTTGCTTTTGACGCTCGATGATCTGGATCTGCATTTGTTGCTCGGTTACTTCTTGCTTCGCGCGTGCTTCCTCTAGGTGGTACGCTTGGTCAGCACGTGCTTTTGCGATGTCTTGCTCGCGGCGGTACTCGGCAACCTTCATTTGGTTGGTTTTTTCCGCTTCGGCGATTTCCGTCGCACGCTCAAGCTCAGCGCGTTGTGCGTCTTTAGCCGCTTCGGCACGCTTGATACGTGTTTCTTTATCGGCTTCCGCAGTTGCAATGTCTGCGTCACGCTTTACTTGCGCGATACGTGGTTTACCAAGAGATTCTAAGTATCCGTTGCTGTCGCGGATATCGCGGATAGTGAAGGATACGATGATCAATCCCATTTTCGCTAAATCCTGAGATGCAACACGTTGTACTTCTTGAGAGAATTTTTCACGATTTTTATAGATTTCTTCCACTGTCATGGAACCTAGGATGGAACGAAGGTGACCTTCTAGTACTTCACGTGCTTCGTTTTCCAGATCCTCTTTTCTTTTTCCTAAAAATTGCTCGGCAGCTGTAGCGATGTCGCCGATCGAGTTGCCGATCTTGATGATCGCCGTACCGTCTGCCATAACCGGTACACCTTGCTCTGTGTAAACTTCCGGCGTTTTAACGTCTAGTTTGATAGATAGCAAGCTTAACGGTTCAGATTGCTGGAATACCGGCACGATGAACGCACCGCCACCTCGTACAATCTTAATTCTGTTTCCTGCTTCGTCTGTGTGAACATTTTTGCCACCCAGGTAGCTACCTGTGATGATTAACGCTTCATCAGGACCGACTGTTTTGTAGCGTGCGATGAACACGACAATCAGTACGAAAATTAGTGCAACAACGGCACCGATGACAATTAATAATTCCAATCCCATCTTCTCTTCCCCCTATTTATTATAGTTTTCTAATACCTTTTCGTATGGAGTGACAGAGACCACTCCGGTTTGGACATCGATGATCAGAACTTCCGTATCGTAAGGGATTTCTTCATTTTCGAAGCTCTGTGCAGATCGCGAAACGGTGCTTCCTCCGATGCTAAGTACCACTTCCCCATACCCATCTTTCGGCACCGAGATGATGACTCGTGCAAGCTTTCCTTTTAAGTCATCGTCTGTGTAACCGAGTGAAGAATCTGCGGACCTGATTGGTACAAAAACAAAGACGTGAAGCAGTATGACTAGTAGAAGTGCAAGGACGGTGGCAATGGCCAACACAAGCAACCCTGATAGCGGCGAATATTTTTCAACTAGATAGCCTGTTGCTCCAAACACGGTAAAAAATGAAAAGATAAGAGCTGGATCAATAGGGAACGCATCGAATATTCCGTCCACTACGTCAGACAATAAAATGTAAACCAGCGTCAAGCCGCCAAATATGATGAGGCACCAAAAATATAGCGTCATCATGTCCAATCCAAACATCGTCATAAGCCATCGTTTCCTTTCCTGTTGTATTGAAGGCAATCACCTTTGGAATCCTAATCCCCCTTCCAAAACTTCCTTCCGCTATTATATACGGGTCAAATCTCCTAAAGGTTTCAAAAACATTTCTATTTTTCTACCTTTTTCTAGGACCATGATAAGTGTAAAATAATAGTAGGAATTTACAAACTTTTACCTATTCCATCATAAACCATATAAAAGGGGAAAACTATTACTTATGTTAAAAAAAGGGATTGTTTACTCGGTGAGCCTAAGCCTGTTGGCAGGTTGTACGGGCTTTGATAGTTTGTTAGAGGGAAAAGAAACATTGCTAGGTAGCCCTCATTCTGGGAAATCGACTGTGCCCGTAGTGACAGTGGTTGAGGATGAGGGTTGGGAGAGTTTTTTTGAAAAGGAAAGTGAAGTTGTTGTCTCACCGGAAGAGCCAGAAGAGGAGCCTGCGACGGAGGAGGAAGCAGAGGAGCCGGCAGAACCTGAAGAGGTCTCCGAACCTGAAGCGATCCCAGTTGTCGCCAACCCCGGCGCAATGAATGTCATGGTCAACAAATTCTGGTCGCTTCCGGAAGGGTACCGCCCAGCTGACTTGATCAAGCCAAATGTTCCGTTTTCCTTTGGCGATGAAAACAGCGACCGTTCGAAACTGCGCGCTGAAGCAGCTGAGTCGCTTGAGGTTATGTTCAATGTCGCAAAAAGTGAAGGCATCGAGCTTTATGCTCGTTCCGGCTTCCGTTCTTATGAAACACAGGAGGCTATTTTTAAAAATGAGGTAGCTACATTCGGATATGAGCAGGCGGTTCTTTATGTGGCGCTGCCGGGAACAAGCGAGCATCAAACCGGACTTGCGATGGATATTACCGCGAAAAGTGTGGGGCTTGAGCTTGTGGAGTCATTTGAGGGGACAGCTGAAGGCAAGTGGCTTGCGGAAAATGCCCATCATTATGGATTTATTTTGCGCTATCCGAAAGGGAAAACGAATATTACAGGTTATGCGTTCGAGCCATGGCATTTTAGGTATGTGGGCGTGGACATTGCTGAGGAGATTTATGCGAAAGGGATTACGTTGGAGGAATATATGGGGGATGTTAGGGAGTTTTAGGTGAATAGAAAAAAACAGAACCCCAACATGCTGTGTTGGGGTTCTACTCGTATTATTTATCGCTTCTTAATTTCCTCAATCAAGATCTTGTTCACCATTTGCGGGTTTGCCTGGCCTTTAGAGGCTTTCATGATTTGGCCGACAAGGAAGCCGATGGCGCGTTCAGTTCCTTCTTTGTAGTCCTGAACGGATTTAGGATTTGCATCCAATGTTTCGCCGACCATTTTACGAAGAGTGCCTTCGTCCGAAATTTGGACAAGGCCTTTTTCTTTTACGATTTTCTCCGCATCGCCGCCGTTTTCAATTAGTTCTTTGAAAACTTTCTTGGCAATTTTGGATGAAATCGTGCCCTTTTCAAGAAGTTTGATCATGCCTGCAAGTCCTTCTGGAGACAAGGCAGTGTCATCAAGCTCTTTATTTTCGGCGTTCAGGTAAGCAGAAACTTCGCCCATCAGCCAGTTGGAAGCAAGCTTCGCGTCAGCACCAGCTTCAACTGTCCCATCAAAGAAATCGGACATTTCTTTTGTGATGGTCAGTACTTGAGCGTCGTATGCAGGAAGTCCAAGCTCTTCAACATAACGCTTTTTGCGCTCATCCGGAAGGGTTGGGATGTCTGCGCGCACTCGCTCTTTCCAGTCATCATCAATGTGAAGTGCCACAAGATCCGGCTCCGGGAAGTAACGGTAATCGTCGGACCCTTCTTTTACACGCATCAGAATCGTCTTTTTCGTCGCTTCATCATAACGGCGTGTTTCCTGTTCAATCACTCCGCCAGACAAAAGAACCTGCTCTTGGCGAACGACCTCATGCTCCAGCCCTTTTTGGACAAAGTTGAAGGAGTTCAGGTTTTTCAGTTCCGCTTTTGTACCGAATTCTTCTTGGCCGACTGGACGCAAGGAAATGTTCGCATCACAGCGCAAAGATCCTTCTTCCATTTTACAATCGGAAACGCCAGTGTATTGAATGATGGATTTCAACTTTTCCAAGTAAGCATATGCCTCTTCCGGAGTGCGGATATCAGGTTCCGATACGATTTCCACTAGCGGTGTTCCTTGGCGGTTATAGTCGACAAGGGAATAGCCGTCTCCTGTGTGCATCAGTTTTCCTGCATCTTCTTCCAGGTGAAGACGCGTGATACCGATGCGCTTCTTCTCCCCGTTCACTTCTATATCAATCCAGCCGTTTTCCCCAATCGGTTTGTCATGCTGAGAGATCTGATAAGCCTTCGGGTTGTCCGGGTAAAAGTAATTCTTTCGGTCAAATTTCGTGTCGGTTGCAACTTCACAGTTCAGGGCCATTGCTGCCTTCATCGCGTATTCCACTGCCTGTTTGTTCAGTACAGGTAAGGTTCCAGGATAGCCAAGTTCTACGACACTTGTGTTGGAGTTCGGTTCTGCGCCGAATTCGTTTGGACTTGCCGAGAAAATTTTCGATTTTGTTTTTAATTCTACGTGTACTTCAAGGCCAATAATCGTTTCAAAGTTCATGTCTATTTTTCACCCCTTACAGCTGTGGTTTCTTTTTATGATGGTCGGTTGCTTGTTCAAACGCATGTGCAACACGGTAAATGGTGCTCTCGTCAAAATGATTTCCAATAATCTGCAAACCTACTGGCAGTCCGTCCACAAAGCCTGCTGGGACAGAGATTCCCGGGACGCCTGCAAGGTTCACTGGGATGGTCAGGATATCATTTGCATACATCGTAAGCGGATCTTTCGTGTTTTCGCCCACTTTAAACGCCGGAGTCGGCGTGGTAGGTCCGATGATGACATCATATTTTTCAAAAACGTCTTCAAAATCCTGCTTGATTAGCGTACGAACCTTTTGTGCTTTTACATAATAAGCATCATAGTGTCCTGCGCTCAGTGCATAAGTTCCAAGCATGATACGGCGCTTCACTTCCGGTCCGAAACCTTCACTGCGCGTCTGCTTATACATATCGATAAGGTTCTTCGCATTATCCGTTCGGTAACCATAACGGACACCGTCAAAACGGGCTAGGTTTGCAGATGCTTCTGACGAAGACAATAGATAGTAAGTTGCCAAAGCGTATTGGGAGTGCGGCAGGGAAACTTCTTCCCATGTTGCGCCAAGCCCTTCTAAAACTTTCAGTGCATCTTTAACAGATTGGCGCACTTCTTCGCTCACACCTTCTGCTAGATACTCTTTTGGCACACCGATCTTCAGGCCTTTGATATCACCTGTCAGGCTGGAAAGGAAGTCCGGTACATCGGCGTTTGCAGACGTGGAATCCATTGGGTCAAGTCCAGAGATCGCTTGTAAAAGGTAGGCATTGTCTTCTACCGTACGCGTGATTGGACCGATTTGGTCAAGGGATGATGCAAAAGCGATCAGACCGTAACGGGAAACGCGTCCGTAAGTTGGTTTCAGGCCAACAACGCCACAAAATGCTGCAGGTTGACGAATTGATCCACCTGTATCAGAACCAAGGGAGAAGAATACTTCCCCTGCTGCTACTGCCGCTGCAGATCCACCGCTTGATCCACCTGGAACACGTTCAAGGTCCCAAGGGTTTTTCGTTGCCGCAAAGGCAGAGTTTTCATTGGAAGATCCCATGGCAAACTCGTCCATATTGATTTTACCGATGGTGACGGATTCCGCCTGGTTCAGCTTTTCCACCACTGTTGCATTGTAGATTGGGTTAAAGTCACCAAGGATTTTGCTCGCAGCTGTTGTGCGGATGCCTTTTGTGACGATGTTATCTTTGACACCGATTGGAAGGCCGAATAACAGGCCATGGTCTTTTTCCAGTCCTAGCGCTTGGTCGAGGACTTTTGCATATTTACGGGCATTCTCTTCATCAAGTGTCAGGAATGCTTGTACCTTATCGTCGACTTCGTTGATTCGTTTGTAGGATGTATCAACAAGGTCTGATACGCTGATTTCTTTTTTATGTAAAAGGCTATGTAATTCTGATAGCTTTTTATCAAACAATGACATGGGGTTCCCTCCTTACTCTTTCCTATTCAATAATGCTTGGTACGCGAATCTGGCCGTTTTTGTGGTCTGGCGCATTTTTCAATACCTCATCCACCGGCAGGCCATCTTTCGCAACATCTTCCCTCATGACATTCTTCATATGTAGAACATGAGAAGTTGGTTGAACATTTTCTGTATCTAATTCATTCAGCTTCTCCGCGAATGAAATAATTGCATCTAATTGACTTGTGAACATAACCGCCTCATCCTCGCTGATCGCAAGACGGGCCAAATGCGCCACATGCTTCACCTGATCCTCCGAAATACGTGACATCCTCTTTCACCTCCGCAAAAAATCGAACTTGCACAATACCCCTATCATACTAAACTTTAACCCCCACAAGCAATTCCCACGGGATATTGGTGGAAATTTCTTTAGTTGGGTAAAGAGGGGTCTGACCCTCAGTGCGTTGGGTAAAGAGGGGTCTGACCCTCAGTGCGTTAGAGCACTAAAGAAACCCCTCTCTCCATCCACGTAACCGTTTTTGTTTGGTGTGGTATGTTTCGGGTTTTTTGAGGAAAAATAAGTGGGCATTCTGGGAAGAGTGATGGTGAATATGGTTGCAAATATTACAGCAATATTACGTGTTTGATAATTCTGAATAGTTTTACTTTAATTAATTGTCAAGTGGGAAGTATGCCCATTGTATCAAGGGGTAGCGTGTTTTTCTTCCTATTGAAAAAGGTTTCAATCGCTTGAATTAAGGGAAATACTTTGATAGCTTAAATACTCGTAACCGTTATGAGAGCAATTTGGGGCGCCGAAATTGCTGATGTACAAACAAAACTAAAGATTATTCAGGAGTTGATATTGTGGAAACAGGAGTATTTATTTCCCTAGCACTTTATTTTATCGCCATGCTAGGAATAGGTTTATATGCCTATAAAACATCTACCGACGATATTTCAGGCTATATGCTTGGTGGACGTCAATTAGGACCTGGAGTAACTGCACTATCTGCCGGGGCATCTGATATGAGTGGTTGGATGCTAATGGGTCTGCCTGGTGCCATGTATGCATCTGGTGTATCCAGCATGTGGATCGCTATCGGGCTTACAATTGGAGCATATGTGAACTATTTGGTCGTTGCACCTCGTTTAAGGGTTTATACTGAAACTGCGAATGACTCCATTACAATCCCAGATTTCTTTGAAAACCGTTTTTATGATGGAACTCGTATTTTACGCTTCGTATCAGCGATCGTTATCATCATTTTCTTCACACTCTATACATCCTCTGGTTTAGTTTCCGGTGGTACACTATTTGATAGTGCATTTGGATTAGATTACAAAACTGGCTTATTCGTAACGGCTGGTGTAGTTGTCGCTTATACATTGTTCGGAGGATTCTTGGCAGTTAGTTTAACTGACTTTGTACAAGGTGTCATCATGCTTCTTGCCTTAGTACTAGTGCCAATTGTTGCTTTTACTGATTTAGGCGGTGTTGGTGTAACACTTGATGAAGTACGTGCTATCGACCCAACATACCTTGACTTCTTTAAAGGTACAACCGTTCTTGGAATTATCTCTTTACTTGCGTGGGGACTTGGTTATTTTGGACAGCCTCATATCATCGTTCGATTTATGGCAATTAAGTCGATCCGTGATTTCAAAGCTGCTCGTCGTATCGGAATGAGCTGGATGATCGTTTCCATCATCGGTGCGATGGCAACAGGTTTTGTAGGTATTGCCTACGTAAACCGTACAGGAATGGAATTAGCTGATTCAGAAACAATCTTTATTGTTTTCTCTCAATTCTTGTTCCACCCACTAATCAGTGGATTCTTACTTGCAGCAATCCTAGCTGCTATCATGAGTACCATTTCTTCTCAGCTACTTGTTACATCCAGTGCGCTGACAGAAGATTTTTATAAAACATTCTTACGTCGTGAAGCTTCAGATAAAGAACTTGTATTGATTGGACGTATCTCCGTTCTTATCGTTGCTCTTGTAGCAATTGGTTTATCTCTGACACCAAACGACACTATCCTTAACCTAGTTGGTAACGCATGGGCAGGATTTGGTGCTGCATTTGGTCCAGTGGTAATCCTTAGTCTTTACTGGAAACGTATGAACCGTTGGGGTGCACTTGCAGGTATGCTAGTTGGTACATTCACGGTACTAATTTGGATCTATGGTCCATTCACTGTCAACGGCGAACCGCTGACTGATTTCTTATATGAAATTATTCCAGGCTTCATCCTTAGTACCATTGCCGTAATTGTAGTAAGTTATATTACAAACTTCCCACGTAAAAAAGTGCGTGAAGGCTTTACGGAAATGGAAGAAACAATGGAAACAGAACAGAATAAAGAAGATTAATTTAAATGAAGAGAACCCGTGCACTTGGCCGGGTTCTTTTTTCTTTTACTTCTCGCTATCCACAAGCACTATTACTTCTAATTTGTCAGCTGTATTTACTGCAAAAACACTGTATACTGTATCTTTATCAAGCTTAGTTCCGGAAAGGTCCAGAACCTGTTTTCCATCAGGCGTTCTGATTTCCAAATTGTACGTCCCAGGCTCAAGTTCTTGATAAACGGAAATGTCTTTAAAAGATAGTTCACTGAATACAGTGTCCCCTTTAATTACTCCTACATCCACCTGTGGAGCATCTGGAGATAGGTGACCTACACGCGTGAACGCTTTTCCTTTAGGTGCTTTTCTAGTATCCTCTACCGCAATCATTTCAAGTTTGGCAAGCTTATTAACAGCCGCTACCGTGTATGCTTTGCCACCTTCTACTTCAAGTTGTTGAGCAATAACCGGCTGATCTTTTTTCCCTGCAGGAAAGACTTCCACTTTATGTGGACCTGCAGGAAGCATTAAGTAATCAGTAGCATCTTTAAACTTCGCACCCTCTACCGCCGCATTTCCATCAACATAGACGTCCACTGCAGGAGCGTCAGGAGATGCATGCAGAATACGGACTTGTGCATCTTCCTTGTTATTTGCATTTGCAGCAGCCAAGTTGCCCATTCCGCCTAAAACAAACAGCAACACCGTTAAAATACTAAGGAATTTCTTCATTTTACGTCTCCTTTTCATACTGGTTTAGAACACATTTGTTAGTATGAAATGTTCTTGGGGAAAATATGTAAAAAAGTAGTAATTAAGTGTTAAATCCCCATCGAGTCGCAAAAAAAGAAAGCTGACACCCAACTAGGCATCAGCTTCCTTCTATAATAAATATTACAAAGTTTCAGATGTTGTTTTTGCTTGTAAGTGAAGCAATAGGTAGTCAGGACCGCCCGCTTTGGAGTCAGTTCCAGACATGTTGAATCCGCCGAATGGTTGGTATCCAACGATTGCACCTGTGCATCCACGGTTGAAGTAAAGGTTACCAACGTGGAAGTCTTCGCGAGCCTGCTCGATTTTTTCACGGTTGTTTGTGATAACCGCTCCAGTCAAGCCGTACTCTGTGTTGTTTGCAATTTCAAGCGCATGATTGTAGTCTTTTGCTTTTGCAAATGCTACAACCGGTCCGAAGATCTCTTCTTTCATCAGGCGAGCTTCTGGATCCACATCAGCAACGATTGTCGGCTGAACGAAGAATCCTTTGGAGTTGTCTCCTTCTCCACCTGCAAGGATACGTCCTTCTTCTTTTCCGATAGCAACATATTTCATTACTTTATCAAATGCAGCTTGGTCGATAACAGGTCCCATGTAGTGGTTTTCTGTTGGGTCGCCAACTGTCAACTCTTTTGTTAATTCTACTGCACGGTTCAATACTTGATCATACACATCTTCTACGATTACCGCACGGGAGCACGCAGAACATTTTTGACCGGAGAAACCGAATGCAGATTTTACGATGGATTGTGCTGCCAACTCAAGGTCGCCCTCGCTGTCTACCACAATCGTATCTTTTCCACCCATTTCAGCGATTACACGCTTTAACCAGATTTGGCCAGGGTTCACTTTAGAAGCACGCTCATAGATTCGTAAACCAACGTCACGAGATCCAGTGAACGAGATGAAGCGAGTGCGTGGGTGGTCTACTAGGTAGTCCCCTACTTCAGCGCCGCTACCTGGTACGAAGTTAAGTACGCCAGCAGGCAGTCCAGCCTCTTCCATTACTTCTACGAATTTAGCCGCAACAACAGGAGTTGTAGACGCAGGCTTCAATAGTACTGTGTTACCCGTTACAATCGCCGCTACTGCAGTACCAGCCATGATCGCAAATGGGAAGTTCCAAGGAGAGATAATGACACCTACACCTAGTGGAATATAGTTATAACGGTTGTATTCGCCAACACGGCTCTCTAGAGGCATACCGTCTTTTAATTTCAGCATTTGACGTGCATAGTACTCAAGGAAATCAATTGCTTCCGCTGTATCCGCATCCGCTTCATTCCAAGGCTTACCTGCTTCTTTCGTTAAAAGTGCAGAGAATTCGTGCTTACGACGACGAATGATTGCTGCCGCACGGAACAAGATGTCTGCTCTTACTTCTGGCTTCACTTTACGCCACGTTTTGAACGTTTCGTCTGCAACTTGCATCGCTTTTTCAGCCAAGTCACGATCCGCCTTTGACACACGACCAACAACCTCTTCTTTATTTGCAGGGTTCACGGATACGATTTTATCTTCTGTCGTAACACGCTCTCCACCGATAATTAAGTCGTAATCTTGTCCTAAATAAGAGTCCACTAGTTTCAAGCCTTCAAGATAAGCTTGTTTGTTTTCCTCATTAGTGAAATCAGTAAATGGTTCATGTTTGTAAGGTAATACCATTACATTCGCCCTCCTTTGCATTCTAAAGCGCTTGCATACAACTCTCATTCTACCCTATCATTACTAGTCTTTCAAATATTGTTTATATTCTAATAGGAAGAAAATAATGGAGGGTAAAATAAAAACCCACTATCCCGTAAAGAATAGTAGGTTCCTGCAAAATTAATAGATATGAACAAACGGTTTTTCAGATCCGGCATCCCTTACAATCAATGCTTCCTCTCCACTGATGGAAGAAATGGATACTTGTAGATTGATATAGTTCGGGAAGTGTTCAACCACCAGTCCCGTTACATACTGGGTGAAACCGATCAACTCGGCTTTTCCGTTAAACTCCATATTCACTTCAATCGAAAGCTGTTGAAGTTCGCCATCACGGTAATAGCCTTTTCCGATAACTCCTGTATGGTTTGGAAAATAGTCGTCAATATCCAGCTTGAAATTCTCAAAGCGAACGGCATCATCACGATATAGTTCGGTAGTATCACTGTTTGGGAAAAGGTGGTATTCTTCGTTTACTTCTTCCCATTTACCAATGGAATTATCGCCAGTTGCCACATTTGCTTTTGCAATAAAGCTACCAGGGACAACGGCATTGGCTGGACTCTGTTTATACAATCCAATGATAATCGGAACATTCTCCAACCCTTCCATGCCACGAACTCTTCTGATAACTTCTTCCGCTATTTTTTTCCCCTCGGCTTCCAGTTCGTCATCTGGAATCACATATTCCCTCGGATAGCCGCCTTCTTCATCCGTCAAATTATAATAATGAACAGAGTTCAAGGCAATTCCAATGGAAACCCCGCCAAGTTCCACCTGATCTTCCCCTTTACGGACAAGATAGTTTTGTTCTTGAATATGTGCGAGATAGATTGGGCTTTTTTCGTTCGTATCTTCCGTATCCACTCCGCGAATCAACGGTGGATTTAACCCAGGCTTTTCCTCATCTTCAGGGTCAACACGCCCCAACCAACTTTTAATTGTATCACGCTTTATATACTGCCCTTCCTGATACAAATATTTGTCAGAAGGAAATACCTCCTGCGCCATTCGCATCAATCCGGTTTCCAATTCCTCCACATCGACCCGGCTGTTTAAGCGCGGGGCGATTTGGCCACGGGTTTCCCCAGGCTTATAGGGAAGGATGGTTTGGTAATAGTCATCTGAAATTTTATATCTAGGAACAATAGCTTGTTCCGTGTTTTCCTGCTGCGCTGGATCTTGTACCACTTCTTCCTGCTTCTCGAAGCCAGGCACACATCCGGTGGCAAAAAGAGAAACAACAAGGAGCAACGACAAAAACCTTTTCACTTCCAACACCTCTTATGATTGTATTTCCTTAAGCATTTGTGCTTCGTTCCAAACTTCTATTCCAAGCTCCTGGGCTTTCGTAAGCTTAGAGCCGGCCTCTTCTCCGGCAATGACTAAATGGGTGTTCTTGCTGACGCTTCCCGTCACTTTTCCGCCTAGCTGCTCAATGGCAGCTTTCGCATCATTTCGTGACATCTCTTCCAGCTTCCCTGTCAGGACGATCGTTTTTCCTGCAAAATAAGAATCAACATCTTCTGCTCTTACAGGCTTTGGTCCTTTATAGGCCATGTTGACACCAAGTTCTTTTAACTCTGAAAGCAGTTCAGTCACTTCCGGCTGTTCAAAATAGGTGACAATGGAGTCTGCCATTTTGTCGCCTATTTCATGAATCGCAGTCAGCTCTTCTTTCGTCAAGCTTGCAAGTTTATCCATATGATCGAATTCTTGTGCCAATGTTTTAGCTGCTTTCGCTCCTACTAAACGGATTCCAAGTCCAAACAGAAGGCGCTCCAACGAGTTATCCTTCGTCTTTTCAATAGCAGAAATCAAGTTATCTGCAGACTTTTCGCCCATCCGCTCCAGCTCCAAAAGCTGTTCTTTTGTTAATTTATAAAGGTCTGCCACGTCTTCAATCAGATTCTCACGGAAAAGTTGAGCAATCACCTTTTCGCCAAGACCATCAATATTCATGGCGTTACGGGATACAAAGTGAATCAATCCTTCACGAATTTGTGCCGGACATTTCGGGTTGATGCAGCGCAAGGCCACTTCCCCTTCAATGCGGACAAGCTCGCTTTCACATTCCGGGCAGTGTGTCGGCATGGTAAAATCACGTTCTTCACCGGTTCTCTGCTCTACAAGTACATTCACCACTTCCGGGATGATATCTCCCGCTTTTTTGACGATGACCGTGTCTCCAAGCTTGATGTCCTTTTCACGGATGAGGTCTTCATTATGTAAGGACGCGCGTTGGACCGTTGTGCCTGCTACACGCACAGGTTCAAGGATAGCGGTTGGCGTGACCACACCTGTACGGCCGATATTCAGCTCAATATCAAGAAGCTTAGTGGTCACTTCTTCTGCTGGGAACTTGTACGCAATGGCCCATCTCGGGCTCTTTGCCGTAAAACCCAGCTGTTCTTGATGCTCCGTGTTGTCCACTTTAATAACGATACCGTCTATATCATACGACAGATCCGGGCGTTTTGTGTGCCAAGCTGTGACATATTCCAAAACTTCTTCGATCGACGTGCATACTTTTCTTTCTGTATTTGTTTTAAAGCCCAGTTTATCCAGGTAATCTAACGCCTCACTGTGCGAATCCACACCAGCTTCTCCGGCATCGGCAAGACTGTATACGTACACAGACAAGTTACGGGATGCAGCGATTTTTGGATCAAGCTGACGAAGGGAACCCGCTGCCGCATTACGAGGGTTGGCAAACGGCTCTTCTTCGCGCTCCATTTTCGCTTCGTTCAACTTTTCAAAAGAATTCTTCGGCATGTATGCTTCGCCGCGAACCTCCATCGTTACAGGTTCTTTTAGACGCAAAGGAATGGATTTAATGGTTTTAAGGTTCATGGTGATGTCCTCACCTGTTGTACCATCCCCACGAGTGGCACCAAGAACGAAAAGGCCATCCTCATAGCGCAAGGACACGGCAAGACCGTCAATTTTCAGCTCGCACACATATGTCACATCATCGCCGACAGCCTGTTTGACTCTGCGGTCGAAATCACGCAAGTCGTCTTCATTGAAGGCATTGCCAAGGCTGAGCATCGGGGTACGGTGCTCGACCTTGTTGAACATCTCAAGAATATTTCCTCCCACACGCTGAGTCGGAGAGTCTTCCGTTTGCAGGTCTGGATGCTCCTTTTCAAGCGTTAATAGCTCTTGTAAAAGAGAGTCGTATTCGGCATCTGAAACGGACGGTTTGTCCAGTACATGATATTCGTAATTATATTGGTTCAGCACATCATGCAGCTCGCGAACCCGTTTTTCAGCTTGTTCTCTTTCCATGCAATGTCGTCCTTTCTTTTTTGGCGGTTTTCATCTATTGTTGAACCTTCGTCACAGGGGCAAATTTGGCCAATAGGCGCTTGATGCCTGTCGGGCTTGGGAAGGCAATGTCCAGCTCTTTGCCGTCTCCGTCACCTTTTACGCTGACAACGGTACCGACTCCCCATTTTTTATGTTCCGCTTTGTCTCCTACCATCCAGTCCAAGCTTTCTCCACCCGTTGCAGTAAGTCCACGGGATGGTGCTGTGGTGCGGCGTGCCGTTTGGGAAGCAGGACTTGCCGCCCTTGCTCTTCCTGCAGCTGAATTGCCTCCAAATGGGGACGCAGAGCCGCCTCCAAAACTTGACCCGCGTCCACCAAATGGCGTTGGACGGGATGCAGCTTCTTTGTTCTCTTCGCTTTCGAGTAACTCCTCTGGTATTTCTTTTATAAAGCGAGAAGGAGGATTGATGTTTGTACGACCAAATAACGTACGCATTTGGGCATTTGTGATGAACAGTTGCTGCTCAGCACGTGTGATTCCAACATAAGCCAGGCGGCGTTCCTCTTCCATTTCTGCTTCTTCAAACAGCGAACGGCTGTGAGGGAATACCCCTTCCTCCATTCCGATTAAAAATACAACCGGGAACTCGAGTCCTTTTGCAGCATGGAGAGTCATTAAAATAACGCCTTCCTGCTGGGCTGGATCTTCCTCGTCCAATTTATCAATATCAGCAACAAGCGCCAGGTCTGTAAGGAAAGCAACCAAGCTCTTATCATCATATTTTTCTTCAAAATTCTTCGTAACAGACAAGAACTCATCGATGTTTTCCAGTCTGCTTTGGGATTCAATCGTTTTGTCGGCTTTCAACATTTCACGATAGCCTGACTTTTCAAGTACCTCTTCCACCAGTTCCGTCACAGAGATGTATTCTTGCATTTGCACATACCCTTCAATCAGCGCGCGGAATTCTTTCAATTGTGATGTAGCACGGCCGCTGACGCCTATCAGGTCTACCTCTGCAAGCGCCGTGTAGATGGAGATATCATGCTGCGCAGCGTAATTGGCAATCTTATCAACGGTTGTCGCTCCGATGCCGCGTTTTGGTACGTTAACGATCCGCTGCAAACTGATGTCATCGTCTGGATTGGCAATCAAGCGAAGATATGCCAGGATATCCTTGATTTCTTTTCTGTCGTAGAACTTGGTTCCGCCGACGATCGTGTAGTTGATGTTGGACATGAGGAGCATTTCCTCCATCACACGGGACTGGGCGTTTGTGCGGTAAAGGATTGCAAAGTCACCAAGCGTGCGTGTTGGGTCTTTTTGCATGAGTTCACGCATTTTCCCGACCACAAACTGCGCTTCCGATTTTTCAGAATCAGCTTGATAATGGATGATTTTTTGCCCTTCGTCGTTTTCTGTCCAAAGGTTCTTCTTTTTACGGCCGATATTGTTATCTATCACTCGGTTAGCCGCTTCTAGAATACGTTTTGTCGAACGATAATTTTGCTCAAGCAGCACGACTTCCGCGTTTGGATAGTCTTTTTCAAAAGAAAGGATATTGGCTATATCCGCTCCTCGCCAGCGATAGATGGACTGATCAGAATCCCCTACCACACAAAGGTTTTTCAGGCGGTCCGCTAACAGGTTAACTAACGTATATTGCGCTCTGTTCGTATCCTGATACTCGTCCACGTGAATGTACTGAAACTTGCGTTGATAGTACTCCAGCACTTCCGGTACACGTTTAAAGAGGTGAATGGTCGTCATGATTAGATCGTCAAAATCAAGCGCCTGGTTCTTTTTCAACCTCTTTTGGTAGTCGGTATAGATCTCCGCTACTTGTTGCTCGTATGGCCCAAGTGGCTGTTTTGCATATTGTTCCGGGGTCATCAGTTCATTTTTTGCAGAGCTGATGGTACCTAGGATTGTTCTTGGTTCAAACTTTTTTGGATCAATATTGCGGTCTTTTAAAATATTCTTGATGACAGACAGCTGGTCGGTCGTATCAAGAATGGTAAAATTGCGGTTCATTCCGATGCGGTCAATGTCACGGCGCAGGATTCGCACACACATGGAGTGAAATGTGGAGATCCAGATGTCTTCTGCAGCAGGTCCGAGTAGCTTTTCCACACGCTCTTTCATTTCACGTGCCGCTTTATTTGTAAAGGTGATCGCAAGGATATTCCAAGGCGCCACCTGTTTTTCGGCCATCAGGTAGGCGATTCGATGCGTCAGCACCTTGGTTTTCCCACTTCCCGCTCCGGCCATGATGAGTAAGGGTCCGTCCGTTTTTTTCACTGCTTCTTTTTGCATGGGGTTCAGTCCCTCAAGAAGCCTTTGACTTAAATATTGCATATTTTTTCACCGTCCCAACAAACATATGTTCTTATTTTCTATCATACTAAATTGGCTCGTTAATTACTATTAATTTTAGAATCTTTGTGAACAACCGCTGTTGATTTCCGCACTGGGCTTCGCTTTCCTAGGGGCGGTGCTTGAGCCTCCTCACTTCGTTGCGGGGTCTCAACCTACCGCTATCTCCCTCAGGACAAGGAAGGCTTCGACAGCGATACATCGCACGAAGAAAATGCGTAGCATTTTCGAGGAGTCTTCGCCCTGTGCTCCAATCAACAGCTAGAATATCTGGCTACTACTAATTTTTCACAGCGTCTACTGTTTTTAGGGCTTCTTTTAAGTTATCGTATACGGCATTTCCTACTACTACGGTATCAGCGTGGGCTACCATTTCTTTGGCGCGCTCTGCCGTGGAGATGCCGCCTCCGTAGAACAGTTGCGTCTTTTCTAGTGTTTGTTTTGCCGCCTGGACCATTTCCACGTCCCCGTACGTACCACTATATTCTAAGTAAAAGATAGGCAGATTAAACATTTTCTCCGCCAATCTTGCATAAGCGATCACATCTTCTTTGTCGAGGTCCGTTTTTGCATCTGTCAGCTTGGCAGCTTTGCAGTCGGCATTAAGGATGCAGTATCCTTCAGCCACGATTTCCTCCCAGTTCATGATATCGCCGTACTCTTTTAGCGCTTCTATATGAAGGTCTGTGACCCATTCTGTCTTTCTGCTGTTCAACACACTTGGGATAAAATAAAAATCAAATCCCGGCGTGACCGATTCAATGGTGGAAACCTCCAATGCACACGGCAAGGAATATCTGCGCACCCTGCTCATCAGGCTCAGCACATTGTCCAATGTGACCCCGTCCGTACCTCCGACTAGAATAGCATCTGTGCCAGATTCGCACACAAGCTCTAAATCTTCGTCCGATATCTCTTTATTAGGATCCAATTTAAAAACGTGCTTCCACTCACGTATTTCCATTAACACTGCAAACGTCCCCCATTCTAATTTTCCATTCCCCTATTATAGCAAAATCCCAGCTAATACGAAAAAGAGAAACAGAGATTGTTTACTGGAAGTTACGACCTTTTACAGTAGACCAAAAGATTTATTTTTTCTGTGGTCTGTTATTCCTTCTAGATAGCGGGTAAGTAGAAAATAACACCATTAAGAATACTTAGGAAAATAGTTGCCTTTTGATAAATGAATGCATATCGCCCCCGGTCCAAAATATGATGTGATAAGGAGGTGTCCAACATGCCTATGTGGCTATGGTTTGTTATCGGATTTGCAATTCTTTTGGCCTTCGGTGCGCTCGTAGACTATTTTGGGAAAAGAAGAAGGAGTACGGCAGACCCCTCGGCATCCACTAAAACAGTCGACCAAGTAAAATCAAATCAAGAGACGTTTTATCGATGATGCATGGTTTCTTTAGAGTTTTTACTTTTGAAAAACCGCTTCTTAATAAGAGGCGGTTTTTTAGTTTGTTTGGTTGAGAGAAGTTAAGAGGAACCGTTCTATTAGACTTTTCATGGGGGATTTCACGCAGTTCGGGCATATAGAACCCTTCTATTAGACTTTTTATGAAGAATTTCACGTGGTTCGGGCGTATAGAGCCCTTCTATTAGACTTTTCATAGGGTTTCCCCCACCGTTCGGGCGTATAGAAGCGTTCTATTAGACTTTTCACGGGGTTTTCCCCACCGTTCGGGCTTATAGAGCCCTTCTATTAGACTTTTCATGGGGTTCCTCCCACTGTTCGGGCAGATAGAACGGAGCTCCATCCATGGAAAAAAAGATGGCCCGCTGCATTTCCATCACAGCGGGCCACCTTAACTCATTTACACTTCTTCAGTTTTTTTCTCTTCTGCAATACGCTCAAGCGCCATCTCGTAAGCATCGTTACCATAGTTCAGGCAACGTTTCACACGAGAGATTGTCGCAGTGCTTGCACCGGTTTCTGTCTCGATTTTATGATACGTGAAACCTTCTCTCAGCATTCTTGCCACCTCTAGGCGCTGTGCCAAAGATTGGATTTCATTGATGGTACAGAGGTCATCGAAAAATCGATAGCACTCTTCCATATCTTTTAAAGAAAGAATAGATTCAAAAAGTTGATCCAGTTCTTTTCCACGTAGTTTATTGATTTGCATGATTGATTTCTCCTTTGCTAATTAAGACTAGTATATGACTTTTTCAAAATCGGGAATAATTTGAATCCACGTTTTGCCTGGGGCAAGTGGGACCTGTTCGCCATTTTTGTAGGGAAGGATCTTGCCGTCCACCGATTTCCATTCCACATCGAAACGCTCTCCATTTTGGATGAGCACACCGTTGCCGCCGGAAGTAATATCGATGTCCCTTCTACCTTGTTTATCTACCACAAGATGAGACGTTTCTACTAAGAAAACATTATGTGCCACAATCTCTTCCTTCGTTTCAAGGTCTGTGTGCTTCACGCCGCCACTATAGCGGACATATCCTTTTTTCTCAGGATCGTATCTATATTCAACATGTGTTGCCTGTCTGGATGAGTATTCAATTTTCACTTGTTCTAAAGCGGTACCTTCATATGGATTGATCTGTCCTTTTTTAAAAAAGGTGAAAGGTTTGACCTCCGCTTGTGTCTCATAATTTTGTAGCTCTGCGCCTTTTTGGATATTTTCAGAGCTGATATAGGAATTATGCGGCGCCTTTCGGAAACTTGCCCGTTTGAAAAGCGTTCCGTCATAGGTCAGGCCGTTAATTCCATCCACTTCTCCTGCTTGTATCTTCTCTTTGGCACCAGGACTCCAACCATGAAAAACATATAATGGGTCATAGCCTTTTGCCAAATCTACAAAATATGCTCTTGAGCTCCTGACAGGGCCGACAGTTTCCGGCATTTCACTGTGAAAAATCGCAAGGAGTCTTGTAATATCGCCTTCTGCCAGCACTTCATATACAATATCGGCCTTATGCAATCCAGACTGTGGCCTTGCTTTTATATCATTATTCACCATCACTGCAACAGGTCGGGCATCTACCTTTTCCTCAACCATTTCTCCAGTTAACGGTGCTTGCTCCATCGGTTCGGAAACCTCTGTTGCCACTTGCTCTTCCTCTTCTATCGCTACTTCCGTGGTCTCTTCACTTTGCTCTTGACTAGAATCAACATTTTTTTCATTATTGGATTGACAGCCCGCCAACATAAGCATGAGGCTTGCCAACAATAACAACATCTTATTCCTACTCATCCTAACACAAACACAACCTTTAGTATTTTTTCATACTTTTATATTTTAACGCATTATTGACGGAAAGAGTACCGTTTTATTCATCACATCGTATATTCCTCTAGGTGTTATTCTAATATAAGGAAGATGTGTAGATGATAAAAATAACAACGTATAGATCGGATCATTAAAGCTATAGCCTCTTTCAAAAAGTTGATTTCGCAGTTCTGTTTCCTGCTTCATCAACTCTTCCATGCTACAATCCGACAATCCACCTGCAAGCGGTAATGGGATGTCACAAATGACTTCTCCATCTTCCACCAGCACCATTCCTCCGCCTAAGTCTTTCATATGTTGGAACGCCTTCATCATAGCGCTCTTGTCTTTGCCGATCAGCACGATATCCCCTGTATTGGAATAGGAGCTCGCAAACCCTTGGACATGCGTGCCAAACCCTTTAAGAATCGTGTTCACACGCCATTTCCCTTTCCGGTCAATCAACATGAGATACGACTGATCATGGGATGTGGACAGACTGTCACCTGAAACATCCACTGAGATAGTATATGGCTTGATAATCACTTCGTTAACCATTTCCATCCCAAGTGCCATCGAAAATTGTAAATCATCCATGCTTAAATCCCAATTAAGTTTCATTGGCTCTAAGCCGAGTGAAGGCCAATTCTGGGCAGGAAAAGCTTCCTTTACCGGCTCGTTGTCCCTTGTCACCCACATACCTTTTGAAAGAACGAACACTGGAGTCGGCTCTTCTTTTGCCTTCAGGAAGTTGATGTTTGCGATCCGACCAGGAGCAATGCTTCCATGCAACTTATCAATAGAAAAATGTCTTGCCGCATTATAAGAGGCCATTCTGTACGCCTCAATTGCCGGCACTCCTTTGTCTAAAGCAATGGCGATGGTCCGGTCAATGACACCGCTTTCATAAAAGCTCGGTGTAGAGCCGTCTGTGTTGAAAAAAGTCTGGTCATAATAATGAACGCCTGACGCTTCAAGCTCTTCTAAAATTAACGGAAGATCCGGCCTGATGGACGAATAGCGCAAGGAAGCGTGATAGCCTTGAGAGATGCGTTTGATGACATCCGCCCCGTTCATCGCCTCATGGTCGCTATGAATGCCAAGCAGCTGCATTTTGGTCAGCGTCTTTTCAGAAGCACCAGGAAAATGACCCTCCACCGGCTTTTTGCGCGCATTCGCTTCTTGTACCCAATGCAGAATCAAGTCGTCGCCTGCCATTAACTTCGGCCAGCATGTCAATTCTCCGCCTTGCATTACAAGAGGATGATTCAGCCAACTTTTCATATTTGGGGTTGAGAAAATATCATCCTCATTTTTGATCTCCGTCTGCGCATCAAATCGGCACCACCAGTACATCGTCGCAGCAGACTTGTTCATCTCCTCTATAAAAGAAAACGCTTTCTTTTTTGTCATCTGCAAAGTAAGCATCAAGTTGTCATTGACGAAGGTGGTTGTTCCTAATTTAGATGCATATTGCGCAAAGGACAGGGGATTATAAAGTTGAAACGGATGCACATGCGGCTCGATATATCCCGGTACAAGGAATTGCGAGGTACAATCGACCATTTCTGTGTTCACTGTGTTTCCCGGCAGCTGGTCCCCTACATAGACAATTCGATCTTCATGGATCCAGATGTTTGCCGTCATCCATGTTTTTAATTGCACATTTAAGTATGTTGCATTGGTAAAGACTAAGGTTGGTGCTTGTTTCCCATCAATCACGGCAACCTGTTCTCGAATTTTTTTGTTTTTCCATCTATATGCTTGTTCATGCATGATTTATCACCCACTCTTTGTGAGATTGTATCTTTATCTTATTTATTCGGTAAATATTATTTTGATATAACCTCTTTTTACCATGGTACCACAACAGAGTCTTGCTTGCATTATCGTTATTGATAATTATGTGAAAATTTATGCAATTTAATGGTTTAACTTAAGAAAATCATTGGGGCGACCATATCGTTCCTAAAAAACTTTGGAGGGATTCTGATGAAAGTAAGACCAAATATCAGCATCATCAACGCGATGATTCGCATCACAGCAGGATTTGCTACATTAGCCTGGATTACAAGCAAAATGGTTCGCCGTCCACACCGCGACTCCTACAAGCTTGTTGCCCTGCTTGCCGGAATGAAAATCGCTGAAGGTATCCTGCGCTACTGCCCGATGACCGCAGGCTTCGAACGCTTCCAAGAATACCGCAACGACCACAACAGCGAAAACAACCACTACAACTTCGACTTCGACGACTTCGAAGCCAAAGCAAACGGCGACAACGGAGCCGACTCTTACAACCCTTCTTGAGGGGAAGATGAGTTTAAAAATGAAAAAAAAACACCTTTGGGGGTCAGACCCCCAAAGGGTTTTCGTCACTCACGTCGAACAATATAAGGAGGTATGAAAAATGCTTGAGTATTTAACGGATATGTCGTTTGTGTTAGCGACGATTATTGGTGGTATTGTGGCTATTTTGTATGTGTTTGTTAAGAAGAAACGCCGGACGCAATAGCTTTATGGCCGATGTCCTTGCGATAGAATAGATTATCACATTTTACTTTAAGCAATTCTTCGTACACTTTTTTCTGCGCTTGATCCAAGTTGTCGCTTTGTGCTGCAACCAACAGCACGCGGCCGCCGTTTGTTACGAGCTTTCCTGCCTTAGCTTCTGTTCCGGCATGGAAAACCAAACCTTCACCAACTTGATCCGCACCTTCAATAACCGCACCATTTTCATAGGCTTCCGGATATCCTTTGGAAGCCATGACAACGCCAATTACAGATTGATTTGACCACTTAAGCTCTAACTCTTCGTCTCCACGTAAAACACCTGTCAAAACTTCCGCCAAATCAGATTCCAGTCTAGGCAACACGACTTGAGTTTCCGGATCACCAAAGCGTGCATTGAACTCAATTACCTTTGGACCTTTCTTTGTCAAAATCAACCCTGCATATAAAATACCGACGAACGGACGTCCTTCGTCCACCATTGCTTTACCTGTTGGAAGCAGCACCGTCTCCAATGCCTCTTCCACAACTGATTGTGGGATTTGCGGCACTGGCGAGTAAGCTCCCATTCCACCTGTGTTTGGTCCCAGGTCCCCGTCAAACGCACGTTTATGATCTTGCGCGATGACCATCGGATACACCTTCTCACCGTTCACAAATGCCATAAAAGAGAACTCTTCTCCTTCAAGGAACTCTTCAATCACAAGCTTGGAAGACGCTTCTCCGAATTTGGATTCTGCCATCATTTCGTGCACCGCATCGAGCGCTTCCTCATCCGTCATGGCTACCACAACGCCTTTTCCAGCTGCCAATCCGTCAGCTTTCAGGACAATCGGAGCACCTTTGCCTTCAATATACGTCCTTGCTTCCTCGTAATCTGTGAACGTTTCATAGCCAGCTGTAGGGATGCCGTATTTTTTCATGAGATCTTTGGCAAAGCCTTTGCTTCCTTCTATGAGAGCCGCCGACTTGGTTGGTCCGAACACTTGAAGCCCTTCAGCTTGGAATGCGTCGACAATTCCGTTTAGTAAAGGTACTTCCGGGCCTACCATGGTGAGGTCAATTTGGTTTTCTTTTGCAAAATGAATCAAGGAGTTTGTGTCGGATTCTTGGATGGGTACAAGGTTTCCGACTGCTTCCATGCCGATGTTTCCTGGTGCGATAAAGACTTCTGTTACGGATGGGCTTTGTGCGAATTTCCAGGCGATGGCGTGTTCGCGGCCACCTTTTCCGATTACGAGTACTTTCATGGTTTTTCCTCCTGACGTGTTGAGGGATGTATATTCGTTAACTCCCTGTTTCCTTCCGTTCCAGGTGTTCGCTTTCCGCGGGGCGGTGCTTGAGCCTCCTCGCTTCGCTGTGGGGTCTCAAGTCTACCGCTACCTCCCGCCGGAGTCTCACACCTTGCACTTCAGTCAACAGGGGAAACTGATCAATCATTTGCTAATCTTATTTTCATTTAATGAACAACCTTCTATTAATGCTTAAAATGTCTCATCCCGGTAAAGACCATGGTGATGCCGTGTTCGTCGGCTTTTTTGATGGAGTCTTCGTCTTTGATGGAGCCCCCTGGTTGGATGATGGCGGTTACGCCGGCTTTTGCGGCTGCTTCGACTGTGTCGTTCATTGGGAAGAAGGCGTCAGATCCCAGTGCGGAACCGGCTGCTTTTTCGCCAGCCTGCTCGATGGCGATTTTCGCTGCGCCAACACGGTTCATCTGTCCTGCACCAACGCCGACAGTCTGCCCTTCTTTTGCAAGAACAATGGCGTTGGATTTCACATGCTTCACGACTTTCCATGCAAGTTTCAAGTCTGCCCACTCTTGCTCGGTAGGCTCGCGCTTTGTTGGAATAGTAACCGTCGCGTCTTCCAGGCCAAACTGATCCTCGTCTTGCATCAACAGACCACCGCGAACGGATACCATGCGTGATTGCATCACGCCTGCCCCGTTCATATCTACCAATAACAGTCTGATATTCTTTTTCTGCTTCAAGACAGCCAACGCATCCTCACTAAAGGAAGGTGCAATAACAATCTCCAAAAACAATTCATGTAAAAGTTCTGCCGTTTCCTTATCGACTTCGGTGTTGAAAGCGATGATGCCGCCGAAAATGGATACCGGATCTGCTTCATATGCACGACGGTATGCTTCCACCGTTGTTGCACCAGTTCCCACGCCGCAAGGGTTCATATGTTTGACTGCAACTACTGCAGGATCTTTGAATTCTTTTACAATCTGCAATGCCGCATCTGCGTCATTAATATTGTTGTAGGATAATTCTTTTCCATGAAGCTGCTCGGCTGATGCAATAGAGAATTCAGACGCAAGTGGCGCTTGGTAGAAAGCTGCCTTTTGGTGCGGGTTCTCCCCGTAGCGCAAGTCTTGTTTCTTCTCAAATGTCACAGTCAATGACTCAGGATGCTTTTCTTCCACTGCTTCTGTTAAGTAGTTGGAGATCATTGCGTCATATGCTGCCGTATGGCGGAATACTTTTGCTGCAAGGCGACGGCGTGTTGCCACCTCGACTTTTCCGCTTTCTTTTAGCTCAGCTATAACGCCATCGTAGTCAACCGGATCTACTAAAACAGCAACGTCCTTATGATTTTTTGCTGCTGCACGAAGCATGGTCGGTCCGCCGATATCGATGTTTTCAATCGCATCTTCAAACGTGGAATCCGTTTTAGAAATCGTCTCTTTAAATGGATAAAGGTTCACCACAACCAAGTCGATTGGAGTAATTCCGTGCTCCTCAAGCTGCGCTTGGTGACTTTCGTTGTCACGCATTGCCAATAATCCACCATGAATCATCGGGTGCAAGGTTTTCACACGGCCATCAAGGATTTCAGGGAAACCTGTCACTTCGGAAATTCCGATTACCTTCACACCATTATCCTGCAAAACTTTTTTTGTCCCTCCAGTAGAGATAACCTCCACACCCAGGTCCACTAATTGTTGTACAAATGGGACGATGCCCTCTTTATTGGAAACACTCACTAATGCTCTCATCGTATCGCTGCCTCTCCTTTGACTGAAAAAAGTTGTTGTAAGGTTTTTGGGTAAAATGAATGTTCTACCTCATGTATTTTCGTTTCTAAGCTTTCACGTGTATCGTCAGGTCCAATTTCAATTGCCTGTTGAGCGATGATTGGACCGGTGTCCATGCCTTCATCAACAAAATGAATGGTCACTCCTGTTAGTTTCACACCATAATCGAGCGCTTGACCAACCGCATCAAGGCCTGGAAATGCCGGGAGGAGTGAAGGGTGGATATTGACGATTCTCCCCTTATAAGCGTTGAGCAGCGTCGGTCCGATCAGACGCATATACCCTGCCAGGACGATAAAGTCCACTTTATACCGCGCCAATTCTTGGAGAATATGACCTTCAAATTCTTCTTTATTTTGATAGCTTTTCGGTGCAAATGCAAAATAAGGAATGTCTGCAGCCGTCGCACGTTCCACCACAAAGGCGCCAGGTCTGTCACACACAAGCAATGCCGGTGTGGCATCAAGCAAGCCTTTCCGGCACGCGTCCGTGATCGCTTGAAAATTGGAGCCGCTTCCGGAAGCGAAAATGGCGATTCTCGTTGTCATCGGATTTCTCCTCCGCCAAACGTGATGCCCTCGCCTTCTTTTACACGGCCAATCAAGTACGCCTTCTCTCCGCTTCCTTCAAGGATACGAACCACTTCCGGTAAAATTTCTTCATTGATCGCAAGCACCATGCCAATTCCCATGTTGAAAATATTAAACATTTCCTTGCGATCCAGCTCGCCAACCTCTTGTAAAAGATCGAAAATCGGCGGGATCGGCCAAGTTCCATAATCCACTTCAGCTTGCAATCCTTCTGGAAGCATGCGTGGGATATTTTCGATAAATCCGCCGCCCGTAATATGAGCCATTCCGTTGATGTCGTATTTTTTCAGAACTTCAAGGATTGGTTTCACATAAATTTTCGTAGGAGTCAGTAGCTCTTCGCCAAGCGTCCCGTCAAAGCCATCGTACTTTTTATGGAGGTCTAGTTGTCCTTTTTCAAAAACAATTTTACGTACCAACGAGTACCCATTGCTATGAATTCCGCTTGAACTTAGACCAATCAACACGTTTCCAGGCTCTATTTTGGAGCCATTAATCAAGCGCTCCTTGTCTACCACGCCAACCGTAAATCCTGCCAAATCATACTCCGTGTCGTCATACATACCAGGCATTTCTGCCGTTTCGCCGCCAACCAGTGCGCATCCCGCTTGCTCACAACCGTCCGCGATTCCTTTCACGATGCTCTCAATGCGCTCCGGCACCGCTTTTCCGCATGCAATATAGTCCAGAAAATAAAGCGGCTCTGCGCCTTGCACGACGACATCGTTCACACACATCGCAACTGCATCCACCCCAATGGTGTCATGTTTGTCGAGCTGGAAAGCAAGCATCAGCTTTGTGCCGACTCCATCTGTTCCGGAAACGAGCACCGGATTTTTCACATTTACCGCCGATAGGTCAAACAGGCCGCCAAAACCGCCGAGCCCCCCCATCACTTCTGGCCTCATCGTTCTAGCCACATGCTTTTTCATACGCGTCACCGCTTCATAGCCCGCTTCTATATCTACACCCGCTTGCTTGTATGCATTTGCCATATGTGTTGTATCTCCCTTCCAATGGAAAAGCGACGAATCTTAAGAATCCCGCCGCTTTTTTGTAAGCTTTTTTGAAAAAAGGTAATTTATGTTTGGTTTTTCAATGTATTTGGATGACTTTACCCTGGGTCACACGGGTATCACGGTGGATTGTAACTATTTTTGGTGTTATTGTAACTTTTTTAACTTTGATTGTGACTTTTTCCATGCTGATTGTGACTTTTCCAACCGTTATTGTAACTTTTCCAAAAATCAGCGCCCCACCAAGCCTTGCAACCTAGCACTTCTCATGCGGCAGCACGGTGTCCGGGAAAATCTCCGTCGGATACTTGCCGGTAAAGCACGCCATGCACTGGCCGCGCGTTTCCCCTTCAAACGGGCGATCAATCGCCTCGACCATGCCACCAGGACTCAAGAACGCCAACGAATCCGCACCGATAATCTCACGCATTTCCTCCACAGAATGGGAAGAAGCAATCAACTCTTCATGCGTCGACGTGTCGATTCCGTAAAAACAAGGATTCTTAATCGGTGGCGAACTGATACGTACATGCACCTCTGTTGCCCCTGCATCGCGAAGCATCTTCACAATTCTTCTGCTTGTCGTCCCGCGTACGATCGAATCATCGACCATCACCACGCGCTTGCCTTCCACAACACCGCGGACAGGAGAAAGCTTCATCTTCACACCCTGCTCACGCAATGCTTGGGAAGGCTGAATGAACGTTCGGCCTACATATCTATTTTTGATTAGTCCAAGCTCATAAGGAATGCCAGAAAGCTCCGCATAGCCGATCGCCGCTGAAATACTGGAATCCGGTACCCCAGTTACAACATCCGCTTCCACAGCTGACTCCATTGCCAACTGCTTGCCTAAGCTTTTTCTAGCTGTATGCACATTGATGCCGTCAATATTGCTGTCAGGTCTGGAAAAATAAATGTACTCCATGCTGCACATCGCACGCTGGGTATGCAAGGTGAACCGCTCAGAATGCAAGCCACCATTATCGATGATCAACAGCTCCCCAGGCTCAATGTCACGGATAAATTCCGCTCCAACCACATCAAACGCACAGGTTTCCGACGCGACCACATAAGCATCATTCAACTTACCCAACGAAAGCGGACGCAAGCCGTTCGGATCAAGCGCGACCATCATTTCTGTCTCTGTCATGATTAAAAAGGCATACGCACCTTTTAACATCGACAACGCATTTTTTACACGATCCTTCAAAAGAGTGTAGCCGCTTCTTTTTATCAGATGAGCCAACACCTCTGTGTCAGAGGTCGTCTGTAAAATACTCCCCATCGTTTCCAACTGGTGCTTCAACGCGTTGGCATTTACGAGATTTCCATTATGGGCAAGTGCAAGACTGCCAGATTGAGAGTGGAAAAGTAAAGGCTGCACATTCTCATAGCCGCCTCCCCCTGCCGTTGCATAGCGAACATGGCCAATCGCTGCTTTTCCAGCGCCAAGATCTTGCAATCTACCATTACCGAACACTTCGTTCACAAGGCCTTCCCCTTTTACCGCGACAAGCTTTTCCCCATCTGTTGAAACAATCCCTGCGCCTTCCTGGCCACGGTGTTGCAGGCTGTGCAACCCGTAATAGGTAATCTGGGAAGCTTCGGGATGTCCCCAGATCCCGAACACCCCACATTCCTCATTCAAGCCTTTTAGTTCAGCAAGCATGGAATAGCTCCTTTCCAAGCATCGCGAAGGTCGTCCACAGACATATGGACTGCGACTTCACGAGATGCCGATTCAATATGAAGATTTCCTGTTGCCGTCACCGTTCCTACTAAACTAGCATCCGCAACTGCTGCCTCAAATGCCTCTTGATTTTCAGGACGAACAGAGACAACAAAACGAGATTGTGTTTCACTGAACAGTGAAGACGTCATGTCGCCCGTTAGCGTCACTGCCGCTCCCAAACCGCGGGCACCCATCGCACTCTCCGCCAAAGCCACACCTACTCCACCTTCAGATACATCATGAGCAGACGCAACTAGTCCAGCGCGGATTGCCGACAACAGCTCATCTTGACGTCTAGCTTCCACATCTAAATCAATTGCAGGTGCCTTACCGAAAATCTTGCCGTACGTAAGCTTTTGCAGCTCACTTCCACCAAACTCGGAAGCCGTCTCCCCGATCACATAAATTAGGTCGGCCTCGTTCTTAAACTCTTGAGTTGTCACATGCTTCAAGTCGTCAATCAACCCGACCATGCCGACTACAGGTGTTGGGTAAACTGCCACGCCGTTTGTTTCGTTATATAAAGATACATTTCCGCCGATAACCGGGGATTCTAACTTGCGGCAAGCTGCACTCATGCCGTCTGTCGCTTTTTCAATCTGCCAGAAGATTTCCGGCTTTTCAGGATTACCAAAATTTAAGCAGTCTGTGATAGCCAATGGCTTCGCACCGGAACACACGATATTACGTGCCGCTTCTGCCACTGCAATCATGCCACCGACTTCCGGATCCAAATATAGATAACGGGAGTTACAATCGGTTGTCATAGCCAACGCCTTTTCTGTCCCGCGGATACGGACCACCGCCGCATCGGAACCAGGAACCACTACCGTATTCGTACGTACCTGATAGTCATATTGGTCATAAACCCACTCTTTGCTCGCAATTGTCGGCTGTTTCAACAGAGCCACTAACGTCTCTTCATAGTTCGCAACTTCAGGCACCGCTACTTCCATCTCCTGGAACTCACGATAATAAGCAGGCTCAGTAGAAGGCTTGTGGTAAACAGGCGCTTCCTCTGCCAACGCATCGACCGGTACATCTGCAATTACTTCACCTTTGTGAACAAGGCGCAATTTCTTATCATCCGTTACTTTTCCAATCGAAACAGCTTCTAAGCCATATTTCGAAACAATCTCATGCGCTTCATGCTCACGGCCCGCTTCCACGACGATCAGCATGCGCTCTTGGGATTCCGAAAGCATCATTTCATAACCAGTCATGCCTGTTTCACGCTGTGGCACAAGATCCAGATTCATCTCAATCCCGGAACCTGCCTTGGATGCCATTTCTGCAGAGGAACTAGTCAAACCAGCCGCTCCCATGTCCTGGATTCCAACAAGGCCATCCCATTTCACGATTTCCAAGCAAGCTTCAAGCAGCAATTTTTCCATAAAAGGATCGCCGACTTGAACCGCCGGACGTTTCTCTTCGGACGCTTCCGACAATTCTTCTGATGCAAAAGTTGCCCCGTGAATCCCATCGCGTCCCGTTTTTGCCCCAACGTACATGACGGTATTGCCGACACCTTTTGCCTGCCCTTTTTTGATATCTTCATGATTGATCAGACCCACACACATCGCGTTCACGAGCGGGTTGCCATCATAGGCCGGGTCGAACTGGATCTCGCCGCCAACTGTCGGGATGCCCACACAGTTTCCGTAGCCTGCGATTCCTGCCACCACTTCTTCAAACAAATATTTCACGCGCGGAGTTGTCAGTTCTCCAAAGCGCAGAGAATTCAATAGTGCAATCGGGCGTGCGCCCATCGAAAAGACATCTCGGATGATCCCACCGACACCTGTTGCTGCGCCTTGGTAAGGCTCGATCGCAGACGGGTGATTATGACTTTCGATTTTGAACACGACTGCCTGATTGTCGCCGATGTCCACAATTCCCGCACCTTCCCCAGGACCTTGCAATACTTTTGGTCCATCAATCGGGAACTTACGCAATACCGGCTTGGAATTCTTGTAGCTGCAATGCTCGGACCACATCACCGAAAATAATCCGGTTTCCGTGTAGTTCGGCAAACGCCTAAGAATTTTTTCTACCATTAGGAACTCTTCATCGTTCAGTCCCATTTCACGGTAAATGCCTTCCGCTTTGATCATCTCTGGATTTGGCTCAAGAAGTAACGACATGTGATTCCCTCCAATTACGAACGATAGATTGAAAGAGTTTAAGGCCATCTGCACTGCCCAACAGCTCAGAAACCGCTCTTTCCGGGTGTGGCATCATACCTAGTACATTTCCTTTTTCATTTACAATCCCGGCAATATCATGTAGACTACCATTTGGATTGTCACCATTATAGGAAAAAGCAATTTGCCCATTGCTTACTAATTCCCCTAAGGTTTTCTCATCACAATAGTAATTTCCTTCCCCATGTGCAATGGGGATGGTGATGATCTCATCTTTTTTATACCCCGATGTGAACATCGTCTCATTGTTCACCACTTTTAACTCCACCGGACGGCACATGAACTTTAAGTTCTTGTTTCTTCTCATTGCCCCTGGAAGAAGACCTGACTCCAGTAAAATTTGAAAACCGTTGCATACGCCTAATATCGGCTTACCCGCTTCAGCTGCCTTTTGCACCTCAAGCATGACATTTGAAAAACGTGCAATCGCACCAGATCTTAGGTAATCCCCATAAGAAAATCCACCTGGTAGTAAAATCCCGTCATACTCATCTAAGTTTGTTGCATCATGCCACACATACTCGACTTCTTCCCCAAGTTCGTCTTTGATCGCGTGGTACATGTCTACATCACAGTTGGAGCCCGGAAACACGATGACTGCAAATTTCACGATCCAACAACCTCCTCCACCTCATAACGGAAGTCTTCAATCACTGTATTTGCAAGCAATCTTTCACACATTTCCTTTACAAGCACGTCTAGGTCACGGTCAGATTTAGCAATCGTCAATTCTAAAAATTTTCCGATACGAACTTCCTCGACCTCTTTGTAAGAAAGACTATGAAGCGAATTTTTCACTGCTGTTCCTTGTGGATCTAATACGCTCTCTCTTAACGTTACGAATACCTTCACTTTATACATGCTGCTCTCCTCCAATACGTGCCAGTATTTTTTCATATGCATCTGTCAGGCTTCCCAGGTTTCTGCGGAAGACATCTTTATCTAACTTTTCATTTGTATCCTTATCCCAAAAGCGGCAAGTGTCCGGTGATACCTCATCAGCTAAAATAATTCTGCCATCCTCTGTTTTGCCAAATTCAAGCTTGAAATCTACTAATCTCAAATTCTTATTTCCGAAAAATTCCGATAATACAGCGTTGACTTTGCGCGCTACATGCTTCAGTATGTCCACTTCTGCAGGTGTTGCAAGCTTCAAAAGTTGAACATGATCTTCTGTAATGAGCGGATCACCCAGTGAGTCATCTTTATAGTAGAACTCGACGATCGGTTGCTCGAGCGTGATGCCTTCTTCGATTCCAAGGCGTTTTGCCATGCTGCCAGCGGTGATGTTGCGGACCACGACTTCCAGTGGAATGATGCTGACTTTTTTCACAAGCTGTTCTGTTTCAGACTTGCGCTCGATGAAGTGGTTTTCGATGCCAGCTTCAGTGAGCATGGAAAATAGTAAGCTCGTAATCTCGTTATTCAATCGGCCTTTGCCTGTGATGTCGGCTTTTTTTTCGCCGTTGAAGGCGGTGGCGGAGTTTTTATATTGAATCCAGACGATGTTTTCGTCGGTTGTTGAGTAGACCAATTTTGCTTTGCCTTCGTATAATAGTTCCTGCTTTTGCAAAGTCATGGGTTTGCCTCCTAAAGAGAAGAGAATTGTGTTTCTGTTAAACTCCCTGTTCATTTCCGTTGCAGGCACTCGCTTTCCGCGGGCGGTCCGGGAGCCTCCTCGGCTTCGCCTGTGGGGTCTCCCCTGTCCCTTCCTCCCGCAGGAGTCTCGTGCCTTCCACTCCAATGAACAGGGCAAAACATCTTATGCAATTAGACTGCTGTTATGACGAAACAACCTAGCTGTTGCTTGGAGCACAGGGCGAAGACTCCTGAGGGGGATAACGGTAGCTTGAGACCCCGCAACGAAGTGAGGAGGCTCAAGCACCGTCCCTAGGAAAGCGAAGCCCAGTGCGGAAAGCAACAGCGGTGCTCCACCAATTTTAAAGCCCTAGTCGGTCAAAAATCGTATCAACATGCTGCAGGTGATAGTTGTAGTCGAAGCAGTCCTCAATTTGTGCCGGAGTTAGGCGGGAAGTAATTTTCTCTTCGCCCTCCACTAGCTCACGGAAATGTACTTGCTTCTCCCAAGCTTCCATCGCTTTTGGCTGAACCGTATCATATGCTTCCTCACGGGACATGCCAGTGTCAATCAACGCAAGCAACACGCGTTGGGAGTAGATAAGACCCAATGTGCGGTCCATGTTGCGCTTCATGTTTTCCGGGAACACCGTCAAGTTTTTGATGATATTGCCAAAACGATTCAACATGTAGTTCAATGCAATCGTGCTGTCCGGTAAAATGATGCGCTCAGCAGAAGAATGCGAGATATCGCGCTCATGCCATAGTGGCACATTTTCGTAAGCTGTCATCATGTACCCGCGAATTACACGCGCAAGGCCTGTCATATTCTCCGAACCGATCGGGTTACGTTTATGCGGCATTGCAGAAGATCCTTTTTGGCCTTTTGCAAAGAACTCTTCTACTTCGCGTGTTTCACTCTTTTGCAGTCCGCGTACTTCCACTGCGAATTTTTCGATAGAAGTTGCGATCAACGCCAGTGTGCTTAAGTAGTGAGCATGACGGTCACGCTGTAAAGTTTGTGTAGAGATTGGCGCACGCTGTAGGCCAAGCTTTTCACACACATACTCTTCAACAAACGGGTTGATGTTGGCATATGTACCAACCGCACCGGAAATTTTTCCGAACTCGATGCCTTCTGCCGCTTGTTTGAAACGCTCCAGGTTGCGCTTCATTTCTTCGTACCATAGAGCAAGCTTTAAACCGAATGTTGTCGGCTCCGCATGTACTCCGTGCGTACGTCCCATCATTACCGTGTATTTATGGTCTTGCGCTTTTTCTTTTAAAATAGTGACGAAGCGTTCGATGTCAGCAAGTAAGATCTCGTTAGCCTGCTTCAGCTGGTAAGATAACGCCGTGTCGACTACATCTGTGGAAGTTAATCCGTAATGCACCCACTTTTTCTCATCGCCCAATGTTTCAGATACTGCTCTTGTAAAAGCAACCACGTCATGACGGGTTTCCGCTTCGATTTCTTTGATGCGCTCGATATCGAATGATGCTTTTTCACGAAGCACCTTTACGTCTTCTTTCGGGATATCCCCAAGCTCTGCCCATGCTTCACATGCTAAGATTTCCACTTCAAGCCAAGCCTGAAAACGGTTCTCTTCTGTCCAAATTGCGCCCATCTCGGGTCTTGTATAACGTTCAATCATGTTAAAATCCTCCGTTCAACTGTGTTCCATATCTGCCAGGAAGCCTCTTGCTCCAAAGCCTGTTCTATTGTATCAGCTAAAATGTTGATATGTCCCATTTTTCGTTTCTCTTTTTTCTCAGCCTTGCCGTATAAATGAAGCTTTGCATTTTCATAATGAGGAATGTGCTCAATCGCCGCATCCACATGCTCCCCTAATAGATTAACCATTACCGCAGGCTTCCATAAGGTTGTTTTTCCAAGGGGCATCCCTGTCACCGCTCTGATGTGCTGCTCAAACTGTGATGTCTCACATGCATCCATCGTATAGTGTCCGGAATTGTGCGGCCTTGGCGCCAATTCATTTATATAGAAGGTCCCGTCTTCTAAGACGAACATTTCAACTGCAAGTGTCCCGATAAGGTTAAAGTGCCTTGCCAACGTCATCGCACTTTGAATCGCGTTCATCTCTAGGATCTGATCGACCCTTGCCGGTGCGATTGTTTTATATAAAATATTTTCCCGATGTTCGTTTTCTCCGACTGGGAATGCCTTGATTTCACCATTTGTGCTTCGTGCGACCACAACGGATATTTCTTTTACGAAAGGTATCCATTTTTCAAGGACGCACTCGCCGTGTTGCAGAAGTTTTACAGCCTGTTCAAGTGCAGTGTCGTGTTTTAAAACTACCTGGCCTTTGCCGTCATAGCCGAAGCGGCTTGTTTTCAGGACACTTGGATAGCCGATTTTCTGAATGGCTTCGTTAAGCTCTTCCTGCGTCGTTACCTCCATAAAAGGTGCAACCTGAAGACCTGCAGCTTCAATCGCCATTTTTTCGGTAGCGCGATGCTGGGTTACTTTTAACACTTCACTACCCTGTGGCAAGTAGGCGTTCTCTTCCAGCCAAGTCAGTGCTTCGTAATCGATGTTTTCAAATTCATAGGTGACGACATCTGATAATGAAGCAAGCTTTTTGATGGCTTCCATGTCGTTAAATGCCGCGGTAATTTCGATGTCTGCGACCTGTCCGCATGGTGAATCCGGTGTTGGGTCAAGCACAGCGATTTTAAATCCCATTGCCTTTGCTGATAGGGCCATCATCCGACCTAGTTGTCCGCCGCCAATGATCCCGATGGTTGCTGGTGGTACGATATGTTTAAACAAGCTGATCACTACTTTCTATCACTTGTTGTTCTGTCTTTTCTCGTCGTGCTTGCAGGCGTTCTGCTGTGTTGCTGTCATAAGCGCCAATCATTTGCGCTGCAAGGAGTCCTGCGTTTGTCGCTCCCGCTTTTCCGATGGCGACCGTTGCGACTGGTACTCCGCCTGGCATTTGGACGATGGATAGCAGTGAGTCAAGTCCGTTCAGCGCTTTAGATTGAACCGGTACGCCGATTACTGGAAGCGTGGTTTTGGCTGCTACCATTCCAGGCAGGTGGGCTGCTCCTCCTGCTCCGGCGATGATGACTTTTAGGCCTCGTTCTCTTGCTTGTTCTGCGTAGGTGAACATGAGGTCTGGTGTGCGGTGTGCGGATACGACCTTCTTTTCGTATGGTATATGTAGTTCGTCAAGCATGTCACATGCGTGTTTCATTGTTTCCCAATCGGAAGTACTTCCCATGATCACTCCAACTAAAGCGTTCATTTTGTTGCCTCCCTTTTTGTAATGGTAGGTTATTTGGTTAACTCCCTGTTTCCTTCCGTTCCAGGTATTCGCTTTCCTAGGGGCGGTGCTTGAGCCTCCTGGGCTTTCGCCTGCGGGGTCTCAACCTACCGCTATCTCCCTCAGGAGTCTCACACCTTGCACTCCAGTCAACAGGGTATATTTTTAAAACAGAAAAGCCCAGTATGGACTGGTCCCTGGTTTAGAGGGAAAGCGGTCCATCTGGGCTTTCATTAGCATAGGTAAACAAACTTAGTCGCCATGAAAAACATAGATAGTGTTAACTTCCCCTCATAGTCCGACCAATTTACGGCGGTCAGGTAGAGACTTATGGGCCATATTCCCAAAATTATATGAGGTTTCATTATTTGTTTTTTAATTCGTTTTCATCTACGTTTATCTTACCGTCAATCTCCGTCGATGTCAACGAAAATCATGAACAATGTAGTTATTTTGTCGATTAATGTTCGTATTTTAGTGTTATTTTTCGATTAATTTGCCTTCAAATACTATTTTTCTGCCAATTGGATGTACTTCTTTATGTCCATTTTTTACTGTCTCCTGAAAAATCGGCTCTTCCATCCGGCGCGAGGGCATGTAGCCTTCCTTTGCCATTCGGTCAAGGCAATCACTGATTGTCTCGTTTTCCATTACTTCGAATTTTCGTTTTCGCGGCGTCTTACCCATTCTTTAATTTTCCTTTCCTTTACAGCTTTGACCCAGAACCCGCCATGGATGGTTTTTGGTTCGTAAGCGATGATGAACGCCTTGGGGTCATGCTCTTTAATGGCATGATACAAGCTAACTTCATATTTTCTAGGCGTTAAAATTTGCATGGCCATTCGGTCGCCTTCTAAGCCGTTCGCCTGCCAGTTGGTCACACCGTATCCTTTTTCACGCAAAAGTTTCGGCAAATCCTTATCATATTCCTTTGTGATGACATTTACCGTGGTGTAACCTAGTGCCAGCTTTTCTTCTATTTTCATTCCGACGATGACGCCAATACCATAACCCAGCGCATAAGCAGCTAAGTTTTGGATTTCATTGAGGTTGTCTAACACAAGGCCAAGACCAACCACATAGATGACAACTTCGACCATACTGATCCCCGCAGCCAAATAACGCTGACCCTTTAAGGTCAAAATCATTCTTATTGTAAAAAATGATACGTAAACAATATTGATAATGATGATGATTGCTACCATAACAAAACTATTTTCAAGCAAGATACCTGCCTCCTAGATGACAAATCTAGTAACTAATTCTAATGGAACCTGCTATAACCTGTAAACACTTAAAGTAAATTAATTGGACTAAAGTCCCAGAAGTGTTAGGATAGTATAGCTGCCGTTTTTGTAACAAATACTTAACCTATGAAAGAAGTGATGGGAAATCATTAAAGGAGTGAAAAAATCATGAAAAAAACAACCCCTGTATTTATTGTTTCTATTATAGTTGCTGTCTTATTCATCGTCTGGGGCGTGATTCCTGCTAGCATGTTGGGAGACGCCGCTCTAAAGCCTGTAACAGAAGCAGTTCAAGGCTTTATTGTTGATAAGTTCGGCTGGTTTTACCTTTTAACTGCAACAGGATTTTTGTTATTTAGCATTATTCTTATATTCACTAAATTCGGCCGTATCAAACTTGGAAAAGACACGGACGAACCGGAATACAATTACATCACCTGGTTTGCGATGTTATTTAGTGCCGGGATGGGTATCGGATTAGTATTTTGGGGTGCTTCAGAGCCGATGTATCATTTTTTCGCCCCGCCTACCGGAGAAGGGGAAACGGCTGAAGCGGCCAGGGTAGCAATGCGCTATTCATTTTTCCATTGGGGACTGCACCCTTGGGCCATCTATTCTGTCATCGCGCTTGCATTAGCGTATTTCCAGTTTAGAAAAGGTTCACCAGGGGTCATCAGCTCCATCTTACGACCAATTTTAGGAGACCGAGTTGATGGACATCTAGGGACTTTCATCAACTTTATCGCGGTTTTCGCGACAATTTTTGGAGTTGCCACTTCCCTTGGGTTAGGGGCAATCCAAATCAGCGGTGGACTTTCGAGCGTTACACCGGCTATTACAAACAACATTACCACTCAATTATTAGTTATCTTGGTTGTGACGGTGTTGTTTATGCTTTCTGCACAGACTGGGTTGAATAAAGGGATTAAATATTTGAGCAACCTGAATGTCGTGCTCGCGATCTCTTTAATGGTGTTCTTGCTGTTTGCAGGACCAACCAATTTCATAATGGATCTGTTTACCACAACGATTGGTAGCTATGTTCAAAACCTTCCATCCATGAGTTTCCGTCTGTTCCCGTTTGATGCGGATAATTCTTGGGTTCAAGATTGGACGATTTTCTACTGGGCTTGGTGGATTGCCTGGGCACCATTTGTAGGTACTTTCATTGCCCGCATTTCTAAGGGTCGGACAATCCGCGAATTCTTGCTTGGAGTATTATTGGTTCCAACAATTTTCGGAGGTTTATGGTTCTCTGTATTCGGCGGATCTGCGATATTCCTCGAGTATTTTGAAGGAGTTCCGGTATATAGTGTTATTAACGAGTCTGGCATGGAAGTAGCACTGTTTTCAGTCTTACAAAACTACCCGCTTGGCATGATAATGTCAGGGCTTGCCATTTTCCTGATTTGCACCTTCTTCATCACTTCAGCAGATTCAGCAACCTTTGTACTTGGCATGCAAACAACCAACGGCAGCTTACACCCGCCAAACTCCATCAAATTTGTATGGGGGCTTATCCAATCGGCGGCAGCAGCGATCCTGCTTTGGACAGGCGGACTTGAAGCACTTCAAACTGCTTCCATCATCGCCGCCTTCCCATTCGCCATCATCATGATTCTCATGGTCTTCTCGCTCATGAAATCATTCAAAAGCGAAAAATTCACCAATGTAACCAAACCGGTGAATGTGGAGAAAAAAGACTAAGCAACAAAATAAGCAAAAGCAAAAACCCCGCCTTTTTGAGGCGGGGTTTTTAGTGCTTTAACGGAGTGAGGGTCAGACCCTTCTTTATCTCTTCATCACTTTACCATATAAAACAACTGCCGGCAGCAGTAGCATGGCACCCAGGACTAGCGCGGTGCGAATGTAGTATCTGGTGGCGATGATGCCTACAAACGGTCCTCCCAGTCCTTGGCCGACTGCGTTTCCCTGGCCCATGATGGAGAGGACCGTGGCACGGGATTTACTTTCTAGCTGCTGATTCAGCCATGCTTGATACATTGGCGCGGTGATAGAGCCGATAATGCCTAGCACCCAGAAGCAGCCAATGGCCAAGTAGAAGGATGGTGTTACCGCGAAAAGAACCAGGAAGATAACCTGCCCCATCGTAAAATAAAACAAGCTGTATCTAATCACCTTTGGCTGATTCACATCAAATTTTCGTTGGTACCATTCCATCGCGCCGATGCTGATCAATGTCCCTACAAACTGAATCACACCAAACCAAACAACTGCATCAAGCGACCCAATGCTTGGAAATGTGAATGCCTCCAACAAATGCGCTTCCCAAAGCCTGTCAAAGCCCTCCGAAGTTGCACCGATAAATACCGTCACCACTAACAGCATGACAAGTACCGGCTTGTTTTTAATAAAGGTAACTCCTGAAAGAAAAGTCGATGACATCGCCTTCCATGGCTTTTCATTTGCAGCTTCCACTCTCTCGAAATTCTTTTCCTTCATATAAAGACATAAGAAAATTCCAAGCAAAATGTAAAGCACCCCTCCTACCAGATAAGGAAGATTCAGTGCAAGGCTTGCAAGTGCCACACTGATGATGATTCCAACAAGGCTCGCAATTAACCGGAGCTGGTTCGTGCGGACAAATATTTTCGCAACCGCCTCTTCCCCCACTTCGTCAGTGAGCCAGGCCTGATCTGCACCACTCAAAAATGTTTCACCGATTCCCCGTATAAACTCTGCAAATAGCAATAAGACGAAAGCGGACAGGACTCCGACTGCCAATGTACTATGGCTGAGATAAGGGATACTTCCTTCAAAAATAAAGGCAGCACCTAAAATGAATGTTGCAATGATAATAGACAGCCTCCTGCTATACGTATCCGCAACAACCCCCGTGATACTTTCAAAAACAATAACAGTCAATTCAATGGCTGTTCCAATCAAGATTAGCTGTAAAGGATTCAATCCTAATTCTTCAATATAATAGATCGCATACGGCGTAAACATGATAGAGCTCGCAAGCGAAATAATAATATGCATTGTGTAATACACATGCTTTGTTTCCAGTTTATCCATTGTTACCTACTTTCCAGCAAGCAACAACACGGTTTATTTACGCCTGTCGTTACTTGCTAATTCGTTGTTCCCTCTGTGTTTTGTTTAAAGCCCATGTATAGTTTTTTGACATGTTCAAACACCTCCATTTTAAAATATACCATGATTTTCCTTAAATGTGTCTAAGAGAAAATCGACAAAAGAATATTTTAGCTTAGGAACAGGTGACTTATAAGTACTTTCATAGGCACTTACCCGCCCATCTCTGCATAATCTAATGGCAAAGAGAATGCAAACAGGAAAGGAAGCGTGATGGCCGATGATGCCCTTCAATCAATTCAGAAACATGGGAGATTGGCGCAAACAGTGGGATCAGTTCTTCGGAGATGAGTTTTGGAACGGATTTGAGCCATACTTTGAAAACATGCAGACCCAGACCAATCTCTATAAAAAAGAGAACGAACTGCTCTGTGTTATGTGCCTGCCAGGCCTTGTGAATCCAGAACAAGTACAACTGTTTGTCCGCCCGCAACAGCTTGAAGTGAAAGGCCAAATCAATCTCAACATCCAAGGCTACGAACTCCTCGAAGAAGGAATCGCGCAAGGCGAATTCCAACGCACCTTCGAACTCCCATTCCCAGTCCGCGACGACAAAGTAGACGCCACCTACGAAAACGGCCTCCTCCTCATCCAACTCCACCGCCACATCATAAGCGACACCAAACGCCAAATCTACGTCAGGGGCGGCGGGAATAAGGAGAATGGGTAAAAAAAAACGATAAGGGGTCAGACCCCTCTAGGAATTTCCACTTCGACGTCGAATACTATATAAGTTAAACACTTTCAATCTTCCCCCTTCATTAACGAAGGGGTTTTTTATATGGTTTTTAGGATAGTTTAGTAAGTGAATTGGGGATCCCTCAGAATACCCCTCCAAAAAATTTAAAAATAAAATGAACGGTTTGTAAACTCACAGCGTCTTATGGTTGAACGAACGAAAACGCTAAGAAAGGAGGCATCGATTTGGAGCAGGAAGAAGACATTTATCTTATACAAGAGGCAATTACAGGCGACGACGATGCCTTCACGCAGCTATTTCAGAAGCACTATACTTTTCTTTATAAATACTTACTCAAACTTACATTAAACGAAGAAACGAGCAGCGACCTCGCACAGGAAACGATGATGAAGTGCTACACCAACCTCGCCTCGTTCAAAGGAGAAGGAAAATTCTCCACCTGGATGATCTCGATTGCCTCTAGACTCTACATCGATACCATCCGAAAAAAAGAGCGTGAGAAGAAAAAAGCCAACAAGCTATTTCATGTTTTGTCGAGACAGCTCACCTTCCGCTCAAAATCAAACGGCATGGAGTGGAGCGACACCTTCTCAGACTTCAACCAGCTGCCACCAGACACGAGAACACCTATTTTACTGAGGCATTATTACGGTTACACCTATGAGGAAATCGGCACCATGCTCGGCATCAGAACAGGAACTGTCAAATCAAGAGTGCACAACGGTATTAAAACGCTAAGAAAGGAGTGGGACCATGACGAGGAATAAACAGGATAAAAAAGAACAGGAACTTCTAACAAAACTTCACAAAGACTGGCAGCAACTAGACGAATTAGGGTCACCTCCTATCCCTACCGCTCAACAAATGCAGGAACAGCTTCAATTGGCAAAATCGGCAAAACGTAAAGCATTCCAAAAGGAACTCAGTATTTTCGTCATCACGGCGCTCGTCCTTTTAACCGCCTTTACAACAGCTATGTTCCAAGCACCTATGCTGTTTATCGTCATTCAAGTGTCCGCATTCGTCATAGCACCAATCATTTTTTACATCTTGCAAAAAAACAAAGCTAAACAGGAAGGAAGCATCCTGTCATGACGCCGGAAAAAATGGATCAACTGTACACCATTCTGCCATGGCTCATTCCTGTTCTGTTGACCCAAAGTATCATCCTGTTCATTGACGCTAAGAAAAAAGGCAGTTACGCATGGTTCTGGGGAATCTGGGGGTTAATTCAATTCCCACTGCCTACCCTGTTCTACCTGATATTCGTGTTTTACCCACATCATAAGAGACAAAAAAGGAGAGGTTTGTAATGGAAAACATCAACTGGTCACTTGCGGCACCACTAATCGTTTTACAACTTATTTTAATCATCACGGCCCTCATCAGCCTTAGCCGTCAAGAACAAACGAACGGACCAAAATGGGCTTGGGCCCTCATCATTCTATTCATCACCACCATCGGCCCGATTCTGTACTTCGTGATCGGCCGAAAAAATGACTAGGGAGCGACCGGCATGTTACTTGAAATCAATAACTTAACCAAAACATTTAAGCAGCACCAAGCCGTCAAAGGCATTTCTTTTCAAATAGAAAAAGGAAGTTGTGTCGCCCTTCTCGGTCCAAACGGCGCCGGGAAAACGACGACCCTGCAGATGCTTGCGGGACTTCTGACACCAACTTCCGGATCCATAAGCTTTTCAGAAAACAACGGGAAGGACTATCGACACCAAATCGGCTTTCTGCCACAGCATCCTTCCTTTTTTTCCTGGATGACACCAAAAGAATATCTACAATTCGCAGGCAAACTCTCCCACCTTCCAAAGGCTCAGATTAAGACAAAAATCGAAGAGACACTGGAGTTTGTCAGCTTAACAGACGTCAAAAACAAACGCATAGGCGGCTTCTCGGGTGGAATGAAACAACGACTGGGACTTGCGCAAGCCTTATTGCACGACCCGGAGCTCTTGATTCTCGACGAACCCGTCTCCGCACTTGACCCGGATGGCAGACGCGATGTCTTAAAAATTCTCACTGAATTAAAAAGCCACATGACCATCCTGTTTTCCACCCATGTCCTACATGATGCAGAACAGGTTTGCGATACCGTCATCATGCTAAAAGACGGCCAAATCAAATGGGACGGCAGCCTGGAATCATTAAGATCCGAGCATACAACCTCTGCTGTAAAAGTAAAGACAGAAGAATCTCTCACCGGCCAATTAGACGGCATTCCAAGCATAGAGTCCATCGACTATCACGACACTCACACTGCCACCATCTATGTAAACGAAGCAACCTTCCACAGCAAAGCTGTTTTGACAAAATTACTAGATAAAGAGCTCACCCTGTCACACTATGAAAAGGTGCAAGATTCCCTGGAAGACGCATATATGAAGGTGATGAACCGATGAAAAACTTTATAACCCTTTTTATAAAAGAAATGCAAGAGAGCATGCGCAACGGAAAATGGATTTGGTTACCTATCGTCATCATGATCATCGGCATATCCCAACCATTAACGAGTTACTATATGCCACAAATCATCGAGTCCGCCGGTAACCTGCCAGAAGGAGCCGTCATCGAAATCCCGACTCCCTCCGGAGAAGAAGTACTTGCCGGCACTCTAGGCCAATACGGCACACTTGCCACGCTACTATTTGTGCTAGCTTCCATGAGTGCCATTTCCATCGAACGCCAGAACGGCACACTTACACTCGTCATGGCCCGTCCTGTCCAGCCATTTCAGTACATCCTAAGCAAATGGACAGCACAACTCGTCATCGCTCTAACATCCCTGCTACTAAGCTATGTGCTGACCTGGTACTATACCAATCTACTATTCAACAAAGTAGATTGGCACATCATGCTGGCAAGCTTTGGCGTCTACAGCTTATGGATCGTGTTGATTATCTCCGTTACGATCTTTGCAGGAACTTTAATCCGCACCTCAGGAGGAATCGCCGGAGTCAGTGTATCGTTCCTCGCACTCTTGACTGTATCCAGCGGACTCTTCACAAAATTCATGGAATGGAGCCCAGCAAAGCTAAGAGAACACGCAACTGCCATCCTCATGCAAGGAGAGCTTCTAGAAAACGGCCTGCTCGTCATTTCAGCCACACTTTGTCTATCTCTCCTGCTTGTACTGTTGGCAACCTTTAACTTTAAAAGATTTGAACAGTTTTAAGCTTCCATTTAAAAAAGAGTAGCTACCGGTCCTTATTTTAGGAAGCCGAGCTACTCTTTGCTCTTTCTATCTCTTGTATAAAATATTCAATTGCTCTTTTCCCCTTCAACCTCACTACCAACTTGTCCTCCTGGTAAAAATCAAGCCTATTCTTCATCGCTTTCTTCCTTGCTCGGTAAGTGGTGATAATAAACTTCAGGAAAGCCCACTCCATCCTCTCCGTACACTCCCCGCCAAGATCAGGGCGCCTATTCCCAAGGTTAGTCAGCCACCTCTTTATCACACGATACAAACAAACCCGTAACGGAAGCTCCAAATAGATGATGGTATCCGCCTTTTCAGCTCTTATATCAAAAGTAGCCGTATAGTTCCCTTCCACGATCCAAGAGCTGTGATTTTTTATCATTTCCTGTTGCGATTGTGTAAACTCCTCCATGCTCGCCTCCACCCAGCCCGGTTTCCAAAAGAAAGCATCCAAGTGAAACACATCAATGTCTAATGCTTTCCCAAGCCTTGCGGCGAACGTGGATTTCCCTGCTCCTGCCGATACCCCAATGACCATAATACGCTGCATGTTTGAATTCCCTCCCCTTTTAGGTGCGTTCTATGTTTAGGATATTTAGTATAGAGGAGTTTTATTGGAAAATCTAGGGGGAGTGAGGTTATCAAGACCTTTCCATTGAAATTTCTCCTGCCAAAGTGTCTTCATGACCTTAATGAAGACACTTTCAGTGAAATTTTCGTCCTCAAACTGTCTTCATAACCATGATGAAGACAGTTTCAACTAACAAATCCGCAGGAAACTGTCTTCATCTTACATATATTGGTGATGAACGATGACAAAACTTCCTTCTTCCTCATTATTTTGTCACCGTTCTCGCTCTACGATGACAGAAGACCCTCTTCTTCCTCTCTTTTGGCGCCGTACTCGCCCTACGATGACAGAACACCTTCTTCTTCCTCGCTTTTGTCATCGTTCTCGCCCTACGATGACAAAACTACCTCTTCCTAAAGATTTTTGGCACCAATCTCGCCCTACAATGACAAAGCCTCCCCTTTCCCAAGAATTCAGTCATTGTGCCGCCCCCACTCACCAAAACAACACAAAAAAAACCAGCGCCTAAACTAATAAGCACTGGTCTTCCATAAATTTGCCTGGCAACGTCCTACTCTCACAGGGGGAGATCCCCCAACTACCATCGGCGCTGAAGAGCTTAACTTCCGTGTTCGGTATGGGAACGGGTGTGGCCTCTTCGCCATCATTACCAGACAAATATTATTATAATATATCTTTGAAGAAAATCAAGATGTTTTTTCATCTTTTTTTATTCCTTCAAAACTAGATAATGTGTTCCTATCAAGAATTCATATCGTTCACTTATTTCGATACTTATTTGGGTTAAGTCCTCGATCGATTAGTATTCGTCAGCTGCACGTGTCGCCACGCTTCCACCTCGAACCTATCTACCTGATCATCTTTCAGGGATCTTACTTGCCGAAGCAAAAGGAAATCTCATCTTGAGGGGGGCTTCATGCTTAGATGCTTTCAGCACTTATCCCGTCCGCACGTAGCTACCCAGCTATGCCTTTGGCAAGACAACTGGTACACCAGCGGTGCGTCCATCCCGGTCCTCTCGTACTAAGGACAGCTCCTCTCAAATTTCCTGCGCCCACGACGGATAGGGACCGAACTGTCTCACGACGTTCTGAACCCAGCTCGCGTACCGCTTTAATGGGCGAACAGCCCAACCCTTGGGACCGACTACAGCCCCAGGATGCGATGAGCCGACATCGAGGTGCCAAACCTCCCCGTCGATGTGGACTCTTGGGGGAGATAAGCCTGTTATCCCCGGGGTAGCTTTTATCCGTTGAGCGATGGCCCTTCCATGCGGAACCACCGGATCACTAAGCCCGACTTTCGTCCCTGCTCGACTTGTAGGTCTCGCAGTCAAGCTCCCTTGTGCCTTTACACTCTGCGAATGATTTCCAACCATTCTGAGGGAACCTTTGGGCGCCTCCGTTACTCTTTAGGAGGCGACCGCCCCAGTCAAACTGCCCACCTGACACTGTCTCCCAGCCCGATAAGGGCTGCGGGTTAGAATTTCAATACAGCCAGGGTAGTATCCCACCGACGCCTCCACCGAAGCTAGCGCTCCGGCTTCTCAGGCTCCTACCTATCCTGTACAAGCTGTACCAAAATTCAATATCAGGCTACAGTAAAGCTCCACGGGGTCTTTCCGTCCTGTCGCGGGTAACCTGCATCTTCACAGGTACTATAATTTCACCGAGTCTCTGGTTGAGACAGTGCCCAGATCGTTACGCCTTTCGTGCGGGTCGGAACTTACCCGACAAGGAATTTCGCTACCTTAGGACCGTTATAGTTACGGCCGCCGTTTACTGGGGCTTCGGTTCAAAGCTTCGCTTGCGCTAACCTCTCCCCTTAACCTTCCAGCACCGGGCAGGCGTCAGCCCCTATACTTCGCCTTACGGCTTCGCAGAGACCTGTGTTTTTGCTAAACAGTCGCCTGGGCCTATTCACTGCGGCTCTCTCGGGCTTTAACACCCTAACAGAGCACCCCTTCTCCCGAAGTTACGGGGTCATTTTGCCGAGTTCCTTAACCAGAGTTCTCTCGCTCACCTTAGGATTCTCTCCTCGCCTACCTGTGTCGGTTTGCGGTACGGGCACCATACTCCTCGCTAGAGGCTTTTCTTGGCAGTGTGAAATCAGGAACTTCGGTACTATATTTCCCTCGCTATCACAGCTCAGCCTTAATGAGAAGCGGATTTGCCTACTTCTCAGCCTTACTGCTTAGACGCGCATATCCAACAGCGCGCTTACCCTATCCTTCTGCGTCCCCCCATTGCTCAAACGGAGTGGAGGTGGTACAGGAATATCAACCTGTTATCCATCGCCTACGCCTTTCGGCCTCGGCTTAGGTCCCGACTAACCCTGAGCGGACGAGCCTTCCTCAGGAAACCTTAGGCATTCGGTGGAAGGGATTCTCACCCTTCTTTCGCTACTCATACCGGCATTCTCACTTCTAAGCGCTCCACCAGTCCTTACGGTCTAGCTTCAACGCCCTTAGAACGCTCTCCTACCACTGTTCGTAAGAACAGTCCGCAGCTTCGGTGATACGTTTAGCCCCGGTACATTTTCGGCGCAGAGTCACTCGACCAGTGAGCTATTACGCACTCTTTAAATGGTGGCTGCTTCTAAGCCAACATCCTGGTTGTCTAAGCAACTCCACATCCTTTTCCACTTAACGTATACTTGGGGACCTTAGCTGGCGGTCTGGGCTGTTTCCCTCTTGACTACGGATCTTATCACTCGCAGTCTGACTCCCATGGATAAGTCTTTGGCATTCGGAGTTTGACTGAATTCGGTAATCCGATGAGGACCCCTAGTCCAATCAGTGCTCTACCTCCAAGACTCTAACACATGAGGCTAGCCCTAAAGCTATTTCGGAGAGAACCAGCTATCTCCAGGTTCGATTGGCATTTCACCCCTACCCACACCTCATCCGCTCACTTTTCAACGTGAGTCGGTTCGGGCCTCCATTCAGTGTTACCTGAACTTCACCCTGGACATGGGTAGATCACCTGGTTTCGGGTCTACGACCACGTACTTATGCGCCCTATTCAGACTCGCTTTCGCTACGGCTCCGTCTCATCGACTTAACCTTGCACGTAATCGTAACTCGCCGGTTCATTCTACAAAAGGCACGCTATCACCCATTAACGGGCTCTAACTACTTGTAGGCACACGGTTTCAGGATCTATTTCACTCCCCTTCCGGGGTGCTTTTCACCTTTCCCTCACGGTACTGGTTCACTATCGGTCACTAGGGAGTATTTAGCCTTGGGAGATGGTCCTCCCTGCTTCCGACGGGATTTCTCGTGTCCCGCCGTACTCAGGATCCACTCAGGAGGGAACGAAGTTTCAACTACAGGGTTTTTACCTTCTATGACGGACCTTTCCAGATCGCTTCATTTACCCCGTTCCTTTGTAACTCCATGTTGAGTGTCCTACAACCCCAAGAGGCAAGCCTCTTGGTTTGGGCTAATTCCGTTTCGCTCGCCGCTACTCAGGAAATCGCGTTTGCTTTCTCTTCCTCCGGGTACTAAGATGTTTCAGTTCCCCGGGTCTGCCTTCCATACCCTATGTATTCAGATAAGGATACTGCTCCATTACGAGCAGTGGGTTTCCCCATTCGGAAATCTCCGGATCAAAGCTTACTTACAGCTCCCCGAAGCATATCGGTGTTAGTCCCGTCCTTCATCGGCTCCTAGTGCCAAGGCATCCACCGTGCGCCCTTAATAACTTAACCGTTGACCAATATGGTCATGTGTCGATATCAGCGATGATATCTATAAAGAAAATTACTAAGATGAACGATATTTTGTGAATATCTTGATATTAGTTACATTATCTAGTTTTCAAGGAACAACTATGACAATTCGTAAGAATTGTCTAAGGATAAATCCGAAGATTTATCTAAAATGAGAGAATGCTCTCTCAAAACTAAACAAAACAACAAGCGTACATTCCTTAGAAAGGAGGTGATCCAGCCGCACCTTCCGATACGGCTACCTTGTTACGACTTCACCCCAATCATCTGTCCCACCTTAGGCGGCTGGCTCCAAAAGGTTACCCCACCGACTTCGGGTGTTACAAACTCTCGTGGTGTGACGGGCGGTGTGTACAAGGCCCGGGAACGTATTCACCGCGGCATGCTGATCCGCGATTACTAGCGATTCCGGCTTCATGCAGGCGAGTTGCAGCCTGCAATCCGAACTGAGAACGGTTTTATGGGATTGGCTCGACCTCGCGGTTTTGCTGCCCTTTGTACCGTCCATTGTAGCACGTGTGTAGCCCAGGTCATAAGGGGCATGATGATTTGACGTCATCCCCACCTTCCTCCGGTTTGTCACCGGCAGTCACCTTAGAGTGCCCAACTGAATGCTGGCAACTAAGATCAAGGGTTGCGCTCGTTGCGGGACTTAACCCAACATCTCACGACACGAGCTGACGACAACCATGCACCACCTGTCACTCTGTCCCCCGAAGGGGAACGTCCTATCTCTAGGAGTGTCAGAGGATGTCAAGACCTGGTAAGGTTCTTCGCGTTGCTTCGAATTAAACCACATGCTCCACCGCTTGTGCGGGCCCCCGTCAATTCCTTTGAGTTTCAGTCTTGCGACCGTACTCCCCAGGCGGAGTGCTTAATGCGTTAGCTGCAGCACTAAAGGGCGGAAACCCTCTAACACTTAGCACTCATCGTTTACGGCGTGGACTACCAGGGTATCTAATCCTGTTTGCTCCCCACGCTTTCGCGCCTCAGTGTCAGTTACAGACCAGAAAGTCGCCTTCGCCACTGGTGTTCCTCCAAATCTCTACGCATTTCACCGCTACACTTGGAATTCCACTTTCCTCTTCTGCACTCAAGTTCCCCAGTTTCCAATGACCCTCCACGGTTGAGCCGTGGGCTTTCACATCAGACTTAAAGAACCACCTGCGCGCGCTTTACGCCCAATAATTCCGGACAACGCTTGCCACCTACGTATTACCGCGGCTGCTGGCACGTAGTTAGCCGTGGCTTTCTGGTTAGGTACCGTCAAGGTGCGAGCAGTTACTCTCGCACTTGTTCTTCCCTAACAACAGAGCTTTACGACCCGAAGGCCTTCATCGCTCACGCGGCGTTGCTCCATCAGACTTTCGTCCATTGTGGAAGATTCCCTACTGCTGCCTCCCGTAGGAGTCTGGGCCGTGTCTCAGTCCCAGTGTGGCCGATCACCCTCTCAGGTCGGCTACGCATCGTCGCCTTGGTGAGCCGTTACCTCACCAACTAGCTAATGCGCCGCGGGCCCATCTGTAAGTGATAGCCGAAACCATCTTTCAATAAAGAACCAGGAGGTTCTTTATATTATCCGGTATTAGCTCCGGTTTCCCGAAGTTATCCCAGTCTTACAGGCAGGTTGCCCACGTGTTACTCACCCGTCCGCCGCTGACCTTTCAAAAGCAAGCTTTTGAAAGGTCCGCTCGACTTGCATGTATTAGGCACGCCGCCAGCGTTCGTCCTGAGCCAGGATCAAACTCTCCAATAAAGAGTCTGAGCTTTTGCTCAAAATTTGCTAGCTTGTCTTACTTAAAATCATTTTGTCGTGTTCCAAAGAACCGACGTTATGACGCTGTTGTTTTGTTTAGTTTTCAAAGATCATTTTCCGTCGCTCCGTGGCGACTTAATTACTATACCATGCTGTGCGTTTCGCGTCAACATGTTTTTTTAAGTTTTTGTTGCGAGCATTACAGCGAGTTAACAAATCGTGTTTTGCAGCAACGAATAATAATATACCATGTTAACATAAACACGGTCAACTACTTTTTTAATATAATTTTAAATTCCTATTTTAAGAGGACTTTCTTCTATATAGAGAAGATATTAATGCAACCTCTTATAAGTACCGTACCACCTCTACATTTCCTCAAACATTCTTAACAGAAAAAATCCCTGCCATATTATAGCAGGGATTTTAAAACCTTCTATTAATCTATTCAATCAAGAAAACAAAGTACAGGATGAAGATAACAAACAAAGCATACATGATTGGGTGAATCTCTTTTGCTCTGCCTTTCATGATCATTGTGATCGGGTAGAAGATGAATCCTACCGCAATACCCGTTGCGATGCTGTATGTTAACGGCATTGCAATGACTGTTAAGAATGCAGGTACTGCAATCTCAAATTTGTTCCAATCAATTTTTCCTAATGCCGATACCATCAATACACCGACGATGATTAGCGCTGGTGCTGTTACCGGTTCTGTGATGACAGACAACAATGGGAAGAATACTAGTGATAATAAGAACAATCCTGCTGTTACGACAGATGCGAATCCTGTTCTGCCTCCAGCTGCTACACCAGAAGATGATTCAATGTAGGAAGTGGTAGTGGAAGTTCCAAGTACCGCTCCGGCTACTGTTGCTGCAGAGTCAGCGAAAAGTGCTTTTCCTGCTCGTGGAAGCTTGTTGTCTTTCATGAATCCTGCTTGGTTTGCCACAGCAACGAGTGTACCCGCTGTGTCAAAGAAATCTACGAATAAGAATGTAAGGATAACAACGAGCATTTGAATGGTGAAGATATCTCCTAAACTAGCGAATGCCGCACCGAATGTGGAATCGATGCTTGGCACCGCGCCAACCACCGCTGTAGGGCGATCAATAAGACCAAACAGCATACCAACAACCGCTGTAATGACAATCCCGAAGAAGATACCGCCTTTAATGCCTCTAACCATAAGAATAACGGTGATTACTAGACCGAAGATTGCTAGTAATGTATTGCCGTTTGTTAAATCTCCTAGTGCCACAAGTACTACTTCGTCCCCAACGATGACACCGGCATTTTGGAAACCGATGAAAGTGATGAAAAGACCGATACCTGCTCCTACTGCATATTTCAATTCTGCCGGAATAGCGTTGATGATTTTTTCACGAATACCAAATAGTGTTAAAAAGATAAAGATAACACCAGAAACCAATACCCCTGCTAGCGCAGTTTGCCACGGGATGCCCATGCCAAGTACTACAGAGTATGCGAAGAATGCGTTAAGACCCATTCCCGGTGCAAGTGCGATTGGGTATTTTGCATAGAGGCCCATGATCAAGCAACCAATTGCTGCGGATAGGGCTGTTGCTGTAAAGATCGCACCTTGGTCCATGCGAAGCGCATCTGGATAATCGCCTACACTTGCCAAAGAAAGCATAAGTGGATTTACCACCAATATATAGGCCATTGCCAGGAATGTCGTTAGTCCCGCAATGGATTCTGTTTTGTAGCTTGTACCGTGTTTCTGAAACTCAAAGTAATTCTTCATGCCAAAATCCTCCTCAAGATAATTCGTACAAACAAGAAAACGCCCCTGGCATAAACCAGGGGCGCTAACATTTAACTGACGAGGATAGGAAAAAGAGAGCTCATCCACCTGAAAAAAGATAGATGTCCTGCACAAAATCCTAATACCTCGTAGTCAAGCTGTTTACGGTAGCCTGGTAGAAACTTTTGGGCCATATTCCCAAATTTATACGAGATTTGAACTATAAATGTATGATAATTTCTGTTTTCATATTACCAAGCTCACAAAGATTCGTCAACACAAAAAGCGAACATTCGACAAATATTTTTTACCAATGTTCGTTTTTACACCCAAAGCAAAAGCCGACCAGGCAATCCCGGTCGGCTTTTTTATTTATTATTCCCACTCAATCGTTGCAGGTGGCTTACTTGTAATGTCATACACGACGCGGTTGATGTGATCCACTTCGTTTACGATACGTGTAGAGATTACTTCTAGCACGTCCCAAGGAATACGCGCCCAATCGGACGTCATTCCATCAATGGATGTCACGGCACGGATACCGATTGTGTAATCGTACGTACGTTGGTCGCCCATTACCCCTACACTGCGGATGTCAGGAAGTACCGTGAAGTATTGCCAGATGTCACGGTCAAGACCCGCTTTTTTGATTTCTTCACGAAGGATATGATCGGATTCGCGAACAATCTCTAGTTTTTCATCAGAGATTTCACCAAGAACACGGATACCAAGACCTGGTCCTGGGAACGGCTGGCGCCAAACGATTTCGTCCGGAATACCTAGTTCTGAACCTAATGCACGAACTTCATCCTTAAACAATGTGTTCAACGGCTCAATCAATTGGAACTGCATGTCCTCTGGAAGTCCGCCCACATTGTGGTGAGATTTGATCGTTTGTGCTGTTGCCGTACCGCTCTCGATGATATCTGTATAAAGAGTACCTTGTGCAAGATAGTCGATGCCTTCTAATTTAGAAGCTTCATCATCAAATACATAGATGAACTCGTTACCGATGATTTTACGTTTTTGCTCAGGATCAGAAACTCCTTTTAGCTTGTTAAGGAAACGGTCTTTTGCATCTACTTTGATTACATTCATGTTGAAGCCTTCGCTAAATGTCTTCATTACAGCGTCCGCTTCGTCTTTACGTAATAGACCGTGGTCTACGAAAATACAAGTCAACTGGTCACCGATCGCTTTGTGGATCAAAACGGCAACAACAGAAGAGTCTACTCCGCCACTTAGTGCGCAAAGTACTTTTTTATCGCCGACAACGTCACGGATCTTCTGCATTTCGATTTCAAGGAAGTTCTCGATTGTCCAGCTGTCTGTGCAGCCACAAACGTTATAAACAAAGTTTCTTAAAAGGTCGTTACCATATACAGAGTGACGTACCTCTGGGTGGAATTGAACACCGTACATTTTCTTGTCTTCATTACTGATTCCGGCAATTGGACATGCTGGGCTTGTCAAATCAACTACGAAATCTTCCGGCTCTTTAACAACTAAATCGCCGTGGCTCATCCATACAACTTGTTGTTCTGGGATATCTTGATACACAGTAGATTGGTTAGATACGGTCGCAAGTGCTTTTCCGTATTCACGGTGACTTGCTTTTTCCACTACGCCGCCGAAGTGCATCGTCATCAGCTGCATGCCGTAGCAAATTCCTAGAACAGGGATGCCAAGTTCGAAGATTTCTTCGTCACAACGGAAAGAGTTTTCTCCGTATACGCTGTTAGGTCCGCCAGAAAGGATGATTCCTTTTGGGTTCATTTTTTTGATTTCTTCTGCTGTAATCGTATGTGGGTGTAGCTCGCTGTAGACACCGAACTCACGGATACGACGTGTAATTAATTGGTTATATTGACTGCCGAAGTCAAGGACGACGACCATTTCTTGGATACCTTCCACCCGAATTCACCTCATAAGTTTATTATTTTTCGGAGCATATCTTTTCGTTTATTTTGACCTACAAAAGGAAAGATATGCCTTTGTTTTGTTTTAAAAAGGTTAATCTCTTTAACTCCTGTAGATTTCCGTTCCAGGTGTTCGCTTTCCTAGGGGCGGTGCTTGAGCCTCCTCGGCTTCGCCTGCAGGGTCTCAACCTACCGCTATCTCCCTCAGGACAAGGAAAGCTTCGACAGCGATTCATCGCACGAAGAAAATGCGCTAGCATTTTCGAGGAGTCTCACACCTTGCACTCCAATCTACAGGTGGATAAACTATCACATTTAAAGTTGAAAATACCCTTTAAAACACAAAAAAACTAGAATCTTCCCCTCATATATACATAAGAAGGCAGAATTCTAGTTTGCTAATGGGGACTTATATGGATATAATGCTCCCTACTAGTATTAGAACTGCCTTCATAGTCGGGTAGTTGACGGCAACCCGGTAGAGACTCTCGAACCATATTATCGAGGATATATGAAGCCAATAAATTATAGTTGTATTAATTTGACCTTATTCTATCAGTGTGTTTCTACTAGGTCAAGATGATGTCTTTTTAATTAAATTTTCCCATAATTCCACCGATTTCTCCCATTCCTGCTCAGACGAATCGCCACGGTAAAGTACACGTTCGTAACGAGCAGTGAGTGACTGCATATCACCTGTACTGTAATAGTCGTCTATATACTTGGCATATTCGCGAAGTGTCTGACCATCTTTACGGGTGAGACCGACAGCATGCAACTGCCTCAACAGTGCAGGATACGCTTTGTTAAACGTACCTTCATCCTTTTTCCCTTTATAGCGCAGGATATAGAAATACGGTATCCATTTATTGCGGCCGAAAAATAACAAGGCACCTGCAGCAACCAGCGACGACAGGAAAAGTGTTACTGGCTTCCAAGAGATATCTGCAAAATTCCATGTTCCATTATTAGAACCCGATCCTCCAGCAGCCTCTTCATCTTCACCTGGATCCAGCTCAGGAATATTACTTTCATCTGTTTCCGGCTGTTCCGGTTGTTCGATGGTATCGTCTTCCTCTGTTGTTTCCCCTGTATTTTCTTCTACAGACTGATACACAAAGCTATAAGGGTTAGAAAATCCGCTGGTTGGTTCGTACGTTACCCAGCCGACTTCCGGATAGTATACTTCCACCCAAGAGTGGGCGTTATTGTTTGTCACTTCAAAAAGCCGGGTATTATTTTCCGTCACATCGACAAACTCACCTTGCGTGTATCCCTTTACCCATCTTGCCGGTATGTCGACAGCACGCAAAAGGGCCACCATCGAAGTCGAGAAATTATCGCAATATCCCTGCATCGTTTCAAATAGGAATTGATCCACATAGTCTTCATCCCCTGTAGGAACGGCAACATCTGTTGTTTCATAGACAAAGTCGTTGTTTCGGAAATATCTCTCCACTGCATTAACCTTGTCAAAGCGCGACGTGAACGACCCGGTTATTTCTTCCGCAAGGCCGACCACCCTGTCTGGCAAAGAGTCCGGCAACTGGGTGTAACGTTCCACAAATTCTTCGTTGGTTTCCTCACCCGTTCCAGGCTGCGCTCCTTTTAATGCTTCTATATAATACCTCGGAAAATCATAGTTCACACGGTATTCTTCTAATTCAACTGGATCTCCACTTTCATCCAACGTACGAATTTTTTCCGTACTGTCGTTCAGGCTAAAATTGATACCCTCTTCTTCCACTTGGATTTCGTTTAGTCCCAGCGGATAATTGATATGAGGATAGGTTTTCTCCATCGTCAAAGTTGCAGAGTAGGCATCTGTTGGTACCTCATCACTCATCCAAGAGACCTGATCATTCTGCCCTCCGTTAAGCTCCGCCCGTTCTCCTTCTGTGGAATCCCAACCTTTTCCAGTATAAACATCCTTCGTTTCCACACGCCAATAATGGGTGCGCGTCAGTTCCGCCTGGAAAACAACGCTATCATCAGGTACAAACGGTCCACCAAGGCGCGAGTCGTTTTCGCCATATCCTATTTTACGCACACCGCCACCGGTTCCCGGACCATCTCCATTACCAATAGCCTTCAAAAAAGGCACAGGATCCGGCCAAACAGGGGCAGCTTTAGGCGAAAAGTAGCCTGCTGTAGCGGAAAGAAGAATGAAGATAATCAGCGGAACTCCCCATCCTATCAGGAGTTTACCACTTCTATATACACCTTCCCGTTCTTTCAATCTTTCAAGATGGACAAATCCAACAATGGAAAGTCCAACCACAATCAACCGCATAATCGCTTCATTTCCTTGATACGGAGTAAATGTATCAAGAATGGCAACGTAGGTGATCGTAAAAATAACAAATAAAAGCATTTGTTTTCGGTACAAAATCCAGTAGATGACAAGATAACTAACAAGCCATAAAAGAATAAACAGCAAAATACTCCTGAACATCCCTGTCATAGCAACCCAATCTTGCGCCCAGATAACATTCACATTATATTTCAAGTCATTCCAAAGGTAAGAGAACCAGTCTCTACTCAGAAACCTGCCATCCATATAGAGGATATGGATAAAATAAAACATAAACCCAAAATGAACGAAAAAGCTGAGCAAAGGGAGTATTTGCAAAAATGACAGCGAAAAAGATATAAGAAGGAACACCACAAACACATACAAATTCGCAGTATCTGTCACATCCCTCAATGGCAGAATCCATTCTAAAAGCAGAATAAATCCGAACACATGCATGAGTAAGGCATAAATGTTCCGTTGATATGGGTTAGATTTCGCCATCGCTAACTCACCTCACTTCTGATGGTGCTTTTCGTTCGATTGGGATAAACGGTCTTAATTAAAATGTTTCTCCGTTTTAATAGATCCATATATGCGAGTTCTTCTTTCGTTAAACGAACTCCGTCATCCTTTGTCAGATGCACTTCCAGATGCAGGTGCCTAGTGGAGAGTTTCTCGAGGCTTTCCACCATGCCTCTCTCAAGCTTACCTGTAATAAAAAGAAACGTAACAGTTGGCTGAAATTTGCCGATTTCCATTTCAATCACTTTGGAAAAGTCCCTTTTACTGTTCGGTTGTATTTTTGCAAGATGATAATAGATCCCCGCAAACTGCTCTTCCCCGCTTCGCAACGAGTACACAGATCGATCTTCCCCAAGGGACACAAGGCCAACCTGCGATCCATACTTAAGGATGGCTTTGGTCATTGCCGCGCTGTAACTTACCGCACTTTCAAATGAGGCGGGTTGGGAACGATCGATGAACAGCATAACGTCATGTGATTGCTGCTGTTCAAATTCCTTGGTCATGATGTCATTTCGACGCGCCGTCGCCTTCCAATCAATCCAGGAGAACCTGTCCCCTGGTTGATATTCCCTGACCCCAACGGTCATGGACGTATCACGTACCATCTTCATTTTGGAGGAAGTGGACCCTTGATCAAATTTATTTTCGTGTTGCCTATACGTCATTTCTGTAAAACTTGGATACACCAAAAAGTGTTGATCTAATTCTATGACTCTCTCTTTTTCAATCAAGCCGAGGAAATCACCTGTCACCAAACGGACTCCTGTCAATGTATGTTCCCCGCGCGGAACACGGTCTAGAGCATATTGAATGGTAATCGTGCTTTTAAACCATGGAAAAAGGATTCGTTTTGCTTGTTTTGTTTGCTGGCAAAATAACAGATCATTTGGAAGTACTTCTTCTACTAAAAGAAAGGCAAGCGGGACCGGAACCGTTCTTCTTAAAGTAATGGTCCCTATCAATCTATCCCCCGCACGATATTTTTCCTGATTGATCGCTCTTGAGACTTCAAAATCCTTGAGCGGATAAACCAATATTAAAAAAGCATACAAGGCAAAAGGCAGGAAGCTGATAAACAAGAACCAGCTGACAAATCCGCCTTGGAACATGGCATAAACAAATGTGGTGACTACCAATAGCAGAAAAGAAACCAGTTTCCAGACTTTTTTAACTTTCTGAAAAAATGCCTTCATTATCTTGTCATCGACCTTTGAACCGGAATCGGTGTACGATCAATAACCTTTTTCACCACTTGCTCCGCTGTCATCCCCTCAAACTTTGCCTCTGATTTCAAAATAATCCGATGCGGCAACACGTAAGGAGCCAAATATTGTATATCATCCGGCACCACATAATCTCTGCCATGAATAAAGGCATATGCTTGGGACGCTTTCATCAAGGCCACCGACCCACGCGGACTCGCTCCCAAGTAAACGGATTGATGTGTACGCGTACGATTAACCAAGTCAACGATGTACTCTTTTACCGTCACATCCACATGCACTTCTTTTACCTGTTTCTGCATTTCCTGAAGTTCTTCCAATGTAATAACCGATTGCAACTCATTGATCGGCTGTTTCTTTTCAGTCGTATGTAAAATATTCACTTCTTCTTGTGGTGTTGGGTAACCCATGTTCATCTTGAATAAAAAGCGGTCAAGCTGCGCCTCTGGCAATGGGTATGTCCCCTCATATTCAATCGGGTTTTGCGTGGCCATAACAAAGAACGGACTGCCAAGTGAAAGGGTATTTCCATCCACTGTTACACTTCCCTCTTCCATCCCCTCTAATAAAGCGGCCTGTGTTTTCGGTGATGTACGGTTAATTTCATCAGCAAGGACGATGTTCCCCATAATCGGGCCAGGCCTAAACTCAAACTTTAATTCTTTCGGGTTGTAAATGGAGCTTCCTGTTACATCTGAAGGCAAAAGGTCGGGCGTAAACTGAATGCGTTTAAAATTTGCCCCGACAGACTTGGCAAGGGAACGAACCATCAATGTCTTCCCAACTCCCGGTACATCCTCAAGCAACACATGCCCCCCTGCAAGCAAGGCAACAATACTCAATTCCGCCACATGTTCTTTGCCAATCATAACATTGCCAATATTGTCCAATATTCGTTTTACTTGTAATGGTGATGTTTCCAAAATCCGTACCCCCTATAATCTATATTTATCTATAAATCGACAGCAAAATGATACCTAACCTACACTATATTCGCTTTTCTGGCAGAAAAACCCTTTAAAACCCATGCAAATAGTTTCAATTTTCCCTATATATAGAATAACAAAAAAAGGAGAACGAATGGTACTAATCGCTCTCAGGGAAAAAATAGCAAACAATATCTAATAATAAAGAAGGAATTTCGGTTTTCGTGTAGAATTTTCTACATATAAGAGGGTGTGACCAACTTAAACATTTACCCCTATATCAAAAGGGTTAAACTTTTTTAACACTACATCCCTTAAAATCTTCACAGAACATAGGGCAAACCTCTTGTTCTTAAAGGGATGAGACAATGGAAGTAAAACTGCAGCAGTCCGAATTATCGAGCGAAATTGGAAGATTACTGAGAAAGCACTTCGGTAAAGGACCCGAGGCTGTCTTTGTAACAATCGCATCACCATATGTTATCATCTACTTACGCCATTTTTTATCTCCCATCGAGAATATGTTGCTCGAAGACAATCATACGATGACGGTCGAAGAGATACGGGATAAAATGATGCGTAAATTGAACGACACAATTAAAGAAATGATCCATTCCGTCACAGGATTACCGATAAAAGAGTTTTACTATGACTGGACTTTCCAGAACGGATCTGGCCTCTTGGTCGGAGTCGAGGAGAAAATAGAGAGATTCTTTGAATACAACTATCTCAATCGAAGAGAAATCGAAACCATTATTACCAAAATCAGCGCCGAAGCAGAGAAACATCCGGATGTTACATACTCCCATATGTTGAATGAACGCACGTTGATAATTATTAGAGAAGGCATCCTCGTTCGAATAGAGGAACAACTCATTGAACTGGGATTTGAAGAAGCATTGACACTCGCAAAAAGGAAGCTGGAGAAAAAACTCCTCTTCCAAGCAAAACCATCCTTCCAACGACTATTGCAAAAGGATATCCAAGATATATTTGTCAACTGGGACTTTACCTTGGATAAGAGCGTTATCGTGTTTATACTTGCACCTCAAATAAATAACCGGCAGTAATGATCTAGGCATGGAACTAGACATAAGCCAAAGAGAAGGCGGTACCTACCCCACCCTCTCTTTGGCTTTTTATTTTGTAGCTTACCTCTCCGCTTATGGCAAACAGCTTTACCCTAGGAGGGATGATTGAATGGATATTAAACACCAACTCACCATCAAAGACGACAAAGATATCATCATGGCCAGAAGACTTGGAAGAGAAATAGCCATCAGTATGGGTTTCAACTATATTGATCAAGTCCGCATCACGACCGCCATCTCAGAACTCGCACGAAACGTGATAAAATATGCCGGATCGGGCACTGTTTCTATAGAGGTGATACATAAATACGCACCAGGATTAAGTGTGATTGTAGTCGACAACGGACCCGGAATCACCAGTATCGGCAAAGCCATGGAAGACGGCTACTCCACCTCCGACAGCCTCGGCGCAGGCCTCCCCGGAGTAAAAAGAATGATGGATGAGTTCATGATAGATTCCGTCATGGAACAAGGAACCAGGATCGAAGTGGTGAAATGGTTGCGGGGGTAGAGGGCTGTGGGGACAGGTTCCTCGACCCACCACCTTCTCCGAACACACAACTTTCATTAGATAGTGTGGGAATAAATGGATTGTGGTGAATTTAACAGGATTTATTGAATAAATCACAGCGTTTATTGAATAATTTCGGTGGTTTATTGTATAAATCCTCTTATTTATTGCATAATTCAAGGGCACCTGTCTTTCTTAAGAACTCAAACCCATTCCAAAAACTCCAGCCTGTTTCCAAAAGGATCACTTACATAAATCCTATTTGCTCCAGGAAGATTCTCGTCCACCGTGTACTCCACCGCCTGTGAGCTCAGATAATGTTTAAACTCTTCTATTTGATGAACCTCAAATGCCGGATGTGCTTTTTTTGCAGGAATAAAAGGCTCCTCCACCCCTAAATGAAGATGAACAGCACCTTTACTAAACCACACCCCGCCTCTTTTTCTAAGCGACTCCGGCTTTTCCACTTCTTCTAAGCCTAAAATCTCACCATAAAATTTGCGCGCGTCATCCTCCAGCCCCTTTGGCATGGCAAGCTGGACATGATCGATTTTGTTGATTGCAAATGACATGAAAAACCCTCCTTTTGTAAGATGTTAGATTCTACTTTCATCTTACTCAAAGAGGGTGATAATAGAAATGACTGTTATTTTATGAATAGATATAAGATTTTCTTATTTTATCTAATGCTTATATATTCTCTTGCTTCAACCCATCAATGATGTTTTCTTTTTTTATTTTGGAGATGGAATATAGCATGGCTGAGCTGACGATAACGAAAATGGCTGCTATCACAAACACGATATCTAGCCACGGCAGGGTAAACCCGTATTGGAATGTTTCGTTTACAGAACGATGTATCAGATACATGACAACGAAGCTGATCGGCAAGCCAAATAACAGGGCATTCACTCCGTAGAAGATGCTTTCGTAATTGATCATTTTGTTAAAGCCTTTCGGGGTCATTCCGACAGACTTCAGCATCGCAAATTCTCTCTTTCGTAAGGAAATGCTGGTAGAAATGGTATTAAAGATATTGGCAATGGAAATCAAAGAAATCAATGCAATGAAACCATAGGTGAATACCGATAAGAACATGATCATTTGTTGTTCACGCTCTCTGTTTTGAAAGACGTTATATATATACATGGAAGAGGGAACGACTTCTTCGAGTGCTTCTTGCGTCTTCATGGGATCACTGCTATTCAGGTAAAGGTATGATTGCACCTCATTAAGTGCCTTCTCATTGAGGATGGCATCCAAGGTTTCGATCGGCACGACTATATCCAACCCGCCAACCCTTGCTGTGTTGGTTCCCATGGGGACCTCATCTGTCAGTGCACCGACTTCAAGTCCCGCAAGCATGGTTCTCTCGTTTGTTTCATAATCGGTAAATTGCAGCTCGATTCTCTCACCGGGTTTGGTGTTGATCGATTTTGTTTCCACAAACTTGGATGCTTCGTAATCCTGGTAAGATATTTTTTCAATAATGATCGCCTTCGGGTCTTCTAAATCTCGGTAGGTTACCGCGTCCGTTCCGGCTTTATCGGCATACTCCTGAAAACTACTTTCACTCAACCCATATACATTCACGTAATATGGATATCTACCATCTTGAAGTTCGATATTTTCTTTTTCGATAACAGCGATCAACTCTTCAGTAAATTTATCTTCCTCTATTAGTGACGTTAACTGAACCGTCTTTTGGAGACTATAACCCGTTACACCTTCTGTATGAACCAAGGATTCAAGGTCGGAAATATCTCCGCTGCTTCCTGAAACTAAAATATCAAAATCGGTTCCAGCCTGTGACATTTCCACAGACCTGCTCAAATTATTTGTGAAGTATGATACAGATAAGAAAAGGATGATGCTGATGACGAGTGAAAACAATGTGGCATAATACCTTTTCTTATTCCTTTTTACATTTTTCAGTCCGATTTCCGCTTCCAAGCCGAATATTTTTCTGACAAGCTTGGATGTCTTGACCGCTTTGCCTGTTAGCTTTATATCCTGTGTCTGGCGGATTGCATCGATGGCTGAGACTTTGGATGCTTTACGGGCTGGCATGTAGGTGGAAACAAAAATAGTGGCACTTGAAATGAAGCAAGCAACCAGAACAGAAGCTGGCGTGACAACTACTTCAAGCTTTACACTTGTTCCTAATGCATCCGCTATATAGGTGTTGATGAACATAAAGGTAATTGCTATCCCACCAAGCCCTGCTAAGACACCGATTGGAATACTGATCAACCCTATGACGACCCCTTCAAAGAAGACCGAATTACGCTTTTGTTTCTTGGTTGCCCCAACACTTGAAAGCATACCCAAATGCCTTGCCCGTTCGGAAACGCTGATTGCAAAGGCATTATATATCAGAGATACCGAACCAATCACGATGACAGCAATGATGATTCCTGCCAAAGAATACATGGTCGTATGGAGATTATCGTTATCAGTGATACCATAATATCGGAGCAGTTCATCATTGAAACCTACCCCAACTATATCGTTTTGTTGTGCAAGTTGTTCCGCTTGTTTGAAAATGGAACGGCTTAAATCCTTAACCACCACAACGGCGTCAACGTTCACCGCTTGATTCAGATTTTCCTGATCGATATAGTTAATCACCGTGTATCCTGGTGCCCACGGCTCCTCCCAAGAAGGCCTTTCAATCGTTCCTACAACAGTGAAAGTTTCTGTTGTGTGGATTTCCAAGTTTTCAAGATATCCCTCTTCCCCTCTTTGAACAGAATAGTTCTGCAGCAAAGGGGCCGGTTCACCTTCCATCATACGATTTCCAATTTCAACGGTCATTTCTGCGCCGATTTCATAATTAATCCCTATGTCTTTCGCAAGATGATCAGACACGACTACTTCATTTGCCGCTTTAGGTAGGCGTCCACTGCTTAACTTTATAGGAAATTGTTCCAAACCTTCTTCATTGTATCCTTTAAAAAAGAGATAGGGCTTATCTGTCATCTCGTCTCCTTCCAACATGGCATAACCCATATCGCTGGAAAGAATAAGATCTTTCGTATTCCCATCTTTTTCGATTGCTTTTATTTGATCGCTAGTGACATTTTTATATTGAACATGCCATTCTCCGTTGTCTGCAATGGTTTGCCTTTTCAAAAGATCTAGAAAGGAAACTCCAAGCGTCGCGACAGCCATTACCATCGAAACCGAGATGATGACTCCAATGATGGTCACCATCGTCCTTCTCTTATTTTTCTTCAGATGCCGTATGGTCAGCTTGTTAATAATGTTCATGGACGGATCACCTCGTCCTTGGCAACTTTTCCATCATTGATTTCAATGACACGGTCAGCCTGCAGGGCAATCCTTTCATCATGGGTAATAACGATAAGCGTCTGATTGAAAGTTTTATTGAACATTTTCAAAAGCTCCATGATCTCGCCGCTGTTCTTGCTGTCTAAATTACCCGTCGGCTCATCCGCCAGAATGATCGCCGGATTGCTGATGAGAGCCCTTCCGATGGATACACGCTGTTGCTGTCCGCCAGAAAGTTGATTGGGCAAGTGATTCAGACGATGGTCCAATCCAAGGATGGATGCAATATCACTGAATTGTTTCTGGTCCACTTTGTGTTCATCCAACAGTAATGGCAATGTCATGTTCTCCTCTACTGTCAAAATCGGAATGAGATTATAAAACTGATAGATCAATCCGATCTGCCTGCGTCTGAATATCGCCAGCTGGGTTTCATTCAATTGGTAGATATCCGTATTATCAACAAGCACCTTCCCACTTGACGGTCTGTCCACCCCACCGAGTAAATGAAGAAGCGTTGACTTACCAGATCCGGATGGACCGATGATCGCGACGAATTCTCCCTTTTCCACCGAAAATGATACATCATCCAATGCCTTTACCGCTGTATCTCCCTTACCATAAACCTTAGACAGATTTTCTATTTGTAAAATGCTCATTGCATTCCCTCCATGTTTTCAAATGTACCCTTAGTATATCTGCCTAAGATGACTATAAAGTGACTTCTATCGTGACAATTTAGTCACTTAAGGGGATAGATTCATGTCCCACAGGATGAACCTATCCCCTTATGTCAGGTGCGAGCCTTGTTATAAAACTTGATATGAAACTCGGTCCCCTTGCCTTGTTCGCTTCTGACTTCGATATCCCCCTGCTGACTTGTGATGATGCTGTATGCCATGGCAAGCCCGATTCCTACGCTATCTTCTCCTGCATTTTTACCTTTATAAAAACGCCTGAAGATATAAGGGAGATCTTCCTTGGGAATTCCATGTCCATTATCCTTGACTCTAATTTCTGTAAAGAGGGGATTTTCTGAAAACGAAATGAATATGTTGCCGCCGACTGGAGTATGTTCCACACAGTTTTTTAAAATATTGATCAATGCCTCTGCCGTCCAGTGATTATCTCCTGTAAAAGTGACAGACTCATCCCCTTCCACCACTAAAGTCTGCTCTCTAATATCCATTGGAATCAATACCGGCTGCACAGCCCTTTCAATAAGGCCCTGGACTGAAACGTTGTCTTTTTTAAAACTGACAGTCCCTGCATCAATTTTGGATAGTTTTAAAAGGGAAGACACAAGCCATTCGATTCTTTCCAATTGCACACGGATATTCTGGGTGAATTCAGCACGCTTTGATTCATCGAGCTTTTTATCGCTGAGCAAATCAGCCATGACCATCATGGAGGTAAGCGGAGTTTTCAATTGATGAGAGATATCTGATATCGCATTTGTTAATTTGATTTTATCTTGTTCCAAATAGGAACGCTGTTCTGAAAGCATCAGGGTGACCTTATAAATATCGCTTTTTAAAATACTCAGTTCTCCCTCATGATTGTCCCTTACATCCATTTCATAATTGCCATTGCTTATCTGGCGTAAATATCCTGAGAGTTTTTCGATTTCCTTGTATCTCCATCTGGTGAAAACCACACTGGAAGCGATGAGCAACATGGTGGTTGCGAGAACAAGTATTGTTGTGGATATGGTAAAAAAGAGGGCTGCTGCAACGCTTGCTACAGCGCCAATCAAGATCATGGTGATCAGGTATAGTTGAACTTCTCTGTTTCGCCACATCTTATTGACCTGCCTTATAGCCCATGCCGCGCACGGTTCGGATGATCAGAGGGTTTTGAGGGTTGTCCTCCAACTTCTCCCGCAAACGCTTGATGTAAACCGTCAGTGTGTTGTCATTGACAAAGTCACCTGCCACATCCCAAATCCGGTCAAGCAGCTGGGCTCTCGTCAGGACCTGCCCGATATGGTTGGCAAAAATCATCAACAACCGGTATTCCAATGCAGTCAGCAGGACCTCTTCCCCGTTTTTGAATACTTTACCTTCCAACGTATTAATGCGGACATTCTCGATATCTATGTAGCTTTTGGCCTGCTCAGGCTGCTTATGATAACGTCGTAAGACCGACTTAATGCGGGAAAGCAACTCACGGACCCGGAATGGCTTTGTAATATAATCGTCCGCCCCCATATCAAGACCCATCACCACATTCACCTCATCATCAAAGGCCGTAAGAAAAATCACCGGTTTGTCCTCTCTCTTTTTCACCTGTTCGCAAAGGTCATAGCCGCTCCCATCAGGCAAGGACAAATCAAATAAGCATAAATCTATCTCTTCAAGTCTACTAGCGATCTCCGACTCTGCCGATTTGATATCATGACAAAGAATGGTCTCATATCCTTCCTGCCGAAGCGAATACTCCAAACCCGCAGCGATCGTCCTGTCGTCCTCCACCATCAACACTCTCATTCACCAACACCCTTACCCTAATCATTTTCCTCTATCATATTTTATCTCTTCCCTCGCGTCAAAAACCGCTTTAAAACAAGCTTTAAATAGAAAAAGACACATATGAGATTTCACGTGTCCCCCTACCTCCCCACGAGCAAGAGCTATCCGTCCCTTCAAACATTTTTCTACTATACTATGCAAAAATAGTCGATATTACTCGATGCAATTTCAATGCCGCCATCACAACAAAAAAAATCAGCTTAATCGAACGTTTGTTTAAAAATTACTATTCCAGATAAAAGATTAACGGAAGTTTGTAAGCTTTGGGTTCTTCCAACTCGGATGCCTTCCTTATAGCTCTTCCCCTAAGTCTAAACTGATTCATAGATTTCCGCATCATCTGCAGGAGAAACGAGCTCCGGCTTTAATTAATGTGGTAAATAAAAATGGTTTCCTAGTCTGGAAACCATTTTTGTTGTTGACCATATGGTGTTACTATCGGTTTATCTCTTTTACGTAATAATAAAAATCAATTAAATTGTAGAAATATCAAAAGAGGTTAATGCTCCAAAAGTGAGTTAAAGAAGTAGAATGCCTTTGTATTTTGCTTTAAATAATTCCAAAAAGACTCAGGATATTTTCGGGGATGTAATACATTATCTTATAGTTAACCTTAACAAAAGCTTTTTATTTGCTTTTCAGTGATTCCTTTAATTAATCTCAGTTCACTAATCAAAAATTCATTTGCGTTATTCAGCATTCTTTTTTCGCTTGAATTAAGTGCTTTCTCTTTCTTCATACGCATTAGATCACGCACAACTTCGGCACCTTCTTGTATTTTACCTGTTTTGATTTTTTCCGTGTTCAATTTAAATCTTTGTTTCCACGGCATTAATCTATCTGATTCTCCATGCTGAAAAATGTGCATGATGTGTTTCAATGCAATGATGTCAGTAACTGGGCGTATACTTGAACTCAATATTTTACCCGTAGGGATCATGACTTGCATATTACTGATTAACATTCTTATGACAAAATACTGTTGTTTTTTTCCTAAGATTTCCTTTTCTTCTATATCTTTAATTATACCTACTCCGTGCATTGGATAAACAATGTTATCGCCAATTTTAAACAAAAAATCCACCTCCATATTTGGTAACCCTCTTAACCTTAACACATATGAAATTTTTTAACAAAATATTTTATAATATCATAATTTTATTTTCATCGTCAACCAATTCACTTAAAAAAACAAGAAAATAGTAGGAATTAAGTTTTATTCCCAATAAAAGTGAAATAACACCTGCAATTTCTACCGTCAAATACCATTTATTTGCAAGTTCTTTTGTTTTCTGATATCATTGAGTTAATTATTTTTGTTCGGTGTAAAGGATAGTATGAATAACAATTTTTCATCTTGAATGTGCTTTGGCCAAGAATAGTAATACAATGTGTGGGAACGCACTAGGAGGCAACAAAAATGGAACAAGGTACAGTTAAATGGTTTAATGCAGAAAAAGGTTTTGGATTTATCGAACGCGAAAATGGAGACGATGTATTCGTTCACTTCTCCGCAATCCAAAGTGATGGCTTCAAATCTTTAGACGAAGGTCAAAAAGTAACGTTTGACGTTGAGCAAGGTGCTCGTGGAGCTCAAGCTTCTAACGTTCAAAAAGCTTCTTAATCTTAAATCGTTTATACAAAACAGGCTCTTACTATAGGGCCTGTTTTTTTATGTTTTTCAAATAATAGTCAATAAAACATCCATTATAAAAAGACACAGGGAAAATTCCATGTGCCTTGCTTGTATATTTCTCTAATTGTTTTCCAATTCTACTTCCTCTATTTCCACCTCTAAGTTATACTCTTCCGCCAATTCCGTGAACAAAGCTTCGTGTTCATCATAAATCACACCATATTCTTCGTAGAGAAGGTCTCCCTTTTCCAACAAGCTTTCGTCGCCGTCATAATACCCATCTGCATAAGTGGAATAGGCTTCCAACAGTTTTTTATGCGCCTCAATTAACTTATCGTGTGATGGTTGCAACTCCTCCATGGTAATGACAATGGCTTCTGTATCTTCCACTACTTTTTCAAGGGTAGGAATGGTCGTCTCGACTAAATATGTATAAGCACTCTCGAGATCCTCTTCCATAAACACAAATTCATCTGCCGCAATCTCCGCATTCACAGCAGATTCGATGACTGGATTGCTATCTTCAATATAGGCGATGAGTTCATCCTGCGCATCTACCTGCTCTTTTATCGTATCTACCACTTCGCTACAAGCGGTCAACACACTTCCAATAGCCAATAAACATACGACCAGCAGCGACCTACTTAATATTTTCATATTTTCCATCTCCTTCCTTCAATATTTTAGCAGGGAATCAGGTGAAGATATATACTTTTTTTCCACTATTTTGAATTGGAAGTGCAGGGGACCGGATGAAGACCTTTCTGGTTACTTTTTTGCGGTAGAGACGTCTTCATAAGCTTGATGAGGACCTTTGTGCTTCCGTTTTCATCGTAGAGACGTCCTCATAAGCTTGATGAAGACCTCACCGCCTCCGTTTTCACCACAGAGACGTCTTCATAACCACTATGAAGACCTCACTACCTCCATTCTCAGCCCAGAGACGTCCTTATCACCCCCAAAAATCCCCCAAGCGAGCCTCTCCTTCTACAACTCTACAAAACCAAAAACTTCACTAACTTCCTTCTCTAAGTCACCAATCAACTTAAACCCATCTTTCCTAGGAGCCAATGCCTTCACAATGTTTGCATAGTACCAACGTTGCTTCTCTTTGCCTCGATTAAACCGCCCCCAAATCGTATCCCCGTGTTCTTTAAGATCCGCTCGAATGGAGCGTAAATTGTGCAGCTTATCCGCAACAATGACTTGCAACTCTTCCATCGAAGCATCTTTCAACCCATCAATGGTGTGTTGTTTTCTTTCTTCCCATGAAAGACTTTTGTCATTTTCAGAAGCAGCCACAACTAAATCTGCTACTCCGCCACCAAACTCTTTCACCAAACTATCATAAGTGGCTTCCGTATCTTCCAATGTGTCGTGCAAAATACCCGCAGCAACCACTTCTTCCGAGCAACCCGCACCTTGCAACATCATTCCAACCGCAAACGGATGTGTGATATAAGGTATCTCGGTCCCTTTTCTTGTTTGGTGCTTATGTGCCTCAGCTGCAAAGATGATGGCTTTCTCTACTACATTCATATTAGAAACCCCCTAAGTTATTATTTCAAAATATCTTTCGAAAATAGTCGATATTTCACGAACCGATTTTAAGCCCTTTCTTACAATAAAAAAATTCCATTTGATCAAACGTTTGTTTAAAAATCACTATTCAAACTGAATCATAGTTCTACGTCTCTTCTTCTAAGTTTATATTGATTTATTAAAAAAAGACACATGAAATCCAAAAGATTCCATGCGTCTCACCTATCATCCTATAACACCCTTCTTCTCTTCCTCACCATCACCAAACATCCTACTCCCATCACCAGCAATAAAAACCCGATGACATAAAAGTCATATAGATTAGTAGCCGTGTTTGGAAGCTTCTCTCCACTCTGTTTCTTTCCTTGTTCGTTTTTCTTCCCATCGTTACTACCTGGCGCTGCTGGGTTATTCACCTTAACCGGATCTGCCGGTTTTCCAGGCTGTCCTGGTTGCCCAGGGTTTGGATTCATGGGATTCGGCTTGCTTGGCCCCGGCGCACCTGGATTAGTCGGCCCTCCAGGATTACCACCTGGCTTGCCCGGTTCCCCAGGTCCTCCAGGCTCTGATGGATCCGGCTCAACAGGCCCATCCGCCACCTTACCTTTAGTAAAAGTCCAAATATCCGACTTAGTCATACCCGTGTGCTCATCCTCCACCACGACATACCACCAATAACGCTCGTTTTCGTCAAGCCCTTCCCAGACCATCTCTGCCACACTTCCGCTCGAAACAGCCTCTTGCTTGCCAATTTCCACTTCCGTATAAACGTTCACCGCAAAGTAGTCAGTTGCCACGCGCTTTTCTTTTGGCTGAAGGTCAAGGTCCAGCACAAACTCATCCTTGCCTGGATAGGTTTCGGTATCATAATAGTTGTACTGATCAAGGTACGGAGAGTACGTGTTCACGACAATCCGGTTATTGTCTGTATCAAAATGCAATAGTCGCATGAAGCCTTGTCCGCCTTCTGGACCTGCCTGATAATCGGCAAGCATTTGATAGACTTTACGATCTGCTACGCCATCTCCATCATCATCCACTTCATCAATCAGTGTTTGCGCCTCATGATAATGGCCGCTCAACACCGCAATGACATTCTCGTTTGGCAGTACGACTTCCTCATACAACTTGTCGCCAAGCGGATGACGCACGCCTGTTGCCTGCAAGTATTCGTGGAAGCTCAAAATCGCCATGCGGTCTGGATGGGCTGCAAGCACCTCATTCACCCAGGCAATCCCTTCGTCTTCCACACCCCAACCGAGGTAAACCATGATATAGTCATTTCCGTTGGAGGAAATAAGGTCATAATGTCCGCGGTTATTTTTATATGTGCCGCCATAGAAAGGCTTGTCCTCAAAGCGGTCCGCGCCAAAGTACTTATAATACTCGGTGTAGTCATTCGTTTTGTGATCTACGTCATGGTTCCCGGCAAGCACGCCATAAGGAATTTCACGTTCGTCCAAAACACCCATATACTGATCCGCATAATTCCATTGGCCTTCCTGATCAGCCGTATTCACGAGATCTCCCGTGTGGAACACATACTCAATTTTCATTTCCTCTTCCATTTCTGCAATCCATTCGGTCTGCCTTTCATAGATGTGCGGGAAGCTTTCGGAGTAATACTGAGTGTCTGACATCCAGACAAACGTGTAATCGTACTCTTCAGGTGAGGCTGGAATTTCATCCTGCACCAGTACGTTGATGTTGCTTTCTTTTACAAAATCAGCGACTGCGACCTCTCCTTGCAGGCCAAAGTCTTCCGTTCCAGCAATCTTATAATCAACAATTTCCCACTTGTTCGACGTGTGGTTCCAGGCATACATGGTAACCTTCCTGCCTTCAAGGGAGTTCCCCTTCCAAACAAGCTCGACCGTATCCCCCTCCTGAACCGAATCGTCCACCGTCACATCAAAGCGGTGATACGGGAATTCTGTGGAGGAATCCGTGATCAGATATTCCCCGTCTTCGTTAGATACAAGTGCAATATCCTCTTCTGTAAAAGCTTCCTCGCCCTCTGGCACCATCATTTGCGGCGGTTCCACTTCGTTGGCATTTTTAAAGCCTTTCATGCGATCGCCTTGAGTCACATCGTACTTATAACCACCGTAAAAAGTAACATCTAAATCATCATCAGTCGGATCGGCCACCTTTACCTTCAACGTCGGGTCACCATCAACAGGTGTTTCCTCATCATCTGCAGGTGAAACGAGCTCCGGCTTCAGTGGATTTTCATTCACCACCGTAAAATGCACCACTTTTACAGCTTCGTTCCCTACCTCATCGATCGCCACGATTTTCAACGTATGTTCGCCAGCCGAAAGCTTAGAAGATGCCGTTTCAAAAGGTACCGCAATTTCCTTGTCATCAAGGAGCACCATCGTTTCTTTTACACCAGCAATCGCATCGGTTGCTGTCACATCAATCGTAAAAGCACCTTTGTATTCTTTTCCTTCTTCTAGAGAAGTCGTGATGCTTGGCGCGGTGTTATCCACCATCACCTTTGTTGAGATCTCCTCATCTGCATCCATAGCAGAAATCACATGCTCCCCATCCGAGACAGAAGCTGTGTCCCACTTATAAGATTTGGATGGCGCCTGCTCCCCTGTGACCGTAAAAGTGAAGTCCTCAAAAATGCGGTCTGTTCCGTCATCGCCCATGTCAAACACTTGCGCCGGGTCATTTTTCACCGCATCACGCAGAATCGTTCCATCTGCCAAAACGAGGCGAACGTTTCTCAAGTTATAATCGTCACGGTTGTCTTCGGACTCCAAGTCAAACGGAGACGCCTTGTTACCTGCACGAATCGTAATCGTATTGTCGCCAAGCTCGAGTTTGTCCGGATCAATCGGAACTGTGATCGTCTGCCATTCATTGATCCAGTCATCAAAAATATGCAGAACCTCATCCCCCATGGTTACTCCGTTCTGGAAGAAGGTATTGATGCCGCTCACCTCAAAAGCAAAATAAGAGGTATGCTCAACAGCCTGGAATGTTTCCCCTTCCACTTCCACACCGTCTATCAAAAGCTTCACATCTTCCGGGGCATCCGTGCTGGAAGTCCCTTTCAAAATCTTCTCCCCAGCAAGAATCTCGCCTTCTTTTACATTCAAGCGGAGACTGGAGAAATCCAATTCCGTTGCGACCTTCACCTTATACGTCTCTGTTGTCACTTCATTCATGCCATCCGAAATCTCGAAATAATATTCCACATACTCTTTCGCAATAATTTCAGGCGAGTAGATTGTATAGTGGTAAAGCAGGTCATTGTAATCCTTCGTCAGGATCGCGTGTTTGAAGTCGGTCTGGTCGTTCGTTCGGTAAAATAAACGGACCGTCTTCACTTCCTTATCATCCTGCGCATCCAGAACGATTTCGATATTCTCCGTCTGGTCAACCTCGGTGACCTTTGTTAAATTTTCATAAGTCGGCGCTATCGTATCTGCTTCGATCTGAACCGTTTCCGCAGGCACTTGTGAAGCGTCCACCATACCAGGCGTTGCTGCTTTTTCCGCTGCACTTGTCTTGATCATTTGAGTGGAACCATCTAGCGGGTATTGATAAAACACACCCATATTGGCTGCCGTGTCCTTTACATTTGGAACATCATTGTAGTAGGCAACCGCAAGCTCCTGTTTAGAGTTCGTTGCTACCACAAGTCCGCGCATCCCGCCATTGGCCATACCATCGCTGTAGATGCGGACGATATTCTGATCTTCCACCAAATTGGAACCATAATTTGCGTTGAAATCCGCCACGGTCTGCTCGCGGTTTTGCGCATTGATGATCCAGAATACAAGTGTTTCCTTGGATGGAATCACCACATCATCTGGAATCGAAGGCCACACCACATCTGTCGCACTCTCCGCTCCGTAACGATAATAAAGCTTATAATCTTTAAAACTAAGATCCTGATTCGTATTATTATAGATTTCAATGAACTCATAGCCATCCGCTGACCCAACATTCGTCGAATCCGGAACCACTTCTGTCACCAAAAATGGCGGCAGAGATTGATAATCCACTTCAATTTGTTCTACTTCAATCGTGAACTCTTCCGTCTTGGAAACATTCCAACCATCTGAAGCTTCCACATAGTAAACGATATTCCCTGAAACATCCGCCCCAAGTATTTCTGCCGTATAGACAGAAGATCCTTCAGACGTTGGGTTCATGGACAACGAAGTAAATGTCTCCTCCCCTTGCTTTTTATAAAATAAAGTCGCAAAAGGCTTTGCCATGTCATCAGTAATCGTCGCTTCAATCCGAATTGGCGAGTACGCAGTTCCATTTGTGACAGGTGTATGCTCTACCACAGGCGCTACCGTATCTTCCGGTATTTCCTCTAGCTCCACCGGGTTAGTCGGCACCTGGCTTTCTTTCGCCATACCTGGTGTCGGCGCAGCCAAACCTTCTAGCTTCAGCATCTCTGTCCCGCTAGATGGAAACAGATAATCAATGCCCGCTCCATTATTATCATTGTCACTGCCAAGATAGCTTGCAGACACAACCTCCGCACCCTCTGCATCCTTGATCACAAGAGCACGATTGCCGCCATTTGCGAAGCCAGGGAAGACATCCTTGAACTCTACAACCTGACTTTCTGTGAGCGCGAGCCCAAAGTTTTCGTTAAACTCAGCTAGCGTCCTGTTTCCGTTGTTATACCAAAATACGATTTCCTCCTGCGGCTCCAAGATCACTGCAGGCACCTGGAATGGCAGCTCACTTCCCGTGTCCGTATATTTATAAACAAACGAATAGTTTGCTAGATTCATAGGCTGATTCGTATTGTTATACACCTCAAAAAACTCGTAGTAATCCGTCCCTCCCCCTTTAGAGTTCGGGGACAGCTCGGTAATAAGCAATGGTAGCTCACTGTATGTTTCTGCTGGTACCTCCACCTCAATCGTGGACGTCTCCGTCGCTGCTGTGTTGGTTCCATCCGATGCTTCGATGTAATAAGTGATTGGCCCATTCACCTTAGAAGCTGGAATTTCAGCAGTATAGGTAGACGTTGCCTCTTGTTGTTGCATGCTTAGACTCGTATAACTTTCCTCTGATTCTTTTTTATAAAATAATGTTGCTGTAGTTACACCAACTTCATCCGTTATCGTCGCTTGCATAGTGATGGCAGTGAACCTTTCCACTTCTGTAACGGCGGTGTGTTCAATCACTGGCAGTGTTTTGTCTGCGACAGGCGCTTCCTCTTCCTCCACAGTCACCGGCTGTTCAGGAACTTGAACAGCATCAATGGTTCCAGGCGTTGGCAATGCAAGAACCGCATGCTTGTCCATCACCGTCCCGCTCGCCGGAAACTTATACTCAATTCCCGCTCCGTTGTTATCATTCTCGTTTCCTAGATAACTGGCAGAAACCAATTCCTTCCCTTGCTTATCCTTGATCACCAATGCGCGGTTTCCACCATTCGCAAAACCCGGGAAGACATCTTTGAAAGAAACCACCTGCTCTTCCGTTAACGCCAACCCATAGTTCTCGTTTAAATCAGCTAAACTACGGTCTCCATTGTTATACCAAAATACTAGGGTTTCCTGTGATTCAATGGTCGTTTCAGGAACTGTGAAAGGAATCTCCTTTCCTGTATCCGTGTATGTATAGATAAAATTTAGATTCGCTGTAGATATTGCCTTGTCTGTATTATTGTAAAGCTCAAAGTACTCATAATGATCAGTACCAGCTGAGTTTGGAGAAATTTCTGTGATGAGTAGATGCGGGAGCAGGTTGTAATCCAGCTCTTCTGTGATGGTTTCTTCTTCCGTTTGTTGCACTTCAGTAGGTTCTTCTGGTTGTTCCGTTGATTCACCCACTTCTTCCTCTTTGGAAGATGGAGCAACTTCTGTTTCTGGTTCTTCTTTTACAGGCTCTTCAACTTCGGCTTCTTCTGTTGCAGGTTCTTCCGTTACCTCTTCTTCCACCGCTTCCACTTCAGGCGTCTGTGGTTCTACCTGTTCCTCAGCAGATGGGTCTGTACTTTCAACCGGTTCGCTACTTTCCTCCGGATTAGTTACCTCATTTTCCTCAACAGGAGTCGTTTCCGTTTCTGTAACCTCTTCCTCCGCATGCACCACAGTTCGCGGCACAACCGGCTGAAAACTCGTTCCCACAATAGTAAAAATCATCAATGACGACAGCAGCTTCCTACCAAACTTACGGTTCTCTTTCCTCATCACTAACCTCCACCGAACTATTTTGAACATTTAAAATTTTACCGATGGAATGTTAAGTGGGTATGAAGGTGTTGTAAAATTTGTGGAAAGCTGGGTAGTTTTGAGAGTCTAGACCAAAATTGCTAATGCGACCTAAAACCACGGCCCAAGATCTCAATTTCTTGGGGCGCTTTCTTGCTTTTCATATGGCTCTGAAATGTTAACCTTGGCCGAATTTTTCATTTGCGCTCATATTCGACTATTTCAACATGAAGACCTTGTCATCAAGGTCTTCATATTGGCGATGAGGACCTCTCTTCTCCTTTTTCCTCGTCACCGAGGTCTTCATAACGGCGATGAGGACCTCTCTTCTCCTGATTTCTCGTCACCGAGGTCTTCATAACGGCAATGAGGACCTCTCTTCTCCTTTTTCCTCGTCACGGAGGTCTTCATACGAGTGATGAGGACCTCTCTCCTCCTTTTCCCTCGTCACGGAGGTCTTCATCCCAAAGAATCCAGCATTCCATTATTTTATAGTTTCTCAAACAACAAAAAAACCGAATGACGGTGGTGTCCATCATTCGGGTTCGAATATCTTACCTAACTACCGCTTCTCTCATCCTCTCCTCTACCATTCTCCCTTTCGTTAAGGTAACTTTTACATCAGAATCACTTGCGATACTTTGGTCATGTGTGACGACGATCACGCATTTCCCTTCATCATGGGCAAGCTTTTGTAATAAAGTAATGATACTTTTCGCTGTTTCTTCATCCAAGTTCCCTGTAGGCTCGTCCGCAACTATCAGATCTGCAGACGAAGAGATGGCGCGTGCGATGGATACTCTTTGTTGTTGCCCTCCGCTAAGCGTTAAGACTTTTTGATTCGCCTGGTCTTTGGAAATGCCTACTCTCTCCAATAAATCCAGGGCGTATTGCTTTTTATTTTGCTGCTTCACGCCCGTTATTTCCATTGCCGTTAAGACGTTTTGAATCGCTGTCATATATGGAAGGAGATTATAGGACTGAAACACAATGGATACATATTGATTCCGAAACTTGGTTAAACCAATTTTGCTCAAGTCGGTTCCTTCATAGAGAACCATGCCCTCTTTAGGAGTATCGAGCGCAGAAACCAAGGCGAGGAATGTTGTTTTCCCAGATCCTGATGGTCCTACAATGGTATAAAAGGTACCTCTCTCAAATGCCATGTCCACATCTTTTAAAATATACTGTTGCATGGAACCTTGTTTGTACCAGTAACTTACTTGCTGTAACGATAATAGTTTACTCATCATGTACCTCCTAGTCTTGATTAGTCAAAATTGCTTTTGGATTCATTCGAAGAACACTTAAGGCAGGAACAAGTGTTGAAAATAAAATGACAAGTAGTCCAATTCCAACCATCATGATAATGTTTTCGGCTGTAACGCCAATGGCTAGTTCTTCTATCGTTTGTACGTCCTGGGTTTGAATCATGCCTCCAGGTCCCATTGCTCCCATCATTCCTCGCCTGTTGGTAAAGGATTGTGGTTCGTTACTTTCTTCAGAGGCGGTAAGCTCTTGTTCTAGTAATTGGTTCCCTACTGCTTCTGCCACATAGCTGCCTGTCACCAGGGATAGCCCCATAGCCAATACCGCAACCATCAATATTTCTACAAGGAATTGACCTACTAATTTTTTTCGTTTCTCTCCAATTGCTAATAAAACGCCCATCTCATACTTTCTTTCTCGAATGGTCATCATGACAATCAAGCCAAGAATAATCGATCCGGCAATCGTGACTAGTAACACAATCTTGTTAGAAAAGGATGATACATTCTCGATCGGTCCCATCATTTGTTGATAGAGCTGATCATTCGCATTTAGAATAAACGTATCAAAATCAATGGTACTCTCATTTTTTGCTTCCTCCATAAACGCATCAATGTTTAACGGGTCATTCATATAATAGATGGCCTGATTAATGATCCCTTCTTCACCCTTCAATTGATTAGCTGCTTCTATCGGTACATAAATAGAGTTATAAGGGTTCATTGATAGCATTCTTTCTGCTTGTGGAGGTATTTCCGCACTAGTAGAATAGATACCTTTGATTTCAAGTGTTACCGTTTCTTCTGTTTCCACTGATGTAATGGAGATTTCATCGCCTATTGACCAGTCATTTTCAGAGGCTAGGTTTTCCTCCACCAACGTGACCATTTTCCCTGCATCATCCCCTGTAAGATGTTCTCCTTCTACCATTTCAGATTGGCCATCCATGAAAGATGTAGCCGCATCACTATATAATACTCCTTGGACATCCAAATCAGCATTCATACCGCCACCCATTCTACCAGGCATCATGCTTCCTTGATCTTGATCTTCTTCTATTGTACTTTCTTCCTCTGCTCCTCCAATCGCCGTGAAATCAGCTGCCATGGCACTAGTTGTAGAGTAGAAGTTATACCCTTCCACATAATCAGAACCAATGAGTGATTCTGCATCTTCTATATCGATGGGAATGGGTTGGAACATGGCTTGCCTTCTTCTCTCTTCCCCACCATTTTCCACCAGACTTTGCCTGTCGACCGTTAACGTGACATCTCCACCAAGCTCCTGTCTTGCTAAATTACTAGACTCCTCCGCAGCTGTCTGGATCGTTAAACCAGTCAATACAAATACAGATATAACAGCAAGTACAACAAGAAGAATCAGGCTTTTCCCTTTCCTGGCTGTTACACTCCAATACGCCCTTTTGATAAAATTCATTCCTTATTACCTCCTCTTTTTTTAAAACAAGCTATAGTAGGTATTATTCAAAACCAAACTGATTTGGTCCTTAAAAGAAACTGAAAGTTAGCTGAAAATTTTATTCAAAGGGCCATCATCCAGCCATATTGGGGTTACAATAAGCGGTATGAAGGTAAACGGAGAGAGGTACATGTTGCCATGAATAACCAAGAAATTAAAATACTGCTGGTCGATGATGAAAAAAATATATTACAATTCCTCGAGCTTGGCTTATCCAATGAAGGATATAAAGTAATGACAGCATCAGATGGGATTATTGCGATGAACCTGTTACCAGACTTCAAGCCGCATGTCGTCATTTTAGATGTCATGATGCCTGGGTTAGATGGATTTGAGGTCTGTAATATGATAAGAAAGACCGGTGTCCAAACCTCCATCATCATGCTGACGGCAAGAGATGAGGTCGACAATCGGGTAAAAGGGTTAAAAATTGGAGCAGACGATTATATCGTGAAGCCTTTTAGCTTTGAGGAATTATTAGCACGTATTCAAGCTCGGATCCGAAACCAGTTTCCGGACCAATTCGGTGAAGTCGTCTACGGTCCTTTTCGAATAGATGACAGACGGAAAGAGATTGAGTACAAAGGTAAAGGACTGACCCTCTCCCCGACAGAGTATGAACTATTAAAGTATCTCGTCTTAAATCACGGGATGGTCATGAGTAAGTTGTTAATACTAGATAAGGTATGGGGATATACCTTCCAAGGAGAGGATAACATCGTAGAAGTCTACATCCGTTCCTTACGGGAAAAGCTCGGTGATAAACAGCATCAACTCATTCGTACGATCAGAGGGGCTGGATATAGGTTGGATTTATCATGAAGCCTATTCGGAAAATCCTACAAATCCTATCCCCTTCCTCACTTCGGTATCAGCTTCTTTCTAAAATGCTCATCATCCTCTCTCTCATTTTAGTGGTGATCGGCTTTTTTCAATATATTGTCTTAAAGGACTTTCTTTATAAAAATGAGGCCGAGCAATTAAGAGGAACCATCATGTCTGTACCTATAGGGGCGTTGGGAGAATTAGCGGATCCTCCCGGCGGCAGAGAGCGCCCTCATTTTTTCTTAATGGAGAATATGTCTCTCTCCCTCATTCAGGAGGATGGAACATATATCGACTTATTAGAAAACAACGGATTGGTTTCACCAAAGCTTTCTCAAGCGGAATTAGAGGCAATAAAACAAAACATAGGCGTTAGGAATAGAGCAGATTATCATTTATTAAAAGATGAAAACGGCACGGAACAGCTTGTCCTATTCCGACCTGCCTTACGAAATCCAAAAAGATTTCAAAATGGAGAAGGTGCGATACTACAAATGGGAGTCAGCACCGCTCCCTTGCAGCAGTTATTATGGAAACAATGGCTAACCTTTATGATCCTATCCGCTTTTGCGATTGCAGTAGGGATCTGGATCTACTTCTCTGTTATTAAAAAGACATTGGGACCTTTATCCAACATCGTATCATCTGTTCAGACCATCAACGCTACCAACATGGCGTACCGAATTCCACAGAAACAAGGACAAGAAGAAATAGATCTGTTATCCGAATCCTTCAATGATATGCTAAAACGCCTAGAGCTATCTTTTGGACAAGAACGAGAAGCAAAGGAACAAATGAGACGTTTCATCGCGGACGCCTCCCATGAACTCAGAACCCCTCTTACATCTGTGCATGGATATCTGGAAGTATTGTTAAGAGGCGCTGCCCAAAATCCGAATCAATTGTCGATGGCACTTGATAATATGTACGGCGAAACCAAGCGGGTGATTAAGCTAGTAGAGGAATTATTACTGTTGGCTAAATTGGATCAAGCACCACAATTAGAACTGCAATCAACCAACCTAACCGAACTCATCCGCGACATGAAGCCACAGCTTAGCATTCTGGCGGGAAAAAGAATAGTTACCTTTCATTTGGTAAACGATGTGTACGCGAATGTGAACCCTGACAAAATAAAGCAAGTAATCTTAAACCTTTTTCAAAACGCCATTCAACATACAGATGCTGCGCAAGGCAGGATTGATATTCGGTTAGAGGTAAAGGATTCTTCCATTCATTTAAGCGTGGAGGATAATGGCTCCGGAATAGAAAAGGACAAACTGCCGCATGTTTTTGAGCGGTTTTATCGAATTGATTATTCCAGAAACCGTGAATATGGAGGTGCCGGGCTCGGACTCTCCATTACGAAAGCGATTGTAGAAGCACACCATGGAAGTGTGGATGTTGTTAGTGCCCCGGGGGAAGGCGCTAAATTTTATGTTTGTTTGCCAATGGGGTGAGTCGTCGGGACAGGTTTGCCGACCCGTCTTTAAACTATCCCTATTTTGCTATAGCATGTAAAAATAGTCGATATTTATCGATTTAATTTAATCCCCTTCAAAACAACATTTGAAAATCAGTTGTACAAACGTTTGTTTAAAAATTGCTATATACGTATATTTTCTGATGAACATACTACTGCTCTGTCGTAAAAAATCATTTTTATGAGCGATAACACTTAAAATTATATCTATTTTTTAATAAAATACGAACAATAAATGTTTACACTCTGCGAAAGTTCGTTTATAATCGAACTTGTGTTGAAATTACTTATAAAGTTTCATTCGTATATTCTTAGAGATATGGTCTAAGAGTTTCTACTAGGAGCCGTAAAATCCTAACTACGAATGGGTGGATTCACTCTGCCCATTTTCAGTCTGGATTTTTTGTTGTGTAAAAACCGAACATTACTATGAAAATAATTCTTTTAGGAGTGTGTCTCATGGAAAATGTATTTGATTATGAAGATATTCAGTTAGTGCCAAATAAATGTGTCGTTAACAGCCGATCTGAGTGTGATACAACGGTAACACTTGGTGGCCGTCAATTTAAACTTCCTGTAGTGCCAGCCAATATGCAAACGATCATTGATGAAAAGATTGCCCTGTATCTTGCTGAAAATAACTATTTTTACATCATGCATCGCTTTGAGCCACAAAAGCGTCAAACATTCATCGAGAACATGCATGCAAAAGGCCTTTACGCTTCCATCAGTGTGGGAGTGAAAGAAGAAGAATATTCCTTCGTTGAGGAACTTGCAGCAGAAGGTCTTACTCCTGAATACATTACAATCGACATTGCCCATGGGCATTCCAATGCTGTCATCAATATGATTCAGCATATTAAAAAACACCTACCAGAGAGCTTCGTCATTGCTGGCAACGTTGGTACACCTGAAGCAGTGCGCGAACTCGAACATGCGGGCGCAGATGCAACTAAAGTCGGGATTGGACCTGGTAAAGTATGTATCACAAAAATTAAAACTGGTTTCGGAACTGGTGGCTGGCAGTTGGCAGCACTTCGTTTATGTGCAAAGGCAGCAAGCAAACCAATTATCGCTGACGGCGGAATCCGTACACACGGTGACATCGCGAAATCCGTACGTTTTGGTGCAACGATGGTCATGATCGGCTCCCTTTTTGCAGGCCATGAAGAATCACCAGGAGAAACGAGCGAAGTAAACGGAAAGCTAGTGAAAGAATACTTCGGCTCCGCTTCCGAATTCCAAAAAGGCGAAAAGAAAAACGTAGAAGGCAAAAAAATGTTCGTTGAGCATAAAGGTGCCTTACAAGATACATTAACTGAAATGGAACAAGACCTTCAATCTTCCATCTCTTACGCTGGTGGAACCACTTTAGACTCCATCCGTCACGTAGATTATGTGATTGTAAAGAACTCCATTTTTAATGGGGATAAGGTTTACTAAGGTTTAGGGGAACAAACATGGCAGCATACTTAATCCGGAGGGGTTAGGTATGCTGTTTTTTTATGTTGACTAGGGTAATGCGGAAAATCATTATTGTAGCAGATATCATGCTTCATATTGAAAGAACGATCCTGCCAAAAAATAAAGCATATTGACAACTTTTATTGAAATGTATTAATCTTATAACACAAGGAGTTAACCGGTTAACCTGGAGGAAAAGATGAAAAAAACAACTATTAAAGATGTAGCTAAATATGCGGAAGTATCGCCTGCAACCGTATCCTATGTACTAAACGGTGTAAAAAAAGTATCGGATGATACAAAGCGGCGAGTACTTGAAGCGGTTGAAGTTTTAAATTACTACCCTGATTTTACCGCCATTAGCTTGTCAAAGAAGAAATCCAATCTGATTGGAATAATGCTCCCGTTAGTGGAAGATTCACCGGCTTCGGTGTTTAAGAACAACTTATATTACAACGAGTTTGTTAGCGGAGTGGAGTCAGTCGCTCGAAACCGTAAGTTTGATACGATGATCGCAGGTGTTGGCAATCCTGAAGAATGTAGAAATTGGGTAAAGAAAAGAAATTTAGATGGATTGATATTCTTGGGGATGTTCTCCCAAAACTTATACAATGAATTGAAAGCGCTTAACATTCCAACTGTCCTTATTGATACTTATGAGGAATATACAAATCTATTTGATAATGTGAAAGTAAATGATGAACATGGTGGATATTTAGCAACTAAACATTTAATTGATTTGGGACACAAAGACATCGGTTTTGTCGCTACGAATCTTACATCAAGCCCTGTCGACACAAAGCGTTTTGAGGGATATAAAAAAGCATTACAAGAAGCTGGTCTGAGCTTAGATAAGAAGTTAATTTTTGAAACGAAAGATATTACATTTGATAATGGATTAAAGATTGGGAAGAAGATTGTAAACTATAATCGAAAATTAACAGGAATTGTAACGGTGTCAGATGTGTTGGCTATTGGAATTATTAAAGCTCTACAAAAGCAAGGTAAACAAGTTCCTGGTGATTATTCGATTGTCGGTTTTGATGATTTAACTATCAGTAACTATACGACGCCTAGTTTAACGACAGTCCGACAAGACATTATTGAAAAAGGAAAAACAGCCGGAAACCTACTCTTAAATTCTATTGAATCAATAGATATCGAACATCAAACGGTTGAAATGCCAGTAGAACTTATCATTAGAGAATCGACCCAGAAACGTAACTAAAAAAATTTAGAAGTGCTATTAACTAACATATAGCACTTTAAATTTTAAAAACTTGGTTAAACGGTTAACCTAATCTACTTAAAGTTGATTAAATTGTAAGCGCTTATAATCAGAATACTTTTTAATCACTTAACCGATTAACCCTCATGGAAGGTGGTGATAACACTTATTCAACTCGAAAATTAACATGCTTATCGTATTAATTAAAAGGGGGAGAAAGTTATGATGAAAAATAAATTGGCTATTCTATCTTCAATTTTAGTATTGATGTTCTTAGTTGCTTGTGGTCCAGACAGAGCGCAGAATAGTAATTCAGATACAAGTGAAGCAGGTGCTCCAGAGGAATTATTAGTTTGGACACCAACAGATCAAGCTCCAGCGGTTGAAGAAATAGTAAAAGGATTTACTGACGAAACAGGTATTCCCGTAAAAGTCCTTCCATTTGCGATGGATAAACAAGAAGAAGCATTGTCACTTGATGGCCCGGCTGGAAAAGGTCCTGATTTGTTCTTTCAACCAGGTATCGGAAGCTTGGCAGTGAAAGGGTTAGTTCGACCAATGGAAGTGGATCAAGCAATTCTTGATACTTATTCAGAAGGTTCAGTAGAAGCTTTAAGCTTTGAAGGAGAAGTTTATGGACTTCCTGCAGTCGTAGAATCACTTGCGCTTTACTATAACAAAGACCTTGTTCCAGAAGCACCGGAAACAATGGCAGATTTAGAAGAAATCGCGAAATCATTAACCGATATGCCAAACAATAAGTTTGGTTTCTTATATCCTGCAATAGATTTCTATTTCTCCTTTCCATTTATGGCGGGGTATGGAGCAGAGATTTTTGGTCAAGAAAACAATGTCTATAATACAAGCGATATAGGCATAGCAAGCGAAGGAGCTCAACAAGGTGGACAATTAATTCAAAGTTGGTTTGAAAAAGGGTACATCCCACAAGGAATTACAATGGATGTTGTAGGTGGCTTATTTACTGAAGGAGATGTAGGCGCAATCATTAATGGTCCTTGGGCACTTAAGGAATTACAAGAACAACTAGGAGATAAATTAGGAACGGCTCCACTACCAAAGCTTGAGAACGGGGAACATCCTATAACGTTTTTAGGAACAAAAGGCTGGATGCTTTCTGAGTTCACGGAATATCCAAAAGAGGCAACAGAATTAGCAATTTATTTAACAAATGAAGAATCTTTGAACTATTACTTTGCTGAAACAGGAGAAATGCCAGCCAAATCTTCCATCCTTAGCAGCGAGGAATTTCAAAATGATCCTTTATTAACTGGTTTTGCAACACAACTTGAGCATGCAAAGCCTTTCCCTCCAGTACCTGCACTCTCAGCAGTTTGGGATCCAATGGCTAATGCATTGACATTTATTTCAGAGGGCGATGATGTCAAAGAAACATTAGAAAGTGCAAAAGAATTAATTAATCAAGAAATAGAAATGAGCTACGAATAAAACAAAATGCCTAGAAGTTATCTTGCCTCCAACAGGATAACTTCTAGGCAATCATTTTGTTAAGAAAGCAAAATGACACTCCTCAGTAGATTTGCGCAAAACTTCTAGTTATCTCACTTAAACCAACCCTTCCACTTAAACCAAATAAACAAGCTTATCCCCATGACGGCCATGACTCCAAGCGCCACAAAGTATCCGTATCTCCAAGTCAGCTCAGGCATGTTTTGAAAGTTCATCCCGTAGATTCCCGCTATAAACGTCAATAAAGCAGGGGGGGCGGTTCCCATGCTTCTTTTGGAGTTAGATGGAAGTGACAGGACCGTCCCCCTGCTACCGCTAGCAAATAATCTTATCTCGCCCAACATAAATATAAATGAGATTACTGAGTTGCCTTAATTTCTAATCTAATGCAAAGACATTTAAAGACCTAGTACTTGTAGTGGCTGTTAATATGTTAGACCCTCTTACAGTTAATCGAATCTCATAAGTGTGCATACCAGAACCAGGTGTATCAACCCAAGTTAAATTAGGAATATTGCTAAATAAGCGTACAATCCCACCTGGTTTATCTCCTTCGTCATTTTCTACGATAGTAGCCAAAAGGATATCATCCCTATACAAAGAATACTCTATTGTGAACTGAAAAGTAGTAGACAAACCTACTATAATATCTACTGCTGCTACCGAATCTATTTTTACTGATTGGTCAGCGTCAGAATTTACAGACACCGTCAACACAGTAGTTTCAACTTCAGGAGTTAACACTGCACCCTCTCCAGTTTGGTCAAACCCAAAAAAACCAATTCCTCCAGCTGGACCTGGTGGACCTGGTGGACCTGGTGGACCTGGTGGGCCTGGTGGACCTGTTGGACCGCGTCTTCCAAGAGGACAGTCATATTTTGTTGATTTCAAAACCGGGAATATATGACAACTACAATCGGAGTATTTTTTCCTCTTCAAAGCTAATCACCTCCAGTCCTACTACCTCAAGTTATGCGATAAAAATAAAAACGCTTGGACTTTTTAAACGGTTAGGTAAATATAAAAGTACCTAATTTCCGTTTGAGCGGAGCATGGGCTACCTACTTTCGAAATATTTAGCCAGGTGGGTTCGTCTTCGGATAAAATTTTCAAGGTCGGCTTACTTCTATAATGGCTTAACCACTTTCCATATCCAATCATCTCCCCAATAGTCCGCGCTACTGATTTCTTTCTCATTGGATTAACTATGCTGTTTTTTATTTAGTTCTCAAAACAAAAAACGAGTATAGGTTTCATACTCGCTTCAGTCTACATATAGGTATCTCACTTAAACCAACCCTTCCACTTAAACCAAATAAACAAGCTTATCCCCATGACGGCCATGACTCCAAGCGCCACAAAGTATCCGTATCTCCAAGTCAGCTCAGGCATGTTTTGAAAGTTCATCCCGTAGATTCCCGCTATAAACGTCAATAAAGCAGGGGGGGCGGTTCCCATGCTTCTTTTGGAGTTAGATGGAAGTGACAGGACCGTCCCCCTGCTACCGCTAGCAAATAATCTTATCTCGCCCAACATAAATATAAATGAGATTACTGAGTTGCCTTAATTTCTAATCTAATGCAAAGACATTTAAAGACCTAGTACTTGTAGTGGCTGTTAATATGTTAGACCCTCTTACAGTTAATCGAATCTCATAAGTGTGCATACCAGAACCAGGTGTATCAACCCAAGTTAAATTAGGAATATTGCTAAATAAGCGTACAATCCCACCTGGTTTATCTCCTTCGTCATTTTCTACGATAGTAGCCAAAAGGATATCATCCCTATACAAAGAATACTCTATTGTGAACTGAAAAGTAGTAGACAAACCTACTATAATATCTACTGCTGCTACCGAATCTATTTTTACTGATTGGTCAGCGTCAGAATTTACAGACACCGTCAACACAGTAGTTTCAACTTCAGGAGTTAACACTGCACCCTCTCCAGTTTGGTCAAACCCAAAAAAACCAATTCCTCCAGCTGGACCTGGTGGACCTGGTGGACCTGGTGGACCTGGTGGGCCTGGTGGACCTGTTGGACCGCGTCTTCCAAGAGGACAGTCATATTTTGTTGATTTCAAAACCGGGAATATATGACAACTACAATCGGAGTATTTTTTCCTCTTCAAAGCTAATCACCTCCAGTCCTACTACCTCAAGTTATGCGATAAAAATAAAAACGCTTGGACTTTTTAAACGGTTAGGTAAATATAAAAGTACCTAATTTCCGTTTGAGCGGAGCATGGGCTACCTACTTTCGAAATATTTAGCCAGGTGGGTTCGTCTTCGGATAAAATTTTCAAGGTCGGCTTACTTCTATAATGGCTTAACCACTTTCCATATCCAATCATCTCCCCAATAGTCCGCGCTACTGATTTCTTTCTCATTGGATTAACTATGCTGTTTTTTATTTAGTTCTCAAAACAAAAAACGAGTATAGGTTTCATACTCGCTTCAGTCTACATATAGGTATCTCACTTAAACCAACCCTTCCACTTAAACCAAATAAACAAGCTTATCCCCATGACGGCCATGACTCCAAGCGCCACAAAGTATCCGTATCTCCAAGTCAGCTCAGGCATGTTTTGAAAGTTCATCCCGTAGATTCCCGCTATAAAAGTCAATGGTGCGAAGATGGACGTGATGATGGTAAGGACCTTCATCACATTGTTGGCTTGATGGGAGTTCAAGGAAAGGTAATTATCCCGAATGTCCGCCGTCAATTCCCGGTTGGAGGTAATCAAGTCAGAAAGCTTCAAGAGATGGTCATAAATATCCGCGAAGTACTCTTTTCTTTTCATCACCCCATCCAGACGATGATTATTGAGCATGCGGTACAGCAGATCACGCATTGGGTTGATCGTATGTCTTAGCTCCAATAAGGAATACCTTGTATCGAACAGCTCTTCCATCAGCTGATTCATTGATTTATCTTGCGTGTTCTCCTCGATTTTGTCCAGCTGGTCCTCCAGCTTATAAAGGAACGGAAAATAATTATCGACAATGTCATCCAGGATTTCATAAAACACATAATATTCATCCCAATTTTCCACGTCTTTGGGTGGCTTGTCTAAGCTCTTCCACACCTCATCCACCTCTTTAGAAGGTGCCTGATGAAAACTCACGACATAATTTTCCCCTAAAAAGAAATTCACTTCCTCCTTATGAAGCTCCTCATCCTTTTCCTGAATACTGTGCGTCACGAAAAAAGTATGATCCTCATAATGATCAAGCTTCGGCCGCTGTAGTCTATGTATGCAATCCTCTATCGCCAATGGATGGAATTGAAAAGTACTGTCTAAATGTTTTATTTCCTCTTCCGTAGGCTGGTTAAAGTCAACCCAAATCCATTTATAGGCGTTTCTATCGAGGTTATTGATGTTAATGTTTTTGGTGATTTGATGATCCCTTGTCATTCCGGCTATTCTTATCATGTGGCTGTCCCCTCACAATCATATAGGGTTTTTATACCCGGAATTGTGGGGTTTTAAAAGTGGGGGTGGATGTATTGTTTTCAAAAGCCATAAACATTTAATGTTTTTTCAATCATAAACAAAGAGACTCCCCATAGTTACTAAACTTATGGAAAGCCTCATAAAATTTTATATATCATACTAATACTCAATAATAGCAAGGGTTTGTCGTCTTAATACTTAAAATGATTCAGTGTTTAAGAGATATCATTAACAACTTGATTGAGTCCGTCACTAATTGGTGTAGCTGAACGCCCAAGAAGTTTTTCGAAGTCATTGCTTTCGACTTCAAGCGTACCTTCTCTAATGCCTGTTTGGATTTCCACAAGAAAAGGAATTAGAAAATCTGGTACACCTGCACCTTTCATAATGTCTGCATAAGTATTGTCATCAACTTGTTGTAAAGGTACTTCTTTCCCCAATACATTACCAAGAGCTGATACAAACTCTTCCTGAGTTAATAGTTTTCCAGAAAGCTCGTAGATAGAATTTTCGTGCCCATTACCAGTCAATACCGCAACCGCAGCATCTGCGTAATCTTGTTGTAATGCCCATCCTACCTTACCATTTCCTGCTGATGTCACCCAAGGAGCACCTGCTAGAACACCTTGAATACTTGAAATTTCATTTTCCAAGTACCAATTATTTCTTAAAAATGAATAAGGAATACCTGTTTTCATGATAGCTTCTTCTGTTGCTTTATGCGTTGGAGCAAGGAAGTTTTCACTTTCCTTTGCATTCGCTATGCTAGTATAAGCAATAAATTTCACTCCAGCACGCTCGGCCGCAGCTATTGCATTCGCGTGTTGTCGTATTCTTGTTTCATTTTCCCCATCCGCAGAGATAATTAGCAAGCGATCAACGCCAGCAAAAGCCGCATCAAGTGTTTCTGGATAATCAAAATCACCTTTTCGGACATCTACTCCTCGAGCCCGCAATCCTTCAGCTTTCTCTGGATTACGAACACTTACAGCTAATTGGTTTCCTGGTACCTTTTTTAATAAAGCCTCTACAATTTTAGATCCTAATTTTCCTGTCGCACCTGTAACTAACATTTTCATGTATTATTCCCCCGATATACTTTTCATTTTAATAGTCTAGTAAGGATTGAACTTTCACGGATTTAGTCAGTTTCCTATTATTTAATAACACGATCTATTGTTCCCCCACCAATACAAATATCACCATCATACAGAACAGCAGCTTGTCCTGGGGTAATAGCCCTTTGTCTTTTGTGAAAATAAATCTTTGCTGTTCCATCTTCTTGCGGATACACTGTTACCTCTTGATCCTCTTGACGGTATCTCATTTTGGCGGTACAACTAAATTCTTGCTTAAAAGTTAGATCTGTTTTAAACCAATTCATACCAATAGCCTCTAAACCTTCTGAATAAAGTCCTTCGTTATGAAACCCTTGTCCAACAATCAGAACATTACGCTTTAAGTCTTTACCAATGACAAACCAAGGCTCCCCGGATCCGCCAATGCCAAGACCTTGACGTTGACCAATAGTATAATACATAAGACCATCATGGTGACCTTTAATTTCACCATCTAAGGTTTGCATTTCACCAGGTTGAGCTGGCAAAAAGCCACTTAAAAATTCCTTGAAATTTCGTTCACCAATAAAGCAAATACCCGTACTATCTTTTTTCTTTGCTGTTGCAAGACCTGCCTCTATCGCAATCTCACGGATAAATGCCCAAGCGGAAACATAGTTTTCGATAATTGCTTTTGAGAAAGAGCATTAAGGAAGTATGATTGGTCTTTATTATGATCAGCACCTCGCAACAATCGGTATTGTCCATCTTTTTCTTCGACTCGTGCATAGTGACCTGTTGCAATATAGTCAGCCCCAATTGACATCGCATGATTTAAAAACGCCTTAAATTTGATCTCTTTATTACACATGACGTCAGGATTAGGTGTCCGACCTGATTTGTACTCCTCTAGGAAGTATGTGAAGACTTTATCCCAATACTGTTTTTCAAAATTTACAGCATAATACGGAATGCCGATTTGATTACTAACCTTAATCACATCTTCGTAATCTTCAGTTGCTGTACAGAAACCACTTTCATCCGTGTCATCCCAATTTTTCATAAAAATACCAACTACATCATATCCTTGCTCTTTAAGAAGCAAAGCTGTAACCGACGAATCAACACCTCCAGACATACCGACTACTACTCTTGTATCTTCTGGTCTTTTCTTCATACCTCTCACCACCTTTCAATCTCTTATTCAATTAAATGTTACTTAAATGCAGGAAACCTAGGTACTACCTTTTCTCCTAAATCATTAATTACATCCTTTGCCGGACGTTGACCATATTTTAAATTCAGAATAACATGATTAACTCCAATTTCTTGTAAGCGATTCAGATATTCAATGAAAAATTTGTATCCGCTCCTAAACCCAAGGTGAATAGGAGTAGGGCCTTCATCCGGATCTTCTGCTAAATCAATATAAAGCGATTGAGAAAATGGCTGGAAATCATACGTTAAAGAACGCCAATCATTAATGAGTTTAGCTTGTACATCAATATTTCGCGGATAACTAATCCAACCGTCACTGTTTTCAGCTATCCACTCTAGTGACTGCCCTGAACGCCCTGTCACGAAAGAAGGAATATCTGATAAAACGGGTTTCGGCAAGAGGTCTCCTTGTTCTAATCCAACTCTTTGTGAGTCGATCAGTGGGAATGACTGTTTCCATGCCTCTTTCATAACAATAAGTGCCTCTTGAAATAATTCTGTTCGTTCTTCTCGGTTAACTTTATATGCTGAAAATTCAATAGGTCGGTCTCCAGTTGCAATACCCAAGAGAAGCCTTTGATTGGATATTTGATCTACAGATGCAGCAGCTTTCGCTAGATCAAGTGGATGATGTAGTGTCGTCACAATGCTCCCTGTCCCTAATGCAATCTCTTTTGTTTGAGCTGCTAAGTAACCTAGAAAAACCCAAGGATCATATATTTGACCAACATCACCAAAGGACGGGTCATTCAATGGAACATCCCTAACAAATAAAGAAGCAAAATTAGCCTCCTCAGCTATCCGGGCAAGATCTATCTGTTGCTTTAAATCCATAACCGGGATACTTCCCTTATATGCTTCTAAAGGAAAGAATAACCCAAGTGAAAGTTTGTTTTCTTGGAATGTGCGTGAAAAACCTTTATGCTTTTCAAATTTATTCATACTTTTTAAACTCTCCCCTTTCAAAACCAACCTATCAGTCTTCCTTTGTGAATAAGTGAACTTCCCTGTTTATCATGCAGTTTCTTGCTTTACTGAATTTGTATTTACGACATGATATTTGCCCCCACTCTGTAAAAAAAACATGAATGGTCGTAATTCGGAATGGCCACATTTAGGACAATGACCAATTTCTTTCGTTATCGTTAGGCATTTGTCGCAAACGTGTCTATGTTTTGCATTTGACATACCCATACATTTATCACACCTTTCTTTATTTTATTGAATGAAACCTCATAAGATTTATAGCAGTAAACTGAACTTAAAATAGTTACAGTTTACACAAAAAGAGACTTAAACCATCGGACTAAAAGAGCATTTATCATCTGTAACAAAAAACATTACATTTAGATCAAAAATAAAACAACTTATTAATATTGTTTTATTTTCTTCAAGATAGATGCAATGGAAATACGATCGAGGTACGCTGAAAAATATTGATCGGTTTCCTCAAAGACCTCATCCATCACAAGTTGAATATTAGAAGCAACCACACATTCCTCCTCAGGATCTCCAGAGCACCAATTGGGTTTAATCGTTGCACCTGACACTGAGCGATAGATTTGCCCCAATGTAATTTCATCAGGATCTCTTTGAAGAATGTAGCCTCCTCCTATTCCTTCCTTTGTTCGTACAAATCCATGGTTACGCAAACAACTCATTATTTTACGAATTCTTGCCGGATTTGTGGAAACATTGTCTGCAATCTTTTGACTACTTGCCATGTGATCAGGCAAATGCGCTAAAAGAACTAAGCTATGAACGGCTATCGTAAATTCACTATTCACTGGATTTCACTTCCTCTTGGCTCCTGTACTGTAATATTAATTAATACAGTTTGGAAAGTCAATGAAATGATTAGTTATATTTATGCCAATTTTTAGTGGGGATTGAAAAGAGGTTGACTACCTCGAACGAAGTCAACCTTAAATTACCAGTTAAAATTCACCTAACCAACTCTTATCTTACTAAAGGATTCAATCCTGCAGTTTCCATATAATCTTTTCCCCAGTTATACATAGCATCGAGAATCGGCATCAAGCTTCTTCCTTGTTCAGTAAGGGAGTATTCTACTTTTGGAGGAACGACGGGATAGACTTCGCGTTTTACAATCAAGTCTTCTTCCAGTTCTCGCAATTGATTAACTAGCATTCTCTGCGTGATCCCTGGCATAAGAGCTTTCAATTCACCAAATCGCTTCGTTCCCTCTTTCCCTAGATGCCATAGTATAAGCATCTTCCATTTACCACCAATAACGGAAAGTGTTAATTCTTTTTCACAATTAAACATCTTTTCCTGCATTCGCGACATTTATCATCACCTCCATATTTATTATAGCCCATAGTATACTTTTTTCACTAAATAAAATATAAGTCTGTACTTGTTATATCCTTCCATACAAATTATATTAGCAGTGAACATATAATTCTCTATTCTGATGTTCATTAGGAAGATGCGTTACGGAAACTAGTGAGAGGTCTCAACACGAGCACTTAAAATATCTTCTGTTGTGATTTCAAGTAATTTCTTCAGGAACCTAATTGTTCCTATTGTTCCTATTATATTTTCCTCGGTTGTAACGTTTTCCATTTTCTTATCATCTATCAAATCACTAAGAACTTTTCTGAAAGCACTGCTTTTAATCAGCCACTCTCCAATTAGTTCTTTTGTTGCAGATCTTTCAAATTCATTTTTCACAGCAAATAAACTTTCTCTTTTTGTTTCTATTATAGTAATAGCATTTAAATCAGAATTCATCCGTATCTTAAAATATCTCTTTTCACTATTATAATAATTTTCATTCCTCAACCGAAAATACTCTACACCTATAGTGATTTCGTAAAAAGAAGCTGTCTCTGTAACATATTGAACGTCTTTCACTTCAACATTTTCCAATAGATCCAGATAAGTTTCTATTCCATACTGAGTATTTATCATTTTTGCATCCAATACATTCATGAACTACACATCCTTTCCTACCATCATATTCATTGTTTCAATACCATCTCACTAATAACAGATGTAATTCTTTTAGTTTTTTTCAACACCATGTCCACCAAATTCGTTTCTTAATGCAGCTACCACTTTACCTGTAAAGGTATCGTTGTCTAATGAACGGTAACGCATCAAAAGCGACATTGCGATAACGGGAGTAGCTGCTTGTAAATCTAGAGCTGTTTCAACTGTCCATTTCCCTTCACCAGAAGAGTGCATAATCCCTTTAATTTCATCTAGCTTTGCATCTTTTGAAAATGCACGTTCAGTCAACTCCATGAGCCATGAACGAATAACGGAGCCGTTATTCCACACTCTAGCTACTTTTTCGTAGTCAAAATCGAATTCGCTTTTTTCTAGCACCTCGAATCCTTCACCAATCGCTGCCATCATGCCGTATTCAATTCCATTGTGAACCATTTTTAAGAAATGGCCGCTCCCTGCTTTACCAGCATAGATAAATCCATTTTCGACAGCTGTATCCTTGAAAATAGGTTCCACGATGCTCCAGGCTTCAGGGTCTCCACCAATCATATAACATGCTCCATTACGAGCACCTTCCATTCCACCAGAAGTACCGGCATCCATGAAGTGAATTCCTACCTCCTTTAGCTGGTTATATCTGCGGATGGATTCCTTATAGTGAGAATTCCCAGCTTCAATTACGATATCTCCAGCGCTTAATAATGGTGTCATTTCATCAATTACTGAATCCACTACAGCATGCGGAACCATAATCCATACAACTCTTGGTTTTTCTAATGATGCAACAAGTTCTTTTAAATCAGATGTACCTTGAGCACCGTATTTCTTCATTTCTTCAACGGAACTTCTATTTACATCGAAAGCTACTACTTCATGCTTGTTATCAATTAAATTTTGACCTAAGTTTAATCCCATTTTTCCTAAACCAATTAATCCAATTTTCATATTCATTTCCTCCTTAATATTGTTCATCTTTTATTACTACCACCATTTATATCCTTGCTCTGCCAATAATCGATGGGAAGCATTTGGTCCCGTTGACCCGGATGGATATAATGGAAGGGGAATTGTATTTTCCTCAAAAGCCTCTAAGATAGGCTGTACCCATTTCCAAGACAACTCCACTTCTTTCCAATGCGCAAAGAAAGTTGAGTCGCCACGCATTGCATCGTAAATTAAACGCTCATACGCTTCAGGAACATCTGCTTGTTTAGAAGAAAAATCAACACTGACTGGTTCGATTTTTCCATTGTTTAATGGGTTTTTACTATTTAATTGTAATGAAACACTTTCGTTTGGATTGATTTCAATCACTAAAAGATTTGGGGCAGTTTCTTCTTCTTGAGCCCTATACAAATCCTTTAAAGTATTTTTGAATTCAATCACAATTCGGGTGGATTTCTCTGTCATTCTTTTTCCTGTACGGATATAGAAAGGAACCCCTCTCCAAAAATCATCATCCACATATAGACGGGCAGCTACAAATGTGTCATTTAATGAAGAAGGAGCAACTTCAGATTCTCCTGTATAGCCAACAACTGGTTTACCTTGGATTTCACCAGGACCATATTGACCTCGAATCACATGATTCACTACATCTTCTTTCTTTAACGGACGTAGTGATTCTATTATTTTTCTCTTTTCATTGCGGATCTCTTCTGCATTAATTTGTTTTGGCAACTGCATTGCTGTCATCATTAACATTTGCAGCATATGATTTTGAAACATGTCGCGAATAGCCCCGGCTTTATCATAATAATCAGCTCTTTCTTCAACCCCAACTGTTTCGGTTGCAGTAATTTGCACATTTGCAATGTATTGGTTGTTCCTTAATGCTTGAAGCACTGGATTTGCAAACCCTAACGCTTCCAGGTTTTGTACCATCGGCTTTCCAAGATAGTGGTCGATGCGAAAAATTTCTTCTTCATCAAAAGCTTTGCTTAGTTTATCGTTTAATACTTGAGCTGATTTTAGGTCATGCCCAAACGGTTTTTCGATAATAAGACGTTTCCAACCTTTAGTAGAACCTAGACCACTCTCTTTAATGTTGGAAGCAATCACATTAAATAACTCTGGAGCAACAGATAGGTAGAACATACGATTTTCTGGAATATTCAATTCTTCTTCACGTTGTTTAACGAGTTCAAGTAATCCTTTATAACCTTCAGCCTTGATAGCATCTACATGGCTATAACGAAAGGCACGGATAAACACTTCAAGGTTTGAATCGTCATGTAGTGATCGTCTAGAAAATGCTTTTAAAGAATCTTTCACATGTTTTTGGAAATCAGTATCTGATAATTCTCCTCTGCCCACCCCAATAATGGAGATGGGCAGAGGTAATTTTTTATCCAAAAATAAATTATATAGAGCAGGGAAGATTTTTCTTTTTGCTAAGTCCCCTGTCGCCCCAAATAAGACAAATGTCATTGCCTCCATTTTACATACCTCCAAAATCAGAAATGAATTTCAGTGTTTCGTGAAACATTGTTGCAACAAGATGTAAGTATAATACCTACATTTTTCAAATGGAAGTACGCACTTTTTATTTAAATAGTGATAAAAAAATAACTTAATAACAAAATGTATACCATAGGAAATAAACTCTTCTATTTATGTGCAAAAAAAATTAAAAGCCAGGGTGAGCATCCTCTCCCCGGCCACAAACATATATGATATTAATTTTTTGAAAACAGTATTTTTTTATGTGTTGAAGCTTTGGGCATAATAAGCGGGCTATTTAAACGGGAGGTGTCACAAACAGCGGTCTGTCTTACAGTATACTTTTTAGCACTATGTAAAATAAAAGTGCGTACTTTTAATATTTAATCATACGTTATATACTTGCAATTGTTCAGTGAGAGGCCATGGTGGAAAAGCTATCACTGTACAACAATAAAAAAAATTATAGGAGTGAATATAGATGGAATTACAATTAGCATTAGATTTAGTAAATATTCCAGAAGCAATTGAGTTAGTTAAAGAAGTGGAGGATCACATTGATATCGTCGAAATCGGTACACCGGTTGTAATCAATGAAGGACTTCATGCAGTAAAAGCAGTAAAAGAAGCGTTCCCTAACTTAAAGGTATTAGCAGACCTAAAAATCATGGATGCAGCTGGTTATGAAGTAATGAAAGCTTCTGAAGCTGGTGCAGATATCGTGACAATTCTTGGTACTGCTGAAGATATGTCCATTAAAGGTGCTGTTGAAGAAGCGAAAAAACAAGGTAAAAAAATCCTTGTTGATATGATTGCTGTTAAAGACCTTGCTGGACGTGCAAAAGAAGTGGACGCTATGGGCGTTGATTATATTTGTGTTCATACTGGCTACGATCTTCAAGCAGTTGGAAAGAACTCTTTTGAAGATTTACAAACCATCAAAAGTATTGTGAAAAATGCTAAAACTGCAATCGCAGGTGGTATTAAGTTAGAAACACTTCCAGAAGTTATCAAAGTACAACCAGACCTTGTCATTGTAGGTGGCGGGATTACTGGACAAGCTGATAAAAAAGCTGCTGCTGCAAAAATGCAACAAATGATTAATCAAGGGTAATTCAGATCATGAATACAACTCAATACCTAGCTAAAATCATAAAAGAGTTAATTCGCTCGGGAGATTTAATTTCCAATGATGAAGCTGAAAAATTAGTTAATGGGATTCTTGAATCCAAAAAAATCTTTGTTGCTGGCGCAGGTAGATCTGGATTTATGGCCAAATCATTTGCCATGAGAATGATGCACATGGGGATAGATGCCTATGTGATTGGCGAAACAGTAACCCCTAATTTTGAAAAAGATGACATCTTAATCATTGGATCAGGTTCAGGAGAAACAAAAGGTTTAGTTTCCATGGCTGAGAAAGCAAAAAGCATCGGTGGGACTATTGCAGCTGTAACGATTTTCCCTGAGTCCACTATTGGACAATTAGCGGATATCACTATTAAGTTGCCTGGCTCACCTAAAGATCAGTCGGAGAGTAATTTTAAGACGATTCAACCAATGGGCTCATTATTTGAGCAAACACTTCTACTATTTTACGACGCAGTGATTCTTCGTTTCATGGAGAAAAAAGGGTTGGATACCAATAAAATGTATGGTAAACATGCCAACTTAGAATAAATATATTATTCCTCAAGTTCAAAATAGGAAAGACCGCAACTGTTTCCATGCAAGTTTGCGGTCTTTCTGCTAGAATGAACTACTATTTATAATAATTTTAGGAGTGATAAAATGATTTCTTTAAATGGAAAAACTGCAATAGTTACTGGCGCAGGAAGAGGCATTGGCCGTGCAACTGCTATCGCCTTAGCTAAAGAAGGCGTTCATTTAGGCCTAATCGGCTTAAATATGTCCAATCTAGAAAAGGTAGCTGCTGAACTAGCACAATTTGATGTGAAGGTTTCTGCAGCAACAGCAGATGTGACCGATCTTGAATCCGTTACCCATGCTGTTGAACATATCAAATCAGACTTAGGTCCAATTGATATCCTAATCAACAACGCTGGTGTTGCTAAATTTGGTGGGTTCCTTGATCTAACACCAGAAGAATGGGAAAAAATCATCCAAGTCAATTTAATGGGTGTGTACAATGTAACAAGAGCAGTATTACCAGGAATGATCGAAAGAAAATCAGGAGATATCATCAATATTTCTTCATCTGCAGGACAAAAAGGTGCTCCTGTTACAAGTGCCTACAGTGCTTCTAAATTCGCTGTTTTAGGCCTAACAGAATCACTAATGCTAGAAGTAAGAAAACATAATGTCCGTGTCACTGCTTTAACACCAAGTACGGTCGTTACCGATTTAGCGATTGATACAAATCTTGTTAAAGGCAATGAAGAAAACGTGATGCACCCAGAAGACCTTGCAGAATTAGTCGTGGCTAGTTTGAAATTTAATCCAAGAGTATTTATTAAAACAGCTGGATTATGGTCCACAAATCCATCCTAAAAAAAAGCAGATCCGTTTGGGTCTGCTTTTTTAGTTCGTACAAAAAACTCATATATGTATCCATGATACAAGGAAAGTATGAACACCTTGTTCTAATTCTTCGTCAGGTTTTCATGGTCAGTGGCAGTAGGGGGTTGTTCCATCCAACCGTTTTCAATTAATAGATTCATACCATCTTCAGCGATTAAAGCAATTTCCATATTCATTCGAGCGTAATCAGCGGATAAATCTCTTCTTTGACACATTGATAAAGCCTCCCCATAATAACCAAGTGCCATTATCTCTGTTGGATGCATTAGGTCTATTCCCCTTTACTAAGCCTCTCCTGCCTAAATAGTCATCTTCCAACTGGACAGCGCCAACCAATTTTCCTGCTCTTTATAATCAGGTGATATTTTTCCTACAAGTCGCCAGAAGGATCGGTCGTGGTTGAGATGAATCATATGGCACATTTCGTGTACTACTACATAATCAATTACTTTTATTGGAGCCATGGCCAACTTCCAATTGAAAGTTAACTGTAATTGGGAATCACAGGTTCCCCATGTAGTCTTACTATCAGATATACGGATAGACCGTGGTTTTACTTTAAAGTTACTTTGATAGGATTTTACACTCTTCTCCACTATAGCTTTGCATTGCTGGTAATAAAATCTCTTTAAAGCTTGTTTTATCCTTCCGTCCTCCACCTGTTTCACGTATACATTTATATGTTTCTCATCAAACACGACATAATCTTGTTCAATAGTAGTATCTTGATAAACCTTTACAGGATAGGTGTTTCCTAAATAAAGAATCCTCTCCTCCTGACTGTATTCCTTCTCCTGCTGTCCAAGCAGTCTGTCCTTCATTTCCTTTGATTTTTCTTGAATCAGTTCCCACCTTTCCTCAAGCAATTGAATCACTCTTTCATCCTCTGTACCTTTAGGAGCCTGGACTTCCACATTTCCATAAACGTCCATACGAATGGCAATGCATTTGCGATTTTTGTATTTTATCTCAAAATGGATGGTTTCTCCTGAATATGTATGTATCATTTTATCACCTTAAAACCCTAATCCCAAGATGAAGCCCTTTTGTCACTCCCAAGAGGTAGAAGGACGGTTCTCATACTTCCTGCTGAGCGCTAGAATGATTCCGATGCACTCTGGTAACTACTAATCATACCATTTAAGTAACATCATAATGATGGTGCGTATAGAGTTTAAACTTATTTTGAAACTTCGTATATAAAAGACGTATCCAGTCTAATTTTAATTCAGTGATATAGTGGTTTTCACCAAACGGAGCATTCGCTTTCTACAGCAACAATAGGCTAACAATCATCTCAACACTATTTTATTAGATATATAGTGTAATAATTTGAAGGTGCATAAAATAAGCAAACAAAAAAGCGCAAGAGTAAGCTTTAGCGCCTTAATGTTTCAATTATTAATCTTGGTCTAGTTCATTTTTTTGTATTTTTCAAGATATTGATTTACAAATATCGGCAGGAAGAAAAATCCGATGGATGCAATTGATAAAGCCAAAGTATTTGCGTGTCTAAGAGCGTTGAAACCAAACAAAGCACTTACAATAGTCCAAATCAAAATAAGTGTTGAAACTATTTTGAAACTACTCTTTAAAGTAGAATTATTTCCTTTAGCTTTGTTTTTTAAGTTCCATAAACCAGAGCAAGTTAACGATGCTGCTAAAATATTAAAAATCTCTTTCGATAAAGGAGCATTAGGGTCAACATTCCCAGTGTTTATTGCAAAAATAATGACTGATAGGAAAAAGAGTGAAAACAGACCAAAAATAAGTTTGTCCTTTTTTTCTATTTTCTCTTCTTGAATAATGCTAACACCAATGCCAATTGCAAAAACTAAAAAGATGAAACCTAGGGCATTTAGCATCATATAAAACTCAAAACTTTCCAAACACACCAACCTCCTAATTTTTCGTATTTTAAGGAATGTGTACCTTAAAAGTTCCTCAAATTCTATTTATTTAGTGTGAAAAATATCAGTTTCTCAATATAGGTGTAGCTTAATTTAAGCTACACCCTTTCCTTCAGCTAGTCATTGACTATTATATCGTCTTTTCATCATCTCTATATTTTTATCTGCCCTTCGAATTTCGTGAAGTATCAATGGATTAATATATCTCATAAATTCTACAACAAATGTTTTAATTTCCTGACTTTTTTCCCCTCTCTGCCATTTACGAACTTCTTTCTTAATTTGTTTATAAGCCTCTACAAACCCATACTCCCCTGAAACAACTCCTGTTTGTGTCAATGCACTCATTAGTTCTTGCATCATTTCCTTATTTCCCACATTTGTTCTTATTAAGTTTTTGCATACTTCATATGTAACAGGAGAACCTTCGTATTCCTTTATAACTCTTAGAACAATTTTAGCCTCATTCGCTTCACCATTGAAAATTAGGGTATTAAGAAACTCCTGTAGTGGTTGTTCAAAATTAGGGAAGATATTCTTAATTAACTGAGCAGCTTCCCATTGGTACAACCATTCGGATTTATTAAACCATTGTATTATCTGTGGCAAAATTATTTCTGATTTATCTATTAAAAATTTATCTAATTCATAAAAATTATGCGGGACCGCATCGTATTTATCTATTAATCTGTTTTTACCCTGATTTTGCATTTGTATTTCTTTTTCAATACGTCTTCCAAAAAAATAAATAACCTTTTCTGGCTCTTTTATACAAGTAGGCTTTAATATCTCCTCTTCATGAACTCCTAAGGTATTATACTTTTCTAACTCACCTAGTATAACTTCTAAGTCTTCCTCTTTTAAAAAATGTAAAATTGAGTTTTCATCATACCAAATCAAGCTAGTCCAATTGTATTGTTCATGTTTTGAAAGCTCTTTAACAATTTCAACAAATAAAATGCTTGATTGCTCATAACAATCGACATTTCGTATAATTGCATGAAGTAAATTAAATAATGCCTTTATATTTGTCTCTTTAGAAGCTTTAAGAAAGATTTGCTCCATCAATTCAAAATCATGTTCTTCAACTAAGTTAAATACTGCTGCACATTGCTCTATATATTTATTTTGTGTTATCCAATCTTTTATAAATTCCTTAGCAACATTTTCCTTATCAGAATACAATATTCCTGCAATTAAGTTAGGGAGGAAAACCTCTAACTTTTCTTCGTTATTGATAATCACATTTTTGGCCAATGACGGCTTTAATTTTCCTATTCCAAATAAAAAGGTTTGGAAATTTCCAAATTCCCATAAGTTAGTACCGGTACAGCAAGTAGCAATTGATACTATTCTCTTTTCCCAAGAAGGGAAGTTTTCACTATTGATCTCATTCTGATACTTAATTATGCCAGCCCGTCTTAAATCTTCAGCCTCTCGCCATCCAAGGTCTCTACTATATGATAAATCACTACCGACCAAAGTTTTGAAAACTTCATATTCAATGTCCATTTCTATTAAAGTAATTAATCTTTTTATTTCTTCAGACTCAGGTATTAATTGTTTTAATCTAAAAGAATTTTCATCAATAGCCTTAATTTCCAAAAGTTGAAACCCAGCAAAATTGTCCAATAGCCAGCTAATGACTTCATTTGCATTTTCTCTTACTAATTCGTGGATTTGCTGATTATACTCTACTCTTCTAGGTAAGTTAGTGACTTCCATTAATATCTTTATTATCTCTACCTTAATTTCAATTTCAAAAGTATTTTGATAAATATACTCCAATAGGTCAATTACTTCTTTTCTAATTTCTTGGAGATGTGAATTTAATCCTATGGTTCCTGTCCGAATACTAATTTCCTTATAATCAGTAAATGAAACGTCATCAAATTCTAGCTTTAATAGATTTGAAAAAATTGTTTTTAAAACAACCCACTTATTAAAATCAATGGCTATAGCTAACTCTTTTTTTATTTTGGATACCATTTGCATTTGAGGAAAGTAACCAACTTTATCAATAACTTTTAAATTATACTTACATAGATTAATAAGAACCTGAATGGCTTTTTCCCTAATTTTTGGTCCATCATCGATAGATAATATCAAAAGTATATCTAAAGTGTCTTCTAAATAGAGATATCTAATTTGATTTAATATATCTAGACATTTCTCAACAACATGATAATGTTCAAATCCATACATGCTTCCTAATGCAGTTTCAACATCAGTTGTTTCAAGCTCTCTAGATTTTTGAATAATTTTAGGAATAAATTCTGTTAAGTTAAAACCATCAGGCGTCTTATCACCAAATTCGATTATAAATTGATGAAGCAAACTTACTTTTTCATAAACTTCATTACGTGATAATGCAAACATGATGCTCTGCAAAAAATTTACATCGAAAATCTGTTTACCTTGCTTTAGTTTTTCAAACCTCTCATTTATAAATTCAAAAGTATAACTAGCAGGCTTAATTTGATTTTTCATGACCTCTCCGAATTGTTTTTTAAGAGCATTAACAGATTGTTCATCAAACTCTGAAAGTCCATCGGGAAGCTTATATATAATATTATGTGACATTTCCGACCAAGCGTGAAAAAGAACTGTTGTCAATTGTATTTCACACTTTAATTCATTAAACTCCGCATATTCCATCAATTCTAACCTATTTTTATTAAGCTTTACTACTAAGTGTAAAGCGTTATACCCATCCTCTGAATATCTCAAGTTATGCTTCTCAACCATAAACTCATCATAAAGCAAATTTGAAAACTTCTGGATATCACTTTCCAAATAAAAAATAACACGACAACCTGCTATATCATCTATATCAAAAATAGTGCTTATACCCTCAGGTAAAGAGCCCTTTATCAATTTATTTTCTATTGATGAAAAATCTTTTAAACGGCTTGCTACAATTTGATACTGGAGAGAATGCTTTTTTAATAATGACTTTAAAATGTTCGCAACGGTGCTACAATAATTACTAAAAGTAAATTGACTTAACTCATACTCCTGACTAAACTTTTCAATTTTTTCTTTAACTTCCACTGGTAACTCCCACTTTACTTTATTTTTTAATCTATTTGTTCTTAAAGCAGTATTATTTTATTATTTAAAATTTAATTCTCCCTACATTATATCCCAACATATCTATTATATGGAATTTAAATTATTTTTTAAATATTTCCATAAGCATTTCCTCATATTTCATAAATGAAACTACTGTAGTAATATAGAAATGGGAAGCAGGGGGACGGTCCTTCTGCTTCCTTTTGAATTTTTGTTGGATCCATGAAACCTGTCCTCCTTCCCTAAGCCTCTCCTGCCTAAATAGTCATCTTCCAACTTGACAGCGCCAACCAATTTTCCTGTTCTTTATAATCAGGCGATATTTTTCCTACAAGCCGCCAGAAGGAGCGGTCGTGATTAAGATGAATCATATGGCACATTTCGTGTACTACTACATAATCGATTACTTTCATTGGAGCCATGGCCAACTTCCAATTGAAAGTTAACTGTAATTGGGAATCACAGGTTCCCCATGTAGTCTTACTATCAGATATACGGATAGACCGTGGTTTTACTTTAAAGTTACTTTGATAGGATCTTACACTCTTCTCCACTATAGCTTTGCATTGCTGGTAATAAAATCTCTTTAAAGCTTGTTTTATCCTTCCGTCCTCCACCTGTTTCACATATACATTTATATGTTTCTCATCAAACACGACATAATCTTGTTCAATAGTAGTATCTTGATAAACCTTTACAGGATAGGTGTTTCCTAAATAAAGAACCCTCTCCTCCTGACTGTATTCCTTCTCCTGCTGCCCAAGCAGCCTGTCCTTCATCTTTTTTGATTTTTCTTGAATCAGTTCCCACTTTTCCTCCAGCAATTGAATCACTTTTTCATCCTGTGTACCTTTAGGAGCCTGGACTTCCACATTTCCATAGACGTCCATATGAATGGCAATGGATTTGCGATTTTTGTATTTTATCTCAAAATGGATGGTTTCTCCTGAATATGTATGTATCATTTTATCACCTTACTTCAATGTACTTTTTCAAGTAATTATATAAAATTTCGCCTTTAAAAAGTAGCGGAGATTAATTCCTTACTCCAAAACCCTAATCCCAAAAGGAAGCCCGTTTGTCACTCCCAGGAAGTAGAAGGACGGTTCTCATACTTCCTGCTGAGCGCTAGAACCGCCCCGCTCCTCTATGATAAATCATGTTTTTCAACTGTTATCAGCCCCATAGATCGCCAAATCCTGATAGTCCAGCACAAACATATAACCATTCCACTTAAGTCTATTCTGCATCGTACCGACCGTATCTGCATGGTAGCTTCCGGCAATCTGTTGATAGGCAAGTAAATAAAATACACCATCAAATCCAAAATCAACTGGGTATATTCCGCTTATGGGATCCACCCACCCACTGAAAGGCGCCTTCAATTTGCCATTGGCATCATAAATTCCATTTAAATACTCAGGGTCCCTTAGGGAAAGATCGATAAGATACTTAGCATTATTTCTTTCACTAACTACTTCCACCTTATATTTGTCCTTATACGTTACCTTATATTGATACGCTTGGTTAAATGCATCCGAGTCAAACAACAAACGTGGTTCGTTGTTAACAAAAGAATAAATATAGGTATTGGTCGTTCCACCGCTGCCACCTGTAGGGAAGGTAATGAAAATATCATTGACCCCGTCTCCCGTAAAATCACCCAAAAACAGCATCGGATCATACCCCATATTTTCCTTCAGAGGAATACTAACCGAGACACCTGTTGCTCCATCCCGGATACCAAGCACCATATTCTGTATGATGTAACCCTCTGATTCTCTATAACCTGTCACAAACACACTATCAGGGATCAAATCGCCATTTACATCCCCAGTTGCCGAAGCCACCACACCAGTAATCCTCCAGTTGGAATTGTAATAATACCTATTCATATTAGCCTCCCCTGCACACATTTAATTGTTACATCTAACCTATGCACGGTGCTGTACACATGTTCAGCCCACAACATTCATACAGGCACTTTACGGCTATATGGGTTATACACTAGAGGGAGAGGAGTGTCAGCTATGCCTTGGCAACAAAAAATACCGTACTTAATGAATCAGCCTATTGGGATCTCGTTTGTAGATGGGACAGGGGCTTCGGGGGTTTTATGTGGGATCTCTGGTGGGAAGCTATTGGTGATGGAATACTTGTACCATGCACAGTTTGCTTTGAAGCAGTATGATGTGTTTACAGTGCAGGATATATATGGGTATCCGGGGTGTTCTTGGTAGGGTTTGAGGGATGAGAGGTGGTTTCATAATAGAGACAAAGCTTTCATGGTCATTGTTCCGAACATTAACAAAGAGGCTTTCTATTGTTTAGTCAACTAATGAAAGCCTCTTCCTATTTACATTTTCACACTAAAAAACCTTTACTATTAAGGGGTTTAGCACCTGCTTTTTATGGGATGACGTTATCAAGATGTTAGCATTTTTTCATGAGTGACTTTAATAATATCCTACCCAATTAGGCTGATTACTTTTTGTTGCTTTCTCTACAGCATTAATCCAATCTGCTATATCTTGTAGCTTAATTTCTAATTCCTTAGAAGACATGCTAGTAGAGTCCGCAATTTTCCACAAAGTTCTTAGTGCATACCTAACCCCATCATAAGGATATTGAATTGAATCATGGGCTAATATATTATAAAGTCCGTCTTCCTTTGTACTATTTATTGTTCCATCTTTGGAACAATCGACATCATATGATAAATGCTTGAAATTCCACCCTTTCATAGTTCTTTTTACAGAATAGGTATCATAATGCCCCCATCTAGAAGAGAAAACCCTCATTTTCAATGGGGAATTCAAGTTAATATCCCCTTCTATACTATTCCATTCGATTTCAGCATTTTCATATATTACTCTGTACAAATCTTCAATAGTATGAAAGTGCTCATAATATTCTTCAGTATTTTCTTCGGGAATAATCCCTGAATTTATTATGGTTTGCTCAGGATATATAGGTAAATATACCCAATGCAACTTAGCAGCTATTTCTTTTGTTTTCTGAATTTTTTCATTGGCCTCTTCAGTTGGTTTTAAATTTATATAAATGTCTCTTATATATTCATAATTAGTTTTTAATATCATCTTAAGTTCTTCTTGTTCTGATGAATATTGATCATACTTCTCAAAATAATTATCAAACTCTTTTTTTATTTCTGGTTTTATTAAGTATTTTTCATTACTAGAGTTAAAAAAAGATTCAATATGGTCTTTTATATCAGATTTTTTGAAAAATAATTTTTTATTAATAGCTTCTATACTATGAGAGTGTTCTAATACCTTACCTTTAGAAAGTGATACTTTATATAATTTTATTTTCAGATTTCTTAATCGAGCTTCTTTGTATTCCATTCTAATTCCTCCACCTTAATTAGAATACTTTTCCTTGATATACTTAGTCATACCTTCTAGATCTGGATATATGGTACTACTATTAATCCCAACTTTATCTAACTCAATAGTAATATCTTTCTTATATGTAGAAGGAATAATTATTTTTATATGCTGATCATGCTTTTGAATATCATTCATTATATGAGTAAAAGGTTTAATACTACTGAATCTATCTAAAGCCTCCTTTAACCCCTCCAAGTCTATTGGATGCTCAGAAGCTATAGAATTATACTCTTCAACCCGGTGACAAATAGGATCTCTAATGGAATTATCAAGAGGTATCCTTATTAGATCGACAACTTTATCTAGATGTTGGTCTGGAACATTACTATTATTTCTTTTTAGATATTCATTAAACATATACTTTAAAAAACCGTTGGCTTCATCTTCACTAGCTTCAAAACATAGGGAGAAGTAACCATTTTGGCGTTTTATTCTCTCGTTAGAAAGCCTAATTTCTATGAATTTATACTTTTTATCGGACTCATATACTTTGGAAAGAATAGGGAATATTGCTTCTACATCATCTTTGTAACCATATCTGTATTCTAAAAAAGATTGAATATCCTTATAAGTTTCCGAATCCACATTTAATATCTCCGGACAATCCATTAAGAAAACAGCTCCATCTTTACTTAAATCTTCCATACCACTTACACAGGCGAAATAGATTGCATTAAAAATATTGCTAGTCCAATCCACAAGCCTAGTAGGAATCCCATAATGTTGCATATCACTGGTTAGTTGATTAAAATCATTAGAACTAAATTGATCATGATTTATACGCCTAATCTCAGAATATAATTGCGGTTCCTTACTTTGATTGTATCCTTTTCTAAATAAACTACTCTCAATCGTCCATTCTTTATTTGCTTGGCCCCTAAATAAAAAACTGTTTTTATTTGAGACTATAATACTAGAGACTTCGAGAGCCTCTTTTAAACTCCTGATATTCAATTCAATACTTTTAAAATCGCCTACTCTAATTTCTTTAATTTCTTTTTCGTGTTCCAAGATATAATTATCTGGATTCTTTAAAACTTGATTCAATTCAAAGACTCTTGAAACCACTCTACATGATATAAATTCTGCAAACACTTCTATATATCCTAAAAAGCAACTTTGATTATCATCGGTAACTATTATGTAAAACGGAGGGTCTTCTATTAACTCAATATCTAAAATTATCTGACCAAATAAGGTTGGTACATCATCTTGGTTATATTTCGTTATATATTTAATCAATGAACTATATCCTTTCATAATACATTTTACTTTATTCCTTACCTTTCTAATACTTGAAACCAAATAACGCACCTGATCCATCTTCAGTTTGCTCAAGCTCACATACAATATCTCTTCTATTTAATTTATCTTTAGAGACATCTGAATCAATTAAATTTATGATATACTGCACATCATTTTCATTACAATATTCTTCAATAAATTCAAGATAAGACCATTTGCGATTTTCATGTAATGCCTCAAAAGGTCCATCATGATATAAAAATTTAAAGAAACTTTTATTAGAATAATAGCTTAATATAGCTAAATCAAAACACATACACAGCATTTTTCGATATGAAAAACCTTCATCTTCATGGGTCAAAGCTCCACCATCTGTTATAATACCCGCATTAAACTCGACATTTGAAGTTGTATTAGTTGAAATATCAATTATTCCATTCTTACTTGTTATAGCTTCAAAGTAAGTCTTAAATAGATACCTTATATCATTTAGAACCTGATTTCCACTTTCTATTTTCGTATCTATTGTTTGATTTATTTTTTCCAGTTCCTTCTTTTTTTCATTTAACTCTTTGATATCTGTTCTTGTTTGTGAAATTATATCTTTTTGGGTCTCAAGACTCTGAATGCTCTTTTCCTTTTCAATTAAATTTGCTCTCAAATTTTTGTATTTATTTATAACATCACTATCTTGTAACACATTTAAGATGTCTGACCGTTGTTTTCCTAAGTCTTTTAGCATTTCATCGACAACTTTAAGCTCTGCTTGTTTGTCAATAAGAAGCTTTGATAAATGAACCCTTCTATCTTCTAGTAAAGACTTGTTAAAACTAATTAAATCTTCATATGATTTTTCAAGTTGATCACTAAAGTAAATTTCGACTTCTTCAAAAAGCTCTTTTATGTAGTCAAAGTCAAGAAACTCTTTCGTCGCTAAAGAATTTTCAATAAGGTCAATGTCAGCCCGTAAATTATATGCTTTGTTTTGTAAGGAAATCGATTTGTTTTCAATCTCATTAATTAATACTTTACTAATTTGTTTTTCATTTAAATAGAAGTTAAAGGAGTCAAGATCCTGTTCCAATATTTCTTTTTCTCTATTCAGAATATCAATTTGGCCGTTAATTCTATCTATATCTGAAGCACTATAATAGTCTTCCATATTTTTTATTTTTGTTTTTAAAGCATCAATTTCACTATTTAGTTCATATTTTTTAAAAAGAAGAATACTATCAAACCCTAATAATTCATATACAAAAGGTTTCCATACTTGATCTGTAGAGCTTGAGAACTTCTTTAATTGGAAAACATCACTATAGTCGTTTTGAGTTCTAATAAAATAACCTACTAGCTTACGATAATCATAATCTCCTAATATATCAAAGTTCAACTTTTCATTTAAAATTGCTGTAGCCGGAATCACATTTTCACTCGTAGTATTTAGAACTAAATTTGTATAATCCCATTCTGCACAATCCAACAGTTTTGTAGAATAATTGATTATTTTGATATCTACTCTTGTTACGTTACTAAAAGATCTTCTAATTGTTAAATAGTCACCTTTATTTAGTTTTAATTCAAGATAAAATGTATGATTCTTAAAAACCTTTTTCTTGTTGTAAAAATAGTTTCCTTTTTTCACTTCCTTAAGCAGCATGAAATCTATCAGCTGTACAAGAGCACTTTTCCCAAGATTGTGGGGATCATTAACATTTTTATCATGAACATAACCAAATATGATATTCAATCCATTTTTAAATTCTATATCTTTAAACCTTGAATCATCGCTATACAACCTTGATAATTTCATATTTCCATCTCCAAGAAGTCAGAATCGATATCGTAGTCAACTTTACCAAGTAAAAATAAAAAATCAATTGCCGGTAAAAAGAAATATAACGCATCATCACCAATTTGTTTTTCCAATTCATTATAAAGCTTTCCGTAGCTACACTTGTAATCATTTTCTTTGAATAGCTTTATTAATATTGCAACTACATAAATTAAACTTCTATTTAACTCTGTAAATTTATCCGGTTTCAGCATTGGTATCACCGTTCTCTCCAATGTGACATATATAATACATAAAATGTATTACAACACTAACCATTTCCTCATTCTCTAGGATCTCTATATCATTTGAGTTTAAAAATCTATCAATAATATCATTAATTACTTCGCAAAAATATTCCTTTTCTCTTTTAATTTCTGGGATTTTTCTATTGATGGTCTTCTTTATATTATTGTATGATTTCTTTAATTTTTTATTACGAGGGTCAGCAAGTATATCTTTAATAGTTTTAAAATAAATACTGCTTTCAATTATGACTTTGTTGTAATCATTAGATCCTTCTTCTTCTAAATTATTAATAGTATTTTTGGCTACAATGTTTATCCTATTTAATCCAACATCATCCTCAACACCTGGATTAGGCTCTATATCATTTTCAAGCTCTAATTCCAGAAAGTTTATTACCATTTTAAGGTTATAGGGATTAATAAAGTCACTTCTCATATGTATAACGTTTGAGTTGTATACATTACCATTATTGTTATAAACTGGACTATTATCACCTTTTGTAGTATTTTTACTTCCTGTCATCTTCCATCACCGAAATGACCCTTTACATCACCTTTGTTATTAAGAATAGGACTATTTTTTCCTTTTGTTTTATTAATGTTTTTTCGAGTTATCCTTATTGACTTAAAAACATAACCCCCTGTTGCTCCGAGTATAAGTGTAAATAGGTGGGTAATAACGGTTGTCCAATCAATAGTCATTTAAAATCCCCTTCCTAATTTAATGAGTTTTATGTACTTTCTTTAACAGCTTAAAACTATTACTTCAAATTTTGAATTTTTTTACAATACCTATGTTTTTTCGTCAAAATGTAAATATAATAATTTGACAAAATTCAGTTTATGTTAGATCAAGAAGCAACTATCCTAACCACTAGACAAAACAGGGCAATTGCTTCACTTTTATATGCACAACGTAAATTAGGAAATAAAAAGAAGCCTCCCACAAGTTCATTGAACTTATGAGAAGCCTCCGTTAAATTACCTCTATGTTAACAAAATGTTAGCATTTCACTCTCACCTTACTATCAAATCCTTCTAAATCAAGAGTTTGAAGGACAGATTACATCATTCCGCCCATTCCACCCATGCCGCCCATGTCAGGCATGCCGCCGCCAGCGTTTTCTTCTGGGATGTCTGCTACTACTGCTTCAGTAGTTAGGAACATCGCAGATACGCTTGCTGCGTTTTGAAGTGCATAGCGAGTTACTTTAGTCGGATCTACGATACCAACTTCAAGCATGTTTACCCACTCGCCAGTTGCTGCGTTGAATCCGATGCCGATTTCTTCTTTTTTCAGGCGTTCTACGATGACAGATCCTTCTAGACCAGCGTTGTGCGCGATTTGGCGTACAGGCTCTTCGATTGCGCGAAGAACGATTTTAATACCTGTTGCTTCGTCGCCTTCCGCTTGGATTGCCGCTACTTTGTTGTAGATGTTTACAAGAGCCGTACCACCACCGGCTACGATTCCTTCTTCAACTGCAGCACGTGTGGAGTTTAGAGCATCTTCAATGCGAAGTTTGCGCTCTTTTAGTTCTGTTTCTGTCGCCGCTCCAACTTTGATTACAGCTACGCCACCAGCGATTTTAGCTAGGCGTTCTTGTAATTTTTCACGGTCGAATTCAGAAGTTGTATCTTCTAATTGTGCACGGATTTGGCCAACACGAGCTTGGATCTCTTCCGTGTTGCCGTGTCCGTTTACAACAGTCGTGTTTTCTTTAGTTACAACGATTTTGTCAGCGCGTCCTAATTGGCTGATGTTCGCAGTTTTTAGGTCAAGACCTAATTCTTCTGTGATTACTTCTCCGCCAGTTAGTACTGCGATGTCTTGAAGCATTGCTTTACGACGGTCACCGAATCCAGGAGCTTTAACTGCTACTGCATTGAATGTTCCACGTAATTTGTTCACTACTAATGTAGCCAATGCTTCGCCTTCTACGTCTTCTGCAATCAGTAACAACGGCTTGCCTTGTTGTACTACTTGCTCAAGAACTGGAAGGATTTCTTGGATGTTCGTGATTTTCTTATCTGTGATTAACACATAAGGGTTTTCAAGAACAGCTTCCATTTTATCAGAGTCAGTTACCATGTATGGAGATGCATATCCACGGTCGAATTGCATACCTTCTACTACTTCAAGTTCTGTAGTGAAGCCTTTGGACTCTTCAAGCGTAATAACACCGTCGTTACCAACGCGCTCCATTGCTTCTGCAATCAATTGACCTACTTCTTCGTCTGCTGCAGAGATTGCTGCAACTTGTGCGATAGAAGCTTTGCCTTCGATTGGTTTAGAGATTGTTTTTAATTCTTCGATTGCTACAGCAACCGCTTTTTCAATACCTTTACGAATACCCATTGGGTTTGCACCAGCTGTAACGTTCTTTAATCCTTCGCGGATCATTGCTTGCGCAAGAACTGTTGCAGTAGTTGTACCGTCACCGGCAACGTCGTTTGTTTTGCTTGCAACTTCTGCTACAAGTTTCGCACCCATGTTTTCAAATGCATCTTCTAATTCGATTTCTTTCGCGATTGTTACACCGTCGTTTGTGATTAGTGGAGAACCGAATTTCTTTTCAAGTACTACGTTACGTCCTTTTGGTCCTAATGTTACTTTCACTGCATCAGCTAGTTTGTCTACACCGCGAAGCATGGAGCGACGGGCTTCTTCACTGAACTTAATTTCTTTTGCCATGATAGATAGACCTCCTTAGGAAATTTAAAAATTATAAGTAATGCGGCTACTCTCTGGCCGCTAGTTGATTATTTGCTTACTACTGCAAGTACGTCTGTTTCTTTTAGGATAAGAAGTTCTCTTCCTTCGAATTTCACTTCAGTTCCTGCGTATTTAGAGAAAATTACGCTGTCGCCTTCTGCAACTTCAAGCGCTACACGCTCTCCGCTTTCTAGTACGCGACCAGATCCTACTGCTACTACTTTACCTTCTTGAGGTTTTTCTTTCGCAGAGTCCGGTAATACGATACCACTTGCCGTTTTTTCCTCTGATTGAACAAGTTCAATTACAATGCGATCGCCTAATGGCTTTAACATGAAAACAACCTCCTTGGTTTCATATGTAATGGATTATTTTTTATTAGCACTCTTAACACTTGAGTGCTAACACAATTATTATAATAATGAATCTGCTTCTGTTTTGCAAGTATCTTTATCTAAAAAATTTTAGACTTGCAACCCTTTTCATTATCCTCATGTGCTTTCCTGTTTAAACGTGTCGAATTGAGATTGTTTTCGTAAAATCGCCACATTCAGGGAAACCTTATCGTTACAAGGACATATAGATTATATGGTACAATACGAAAAGTGAATAATGCATAAGGCTCTTTTCACAAAGGTAGTTGCTATACCTAGTAAAAAGTCGGCAATTGGACTTTTTACCGCTTATCTACTCTATTTTTCTGTGTAATCTTTTCTGATTTCGGAAGAAAAGAGCACGACAGTATGGAGTATAACGAGCGCTTTATTCATACGATAAAACAACAACTATTACGAAAATAGCCTTGAAAAAGAGGAGCTTATTATGACAAAAAACTATTGGTTGGTCATTATTACATATGTCCTGATGCAGCTGTCCGGATTGCTTGGTTACCCGCTGTTGATCTGGCTTGGCGTCGGGGATGGCATGGAGCGTGCCACCAGAGAGCCTTATCTCATCGGTGTCTGGGCATTTATCAGTTTTACGATTGGATTGGCCATTGTTGCCTGGATACTCCGCAACGAATGGACCAAAGGGGACTTCCGAGGCGAAACGGCTTCCATCCCAAAAACAGTACTCTGGTCGGTTGTCGGCTTTCCACTCGCTCTGATCGGTCAGGCGCTTGCCGCACAAATTCAAATGCAACTTTTCGGCATCCAGCCGGGATCTGAGAACACCCAACAAATCATGGGGTTTGTCTCCGCATTCCCTGTCATGATTTTTGCCGTTGCAGTCGCTGGACCGATATTAGAGGAAATTATTTTCCGTAAGATCATTTTCGGTTCCATCTATAAGAAGTTTAACTTTGCCATCGCGCTGACGGTTAGTTCCCTGCTTTTTGCGGTGGTCCATCAAGATTTCGAGCATCTGCTGATATACTTTGTCATGGGGGGCATTTTCGCTTTCCTATATGTAAAAACAAACCGCATCATCGTTCCGATTATCGCCCACGTTGCCATGAACTCGTTTGTGGTCATCGTGCAATATGTGTTCCGCGATGATATTGAAGAAATGATGCGTCAAATGGAAGAAATGCAACAGAACTTACCGAATTTCATTTCGTTCTTTTAAACAGCTCTCCGCTAGAGCTGAACTTACCTGGAGGATTTGCACATGAAAATAACACCATTAAGAATGGTTTTCTTCTATGCGATCATGGGCAGCTTGTTCTTGTACCTGGCGATTGTTTCTGTGAGGGATACCATCTGGCACTGGCACACCATCCTGCTGATGCTTATTGCCACCTTTGACTTTGGCGTCGCCATTCGGTCTTATCTGCTGCATCAGAAGATAAAAGAGATACAACAGAAGAAAAAGTGATTGGAGACTCGTACCTGTTGAAGGGTGCGGGTCTTTTTGTTTAGGGGGAGTCTGTGGATCCAGTTGATTTCCGTTTCAGGCGCTTCGCTTGCCTGCGGGCGGTCCGTGAGCCTCCTCGGCTTGCGCCTGTGGGGTCTCACTTGTCCCTTCTTCCCGCGGGCGTCTGCGCGCCTTTCACTGCAATCAACTTGGGGTTAGCTCTTACTGGGGGATGTTTTGGGTTAGTCTTACTAGAAGTGTTTTTGGGTAATTAGGGTTGTTCTTTTGGGGTTGGAGCGAGGATGTTTTGAAATGTTACCTATTTTGAACAAAAACAGGGGGAAATACTCGTTTTGGTGGGTGTCTGGGAGGGTTCGGTCAATTCGCTCAGGTGTTCGGACAATTTCCTTGTTTCTTAGCAGGATGTTCGGACATTTGAAGTCGGTGTTTGGTCAACTCTGGACGACCTTGGGACACCTCAAAATTTCGTTCGGACAAATTCGGAAAAACTTCGGTCAACTTCGCCAAATCTTTGGTCACATTTTGGGAAACTTCGGTCAACTTTCGAAAATCTTCGGACATTTTGCACGATTTGCACCGTCATCTGTCCCTTTGACCCACTGATCCAGTCCACCAGATCCATCCGGTCCATCGCTCCCGTGCCACCTGTCCCGACGCCCCAAAAAAAAATTACCTCCGCGGCCGCAGCCCCCTCCAATCCAAAAACAAGCCCGCCCCCTTCTCAAAAAGGGACGAGCCTGCGTCATCTAATCTAATTATTCATCTTCTCTTCCTGCTCCATCAACGCTGCCGCTTTCTGCGCTTTTCTATAAGAAACGCGGGAAATCACAATGCTGATTTCATATAGAATGAACAGCGGGACGGTTACCATCAAATGTGAGATCAGTTCTGGCGGTGTTATCATTCCACCAACTACAAGCAGCGCAAAGTAAGCGAACTTACGGATTTGCACCAACATGTCTGGTGTAATTAGGCCCAGCCTTGTTAAGAACATCACAATTACTGGCATTTGAAATAGCAACCCAAACGGTAGGGTCAGCTGAAATAAGAATTGAAAGTATTCGTTGATTCCGATTACCTGGTTTATTTCCAATCGGTCTGCTAGTCTACCCATGAAATCCACGACAAACGGGAATAAAATGAAGTAAGAGAAAGCTAGTCCGCTTAAAAATAGGAAAATGGAAATTGGTATATAGCTTAACGTTACTCTCCGTTCTTTTTCTAACAAGCCCGGGCTGATGAAGGCCCAAAGCTGATAGAGGGTGACGGGGAACGTGATGATAAATGCAATTAGAAAGGCGAATTGCATAAAGATCTTGATGGGGTCTGTCATACGAAAGGCGTTCATCGTCAGCTCTTTCGCTTCATCTGTTTGCTGTAAATAGACAATGATCGGTTCGGCCAAGAAGAAGCCGCCGATTGCCGAAACGAAAAAGAAGGATGCTGTGATGATGATTCTTTTTCGGAGCTCGCCTATATGGTCATACACCGACATTTCTCTATCTAGCATATATGTTCATCCTTACATTACTTCGTTTCTTCTTTTTTCTCTTTAGCGTCGTCGTCATCGGCCAATCCTTTAGTTGCGTTTTTGAATTCGCGCAACGTGTTACCTGCTGCTTTCCCAAGTTGAGGCAACTTGCTTGGACCGAAAATAAGTAGTGCTACAAATACAATAAGTAAGAGGCTTCCCATTCCTAATGAACCCATATTTGACACCTCCTCGAAATATTCTTATTCTACATCTTTTTTACTCGCTTGGATAGTGCTTGAGAAAATATACCAATGACTGCAGTTCCACCGCTAAATCAATGTGATGGATGCGTATCTCTTCCGGAACATTGATACGGGCCGGTGTAAAGTTCAGTATGCCCTTTACGCCCTTTTCTACAAGTCTATCCGCTATTGGCTGCGCTACCGGAGCCGGAACCGTCAAGATGGCTACCGTAACATTCTCTGGCATTTGCTCTTCAATATCGTCTAAATGATAAACAGGGACTCCTCCGATTTCCGAGCCGATCTTGGACTCGTCCACATCAAAGGCCATCACTATTTTCGTATTATTGTTTTTCATAAAATTATAATGTAGGAAGGCGGTTCCTAAATTACCTACACCTATTAGAGTAACATATGTCAATTCGTCTTGGTCGAGCGTTTTCCTGAAAAAAGTTAACAAATATTGAACATTATATCCATATCCCTTTTTCCCCAACGCACCAAAGTAACTGAAGTCCCGGCGGATCGTGGCACTGTCTACCTTTACCGCTTCACTAAGCTCCGCAGATGACACGCGCTGCTTGCCAGACGAATGCAAATTCTGGATGAAACGATAATATAACGGCAGGCGCTTTGCCGTTGCCTGTGGAATTTTCATTTGTTCGTTATTCATTTTACTCCCCCATTTGTCGAACCTGTTTGCTTTTCTATTTTAACATGGAACGAAAACGATTACATTTCTATGTCTATACTATTTTACCCTGCCTTTGTGCCCTGTCCGGAATCGGGCGAAAATAAAAATTTACGGGCGATAATCCCGATTTACGGGCGATTCGGCCAAAACCAGCCCTCGACCAAAAGCAAGATACCCAAAATCTTGATGTAAACCCCAAAGAAAGATACACTTAACCTAGAATTACACGAGGTGAAGATGATGATTATTTTACAGGTAAATCAGCTGACCAAATATTTCGGCGCTGACCTTATTTTATCGAATATAAAACTAGAAGTACAATCCAAAGATCGAATTGCCCTAGTCGGACGCAACGGGGCAGGGAAATCCACTCTATTAAAAATCATATCCAATCAGCTTTCCTTTGATTCAGGAGACCTGATTAAACCTAAAGGCGTGTCGATCGGCTATCTCGCTCAAGACACAGGTTTACAGACTGAGCGCTCGATCTGGGACGAGATGTTGACCGTATTCACCGGCCTGCGCGAACTCGAAACACAAATGCGCACCCTTGAAGCGAAAATGGGAGATCCCGCTTATTTTGAAGATGAGACGCAATACGCCCGCATTCTCAAAGAATATGACGAAGTGCAAGAAGCCTTCAAACAAAAAGGCGGCTTTCAATATGAAGCAGATATCCGCTCCGTCCTGCACGGCCTCCGCTTTTCCGAGTACGATTACGAAACACCAATTGAAACGCTCAGTGGCGGACAACGGACACGTTTAGCCTTAGCGAAACTACTTTTGACCAAGCCGGACCTGCTCATTCTGGATGAGCCGACCAACCACTTGGACATCGACACCCTTTCCTGGCTGGAAAACTACCTCCAAGGCTACCCTGGTGCCCTGCTGATTGTTTCCCATGACCGCTATTTCTTGGACAAGGTCGTCAACATTGTTTATGAGATTTCGCGTAAGCAATCCGCTAAGTTCATCGGAAACTACAGCAAGTATCTAGAGCAGAAGGCCGAGCAGTATGAGCGCGAGATGAAAATGTTTGAGAAGCAGCAAGACGAGATTGCCAAACTGCAAGATTTTGTAGCAAAGAACCTGGCACGTGCCTCAACTACCAAACGCGCCCAAAGCCGTCGCAGGCAACTCGAAAAGATGGAAGTGATGGACCGTCCTAAAGGCGACGAAAAGTCTGCATCCATCATGTTCGATATCGACCGTCAAAGCGGGAACGATGTCCTTAAGGCGAAAGATTTATCTGTTTCCTATGATACAAATCCTGTCTTCCGCCATGTCGACTTTTCCATGAGCCGCGGCGACAGTGTCGCACTTGTTGGCCCAAATGGGATTGGGAAGTCTACCTTATTAAAGACGCTTGTAGGAAAATTAAAGCCGCTTGAAGGCAGCTTTTCCTTTGGCGCCAATGTGTCGATCAGCTATTACGACCAGCAGCAGGCAGACCTTACTTCCAACAAAACCGTTCTAGCGGAGCTTTGGGATGAATATCCTCAAAAAATGGAGAAAGAAATCCGGACCGTTCTAGGAAACTTCCTATTTTCCGGCGATGACGTGCTGAAGCCTGTATCCACGTTGAGTGGTGGCGAAAAAGCGCGGCTTGCCCTTTCCAAGCTGATGATGGAGCGCTCAAACGTGCTGATTTTGGATGAGCCTACTAACCACTTGGACCTAGATAGCAAAGAAATCCTCGAGAATGCTCTGATTGATTATCCCGGAACGATTCTGTTTGTTTCGCATGACCGTTATTTTATTAATAGACTGGCGACGAAGGTGTATGAGCTGAGCACGGTAGGGGCTACAGAGTACCTTGGGGACTACGACTATTATGTCGAGAAAAAAGAAGAAGCGTTGGAGCTTGAGCGATTGGAAGCAGAGACTGCGAGTTCCAAAGGTTCAAAGGTCACTTCAACTGCAACCAGTGACGCACCTGAGAAAATGAGTTACGAACAGGAAAAAGAAGCAAAGCGCCTGGAACGCCAGCGCAAACGCCGTGTGGAAGAAATTGAAAAAGAAATGGAAGAGCTTGAGCAGAAAATCGAGCATAACGAAAGCGAGCTTTGCTTGCCTGAAGTTTATCAAGATCACGAGAAGGTGCTGGAGCTGAACACTGCGAATGAAGCGTTTCAGGAAAGGCTTTTTGCCTTGATGGAGGAATGGGAAGAGCTTGTTTAAATATTTTAGGGGGATATGGATGAATAGATTTTTTTCGATTGTATTATTAATGGTCATTATTATTAACACCATCAGATACTTTTACTATATCTTCACCGGCCCGATCGAAGCGTATTATTTCGTCATGCTGGCTATCAACCTTGCAGGGTTGGGTCTTGGAATTTACTATTTATTTTTCCAAAAGAAAAAACAGCGTAACTAGCAAAAACCGCACAGACTGGACTGTGCGGTTTTGTTATATTTCTATCTCGTCGCACTGGACAAAGTGGATGCTTTCCTCAGCATTCCCCAGTTCGGCAGGTAAGCGAATAGTGCAATAGCCAACAACAGGACAAAGTTCAGGCCTATTTTCCATCCATCCATATCCACCAAGGCATCCAACAAGAAATCCCTTGTAGTGGGCAGGAGAAAAGCAATTGCAAGCAGCGCTAATGTTCCAAATCCCCCAATTAAACCAAGGCGGTAAAAGATGGTGCCAAGCAAAAAGCCAAGTGATAAAAGAAGGAAACAGATGACCAGATCTACAAACAGCTGGTTATACCATGTATTTGCCAAAGTCGTCATCTCAACCGTATGGTAAGTGAGGAAGCTCCCGCTTGCTGCCATGCCTACAAGCCCATCGAAAATGCTCTTAACGATGACATGGATGGTGGAAAACACCACTGCCACGACGCTACAATAGATCAAAACACTGAGCAAGTATTGGTTCCTTGTCGCACCAAACTTAATGCAATAAGGGAACGTCTCCTTGGTTGTCAAAAAACCCGTGATGCCGCAGAAAATATAAATGGCCATGCTTGTGGAAACAACCATCGTCGTGTCAAAGGAAAGGACAATAAGGAACATGGCAGTCAAACTGAGCAACAGAATGGACCAAAACACCATGAACGAAAACCGCATATCCACAGCCAAGTAATAGAGTACTGCTTTCATATCCTTAAGCATATTGCTTCCCTCCCTTTAACTCTTCCTCTGTCATATACACCATTAGTTGCTGAATGGAGCTCCGGTCTGCATCCAAGTTGTGCTGGGTCGCCTCTTCAACTGTTAATCCTTCGCCGTATAATGTTACCGTTTTTCTTCCTGCTAGGATCGATTCATGCAACACGCGCTTGCCTTGTGAGAACTCATCCACCGCTTCCTTTTTCCCTGATATCGTGATACTTGAATCAAGTAGCTCCTCTGTGGACTTGTGGAAAACAAGCTGCCCACTTCTCATCAGCACAACTTCTTCAAACAAGTTACTCACTTCATCAATCAGATGTGTGGATAAAATAATCGTTCTCGGAAACTCTTCGTATTCTTCTAAGAGCACCTCATAAAATTTAAACCTGGCCGCTGCATCAAGTCCGATATACGGTTCATCCAGAATGGTGATTTTCGCTCTGCTGGCAAGCCCAATGATAATCCCAAGCGAGGATTCCATCCCTTTTGATAAGCCTTTCGTTTTGAGAGTCGGATTTAGATTGAAGGTTGTGAGCAGTGCATTTGCAGTCTCCCATGACCAGTTCGGGTAAAAAAGCGAAGCCACTTTTAAAATATCTTTGATTTTAAGACGTTTGATGAAGTTGTTACTTTCGTTCACAAGGCAGATATCTTTGGTTATGCCTCTATTGTTAAATGGATTCTGACCGTTGATGAGGATTTCTCCTGATGAAGGAAGCGCATGACCTGCTAGCATTTGCATTAGTGTCGTTTTACCTGCACCGTTTCGTCCGAGCAGGCCATAGATTTTGTTTTCCTCAAGCGTTAGTGACATGTTATCCACAGCTTTTTTGTTTCCGTAGATTTTGGATACATTCTTTACCTCTATTTTCATTGCTCTTCCCCCTTGCCGATCAATGTCGCTAATTCCTCTTCTGTTATACCAAGCTTGCTTGCTTCCTTTTTTAACGGAACGATATAGTCTTTAAAAAATGCCGCTTTTCTTTTTGTAAGGATGATTTGCTTTGCTCCCTCTGCCACAAACATTCCTACTCCCCTTTTCTTAAATAGGATTTCCTGATCGACCAACTGATTGATTCCCTTCGCTGCTGTTGCTGGATTGATCTGATAATACTTCGCAAATTCGTTAGTAGACGGCACCCGCTCTCCCTCCTGCATGCTGCCTTCTAAGATGCCGCTCTCGATCAGTTCGGCCACCTGCTGGAAAATGGGGATGTCACTCTTAAGGTTGATTTCCATGATTTGATTTCACCTTCTTTGGGTTGACTGGTGTTTTAGTTATTGTGTTATTTGGTTCATTAGTTATGTAACTAACTATATAAGTTAGAGAGGGAGAAGTCAATGGGGTTATTAACGATTTTTGCAAAATTAATTTGATTTCTATTACCAAACTTGGGTAAACAGAGCCGGTTTGGTCACTGAGAAGGCTCCTCTGTTACCGTTCTTGGTTCATCGATGCCAGTTCGGTCACTGATACAGCCTCTCTGTTACCTTTTTAGATCAGTTGCATCCGTTTCGGGCGTTGATAAAAGTTATTCCAGCCACCCAATTAAAAGTCAGGTAGCTTTGAAGTTTTCTATTTGCCCGAAGCGACTTGCTGAGCACCAAAAGAGTCTTATAGAGGCGGTCTATACGACCGAAGCTCCCTGCCAAGTTACCCTTCCGTCTAATAGAACCCCTCTATACTACCGAAGCTACCCACAAAGCTACCCTTCCGTCCAATAGAAGCCCTCTATACTACCGAAGCAACACCAAAAGCTACCCTTCCGTCCAATAGAAGCCCTCTATACTACCGAAGCTACCCACAAAGCTACCCTTCAGTCTAATAGAGCCCTCCTATACGACCGAAGCCACTCACAATGCCACCCTTCCATCCGATAGAACACTCCACATCCACCTTCAATCCGAAGTTACCAACACTCTCCCCATCCGGGAACGCACATTTTGTCGAACAAAAAAGGTATTCTGCTGAAGCTTGTCGACTAGCACCACTTACCCACAGGTTTATACACATATCCACCCTTGTTTTATAAGTTTCCAAGATAACTATCCACACTATCCACAAAAATGCACAAAGTTATCCACATTTTTTATTCACATTTTGGAGGTTTATTTTAGTGGATATTCGGGTAACTATCCACATTTAATCCACAGGAGTGTGGATAACATGTTCCCACCTTGTAAGCCCTTGCCTATCAAGCAACCACAACAAAAAAAGCCCTTCAACTGCACAAAGTCAGTTAAAAGGCTTCTCAATATCCAATCCTGGGTTTGCATTCAAATCCATTCCAGATCGCTTTCCTAATCGATACATCACACTGCCCACAGTCGCAATCATCGCAGCATTGTCCGTACACAAGGATAACGGTGGAATCACCAAGTTCTTCTCTTCCTTATCTAAAGCTTCCTGCAATGCTGCACGCAGCCCTCTGTTTGCCGCTACACCGCCTGCAAGCAACACTTGATTCACGCCATATTCCTTCATCGCGCGAATCGTTTTTCCAACGAGCACTTCAATCACGCTTTCTTGAAAACTTGCCGCAAGGTCTTCAGGGACAATTTCCTCCCCTTTTTGCTTGGCGTTGTGAAGGGTGTTGATAACAGCTGACTTCAAACCTGAAAAGCTGAAATCATAGGAGTCTTCTTCAAGCCACGCTCTTGGCAGCTTAATAGAAGGTGTTCCCTCTGCAGCCATACGGTCGATGTGAGGTCCTCCCGGATATGGCAGCTGAAGCGTGCGAGCCACCTTATCGTAAGCTTCTCCTACAGCATCGTCACGCGTTTCCCCGATTACCTCAAAAGAACCGTGCTCTTTCATGTACACAAGCTCTGTATGCCCGCCTGAAACGACGAGCGCAAGCAATGGGAAGTCTAGGTCTGCCACAAGCTGGTTGGCATAGATATGGCCTGCAATGTGATGAACGCCGACAAGTGGCTTCTGGTGAGCGAACGCCAGCGCTTTTGCTGCATTCACACCGATCAACAGTGCACCAACAAGTCCCGGTCCTTCTGTCACAGCAATTGCATCTATGTCTGCCATGGTCACGCCGCCCTGTTCCAACGCTTCCTCTAATACCACTGTCATTTGCTCGACATGATGACGGGAAGCGATTTCTGGTACCACTCCGCCAAAACGTTGATGACTCTCAATCTGCGAGGAGACGATATTCGCCACGATTTCCTTGCCATTTTTAATAATCGCGACAGCTGTCTCATCACAGCTCGTTTCAATTCCTAATATTAGTTCATCTTTTGCTTCATTTATTTTCATATATTCACCCACATCACTAGTGCATCTTCATTATTATCCACATAGTATTTTTTCCGGATTCCGCCGTTTTGGAAGCCGTGTTTTCGGTAGAGTCCCTGCGCCACTACATTCGATACCCTTACTTCAAGCGAAACAGTGGTTGCTCCGACCATTTTACAATATTCCATTGCTTTTCCTAGTAAAAGATCGCCAAGCTTCCTGCCGCGACAAGCTGGATCCACCGCAATGTTTGTAATCTGCGCTTCCCCCATCACAATCCAAATCCCACAATAACCGATTACCCGATTCTCCTCTTTCATCACGAGATAATGAGCATACGGATTGTTGGTCAGTTCATAATAGAAGGCGTCCTGCGTCCAAGGTGTAGCAAACGACTTCAACTCCACCCGGTGCACTCCTTCAATATCGTAAACCGTCATTTTTGTTATATCAATCAAAGAATTCATTCCGCTCACCTATTTTTCTTTACTTTCCAGCCATTTCGCCTCTGCCTCAGCAAGCCTCGTGTAATTCGGCACAAAGGAATGAGCATCCTCGGCCTCCCTTTTCAAGCCAAGAAAAGCAAGCTCACTTGGTCTTGGGTTATGTTCGCTGACTTGTGCAAAATACGCCAGTTCCCCAAGGTACTCTATGATGGTTTCCTTATGAAGGTGCACATCATTTCCGATGAACAACACCTGTTCCTGCCTGTCTTTTAAAGCCTGCAGCCAGTCTGTCATCAAGATGTTGACGTCCTCAATCTCTGTCACCAACTCGTCCTCTTTAAAACGATACAGCCCAGTGTACACCTGACCGCGTCTCGCATCCTGCAAAGCACAGATACTTCCGGCAAAATAACGGCCGTTCGCCGCAACAAGTTCCAGACTAGAAATCCCAACAAGCGGAATGTTCAATGACCAGGCCAACGTCTTAGCAAGCGTCACACCAATCCTTACTCCCGTATAAGACCCAGGGCCTTTTCCGACTACAATCCTATCAAGTTCAGAAGGAGTGACATCGCAGTCCTGCATCAACTTTTCCACTGCCGGCATCGCGCGCAGCGAATGGTTCTTTTTCACATTTGTGACCAGTTCCCCGATCACTTTATCCTCTTCTACTATTGCAACGCCCAACACATAGGTGGACGTATCAATCGCTAACACTTTGGTCATTCCATTAACTCCTTACATATAGCTTCATATCTTTCCCCTTTAGGTGTGAGAACGATCTTTCGTTCATCGTCGCCATGGTGATAGATATAGATTTCCAACCGTTCACTTGGCAAAAATTCTTCAATCAGATGGGCCCACTCTACGACCGTGACCCCTTCCCCTTCAAAATAATCATCAAAACCCAAGTCCTCTTCACTGTTAGCCAAGCGGTACACATCCATGTGATAAAGGGGGAGACGGCCTTGATACTCTTTGATGATGGTAAAAGTCGGACTGTTCACATTCCTCTTGATTTCCAGTCCTTTGGCCAACCCTTTCGTAAACGTCGTCTTTCCGGCGCCAAGATCCCCTTCCAACAACAGAACCTCTCCGCCTTCCATCAACTTGCCAAGCGCCTCGGACTTTGCCATGGTCTCCTCGGCAGAATGTGTCATAAGCTCCACTTGCAACATATCATCCTACTCCTAACCTCTATTAAAATGATTATAACCTTCTTTTTTCAATTCCTGCACGCCGTCATGACTTTTCAAGAACGCCTGTCCTTCGCCACTAGAAACGGTCCCTATTTTCGTAATCTTCATTCCGGCTGTCAGGCACTCCTTCTGCAGTTTAGCCCAGTCCACTTCAGGAATGGAACCGACCAGTTCGAAGTCCTCCCCACCGGTCAAAGCCCACTTAAGGGCATTTTCCGCATCATAACGCTGTAAATCCTCACTTATAGGTATTGTTTCCTTATTTATTAAAATATCTACCTGGCTCGCCTCTGCAATCTCCAAAAGCTCACTTGCCAAGCCGTCACTCACATCGTTTAAAGAAACACGTTCAAACTCACTTAAAATCCTTCCCAGTGCGACTTGTGGCTTCGGACGCTGGTGGCTCTCTACTAATGCCTCAAACTTACCGGCATTCTTATTATGTAAAAGAATATCTAGACCGCCTGCCGCATCCCCCACCGTTCCAGAGACAAACACTACATCTCCATCGCGCGCATTGGAGCGAAGCAGCCTTTTGCCTTTTTCCACTTTGCCAATCACAAATACACTCAATACCATCGTTTTGCCGGAAGTCGTGTCACCGCCAATTAGATCCATCTCATATTGCTCCCCAAGCGTCTTCATCCCATCATAGATAGTCTTCAGTTCTTCCTGCGTCCAGCTCTTTGGGATCGTAATGGATACAAGGTAATACAAAGGATATCCACCCATTGCCGCCACATCACTGATATTAGCCGCCAATGCCTTGTAGCCGATATCAAACGGCTTCATCGTTTTACGTGTAAAATGAACACCTTCCACCATCGTATCGACACATACAATTTTCTCGAAGCCTTCTTCCACTCCGATAATGGCCGCGTCGTCTCCGATTCCAACTACCTTCTCAGCATGAAATAATCGATCAGGTTGAATATCTTTAATAAAAGCAAATTCATCTGAAATGGACACGCTCTTCACTCCTCTGCTTCCGACTGCTACCCACTATTATAGCGAAAGCACCTTCATAAAGAAAATAATTCTGCCAAGAAAAGCATCATAAGGTTTAACCTTCCCATAAAAAGGATATGGACAAGAGAACGCTTAAATTTAGAGGAGGAATATAAGAAATGGCATACACAGACCGTGAAGCTACTCAAGACAGAGTAGAACGTAAAGTTGAAAATATGGACCCTGGCAAAAAAGAACAGATCCTGGCCGACTTCGATACCTTCAAGAGCTATTTAAGTGACAAAGTCTCCAAAGGAAAAAAAGTGGGCCTTGGAGAAGAACAACTAGCTATGGCCGCAGAAAAAGTAGCAGATTACTTGGCAAAGCATGAAGATCCTAGAAACAGTGAAGAAAAACTTCTTCAGGAACTATGGAAAGTCGGCGACAAAGACGAACGGCACAAACTTGCACATATGCTTGTTAAACTAGTGGATTAATAGTACTAGTCTAAATATACGTATTTGTTTAGATTACAAGTTTACAACCGCCACCTCATTGGGGTGGTTTTTTTCATGGGTAAAATTTCCTTAATAAAAAATTAATGAAAAAGAAGGAATTTGTCATAATTTATAGAATATTTAAACTTGGTTGCCGATATATACTATATAGGGGGCAAATACTATCACAGGAGGGAATACAATGCGCTTTACTAGTTTTTTCTTTTTTCTCATCATGGCTGTAGCATTAACAGGTTGTAACAACGGAGGAACGGAAGCAGATGCCGAAGAGGCAATCGGCTTAGAATACGCCTTCGAAGAAAATGGACAAGAATTCGAGATAATCCACGTGTACCAGTTGTACGAGGCATTCTATGAAGAAGGGCTAAAAGGGGAAGAAGCAACTGCACTGTACACTTCAAGCATCCTTGATGAGGTTGCAGATAAATGCTATAAAGGCGGCGAGTTCGAAACAAATACAGACTATGCTCTTGCTCCACCAAAGAACAGAATTGCTGTTCAAGATAACCTGAAAAGAATGGATACCAAAAAGATCAATGCTGCTGTTAAAGACGCATTAACCAAGTCTTCTAACGAACTGCCACTTGAAGGAAGCAAAACAACTGTATGTGTGTTCCCGACTGACAACAATGCACCAGCCACTTTCGTCACTGCAGGTGTTGGCAAAATCGTCGTATTCTTTGATAGAAATACAACAGACAACTTGCTAAAAGGAGGTGTCGCAAACAAATACCACCACAGCTACTGGGTTGATAACCATTATAACGGCGAAACATTTACCGTTTTAGATAACCTTGTCATTGAAGGAAAAGGAACCATGTTCCAAAAACTTGTTTATCCTAATATTGATGTAGCGCCAGTAGATGAAGAATACAACAAAGATCTATGGACAAGAATTGAGGGCGAGCTTGAAAAAGAAGATGATAAAAAGACACAAGAAATCTTTAAAGGTGGAAGAAACGGGTTACCAAGTCAATATGGCTACAGCGAAAGCTATAAGATGCTGAAATCCTTTGTTGATGCAAATGAAGGGGCAAGCATTGAAGACTGGTCAGCTGCTACTTCTGAAGAGATCTTGGAAGCACATAAAGCGAACTATAATTAATAGTAGGTAGATGGATGAATGGATAGGATGGGGCCTCGAAAGGGGGTCCATTCTTTTTTGTTTTCTAAAAAAAGACAAAAAAAATAACGAAACCTAGTTTCGCATTTTAAAAGAATGGCGGTCCCGACCGGGATCGAACCGGCGATCTCCTGCGTGACAGGCAGGCATGTTAACCGCTACACCACGGGACCTTATTGGTTGCGGGGACAGGATTTGAACCTGCGACCTTCGGGTTATGAGCCCGACGAGCTACCAGACTGCTCCACCCCGCGATAATAATATATGCTATTTTAAAAAAGCACTTGCCTGGCAACGTCCTACTCTCACAGGGGGAGATCCCCCAACTACCATCGGCGCTGAAGAGCTTAACTTCCGTGTTCGGTATGGGAACGGGTGTGACCTCTTCGCCATCATTACCAGACAATTACTATTATAATATAACTTGTAGGAAAAATCAAGAAGTTTTTCAACTTTCTTGTTCCTTCAAAACTAGATAATGTGTTCCTATCAAGGTATTCATATCGTTCACTTATTTCAATACTTATTTGGGTTAAGTCCTCGATCGATTAGTATTCGTCAGCTGCACATGTCACCATGCTTCCACCTCGAACCTATCTACCTGATCATCTTTCAGGGATCTTACTTACCGAAGTAAAAGGAAATCTCATCTTGAGGGGGGCTTCATGCTTAGATGCTTTCAGCACTTATCCCGTCCGCACGTAGCTACCCAGCTATGCCTTTGGCAAGACAACTGGTACACCAGCGGTGCGTCCATCCCGGTCCTCTCGTACTAAGGACAGCTCCTCTCAAATTTCCTGCGCCCACGACGGATAGGGACCGAACTGTCTCACGACGTTCTGAACCCAGCTCGCGTACCGCTTTAATGGGCGAACAGCCCAACCCTTGGGACCGACTACAGCCCCAGGATGCGATGAGCCGACATCGAGGTGCCAAACCTCCCCGTCGATGTGGACTCTTGGGGGAGATAAGCCTGTTATCCCCGGGGTAGCTTTTATCCGTTGAGCGATGGCCCTTCCATGCGGAACCACCGGATCACTAAGCCCGACTTTCGTCCCTGCTCGACTTGTAGGTCTCGCAGTCAAGCTCCCTTGTGCCTTTACACTCTGCGAATGATTTCCAACCATTCTGAGGGAACCTTTGGGCGCCTCCGTTACTCTTTAGGAGGCGACCGCCCCAGTCAAACTGCCCACCTGACACTGTCTCCCAGCCCGATAAGGGCTGCGGGTTAGAATTTCAATACAGCCAGGGTAGTATCCCACCGACGCCTCCACCGAAGCTAGCGCTCCGGCTTCTCAGGCTCCTACCTATCCTGTACAAGCTGTACCAAAATTCAATATCAGGCTACAGTAAAGCTCCACGGGGTCTTTCCGTCCTGTCGCGGGTAACCTGCATCTTCACAGGTACTATAATTTCACCGAGTCTCTGGTTGAGACAGTGCCCAGATCGTTACGCCTTTCGTGCGGGTCGGAACTTACCCGACAAGGAATTTCGCTACCTTAGGACCGTTATAGTTACGGCCGCCGTTTACTGGGGCTTCGGTTCAAAGCTTCGCTTGCGCTAACCTCTCCCCTTAACCTTCCAGCACCGGGCAGGCGTCAGCCCCTATACTTCGCCTTACGGCTTCGCAGAGACCTGTGTTTTTGCTAAACAGTCGCCTGGGCCTATTCACTGCGGCTCTCTCGGGCTTTAACACCCTAACAGAGCACCCCTTCTCCCGAAGTTACGGGGTCATTTTGCCGAGTTCCTTAACCAGAGTTCTCTCGCTCACCTTAGGATTCTCTCCTCGCCTACCTGTGTCGGTTTGCGGTACGGGCACCATACTCCTCGCTAGAGGCTTTTCTTGGCAGTGTGAAATCAGGAACTTCGGTACTATATTTCCCTCGCTATCACAGCTCAGCCTTATCGAGAAGCGGATTTGCCTACTTCTCAGCCTTACTGCTTAGACGCGCATATCCAACAGCGCGCTTACCCTATCCTTCTGCGTCCCCCCATTGCTCAAACGGAGTGGAGGTGGTACAGGAATATCAACCTGTTATCCATCGCCTACGCCTTTCGGCCTCGGCTTAGGTCCCGACTAACCCTGAGCGGACGAGCCTTCCTCAGGAAACCTTAGGCATTCGGTGGAAGGGATTCTCACCCTTCTTTCGCTACTCATACCGGCATTCTCACTTCTAAGCGCTCCACCAGTCCTTACGGTCTAGCTTCAACGCCCTTAGAACGCTCTCCTACCACTGTTCGTAAGAACAGTCCGCAGCTTCGGTGATACGTTTAGCCCCGGTACATTTTCGGCGCAGAGTCACTCGACCAGTGAGCTATTACGCACTCTTTAAATGGTGGCTGCTTCTAAGCCAACATCCTGGTTGTCTAAGCAACTCCACATCCTTTTCCACTTAACGTATACTTGGGGACCTTAGCTGGCGGTCTGGGCTGTTTCCCTCTTGACTACGGATCTTATCACTCGCAGTCTGACTCCCATGGATAAGTCTTTGGCATTCGGAGTTTGACTGAATTCGGTAATCCGATGAGGACCCCTAGTCCAATCAGTGCTCTACCTCCAAGACTCTAACACATGAGGCTAGCCCTAAAGCTATTTCGGAGAGAACCAGCTATCTCCAGGTTCGATTGGCATTTCACCCCTACCCACACCTCATCCGCTCACTTTTCAACGTGAGTCGGTTCGGGCCTCCATTCAGTGTTACCTGAACTTCACCCTGGACATGGGTAGATCACCTGGTTTCGGGTCTACGACCACGTACTCATGCGCCCTATTCAGACTCGCTTTCGCTACGGCTCCGTCTCATCGACTTAACCTTGCACGTAATCGTAACTCGCCGGTTCATTCTACAAAAGGCACGCTATCACCCATTAACGGGCTCTAACTACTTGTAGGCACACGGTTTCAGGATCTATTTCACTCCCCTTCCGGGGTGCTTTTCACCTTTCCCTCACGGTACTGGTTCACTATCGGTCACTAGGGAGTATTTAGCCTTGGGAGATGGTCCTCCCTGCTTCCGACGGGATTTCTCGTGTCCCGCCGTACTCAGGATCCACTCAGGAGGGAACGAAGTTTCAACTACAGGGTTTTTACCTTCTATGACGGACCTTTCCAGATCGCTTCATTTACCCCGTTCCTTTGTAACTCCATGTTGAGTGTCCTACAACCCCAAGAGGCAAGCCTCTTGGTTTGGGCTAATTCCGTTTCGCTCGCCGCTACTCAGGAAATCGCGTTTGCTTTCTCTTCCTCCGGGTACTAAGATGTTTCAGTTCCCCGGGTCTGCCTTCCATACCCTATGTATTCAGATAAGGATACTGCTCCATTACGAGCAGTGGGTTTCCCCATTCGGAAATCTCCGGATCAAAGCTTACTTACAGCTCCCCGAAGCATATCGGTGTTAGTCCCGTCCTTCATCGGCTCCTAGTGCCAAGGCATCCACCGTGCGCCCTTAATAACTTAACCGTTGACCAATATGGTCATGTGTCGATATCAGCGATGATATCTATAAAGAAAATTACTAAGATGAACGATATTTTGTGAATATCTTGATATTAGTTACATTATCTAGTTTTCAAGGAACAACTATGACAATTCGTAAGAATTGTCTAAGGATAAATCCGAAGATTTATCTAATATGAGAGAATGCTCTCTCAAAACTAAACAAAACAACAAGCGTACATTCCTTAGAAAGGAGGTGATCCAGCCGCACCTTCCGATACGGCTACCTTGTTACGACTTCACCCCAATCATCTGTCCCACCTTAGGCGGCTGGCTCCAAAAGGTTACCCCACCGACTTCGGGTGTTACAAACTCTCGTGGTGTGACGGGCGGTGTGTACAAGGCCCGGGAACGTATTCACCGCGGCATGCTGATCCGCGATTACTAGCGATTCCGGCTTCATGCAGGCGAGTTGCAGCCTGCAATCCGAACTGAGAACGGTTTTATGGGATTGGCTCGACCTCGCGGTTTTGCTGCCCTTTGTACCGTCCATTGTAGCACGTGTGTAGCCCAGGTCATAAGGGGCATGATGATTTGACGTCATCCCCACCTTCCTCCGGTTTGTCACCGGCAGTCACCTTAGAGTGCCCAACTGAATGCTGGCAACTAAGATCAAGGGTTGCGCTCGTTGCGGGACTTAACCCAACATCTCACGACACGAGCTGACGACAACCATGCACCACCTGTCACTCTGTCCCCCGAAGGGGAACGTCCTATCTCTAGGAGTGTCAGAGGATGTCAAGACCTGGTAAGGTTCTTCGCGTTGCTTCGAATTAAACCACATGCTCCACCGCTTGTGCGGGCCCCCGTCAATTCCTTTGAGTTTCAGTCTTGCGACCGTACTCCCCAGGCGGAGTGCTTAATGCGTTAGCTGCAGCACTAAAGGGCGGAAACCCTCTAACACTTAGCACTCATCGTTTACGGCGTGGACTACCAGGGTATCTAATCCTGTTTGCTCCCCACGCTTTCGCGCCTCAGTGTCAGTTACAGACCAGAAAGTCGCCTTCGCCACTGGTGTTCCTCCAAATCTCTACGCATTTCACCGCTACACTTGGAATTCCACTTTCCTCTTCTGCACTCAAGTCCCCCAGTTTCCAATGACCCTCCACGGTTGAGCCGTGGGCTTTCACATCAGACTTAAAGGACCACCTGCGCGCGCTTTACGCCCAATAATTCCGGACAACGCTTGCCACCTACGTATTACCGCGGCTGCTGGCACGTAGTTAGCCGTGGCTTTCTGGTTAGGTACCGTCAAGGTGCGAGCAGTTACTCTCGCACTTGTTCTTCCCTAACAACAGAGCTTTACGACCCGAAGGCCTTCATCGCTCACGCGGCGTTGCTCCATCAGACTTTCGTCCATTGTGGAAGATTCCCTACTGCTGCCTCCCGTAGGAGTCTGGGCCGTGTCTCAGTCCCAGTGTGGCCGATCACCCTCTCAGGTCGGCTACGCATCGTCGCCTTGGTGAGCCGTTACCTCACCAACTAGCTAATGCGCCGCGGGCCCATCTGCAAGTGATAGCCGAAACCATCTTTCAATAAAGAACCAGGAGGTTCCTTATATTATCCGGTATTAGCTCCGGTTTCCCGAAGTTATCCCAGTCTTACAGGCAGGTTGCCCACGTGTTACTCACCCGTCCGCCGCTGACCTTTCAAAAGCAAGCTTTTAAAAGGTCCGCTCGACTTGCATGTATTAGGCACGCCGCCAGCGTTCGTCCTGAGCCAGGATCAAACTCTCCAATAAAGAGTCTGAGCTTTTGCTCAAAATTTGCTAGCTTGTGTTACTTAAAATCATTTTGTCGTGTTCCGTAGAACCGACTTATGACGCTGTTGTTTTGTTTAGTTTTCAAAGATCATTCAATATTATGGAGCGGGTGATGGGAATCGAACCCACGACATCAGCTTGGAAGGCTGAGGTTTTACCATTAAACTACACCCGCAATATTCAATATCGGGAAGACAGGATTTGAACCTGCGACCCCTTGGTCCCAAACCAAGTGCTCTACCAAGCTGAGCTACTCCCCGTTTACTTTAAAAAGTAATGGCGCGCCCGAGAGGACTCGAACCCCTAACCTTTTGATCCGTAGTCAAACGCTCTATCCAATTGAGCTACGGGCGCTTCATATAAGTTGTTTATTTGATGTCCCTCTCAGAGGCGACTTAACTATAATATCAAATCCAGCATTTCGTGTCAACACTTTTTCGGAATTATTTTTTCAGTGTTTTTGGTGCGGCCGAGAAGAGTCGAACTTCCACGGGGTTGCCCCCACTAGGCCCTCAACCTAGCGCGTCTGCCATTCCGCCACGACCGCGAAAATGAATGGCTAGTGTAAATGTATGGTGCGGGTGAAGGGACTCGAACCCCCACGTCAAAGACACTAGATCCTAAGTCTAGCGCGTCTGCCAATTCCGCCACACCCGCATACATTTTATAAAGTTGGCTGGGCTAGCTGGATTCGAACCAACGCATGTCGCAGTCAAAGTGCGATGCCTTACCGCTTGGCTATAGCCCATCGAAGATGATGATTTAAATAAAAGGAGTTAATAATAAGTCCCTCTGGTGGAGGATGACGGGATCGAACCGCCGACCCCCTGCTTGTAAGGCAGGTGCTCTCCCAGCTGAGCTAATCCTCCAGGATAGAAATGGGAAGCAAAACAAGAATGTTTTGCATCCCACTTTGTAGTGACCCGTACGGGATTCGAACCCGTGTTACCGCCGTGAAAGGGCGGTGTCTTAACCGCTTGACCAACGGGCCTTAATAGATGGCGGAGAAGGAGGGATTTGAACCCTCGCGCCGCTTACACGACCTACACCCTTAGCAGGGGCGCCTCTTCAGCCACTTGAGTACTTCTCCATTTGGCTCCACCAGTAGGATTCGAACCTACGACCCTTCGGTTAACAGCCGAATGCTCTACCGCTGAGCTATGGTGGAATAAAAACGGTAATAATTAAATTCTTTCGTCGCAACCGACTGCTTTTATTTTAATAAGCTTGTACTTAAAAGTCAAGTTTTTTTGGAACAAAAATGATATATTATCATAATTGTCATCCAGCCGTTTTTTAAAACAGCGACTAGAATAAATTATCATATTTTATAGTTGTGTGTCAACATGCTTTTCCACTTCTCTTAACTTCCCTCTACATTTTCCACATCTATACTTGTTTGTATTCACTCTTCTTACTCTTTTGTATTGCAGGTGACAATCTACACATTCATATACACGAAAAGTTTTCGGCTTGGTTGTTGGTGTATGGATCGGCGTGCAAAATCTTGGTGCCCCAACTTTTTTTAGTAAGATACGAAAATCAGCGTCTCGGTGTTTATAGCCTTTGCCCTGGATGTGCAGGTGGTAGTGACAGAGTTCGTGTTTGATAATGCCTACTAGCTCGTCCATTCCGAGTGCATCGTAATACTTTTTGTTGATTTCGATGTTGCTTGTGGAAGTGAGGTATCTTCCCCCGGTTGTTTTCAGGCGATGATTGAAAGAGGCTTTGTGAAGGAAAGGTCTGTTGAAATGCTTTAGTGAGATTTCTTCTATTAACTTTTGTAGATCTTTGTCTTCCATTTGTCCTCCACCTTTCATTCGAACCCTCCCCATTATACTGCATAGTATAGAAAAAAATAAGTCATTTATGTTTGGCTGTTTTCTATAAGATTGTTGTTTTCTCATTGAAGTTTTGCCGTTCCTTTCCGCTGCAGGCACTCGCTTTCCGCGGGGCGGTGCTTGAGCCTTTTCGCTGCGCTGTGGGGTCTCAAGTCTACCGCTACCTCCCGCCGGAGTCGAGTTCCTTCCGCTCCAATCCACTCTAACTCTCACTATTTTTGACTTCAAACAATCTTTAACTAAACAGCCCCTCATGAGCCTTCAAGTAAATTGGTTGAAGGGGGTAGTGAAAAGATGCCGTCTTGGTTTAGGAAGCAGATGCAACGCGCATACCTGGAGAAGGATCGATATCAGATAAAAATGTTGAATCAGTGCTGGTTTTTCTATCATAAAAAGAATAGTTGAAAGTGAAATAACCTAGTTGATTGAAGTGGAAGGCGCGTAGACGCCCGCGGGAGGAAGGGACAGGTGAGACCCCACAGGCGCAAGCCGAGGAGGCTCACGGACCGCCCGCAGGCAAGCGAAGCGCCTGGAACGGAAATCAACAGTATTTATGTGTTCATATATTTAAAGAAAACCCCCGAACAACCTTTTTTTATTGGCAGTTCGGGGGGTTATTTTATCTTCTTATACTTCTTGCTTTTCCGGTTGCAGCATCGTTAGGGATACTCGCCCTTTGTTTACTTCCACTCCGTCAACCCAGACTGTGACAATATCCCCGACAGAGACAACGTCAAGCGGGTGTTTCACAAAACGATTGCTGAGTTTAGAGATATGAACAAGGCCGTCCTGCTTCACGCCGATATCAACAAACGCTCCGAAGTCTACAACGTTTCTGACTGTACCTTCTAGTTCCATTCCTTTTTGCAGATCTTCCATTTTTAATACATCCTGCTTAAGGAGTGGGGTTGGCATATCATCACGAGGGTCTCTTTCCGGTCTGATGAGAGAATCGATGATGTCCTGTAGTGTAATAGGACCGATGTTTAAATCCTCGGCAAACTTTGCAACATCTACATCTTTCAAAGCCTGCTGCAGCTTTTCCGTTCCGATGTCTTTTTCAGACGTGCCAAGTTGCTTCAATAACTTCTTAACATCCGCGTAAGTTTCCGGGTGGATGCCCGTTCTATCTAATGGTTGTTTTCCATCTATAATTCTTAAGAAGCCGATACATTGTTCATAGGTTTTTGCCCCCAGCCTTGGAATGCCTTTCAGGTCAGACCTGCTAGCGAACTTCCCTTCTTCTTCCCGCTTCTTCACGATATTAGTAGCAACGGTCTTTGATAGTCCTGCTACATATTGCAATAAAGAAGAGGACGCGGTGTTCACGTTCACGCCGACTTGGTTTACGACGGTTTCTACAACGAAATTCAAGGATTCCGCTAAGCGCTTTTGTGCCACGTCATGTTGGTACTGACCGACTCCAACCGATTTTGGGTCAATTTTCACAAGCTCCGCCAACGGGTCTTGCAGTCTGCGGGCAATGGAGACAGCACTTCTTTCTTCAACTTGAAGATCCGGGAATTCTTCTCTTGCCAAGTCAGATGCGGAATACACACTCGCCCCAGCTTCATTGACGATCAAGTAAGAGATACTCTTTCCGCTTTGTTGGATGACATCTGCAAGTAGTTGCTCCGTCTCCCTTGATGCCGTCCCATTTCCTATAGCCACTACCTCAATTTCGAATGTGGATAGGACGTCCAATAGCTTTTTAATGGACTCTTCTCGTTTCTTCTCCCCAGATGTATGCGGATAGATAACACTTATGTGAAGAACTTTGCCTGTTTCGTCGACAACCGCAAGTTTGCAACCTGTTCGATAAGCAGGGTCGACCCCTAATACCACTCGTCCTTTAAGAGGTGGTTGAAGCAAGAGGTTCCTTAAGTTCTCCGAGAAAATATGGATCGCTTGTTCTTCCGCTTTTTCTGTCAGCTCTTTTCTGATTTCACGCTCAATCGCCGGCTCAATCAATCTCTTATAGCCGTCCTCAATCGCTTCTTTTATAAGAGGTGTAGCAATGGAAGATTCTCGTTTAATCACTTGGCGATTCAGGTATTCCACGATTCTTTCTGTTGGAGCAGCAATGGAGATTCGTAAGACTTCTTCTTTTTCTCCACGGTTCACTGCCAAGATTCTATGCGGAAGGATTCTTGAGATCGCTTCTTCATACTCGTAATACATAGCAAAGACTTCTTTTTCGTCTTTTTCCGCTTTCTTAACGGCCGATACGACCTTGCCTTGTTTATAAGTAACGTCACGGATATATTGGCGATAGGTTGGTTCATCCGAAAAGGTTTCCGCAAGAATATCCTTTGCTCCTTCTAACACCTCTTCAACGGTTGCCACTTCTTTTTCCTCAGAGAGAAAATCAGCAGCTTTTTCTTCGAGTGAAGGAGAGGACGGGAACGTGAGCAGCCACTCGGCATAAGGCTCCAATCCCTTTTCTTTTGCAACTGTCGCTTTTGTGCGTCGTTTTTGTTTGTATGGACGGTAGAGATCTTCCACCTGTTGTAGTTTGGTTGATTTTAAAATGCTAGCTTTCAGTTCTGGTGTAAGTTTCCCTTGTTCCTCGATCAGGCGGGTAACTTCTTCTTTTCTATTTTCAAGGTTTTGTATGTATTGCCATTTTTCCATGACAGCTCTGATTTGCACTTCGTCCAGAGAACCTGTTTGTTCTTTACGGTATCTGGCGATAAAAGGAACGGTGTTGCCTTCTTCTAAAAGTGCTATTACTTTTTTGGCTTGTCCTTTTGTCACTTCTACGTCTTTCACTAATAGGTTGACCAATTGCTCGTTTTTATCGTTCCATTCCAATTTTGTAGCCTCCCAACATATTAACCCATCTTCTATTTTAGCAAATTATTCGGACAAAGAAAAAAGACTAACATGGAAATGTCAGTCTTGGACTTTGAAAGTTGCATTAACTTGTTGATCTCCGTTCCAGGCACTTCGCTTTCCATGGGCGGTCCGGAAGCCTCCTCGGGCATTCGCCCTGCGGGGTCTTCCCTGTCCCTTCCTCCCATAGGAGTCTTCGTGCCTTCCACTGCGATCAACTTGGTTTCCACAATCATTTTCAAAAAGTTAGAATACGATCTCCCTAGTGGATTTCACCTGAGATGATGGTTACATCGTCCATGCCGTTGCCTGTGAACATTGCGGCTATTTCCAGCAATGACGTGGCGGATGGGATGTCTTTGATGTATTTTTTTACGGATGGGATATTTAAACCATCTGAGTAGATGAAGAACTTCATTTTAGAACTGTAGGGAAAACGATGAGTTTTAAGTGTTTGGGGTTTTCCAGATAGGTAGCCTTTGACCGGAAGTGGGTAGATAAGCTTTTCTGTAGGAGGATATAGGTAAAATCGAATATTCCCAACACAGCTGTACACAACTTCTCGCTGGTCATAGTTGACTTTCAGCACAGAAACCGCTGCACCACGCTTATTTCTCATCGCTTCGTTACAAGCTTTCATGATAACGGAAACGTCCTCAGTTTCATGGTCTTTGGCAGCGGAAATGACTGCTTGTGAAGCATCGTGTGCATACTCTCCGCTACCTAAACCATCTGCTACTACACATAAAAAGTAGTCATCCGTGGTATTTACGTAGTAGCTGTCCCCACAAAAATACATTCCGTTTTTCGCATTCTGGTAGGCATTCACGTTCGCTTTTTCATGTTTGAACTGTTCGATCATGAAAAAATCTCCGTGTTTGCATTATCTTCCATGAATGCTTGTTTCAGCTTGGTCAGCGCTTTGCGTTGCAGTCTTGATACATGCATCTGCGAAATACCCAACTTTTCCCCTGTTTCTTTTTGACTCATATTCTTGAAAAATGTGCATTCGATAATCTGTTTCTCTCTTTCTGAAAGCACATGGAAAATCTTTTGTAATAGAAGCTGCTGATCCACCTGATCAAACCCGGCATCCTGGTTCCCTACGATGTCGAGAATGGTTACCGTGCTTCCATCAGAATCAGCCTCTATGGCATTATCGACGGATAGAGCTTGATAATTCTGGCTCATCTCCATCGCTTCCAACACTTCTTCTTCGGTAACTTCCAAGTAATCAGCGATTTCAAATACTTTTGGTGAACGTTGAAGTTCATTTGTCAGTTCTTCGACAGCTGACTTTATCTTCGGTCCAATTTCCTTGATCCTGCGCGGAACATGGACACTCCAAGTTTTATCGCGAAGGAAACGTTTAATTTCTCCGATAATCGTCGGAACGGCAAATGCTTCAAAACTTCGGCCAAAACTTGCATCGAAACGCTTCATGGCACCGAGCAATCCGATCATCCCTACTTGGGAAAGGTCTTCATGAAAGGCTTTGCCTCTTGAATATTTTCGAGCGATGGATTCAACAAGTGCAGTATAATGCTCTACTAATTGCAACTGCGATACTTCACAACCATCTTGTTGGTACCGCTCTAATAGCATATTAACATCCAGCTTACTGGACGGAGATTGATTCCGCATCCCTTTCCACCTGCTCTCCTTGTACATACTTTGTCATGAAGACAGTAACGCCTTGATTGCTGTGCACCTTCACATCATCCATCAGCGTTTGGATTAAGAATAATCCTAACCCTCCTTCTGGCAAAGTTTCTACTGGTTGCGACTCGGTGTATGGACCTAATTCTTCCCTTACTTTGTCGAAATCAAAGCTTTGTCCATTGTCAGCTACAACTAACTCGAGTCGGTCTTTGTAAATACCGAATCCGATTCGAATATTACCTTTTTCATCTTGCTTATAAGCGTGCTCGACCGCATTGGTACAAGCTTCACTTAATGCGATTTTGATATCTTCAATTTCATCGTATGAAAAGCCCATACGATTTGCAATTCCGGACAAAGTAAGTCGGATAACTCCTACATACTCTGCTTTCGCCGGAAAAGACATTTCTATATAGTCATAAGCCCGGTTCATTGTTCCCCCACCTTTAAGTGAACTTATTTAGCAACTGCTGCATGCAGCCTATTTTATTTCCATGATTCCCGCTAAACCTGTAATATCAAACAATCTCTTTAAACGATCCGATAACCCTACCAGACGAAAGACACCGTTGTTTGCCTTTACGGTTTTAAAGAAACCTACAAACATCCCTAAGCCTGTGCTGTCCATATAATTAACACTAGATAAATCAAATACTAGCTCTCCAGTAAAGCCTTCTAATAGAGGGGCAACCTTTTCCTTTACCTTTGGTGCGGTATAGGCATCTATTTCCCCTTCTAGGACGACAAGCGTCTGATTTAAATCTTCTTTTATCTGAATGTCCATATTCATTCTTTCGTCACCTCAAACATGAATTAGAATTCCATTTTTAGGTCATCCCAATACTAAATACCCGCTTCTCAAACATTTAAACCTTTCTTTTTAAAATAATTAAGGTAAAGTCATCTCTGAGCTGAAAGTCCTGGATTTTCTCAAGGTCTCTGTACACCAGCTCCACAATAGCTTGAGGGGGTAAATGAATATATGACCTAATTAAATCTATTATTTTATCAACCTCGATAAATCCTTCCTCCGTACGGCACTCTGTCACTCCATCAGAGAAAAGGATAACCATATCATCTACTTCTATTTGCTTTTCATACTGTTGATAAGTTGCAAGTCTGTCGATACCAAGGACAAGCCCTCTGGCATCGAGCTCATAGAATTCATTTTTCTTCGCATCAAAATACAACGGTGGTTCATGCCCCGCAGAAGAGAATGAGAAGAGGTGTTTGTGAAGGTCATACATACCATAGAACATCGTGATGAACATGCTCGCATCGACATTCTGCTCCACTACTCTATTTAAATTGCCAAGTACATAGCTTGGAGCAACCCTGGTATCTGGTAAACTATCCATCGCATATTTGATCATGCTCATACACATTGCAGCCGGGATTCCTTTCCCGATGACATCCGCAATAGCGACACTAAACGAATCTTTTTCGTTATGGACAAAATGGTAATAGTCTCCGCTCATATGTTTAGCAGCAACACTTATCGCACCGATCTCCACTGAATCCGTTTCAGGAATTTTCGTCTCAAGTAGCGTCTGCTGGACATTTGCTGCAATTTCAATCTCCGTTTGAATCTCCTGTTGTCTGTGGCGAAGACTTTGGTGCTCCCTATAGGCAATCCCATATCCTATCATCACTTCAAGTAGAAAATCCAAAGAATGCAGAATATTATCCGGTATCTCAGGAGAAAGATCTTGCAGCATCGCTTTATGCACACTGATAATTTCTTCTGGAGAAACTTTTTCCCCAAGTATTCTGCGACTGAATTCCTGCCCTTTATACAGAGCTTCCTCCGACTGGCGGTTCAGGTAGGCAGAGAGTATTTCTTTATATTCTGATTCTAATTTATCGTAATTCATGGGTTATCCCCCCTTCTAGCGAACCCACTTTACGGCATGGATTGTCGTTCCTTCCCCAGAAGAAGAATCTATCTGAAACGAATCCATTAGCCTCTTTACTCCAGGCAATCCGGCTCCAAGGCCTCCTGATGTGGAAAAACCATCTTCCATCACCTGTCGGATGTCAGGAATTCCAGGACCATCATCTGTGGCAACCACTTTCAGTCCTCTTTTTCCGTACTCATCCATTTCTTCTATACAAATTTGACCTGTACCTGCATACAAATAAATATTCCGAGCCAACTCCGAAATTGCGGTAGTTATCCTCGCTTGGTCTACTGTGCCGAAACCTAGATCTTTGGCAACATTTCTACCCATTTGTCGGGCAGCTACGATGTCCCATTCGTTTCTTATTTTTACACAGGATTGGACAGTCATCATTTACTCCCCCAATTCCTGTTGTAATTTCTCTAGACCCTTTTCTAAATCTAGTGCTGTGAACACTTCATCCAATTGGATTCCGAGTTCCACTAAAGTGATGGCTACAGCAGGTTGAATCCCTGTCAGAACGACTTGCGCTCCCATAAGTTTCGACATGCTGATCACATCCCCAAGCACTTTTGCAATAAATGAATCAATCATATCAACGGAGGTCAAATCTATGACCACTCCATTTGCTCCTGTTTCATGTATTCTATTTAGAAGATCCTCTTGAAATTGCAACGCAGTTTGATCGTCTAGTTCCCATTGAATCGAAATTAATAGGCAATTGTGAAGCTTTAATATAGGTATTCTCACTCTGGATCCCCCGCAGTCACAATTTTTCTGTTTGTCATTTCAAGCGCTGTCTCAATCCCTTTTTTCAGGGAGTTCTTCGTAATAATCTGATCTAGGTTAATACCCAAGTTGACGATAGTCTGTGCGATTTCAGGACGAATTCCAACCAATAAGCATTTTGCACCCACAAGTCTTACCGCTTCAGCAGCCTGAATAATATGGTGCGCTACCATCGTATCGACAACCGGTACACCCGTGATATCTATTAAGACCACTTCTGCACGGTGTTTCACTACACCTTGAAGGAGGTTTTCCATGATTTGTCTTGCGCGTTCCGTATCGATTGTACCCACAAGCGGCATGACAGAGATTTTATCAAATACCGGGATAAGTGGAGCAGCCAATTCTTGTAATGCGATTTTCTGCATAGACACTGTATGTTCCCATGAACCTGTATACGTTTTTACAATCTCGTTATAGACCGGTCGGAGCCATTGATCAAAATCATACATCAGGGTGACTTTTTGGCTATCGTCCGTTTCATCTTTCGTCATTCCCTCAAATACAATCTTCCCGAATAATGAAAGACCTTCTGTCACATAAATGAGAGGCCAACCGAATCGAACAATTTTCTCGGCAAAATCGGTTAATACCACAGAAAGGTTGTCCATATCTTTACTAATGTTGCTCAATAATAAATTGATGTATTCTCTGCTTGTGCTAAGGTACACCTTTTCGGAGATGGCTTTCAATTCTTTCTTTTCGCCGATTTCATCCATGCCTTCGATCCATTGGTTAAAAATAGTCTCTCGGTTATCATCAATATACGTGATTATGTTTTGATTCATTATCCCGGCTCCTTTTTTCGGTAATAGATATATTTATAAATTCGACAAATAATTTCAGCTATACTAATACAACTATAAATTTTAATTGTTTTAAAAGTCAAATATGTTTATACCCATTTCACCCATAATTGTGGTTTATTTACCTAATTATGGTGGTATCTTCTTAGAAATGAGTGTGGAACTTGTACAACACCGCTGTTGATTTCCGCAAACGGCTTCGCTTTCCGCGTGGCGACCTTGAGCCTCCTCACAACGCTTCAGGGGTCTCAACATTGCCGCTACTCCCCCGCAGGAGTCTACGCCTTTTGCTCCAATCAACAGCTAGGGTTCACATAGCTACAAAATAAAAAAGCTACTCACGCGCTTGTGAATAGCTTCTTATCGATAAACGGATTCAAATATTAAAAGTCAATAAGTCCTAAGCTTATTTGAAGCGCCTCATCCACTTTGTCCATCATCTCTTCGTCAAGATGAGTAATTTTGTCCGTTAATCTTTGTTTATCAATTGTTCGAATTTGTTCGAGCAGGATAACAGAGTCACGTTCAAAACCATAACGCTTCGCATCGATCTCTACATGTGTTGGGAGTTTGGCTTTTTGGATTTGAGCAGTAATGGCAGCTACTATAACGGTCGGGCTAAAACGATTTCCGATATCATTTTGGATGACAAGTACTGGTCGAACGCCTCCTTGCTCAGACCCAACAACCGGGGATAAATCAGCAAAATAAACGTCACCGCGTTTGACAATCAAATGATTACCCCCCGCTTACTAAGCGTTCAACCGTATGCTCCGCCTCATATTCAGCCAAAAAAGCTTCAGATGCAATGTTTAGATTGATTTTAGACATTTCCATGTAGCCACGTCTCATGGACTCGCGAATCTGACGCTTTTTGCGCTCGCGAAGATACATCTTTGTTGCTTGAAAGATTAATTCGTTTCGATTGCCGTTTTCTTGTTTTACCAAACCATCTAATTCCGACACTAAGTTTTGAGGTAATCGAATCAAGATTTCAGTTGTTGCGCTGGATTCAGACACAGCATACACCTCCAAGAACTACAGACACATAATACTATTCCATATTCCATAATACCATCATTGCCGATAATTGCAAAGTCCATTTAGCGAATTCTTCTCTATTATCACTATATAAACCCTTTTTTATGCAGAAAATTACCATTTACTATTCTAATGGTTTGTCTTGCAAATAGTTTCTCACTTCCATTATACTCCCATTACGCAAAAACATGCGGGGCACACGGTAGCTGATCATACACGGCACCTCGTAGTTAATGGTGTCAAGCTTGGCAGCCACATCGTTCGAGCTGATCTTTTTGCCGTCCTGTTCTCCTATAAGCGTAACCTTGGTTCCAATTGGAAGTTCATGGGGCAATTTAATCATAAACTGGTCCATGCATATTCTTCCAACAATTGGTGCGAGTTTCCCATCTACAAGAATGTTCATTCCTTGCAATTTTCTAATCCATCCATCCGCATAGCCAACCGGCACCGTTCCGATCCACTCTTCTTCTTTCGTGGTGTAGGTAGCCCCATAACTGACGCTTTCTCCAATGGATAGTTTTTTTACATGTACAAGTTTGGTATGAAGGGAAAAGGCCTCTTTTAGCGGAAAAGGCAGTTCTGGTTCCATTTCCGGTGATGGCGTTAATCCATACATCGCTATCCCAACACGCACCGCATTGAAGATCCTTTTTGGAAACCTTAGCGTTGTGGCACTGTTTCCGCAATGAATCATTGGGATGCTGTATTGATTTGTGATTTGATCTAACAATGCGTGAAACCTTTCAAACTGATGTTCCACATAATCCGTTTGCAACTCATCTGCGGTAGCAAAGTGGGTGTAAATCCCTTCAATTTGCAGGTTAGCGGCTTTGTCAATCCTCTCTAGTATTTGGGCGACTTCTTCTTGTGTTCGCGCCCCGATTCTTCCCATCCCAGTATCAAGCTTCAGGTGCAGTTTAACCGATTTCGTGCCCTGATATGCAGAAGTCGCTTCTTCCACCCATTCTTTTTGAAAAACGGTGAGTGTGATATTCTCTTTCGCAGCAAGCGGCAGGTCTGAAACCCTTGAAGCACCAAGCACAAGGATCGGTGCCGTTATTCCTTGCTGCCTTAAAGACATCGCCTCATCCAAAAAAGAAACAGCAAGATACTTCGCACCAGCTTCCAACGCCACGTTTGCCACTTGCACATCTCCATGCCCATAAGCATTCGCCTTAACGACCGCAATTACCGTGACATCCTTTGTCACATGCTCCTGTATCGCCTGCACATTCTCATAAATACAATCCAAATCTACCTCAACCCAAGTATCCCGATGAAAGCTCGACATCTTCCTTAGCACTTCCTTTACCTATCTACAACCTCAAATTAATATGTTCCTATCATAACGAAAAAATCCCCCAAAGTCATGTGAAGAAAGCCCCTTCGACACGGAGGGCGAAATTCCTGTGAGGGTCTGACCCCTTTTCACAAAAAAATATACAGGCCCGTCTGCAACGGGCCTGCTGGTTGGTGTTGAACTATTTGATGGCTGCGCCTTGGACGGAGCGTGCGACCATGAGCATTTCTTCTTGGGTGAGGTCTTTGGATGCTAGGGTGAAGTCTACGCCTTGGTAGGTCCATGTTAGGCTGTTTTCTGTCATGGCACCGACTGTGAAGCCAAGGTCTGCCGGGTTACCATTGACAAGCTGGGATGTCGGAACCTCCGAGTTACGCGCCTTCTCTTGGATCAACGTAAAGGTCTTCGTGCCTTCATACGTCATGACGACACGTTTTCCGTTCGCTGTTTCCACGACGGTTTCTTCTTTAAGATCCGTACCGGCAGGCGTATCAAGCGGTGTCATAGCCGAAAACTCATCAGACTCTTCTGTAACAGGTCCAGATGCAGGCAACTCCAGGCTCGCACGGGCACCAGTCATGTTCTTTTTCACATCAAAAGCATCAGCGTCAAAGCTTGCATCAAATTTGAAGTCAGAAAACTCCACTAGCACCAATGGCTTTTTATCCGGGTCCATTACCTTCACAGAAACAGGTGACAAGTCTTTCTTGCTCAGAGTAATTTCCTGAGTCGGAAGAAGCTTATTATTTTGATAGTTTGTTTTCGTTTCAAATACATAATGTTCTTCTGTAGCGGTGAATGTTGCTTCCGGATCATTTTTGATATCATTCACAAGCGATTCGAACAGATAGGCTTGGCTGCTGTTTTGCGGCCATTCGCTGTGGAAGCGGAAGCTCTTGTTCAGCGCCGGCGTTAAGACAAATACACCTTCGTCATTGCGGATGATGATCTGGCTTTGATCCTTTTCCGCATTTTTCAAATTCACTTTGTAAAAGTTCGGTTTGTTATGCCCGATTTGCACCTCGTACACTTGTGGCTCCGCGCCAGTTTGAAGGGTCATTTTTGCATTCGATTCATACCCCTTCATCTCTTCTACTTTCGCACCAAGAGAAGCTGTTACATCTTCTTTCGATTTCGTACCGCACCCTGCGAGAACAAGGATACTCACAAGGCCAACCACTACCAATAGCCATGCTTTTCTCAAATTATTCATCCCCTTTGCCTTCATTACATGATTATCTTAGAGAAAAGTGAGAGTGCAGAGATACCGGACCATCCCTCCAGACGCAGGTAGGCTGAACCTCTACTTGTACACCTTGTCTCCTTTCTGAACTATGTATATGAGCCAGTTTCGGGGATTATGCAGACTAGCTTGACAAGCTTTCGATAATTACTTGCGCGATGGCATACTTCTCACTGTGGGATATGGACAAATGGACATTACCGTCTGTCATTTCAGGCTCGGAAAAGTACGGTTTCCCTTTTTCTGTGGAAACAATAGTCATGTCCTGAAAACTGAGATCCTTCCCTATTCCGGTTCCTTTCGCTTTGGAAAAGGCCTCCTTTGCAGCAAAACGACCTGCGAGGAACTCTACTTTTCGTTTTTCACTTAATGATAAGAACCTCTCCTTTTCTAGCGGTGTGAGGATACGATTCACAAAGTTAGGCTGGCGGTTCATCAATTTCTCGATGCGGGCAAGCTCCACAATGTCGATTCCAGTTCCGATAATCATACTTTGACCAACCTCCTTCATATAGTAATGATATATTTTCTGATTCTCCTAAAAAGACTTTTAGGTGCTAACATGATAATCTGAAAAGAGCTAATTTAAAGAACAAGGGGTGAAGCGGATGTTCGTCCGAACGGAAAACTTTCGTACTTTTAGAAGATTATATCCTATTATTACCACAATTGTTGCCATCCACCTTATACTTTGGCTGGTTGTACAATTTTCTCCAACGCTCTTAAACCTTACCATCGGATTCAACCTGTTTATATGGCAAGGAGAGTGGTGGCGGCTGATTACCCCTATTTTCCTACATGCCAGTCTGACTCACTTCTTATTTAACTCCCTATCGCTCGTCCTGTTCGGACCTGCCGTAGAGCGGATGCTGGGAAAAGCGAAATTTATTACCTTCTATTTGCTAGGTGGAATTCTAGTCAACGTTGCCACCTTACTATTAAAACCTGACATATACAGTCATCTTGGGGCTTCGGGTGCCATTTTTGCGATTTTCGGCCTCTATTTTTATATGGTGTTCTTACGACCAGACCTATTGGATAGAGCAAATTCACAAGTTATCTTGACCATTTTAGGAGTCGGGCTTGTGATGACCTTCTTGAACTCCAATATCAATGTTATCGCGCACTTATTCGGATTCTTTGCCGGTACCGTGTTAGCACCCTTCTTCCTTGGAAGAGGGCCTGCGACATCACCTAGATCCTTGCGCGCCATATTCCCGAATATCGGCAGACCGAGTGCACCACGGAGCGGAAAGCAAAATATTTTTTGGATCGTCTTAGGCGCATTAGTGCTTTTCGGCATTCTTTCAAGATTTATGTAATTCCATTTTAAAAAACAAAAGCAAGGGTTGTCACATCACATGACATCCCCTTGCTTTTTTTCATAAGAATACCACTCGTAAATCTGTTCGCCGTCTTGCTGCTCCACATCCACCACTTGAAAATTCTTCCCTCCAAGACCGGTTTTAATGGCAGCTTTGATCGTAAAAAGCTTTCTTTTTCCCTGAAAAAAAGACTCCCGCAGCTCAAAAGATTGAATTCTTTTTTTCCGGACAAGGACAGTGTTTTTACTTAAATGGCGATAAGAAAGTTGAAGCTGCTCATTTTCCATCGCCCAACCCGCAGCCTTATATTGGCTGTAACCTAGCAATCCGGCAACCGCCACCGACAAAAAGGCAAGATATCCATACGGTTGAAAGAAATAGGCGATCGGAATGGACAGCAGCGCTGCCGGTACCATTAAGCGGATAAGATATCGAATCACCGACCTCTTCGGAAGACCGTGAACCTCTTGTGTAAGAAGGTAGGACGGGACAAACTCCTTCAAATGAGCTTCCACTTCGGAAACCTTCAACAACGGAAAAAGGATCGTGGAAAAATCAGACTCTTTTCCTCCCGAGCTCCCTGCACTCTCCACATAAACGGTCGCATATCCGAAAGGTTGTCTTAGGATATTTTGTGAAATTCTAATTGCTTGTATTTTTTTCAAGGAAATCGTCAATTGCCGCTTTTCGATGATCCCTCTCGAAATCTGAAGTTCATCATTTTGTTTGGTGACAGTGAAATTCCCGTATTTAAACATGGTCATCACAATAGAGATGAGCCACGACATAAACAATACAACAAAAACGATTGAGGCAATGAAATACACACTTGTCTGCAAGACCATCCCGAAACGGTCGATGATATCCTCATATGGGACAATTTGATCGAATTGTGATGTGAACGCGATAACCGCTGACAGCACTACACCGATCCCTCCGGAAGTTGTTCCCACAATAAAAAGTGTCTTCCAAGATGCTTTATATGTTGGCTTTTCTACAGGCTCCTCGTTTGGTTCCTGCTGAATCGGCAGCTTCGGTCCATAGACCTCTAAGTTTTCTCCCAGCGCTTCCGCTTTATTTTTGTAATACAATAAAGCTTCCCTCAGCCTGCTTGCCTCATCCTTTGTAACAGCCGTCAAACTTGCTTCCGCTTCCGTTCCGCCACCAGCTGTTTCGATTTGCACCTTCACCAAACCAAAGATCCGCTGGATAATTCCTTCCGAAGTATCCAAGGTTTGAATTCTTTCTTGCGGGATGAACCGGCGTTTTTTCACGAAAACACCGTATTCCATGCGCAGCTCACCGTCTTCTATCCAATAGTAAAATCGATACCAAGAGATCACACCGATTGCGATTAATCCTGCAAACCACAAGACCATTACAGCTATGTAAATAATCCCGAAAAAACCTTCCCCCGAACTACTTCCAAAGAATACGAAAATAATAATCGGAAACAAAAGCTCACGCAGTTGTTTGAAAAAAGCTACAACGATGGCGGCAGGATGCATCCTCTTTTTCTCAGACATCATCTTCTGTCACCCTCGCAAGCCTTGATATGTAATCCCTGACTTGATCTGCCTGCTCTTCATCGAGAGCCGGTATTTCATGAATGGTTGCCGCGGTTGAAATCAGTACCGTGGAGAGGTGGAATTTTTTCAAAATTGGCCCCTGACGCGTATCAACGTGCTGCACACGAACCATCGGCACCAACGTTCTCTTTTTTATAAAAATGCCATGCTGCAAGTCAATTTCATGTTCATGCACTTCAAAACGCCAGCGCTTCCACTGCATCGACGGAAAAATAATGACGGTAAATATGAAAATCAGTACAAAAAGAACCCCCGCAATTAGCAGTGTCCACCAAGGGAATTCGAAGGAACGTTGTATAAACCAAAATCCTACAAAAAGCAGGACGTAAAATATGGAATTCAGTGCGGCGGAGATCCTCCATACCGACAACGCTTTTCTATCTATCATCTGTTTAGGCTCCGGCCTCATTTGCTCTCCCTCCAAATCACATTCTAGCTGTCGCTTTTCCTAGTATACTATGGATGCCCTCTGTTGGAAAATTCTATTTAATTTTGAAGGACGCCCCATCAATTATCTCTATTTCAGGATAACTTTTCATCTCTTCCATAAGCTGAAAAAGTGCCTCATCCTTTTTCTTCGCCTCAATCATACAATTGATTTCCGGCACACTTCCTTTGATGCCTTGGAGGAAATCCATAAACATTTTAGGGTCCACATAATCGGCATGGGCACGGAAGTTCTTCTCGTCCCTCGGGCTTGAAATATGCATTTTCACAGGCAGCGGTGAATGCTCCCACGTTTGCACTACCCTCTCCCAATCCTGCACCCATCCTTCTGCTTCCTCCTCAAAATGCGCAAGGTGATGATGGTAATCAAAAACGAGCGGTACATTGAGTTTTTCACAAACATATAAAGCATCCCGCAAGTGGAATGTCGTATCATCATTTTCAAGAATCAGCATTTCCTGAATTGGCTGCGGAACAAGCGCAAAGTTATGGATAAATTGCTCCAGTGCCAACTCCCTGTCATCATAGCCCCCACCTATATGCAGAACACAACGGTGCTGGGTGGGAACCCTCATTCCTTTTAAAAGAGAGCGATGCATACTGAGCGTCTTGATGGTCTGGTTGATGATTTCCTTTTTCTTAGAATTGAGCAGCACAAAATGATCCGGGTGAAAGTCTACACGCATCGGGTTCTCTTCGATATAGTCACCGATTTGGGACAGGATTTCTTTAAGAGGCCGCATGAACTTCCAGTCTTTCACCTCTTCATGGTTTGCGAGCGGAATCAGTTTGGAGCTGAACCGGAAAAAACGAATATCATTAGCGACATTGTGCTTGAGGAGACGCAGGCAATTTTCCAGGTTTTCAATCGATATGCGTTCAAGCTTTGCGATTGCCGCTTCCCGGTCCTTAAGTTTACTGAACTGGGCAAAGGTCATCGTTTTGGACGGGGAAGCGTTAGTAAGCTGCACGCTCATGGCGACGTAGCCGAGTTTTACGATGGTCATGGTGGTGCGGGCCCTCCTTTTGGTTAGGATTTGTTTAGAGGTAGTATGCCCAAGTGAGGGGAGATTTGTTCTTTTTGGGGGTGGGGTGTTGGGTTCTCAAGGATGGGGAGGGAGTTGGTTGAAAATTAAGGGAACTGGAATTTATATGGGTTCTATTGGACAGTTTACCCGGATTGTGGGGTTGTTCGGGCGTATAGAACCGTTCTATTGGACATTTCAGCCCGATTTGGTGGTCGTTCGGGCGTATAGAGCCCCTCTATTAGACATTTAGCCCGGGTTTGGCGGCTGTTCGGGCGTATAGAACCCTTATATTTACAGTTTTCACCACTATGATAAAGTGCTTAACCCCCCAACCCCCACCCACAACAAAAAAAGCCCGAAAACCAACCGGTTATCCCAGTCAGTTCTCGAGCTTCTGCAAGTTAAAAGTTAATTATACGCGCTCTTTACGAGAAGAACGTTTGTAGCCTTGGCGCTTAGCGTTTGCGTCTCTTGAACCAGAACCGCCGCCTGGCTTGCCGCCACGGCTATCGGAGCGTTTGTTCCAGCCGCCTTTACGGTCGCCGCTCTTTCCGCCACCACGGTTACGGTCGCCGCCACGGCCACCACCACCGCCGCCGCCTCTTCTTGAGTGCATTGGTGCTTCTTCCGTAAGACGGATTGGAGTTTCGTCCGGCTCTTTAGTGAACAATTTTAGAGCTGCAGATACAAGTGTTATTGCATCGTGCTCTTCTAATAATTGTTCCGCTGCATTGCGGTAGAAACCAAGGTTTTTCGCTTCAACAGCTTGCGTTAATTTTTCCATGGACATTTTTTGTTGGCCTTCTAGTGCTTCGTCTAGAGTTGGTGCCTTCAATTTATCCATTTTACGTTTTGTTACGCGTTCTACATGGTGCAAGTAGCTAACTTCACGAGGGCTAACGAATGTGATCGCCAATCCGCTCTTACCAGCACGACCTGTACGTCCAATACGGTGAACATAGCTTTCAGGATCTTGTGGGATGTCGAAGTTGTAAACGTGTGTTACACCAGAGATGTCAAGTCCACGAGCTGCTACGTCTGTTGCAACAAGTACATCGATGGAACCTTCTTTAAACTTGCGAAGTACGCTCATACGCTTCGCTTGAGAAAGGTCACCGTGAATTCCCTCTGCAGAGTATCCGCGCACGTTCAATGCGTCAGATAGCTCATCTACACGGCGCTTTGTACGGCCGAAGATGATAGCAAGCTCTGGAGATTGAATGTCAAGAAGACGAGTCAATGTGTCAAACTTCTTCTTTTCCGGAACTTCCACGTAGAATTGTTGGATGTTGGATATTGTTAGTTCTTTCGCTTGTACCTTTACATTTACAGGCTCGCTCATGAAACGCTCAGCGATTGCACGGATTGGTGCAGGCATTGTAGCAGAGAAAAGTAATGTTTGTTTCTTTTCTGGTGTTTCAGCAAGGATTTTTTCGATATCCTCGATGAATCCCATGTTCAGCATTTCATCTGCCTCATCAAGAACAACCGTGTTCACATTCTGAAGACGAAGAGTCTTACGGTTGATATGGTCAAGTAAACGACCTGGAGTACCAACTACGATGTGAGGGTTCTTTTTCAATGAACGAATCTGTCTGCTGATGTCCTGTCCTCCAAATACGGAAAGAACACGAGCACGTTTATGGTAAGAAGCTTTATAAATTTCTTCAGCAACCTGGATAGCTAATTCACGAGTCGGTGCGATAACGATACCTTGAATGGAGTCGTTTGTCACATCTACATTTTCAAGCAATGGAAGACCGAATGCAATCGTTTTACCTGTACCTGTTTGAGCTTGACCGATAACATCTTTACCAGTTAATGCTACAGGAATCGTTTCCGATTGGATAGGGGTAGCTTCTTCAAACCCCATTCTGTCGATAGACTTCATGATATCTTCTGATAAACCTAATTCTTTAAATAACGCCAAATTATTCCTACTCCTTTATCTATACAAATTAATAAATTAGGCACGCGGCTGAGCGCTTGCCTAATCTTTATAAGTAGACATATTAAACACATTACCTGTTATCATAACACTTTGGCTACTAAATAGCAATAAAGGTTAATGCCAACTTATAGGAGGTTACGCTTTCAATCGCGCTCCTCTGCCGAATATATCGGCAAAATATTTTTCTTTCCGTACCAATTTAAGTAATTGCAGAACGCTTACTATTAATTTTCTCTTTTAAAGAACTTTGTATTCCTTTGAAAAGAAAGAATTACTTGATACCTTCAATAACTTCTTCTAATTTCATGCCCCGTGATCCTTTTACCATCACCACATCACCGGATTCTAAAAGCGGCAGCAGTTCGCGGGTTAACTCTTGCTTGTTCATGAACGGTTTAACACGAGAAGATTCCATCACTTCTTGGGCACCTTTTGCGATCTCCATGCCGAGGGCACCGAAAGTGAAGACATAATCCACATTCTTTTCTTTTACATATTGCCCAATTTCATGGTGAAAAGTCTTTTCCATGTCACCGAGTTCCAGCATATCACCAAGCACGGCAATCTTTTTCCCGTATCCGTCGAGGCTGCCCAACAAATCCAGTGCTGCTCTCATGGAAGTAGGACTTGCGTTGTAGGCATCATTAATGACCGTCCAGCCGCCGGAAGTCTCCACCACTTCATTCCTCATACCAGTGATGACAAGTTGCTCCAAGCCTTTTTTCCTATTTTCCTCAGACACACCGAAAAGCTCTCCGACGATGATGGCAGCAAGGGCATTTGTCACATTGTGGGCACCAAGTACCGGGATGAAGTACTCTGTTTCTTCTATTATAAAATGAGTGCCTCTGCCTTTTAACATAATGTCCTTTGCCTGATAGTCATTGTTAGCCTTCAAACCAAACGGAATAACGTTGGTCTTGCCTCCAACTCTGTCTGTCAAAAGCGGCTCATCTCCATTGATGATTAGCTTGCCATCTTGCTTAAGGCCGGCAGCAATCTCAAGTTTAGCTTCCGCGATCCCTTCACGAGAACCAAGGTCCTGCATATGAGACTCCCCGATATTTGTGATAACGGCAGCGTCAGGCTTCGCAATGTTAGAAAGCAATTCGATTTCTCCGCGGCCACTCATCCCCATTTCCAACACTGCTACTTCCGTATCCTCCTTCATAGAAAGAATCGTTAGCGGCAAGCCAATATGGTTGTTGTAGTTTCCAGCCGTCTTATGCACGCGGAATGTTGTTTCCAAAACAGAAGTGACCATATCTTTTGTGGTGGTTTTGCCGTTACTTCCGGTGATCCCCACAACTTTCATACCGATTTCATTCCGATAACTGCTTGCAAGGTGCTGCAATGCTTCGATGGTGTCATCCACAAATATCAGGTTTAGGTCTGCTGGTGGTTCTGGTTGATCTTTTTGCCAGAAGGATGCCACAGCACCTTTTTTCTCGATTGCGTCGCGGACGAATGCATGGCCGTTAAAATTCTCTCCGATAATCGGTATGTACAATTTCCCGCTCATGTCTTCACGTGTATCTTTTGAAACGCCCTCTACTACGATGTCTCTGTATTCGGAAGAGATCGGCTGGCCTTGCGCCATTTCTTGTATTTCTTTAAGTGTTCTTTTAATCATTTTGGTTGTCCCTCCTATTCTTTTTACACAGAGAAGGGGCTGACATCACTTGTTTAGACCTTTTCTCGTGATGACCCAACCCCTGCCTGTTTATCTGCTTATTGTGTGTTTCGTTTAACTCCCTGTATATTTCCGTTCCAGGTGTTCGCTTTCCACGGGACTATGCTTGATCCTCCTCGGCTTCGCCTGCGGGGTCTCAACCAACCATTACCCCCGTAGGAGTCTCACACCTTGCACTCCCATTTACTGGAGAAATCTCTTTTATTAAAATGTATGCTTAATTTTTTGTTTTTCTGCGTGGCGTTGTTGTGCGTATCCTACTAGTTTTTCGATTAGTTCTGGGTAGGACACATCAGTATGCTGCCATAATAATGGGAACATGCTGAACGGAGTGAAACCAGGCATCGTGTTGACTTCGTTAATATACAGTTTACCCTCTTTTGTTAAAAAGAAGTCTGCGCGCACAAGGCCTGCTCCATCGATTGCTTTAAAAGCAGTGATCGCCATTGCTCTTACTTGCTCATAAACCTCATCACTGATCTCCGCAGGAATGATCATGGCCGTATCGCCATCTTCATACTTTGCTTTGTAATCATAAAATTCGGTCTTAGGAGCAATTTCTCCAATCACAGAGCATTCCGGCTCATCGTTACCAAGTACGCCAATCTCGATTTCACGGGCACCTTCCAGGCCTTGCTCCACAATGATTTTGCGATCATAGTCGAACGCTTCACGGAAAGCTGTTTCCAGTTCTTCGCGGTTTTTCGCTTTACTGATCCCAACACTTGATCCTAAGTTTGCAGGCTTAACAAAGCATGGATACCCAAGCTCAGATTCTACTTTTTCATATGTTGCATCTGCAGCCTTTTCCCATTCAGAACGAAGGAAGTGTACATAGCCCACTTGTGGCAGTCCTGCTTGGTCGAAAAGGTTTTTCATGATAACTTTATCCATTCCAGCAGATGATGCCAACACACCATTTCCTACATAAGGAAGGTTTAAAAGTTCCAACATTCCTTGAACTGTTCCGTCCTCTCCATTCGGTCCATGTAATAGAGGGAACACGACTGTTTGAGTCTCTTCCGTATCTTCTTCGTTAGTCAATGCTAGAGGTGCGATGGTTGTGCCGCCCTCTTCCAGCTTTAATTGGTGTACGCTCTCTGCTGGCCCGTTCAACAAGCCGCCCCGCTTCCATTCGCCTGATTCCGTTATGTATAACGGATATACTTCAAATTTATCTGTATTTAAAGCCTTTGTCACAGCCAATGCTGTTTGTAAGGAAACTTGATGCTCCGCTGATTTCCCGCCGTATAATAAATGCAATTTTGTTTTCATATTGCTTCCCCCTCAAAGAGATGATCTGTTTTATATTTTAGGTATTTTATACTTTATGTCCTTACTTCAATTATTTCATTATAGCACCTACATACAAGAATTCGAAACTGCTTCGTCCATTTAAGTAGGTGGAAAAGATAAAATCTTTTTCCTTAATATATGAATGTCATTCCACAGGCGTGTAGAGTGCAAACCTAAATGCCTAGATTATTTTCGACAAGTTTCTTTTCCTAGGAAATAAAATGCCGGCGAATCTTGTCATTATTTCCTGCATTTTTGTAAAAAAAAGAGAGCGGGGTGAGTCGCTCTCTCAAATCATTATTGGTGCATGATCGGGTTGATTTCCGTTCCATGCGCTTCGCTTTCCATGGGCGGTCCGGAAGCCTCCTCGGGCAAGCCCTGCGGGGTCTTCCCTGTCCCTTCCTCCCATAGGAGTCTGCGCGTCTTCCACTCCAATCAACCTGATTTTTGAATAATTCAAGTTTCTCTTCACTCTACTACCATGTAATTTTTGTCGCCTTTACTTCTTTTGGTGTAACCGTGTAAAGGTGGTCATCGATGTAGAGAATACGTTGGACCATGTTCTCCCAGTCCTCGTATAGGGTATTTTCTGGCTGATGCGATATTTTGGTGTGCAAGGTGAATCCTTTTTCCGGGTCGATCCCATATACCATCGCCCCTTCAAAATCGAGACGGTAGCTACCATCCTTTTGGTTTTCTTTATACTTGGTAATTGGAAATGCAAAAACATCCTTATCTTTATTGAAAAGAAGTGCTTTATGATCGTGATTTAATGGGGAATGGGTAGATTGCCCGCCGATAATCTCTGTATGTTTTTCCAGAGGATTTGTCGGGTCACTCACATCAAACAAGGATATTTTCACTCCGTTTGTCATCACTCTTGTTCCCCACTGATCTTTTTCCAACTTCGTATCATACCCAAAACCAATTAGATGATTTTCATCATAAGGGTGCAAGTAATTACTGAATCCAGGTATTTTTAACTCACCAAGCACTTTTGGCTCAGCAGGGTTACTCAGGTCAAAGACGAAAAGCGGATCTACTTCCTTAAACGTCACCACATATGCTTTATCCTGCATGAAGCGGACAGAATAGATACGCTCGCCCCTTGCCAGGTCCTCTACGCTGCTGACCACATTCATACTTTCATCCAAAATAAAGAGGTGGTTGCTTGACGGCGAGTTTTCATCCCATGCCTGCCCTTTGGTTGCTGCCACTCGGAAATGTCCTTTATATTCATCCATGGAAAATTGGTTTAAAAGATGACCCGGGATGGCTCCATTGGCCCGGAATTCCACACTCGTGCCATCGACGGCAAATTTATAAACTTCCGTACTTTCATTATTCGCCCAGTTCGGCCCATACCCATAGTTCGGCACCGCGACATACAGGTTTTCTTTTGACATATAAATCTGATTTCCACTGCCGACATAGGTTGTAATGGACGCATCCTCTTGTGGTTGGTTCAAATTGATGGAGGCTATGGTCATAAAATTATCTTCTGTGGAATCAGGGAAATAACGGATATCCTCATATGGAACCCCCTCCATTTCTCCTTCTTCCTCCCCCTGTGTATCGGATACCCGCGGTCTCAAATCTGCCTCAGGGTGCTCCTCAAGCATCCAAAAGTCTGCATACTTGTTCGTAATCAAGTAAACATGGTTTTCAATCTTCCTGCTGGAAACATAACCCCCTTCTAGGGTTACTGTTTTTTGGACTGTTGGGTTTGATCGGTCTGTAATATCATAGATGATAGCTTTCGTTGCCTCATGCATCGGCATGATCATATCGCCTTCACTACCCTTATATCCATACCCGTCATACACCATCTTTTCATCCCAATAATGACCGATGACCACTAACTGGTTGCCATCCAAAAACAGTTGGTAGGGATTAAAGTCTTTATATCGGAGCTCTGTCAGAACGGTCATTTCTTTTACAGGTTCCGCCTTTGTAATCTTCAACTTTTGGTCGGTTGTTTGGTAGATAAAGTCGCCATCTGTTTTGACAATATCCGCTTCATCCACTCCTTGAACCTGAACATTCGTTTCGGAGTGGCCGTCTGAACCACCGCTAGATTCACTTTCAGCGGCCATATCGGCATTTGCAGCTCCGTCGCTATCCTCAGAAGATGATGTTGATTCATCTCCGCTCCTACCAAAGCTAAAAAACTGTTTACTTTCTTCCCGCTCTTGCTTCATTTGTTCGAGAAGTGCGGTAAACAATGAGTTGAGCTCTTTGTTGGAAGTAACCGTCGGTAATTGTTTCATAGCAGTGAATTTTATTTTCTTTTGTTTTCCTAGCGTTTTGCCATCCACCGATTCAATTTCTCCGCTGATGTGAAGCTCATACGGTCCTTTACTTGGATCATACCCACCTTCTGGGGGAGATAGCGCGACAAAGTCTTCGTTAACTTCTAAGACGGTCTCCACCTTCTTGCCGTCCTTATCCGTCACATAGATCGACTCATTTTCCTTGATGCTTCCCTGCTTGAACTCTTTTGTAAAAGTCAGCAACCATTTTTTATCTGAGAGTACGGTTTGAGTGTCTTTTTCGGAGTAGGGATTGCCGGTGCCATTGACCGCAAAAGGTTCTCTTGATTGATAGATGAACGTAAAGATGACGGCCAGGCTTACTATAATAGAAGAAAAGATAATTACCTTTTTTTTCATGTAATTGCCCCCTTTTATACGGTTAGACGAGGCGGATGTAAAAAAGTTACATTGGAGGGTGGAAATGAAAAACAAAAAACCAGCGGACCATCAAACTCATCCGCTGGCTCCATGAGCACTACTACCACTCCACTTCCTATGCCATAACCTTCTCTTTCAGCTCATCAAGTCCGTAACGCCCGACAAACTTGGCAAATTGCTCTCGCTTTTTACCTTCTGCAGCATAAAGGTCTATCAATCTATCAATCATTCCATAAAGCGCGTCTTCCTCCAAACCGTCTGCAAACAATAACCCGGTTCTCGCGTCCAGTCCTTTCGCTTTGCCGCCGACATAAAGGTCGAATCGTTCACCGTGCTGTTTGATCACGCCAATATCATTGACCAGTGGCTCCCCGCATCCGACCGGACATCCCGTATAGGCAGGTTTCAAGGTGAAAGGAACCGCTCTCCCGGCAATGCGGCGGTTGATTTCCTTGGCCACAGGCATCCCTTCTTCTAGCTCTCCCTTACAGAAGTTGCAGGTGCGAAGGCTTTTGACATAATTGCCGACGGGATAGCAGCTGAGACCGACGCTTGAAAAGTCTGCCTTCGCTTCTTCCAACCTGTCTTCTGGAACATCGACATACAACTGCTGAAAGGTGGTGACTTCGAGCTCTTGATCATCTCCCATATAACGCGCAAGCATCAATAGCTGTTTACTATTCAACTTAGCCCCAAAGTCAATGCCCCCATTGACCGCAAGCTTAATCAGTTTTTCTCCCATTGCAACAAATCCCCTTTATTCTGTGATTTCCAACACATAAGGGAAGGCGTAAACTTTCCCGTCCAATTTGAATTCTGCCCATAGTTTATACATGCCAGGCTTGCTAAAGTGGGCCTCAAATACAGGCTTCTCTCCTTCGCGAGGATGCACATGGATAAACTCATCCAGACCTTCATCCACCACGACCACATGTCCTAGGGCACCAAGATAATCCTCAGGCTCTGCCCCATCTATTTCAAAAGAAAGGACCACGTTTTCTTTTACCGAAAAATTATTTACATCTAGCGTTACGGAATAGTCCCCTTGTTCCTTCGTCCATTCTGTTTCAGGTTCTAAATGGACATGTTCATCTTCATGACCACCATGCTCCCCTACCATCACCGGATGGGCTTCATTTACATACTCCAGCTCACTCGGCTTGATATCTACAAACGCCTGGTACATGCCTTCTTCCAGGTCAGCATTTGCAGTGAAAACACCATCAGAAACCTTTTCTGGATGTAAATGCTTGAATACCTCTATATCCTCACTGATTACAATTAGATGCATCAGTTTCTCATGACTTACTTCCAGTTCATCCATTGGGTTGCCATCAAGGTCTGTCAAGGTAATGGTCATTTCCTCACCATCCAGCTTCACGTCTGCTTGAACTTCACTAGAGGAGGATTCTCCTTCATGGTCGCCGTGCCCACCGTCATGGCCCTCTTCTTCATGTTCGCCATGCTCTTCTTCCTCACCGTGCGCCTCTTCACCCACATGCTCCTCATGACTGCCTTCATCACCTTGAGATACTTCATCACCTGCATAAAACGAATACGCCGTATAGCCTCCGACCACCAACAACAGATAAACAAGCGCAGATCCAATCCATTTTTTCATCGTGTTCCCACCTTATTAGAGTTTCACTTTTTGCAATCTTAGTGCATTCAATACAACCGATACCGAACTGAATGCCATCGCCGCTCCTGCTACCCATGGTGCCAAGAAGCCTAACGCTGCAATTGGAATTCCCATGGAGTTATAAGCAAATGCCCAGAACAGATTTTGTTTGATGTTAGTAATAGTTTTCTTACTCATGATAATGGCATCGGCAATGCTGTTCAGGTCACCGCGCATTAACGTGATGTCTGCTGCTTCCATCGCGACATCTGTTCCGGTTCCGATTGCCATTCCGATATCCGCTGTTACCAAGGCCGGAGCGTCATTGATACCATCGCCGACCATCGCCACTTTCTTGCCTTGCTTTTGAAGCTTTGCGACTTCTTCCGCTTTTTGTTCCGGAAGCACTTCGGCAATGACCTGATCAATTCCGGCATGTTGGGCAATTGCTTTGGCTGTACGTTCGTTGTCACCTGTCATCATGACTACTTCCAGACCCATATCCTTCAATCGTTTAACGGCTTGTATTGAAGTATCTTTGATTGTGTCTGCGACCGCGATAATGCCTTTGTACTCTCCGTTTACCGCAATGAGCATAGCCGTTTTCCCGTTCGTTTCAAGCTCGCGGACGGCTTCTTCTGCATGTTCGACAGCTACATGGTGCTTGTTCATTAATTTACGTGTACCAACCACCACTGTGTCTTCCCCTACGACCGCTTCAATACCATAGCCGGGTATCGCTTCAAATGAGCCCACAGAGCCAAACTCGATACCCTTTGCTTGGATTCCTTCGACAATCGCTTGCGCCAATGGGTGTTCAGATTGTTTCTCCGCTGCTCCCACCATTGCAAGGATTGTCGCTTCATCCTCACCAGGCTCCAGTTGTACATCTGTTAAAACAGGTGCCCCATTTGTCACTGTCCCTGTTTTGTCCAGCACAACAGTTGTAATGCGGTGGGTCTGCTCCAAGTGCTCGCCGCCTTTGAAAAGAATGCCAAGTTCAGCTGCACGGCCCGATCCCGCCATGATTGAAGTTGGGGTTGCAAGGCCAAGCGCACATGGACATGCAATGACCAGAACCGCAATCAAGTTCACCAGTGCTTGCGCGAAGTTTCCAGGATCGACGATAAAATACCAAACTAAGAAAGTCAGGATCGCAATTCCAACCACGATTGGAACGAAGATGCCCGAAATTTTATCTGCAAGACGTTGAATTGGCGCTTTGGAGCCTTGCGCCTGCTCTACAATCCGGATGATTTGAGCAAGGGCCGTTTCTTTGCCTACTTTTGTTGCTTTCATTTTCAGGAATCCGTTTTTATTAATCGTAGAACCATAGACGGAATCCCCGGTCTTTTTGTCGACTGGAATGCTCTCCCCTGTCAGCATGGACTCATCCACCGCTGATTGCCCTTCCACAATCTCGCCATCAACAGGAACTTTTTCCCCTGGCTTAACAGACACGATATCTCCTACAAGTACCTCTTCCAATGGAATCTCTATTTCTTTTCCGTCACGTAAAACAAGGGCTGTTTTCGCCTGAAGTCCCATCAATTTTTTGATCGCTTCGGAAGAACGTCCCTTCGCTCTCACTTCAAAAAGCTTTCCTAAAATAATTAGGGTGATAATAACTGCACTTGTTTCAAAATAAAGCTCGACCATATGGGCATCTGAACCGATTGAGTCAATCGATAAATACAAGCTGTAAACATACGCCGCTGTTGTTCCGAGTGCAACCAATACATCCATGTTCGCACTTTTATTTTTCAGCGCTTTATATGCACCCGTGTAGAATTGCCAGCCGATGAAAAATTGAACAGGGGTCGCAAGTGCGAGCTGTACCCACGGGTTCATTAGCATATCAGGCAGATAGATAAAAGAGGTAAAGGAAAAGTGACTCACCATTGCCCAAAGCAGCGGGATTGTCAGAATTAACGAGAAAACAAACTTCCCTTGCTGCTTATCCAATTCCTTTTGACGGAAGTTCTCGGCACTTTCGCTCTTCTCTACTTTTTCCGTAGCACCATAGCCTGCTTTTTCAATGCGGGCAATGATGTCCGCTGGCTTTAGCTTGGAAGGATTATATTCCACTGTTCCACTTTCTAAGGCAAGATTCACATTGGCTGAATTAACGCCTTCCATTTTCCCGAGCACCTTTTCAATCCGGCTCGAACAAGCCGCACACGTCATGCCGGTAATCAGAAATTCTGCTTTTTCTTTCACGACATCATAGCCAAGATCCTGGATTTTTTTCTCTATTTCTTTTTCAGATACCTGTTGCGGGTCATAGGTGACAGCTGCGTTTTCAAGGGCAAGGTTCACATTGGCCGTTTCCACTCCAGCCATTTTGTTCAACCCTCTTTCCACCCTTGTTGAGCAAGCCGCACACGTCATACCGGTTATCTGTAATCTGGTTTCTTTTTTCTTTTGATCACTCATCACGCTGACCTCCTTCATACCCACAGGGGGTATATTAGTTTCCAAATAAAACGTGCTGTTCTCGTAAGAAAAGCACGTATCTGACCAGATGGATTATGCTACTTCATAACCTTCTTCGTCGATTGTTTCCTTAATTTTATCCACTGTTACTTGCTCGCTTTTGTATTCTACTGCTACAGTCCCGGATGCAAGATCCACCTTAACTGAATTCACACCTTCAAGTTCCCCAACGCTTCCTTCAACCGCCTTTACACAATGACCGCAACTCATACCATTTACCTTTAATGTTACTTGTTCCATATTAATCTCCCCTTATTTCATCAGTCTTTTAACTGTTACTAACAGTTCATCTATCACTTCTGTATCACCATCTTGAATTCTTTCCACGATACAGGATTTCATATGTCCCTCTAAAAGCATTTTTCCAAGGCCGTTTAGAGCAGACTGTACTGCTGAGATTTGAGTGAGCACATCATCACAATAGGTGTCCTCTTCAATCAAGCGTTTAACCCCTCGCACCTGACCCTCGATCCGGTTCAAACGCGATATCAACGCCTTCTTTTGCTCTTCAGAATGGTGACTTTTCCGTTCACCTTTGTCTGTATGGCAACACTCTTCATTTACTATTTCAACTGGAAGGTTTTCCATCGTTCTTGACCTCCTATCCCTTATAAAGTAACATACCCCTATACGGTATGTAAAGAGAATAGATTTATAATTTTACAATAACTGTGAAAGAGGTAAAATACCCATGTGGAAAGATCAAGTTCTAGAATGGTTTGCAGCAGTCGGGCCATTTGCGATTCTTCTTAGTATTCTTTTCAATACCATCATAAGCATACTCGCTTTTATGCCGAGTGTGTTCCTAACCGCTGCCAACCTGGCATTCTTTGGCTTCTGGTGGGGAACGTTGATTTCTTTTTTAGGGGAATCGATTGGAGCAGTCGTCAGCTTTTGGTTGTATCGAAAAGGCATTAAGAAGTTCGCTCCGGATGCGTTGATGAAAAATAAATGGCTGGTGAAATTACAGGAAACAGGTGGCAGGGAAGCATTTTTATTAGTTCTTGCTTTACGACTATTCCCATTTGCGCCATCTGGACTTGTTACATTGGCAGGGGCCACAAGTAAAATAAGCTTGGTCGGGTTTGCAGTTGCAAGTACGGTCGGGAAAGTCCCGGCTTTGATGTTAGAAGCATTCTCGGTGTATCAGGTACTGCAGTGGAATACGGCAGGAAAGGTAATCTTGGCTTTGGTTGCCCTTGGGGTTGTTGTCTTGGTGTTACGCGGGCGATTGAAGAAGTAACAGCTACAAAAGATGTTGGTTAACTGCCGCTGTTCCTTTCCACTAATGTCTTCGCTTTCCGCGGGACGGTGCCTTGAGCCTCCTCACAACGCTTCAGGGGTCTCAACCTACCGTTACTCCCCCGCTGGAGTCTACACCCATTTGCTCCAATCCACAGCTAGAAACTACTAGGACGAATCGGAAATGCTTTTTCAGATAACTTGGTTATATGCAATTTTTTAAACACTTCAGTGAATGAAGTCACCTAGTTGATTGGAGTGGAAGGCGCGCAGACGCCCGCGGGAGGAAGGGACAGGGAAGACCCCACAGGGCGAATGCCCGAGGAGGCTTCCGGACCGCCCGCAGGCAAGCGAAGCGCCTGGAACGGAAATCAACCGGATTATAAGCTTTCTTATCTTAAATAAAAACAGAGCCTCTAACTAAAAAGGCTCTGTCACATCTCTTTTATTCTTCTATTAAAACCTTCCCATCCGATACATGCCCGAGCAAAAAGTCTCCTTCGTGATTTCCGTAAAAGCTTAAATGATGCAGGGGCCTTGTCATCGCCACGTATAACAGCTTTACGTCAATTTCAGTTTCTGTGAAAACCTCATCAAGCGTGCACAACAGCACAGCGTCAAACTCCAGCCCCTTTGCCAACTGGGCATGGACGATAACGACATCTTCCTGGTTGATCTCTTCATTTTCCAAGAGCAATTGAACCTTTAAGTCTGTATACTTGCGAAGCAACCCCTCTATTTTCTTACATTCCTTCTCGGTTTTGCCAATCACTGCGATTGTTTTTCGACCGTCTTTATATAACGTCTCTATTTCGGCCGCTAATGTGCCCGCCATTTCAGCTACACCACCAGATGTAGACCATTTATGAAAAATTGGTTTCGCACCATGCCTCACCACCGGCTCCACTTTTGGAAGTTCGAACGGCAATAGCTTCAACATGTCATTGGCCGTTTCCATGATTTCCACTGTTGTACGATAACTTTTTTGCAAAGTGGTGTAGGCAGCCCTTGGGAAAATTGCTTCCTTCACCTTGTTCCAATCCTGAATACCGCGATAAGAATGGATCCCTTGCGCCAAGTCTCCCACAATGGTGAACATATCTGTTTCCAACGCACTTTTCAAAGCCGCAAGCTGAAAATAACTGTAATCCTGCGCTTCATCAATGACCACATTTCGAGCACGCAAATCTTTATCGATCCCATATAAATGGTGTTGCAAATAGAGTAGCCCTGCCAAGTCTTCTAGCTCATACTGCTTTTGTCTATGTAATTTCACTTGATAGTCGACAAAGTACTTAATCTGATAGTCATCCAAATAATCACTTGCATACTTCGCAAAGGTAGTCCGGTCTGTTACCAGCTCTTTAAAATAGTGAAAAAGTGTGTGTTTAGGAAGCTTACGGATAAAGGCGTTAACAGCTGTTCTGGATTCCCTTTTTATTTCTTCTGTCATGGCATCTTTTTTATCCATTGCTTTTGTCACATAGCTTTTCCGTTTTGCAGGATCAAGGTTCATATTGAACAATGCCTTGTCGAGCTTCTGGTCGTAAAACCTCTCTACTTTATGCAAGAGTACTTTTTTCTCTGTACGTACATAGTTTTGGAGAACACTTTTCACCTTTTCCATTCGGCGATAATACGGGAGGTAGGTATATTCGTTGCGAATCAAGTTTTCCATTTTTTCAGCGGTGTAGAGTTTGAATTTAGAAGTCAGGTAGAAATCCTCTGTTGGAATGAGTGTTTCTAAGATGTCAGATAAATAGCGGTCCATGATGTCCTTAAATTCTAACGAACCTTTGAAACTTGCGAGCCATTGGATCATTTCAGGATCTTCATATACGTGGTTAATGAAGCCCATCAACTTTTCGGACGGAGGTCGTAATTTCACCTTTTTGCCGATGCAGCTTAAGACAAAATCAATAAAAGTCGTCTGTAAGATCCTGTCCACCCCAAGTTCCGGAAGAACTTCAGAAATATAATCGATGAATAGATTGTTCGGTGCGAGGATCATCAGTTGTTCCGGTCGGAATTGATCCTGGTAGGTATAGATAAAATAAGAAATCCTGTGAAGAGCAATGGTCGTCTTTCCGCTTCCCGCCGCTCCTTGAACAATAATCGGTTTATTTAAGTCGGCGCGGATGATTCGGTTCTGCTCTTCTTGAATGGTTGAAACGATATCAGTCAGACGGTTGCTGGAACTGCCGGATAGCGATTCTTGTAACAGCTCGTCCGTCGTCGTCAAATCAACATCCCTTATGTCTTGGAGTTCGCCATCTTCCATAATATATTGACGTTTCAGGGACAGATAGCCGTCATACGTTTCGCCTTCTGCCTCGTACTCCACTTCACCAAGCCTGCCATCATAGTAAAGATTGGCTATCGGGGAACGCCAATCGACAATAATTGGATCTTGGGTTTCTCGGTCAAATAATGAGGCCTTTCCAAAATAAAGGACCTCCTCTTCTTCCTTGCCGGCCCGCTTGTAGTCAATTCTGGCAAAGTAGGGCTTGTGGTAGATTTTCTTGAGGCTGCGGATCTCTTCTGTCGTTCGCTGGAGCATGTTCGCATTGGTGAGCATGTTCAAATAACTTAAACTACTGTCTTTAAAATCGATGCCATCAAGTGCTTCTTTAAAGCTAGATTTAAAGGATTCCTCATCCAACTCTGTTGCTTTGATGACAATGTCCATATACTTTTTGGTAAAGATAAGCCGTTCCACTTCCTGATCAAAATCAGGGTGTCTTTTCTTCATTTCTGCCAAACTCTTCACACTCCCGAGGTTTTTGTAGGGACGCAAAAAACCATGAACTAGAGTTTTTCTCCATTCATGGTAACTATCCCTTAAGGAACCTTTTCAAAGTACGCAACGGTTTTCTGTTCTTTTTTGCCGGAAAAATAATTATAACCGCTTACAAAACAATTTGCAATTTTCCATCAGATTTACTGCTTTTCCTTGTCAGCTGCCACTTTTATATGTAAACTTTTAATGTAATTAAGTTTACATATATACAGTAACATTGTTGATTGTAGTGGAAGGCGCGCAGACTCCTACGGGAGGAAGGGACAGGGGAGACCCCGCAACGAAGTGAGGAGGCTCCCGGACCGCCCGTGGAAAGCGAAGCGCCTAGAACGGAAATCAACAGTTCATGCAAAAACTCAATAGGAGTGATTACTTTGGCTTGGAAACAGCTAGCAGAAAAAGTGGTAGAGGGCTATCACATTACACCAGAAGAAGCCTTACTAATTTTAAACGAAGACGACGACAATGTATTAGAACTTATTCAAGCAGCCTTTCATATCCGCAAACACTATTACGGAAAAAAAGTAAAACTGAACCTGATCATTAACGCAAAGAGCGGCTTGTGCCCAGAAGATTGCGGCTACTGCTCTCAGTCCATGAAAGCCGACACCGAAATTGACAGCTATCCGCTTGTCAGCAAAAAAATCATCGTCGACGGAGCCAAAGAAGCGAAGAAAAATAAAATCGGCACCTACTGTATCGTCATGAGCGGGCGTAAGCCGACAAATCGAGACGTGGACACAGTGGTGCAGGCTGTTCAAGATATCAAAAAAGAAGTAGATACTATGAAAATCTGCGCCTGTCTGGGGCTAGTAAACGATGCACAAGCGAAACTCTTGAAGGAAGCGGGCGTGGACCGCTTTAACCATAATATCAATACAAGCAAAGGACATCACAGCGAGATTACCACGACACATGATTACGAAGATCGCATCCGCACACTCGAAACACTGAAAAGTGCAGGAATCTCCCCTTGTTCTGGTGTGATTTGCGGAATGGGTGAAACGCTGGAGGATATCGTAGAAATGGCCTTTTCGTTAAAAGAATTAGATGCAGACTCCATCCCCGTCAATTTCCTGCACCCAATAGAAGGAACAAAACTTGCCGGCATGGATGATTTGACTCCATTAAAATGCTTGAAGATCCTTGCCATGTTCCGCTTTGTGAATCCAACAAAAGAAATCAGGATTTCCGGTGGCCGCGAATACAATCTTCGCACGCTTCAAAGCATGGGGCTTTACATGGCAAATTCTATCTTTGTCGGTGACTATTTGACCACTAGCGGTCAAGCATCTAACCAAGATCACCAAATGATCAAAGACCTTGGTTTTGAGATCGAGGAAAATGCATTTGAAACAGAAAGCCAGCAGTTTGCCGGCGTGTAAACACCAATCAGGACAGTGGAACAGCGCGTGCCACTGTCTTTTTATTAAACACCTATAGAAAACTTTTCATTCATTAACGCCAGTCGGTAAGGGGACAATTCTGCTGTCATGATTTCGCTTTGTACGGCTGGGTCGTTATTCATAAACCTTTCTGCTTCGGTTTCGTTTCTTGCCAAGAATATGACGATTCCAAACCCGGTTTCATCCGTCTGTTCGGTTCTTCCCGCGAGAATCACCACTCCACTGTCCACATTCTTTTTTAAGTAGGAAAAATGTCGAGATACTATTGTTTTTTCCTCTTCCGTCCAATGATCCGGGTCATATAATCTTTCAGGCAATCTTAGTAAATATATATAGGTTTGCAGGCTCATGGATTTCCCCACTCCTTTCCTTCCCTTAAATTTCTACATAATACGAGGAAATCCTTTTATAGAATGAAGAAAAACATCCCAAGTAAGATTTGAATCTCTTGGGACATTTCTCGTTGAAATATTGGACTTGGCCATCTTTGACCATTTCAATGAGATTTCTGGGTCTAGACTATAAAGTAGACACGGTTTGGAGAGACTTGTAAAAACAAGTATCTGGAACGGAGCGTGTCATGATGAGTAAAAGATATGACCCTGAATTCAAGGAATACATTGCCAAGCTAGTAGTAGAAGAGGGAAATAAAGCAACAGATATTAGTAAAGAAATGGACTTGTCACCAAAGAACATATCACGTTGGGTTAGCATTTATCGAAAGAAAACGCAAGCTGGGGAGAGTTACATTACTCCTAGCGAGTTTAAAAAACGTGAAAAAGAACTATTGGATCAAATAAACGAATTGAAAGAGGAAAATGAAATCATAAAAAAGGCGGCGCACATCTTCATGAAAAGCCAGAAGTAATTTACCGATTTATTTTTCAACATCGGAAAGAGTTTCGAATTGTGAAGATGTGCACGGTATTAAATGTATCCAAGAGTGGGTACTACAAGTGGATTAATAAAAAGGAGTCCCCTAGAAAAAAACGAAAAACGTGGATGATGGCAAAAATTCGTGGTCTATTCTTTCAGAATAAAGAAGTCTATGGGAGTCCTAGAATTACGAGAGAATTGTATAAAGATGGGTTTCTGATTTCAGAGAAAACCGTCGGAAGATATATGCGTGAAATGGGGCTTTGTGCTATACCGGAACAACGTTTTGTGGTTACGACAGATTCCAACCATAATCAGCCAATTTATCCGAATCTACTTAATCGCGAGTTTAATCCAGAAAAGCCTAATCAAGTGTGGGTAACAGATATCACATACATTTGGACGTTAAAAGGATGGTTGTATTTGGCTACAGTAATGGACCTGTTTTCTAGAAAAATTGTTGGTTGGAGTTTGAACAAAACCATGACAAAGGAGCTTCCTTTACAAGCGTTAAACAGAGCTATAAATCAAAGAAAGCCTCCTTATGGCCTGATTCACCATTCTGATCGTGGTAGCCAATATACCTCCAGTGATTACATCGCACGCTTGAAGGAATGTAACATGGAAATAAGTATGAGTCGAAAAGGAAACTGTTATGATAATGCATGTATGGAGTCCTTTTTTGCGACTCTGAAAAAAGAGCTTGTGTATCGAAGAAAATTCGCAACTCGAGAAGAAGCAACGAAGGAAATTTGGACCTATATTATGAGCTTTTATAACGAAAGAAGAAGTCACTCTAAACTAGGATATATATCACCAAATGAATACGAACGAAGCAATACGAAAAAACAAGTACTAGATAAAGAAGCTGCATAAAGAGTAACCCCACTTAGCAACTTTACATGGAGGGGCGGGTAGGATAGCCTACCTGGCGAGCCACTGGTTCCTACCCAGGTGGCTTTGTGGCTCGAGGTCATACCCGCAGAGGCTCCATGTCAAGTTGCGGGACACTGAGAATTCTCTATTTGGGATCTTTCATACAAGATACAAACTAGATACGAGGAAAATAGCTTTTTTAAAAAGTAAAGCTGTACCAATATTGAAAAACATAAGAAGATTCTCTCTAAAAAGTTGTCCACTTTCTTGACAGAAGACCATTTCATTGTCACCAAGGACTTCATATTGGTGATGAGGACTTCTCTCCTCCTTTTTCCTCGTCACTAAGGTCTTCATCATGGCAATGAGGACCTCTCTCTTCCTTTTTCTTCGTCACTAAGGTCTTCATCACGGTGATGAGGACTTCTCTCCTCCTTTTTCCTCGTCACTAAGGTCTTCATAACGGCGATGAGGACCTCTCTCTTCCTTTTTCCTCGTCACTAAGGTCTTCATCACAAGGAACACGAATGAATCTGAAGACTATTCCAGCATTCCATTATTTTATAATTTTATAAACAACGAAAAAAGGGACAGCTCGAGCTGCCCCCAAAAAATTAACTATATTTATCCGTTCACGACTGTACCGCCGTTAATATGGATCATTTGTCCTGAAACATAGGAGGAATCCTCTGATGCTAAATAAACATAGGCCGGAGCCAATTCAGCCGGCTGACCCGGACGTCCCATCGGAGAATTGGTACCGAATTCCTCCACCTGTTCTCCCTCAAAGGATGCCGGAATGAGCGGCGTCCAAATTGGACCAGGTGCTACCCCGTTCACCCGGATTCCACTGCCCACGATATTCTCTGACAAGGAACGCGTCAACGCTACAATTGCCCCTTTTGTTGCGGAATAGTCCATTAATACAGGCATTCCTTTATAGGCCACCACAGAAGCGGTGTTGATAATGGAGCTTCCTTTATCCAGATATGGCATTGCTGCCTGGATAAAATAAAAATAGGAAAAGATATTAGTTTGGAACGTACGCAGCAGCTGCTCTTCGGAAATATCCTCTATCTTCTCTTGCACATGCTGTTCAGCCGCATTGTTCACGAGAATATGTAAACCTCCCAGCTCTTCTGCTGTCTGTTTTACTACATCTGTACAAAAATCTTTTTGACCAATATCACCAGAATATAACAGACATTTGCCGCCGTATTGTTCCACGATTTGTTTTGTCTCTTTTGCGTCTTCATGTTCATCCAGATAGACAATGCTGACGTTGGCACCTTCTTTAGCATAGGCAATAGCCACTGCCCGGCCTATTCCGCTGTCCCCGCCAGTGATGATGGCATTTTTCCCTTTTAGTTTTCCGCTTCCCTTATAGTTGGGGTTATCGCAGATTGGTTCTGGTACCATTTCATTTTCGTCACCAGGTTGTTTTCCTTGTTCTTGTGACGGTTGGCCATCTGTTTGTACGGAATCAAATCGTTCTTCACTCATTTTCTCCACTCCTTTTTGGGATATGTTTTGCACCGCTGTTACTTTCCGCAAATGGCTCGCTTTCCGCGGGGCGACCTTGAGCCTCCTCACAACGCTTCAGGGGTCTCAACATTGTCGCTACTCCCCCGCAGGAGTCTTCGCCATTTGCTCCAATCCACAGCTGAGAATCTCGTTTTTTCTAAAAGATAAAGAGCAGCCTTTGTTTTTCTGGCTGCCCTATGGTTCTTATCTATGGTTGTGGCACTTGTTAATTGGAGTTCGAGTTATTTCCTCCGCCTTTTTGGCCGATTTCTTCGAAGTGTTCTTTGCCGTGTTCATTCAGCGTCTTGTTACCGCCTTTTTGGCCGATTTCCTCGAAATGCTCCTGACCATGCTCCTGCTTAGTCTTCTCTCCGCCCTTACGACCTCGCTCCTCGTAAGTCATTGTGGAGCTGTTAGAACCGCTGTTGTTAGAGTTGTTGCTGTTATTACTATTGTTATTGTTATTGCTGTTATTGTTATTGTTGTTAGCCATCTTAAATCCTCTCCTTTAAGTAATTTTTAAAAGATGCTTAAGTACTGACCTACATCCAACCGTCTACTTCACGTTCCGCCTCTTCTTTTGACTTCCCGTGGCGTTCCTGAATTTTGCCTACCAGCTTATCACGATCTCCCTCAATTTGTTGAAGATCATCATCCGTGAGATTTCCCCATTTCTTCTTGGCGTCACCTTTCATCTGGTTCCACTTACCTTTCATGGTTGTCTGATTCATAATCAACATCACCTCCCACTTCAATTTGTGACATCTGATAGCTCGTCACTAGTTACTCCATTCCACTTCTACATAATTTAAAACCTAATTATTGGTACATTCTCTTTTTCCAACTTTTGTCCTAATCCACTTCTCTTGAAACAAATAAAAAAATTATTGGTTTAACATTTTACACGCTAGGGAATTACCTTCTGTGTAGACGTTGAAAAAAAATACCAAAACTATATTAGGAGGAAAATCACATGTTATGGACAATATTTGTTGTACTTTTAGTTCTATGGTTACTTGGTTTCGCAATGGAAATTGGCGGAGGACTAATTCACATTCTTTTAGTTCTTGCAGTGTTAGCTATCGTATTTAACCTATTTGGAAGAAGACGTGGCGTCAGGTAACACACATCCATAAATTTCTACGACTAGTTGTTTTTCCTAAGGGAAAAACAATAGTACAGCTATTCTAAGTCAGATGTTTAGGAGGCATATCACTATGTTATGGACAATCTTTGCAGTATTACTTATTCTATGGTTACTTGGATTCTCTTTTGATATCGCAGGGAACCTAATTCACATTATTCTTGTATTAGCACTAATCGCTTTAGTCTTTAACTTATTCGCTGGCCGTAGAAGGCCTTAGGTATATAAAAGATAGAAAAAAGCTGGAAAGAATCAGTGTTGTCACTGAAACTTTCCAGCTTTTTTTGTGAGAAAATCTCACTGAAGCCGCTGTTGATTTCCGCAAAAGTCTTCGCTTTCCGTGGGGCGACCTTGAGCCTCCTCGGCTTTGCCCCGCAGGAGTCTACGCCTTTTGCTCCAATCAACAGCTAAGGTATCTATGCTACTGCAAGATCCTTTTTGCTTCGAGGAAACGTTGGAGGCCGGTGATTATTTCGACTGCGAGGAAAATCAGGGTGGTCCATAGGACAAATGGAGGCAGCAGCATCATGAGTGAGAGCAAGATAAATCCTTCTGTTCTTTCCGCAAGCCCGGCCTGATAGTAAAAGGACTTCATCCCCTGCTTTTCAGAAACCGCACCGACCGTCAAAAAGACCGTAATGGAAAAAATAATGGACACGCTCAACAATAACAATGCCCACTGTATTTCGGGATAGACAAATGCCACACCGAGGATGACGCTGATCTCAACCAGTCGATCAAACGTGACGTCCATCACCGTTCCCCATGGAGAAGACTTCGTTTTGCGGGCCATAGTACCATCGACCGCATCAAGAAAGCCCGAAATCCACAGAACCAATACTGCTATGATTGGCAGGCCAAAATAGAAAAAGGCTCCGGATGAGACACCGATACAAAAAGATATGACAGTGACCTGGTTTGGTGTCAATCCGAACTTCAACAATTGCTCTGCCGTGTTTGATATCAATGGTTGTACATATTTTCGGGCATGCGTATCAAGCATAAGAACCTTCCTTTTATAACGAATTTTTAAAATGTACTATATCCTGTTCTTTTTTCACCGTTACCCATACTTGCTGGGATAGGGCTAAATTTTCCACAGAAGGAAGTGTAAGCTTTTGATGGATGGATTCCATCTGAATATCATAAAAAAGACTGCCGTGTTTTACTTTTTTCTGTACTACTTTACCTGCATAGGATTGATAGCAGTCCTCTGACTGTTCTTTATCTAAGATTAATTTTTGTGAATGAACAAAGGAATCCTTCCCAATTAAAAGGCCATCTGAATAAAATTTTGCCACAAAAGGTGTTGCCGGCTCTTCATACACGTCCATCGGCTTGCCAACCTGCTGGACTTTTTGCTCGGCAAATACCACGACCCTATCCCCCATCAGCATCGCTTCTTCTATATCATGGGTGACAAAAAGGCTGGCAATACCTTCTTCTTTCAATAAATTTCTCACCCATAATCTCAATTCGTCCCTTTTTTCATTATCGATGCTGCTAAACGGCTCATCCAACAATATCAGTTGCGGGTTCGTAATCAATGCGCGGGCTAGTGCCACCCTTTGCTGCTGCCCGCCGGAAAGTTCATAAGGATAGCTTTTTCCGTAGCCCTCTAGTCCAACTTTCATGATAAAATTAGCAGCTTGCTCTTTTCGCTCGGCTTTTGTCCCTTTTCTTTTAAAAGATAAACCTATCATGACATTTTCCAAGACAGTCATATGGGGAAACAAAAGAGGCTGTTGAAACATCATGACAATTGGACGCTGATTGGCCTGCATGGAGGTGATATCCTTTTCCCCTATTTTGATGCTTCCGGCTGAAACGGCTTCCAGTCCCGCAAGGCATTTCAATAGTGTCGACTTGCCGCTTCCTGAAGGGCCGACCACACTGATGGTCTCTCCTTGCTCAATCGTCAAATTCATATTACTTATGATGCATTTCTCTCCAAAATTTTTCGATACTTTTTCTATCACTATTTTTTCATTCAATCTAAAAACACCCTTTTCTGATAAGGAATCACCAGTCGAAACACTAGCTCAAACCCGATCATCACACAAATAGGAAGCAGCGCAAACACTATAGAAAAACTGGCAATGACTGCTTCGTCCACTGACGACAGGAACGGAAAATATAGCATAGCCAACGTCAAAACGTTTCCACCGCCGATGATGGAGGTTAGTGCGTATTGACTAAGGGAAATAACAAAAATCAAAAACACCATACTTCGAAAGCTTGGCAATAATTGCGGCAAATAAATTCTGTAGAGGATTGCCGCTTTTGTGCCGCCAAGGGAACTCGCTTGTTCCTCCCACTTCTGCCCCAGTCTTTCAAAACCAGATCTTAAAATTTTTATGGAATAAGGTACTGTCGGGATGAGGTGAACCAACACCACACCAAGCCAATGATCCGCCAAACCTAGTCGTATCATCGTGATATGAATTCCCATCGCCACCGCAAGGCTAGGAATGAGGATTGGGAGAAGGAGCACGACTTCCACGATCCATTTTCCCCTGAACGTGTGAAAAGCCAGTGCCCTTGCAGCAGGTACAGCAATTAATAGATTTAGGAGAATAACAATAATCCCAATTAAAAGCGTCATTCCAATTGCCGAATAAAAGCGCGAATCATTAAGCAGAACGGTAAAGCCTCTTTCTGAAAAAGAAGTTGGGATGATCTCTCCCCACCGCCAACCGTACGATACGCTTTTTGCAAACAAAAGCTGAACAGGAAAAAAGAGAACGAATGCGAAAATGATATACAATATGCTCCAGTTTCTATTCTCTCTCATCCTACATCCCGTTTCCTTTCATCATGCGATACCGTGATCTTGAGACCAAGCTCAACAAAAGAACGAGCAGCCCAAAAATAATGGCGGTCACTGTCATCATCACAGCAAATGATTCCGGCCTTTTGCTCCAGTCCCCTTGATAAAACCATTCATACGCAAGGACCGATACCATTTTCGGATAGGTCGTCCCAAGTAAATACGGCACTTCAAATGCTGCCAAAATAAAGGCAAAAACAATCAGCCCTGCCTCCATCAATACTGGAAACAACCATGGCCACTCCACCGTTTTAAACACATGCCACTTGTTGCCGCCAAGTGTCTTCACCACATTTGGCAGATCCCGGTTGAGCTGTGCATATACAGGCAACAACATCAACACAACAAAGGGAATCTCTTTTAATGTGTAGGTGATAATGATGCCAATCCCATAGCGGTCATTGGTCAGTACCGGAAACTGATCCGGACTATCTATGATGGACATAGCATGCAACATCGTGGAAAACCAACCCGTTTGCGAGAACAGCAGGATCATCATATATCCCCAAACAAAGTGTGGAAATAGCATTGGCAGCCAAACCATTGTCCGTGCCAGGTGGTTCTTTAAGGTTTCAAATAGAAATTTAGTTAGTAATAGTCCCAATACGAGTGACAGCGTCGTGGAAACGAAGGCAATCCTGAGACTGTATGTTAAAGAATCCAGGAAAGCCTCGTTTTGAAATATTTTTTTATATGCATCCGTTGAAAAGCCGTTCAAGGTTGTCACACTCTCCTGTGCCGCCATAAACAGCCCATACACGACAAGGCAGAATGTAAAAAGAAAAGCAGGAAGGAGTGCAAGACTCCAGCTATTGCTTTTGAACCACTTCATTGACCCAATGCTCCTTCAACCAATTCACATATTCTGCATCCACTTCTGGTAACAGACTTTCACTCAACTTTTTCGGTGGCAGGACAGAAGCTCCGCGGTCCATATCCGCTAGCTTTTCCTGTGCGTCCTCTGGCAGCTTTGTCGGATCAAGCGCCATATTTTCTCCCCAATAGGTTGACTCGTATTTTGCAAGCTGTGCATCCAGGGACATCAAGAAATCAATCGCCACCATTGCCCCTGCTTTATTTGGACTGTTAAACGGGATGGCCAGGAAGTGCGTGTTTCCGATAGAACCTGAATCTAACACAAAGGATTTCGTGCTTTCCGGGAATACGCCGTCCTTGATAAGACTTTCCGCCCTCGCTTCGTTATATCCCATCGTCATCCACAATTCCCCTTGGCTATACAGGCGGTCGAGATCCGTTAAAGTTGCTGGATAGGTTTCCCCGTTTCTCCAAAGGGAAGGTTGGATTTCACGGAGATAGCTCCAGAGTGCGTCTTCGTGTTCTGCTAAAACTTCTTCGTTGTAGCCGTTTTCTAATAATTTTTCCGGGCCGCCGACCACATCGTACAGAACATGCCTTAGAAACGCGTTTCCTGTAAAATCATTTGCCTCAGGATATGTGAACTTTCCTGGGTTTCCTTTTATCCAATTCTTGAGCTCTTCAAAGTTGGCAGGTGGGGTCTGGATTTTTTCCTCATCATATTGGAAAACAAATTGCACTTTCCCCCATGGCGCCTCCAGTCCTTCTACTTCTATACCGAAATCATATTGAACGTCGAGACTTTCTGTGTCGACATAGTTCTGATAGTTTGGCAATTTTTCGCTGAAAGGACCGTAGAGTAGTTCAAACTCCTTGGCGTTCTTGAAGTTCTCACCGTTTATCCAGATTATATCGATAGTCCCTTCTTCTTTATTTGCACGCTTTTCCGTGGACAATTTTTGGAGGATTTCGTTTGTGTCCATCGGCACTCGTTCTAGTTCGATGTTATGACTTTCTTTAAGATTAGGTGCGACCCATTCATCCATGTAACGGTTGATCCCTTCATCTCCGCCCCACATGAAAATGCGGACCTTGGAGCCGTCTGCAAGTTCGGTTATGTCGCTCCAGTCTTTTTCTTTAAGTTCTTCGCCGGCAGTGCCGCTGTTTGTGTTTGAGTTTGTGTTCGAGCAGCCAGCTGCGACCATTAATAGTACGATTAAAAATGACAATGCCAGTAACCTTAACTTCCTCATGGACGTCCCTCTTCTCTCTTTGTCAAATCTCTCTATCTATATATATAACACTATCCTTTTGTACTTTAAAATGTTGGTATGTTTGTGGTGGGTTTAGGTTCTTTAGGAACCTAACGTTTTAGGTGGGGATTTGGATCACTTTTGGGGGAACTTTTTTGTGGCTAATTAAAAAAACGCACGGACCAACTCACCAAGAATCAATCCATGCGTTCATCTCTCCGAAGAGACCTATTATTTTGTTAAAGCATCCGTCAACACAGGTACAACCTGCTTCTTACGGGACACAACACCCTTTAACAAAGCTGTGTTGTTCTCAAGCTTCACGTTGTACGCTTTCTCCACAATCGGAGCCTGGGATCCCAGTGCAAGTGCAACAGAATCATTTTCTAAAATATCTGTCACGACAAGTAAGAACAAATCTAGGTCCTTGTCCGCAACGTTCGCTGTGATTACTGCTTCTAACTCTTCTTGTTTGGCAAGAACGTCGTTTGTATCAACCGTGTTTACTTGTGCGATTTCCACTTTGTAGTCGCCCATTTGGAATTCTTTTGCGTCAAGAGAGATTAGCTGTTCTACTGTTTTGTCGCTAATGTCCGCTCCCGCTTTTAACATCGCTAAGCCGTACTCTTCTGCATTCACACCCGCGATTTCCGCCAGTTCTTTTGCAGCTTGTACATCTTGCTCTGTGCAAGTTGGGGATTTGAACAATAGGGAATCAGAAATGATGGCAGAAAGCATCAAACCTGCAACCGGCTTGGAGATTTCCACGCCATTTTCTTTGTAAAGCTTGTTCAAGATCGTCGCTGTGCAGCCAACAGGCTCTGCACGGTAGTATAAAGGATCTGCCGTTTCAAAGTTTGCGATACGGTGGTGATCGATTACTTCAAGAACGCGAACTTGATCGATGTCGCTTACGCTTTGTTGGCGCTCGTTGTGGTCAACCAATATTACTTCCTTCACTTCGTTTGCAACAGTTTCCACTAAACGCGGCACTTCACTGTTGAATTCTTTTAACGCAAATTCTGTTTCCCCGTTTAACTCTCCTAAACGAACCGGCTCTGCGTCCATGCCTAATTGCTTTTTCAACTCTGCATAAGCGATGGCTGAGCAGATGGAATCTGTATCTGGGTTTTTATGTCCTAGTACTAAAACTTTTGTCATGAGTACTCTCCTTGCGTATATGTTTTATCGAGCTAATTCTGCTAACTCTTCCACTTTGTATATTACCTTAAAATTTCTTTCGTTTCAAAACGTATTCGAGTCCTGCGCGATAAAAAGTTTGAAGCTTTCTCAGACAGGAACTATTTTACTATTTTTTCATTTCCCTTACCTTCTAAGTGAATACGCTTTTCCCCTTACCAAGACATTATTTCACGAAAATAGTACCACTTAAATATCCCACAACTGGCATCAAGAGGAAAACTATTCATTTTAAAAAATCTGAATATTCTTATAAGAATTTGATGAATGCTATTCTCTTCCTTACTATATAACTTACGGAATATATTTTGCATTCCGAAATAATAGTTTGCTAGGAGGAACAAGGTTGAAGAAAAACTTTCTCGTAAAAACTTCTATCGCAGGGATGCTTGTCTTTTCTGCTATGGCTCCAATGGCTTTTGCACATGACAGATTAGATGAAACTGGATTATTAAAAGGGGAACGGACACTGTATGATGATTTGGCAATAGCCCAGCTGTATGGCAGTAAAAACTTGAAGCATCTTAAAGAAGTTGCTGCACCTGAAATGAATATCATTAGAGAAGATGGCAGACAAAATTCTTTTGCGGATGTTTACTCACATAAAGGGTATGCCTATGTAGGTACCCACACTCGCAATGGTGCAAACGGCGGAGTAAGGGTGTTTGATCTAAAAGATCCAGCTAACCCAGAGGAAATTTCCGTATTTGCACATAATGATATCCCTGGAACATGGCAGGAGAAGGTTATTGTAAAATCAGTAAACACGCCTGATTTTAAAGGAGACCTTGCAGTTGTCAGTGTTCAGCAATTGAACCGTAATAACCCCGATTCCAAAGGCGGTTTCCTTTTATATGATGTGACAAATCCAGCTGAGCCTGTAAAACTTGGTTTCTGGGAAGTGACGAAGCAGACGACAGGTACGCACGAATTGTATTTGACCACTCAAGGCAACCGCGCATTGGTGCTTGCTGCAAGTCCTTATGCGGATTATTATAGCCATGGAGATTCTCGTGACTTCCAAGTGGTAGATGTTTCCAACCCCGCCGAACCAACGACTCTATGGGAATTTGACCCTCGGGAGCTTCCAGAAGTTGCAGAAGACTTTAACGGCTACAATTGGCAATCTCCTGATGGCAAGACCCGCCCTGTTTTTAATCATAGTGTCATCACAGATAATAACGGCCGCTATGCCTATGTTTCCATGTGGGATCTAGGTACCGTCATTTTCGATTTAAAAGATCCGGAAAATCCTGAATATCTGGGGCGTACCGATTTCGCATCTGAACAACAAGGCTCTGCCCATTCAGCCGCACTGGCAAAAGGCGGAACGATCCTTATTGAAACTCGTGAGGTTTATCAGCCATTAAAACCTGGATATGAAGCAGCATTTGGATATACAAGGATTTTCGATATAAAAGATAAGACAAACCCAGTGTTATTGAGCGAATTCAAGACAGATTTGACGTATGATATCCCGGAAGATGCGCCACCTAACTATGCAACTTTCTCCAAAACCGTGCATGATCCAAAAGTCCACGGCAACACACTTTACTTGAGCTACTATGCCGGCGGGGTCATTGCTGTGGATATTACGGATCCAAGTGAACCGACAGAGGTTGGCAGATATACTCCTGAGCGATCTGATATTTGGGGTGTGTTTGTAGACAGAAACTTTGTCCTTGCTTCCGATATTGGTTCGGGATTAAAGGTTTTATTGAAAAATAACAGCAATAAGTCGGATAAAATTATAGAATAGCAGAAAGAAAGCGACGAGTCCTATGTGATTCGTCGCTTTTTGTATGTTTATTTGGTTGTCTAGACCTCATGGGGCCGAGTTGATGCCAAAATGGTTGGATTTCGTGCCAAAATGGACCAAGTTCGTTGCGGAAACTTGGCTAGTTCGTGCCAAAATGGGCCGAGTTCGTGCCAAAGCGCCAAGGAAAGTTAATGGATACCCTTTTTATGGAAGTGCGAATCTCCCAAATACTCTCTAGAACGATATTTTCCCGTCAAGTAGGGTAGGAAATAATAACGCTATTTTATGGAGGTTCTGATATGCCAAATTATTCGAAATTACCATCCTATCCTGCTTCCCTCTGGATGGAGCAGGATTCAGCCGATGCTTTTTCACCGCTTACGGAGGATATCTCAGCGGATGTGACTGTCATCGGTGCCGGGATTACCGGGATCACCGCCGCTTATCTGCTTGCAAAGGAAGGGTTAAAAGTCGCTCTCCTTGAAGCAAGGAAAGTCATTGGCGGGACCACCGGGTTTACCACTGCTAAAATCTCTTCTCAGCACGGGTTGATTTATCAAGATTTAATAAAGCAACATGGACAAGAAAAAGCACGGCTTTATTATGAGGCGAATCAGGAAGGCTTATCTTTCATTCAAGACAGCATCAACAACCTGCAGATAGATTGCGACTTCCGCACACTCCCTTCATTCATTTACGCCACAAGCAAGGAAATGGAGCAAAAAGTGGAGGAAGAGGCAAATGCCTATCTTAAGCTTGGTATAGATGGCGGCTTTGCTCATACGGAAGACCTCGCCCTCCCCTTTCCCATAAAAAATGCCGTGATGATGCGGGATCAGGCACAGTTTCATCCAGTCAAATACCTTAACGGCCTGCTGCGGGCTTTTACAAAACTCGGCGGGAAAGTGTATGAGGATACAAGAGCTACAGACATACAGAAGGATTCTTCGATTGTTGAAACAGAAAACGGGTTTGAGGTAAAAAGCAAAGATATTATCGTCAGCACCCATTACCCTTTCAATGATATGAATCGCCTGCTCCTTTCCAGATTGCATGTAGAACGCTCTTACGCTCTGGCTGCTAAGATAAACAAAGGAAACATTCCGGATGGCATATACTTGAGCGCAGATAAACCGACACGCTCCATCCGCTCTGCAACTGGTCCTAATGGAGAGAAATTATTGCTTCTTGGAGGGGAAGGGCATCCTACCGGACAAAATGATCGAGACACCCTCACCAATTATGAGAAACTTGCCGATTTTGGAGCCCGGTATTTTGATATAGATGAGATCCCGTATCATTGGTCCTCACAGGATATTTTTTCGCTTGACCGCCTGCCTTACATCGGTCCCATTCAGTCAGGATCTGAAAATGTGTTAATAGCTACAGCCTATGCAAAGTGGGGAATGACAAATGGGACGGCTGCCGCCTGTGTATTGAAGGATACCATCCTCAATCAGGAAAATCCTTACACGGACCTTTTCCATCCAAGCAGGAGTGAAATGAATTACAGCAGCGCTAAAAGTTTTGTTAAGGAAAATGCAACTGTAGCAAAAGAACTGATAAAGGGAAAAATAAAAAGAGAATCCCGCAGCATCGAAGAACTGGGGCATGATGAGGGTGGCATAATCCAGCTTGATGGCAAAAAGGTTGGAGCCTACAGGGACAAGGAAGGCACATGTCACATCTTGAAGCCAACCTGTACCCACATGGGGTGCGATGTGGTGTGGAATGATGCGGAGCGTTCGTGGGATTGTCCCTGCCATGCATCAAGGTTTTCTTATAAAGGGGATGTGTTAGAGGGGCCGGCAACGAAGCCATTAAAAAGGGTATAATCGTAAAACTACTAAACATAAAAAGAGGAACGCCACAACTATAGGAGGCGTTCCTCTCACTTTATTAGTCTACCTGTCTAGTGCATTTCCTGTTCTTCACGAGCACCCACACATGGCTCAACTGTGCGTGCTTCCTGGCTCTCTTTTTCGTTCGTCAGCACCAAGATCCTGCCATTTTCCACATCTGTTGCATACATTGGTGCATCTCGGTCTGATAGGCCTAGTTCAAGTAGCTTGTTTCCTACTCCTTGTGGTGCCTGTGCTTCATCCGGCAAAAGGAGTTTGTCGACCACCGAATCATCTTCTTCCGATGTGATGTGTTCCACCCTTGTTCCTGTCGGGTAGTCGGATCCAATTTGATCACCAAGTGCAACCACGACGATCTCTTCTGCCCGGTATCCTTGGACAATCAATCCTTCCACTACATTTCTGGCTTTTTTCTCTGTATCATAAACACCTAATATTGTTTTTTTCATAATCGTTTCCTCCTAGGAAAAATGATAGCTCTTTTCTCTATACATTCCCCCGTGGAAACAGTTGAAACACTCTTACAGAAATTTCCTCACTCTTAACCAAATTGTGCATGATGCAATCTGCTATAGATTCCTTCCGCCTCAATCAGTTCCTCATGTCGGCCTTGTTCTGCGATCCCATCCTTTGTGACAACCATAATACGGTCCGCATTTTTGATGGTTGCAAGGCGGTGGGCGATGACAAGCGTTGTCCGGTCTTTGGAAAGCTCCGTCAACGATTCTTGGATTGCGCGTTCCGTTTCGGTATCAAGTGCGGAGGTCGCTTCATCTAAAATAAGGATCGGTGGATTCTTCAGGAAAATCCGTGAAATGGCAAGGCGCTGCTTCTGGCCGCCAGACAGTTTCACGCCGCGTTCCCCAATGACTGTATCAAGTCCCTGTGGCTGCGTGGAAATGAATTCATCCAGCTGGGAACGTCTTGCTGCCTCCATTATTTCTTCGTCTGTCGCATCAAGTTTTCCATATGCAATATTTTCTCGGATCGTTCCGGAAAATAGAAACACATCCTGCTGCACGATCCCGATTTGGCTTCGCAATGATTCTAGCGTCAATTCGCGCGTATCATAGCCGTCAATGAGAATGCTGCCTTCCTCTAGTTCATAGAACCTTGGCAAAAGACTGCAAAGCGTGGTCTTCCCGGCACCTGATGGACCGACAATCGCCACTGTTTCCCCTGCCCTGACGGTGAGGTTGATGTTTTTTAATACTCGCTCGTTGCCTTCATAACCGAACGATACATTTCGGTAATGAATCTCTCCTTCAAGATCAGCATGGACCGCATCTGGCGCATCTGCAATGTCAGGCTCCGTATCCATGATTTCTGTGTACCGTTTGAACCCGGCAATCCCTTTTGGATAGCTCTCGATTACTGCATTTATTTTCTGAATAGGTCCCAGTAAAACGTTGGACAGAAGGATGAATGCAACAAACTCCCCGTAGCTAAGCTCCCCGCGGATAACGAAGAAAGTACCAAACAGGAGCGTAAATAATGTGACAAGGCGCATCAGCATGTAGTTTGCCGTGACATTCTGTGCCATTATTTTATAAGAAGCAAGTTTCGTAGAACGGTAGCTTTCATTGTTCACCGCAAATTGCTTCTGTTCGTGTTTTTCGTTAGCAAAAGCCTGCACCACGCGGATTCCGCCGATACTGTCTTCTACTCTCGCATTAATTTCTGCCACATCACTGAACATTCTGCGGAACGTGCGCGTCATTTTTTTATTAAAATGGATGGCAAGAATCATTAATAGCGGAATGACTAAGAATGATAGAATGGCAAGCTTCCAGTTGATAGTGAGCATGATAAAAAATGCCCCGATAAGCGTCATCAATGCCACAAAGACATCCTCAGGTCCGTGGTGGGCCACCTCTCCGATTTCTTCTAAGTCCTTTGTCAGCCTGGAGATGGAATGACCTGTTTTATTGTTGTCATAATAGCCAAATGAAAGCTTCTGCATGTGCTGAAATAACTTTCTGCGCATGTCCGTTTCAATATTAATGCCGAGCATATGCCCCCAATAGGTAACCACATAATGAAGCCCTGTATTGATGGCATAGATGGCAAGCAACCCGATGCATGCCCAGACGATGAGCGTCCAATTTTCTTGGGGCAAAAGCCTATCGATCACCTGATTGACGGCAATCGGAAACGCAAGTTCGAGCAAACCTACTAAAACGGCGCAGGAAAAATCCAAAATAAACAGCCACTTGTATGGCTTATAATACGAGAAAAACCGTCGTACCAATACTTCCACACCCTTTTTAAAATAGTTATGTATATGATCGTTTTTACTTCGACACCCTAATGATAATCGTTATCATTTAAACTCTACTATACTACCCTTCCCTGCTACACGTCAATGCTAATTATATTAGGAAACAACCGCTACCTATGTTATAAAGAAATCAAAAGATTCCTTTAGAGAGTGGGAGAACCTGCGATGGCAAACATATTGATTATTGAAGACGAAAAAAAGATTGCCCGTGTCCTTCAATTGGAGCTTGAGCATGAGGGCTATGAAACAGACGCCGCATTCACTGGCACGAGCGGCTTGGAAAAATTCAAAGAGCAACAATGGGACTTGGTGTTGCTTGATGTGATGCTGCCTGAACTGAGCGGTCTGGAAGTGTTAAGGAGGATTCGCGCGACAGATACCAACACTCCCGTCATCCTTTTGACCGCCCGCAATTCCATTCCTGATAAGGTAAGCGGTCTGGATCTTGGAGCAAATGATTATGTGACAAAACCTTTTGAAATAGAGGAACTTTTGGCCAGGGTCAGGGCATCCCTCCGAACGGTACAAACGGGCACAGAAAAGAACGCCGGCCTGCTGACTGTGAAGGACTGGAAGGTTAACGAAAAAACCCGGGAGGTATCCCGTGGTGATGAACACGTGGACCTTACACCTAAAGAGTTCGACCTCCTCGTTTATTTTATCGAAAATAAAGGGCAAGCCTTAAACCGCGAACAAATTCTCAATCGGGTATGGGGTTTCGATTATTACGGAGATACCAATATTGTGGACGTCTATGTGAGGCATCTTCGTAAAAAATTGGACCTATCTGAGGTGCTGGTGACCTTGCGTGGTGTCGGATACCGATTAAAGGAGTAGCGAACCTATGAAAATAAAAAGCAAAATTCTCTTGTTTTCTACTGTCTGGCTTGTCATCATGTTGCTCCTTGTCAACGGGGCGATCTATTTCCTTTTCCAAAAAAACATCTTGGATAATGACCTGAACCGGGTGAAGGATCATGCCGAATCGGTGGCGGAAGCTGTGAACAGGGCGATACGTGAGGACGAGACTGATTTCAGCTCCCTGCTTAATGCCTATCTACCTCCTAACGGAATGATTCGCATCGTCACAGAGGAGAATACCTCAGTTGCCAACAGTGCCAAAGAGTATGACATGAGGCTTGTTCCCACCAAATTTCAGAATCAGCAGTTTTCCACCACCCGTACGTTCGAAGGCGTTCCTTACGCCGTTGTCTCTTACCCGCTCATTTGGACGGACGGAAATATCGTCATGCTTGAAGTGACCGAAAAGCTGGAAGATTCCAAGCGCACCATAGACACGCTGCTTATCGTCTTACTTTTGGCATCTGTCTTTCTCTTGTTACCTGCATTATTTTTCGGCAATGTATTAAGCCGCATCATCTTGACGCCGATTCAGGCCATGACCAAGACGATGAAGCAAATCCAACAGACCGGAGATTATCAGAAGCTGCAGTTGCAGGGAAACTCCAAGGATGAGCTGTATACGATGGGCCATACGTTCAACCAGATGATTGATATTTTGGAAGGCAACTATCAGAAGCAGCAGCAGTTTGTTTCAGACGCCTCTCATGAGTTGAAGACTCCGCTGACTGTGATAGAAAGTTACGCGAGCATGCTGAAACGATGGGGCATGAAAAAGCCGGAACTCCTGGAAGAATCGGTGGACGCCATTTATACAGAGTCCATCCGGATGAAGGAAATGACCGAGCAAATGCTGCAGCTGGCAAATGCCGATAATGATATGGTGTTGAAAAAAGAATCGGTGGATTTGCATTCCCTTTGCAAACAAGCCGCGCATAATATGGAGGTTTCTTTTAACAGGAATATCGATATTATCGATCGAGGACTATCCTCTTCTGTTTTCGCCGACACCAATAAAATAAAGCAGTTAGTCTATATCCTTTTAGATAACGCGCGGAAATATAGTGAAGCAGAAATAGTGGTGGAGCTCGGGGAATCCGCAGCAAGCTGTTATTTTTCCGTTCAAGATAAAGGAGTCGGCATTCCAAAAGATGACCTCGATAAAATTTTCGATCGCTTTTACCGTGTAGACAAAGCCAGAAACCGCGAATCAGGCGGCGCAGGCCTTGGTCTTTCCATTGCCAAGCAGATTGTCGATGCGCATCAAGGTACCATAGACTTTGCAAGCGAAGAAGGAAAAGGCACCACGGTAAAAGTAATGTTGCCAAAGGAAAGGACAGTGAAAGCGAATGAAAAATAAAAAGGTTTTTATGACTCTTTTCGCCGGTGCTTTCCTGGTACTTTCAGGGGCTGCGATTTATTATCTTTTTTTTAACAAAACAGAGGCACTGGCAACTGAAACGGAAGTGCGTGAGCTGGTGGAAAGCCAATATAGCGGCAGTATCATCACTTCCTTGGAGCAAAAAGATGAAATGTATGAAGTATATATGGAAAATGACATGGGTGAATACGAACTCACCGTGGACGGCCGAACTAGCGAAATCACCTCTCTTAAACTTGTAAACCGTAAAGGGAAGACGGGTGGCGGAGAAGAGAAACCTGCTGATGATCCAGCGGCCGAACAACCGGAAGAGCCCACAACTGAAGAACCAGCACCGAGCATGCTTACCAGAGAAGAAGCAATTGAAATTGCTAAAAGGGAAGTACCGGGCAGAGTGGAAGATATCGATCTGGATGAAGAAGATGGAATCAAAGTGTATGAGGTGGAAATGGAAGTGGGTGATGAGTCGGAAGCGACCATTCTCATCAATGCTTATACAGGTGAAATCTTGTCTTTGACTTGGGATTAGTGATTTTGTTTCATTAAGATTTTTTAATGTTATCCTCCTTTTCTATTAATGTTAGCTGGCTATGATGTAAGTGTAGCAAGCGAAACTAATAAAAATTCAAGGAGGAACAAAATATGAAAATCTTCACAGCAGTCATGGCAGGAGCAGTCCTTATCGGTGGAATCAGCGTAGGAGCGGAAGCGTTAAAGAACGAGGATACGAAGGAAACGTTAAAGCAGGTCCAAGTTGCTGAGCCGTCAGGAGAAAAAGCTGGCATCACTTTAGCCGAAGCATCTGACATTGTGTTGGCGAAAGTGGAAAATGGAGTAATCCATGAAGCGGAAAAGGACCGTGCAAACGGACGCCTTGTGTATGAAATTGAAGTAAAGAATGATGAGTATGAGTTTGAATTTAAGGTGGACGCCGAGAATGGTGAGATCATCAAGGAAGAAAAAGATGAGCGCCGCGGCGGTAAAGCAGCTAATGGTGAAAACGGAAATTCGGGGAACACTGCTAATGCCAAGGATGAAGCCGTGATTTCCATCGGTGAAGCAAAGGGAATTGCGAAGAAGGAAGTACCAGGAGAGCTTGAAGATATTGAGCTTGAGCGCGAAAACGGAAAGCTTGTATATGAAGTGGAAATCAAAAACCACCAAAACGGCGACGATGACGATGTATCTGTTTATGTTGACGCCATTACAGGAAAAGTGTTGTATGTGGAGTGGGATGATTAATAGTTAGGTTGGATAAGGCGGCCCTGTGACGGGGCTGCTTTTTTTCGTTGGGGGGACGTTAAAAAACAAAAAAGCCGCCCAGGGACCACCAAACTCTCCCCCAGACAGCCAAAGCCATTGCTAAAACTACTCACCTACATAAACACGCTTTTCTCAATCTCTTTCATCTCATAAAAATATCCCTTCATCCTCATCAACTCATCAAATGTTCCTGCCTCCACGACACGGCCATTCTCCATGACAATGATCTGATCCATCTTCTCGAGACCCGTCAAGCGGTGACTTACCAGAACCAATGTGTCCTCTGCCGCCGCTTCAAAGAGTTTCTCAAAAATCGCTGCTTCTGTAACAGCATCCACGGAGGAAGTCGGTTCATCCAAGAGCCACAAACGTTCGGCTTTCAATAACGCACGCGCGATAGCCAGGCGCTGCTTCTCCCCGCCGGAAAGGTTCTCCCCTTTTTCAAGCACCGCATCATCCAAGGAAAACCCGTCAAGTTTCACCGCGCCCAATGCCTCCAACATCTCTTCATCACTCAATCGATCTTTGGCAAGCGCAAGATTCTCCCGGATCGTACCGTAGAAAAAGTGATTTTCCTGCAGGACGACATTCGCCTTACTCCACAAGTCCTCCTGCTCCACTTCGGCATAATCCCACTGATTCAACAAGACCAAACCGTCCTCTGGATCATATATTTTCAACAGCAACTGCAATAACGTAGATTTTCCAGAACCGCTTGGGCCAACAATGGCTGTCTTAGAGCCAGCAGGCAAACTGATATTCACCCCGTCAAGCGTCAAACGGGACTCTCCAGGATAACGGAAGCTAACATCCTTCATCGCAAAAGAAAATGCCTGCTGCACAGGTAGTTCCACAGTTGCACCAGCTGACGCTGCTCCTACAACCGGCTCTCCGTCGACCACCTCATCCAACCTTACCGCAGCCCGTCTGCTTTCCTCATAATGATTTGGAAAAACAGCCATCGGTGCCGCATTTTCAAACACAGTCAAGGAAATCATCACAAGCATGGCGAGAAACAATCCTTCAAACTGTCCTTCCACGGTCAAGTATGCACCAAGCGCAAGCAAGGTCCATGAAACAAGCAATGTAATAAACGTGTTCACCGATTGATTGAACATCGCCTGTTTTCCTTCACGCTCTTGCTCCCCAACATAAGAATCTGCAGCATCGGCAAGCAACTTCTCCTTAACATCCAGTTGCTGATAGATCTTCAAGTCACGGAACCCGTAAAACAGTTCCGTCACTTCTGTTGAAAGCGCCCCTCTCTCTTCTCTGACACGATTCTGTAATCGGCGTTGCCCTACCGCAAAGATTGCCGGCACCACAAATCCAGTCAAAATCAATCCGACGAACATCACCAATGCCAGATATATAGAGAAAAAGGAAATGAAAAATATCGTACTTAAAAAGACGAGCACCAGCACAACCGGTGGGTAGAACACACGTAGAAAGAAGTTCTGCAGGCTTTCTACATCCCCCACAATTCTTGCAAGCAAATCACCGCTGCGATATTTCTGGAAAATCTGCGGCGCAAGCGGCTCTATTTTTTTATAAAAAGAAACACGCAGATTACTTAATATCGTAAAAGTTGTCCTATGTGAATACAGACGTTCGCCGTATCTACTAAATGCCCGCGCGAAACCGAAGAGCTTCAACACTGCAATCATCACGGTCAAGGTATAGATTGGCGGAGCCAAGGCCGCTTTGGAAATGAGATAACCACTGGAGGCAAATAGCCCCACAGCTGTAATCCCTGCTGAGAACCCGAGCAAAATGGACAGGAGTATGTCTTTCTTCTCCATCATGACCAGCTTTACAACATGTGCTAACTCTCTCATCCTGCGCTCCCTCCTTGCTGGACAGACACCATTTCACGATAAGCGGGTACCGTTTCAACCAGTTCTTCATGTGTTCCTTGGGCAATCAACGCACCTGCTTCAAGCAGTAAAATGGAGTCCGCCTGTTTGATTGTATGCAATCTGTGCGCAACGGTAATGACGGTAGACCCCTTCGCCAACTCCTTCATAGAAGCCTGCAAAATCCGCTCGGTCTGCAAGTCCAGTCCTGTTGTTGGCTCATCAAAAAGGATGACCGACGGCTTTTTCAAAAAGGCTCGCGCCAACGCCAATCGCTGCTTTTCTCCGCCCGATAAACCTCTCCCAGCTTCGCCGATTTTCGTCTTGAAACCTTCTGGTAAAGATTGAATTAACGGAAGGATACCCGCTTTCTCGGCAGCACTTCTTATCTCCTCTTGTGTTGCATCCGCCTTTCCGCCTATCGCAATGTTATCGGCAATCGTTCCAGAAAAAAGATACGGATTTTGCGAAATATAGCTGAGGCGGTCAAACCACGCTTTTTCCTCGTATTCAAATAATGGCTTTCCATCCACCAGCACTCCCCCTTCTGACGGGCGAATCAGCCCTGCCATCAGATTGAGCAGTGTCGATTTTCCTGCTCCACTACGCCCAATTAAAGCAAGCTGCGTGTATGGCGGGATATCCACTGATATATTTTCGATGGCAAAGCCTTGATCTCCATAACGGAAGCCAAGGTTGTTCAATTGTAATGCAGGAGGACCCTGCTCCTTTTGAAAAGAAGCGTCCCCCCATTCGATAGGATTTCCCTCCTCTGCCAGCTCATCTGTCACCTTTTTCGCTGCTCCCATGCTACCTCGCCCTGTATGAAAGGCGCTTCCAAGCTCCTTCAAGTAAAGGTAGAACTCAGGTGCCAATACCAATACGAAAAAGGCAGTAAAGAACGTAACATTTTCAAAGACCACAAGCTGCAAACCTACCTCAAGCGCGATCAATCCAATTGCAAGCATCGAAATGAATTCCAGCATCAGGGAGGACAAAAATGCGATTCTCAACACTTCCATCGTTGCATCCCGGAAGCTCAAACTGCTATTTTCGATTGTTTCCTGCTGTTTGGCTGAGCGACCGAATAGTTTCAACGTCGTGAGCCCTTGCAAGGTATCGAGAAACGTTCCGGAAAAAGCATTCAGTTTATCCATCTGCTCTTCTGATTTTTTCTTTGTTTTCAAGCCTACAACGATCATAAAAATGGGAATGAACGGCGCCGTAATCAGTATAATCAAACCTGTATTCACATGCTGGCTGAATGCCGCGATCAAAATCATGATAGGGATGATGCTCGATTGGATGACCTGCGGCACATACCTGCTGAAATACGGATCGATTTCATCCACCGCATCCATCATCACGCTCACCTTTTGACCAGACTGGCCCTTAAGAGAAGCTTGAACCGGACTGTTGGAAAATTTCTGCAACAACGCAATCCGGAAATCTCGTTTTACTTTGGCAGCAAGCTTCACGCCCGTTAGACCGCTCCAATAGATCAAGGCCGCTCGTGCAGCCAATACTGCTAGAAGTCCCCCTAGGAATGGCAGGATTTCTTGGAACGTGTGGCCCCTCAGGAACACGCGATCCACGATAGTGACGAAGAAATACGCCTGCCCGATAACAGTCGCTCCTGTCAGTATGGCAATAAGGGTCAGCGTCATCCTTGTACCTCTATGTGATTTTGCAATCGTTTTTAAGTCCGTCATTATGATAAATCCCTCTTTTCTATTAATGAAAATCGGATTAGAATAGCTAGTTAGTGAAAAGTTTCACATACTTTATAGTTAACATTATATAACATGCTCCGTGGAATTTCCTCTTATGGGATTGACCATTTTATGACAAAAAAATTCTTTCTCCACTTAACTTCTACCCCACTCCTTCACCGCATAAAATTAAATCATTCAGAAAAAAACATTGCATTTCACTCTGACCTGTTGTAAATTAGTAAAATAATTAAATTGTTCAGATAATTAAATAGTGAACTTTCTTATCCAGAGAGGTTGAGGGAATGGCCCGAAGACACCTCAGCAACCAGCAGCGCCCGTTAGAACGGACGTTGAAAAGGTGCTAATTCCAGCAAGCTGTGATGCTTGCAGAGATGAGAAGAATGAACTTTTCGATAAAAGTCTTCTTCTTATAGAAGGCTTTTTCTTTTTATCCAATAAAGCATTAAAGCCTCATCCCTCTGGAAGAAACGATTGTCACTTACCATATAGGAGGCCCTTTCATGTATAAAACGGAAACAAAGCTTGCGCAAATCGGAAATCGCTCAGAAACTGCCACTGGAACTGTTAACCCGCCTGTTTATTTTTCCACTGCCTATCGACACGAAGGTATTGGGCAATCAACAGGATACGACTATACAAGAACGGGAAATCCGACGCGCCATGTGTTGGAAAAAGCAATCGCGGATTTAGAGGCCGGCGACCAAGGGTATGCCTGTAGCTCCGGCATGGCGGCGATTCTGACCATCCTTTCCCTTTTCAAGTCCGGTGACCACCTTATCGTTTGTAAGGACTTGTACGGCGGCACGTACCGCCTTTTTGAAGAAGGCTATAAAAAATGGGGACTGTGTTGTAGCTATGTGGACACGACCGACCTTTCAGAAATCGAAAAAGCCATTACTTCACAAACACAGGCTATCTTTGTAGAGACTCCCACCAATCCCCTGATGGTAGAAACAGATATTCAAGCGGTCTCAGAGCTCGCGAAAGCTCACGGACTTCTTTTAATCTGTGATAATACGTTTTACACTCCTGTTCTATTAAATCCCATAAAATTAGGCGCGGACATCGTCATTCACAGCGCGACCAAATATCTTGGCGGTCATAATGATGTGCTGGCAGGACTCATTGTCGCAAAGGGCGAGGAGCTTTGTGAATCCCTTGCGCTTCACCATAACGCGGCAGGTGCGGTGCTCAGTCCCTTCGACTCATGGTTATTGATACGCGGCATGAAAACTTTGTCCCTTCGCATGGAACGGCATGAAAAGAATGCAAAACGAATTGCGGAATACTTAGCTCAGCATGATTCCATTACGGACGTACTCTACCCAGGACGGGGCGGCATGCTCTCCTTCCGCATCCAAGACGAAGCATGGGTCAATCCCCTGCTTCAAAACTTGAACCTTATTACTTTTGCCGAAAGCCTTGGCGGCGTGGAAAGCTTTATCACATATCCTGCCACTCAGACGCATGCGGACATTCCGGAAAAAATCCGCCTCGAAACCGGCGTGTGCAACAGACTGTTGCGCTTTTCAGTCGGCATTGAAGACGCGGAAGATTTAATACAAGACTTAGAGGCGGCGCTGAAAGCTGCTTCCATTCAAAAGGAGGTCCTATCATGAGCCATTCTTTTCAAACGAAGCTGCTACACAACCGCCATAAGTTTGATAAAAGTAACGGAGCGGTGAGCGTGCCCATACAACACGCATCCACCTTTCATCAGCCTGATATCGATTCCTTTGGCAAATATGACTATGGACGCTCTGCCAACCCAACCCGGGAAGCACTCGAAGAGACAATCGCACACTTAGAAGAAGGAACGCGAGGCTTTGCTTTTTCATCTGGAATGGCTGCCATCTCGACTGCTTTCCTCCTTCTATCACAAGGCGATCACGTATTGATTTCAGAAGACGTATACGGGGGCACTTACCGGATGGTCTCCGAGGTTCTTACCCGATACGGCGTGGAACATACTTTTGTGGATATGACAGATTTGGAAAAAGTGAAAGCAGCCATCAAACCCAATACAAAATTATTTTATGTAGAAACACCATCCAATCCGTTATTAAAAGTAACGGACATCACAGCGATTTCCACTCTCGCCAAAACAGTCGGAGCTTGGACTTTCGTCGACAACACGTTCTTGACGCCAGCCTTGCAAAAGCCGCTGGAGCTTGGCGCAGACCTTGTCCTGCACAGCGCAACGAAGTTTCTTTCCGGACACAGTGATGTCGTGGCAGGCCTTGCGGTGGCGAAGGATCCTGTGCTTGCCGACCGTTTAGCCTTTTTGCAAAATTCCTTCGGCGCGGTGCTTGGTGTCCAGGATGCGTGGCTTGTCTTAAGAGGGCTTAAAACATTGCATGTAAGGCTTGAGCAGTCCCAAAAGTCCGCTTATAAAATGGCCAGTTACCTAGAAAAACATCCTGCCGTTAAAAAGGTTTATTTTCCAGGATTGACGACACACCCTAGCTTCACCCTTCAACACAGACAGGCGCAAGGACCTGGAGCTGTCCTTTCTTTTGAACTGCACAGCGAGGAGGATTTAAGGAAGTTTGTCGGCAATGTAGAAATTCCGGTGTTTGCTGTGAGCTTAGGAGCGGTAGAATCCATCCTTTCCTTCCCTGCGAAAATGTCTCACGCGGCAATGCCGGAAGCAGAACGGTTAAAACGCGGCATCTCCAACTCCTTACTCCGCTTGTCGGTTGGACTTGAAAGTGCCGAGGATTTAATAGAAGACTTTGAACAGGCATTTCAGCAAACCATTACAGAAGCAAGCGGTAACCAAGAACAACGGAGGGTATATCATGGGAATCTTAGATAGTTTACAACAAGACAAAATATTAATTGCAGACGGCGCGATGGGGACCCTCCTCTATTCCTACGGTTCTGATTGTTGCTTTGAGGAATTGAACTTGTCGCAACCAAACCAAATTTATAATATCCACCAGGCATATTTAAATGCCGGCGCCAATCTTATCCAGACCAACACGTATGCGGCCAACTACCACAAGCTGGAGCGTTATGGACTGCAGGATCAGGTAAAAGAAATAAATAGCGCTGCGGTTAGGCTAGCGAAAAAAGCAGTGGCGGATCACCCTGGCGCCCATGTGGTCGGTACAATCGGCGGGATCCGCGCCATCAAGCCTGAAGCCATTCCGCTTGAAGAAATTAAACGCACCTTCCGCGAGCAGCTCTACTGCCTGCTGCTTGAAGGGGTCGATGGTATTTTGCTAGAAACCTTCTATGACCTGGAGGAATTAGAGACGGTCCTGCAGATTGCTAGAAAAGAAACGAACCTACCGATCATTGCGCAAGTTTCGCTCCAAGAGGTTGGCTATTTGCAAAATCGCGTCCACATCACAGATGCCTTGAACCGCTTGGAATCGCTTGGTGCTGATATCGTCGGATTAAACTGCCGTTTGGGTCCCTATCATATGATTTCCACACTGGAAGAGGTATCGATTCCAAAGACTGCTTATCTGTCTGCCTATCCGAACGCAAGTCTCCCCTCCTATGTGGATGGGAAACTGGAGTATGACAGCGACGCGGATTATTTTAAAGAAACTGCACTTGCCTTTCGCGACCAAGGCGTACGGTTACTTGGCGGTTGCTGCGGGACAACGCCGGCACATATCCAGGCGTTCTCCCAAGCACTCCAGGACGTGGGCCCTGTGAAAGAAAAACAAGTAAAGCGGAAAGAGAAAACCATCATCATCCCTTCTAAAAAGAAGGAAGTGCCAACACCACTTTTTGAAAAAGCAAAAAAGCAACAATCCATCATCGTGGAACTCGATCCTCCACGAAAATTAAATACAGATAAATTCATGGCTGGGGCTAAAGCCTTGAAGGACGCAGGCATTGATGCGCTCACGTTAGCGGACAATTCCCTTGCTTCCCCACGGGTCTGCAACACCGCACTGGGATCCATTGTGAAATCAGATATCGGCTTGCGCCCGCTGATCCACATCACCTGCCGTGACCGCAATCTGATTGGCTTGCAGTCACACCTGATGGGACTCCATCAGCTTGGCATTCATGACGTGCTGGCAGTTACTGGAGACCCAACGAAGGTCGGTGATTTTCCGGGTGCCTCCTCTGTCTATGATGTCACCTCGTTTGGTCTCATCAATATGATCAAACAGTTTAACCAAGGTGTCTCCCTTTCTGGAAAAGAACTTGGGGAGCGCACAAGCTTCTCAGTCGGAGCTGCCTTCAACCCGAATGTTCGCATCATCGATAAGGCGGTCGAACGAATGGAGAAAAAAATAGACGCCGGTGCAGACTATTTCATCAGTCAGCCTGTCTTTTCAGAAGAAAAATTACTCGAAGTCTATCAGGCTACTAAACATATTGATGCACCCATCTATATTGGGATTATGCCGCTGACAAGCAGCCGCAACGCCAATTTCCTTCATCATGAGGTGCCGGGAATCAAGCTGACTCCACAGGTGCTCGAGGTGATGAACCGTCATCAATATGATCCACAGCAGGCAAGTCTTGAGGGCTTAAACATTGCGAAGGGGCTGCTTGATGCCGCACTTGAACTATTCAACGGCATCTACATGATCACACCGTTCATGCGCTATGAACTGACAGTAGAGCTTGCCAACTATGCCAAAAAATACGGTCCGTTCCATTCATCCAGGAGGGTTCAAAATGTCTAAACCTATCACACTACTAGAACAGCAATTGCAAAAGAAAATACTGATCATGGACGGCGCGATGGGAACGATGCTGCAACAGGCAAACCTTACGCCAGATGACTTTGGCGGCGAAGAGTATGACGGCTGTAACGAAAACCTGAACATCACCGCACCCGATGTCATCGAACGCATCCATGTGGAATACCTGAACGCTGGTGCCGATATCGTGGAGACAAATACGTTCGGCGGGACTGATCTTGTACTTGATGAGTATGAGCTTGGCTGCAAAGCTTACGAGATTAATAGGCTTGGCGCGGAAATTGCCAAGCGTGCGACCGCTAAGGTTTCCACCCTGGAGTGGCCGCGCTTTGTGGCAGGCTCGATAGGTCCGACAACGAAAACCTTGAGTGTTACGGGTGGAACCACTTTTGATGCCCTGACAGATTCCTATGAGGAGCAAGCACGTGGGTTGTTGGACGGGGGTTCTGACTGTCTTTTAGTAGAGACGAGCCAAGACTTATTGAACGTGAAATGCGCGTTTCTTGGCATCCAACGTGCTTTTGAAAAAACCGGTGTCACAGTACCGGTCATCATCTCCGGCACCATCGAGCCGATGGGGACCACCCTTGCAGGGCAGGCGATTGATGCATTTTACGTTTCTGTGGAGCACATGAAACCTCTTGCAGTCGGATTGAACTGTGCGACCGGACCGGAATTCATGCAGGACCATATCCGGACGCTTTCCAACTTATCCAAAAGTGCGGTCAGCTGCTATCCAAATGCCGGCTTGCCGGATGAGGAAGGTCATTATCATGAAACGCCACAGTCCCTCGCGACCAAGCTTGGGGGTTTTGCCGAACAGGGCTGGCTGAACATTGTCGGAGGCTGTTGCGGAACGACACCAGATCATATTCGCGCGATTGCGGAAGTGATGAAGGATTATAAGCCTCGTGCTGCCACTGTTTGCGACCACCACAGCGTTTCCGGAATTGAGTCATTCATCTATGACGACCCTTCCCTTCGCCCAATCATGGTCGGGGAGCGCACCAATGTCATCGGCTCCCGTAAGTTTAAGAGACTGATTGCGGAGAAAAAATTTGAAGAAGCGGCAGAAGTGGCCCGTGCCCAAGTAAAAGGCGGCGCCCACGTCATCGACATCTGCCTTGCCGACCCGGATCGCGATGAGCTTGAGGACATGAAAGCATTCGTACAAGAGGTCGTGAAAAAGGTGAAGGTCCCACTTGTCATCGACTCCACCGACGAGCAGGTCATCGAGGCCGCGTTGAAATACTCGCAAGGAAAAGCGATCATCAACTCCATCAACCTCGAGGATGGCGAGGAACGCTTTGAAGCGATCATTCCGTTGGTTCATAAATACGGTGCGGCGCTTGTCGTCGGCACCATTGACGAAGAAGGAATGGGCGTTAGTGCTGAACGGAAGCTTGAGATTGCACAGAGGTCCTACGATCTGTTGGTGAACAAGTACAAGGTCTCCCCTACTGACATCATTTTCGATCCGCTGGTTTTCCCTGTCGGTACAGGTGACGAGCAGTATATTGGGTCGGCAAATGCAACGGTGGAGGGAATTCGTTTAATAAAAGAACACTTTCCTGCCTGTTTGACGATACTTGGCGTCAGCAACGTTTCTTTCGGGCTCCCACCGGTCGGACGTGAAGTGTTAAATGCCGTTTACCTCTATCACTGCACACAGGCAGGCTTGGACTATGCGATCGTGAACACCGAAAAACTGGAGCGTTTCGCATCCATCCCTGCCGAAGAGGTCGAGATGGCGGAAAAGTTGCTATTTGAAACGACCGATGAGTCACTGGCGTTATTCACTGACTTTTACCGAGGCAAAAAGAAAGAAGCGAAGTCCAATATTCCGGATTTACCTCTTGATGAGCGACTAGCCTACTATGTGGTGGAAGGAACAAAAGAAGGGCTCCTTCCTGACCTTGAGCTTGCGTTGGCCGCTTACCCTACTCCACTGGAAATCATCAATGGTCCATTAATGAACGGGATGAAAGAAGTCGGCCGCTTGTTCAATGATAACCAGCTGATCGTTGCGGAAGTGTTGCAAAGCGCCGAGGTCATGAAAGCGTCCGTCGCCTTTTTGGAGCCGCATATGGAAGCAAGTGATACCTCCTCTTCTAAAGGGAAGGTTCTACTCGCGACTGTTAAAGGCGATGTGCATGACATCGGGAAAAACCTGGTCGACATTATCTTGAGTAACAACGGATATGACGTGGTCGACCTTGGAATTAAAGTAACTTCTACCGACTTAATTCAAGCTATTAAAAAAGAAAAGCCGGATATCGTCGGCTTATCTGGATTGCTCGTAAAATCCGCACAACAGATGGTGTTGACGGCGCAGGATATGAAGCAATCCGACATCTCGGTTCCTATATTAGTAGGTGGAGCTGCTTTGTCTCGGAAGTTCACAGACAACAAGATTTCCAAAGAATATGAAGGGCTTGTCCTTTATGCGAAGGATGCGATGAACGGCTTGTCGCTTGCCAACCAGCTGCGCTCACCTGAGGAGTTTGAAGTGTTGGTGAATGAGCAGGCGGAGAAACAGAAGAGATTGCGTGAGGCAGCGGCGGCTGCAGAGAGCGCGTCTGGTGTTGCTGAGGACAGCAGTGTTGTTGCGACGGCCGTTAAAGTTCGCTCCAATGTCTCGCGGGATGTACGTGTATTCACACCAAATGATACGAAGCGTCACCTGCTGCGGAACATTTCTGTTTCCCATGTGGAACCGTACATCAATATGCAAATGTTGATCGGGCATCATCTTGGCGTAAAAGGAAAGATTGAGAGATTGGTGGCGGAAAAAGACGAGCGCACCTTACAAGTGAAGGGTGTGGTGGATCAGCTGTTGTCGGAAGTTAAGCTGAATAAACTCATCACTCCAGCTGCCGTGTATCAATACTTCCCGGCTCAGTCAGAAGGCGACACCCTGTTCATCTATGATCCAGAGGACACAAGTAAAGTGATTGAGCAGTTCGATTTTCCAAGACAGGCAAAAGCGCCTCACCTTTGCTTGGCTGATTATGTGAAGCCCCGCGACAGTGGTGTTATGGATTATGTGGGACTGTTCGCGGTAACTGCAGGCCGCGGAATTCGCGAACTGGGTGCCGCATATAAAAAGGAAGGCCGCTTTTTGGAAAGCCATGCCCTGCAGGCTTTGGCACTCGAGACTGCTGAAGGCCTCGCGGAACTGGTCCACCAGCAAATGCGCGACCGCTGGGGCTTCCCGGATCCTGTCAGCTTTACAATGAAGGAACGATTTTCTGCCAAGTACCAAGGCCAGCGATTCTCGTTTGGGTATCCTGCATGTCCGAACTTGGATGATCAGCAGAAGCTATTCAAGTTGATCCAGCCGGAGGATATTGGCGTGGAGCTGACGGATGGCTGTATGATGGAGCCAGAGGCATCGGTGTCGGCAATTGTGTTTGCGCATCCGGAGGCTAGGTATTTTAATGTGTTGTAGGTAGGAACCCTCGCGTGGTTGCGTGAGGGTTTTTTTTATTAAACAAACGTTTGATTAAGGTGGATAGGTGGCGCTTAGCCGGGGGTGGTTTCGTTTAAACAAACGTTTGACTAAAGGCCTTGGGACCATATGTACCAGCGGGTTGGGGATTTAAACAAACGTTTGTTGGATGATTTGTTTTTAATGGTAGCTAGAGTATTCTTTTTTAAACAAACGTTTGACTAAAGGATTCGCTGTTTTCCTTTGGTTTCTAAAATGACGTTGAAGTGACTATTAGATCCTGAAAAAGTCTGTTCCTTTTCTAGTTTTAGCTCTCGCTTCACGATAATTGGATTTTCATTATTTGCTGGAACGGTTAATTTGAAGGGACCGGCATTGTTCATATACTGAGGTCCTTCAAACCACTCTTCTTCATAGAAAGTGAGTTTAAATGATACATCTTCCTTACTATGATTTTTTAGATATAATTCGCATCGAGCCGTCATGGTTCTTTCATCTTTGGCTTCATAGATGCATGTGCTATTTTCTTTATCAAAAGATATCGCATCTAGGCCGGTGGCAAAGGTACTCTGGTATGCCTCCGCAAACTTTAATGGACCAAACGCAAAGAGAAGAACTGCCAATATGACGGCTCGTACCTTGTACTTTTTCAATGCAAGCACCAAGAAGACTAACCCCAGAAGAAGAATAGACACGGTAATCATTCCGACATACACGGGTCCTTCCACTGTTGTTATCGGGATAGATAAAACAGTGGTACGCTCTGGACCATAAGGGGAATGTAGTCTAAAAGGAACAGACATGATCATTGCGATTACAATTAATGATACAGAAACATATAAGAATGGCTTACTCTTTAACATGTTAGGTATTACCCGCTTTCTATTGCGTTCTCAGGTAAATATTTCTATATAAAAAGCTAAATACCTTTGTTTTTTTCCCCCGCAGCATAAGAAAAGGACCACCAAAAGTGATCCTCCCCTCCAAACTCTAATAACCAAACTCCTCATTAGCAAACACAAGATCTACTAAAACAGGACTGATCCCTTTTTTATAAATGATAGACAACTCAGCTCCTGAGATAATGTCATAATTGGGAGCGGTACCGTAGGCAACTCTCAGGACAACCGGCTCCTTCTCCCCTTCTATCAGAAACTCCACTGAATTGCGGTCTACCACTCCAGTTATAACAGCATTGGCTTTTATCATGCCGTCCGTTTGGATTTTCAACTCCTGACCGATCAGTACATATTCCGAAGACATGTGATTATCTTTCTTAATTTTATGTGCTGACATATTGAACTTTTTAGCGATGCCCCACAGCGTTTCCCCTGGTGCTACTGTGTAAAATGCCTTTGTCACTTTTTCCTGAGTCTTTTCCGCCGACTGATGATAAGAAGGTGGAATGATTAACTGTTGCCCTATGCGAATTGTATCCGTTGTGAGGTTGTTCTTCTTTTGGATGGAACCAACCGTTACATTGAATTTTTCACCAATAGAGAAGAGGGTATCCCCAGCTTTTACTTTATAAGAAGTTGTTGCACCTCCAACCTTCAGGACCTGTCCCACTTTGATCAAGTCCGTTTTAAGGTTATTTACTTGTTTAAGTTCCGTAACGGAAAGACCATATTTCTTCGCTATTGAAAATAGTGTATCTCCAGACGACACTTCATGGGTTGATTTCTTGTTTTCATCCACGTCTTTAGAACCAGTTTCACTCAGTTGCAAAATTTGGCCAACTTTTATGATGTCAGACTTTAGACCATTCAACTCTTTTAACTCCTTGACGGAGACCCCATACTTTTGAGCTAGTGAAAATAACGTTTCTCCAGGTTTTACTTGGTGTACTGCTTCATTCGCAAGCACTTCACCTCTGGCATTAACTGTGATAAACGCACTAACCGCAAGAGTTCCAGCTAGGACATAACTAACAATTTTTCTATCTCTCTTTCCCTTGTTGATCCTTTTTTGTGTCTCAATTCTCTCTTTACGAGACCTAATATTCTGACTTTCCACCATAATCCCCCTCGTTAACTACCAATATATTCTTCCGTTTGAAGTATTTTGTCGAAATCACAGAGATATTTCGTAAAGTAGTCACTAATTATTAGGGTGGGGTGAAAAGTAAGGAAAATAGTAATAATCATTGTATTTTAGTGGATTTTTATTGAGTAAATTTACTCAAATGACTGGAGTTTGTATTGTTTCTTGATTGCGGCTTATGTCACGAAGTTGAATTTGCGAGGATATCCATCCAAACGGACCATTTATCCATTGTAAAACAAATATATCAACCGTAAATTTTATATATCCATTGTATACACGGATATATCCATTGAAGCAAAAAAGCGGCTGAATCAGCAGCCGCTCATTTACTATTCTACCTCGATGGCCAGATCTTCAAAGAAATATTCCACTGGCTGATAGACAATATTTAAGTCTTCCTTCTTACCTTTTATATCAAAGTAAAGTTCAACGTAATTCCCTTTATCTCTATAGAACACATTCTTATACCTGTTAAAATTCTTATCTTCAATTTGGACGTTTTGACCGATTAGCTCAGTTGGGATACTCCCCTTATCCAATTTGACTACCAATCTATTCTCTTTATTCGTCATACTAACCAGCTGTATTGTTCCATTTTGGGAAGTTAAAACTGCCTCTTGCTTCAAAGGCTCAGTAATTACCCTATTGTAATCAATTACATACGGTATAACTTTAATCGAATCCACTTTGCGTAATGGCGCAAACTCAGAGTGTGATATATAACTCTTACCTTCTTCTTTCATCCGTTCAGCAAAGCCCCAATTACCGCTCTGTCTGTAATAGCGATTTGATATAAATGATCCATCAGGTTGTTCCCCCACCACAATCATTTCTAGCAACATATCTTCTGTTATGGTTTTTCTAATGTCATCAGGTAAATTAAAACTTGTGGTCAGTTCTAGCCTGGAGGCCGTTTCTTCTAGGAGAGAAACTCTGAATCTGCTACCTTCATGCTGTTTTTCAAGTCCAAGACCTCTTACGATTAATCCCGGTTCTTTTTCCACTTTGATTTGGAAATGCCATTCTGCTTGTAAATCATTGAATTTACTAAATTCAACATTCAATTCGATTGTACCGGTATCAGCGAGGTCTTCTGCATTAAAATCAAGTATGCCTCTATGGGTCTGATCGGCGGCTATATCCCAGTTTTGTGTGCCCGCACCAAGGTCTTTACCGTTAAATGACATGGTAGAGAACATCAGCCCTTTCTTCGCTTCCTCCGATTCCACTTCATACCCCACAGCAACACGGCTTTCATCAAAATATACCTCTTTTATCTTAAGTGTCATTCCATTCGACTTCTCTACCAAATCCAATGCGGTCGTTTTTCCTTCTATGGCAACCAGGTTGAAACCAGGGTCACCGTAGTGGGAGAGAATGCTATCTTTTGCAACTGATCCAGAAAGGTTTTCATCAGTATTCCAAAATGACTGTGCAAGCACGGCAATAATCCCGACCACTAATATCGCAGCAAAATTGACCTTCAACAATTGCAGCCTATTGGATTTTTTCCGTTTCCGTTTCTGCCCGATCTCCAACGCTTTCTGCACTCTTTGTTCCAACTCATTAGTCGGTACATATATCTCCTCAAACTCGGATGTGATTTCACGGCTAAGCTTCTCCATACTTCTCTCCTCCTTCTTCGAGTTCCGCTTTTACCTGAGCCAACGTCCTGTGTAACTGCGATTTGATCGTCCCTTCCGGCTTGTCAAAAATCTGCGCCAACTCCTTGATGGAGTAACCGTAAGTAAATCTCATCATCAATAAGCTCCGTTGTTCTGGTTTGAGTCTTTCCAGCACTTCTGCCAGGTCTAATTTATGTATGGACAGGTAGCTTTCTTTGACAGACTGTTCATGATGTTTCTCTATATCAAGGAAGGTAATCTTCTTCTTTCTTCGCAATTCATTGATAGCGGTGTTAATCAAAATTCTGGTCATCCATGTAGAAAAATATTGTGGATTTTCCAGTTTTGGGAACGCCTTGTATCCGTTGATGATCGCTTCTTGCACCACGTCCAATGCATCCTGTTCGTTTTTCACGTAGGCAAAGGCTATTTTATAAAGCTTTTCCTGCTCGTTTTTAATTAGGGACTCGAATGTCGGGCCACTTGCGGACGGTTTGAACCACGATTTTAATATTTTCACTATGTTGTGACCTCCTTTCCCTTATTAGACAAGCGACTTTTGGGAAACGTTCCATGAAATCCAGGGAAAGTTTGATGGGGTTATGGGTAAAGTGGCATGGATAGCGCCTTGGATAGTGCTAATCTCTTCATTGCACGGTGGATATCAAGAAATTTTAGAATATATCAAGAAAAAATGAATTATATCAAGAAAATCCACCAACATATCAAGAAATTTCAAGATATATCAAGAAATCTAGCAATATATCAAGAAAACACCACGGGCCGGCCAGCCAACCAGCCCCTCTGAACATCCGAACCTCCAAACCTGCCCCCATACAAAAAACCCCGGCCATCCACTTTCTCACCCGGCCGGGGTTCCCACAAAAAATCCTACAACTTAAACTTCTTAATCAACTCACTCAAATCCTCACTCATTGCAAGCAGCTCTTCAGCTGAGTAAGCGATGCTGCTGATTGCCTTCACTTGCTCGTCGGTCGATGCCGCAATTTCTTCTGTACCTGCAGCAGACTGCTCTGCAATGGCAGAGATGCTTTGGACGGAAGCGAGCACTTCTTCCTTCGAATCATTCATGGCATTCATGTTAGCCATGATGTCCTCAATGAATCCAATGATAGAGCGGATATTGGTCGCGATTTCTCCGAACGATTCGCCCGTGTCCGCGACAGCTAGGCTTTGCTCACCTGAGATCTTATTTGTTCTCTCCATCTCTTCCAAAATCACCTGGGACTCTTCCTGTATGCTCGAGATGGTTTCTTTAATGTGCTGGGTCGAGTCGGCGGTTTGTTCCGCTAGCTTTCTTACTTCCGTTGCCACCACCGCAAATCCACGGCCATGTTCGCCGGCACGAGCGGCTTCAATGCTTGCATTCAGCGCCAACAGATTTGTTTGATTGGAAATTTCGTTGATGGTATGCGTGATTTCCTCAATACTTTTAATCTTCTCCGTGAACTGAGTCATCAACCCGTTAAGGTTCATCACAATTTCCGTTGATTCATTTGTATGGCCTTGCAGCACACTAAGCTTTTGCACACCAGTTTCATTTGCTGAAATAATCTGCCCAGACAGCGCCTGAAGGTCATCTTGCTTGGACAATACATCCTCAATATTATCCGCCAGATTTTGGGTACGGGAACTTGTTCCCTCTAAATCGGTTGCCTGTTGGACTGCACCTTTTGACAGTTCCTCAATTGCGCGGTTCATCTCTTCGCTTGTTGCGGAAACTTCTTCTGTGACGGCACTCATATCTTCCACTGACGCCTTCACTTTTTGAGAAGAATCGGCAACAGTCCCAATCATCTCGCGCATGTTCCCAAGCATTGTTTTAAAGGAGGCTGCCAAAACGCCGATCTCGTCTTTGGAATGGACCTCAATGTCACCTGTCAGATCCCCTTCTGCTACTTTCGTAACTTCTGAATTCAACCTCAATATCGGCCTAGTAATATAACGTGCTAATAGTATGGTAGAGATACTTGCCACCACAATAGCGATCAGACCAACTATAACAATTGTTCTCAAAATGCCATTGGCCAATTGAAGCATGTCTTTTTCCAAGAATACTCCGCCTATTTTCCAGCCAGTTTCATCAACTGTGTTAAAAGCCAGCACCCTTTTCTCCCCATCATATGTATACCTTTGAACACCTTCCGTTTCTTCCTTGTAGATGTTATCGATGAACGGAAGGTCTTGATCTAATAGATTCTCCCCCGTCAAGGTAGGGTGCACCAATGCAACTCCATAATTGTCCAAAAGAATGCTATATCCACCATATCCAAGTTCTTTTTGTGCAACTAGCTCTTCCAAAGCGGTAATATTAATATCCGTTGCAAGCACTCCCTTTACAACTCCGTCTCCTGTTACCGCTTTTGCTAAAGTGATGACCGGTTCACCGGTACTTGAATCTGCATAGACATCTGTATAAATGACCTCACCAGGACTTTGCATGGCCTGTACATACCAAGTTCTAGTAGTCGGATCGAAATCTGATGGAAGATCCATGGCAGGTGAAGAATAGAACTCTTTCGCGGCAGTTGCCAAGTATAGGACCTGCATATCAGGGAAATTGCCTAATACCTTGTCAAACCCCTCTAACATAGTTGCTTCATTTGCCGAGGATCCTTCTACTAGAAAGTCATCAACTAAAGAGGTGCTCCCATAAGAACTAAGTATTTTAGAATAGTTATCTAGGTAAATATGAATGGTCTCTTCAAGATCTATCATCGCAGCTTCCGCATCTGCAACAACGTCATGATCTATTTTTTTCTTTGCTTGACTATATGTAACCGCGCCAACACTGGCAATGATCAAAAATATAAGTAACAAAAACGAAAAAACCAGTTTGCCTCGTATTGATTTGAACATGTATTTAAACTCCTTTATTTTTAACAGATAAACATTTTATCGACATAGTATGTTAAATGTTAAGAAATAAAGGAGAAGTCAGTATTTTCGAAAAAATACACAGTTAAAGTCGTGCCGTCACAAGCGCTCCCATTCCAACGACGATAAACAATATGCTCAGGTACACCGCAAGCATTCCTACTTCTACCGTTTCCACACCAAGGAGTGCTAGTGTCACAACAATCGCTGCGCTGCCTATGAACACGACATACAGGGCTCCCAAGAAATAGCGTTTCATCAATAGCATGCTGCGCTCATCAAATTCCGGTAATTTCGGCTTCCTCTTTTTACGGAAAAACATGATTAGGAGTACCAAAACAAGGCCTCCCAATGTACCTTGAAACATGGATAGTAGAAGGCTATAATCAAATACCCCTTCCTCCCTGCCGATTATATAGATTCCCAACGCTCCGCCAATCTGCATGCAGATTAAGATGACTACAAATGCCAACCAGAACCACTTCTTATTAGTCTTCATATCCCTACTCCCCCTCTTTTTTTTCGTCTAGATAAAACATTTCCTCAATCGGCACATCAAAGTAGGCAATCAGTTTGAGGGCCAATTCTAAGCTTGGGTTGTATTTATTTTTCTCAATGGCATTAACCGTTTGCCTGGTGATTTGCAGATCTTCGGCCATCTTGATTTGTGTGATTCCACGCTTTTGCCGAATTTCTTTAATATGATTGATTACTGCCACGGGCGTCCCCTCCATAAAAGGTAAAGATATCTTTACATATACTATAAACAAAAAAAGGAAATATGTAAAGATACCTTTACACACTCCCTTTAAAAAATTTACACCGTTGCTTTCCGTTCCATCAGATTCAATCCAATTCCCATAAAGAAGACACCCATGCAAAATAATACCGAAGCAGGCAGCAAAAATTGCGACAAGGACCAATCCAACAACGTTGCCCCCTTTAGCATTTCCATCCCGTAGGTCATCGGAATCAGCTTGGATATGGTGAGCAAAGCCTCTGACTGCACAATTTCAAGTGGCCAGTATGCCCCGCCGATCATGGCCATACTCACTGATATTAACGGGATGACAGCATCCAATTGCCTTGGATTGGTGGCAATCGCGCTGATCAGTATCCCGAGGGACACGATTGCAAACAAAAATGGTATGATCACAAGGAGAATCATTGGATATCCCCCTTTTAGGTCAACTCCCAATACAAAGTGAAAAACGGAGAATACTAAAGCCAGCTGCGCGTATCCAAGTAAAAAGCTGAAACTTACATGTCCCAAGTACAGCTGAACTTTTGTTAACGGAGACAATATCATCCTATTCCACATTCCATTTCTCTTCTGTTCCAAAATTGTACTTACGGTGTAGGTAACAGTGAAGATGACGAAGAAAAGCGAGAATCCGAATAAAGCCTGCAGAGAAGCATCATAAACAAATTCGCTTTCTTGAAAAGATTTTTCCGAAACAGCAAACAATCCGCTACTCTCTTCTACCTTTTCTCTTAATTCGTCTGAGGTTGCATTAAGTCTATCCGCTGCGTCGGAAAGTGTCCGCTCTGACTGCACCACGTTCGCTACATACGCCTCTATCAGGGTGGTGTTAGGAGTGGTGGCACTAAGATAAAGCTTGTAGCTGTCCCTCTCCAATTGTAACCCCATATCGATGGTGCCTTTTTCGAGTTTTTCTTTAACGGCGGTTTCTTTTTCGGCAACAAAAACGGTATTCTCCGCTTTGGTATTTAATGACTCAATTATTCCTGCTTGTTCTGCCTCTGTAAGGTTTGTTGAAAATACAGGGACCTCTACTGGTTCCGCTTGATTTACCTGCCCGAGCGCGAGGGCGAATACAAACGTCAGTACAATCATTCCGATCACCGCATATGGCTGTCTTCTAAAATATTGTAAATGGTTGATTAGTATGGCCCTCATTTAAATCAACCTCCTTTTCGGAAAAATAGGAATGGCTATCAGGAGGAGGGCGATACTCACCACTGCCAAGCGGAAAAGGTTACCCGTAATAGCTGCAAGCTCTCCGCCACTTAATATTTTGAGATAACCTTGAAGGGCAGCACCATTTGGAGTGTATGAGGCAATCGTAAACATCGTGTCGGAAACTTCATTCCAAGGCACAAAGCTTCCACCCAAGAATGCAAACACACTAACAAGGAATCCGGAAAACATCGTGGATACCCGTTGCGTTTCAAAGCGGTAATTCAAGGCAGTAATCAATACAGCCATGGAGCCGATCACAAAACTGAAAAAGAGTGTGATCAACAGGAAAGAAACCAAATCCGGCCAATTCACCTGATAAATCAAAGCGGCCAAACCGTATAAAGCACACAATTGAAGGAAGCAAATCAGTACCGCTGAAAACCACTTACTTGACGCGTACATCCAAGGGTTTGTATTGGTAAGCAGGATGCGGTCATACACAAATGTGGCTTTTTCATAATAAGCATAGCCAGCGACAAAGGACACAACATATAACGCAAACATCGTGCTCATCCCCACAGCAAAATAACCAAAGGAATCCACAGGCACCTTTCCGTCCACTGTTACTGTTTCACCTGTCACATCTGCTACATTCTCGAAAATAGGGAAGTCCTGATTTGTTTGTTGGGCCTCTCGCGTCAACACCGTTTGCAGACGCATCTGATCGGTAAAATTCTCTACCACATCTGAGATGATATTTGCTTCCAATCCCTTCCCCTCGTTCAAGTAGAGCTCTAATTCTTTTGTTGTTTCCTCGTTGAAAAATTGACTTTTCCACGTTTCAAAACGAAGACCTTCCGGGAATTGCAGAACTCCGGCGTTTGCGTCATTGTCTAGAGTCGCTTCCAGGTCTGTTTCTACTTTTACTTTTAACAAATCTTGAAGTTCCTCTTTCATGACTGTATCCACGAGCAACTCAGGCAAGGAAGTTTGTTCGGCAGCTTCAAGGATCGGCTTTCTGGCTTGGTCAGGAATGTTTTCGGATTTCATCCATTTGTCGAATTGCGCTAACTCGGCAGTGAGGTCGCCTTGGTCAATGACTGCAACCTGCGCATTGAGAGTAATGTTCTCGTCAGAGTTCCCTCCTAACGCAAACCCAAGAATCGTAATTAACACAAACGGCATCGCAAGCAAGATCAGAACTTCTTTTTTATCCCGCAGCAAGTGGAGGAGGTCTTTTTTGATAAACGCACTTAACACGTTGACATCCCCCTAATCACGAAGCTTGCGACCGGTCAGATGCAAAAAGACATCCTCAAGTGTCGGCGCTTTTATTTGTATTCCTTTTAGCGGACTGTCTGTTTGCTTTGCCGCATCAAAGACATCTTCTAACAGGTTAATCTTCTTTGGAGCAAGCAAGATAATTTTCTTATCAAGCGTAGTGACAGATGAAATGGCCGGGATGCCCTCGAGCTTTTCGATAAAAGCCGGGTTGATCTTTTCCACTTCGACCTCGATGGTATGTTCAGAGGAAAGAATATTTTTCACTTCATCCTTTGTCCCGGAGGCGATCACTTCGCCGCGGTCCATGATATAGAGGCGCTGACAAAGAAACTCCACTTCCTCCATGTAATGACTTGTGTAGAGAACCGTAATCCCCTTTTCTTCGTTTAGTTTTTTCACCGTTTCCAGGATGTAATTTCTTGATTGCGGATCAATTCCGACAGTCGGTTCATCCATGATTAGAATCTCCGGTCTGTGAAGCAGTGCCACTGCAATATTGAGTCGACGTTTCATCCCTCCGGAAAATTGCTTTACCGGTTCTTTTTGACGCTGCTCAAGGCCGACCAACGTCAAGACTTCTTCTATTCTCTGTTTTAATTCGTTTCTTGGCAGTTTGTAAATCTTCCCGAAAAAGCTCATATTTTCATAGGCAGTCAGTTCCGGAAATACCGCGATCTCCTGCGGCACGACACCCAAGATTTCTCTGAGGTGCTGCGGCTGATCTTTGACACTTTCCCCTTTGAGGAGCACATCCCCGCTTGTCGGACTTACGAGGGAGGAAAGCATGGAAATGGTAGTGGACTTGCCGGCACCGTTTGGCCCAAGCAGTCCCACCGTTTCCCCTTTTTCTAAGTATAAGTTGACGCCTTTAACGGCTTGCGTGTTTTTGAATGTTTTGGTCAGTTGAATGGCTTCTAGCATGTTCGTGGCCCCCTTTGTTACTTCTACTATACTATCGGTTAGGGGAAAGTTAACCTGAAGAAGGTCATAAGTTTGCGGGGGGCGGGGTGACTTTAGTCACTTTTGATGTTGTGGGGGGGTAGACGCCAAAAAAGCCCGAATAAAATCTCGAGCTTTAAGCATGCTTCATAAAAGTCTCCCGGTGCTTCATACCTTTCCGCAACTTCACCAACTTCACACCATCTCCCACAGTCTCCAAAACAAACCCCTCCGTGGAAGCAGGTAAATTCCACGTCTCCATCACCGCTTGCTCTGCACATGCAATCACGTAAGGATGCCTTAATGCATGCTGGTGTAGAATCTGTCCGAATGTCATGGAAGGAATCATCACGTTCTCCACCTTGATCCGAGCCAAAAGCATCATTCCAGCATACAGTTGTTGCTTGCCTTCCCCTGAATTCATCACGATATACGATGGATTCCCGAGTTTCTTAATATTCACCAGAATCGAAAAGGAGATATTTTGCTTAGTGGCATAGTGTAGGAGAAACGCAATACCACGCATTTTTTCCTCAAAACTGCTAGAACTGATATCAATGACAAATAACCACGATAATTGGGTTGTCCGTTCGTACACTTTGGACTGGAGGCTGTTCATTCTGGCAGTGGCCTTCCAATGAATGCCACCAAAAGGATCCCCGGTCACATAATCCCTTGTGCCTAGCACTCTACTTTTCTCTTCAAACAGGGAACTTCTACTCGGTTGCTCTCCCTGCTTTTTTGGGAAGATTTTCTCAAGCCCCGCAACTTTCTTCCTTCTCGGATAGACGATGACCTCAAACTGCATTTTGTCTCTTGTCTGAAGGTATACTTTTCCCCAACCAAAGAAAGACTCGATTTCCATGTCGAACAGGTGGAGCTGGGCCACTCCTCTCTTAACAGCCGTAAAAGGAAGTACGACCTCCCATTGACTTCGACCAACCTGATGAAAGTTAAAATGTAACTGGTTCATATGTATTAGCTCTTCTCCATGTTGAAACAGTATGTTTTTGTCCGTTCCCACTCTTAGCCTTCCGAAAAATATCGGAAGCAAACTGTTGTGGGTAATTCTAAGTCTTAACACCCCCTCATCTTCAGTAAACAGCTTCAACCGCTCCTCTATTATGTGAATCTCAAGCTTTTTGGACACATAGGTGAGATAAAAGAAGTTCCCCCACATGTAGGCTAATATTGCGAAAAAAAGGAAAATTAACGGAGTGGACCCTAAAAATATGGATGCAGACAGAAGAAGAAAGAGAACGGCATTCATAAACCGAAGCCCTCTTTCGTTCTCTATTTGGTGTACCCAGCCACTCCATTCGTCATTTGAATAGATTTCGGACTTCTTACCCCTGACTCGTTGCTTTATTCGTTGAAACCGCGTTTTCATATGCAAATCATATTGGTTTGGATCCATTTATCGTCCTCCTTCTTTTGGGTTCGGGGTGACATAAGGTTTTTGGGGGACAAGTGCCTTTGGTTCGGGGTGAATGGAGCACTCTATTAGACTGAACGTGCAGGGTTACTTCCGTTTCGGGCGTATAAAGCCCCTCTATTTGACCGAACACCCGGTTTCACTTCCGCTTCGGGCGTATAGAACCCTTCTATTTGACCGAACTCCCACTTTCCCGTCCGCTTCGGGCGTATAGAGCCCTTCTATTTGACCGAACTCCCGGTTTCACTTCTGCTTCGGGCGTATAGAGCCCCTCTATTTGACCGAACGCTTCATTTTTAATGCCCTTCAGGTCTATAGGTGGATGATATTGGAAAACAACTATAATGCCCACCTACACAACCCCATTCCTTATAGCAAAAATAGCAAGCTGCGTCCGATCCCTCAGCCCAAGCTTTTGCAAAATAACCGTCACATGGTTCTTCACCGTTCCAATAGAAAGATGCAAGGCTTCTGCAATCTCCTGGTTATTTTTCCCCTCACCAACAAGCTGTAAAATAGACCGCTCTCGGCTGGTCAACTCGACCATCTCCAAACTAGAGGGCTCTGGCGACTGGTTAATCAACCTCGGCACCACCTTCCCCGCTACAGAGGCATCGATGGAAATCCCTCCATTCAAACAGCTCTCGATCGAGGACAAAAGGCTCGCCGCATCAGCATCCTTCAATAGATAGCCTAATGCCCCAAGCTTCAACGCCTCCATTGCGTACTCATCATCTGCAAAAGTGGTCAGTATCAACACCTTCGCTTTCGGGTCACGCTGCCTGATTACCTTTGTAGCTTCAATCCCCGTCATCACTGGCATCCGTACATCCATCAGCACCAAATCCACCAGATGTTTCTCATAAGCATCCACCGCATCCTTCCCATTTGCGACCTCGGCCACAACCCGAAACGAAGGATGCTGTTCAATCATCATTTTTATTCCTTGCCGAACCAACGCCTGGTCCTCCGCTAGCAATATATTAATCACTTAATATGTAACTCCCTTCAAAGGGAAAATTCCCTTCACTGTAAAATATCCCTCGGTGACTTCCCGCTCCATCCGTCCGTTCAGACCTTCCATTCGCTTCCGCATATTTTGCAGTCCGAATCCTTCTTCCACAGGAATTGTAACTTCCGTTTTATTTTCCACCTTCACCTGAAAGCTGTGCTCCCCGATGATCTCAAGCGTAATGGAGATTTCCTTCGAGCTACCGTGCCTCATGGCATTCGTAATTCCCTCCTGTACGAAACGATACAAGGCAATATTATGCTCGTTGCTTAAAGGCTGCGATAGCACGCCCGTTTTAGTAGTCAACTGTACCCTCATCTGACTTTCCGCTTCTAATTTTCTGATCAAATGAATCACTGATGAGATTCCCTGCTCCTCTTCACCCTGCAAGGCCTTCACTGCTTTTCGCATCCCATCAAGGCTTTCCCGGGCCAACTGTTTGGACTGCTTCACAATGGAAGCGACCTTCTCTTCCCCTGCCGCTTGCTCCGCCACTGCCAGCTGCATCATGAGTGCTGTCAACTGGTGCCCCACAGAATCATGAATATCTCTAGCAATCCGGTTCCGCTCCTCGACTCTGGCAACCTCCTCATTTTCAAGAACCTGCCTTTTTAGGACACGATACTCCACCAACAAGCTTTTCCACTCTCGATCAAACTTTTCATTATCACGGTAGTACCGATGGATAAGCGCCCCCACCCCGGCCAACATGATGAAAAGAAATAAATGATAGAAAAATAGATCAGAAACCGCAAGAGTGCCAAAGGAGACCGTAATTGGCAAGAGCACAGCCATTGTCGTAAGTACTGCCTGCTTGGTAGCGGAAGATTGCATTCCATCCAGCAATAAAAAATAGACCAACAGCCAAGGCAACACATCAAAAGGCGTCAGGATAAAGTGTTGCACCAATACCACCGCACCACTTGCCAATAAATACGCCACCCACTTCGCTTTCCAAATAGGCATGGAAAAATAAAGCCCCAAATACAATCCCGCAGCCAAAAGATAGACAGCCAACAGCGTGCCTGTTAACGAATAGTAGAACGGCATAATTAAAAGAATCGCGCACACAAAACAAAGTTTTATCCAAAGTAAACTAATCCTGCTATCCATAAAACATTCCCGCCTTTATTTTATGTGAATTCTTGTTGTTCCATGAACTTTCCTTTTGAACAAACGTTTGACTAAAAAACTCTCTTCAACTTCTTCATCGTCGCTTCTGATGTAAAACTTTCAAAATGATTCATCAGATTTTCGGTTGCCTCTTCTTTTTTCAATTCCAACACTTTAATTTGATTTTTGTCACACCAATGCTTCATCGTTTCATAAGACGTACTGCTCCACCCATTCTTTTCGCCATTTTCGTCCTGCTTTTCTTTTGTTCCCGATACCACAATATCAAGATTTCCTTGCAGCTCCAGTAATGCCTGATCGAAAGCTTTCTTCTTTTCTTTTTCCTTCATTCCAGCTTTTGCTCGCAGTACTCTCGTATCAATTCCTTGGTTCTCCGAAATGAGAGTGAAAAGGGTTAAAGCTTCACGGGATACTTCTCCTTTTTCATATCGCTTCTCCATGGTTTCTTGACTTGCAAGTGCAGCAAGCATCAGCGGAAGTAGGTCCTTGGAGATGAACACCGCTTTTTTCTTAATGAATTTTCCATAAGCCGCCACCCCATCTGCTGCAAATTGCGTCCTCCAAATCCACGGATCTTGCTCGGTGTCGGAATGCCATGCCTCTTTCGGCGTAATGCCTCCAAGCGATGGATAATCGTCGAATAACGGCGCAAGCGGAAGCAAGCCCACTTCTTTAATTACAGCTATCGCCTCTTCATATGTATGGATGATGCTAGTTTTTGTAGTCAATGTAATCCTCTCCTTATATTTTAGAAATTCTACATCCACCGCAGAGAGTCCTTTAAAAATTTTCCAAATATACCTTGCATTACAAGATAGCTACGCATATAATAAGAGTATCATGTAATACAAGATAGCCGCAGCACTTTGACCTATTACCTTGTTATGCAAGATACCAAACTAAAATTACCTTTTACCACAACTCAAAGTAGGTGAACACATGGCAGCAAGAAGCCAGCTATTAAAAGGAATCCTCGATGCCTGCGTGATGGCAATTGTCGAGGAGAAAGCAGTCTATGGGTACGAACTTTCCCAGCAGCTGCAAAAAGTCGGGTTACTGGACATCAGTGAAGGCACCATCTATCCGGTACTGCTCCGACTTCAAAAGAACGGATTCATCATAGGCGAAATGCGTCCTTCCGCATCCGGACCGAACCGAAAGTACTATTTCCTAACAGACTCCGGAAGAGAAGAACTTGAACGAATCTCAAGCGAATGGATGCTGATCGCAAGTCCTGTAAGTCAATTATTGCAAAGAGGGGAAAACAGATGAGAGATACGAAAAGATTGATTGAAGAGAATAATGAAAAACGGAAGCTATTAAGTGATGATAATTTGAAGTTGTATGAGGATTTTCTATTATATATTCGTACGGATTTAAGAGTGGCGGAACATGAAAGCGAGGAATTACTGATGGACCTCCTCGACCATATGTTAGAAGCGCAACATGAAGGACGATCTGGAACTGAGCTACTAGGGTCAGACCCCAAAGCTTATGCAGATGAACTGATTGAAGGGCTGCCTAAAGATAAAAAGCGAGATGTGATTCCTTTCATAAGCACCCAGGTCAGTAATTCCTTAGGGTGGTTCGCTCTCGTGCTATCCATTGTTCATTTCATAATGCCTTTCTTTACTGAGATAAAAGCACCTTCTCCTATAGGTAATTTAATCGTATTAGCTTTGGCTGTTCTAGGTGTTTCTGCTCTAGGAGTAAAAGTAATCTTCACCTTAGTTCGTTCGAGCCTTTTCAGTGAAAAGAAATCAGCTAAACGCGCCTATTTAAAAGCTGGCCTTTTTGGTGGAGGTTCCTTCGCGCTGATTTTATTGTTCTCCTGGCTTGTTCCTGATTTCGGCCCAAGAATTTTGATAGAATGGTGGATTTACCTGATTATCGCGCTCATTCTACTTGCCACAGGGAAATTGATTCAGCGCGCATACCAAACCCATTAACCGAAAGGAGCAAACCAAATGAACCAATTACCTTTATCTAAAAAGAGCCAGACATTTATAGAAAACCTACGAATCTACCTATTTTCATGTGGCAAAAAGACAAATGAAATTGATGAGATAACCGATGAGCTAGAAGTGCATCTATACGAGGCAGAAAAAGAGAATAAGAGTGTCGAGCATATCATCGGAAGCTCACCGAAAGAATACATGGAGCAGATCTCCGGAGAAATGTCTTTTGATGTACGTGGCTGGGCTAAATATGTTCCCATCATCATTCTTGGGGCATTTTCCGGCATCGTTCTGAAGGACATCGTTTTTGGCGGATTTCAATACTCGCTGGTCGAGCTAATTGGTTACCCGCTAGTATGCATTGTTCTGCTTCTTGCCTATATGTGGACATTCAGGCATATTTCCAGCCATAACTTTTCCAAGGCTAAAGAATTCTTTTTCTTATACTTGGTGAGTTTTTTATCAATTGCCATGTTTGTAGGGTTAATGTTCCTGCCAAATTATATCGAGTCACCAATTATTATGCACGGCTATTACGGCAACCTGATTGTCGCAAGTATGGCCATCTCGTTTTTAATTGGAATTTCCATTTGGAGTAAAACGATTGTTTCCATCGTGCTTCCCATCTTCTACATTGTTCCGGAATACTTGGTAGGCTTTACCGACTTATCGGTAGGCAACCAACTATGGATCAGCAGTCTTATCATGTATGCATTAATCGGGGCTTATTTATTCTTCGAGATGAAGAGGACATCCACCTCTGCAAAATAAAACTGGAGCTGCGCGTTTTTAATAGCGTCAGCTCCCATTCTATTTCATCGATTCCGTTTCTACTCGGTCCATGTACTCCTGCACAACTTTGTTGTTGCTCTTCTCGCTGCCAAGCTTCAGCATCGCCCGCCCCACAAAATTAACACCTTTATTATGCCCAGCATAAATGAAGCGTGTATGCGTCTCATCAACCTTTTCCAGCGTAAAAGACAAATTGATTTCAAATGCCTTTCCGAGTACAAAAGCTATTTGTTTATGTTTCCTGTCAGGCTTGTCCTCATAAGCCAGCGTCTCCACGATATACGTTTCCACCCGCTTGCCTTCTCGATATGTTTGCTGGTGTTTTGCACCCACCTCTGTTTCTGTTTTTTCTATTAGCGTATGTTCCTCCACTTTCGGCATGGTCCTTTTGATATTCTTGTCGAGGAAGAGTTCCCATACTTTTTCAATAGGAACAGGTAGCACTCGTTCTTCTTGCCATTGAATCATTGTTCTTTTGTCTCCTTTCCTGACGCCAAGAAAGCATCGATTTCTTCTGTTTTTTGTTGCAACTCCACCATTTGGAGTCGTATCGTTTCTTTCTTTTGAATGAGTAAGTCTTCTAGGTGTGCAAACGATTCATCCTCCATCACCGAAATCATCTCTTGGATGGTGAACCCGAAGCTCCTCAGTTTCACTAAAAGTAAGGCCAGAAAATAACTGCCATCATCGTAATATCGGTAGTTATTTTTCGGGTCGATATAGGCAGGCTCGATCAGCTTCACTTCCGCATAATAGCGCAGGGTCTCCTTGCTGAGCCCGGTCATCTCGGAAAATTCACTGACTTTGTACATTTCTTGCCCTCCTTTGTTTAGTTTAAACTGTGTGGTGCACCACATGGTCAATGGGGAATTTTAATTAACCTAGTTTCCAAAACCCCTCTTTTTAAAAAAACACCTAAGTGCAGCAACTAGCGCTTCCTTAGGTGTTCCTCATTACTCCTGGCCTTTCAACTCCACCAAGGTATACTCCTCAGTATCTAAATCATATTCAAAAGAAATTGTATATTCTTTTCCGACCTCAAACTGGTCGCAGAATGCTTCTGCATCCTTTTCGGTCGCTGCTTCATAATGATAAGTAAGCCCATTATAATCTGTTTCGGTAACCGAACAACGATAAGCACCGTTCTCAGCTTCCGTCACTGCCACACTTTCTACCGTAATTTGATCTTCACCAGATGCAGAAGGGAAATACGTGTACATCACAAACGTCGTAATGAGCAGCACTGTCCCAACCACAAGCGAAATGCGCCCTTTTTTCTTTTCAGATCTGACCAGCGTCGTGAATACCCCGAATCCGATTAGACCAAAGCTAATCGCAAATAATACTAAACCAAATATATACATCTCTGAACCCCCGTTTCTGTTCTCTACTTCCCATTATATATCAGACAACCCGTATCATTCATACTTTTTCAAGTTAATCCTCATCATACAAAGATCCCCTACCACTCTAAGCAGTAAGGGATCCAAATCCAATCATTCAAAAAAATACTTCCTAGTCCTAATCTGAACATTCAACACAATCCCGACCGCAATCATATACGTCAGAAGCGAACTCCCTCCGTAGCTGAAAAACGGCAGTGGAATTCCTGTAATAGGAAGCAACCCAATGGTCATGCCGATATTTTGGAACACTTGGAAGGTCAGCATGCCGATAACTCCTGCGCAAAGGTAAGTACCGTACGTATCATGGCATTCCATGGCAATGAAGGTGATTTTATAAATAAGGAAGAAAAACAACGATATAACAACCGTTGCGCCCATAAAGCCGAACTGGCTGGCGATGGCGGCAAAGATAAAGTCTGTGTGTGCTTCCGGCAGGTAGACGTTCATCTCGCCGTAACCTGAACCTGTGTACTCCCCAGATCCGATGGCAAGCAGGGACCGTACGAGCTGGAAGCCTTGGACGTCCTGGTATTCATAAGGGTTCAACCAGCCGTAGAAACGGTCCAGTTGATATTCAGGGATTAGGTAGGTATGGAAAAACGTTGGGTGTGCAATGAAAATATATAAGAATAGTGCAATGAAACCTATCGCAGCGCCTACGAGCGAGAGGATGATGCTCCACTTGATCCCCGACACAAGAATCATGGCAGCAATGATTGCACAATAAACAAGCGTCGTACCCATATCCGGCTGTTTCGCTACAAGGAATAACGGAATGCTGGAGGCTGCGATTATTTTCCCAAGTAGCAAATAACTGTCGCGCAAAGTTGCTACTTCATATTGGGCACGGTGGTCGGCAATAATTTTACTCAAGACTAATATGATGGAAATCTTCATCAATTCCGATGGTTGGATATTACCAAGGCCTGGAAGCGTGTACCAACTTGTTGCCCCTTTTATGGTACTGACAAAGGATGATGGGACGTTAAACTCCAGCCCGAGTAACAGTACGACTCCCATGCCGTATGTAATCCAAGCCAGGTTCCGTAAGTAGTCAAAATGTATTAGCAATGATATCCCGATACCAATGGCTCCTACAACGAACCACATCAGCTGCTTTTGCATGAAATTTATGTTTTGCAGGACGGGCGGTAACGTGGGCTCTACACTCTTTAATGCAAAAAGACTTGCTACTACCATAATCCCCATAAGAAAAATCAACGTGGTATCCAACTGAGGTTTATAGTCTTTTTCCACTGTTTTCTCTCCTATCTCTACTTAAACTTTTTCTTTTTAGGTTGTTTATATTATTATTTAAATTAATGATATGTTTAATAATAGAATAACCTATAAAGCATATTAGAGAAAAACATAAAGGTCAATCCATAAAATTATGGATAATGCATGTGAAGGTGGAAAAAGGGGAAATTAGAACTAACTTAATTTAGGAGGACTACATACTTTGTTTATTGCGATAGCTTTTTTCTTATTTATGTCTTTTTTCTTGTCGGGGAGTGAAACGGCGCTGACAGCTGTTAATAAGATGAAAATTCAAATCCGAGCAGAAAACGGGGACCTTGCTGCTCAAAAGTTGTTGAAGCTGATTGAACGCCCTGACCAGTTTATTACAGCCATACTAATCGGAAATAACGTTGCCAACATCATGTTGCCGACACTTGTAACACTTATTGCTATTGATTATGGCTGGAATGTTGGGGTTGCTACTGCTGTTCTGACTGTCGTTTTGATTATCTGTGCAGAGGTCGTGCCAAAATCCATTGCCGCTACTTTTGCCAATAATGTAGCGTTTATTGTGGCACCTGTCATTTCCATTCTACTTTTTGTCTTAAAGCCCCTGATCTTTTTGCTTTCTATCCTTACTAATTTCATCATCCGCCTTCTTTCAAGGGGAATGGTCCAAGAGGCAACTCTTTCCAAGGAAGAGCTTAGAACGATGGTGGACATCGGCCGCACGGAGGGAACATTTTACGAGGAAGAATCGCAGCATATTCTCGGTGCCATTGATTTCTATACCAAGGATGTCCGTGATGCGTTGAAGACACCGCGGATTGAGATTCATGGGTTGCCTTGTGATATTACTTTTGAAGACGCGAGAAGCTTTGTAATGGATAGTAGTTATACACGTTATCCTGTCTACAAAGATAATATGGATAACATTATCGGCGTGTTTCATGCTAAATTTTTGTTGAATTGGTCTCTGAGACCGGACTTAGAGATCAAGGACTTCATGGATACCAATCCACTGTTTGTTGCAGAATCCACCTCTATTGAAAAAGTATTTAAGATGATGCTTAAAGAGAAAAAACATATGGCTATTGTTATTGATGAGTACGGTGGGACGACAGGACTCATCAGCCATGAAGATATTATTGAAGCCATGATCGGGCAGGAAATTGAGGATGAAACGGATGAATCCGGGGAAATTCTCATTGAAGAATTAACGGACACTCAAATCATCTGTCATGGAAAAATTGCCATCCGGCGTTTTAATGAAGTGTTTAAAACAAAGGTGCCTGAAGAAGAGGACACGGTTGCAGGGTTTCTTTTCAAAGAGCTTGGCCATATACCAACAGAGGGTGAATCCCTTGAGTATCATCACCTCCACTTTGACATTTTGAAGATGGAGGACAATGTCATCAAGCAAGTGAAAGTTAAGAAAAAAGCTAATTAAACGTAAAGAGGGTGTCGCTCTTCCGTGAAGAAGAGCGACACCCTCTTATTTATTATGACTGTTGATGCTGATTTGATAGTGCATGTAACTGAAGGCCAACTTGCTTTACCTGGTGATTTTCCATTTCAAGTACTGTCCAAATGTTCTCACCATGTTTAATATGTTGCTCTTCATCGTCTTCTAGCTCCTGCAGCATTACCTGCATCCAGCCGCCAATCGTATCGATATCATCCTTTTCATCAAATATTACCCCGAATTGGTGTTCAATATCTGTCAACAAGACAAGGCCATTTATATGATAAAGATCTGTTTCGATTTCTTGAATATCCGGTACTTCATCTGCATCAAATTCATCGCGGATTTCCCCTACGATTTCTTCAAGGATATCTTCCATCGTGAGGATACCGGCAGTACCACCGTACTCATCAATGACTAATGCGATATGAACCTGCTCTTCCTGCATTTTTAATAAAGCATCTTGAAGGGAGGTCACCTCATGAATTAGCGGAAGCTCGTGAAGGAAGTCTTTCATCTCCCCTGCTCTGCCCGCAGCGAAGTTTGTAAGCATTTCCTTTACGTTCACAAATCCGAGAATATTATCTTTGTCCCCATCCTCTGTAACAGGATAACGGGTGTATTGGTGTTCATCCAATACGCTGATAATTTCTTCTCTGGTCATGCTATTAGATAAAGTGACGATTTGCACGCGCGGAATCATAATGTCCCTTGCGACTCTTTCGTCAAAAGTGAATATATTTTCCATGTAGGATAGTTCTGTTTGATTAATTTCTCCACTTTCAAAACTTTGCGTCATAATGATTTTAAGCTCTTCTTCTGAATGGGCCTGCTCATGACTTGCAGGTTGTACACCGAACATGCGAAGCAACATACGCGCTGAACCGTTCAATGTCCAGATTAATGGGTACATCAGCTTACCAAACCAATATAATGGTCTCGCAAGAAGCAACGTCATTTTTTCCGCAAACTGAATCGCAAGCGTCTTTGGTGCGAGTTCTCCGACTACAACGTGCAAGAATGTAACAAGGGAGAACGCCACCGCAAACGAAACAAAAGTTGTAACGGTTTCCGGTACACCAAAGTTTTCAAATAGCGGATATAATAGTCTTTCAACAGTCGGTTTTCCTAACCAACCAAGACCTAGCGCTGTCACTGTAATTCCAAGCTGACACGCAGACAAGTAATAATCCAGGTCGGAAATAAGCTTTTTTGCCACAACCGCTGTCTTGTTACCTTCTGCAATCAATTGGTCAATACGGGACATACGCACCTTTACCACTGCAAACTCAGATCCAACGAAGAATGCTGTTAAACCTATTAACAAAGCCACTAAAAGTAAGTTCATAATTAATATACTGTCAATATCCAATTGTTTCCCTCAAAAGAGGGATTCACCTCCGAAAATTTCCACTTTTATTTTTTCTACCTTTACCTTTAACTATTCCACCTAATTTTAGATTAGAACTCTCCCCCTGTCTGAATATAAAAAAGCCTCCACCAAAAACTGGTAGAGGTTTATTTGTAAAGTTATTTAACCTGTACCTAAGTGGCAAAGGTCTCGCAAACAACATCTGAAATGTTGCCAGTTAAGCCGGTGACTTTACTGTCACGGATTGACGACATAACTGTTAGCTACTCCCCTTTGGAGTATTATAAGCTCATTATATGTGAGCGATAGCTTAAACTCATAAACTATCAAGAAAAATTCTATTATAGTTTCGTTGTAAAGTCAATATTTGTAGATTAGTAGAAAAATCCCGACTCCCTTTGAAAGGAGTCGGGACTGGGTATAAGTTACTGTTTTTGCATTCCCGTATAAATATAGATGGCATCCCGTAGGAACTCAGCAGTACCAGGTTGTTCTTTATCATAGAATGCAGTAAATCGCTCGTCATCGACATACATTTGAGCAAGGCCGGCATGTGCTTCCTTAGAGTAGGAATCCCAGTAAAATCCTAACCATTGACGGTGCAAGTCTGCCGCTTTTTGCGCAAGTTCTCCAGCAGGATCTCCGGTTTTGAATGCCTCGTTTAAGACTTTCAGCACCTCTTCCCCAAGCTTTTCTCCCTGCTCGTACTGATTCTTTGACATGCCTTTCAGCTTGGCATTTGATTTATCCATTGTCTCGTTGCCATATTTCCCGCGAACTTCCTTGCCGTATTTCGCTTCGTTTTCATCTATCATGTTCTGCTTGAACGCTTCAAACTTCTCTTTGTCACTCATGTTAATGCTCCCTTCTTTCGCAGACAGGGTCCGGTCTACACTTTCAATCAGGCCCTCGAGCCGCTTTTGCTTTGTCAGAAGCCTGTCACGGTGTTCTTTAAGTGCTTCCACTTCATTAAAGGATGGAGCGTTAATGATTTTTTGGATGCTTTCGAGATCTATCTCGAGCTCTCGGTAAAAAAGGATTTGCTGCAGCTTATCCACTTCCGCCTGCCCATAGATACGATACCCCGAAGCACTCATTCTCGCCGGCTTAAGAATCCCAATTTCATCATAATAACGCAGCGTCCTGCCTGTCACTCCAGCCAATTTTGCTAATTTCTGTACGGTGTATTCCACCTCTGATCACCTCCTGACAAATTCAGTGTACACCTTGACGTTGCGTAAAGGTAAATAGGTTTTTTAAAAAAATAGGCCGAAATAATTACAAAATATATTAGAATATTCTGCATTTTAATTCTTTCGTCTTATATACCATATTTGTCATTACTTTTATAATAAAACAGAAATAATATTTCAACTTTTATGTTATTTTTTGAAATATTATTTCAAGTTTATTGTAAGCGTTTACTAAATCAAAAGAAAGCGAGGGGCTACAAATGAAATTTGGACAAGCATGTAAGTACATAATAATTACGGCACTATTATTCTCCTTCACTCTCCCTCTTTTTACAACGAAAGGGAGTGCAGAAATGACTCAGCAGCCAAAACATGAGATGAGGGCAGCTTGGATTGCCACGGTTCAGAACATTGACGTGAAAGCTGGCATGAACGAAGCAGATTATACAGCCTGGGTAGAACAAACGCTTGATTTTCTAAAAGGTAAAAACTTTAACACGATCATTTATCAAGTAAAACCTACAGCAGATGCTTTTTATCCATCTGAAATTGATCCTTGGTCCAAGTATGTGACTGGAGGAGCACAAGGAACAGATCCAGGGTATGACCCGTTACAGATTATGATTGATGAATCTCATGCGCGCGGTATTGAAGTGCATGCATGGGTAAACCCGTATCGTGTGACGATGCCTTTTGAAACATTAGAAAGCCTTTCAGAGGATAATGTCGCAAAAGAACATCCTGAGTGGGTAGTTAAATACGGTTTTCAATACTACTTGAATCCTGGTATTCAGGGAGTGCAGGATTACCTGCTTTCTACTGTTGAGGAGCTTGTAACGAACTATGACATTGAAGCAGTTCATATGGATGACTACTTCTATCCATATCGCAGAGTTGGAGAGGAATTCCCCGATCAAGCACAATTCGAAGCGGATCCGCGCGGCTTTGATAATATAGAGGACTGGAGACGCGACAACGTAAACAACTTAGTGTCTGCGATTAACTCCACTATTAAAGAAACGAAGAGCTGGGTACAGTTTGGTATTTCCCCGTTTGGCGTGTGGAGAAATATTGCGATGGACCCGACAGGAAGTGATACGACAGCAGGTCAAACAAACTATGATGATCTTTACGCAGATACAAGACAATGGATCAAGGACGGCAGCATCGATTATATTACACCGCAAATCTACTGGTCCCGCGGTTTTGCAGCAGCTGATTATTCCATCCTGCTTGACTGGTGGAGCAACGAGGTCGAAGAATATGCCTATAACCATCCGGTCAACCTGTATATCGGAACAGCAGATTACAAAGTAGGAGACAACTTTGACCAGAACTGGTATAACCCATATGAGCTACCTGAACAGATTTTAGACAACCGCCAAGACGATAACACATTTGGACAAATGCACTTCTCCCTTAGACAAATCATCAAAAATAACCTTGGCTATGCAGACATCCTCACCAATGAAATCTACACAGAACCTGCACTAGTGCCTGCAACCCCGTGGAACGGTGAAGAGCTTCCACAAAAACCAAATACGATGAAAGCAGACAAAACAAAAGGCAGTATCACTCTAACAATCGATGACAAAAAGCATTCTGATGCAAGGAAATATGTTATCTACCGTTTTGATGGACTTCAAGAAGGAGATTATAACGACCCTGCAAATATCGTGGATGTTGTGTATTCTACGGAGGGTGTGACTACTTATGTAGACAACACGGTAGAGGAAGACAAGCAATATACGTACGGCGTAACCTCCGTTTCCAATACTGGATTGGAAAGTAAGGATGCAAAGATTGTGAAGGTTGTAAAATAAAGTTACGCGCTTGGTGGGCTACATTGCTAACCAAGCGCTTTCTCTTTTTTTTACCCTATGCTATTCCACCGTTACCGCCGTTCCATAAGCGATAATCTCGGATGCATTCGTCATCACGCTCGAGGTTTCGAGACGCACACAAATAATCGCGTTCGCTCCTTTGCTCTTCGCATCCTCCACCATCCGGGCGATTGCCTTTTGACGAGCCTCTTGCATCATTTCCGAATACTCCTTGATTTCACCGCCGACAATCGTTTTTAAACCTGCCAACAGATCTTTTCCGATATGTTTTGACTGAACTGTGCTTCCTTTCACAAACCCCTTCAGATCTACAATCTTTTTTCCTGGTACAGATTCAGTAGTCACTATAATCATTTTTGTCATCCTCCTCTTTCTCTTTGGCACGCTCAACTATCAGCACGATGAATAGGGCAATGAGTGCAAGTACATAAAATATGTAAAACAAAACTCCTAACCAAATATTAACGACAAGCAGGGCCAAACCGACTAATTGCCCCAATATAGCTACAAGTAATAGCACCTTCTTTAGGGTTTCAATCATTCTCATCCCTCCACCACTACTATTCACCACCCACAGAGAAACTCCTTGTACCATTGACATTATATTTTCCAGCCTCACTTTTCATACATGAATGGGACAAATTTGCTCATTATAAGACAGAATGCCACTTTTAAGGAGAGATGACAAATATGCAAAATCAACCTAACCCACAAGGACAAAATATGAATCAACAACAAATGCCTCCGAACATGAATATGAATATGGCTGGCACACAAACCACAAACACCAACCATGGAGGGCACGAGCTATTCGATGCTCATGAAGTAATTGCCGGCATCATCAGTATGCTCGACCAATACCAAATGTACGAACAGCATATCCAGGATCCCGCACTTAAAGATATCCTGACACGCCAGACAACTTTTGTTACCCAGATGTACAACACCATCGTGGAAAGCTTCCGAACTGGTCAGAAGCCATCTGTTTCTACTCAAGTTTATAAAATGACCCAAACACATGATGTAGTGTACGGCATCACACCGTCCCAACCGAAAAAGCCGAACCAATCCGTTAATGAGCTTGCCGACAAAGGGCTTTCCGCCTATATGCTCGGTCAAACAAAAGGACTTGCGACATTGCTTGCCATGACGGCGCTTGAAATGACCAATCCCGTCCTTCGCCGCGTTGTTGCCGACAGTGTGCCAAACTTCATTGAAATGAGCTATGAGATTTTCTTATATCAAAATAAACATGGCTACTATCAAGTACCGCAGCTTGCCATGCAGGATATGAATGCGATGCTGCAAAGTTATACAACCGTACCGACTCAAGGGAATATGCCTCATTAAAAAAACAAAGAAGCCTTGGTGAGCAACAATTTTTTCTCCAAGGCTTCTTTGTTCATTTTTCCTTACCCTTCTAAAGCTACCTCGCCAAGTGCTTTAGGACGTGTAGCTTTATACCATTGAAGACACAGAATGAAAAGGATGATACCGTCAATAACATCTCCGCCGTAATACATAATCATGCTGCCTCTTTCGGCTTGTTCTACCGGCACACCCATTGGAGGCCGGGAATAGATGAATTTCGAAAGTATGCCATGTCCTGCAAGTGCGAGAATGAATATGATGGCACGATAAAGGTAGCTTCTTCTATGTACTGTCGGATCAACATAAATCATCGATATAGTAAATAAATACCCTGCCAGGAACACATGAAGATGCACTAAAAGATACAGCCCTACATGCTGATGCATCGCTTCATACAATGAGGTTGTATATAGAACCCATAAACCTCCGATATTCAAAACAGTTGCAACAGCCGGATCTGTAACGACCGAGATAGGTTTACTCTTTAGGAACCTTGTTAACTTTCTTGAAGCATTAACGCTGAGCGTCCTCATTACAAGGGTCATAGGTGCCGACAAAGCGAGCAATAGCGGCGCCAACATCCCTAATAAAAGATGTGCATACATATGATAGGTGAAATCCACATGTGCCTTTTCTGCAATCGGACCTGCCAAAGCACTTACCGCAAAGATAATACCACCAATAAACAGCAAAGTCCGCTTGAGCGGCCATTTGGTATATGTTTGATTGGATAGTTTCACTGCTACTAGAAATAAAAATAGAGCCAATAAAAAAGGAAGCACCAGGAGCTGACTAGTCCAACCACCGAGCTCTGCGTGATGATGGATATGAGTGAGTATGCTCATGAAGAAACCTCTTGGGTACGGTGCCTATTATTCGTTTTAATCGTTAAAATCACACCTACCACTATCATGCCGGCAGCAATCACATTCCAGATCACGTCATAGATTATTACATTATCTACATATCGAATCTGATGAATTCGCATGATTTTGTGTTGAATGATTCCATCATATAACTGAAAAACTCCAGCCCCTAAATAAATCCCTCCTATCCACCTTTTCCAAACAAGCGAGTTCCTTCTCCTTAAATCAGCAAATAAAAATAAACCACCAATCGTTGCAAACCAACTGAATGCATGAAATAAACCATCAGATACTAAACCAATACTTGTGGTCGACTTGTCATAAAAATGATGCCAGTGAAGCAATTGGTGAAAGATTGTTTCATCTATAAAGCCAACCACCCCTAATCCAAAGAGAATCCCCGACCACAAATTTCGTCTGCTATAGTTGGATGTAGCCTTTTTCATGTCATTGCTCAACTCCCATTCTTTGAAGATTGCTTTTCTTCATAATTTCCCTAAAAGTTGTCTTGTAATCAAGTTCTCGTTCTATTTTATCCACAATTCAGGGGGAATTTGAGCATGAAAAAACCGATGAGAAATCCCATCGGCTTTTTTATATACTATTTCATCTCTTGCGTAATCATTGTCAAACTATCTGCAGAATGAGCTACCTCTTCAAATGCTTTTCCAAGTTCATCTACCACACCCACAAAGGACAATACTTCTTCGTTGATTTTATTATTTTGGTTGGTGGTTTTCCCTAACATATTTAAAATTTCTTCAAAGTGTTTTTCTGTCTGCTTCATGTTATCGTCGCCACTTTTAACTTCCACTCTTATTCTCTCCAAGGACTTTATCAATTCCTCTGCTTGTTTATTCGTATTTAGGATAAGAGAAGAAACATTTGTTACGGATTTTTTGGTCTGTTCAGAAAGTTTTCGAACCTCACCTGCTACCACAGCAAAACCGCGTCCTGACTCTCCGGCCCTTGCCGCTTCAATGGCAGCATTAAGCGCCAACAAGTTGGTCTGGTCCGCTATCCCTGTCACGATTTCTACGATCTCTTCCATCTGCTTTGATATGGTTAATAATACATCCACATCTCTTGAAATATCGTTGACGGAACCGTGAATATTTGTCATATTCATTGTTTGTTTATGTATTTGGCCTTTTCCATTTTCCTCATGTTCCTGTGCAAGAATGGAAAGCTCTGTTCCGTTGTTTGAGAGAGACACTATCTCACTAGAACGTGAAAGTAATTGTTGAAACGCTGCATTCGTCTCTTCTGATATCGCAGCCAAATTTTCAGATGCGCTCGCTACATTATCCCTAACATGTCGCTTTTGATCCTCCACAGCTTCTTTTAATCTTTCTGTCTCCTGATCATATGCCTCTAATACTAACTGCTGCTCTAAATTCAACAGCTTGGACACAGCTCTGATTGCAAGAAGGCAGTCTTCTTTGTTTGAAATATTCTTATCAATGATGTTAATAAGAGATAATAGTAAATCTTGGAATGCACACATATACCATTTCGTTTGCAACCCAATCTTTACATGTATTTGAGCTATTTTTATTCTTTTAGCAAAATAGGACTCATCGATCTTCCCATCAAACATTTCAGTAATATGTTGTTTAAGCGTCTTTTTAAGCCTTTCGATGGAGCTATTATCATTAATAATTGTCAATAACGCCGGTTCGTTCTCCAAATTCTTATAAAACCGCGCCACTATATCCTCAATTTGTTCCGTAACAAACGGTTGAATAGCGTTTATAACTTCCAAGTCCCTTTTGTGAAGGTCTATCATTTTTACTTGCTTGAGGATCTCACTATCTCTCTTCACCTCAAGACTACCTTTTCCCTCTTCAAAACTGAAGCTTTTCCCTTGTTGGCGTTCCCTTTTGAATATCATCCTGACTCCCCTTTTTCATACAAAAAATCCCTCTCACTAGGAGAGGGGACTGCTTATTGATTTATAAGCAATTGTCTATTTTTAATAGTATAGGAATTTATCTCCATAGACAATGGCTTAAATAACTTAACTAGAAAGTTTTAAGAATTGAAGTTGAAGCGGGTTGGTGAAGTCTAGATTACAAGGCTACTTTAAATTCTTCCCAATGTATTTCACAATTTTTCGCAGTTCAGATACAGACGGTCTACCAAATGGACTTGTCTGCCTTTGTTGATAGAGTAACTTTCCTTTATCATCGACAAGGAAATAGGCTGGTTCCCCATGTACCCCATGGTCTTCATAAGGTGCATCTTCTCCATGATAATAGACGCCATATGCCTCTAGTGCTTCAAGATTTGGATCTGATAAAACAGGCATAGTCAAATCATATTCCGATACCATTTCCTTTAGTTTTTCCACTTCTTCTGTGGCAATGGCCAAGACATGTACTTTTTTATCCTCAAAGTACCCTTTGCTTTCCTCTAGTTCCTTCAATTCATTTTGACAGACAGGGCACCATGAACCGCGGAAAAAGACGATCAAATGCCATGCCTCATGCTCCTTTTGGTGAGCGTCAAACGAGAAAGTTTCCCCTGTAGTTTGAGTAAGTTTAAATTCAGGAGCTTTGTCCTTTAATTTAAGATATCCCATGTTCATTTCCTCCTTTTATAATAAATCCAAAATGCCATCTAGTGAATCAAATGTGTAATCTGGGGCTAGCCCCAATTCTTCTTGGGGTAAATGATTTCGGTTAATCCAAGCAGTATGAAAACCAAAGTTTTTGGCGCCGCTAATATCCCATCCATTAGAGGACATAAATAGAACTTGTTCTCTTTTCACACCTATCACTTTCAGGACCCCCGTATAGGAAGCAGGCGTAGGTTTATACTGCTTCGTGTCATCTACACTTATGATGTGTTGGAAATACTCGTTCATCCCTGCTTGTTCGACCAAAGGATCCAACATATCTCGTGAACCGTTCGAAAAGACCGCAAGAACCTTCCCTTTCTCTTTGAGCGTGCTTAACACATTCTGTACTTCATCATAGGCACGTAAAGAAGTATATTGCTCTAAAAGAGACTCCACTTCTTTGTTAGAAAACGGTATGGACAATTGCTTCAATGCATACTTCAAAGAATCTTTCGTTACGTCGGAAAATGTTTCATAGTTCCCCATCAGTTGCCGAAGAAACGAATACTCTAACTGTTTTCTCCTCCATATTTCACTGATTTCCGTTCCTTTTCCATCAAATAATTCATCCGCTTTTTCTTTTACCGAATGAACATCAAATAAGGTTCCGTATACATCAAATACGAATGTTGAAATAGTAGGGGGCAACTCTAACACTTCCTTTATTGTATTCTCTTTTTAAAATTCCCTCTTAAGGAGAATATAAACTGTTTTATGTGCTCTAAAAAACACACCACCGGCATATAGGTAGTGTGTTTTCTCCATCTGATTAAATTCAGTCCCTCAACGTAGGCTTCGTCAGCTTACAAGCGGGGTAGCTGATGGAAGGTGCGTAATAGGATAACTTCCTCATAAAATAGCAGGATTCCGGAAAATGATGTTCAAGGAATCGCAGGGTACTTTGATTAATAAGCTCGTCATTTAAATAAAGTTCAAGCACTTCAGCTACCAGGTTATTAAACTTCACTACTTCCACTGACACTTCCTTTGCGAACCTCATCTGCGCAGGAAAGCCTGGCTCCGCGAAATGAAGGTAGCCTTCCATCATGTCGTTTTTCACAATGAACTGCGAAAACTTTCCTCTCACATGATTGGTCCGTTCAACCAGCGCGAATTCAACTCCATCTAGCATCCTCAATAATAAGGCGGCGTGCCCCAACTGATCATCCAGCCACATGCTCAATAATTCCACTAGCGATAAGGCTGGGTATTCTCGTCCTTGTACATAACTCTCCAATATTCTCAAATACTCCCTATTCTCCAAAAGGGTTCCATTCAGATAGGTTGGCGTGAGGTTCAAATTCACTTTATTGAAAAGTCTTAGGTTTAGTAGATTTCCCTCAAACAAGTAGTACTTGTAGGCCACCTCATTCGCCATTTCCGCCAGCCTGATCATCGGCCTGGAATCTACAGGTGCATCTTTAGGAACCTTTTTCAGCTCCTGTTCCACTTTTCCAAAAGTCTCAATAAATGTTTCCGCCTGCTTGACCCATTTCTTTTCTTCCGGTGATAGGTAATCTCTTATAAAATAGGCGTGGTCCTTTAAGATGCCCAACCAAAATTCATGCTCTTCCCATGGGGTAATCGGTTCATAGCTCATTCTGTCCCCCTCCTCTTTATACAACTTATTTGTTGGGAGAGGTTTTCATGATAAGGAAAAACGCAGCCTACATGAAGTAAACTGCGTTTTTGGCAATTAATCTATCTCTTCCATATTAATGGTACGGTTTTTGAGCGCTCCAGAATGAATGACTTTAACATTTAAATCAATGTCCTCCAACATATTCTCTGATAATTTAAATCCCCCATCACCCAAAGATGATTTCCAACTCTTATTCTTCCTTCGGTAAAGGATATGCTCCAAGCGGAAAAAATCCGTATCATTTTGTACACCTAGTTTGTATAAATCCTTAATTTCCTTATGTATCTCTTCCCTCAAATTTGCTTCCATTTCTTTTAAATTTAAAATTTTATTTGCATCTCTATTTGCTATGACTCCCTCGAGAGAAACCTTTACATCAAAGCTAAGTGGACCTTTACCTTCAACTGGTTTAATATCCACTTCATTTTTTTCAAAAACAATATTAAAGTCTGGCTCTCCCTCATCATCCATTACTTGTATTCCAGCTCTTTCCGTCTCTTTAGTAAGCCAGCGAAGCCCCTTGAGGACTTCAAGCGTATAGAATCCCTTAAATTCTTTATTTTTCAAAAAAAAGGCCCCATCTATTTCAAGTTTGGGATCAGGTTCCATATTATGAACCCAATGGCTTTCATTGATACGGATAGATGGTAGATAGGTGGTAAGGGCCGGTTCATATAATTCTCGTACAAATTGTTGTAGCTTTATCGGACGGATAGTGGAATTTTGTTCATAAGTACCTAAAGGGCGATGCAAAACGGTTGCTAACGCTGACTGATTGAAGAAGCTTGTGGTGGAAAAGACATCCTTGATAGGGGCGTTCGTTCCAAAAATCCACGTAACCAACCGAAGCTCATAATACCTTGTCAATACATCAAAAATATGATGAAATCCTTCTTCCAATGCGGTTTCACTTACTAAAATCGTATTAACATGTGCCCAAAGCAGCCTTTCTTGTGAAGTATTATATGCTCGGGAGAGGGCTTCATCGAATGTTTTTCCTTTTGTTTCTGAAACCCATACAGAAGGTTCACCACTGCTTCCGTTAGCTCCTTGAGAATTGAAACTGATTAATTGAATATAACCTATATATTCATTATCCTTGAAATCCACCCCTATTGCGGTAACATAGTTCAGGTTCTGAACCTCTTTAATATCTGAGCAGCTTGTTAGGAACAAAAGGGGCAGTACCAGAAATCCCTTCAGCAGCATTTGAAGATCCGCTCTCATTCTTCCTGTCCCCCTTTCCGCTGTACCATGGGTGCTATAAACTGACGTTTTTTAAAAGGGTTAACAAGCAAAGCCGATAGAATCTCCTTGAAATTTAGCGTGGAAATGGGTTCAAGATATCCCACCTTAAAGGACTCCAATCGGGCCAAGTAAAATAAGATACTAAACAAACCTAAAAACACTCCATAGATACCCAAAAACACACCTAACAGCATTATATAGATTCGCAACACACTTACGGTCCCTGTCAGGGATTGGTTTACAAGTGTAAAAGTTGCTACGGCCGTCAATGCAACCACCACAATCATTGTGGCAGATGCCAAACCAGCGCGTATCGCAGCGTCCCCAATAATCAATCCCCCTACTATTGCAACCGTCTGCCCCACTGCTTTTGGCATTCTGATTCCAGCCTCTCTCAGCAGTTCGAACAGCCCAAGTATAAAGAACGCTTCCAACCCTAACGGTATCGGGAGCCCTTCTCTCGATAAGGAAACGGTATTTAATAGTTGAAAAGGAAGCTGATCCACGTTTACGGAAGATATGGCAATCCAAAAACCTGGTAGCATAACCGCTATAAAAAAACCTATAATTCTAAATACCCGTTGAAAAGCCACCGTATGATACGGATAGTGAATATCCTCAGGTGATTTTAACAAAACAAAAATATTATTAGGCCCAATCAATATCATCGGCGAACCATCTACAATGACAATGAACCTTCCCCTCAATATACACTCCACCGCAAAGTCAGGGCGCCCGATATAATCAAATAACGGAAATAATGAAAAGGTGCGATTTGATAACCATTGCTCCAGTTGTCCACTGCTGACCAAGCTTTCTGTTTCCATTTGTTCAAGCCTGCTTCTTACCTCACTCAGCATCTCCTTATTTACTCTATCATCCAGATACATTAGAGAAACTGCTGTTTTACTTAGCGTCCCAATTTCAAAGTTTTCATTAAATAGAAAAGGTGATTTCAACCTTTTACGGATAAGGGCTGTGTTGATGTTCAGCTCTTCAGTAAATCCGTCCTTTGGCCCCTTGATGGAAACCTCTGTATTGGATTCGGAGGGCTCCCTTTTCGGCACATCAGTAAGTTCAAAAGCCAAAAAGTAATTTCTGTGTGGTTGAAATACGATAAAATACCCTGAGAAAAGTTTATCAATTAATCCACTGATGGAACTCACTTTTTCTATCGGCGGCAACTCGTACTCAACCACAGCGTCCTCTCGAACCTGAACATATTCTACTATAGAACAAAAATACTCATTCACTTGGCTGAGATCCACCATTCCCATGCAATAAAAAGCGGAAATATTTCTGTGTTTTTCTTCCATTTCAATAAAATGAACATCTGCATAGTTTTGAAAGTAAGCTTCTAATTCTTCACCTAGAAGGTTGTGATCTTTCAAATGGTCCTCTAGCGATTCCAAACTTAGAACAGGTGTTGATGAATTCTTCATACAGCTTCCGTTCCTTTCACCTTTTGTGGGAGAAAGCTTATTACAAACAACGACAAGGTCAGAATTATTCCAATCAATAGTAACCCTGGGTAAAAATAAGTCCCTATGGCCGTTTGTACCCAAAGATCACTGATAGGCAATATTCCTATAAAAAATAAACTGGTGGAAGCTGACCAAAAAACGATAGATTTCACTTTATTTGATGTGAATCCGATATCTTTAAGGAAATACAAACATAAAGACACCCTGATCACCGCCCCGGAAATGAACTGAAAGACTGCAAAAAAATCTAAATGTGAAACATGCTCCCCAAGCTCAACCAGCCTCCACTGTTCAAATGCAGGAAAGCGTAGAACTGCTGCGACGTTCGGTCCAAACGAAGCAATTGATCCAAGTAAAGGACCTAGAATAAGTCCAAGCAAGATTGTGATTAGGAGAAGAAGTTGCCATAGTTTGAACGGCTTACTTACATATTGTTGCAATAAAAGAATCAATAGGATATCCACACTGCCTCCAAGCACAACCGTTATACCGCTAATAATTGGAGAACTGCCGTTCACAAGGATCGGAAACATATAAGAGTAATCCTTATTAGAGATAGTAGAAAACGCGACAAAATAACCAAGAATCCAGACAATTGGCAATAAAAATGTAGCACTGTACACAATTGTCTTTAAATTTGAGCTAGCTCCCCATACACACAATAGAAGGAAAGGAAGGACGACGATCCATTGTGGTGTGAGAGGAAGAAAGTATATCTTTATGGATGTTATAAAATCATAAAATGATATAAGAGCAATGATGGAAATATGGAAGAAATAGATGAACATGATACTGGCAGAAACAACCCTTCCCGCTCGTTTAGCAATCCAGGTAGCGAGCTTCATTTTTTGTTTATTTCGAGACATGATGAAAAATAGAATCATCCCCCAAATCAGCAGGATTCCGTACCCTACCAACACACAAACCCAAGCATCGCGCTTTGCTACAAATAATAGATGAGGCAACATAAGCACATGATTAGAGATCCCGATAAACAGAATGATGACAAATGATAGTTGCAGACGGGAAAAAGTCATGAGTGTCTCCTCTCTTTTAACAAATGGTAGTATTTAATAGTATGAGTGGAAACACCTCAATTATTCAAAAACTCAAAGTAAAGGCCGCATTCTCATGTAGAATGCGGCCTCCTATTACTTCTTATTTCTCCTGTATAAATCCATCGATTTATGACCCTCATCAATGATTGCTACCATCTCATGCAATCTTTTCTCCTGTGTTTCCGCCCTTTTGGCACTATAGACATAGCGCGCCCAATCCTTCTGGTAGCCGTATGTCAAATCGTTATATTTCGCTAATACATGTTCATTATTTTTCAGGAAGCTCTTGATGTCTTCAATGTGAACGATGTAGTCATCGACACATTGGCTTTTTGCGCTTGTCTTCTTGTTCGCTTTTTTAGGGGTGGATTTGATCCCTACCACTGTAAAGACCTCGTTCAGGCTGACCATTCTTGAAAATTTAAGCGTGCTGTTTGGCAGGTACTTTTCTTCATCCAAGTTTAATGCTGCATAAAAACTGTCCCGCTCAATGTATTCCGGGTAAACAGAATTCCCCTTTTTAGGATAGGCGACATACAAATAGCCGTTATCAGAAAGCAGCTGCTTTTCATTTATAATTTGGACGTACTTGTTGAAATCTTCCATGGAGAACATGAACAAGAATATCAAATCATACTTGTCCTTTTTAATAGAAGTATCGTAGTCCAGTCCTTCAAACTCCCCTGCACCTTCAGGCAACTGTAAAAATAAGCGGTTCTCATATTTTTGCAGATTCAGTTTATCAACAATGGTTTTTTCGGCATTCATCCCTTTTCCATCCTCCTAAGCTTCCTTACATGTCTATCTACTATTATAACAAAATCAGGCATTATCAAACCGTGTTTTCCACTTTGCTCACTTGTTAACAAAATGTTCACCTTTTTCTTCCAGATGTGTGACTTTTATCACACTTTTAAATCCTTCCACCTTTTACAATGAAGGTGCATAGATCATTTATATAAAAATTGGAAAAGGAAGTGGCGAGTATGTTTTCTTTTAAAAAATTTTTGGTGTGCTGCTTTGCACTTGTATTACTTTTAGGGGTTATGACTGGTTGTGGTTCTGATGAGGTTTCAGTGGAGGATGCAGAGGCAGAAGTAACGATTAAGAGTTCAAACTGGGAATTCGATCAAGCTACTTATACTGCACCAGCCGGCAAACCTGTTGCTATCCACCATGAAAATGTGGAAGGTCACCACGGAATTACCATTAAAGGGACAGATGTGAAGATTCAAGGAGATGGCAGTGTCGTTGCGAACCTTAAGCCTGGGGAATACGAAATCATCTGTGACATCATGTGCGGAACAGGACACACAGAGATGGTTTCCAAACTGGTCGTGGAATAGAAAGGGGTGTCAGGGATGGCAAATTTACAATATGAACGTCCTGAAAAAACTACCGACAAGAAGCTTCCTCTGAAAGGAGAGGAAGCTTCATTAAAAGGCACATTGATTGCCGTATTTATGTTAGGAGCCTTTATCGTCATTTCGTGGATCAGCGTGTTCAGCTTATTTATTTCACGAAATTAGTCAAGTCAAAAAAGGGGGTACAAATAGATGCATTTACACCGTTATGAAAAATATTGGTTAATATTTGGAGTCGGAACCTTGGTTGTCTTTTTATCTGTCATTGGCTTTACCGCCTTCGCGCACGGCCATCATCCGCCAAGCCATATGGCGACCGTCGATGCTGAGAATGTGAGAGCATCCGCTCCATTTGATGAGCCAGGATTGAAGAAAATCGACGAGAATACCTATGAAGCTACCATCATTGCCATGACATTTGGCTATGAACCTAATAAAATTACCGTTCCAAAAGGCTCTACCGTCAAGTTCCAGTTGACAAGCCAAGATGTCGTCCACAGCTTTACCATTCCGAAGACGAACGTCAACATGATGATCACACCTGGTCACATCAACCAATCGGAACATACGTTTAAAGAAGCTGGCTCTTACCTTGTCCTTTGCAATGAATATTGCGGCATCGGACATCAGAATATGCAAATGGAAATTGAGGTGACAGAAGAATGAGACAGGCAGCGGAAGTAGACATTCACGATTCAAAACTAAGCATGGCCTATATTTATATCGCCTTTGCCGCGCTGTTCCTTGGAACGATGGCAGGTGTGGTCCAAGGGCTTGTCCGCGGGGGGCTGATTGAGCTTCCTTACAGCATCAGCTATTACCAGCTGTTGACGGCACATGGCGTGTTGCTTGCCCTCGTATTGACCACCTATTTCATCTACGGCTTCCTTCATGCCGGAATGAGCAGGACACTCGGCACGATGACACCTTTTGAAAGAAGATTAGGCTGGATTGGATTTTGGGTACTCACAATCGGTACTCTATTGAGTTTTGCAATGATTTTAACGAATGACGCATCGGTCTTATATACTTTTTACGCGCCATTGCAAGCCTCTCCCCTCTATTATGTAGGACTGACCCTGTTTGTGGTCGGAACCTGGATAGGCGGGGCAAGCTTGTTAGCACATTATATCCGCTGGAAAAAACAAAACCGTGGTCAGATTACACCGTTGTTCAGCTTTATGACAGTAGGTACCATCCTTTTATGGTATGTCGCGTCCATCGGGGTTGCCGCGACTGTGTTGCTTCAATTCTTACCTTGGTCCCTAGGTCTTGTTGATAACATCAACATTTTATTGAGCCGCACATTGTTCTGGTACTTCGGCCATCCGCTTGTGTACTTCTGGCTCTTGCCAGCCTACATCGCTTGGTATGTCTGTATTCCTAAAATCATCGGCGGAAAGCTTTTCAGTGATTCACTAGCTCGCTTGGCTTTTGTCTTGTTCTTGCTGTTCTCGATTCCAGTTGGCTTTCACCATCAGCTGATGGAAGCTGGTATCTCTGAGTTTTGGAAATACCTGCAGGTTGTCTTGACGTTTGCCGTCATCGTTCCTTCCCTGTTGACTGCCTTCTCTATTTTTGCCACGTTTGAATTGGCAGGTCGGGCAAAAGGAGCTCGTGGTGCCTTTGGGTGGGTACGAAAATTGCCTTGGAAGGACGCACGCTTTTTCGCTCCGTTCATGGGAATGTTGTTCTTCATTCCGGCTGGAACCGGCGGAATCATCAATGCCAGTAACCAGATGAATGCTGTTGTCCATAACACTCTTTGGGTGGTGGGGCATTTCCACATTACCGTTGGATCAACCGTTATCCTGACCTTCTTCGGAATCGCGTACTGGCTAATTCCGGTCTTGCGCGGCAGGGCTTTCACCGCACGTATGAACAAGCTTGCGATGACACAAACGATCCTTTGGACAATCGGTATGTTCTTCATGTCTGGTGCGATGCACTTGCTTGGGTTGCTCGGGGCACCACGACGTACCGCCTATACCACTTACCAGGATCATGCCACAGCCGCCGCTTGGTTTGATGGGGTCTTCGCAAACCAAGTGACAATGGCACTCGGCGGCGTCATCCTATTTGTCGCATCCATGCTGATGATTTACATCGTCATCAACCTTACCTTCTTCGCACCAAAAGCCCATACGGAATTCCCGATTGGCGAAGTGGCGGAAGATGCGGGGGAAACACCACGTATTTTAGAAAACTGGAAGCTATGGATCGGTATTGCAGTGGCACTAATCTTGTTCGCTTACACGATTCCGTTAATGGATATGATACAAAATGCACCACCAGGATCACCGCCGTTCAGGCCTTGGTGATGGTTGGTGGATGGGCAGTGGGATGAAGGGGTCCCGCTGCTTTTTTGTTTTTTGGGTATTCGCGATAACGATGAGGACCTCGCTAACGCGGATTGGGATCGACTGAGGTCTTCATTCAGGCGGTGAGAACCTCGCTGATGCGGTTCGAGCTCAACTGAGGTCTTCATCGAGGCAATGAGGACCTCTCTAATGCGGTTCGAGCTCAACTGAGGTCTTCATCGAGGCAATGAGGACCTCTCTAATGCGGTTCGAGCTCAACTGAGGTCTTCATCGAGGCAATGAGGACCTCTCTGACAAAGACTGAGCACGACAAAGGTCTTCATCCTTCTCCTTTTTCCGCCACTCCCGCTCTTATAAGCTTTTGCGCTTGCCATTTCTTGTGTTACAATATTGACTATCATAAATGTGGGGAAAATAGCTGAAATAGCCCGCTCCCCCGGCATTCTTATATAAGGAAGGTTGAAAAACTTGGAACATAACCCAGCAAACTCGAATTTTATTCGAAATATCATAAAAGAGGACCTGGAATCCGGCAAGCGCAACCATGTCATCACCCGCTTCCCTCCAGAGCCAAACGGTTACCTACATATCGGACACGCAAAATCCATCGTCATCAACTTTGATCTTGCTGACGAGTTCAACGGAAAAACGAACCTGCGCTTTGACGACACCAACCCTTTAAAAGAAGATGTTGAATATGTTAACTCCATCAAAGAAGACGTTAAATGGCTTGGCTATGATTGGGACGGACTATTCTTTGCATCTGATTACTTTGAAGAGATGTACAATCGTGCAGTTCTTTTGATTAAGAAAGGCAAAGCGTATGTGGACGACCTGTCTGCTGATGAAATCCGCGCTTATCGTGGGACTTTGAAAGAGCCAGGAAAAGACAGCCCATACCGCGACCGCTCTGTGGAAGAGAACCTTGACCTATTTGAGCGCATGCGTAAAGGCGAATTTGGCAATGGTGAGAAAGTGCTTCGTGCAAAAATTGACATGAAGTCACCGAACATCAACCTGCGCGACCCTGTCATCTACCGCATTTCTCATGCAACCCACCACAACACAGGAGACAAATGGTGCATCTACCCAATGTATGCCTTCGCACACCCGATCGAGGATGCGATTGAAGATGTGACTCATTCTATCTGTACGGTGGAGTTTGAAGATCAACGTCCACTATACAACTGGGTAGTGGAAGAAACAGAAATGGCTGGAACGCCACAGCAAATCGAGTTTGGCCGTTTGAACATCACCAATGCTGTTATGAGTAAGCGTAAGCTACGCAAGCTTGTGGAAGAAGGAATTGTGGACGGTTGGGACGACCCTCGTATGCCGACGATTTCCGGACTGCGCCGTAAAGGCTACACACCGGAAGCTATCCGCGCATTCGTTCGTGAAACAGGTGTTTCCAAGGGATCCGGTTTCGTTGACTCGCAAATGCTAGATCACTTTGTGCGTGAAGATCTGAAATTGAAGTCCCCTCGTACGATGGGTGTTGTACGTCCGTTGAAAGTGGTCATCACCAACTATCCTGAAGGACAAGTGGAAATGCTGGATGCGGAAATCAACCCGGAAAATCCAGAAATGGGCACAAGACAGATTCCTTTCTCCCGCGAGATCTATATCGAGCAAGAGGATTTCATGGAAGATCCACCGAAAAAATACTTCCGCCTCTTCCCTGGCAATGAGGTTCGCTTGAAACATGCTTACTTTATTAAGTGTGAGGACTTCATTAAGGATGAGGACGGCAATGTGGTGGAAATCCACTGTACGTATGATCCGGAAACCAAGAGCGGTACAGGCTTTACAGGCCGTAAAGTAAAAGGTACCTTGCACTGGGTGGAAGCGTCCCAAGCTGTCCCTGCTGAGTTCCGTTTGTTCGAGCCGTTGTTATTAGACGAGGAGCCTGAGTCTGAAGTGGAAGCTGAAGTGGCAAATGTTGCTGGCACCGAAGAGGAATCTGTGGAAGTGGAAAAGTCCTTCCTTGACCACGTGAACCCGAATTCCATGAAAGTGTTAAACGGTTTTGTGGAGGAAAACATGAAGGGTGTGGCGCCACAGGAGAAATTCCAGTTCTTCCGCCACGGCTACTTTAATGTGGATCCAAAGCATACGACTGCCGATAAGCTTGTGTTTAATGAGATTGTGTCGTTGAAGAGTTCGTTTAAGTTATAGTAAACACAAAAGACCCCCGGGAGATAACTCTCTCGGGGGTCTTTTATCTATCCATGCTACACAAACCATCTCAAATAAACAATAAATCCAACTATAATAACAACAAACAACGCGATATAAATATACGTGAGGCGTCTTACATTCCCCTCTGATTTCTTCTGATAGTCCTGATCCCCTTTTCCCGCTACCTGAAGTGTTGCAAACAGCCCGCCAACCAAAACTAGCACTCCTAAAACACCTAACGCTAACATCATATGCTCTCTCTCCATTCAAAACTTCTCTTAATATGAACGGTAGCCTAAAAATAAGGGTTTTTCAACTATACTAGCTTAATTTTTTAATTAATCATCTCCCCATTTCGGTGGATTGTAACTTTTAAAAGAGATATTGTAACTATTTCAGCGGGGATTGTGACTTTTCCAGAGGTTATTATAACTTTTCGATGGGTTATTGTGATAAACATAAATATCTATTCCCCCCTCAATAGTCCTAAACTACCATTCAGCCAGCAACCACCATACGTTATACTGATAAAATACATTATTTGTATAAATAACTAATTTACGGTTTAAATTATTCCAAATTAAGGTATTAAATGTACGTGAGTTTCCGTAGAAAGGATTGGGGCAAAATTATGCAACGTTTTCTTGATACCATTCAAACCTTTTTCTTCATGATTCTATTTTTAGCAATAACTATCATTACAGGAATTTCGTCATTTGAGTTTTTCAGGGACGGGAGCATCCTTTATGGTCTTGCATTAGGCGTGCTATGCCTATTTTCCGTAGGGTTTGTGTGGTTATCCATTACTAGTTTACTATCTAACAAGGATTAGAAAGGAGAAACAAATGGGATTTGTCGTTGTCATGGCTTTAATTTTCACCATCCCTTTTATATGGCTCGGATGGTCGGCCATTGATGCCGGGAATGGAAAAAGGGAAAAGATAGATTGGAAGAAACCTAGTATTCTGCTTTTCATCATAATAGCTCTCGTAGGCGCGATGAATTATTACTTTTACCACTCCTATCAACTGCCCCTATTGCCAAACTTTTTTGAAGGCATAATAGGGCTTACCGTTACTGGGGCTATTGTATTCATCATAGCGATCGTCAATATCATTGTCAGCATTACGCATAAAGGAGCTCCAAAATCTGTTCATAACCCTAAAGCGGTGTGGGCCTTTGCTGGTATATTAGGAGTTGCCTTCTTGTTATTATTTTCGTTGGTCTACCCTACCGCTCAAAAAGCTGCATATGTTCACAAAATCGAAACTGCCATGCAGGCACTAGCTGAATCTGAAACAGATAAGGAAGTCACCGTTCTTTTCATGAACTCTGAAAAAAATTGCGTCAGACGAAGGACGGAAAGTTGTTCAGATGAAGGTTATCAAAACTACTTCTTCGCAAAAAATAACTTAGAGGAAGAAAAAGACGTACAGGTCCGGATACGTGCACTGAACGCCGATAAGGAAGAGCTAAAAGTCGTGGATTCCAATATCATGACCCTTGACGCAGGCGAACTGAGACTAGTGGAAACAGAGGAAACAAACGATAAAACGAGTATTTGGAGCAAATCTACCTTTGAAACGGACTACCAAATTTATTATTACGAATATATGTATAGGTTCAGAGACACTTCAGAGGAATAAATTTAAAGCTAATCGCCTAGCAATGACGATTGGCTTTTTTATCACCTTAAAGGTATTAAATTCCAATAAAAAGGCACCTTAAGAATTGGCGACGTACCCAAATTATATTAATTTCAGAATATTACTAAAAATAGGTGCGTATTTCTTTTTATTCTGTTGATTATTTATTATAATTATAATGTAAGAATTGATGTTGTCTCATTTTGTGGTTTCGTACGTTGTAAGGCAAGTTAGTGTGCTATTTACTCTTCTCAAAACAGAAAGGGGAAAAGATGTATGGACAATGAGAACGTTGGAAAGTGCCCATTTACGGGGGAAGGTTCTGATAAGCCAATTAAAGGAACGAAGAACAAGGACTGGTGGCCGAACCAGCTTGATTTGCATGTGCTTCACCAGCATGACACGAAGACAAACCCACTAGGGGAAGATTTTAACTACGCAGAGGAATTTCAAAAGATCGATTATGCAAGCCTGAAAGAGGACTTACATAATCTTATGACAGATAGCCAAGACTGGTGGCCGGCGGACTATGGTCATTACGGGCCGTTCTTTATCCGTATGAGCTGGCATGCTGCAGGTACATATCGTCAAGCAGATGGACGCGGAGGCGGCGGAAGCGGATCGCAGCGTTTTGCACCGTTAAACAGCTGGCCTGATAATGGAAACTTGGACAAGGCACGCCGTCTCCTTTGGCCGATTAAAAAGAAATATGGCAACAAGCTCTCTTGGGCTGACTTGCTCGTTTTTGCAGGAAATGTTGCGATTGAATCCATGGGTGGAAAAACAATCGGATTTGGTGGCGGCCGTGAAGATATTTGGCAGCCTGAGGAAGATGTAAACTGGGGTCCTGAAAAGGAATGGCTTGGTGACAACCGTTATTCCGGCGAACGTGACCTAGAGAACCCGCTTGCTGCCGTACAAATGGGATTGATCTACGTTAATCCGGAAGGACCAAACGGTGAACCAGATCCGAAGAAAAGTGCCTTTGATATTCGAGATACATTTAAACGGATGGGAATGAATGATGAAGAAACCGTGGCATTGACTGCCGGTGGACATACATTCGGAAAAGCCCACGGTGCTGGTGATCCATCTCATGTGACAGAAGAGCCAGAAGGAGCAGGCCTTGAACACCAAGGTTTCGGTTGGAAGAGCACCCACGAAACAGGCCACGGCGCATTCACGATCACAAGTGGAATCGAAGGTGCATGGACACCAACCCCAACTAAATGGGATATGAGCTATTTTGATTTACTGTTCGGATATGAGTGGGAGCTGACGAAAAGCCCGGCTGGCGCCTACCAATGGGCACCAATCGATCCGGATGAAGAGCATTTAGCTCCAGACGCTCACGACCCATCCAAAAAAGTAAAAACGATGATGACGACAGCGGACATGGCAATGCGAATGGACCCGGAATACGAAAAGATCTCTCGCCGCTTCCATCAAAATCCGGATGAGTTTGCTGATGCCTTTGCACGTGCATGGTTCAAGCTGCTTCACCGTGATATGGGACCTCGCGACAGATATTTAGGACCTGAAGTGCCGGAAGAAGAATTCATTTGGCAGGATCCGGTTCCGAAAGTTGACTACACATTAACAGACGCAGAGATTGAGGACCTTAAAGCTAAACTATTGAACTGCGGTCTCTCTGTCAGTGAGCTTGTTAAAACTGCTTGGGCTTCTGCCAGCACTTATCGTCATTCGGACAGACGCGGTGGCGCAAACGGTGCCCGCGTTCGCCTTTCCCCTCAAAAGGATTGGGAAGCAAACGAGCCTGAGCAGCTTGCAAAGGCTATTAATGTATTAGAAGACCTGCAGAGTACTCTGGACAAAAACGTCAGCCTTGCAGATCTTATCGTACTTGGCGGAAGTGCTGCTGTTGAAAAAGCAGCCAAAGATGCGGGCTTTGATGTGAAAGTTCCATTTACACCAGGCCGCGGTGATGCCACACAGGACCAAACAGACGAAGAAAACTTCGAAGTATTGGAGCCTGTTTCAGACGCATTCCGCAACTACCATAAGAAAGAATACTCCTTAAAGCCGGAAGAGTTCATGGTAGACAAAGCTCAGCTTATGGACCTATCTGCAAAGGAGCTGACTGTTCTGATTGGAGGCTTGCGTGTCCTAGGTGCGAACCATGGCGACACCAAGCACGGCGTCTTCACGGAGAGAGTCGGTACGCTCACGAACGATTTCTTTTTGACTTTGCTTGATATGGGTGTGGAATGGAAGCCAGTAGAAGGAGAAGGCTACTACGAGGCACGTGATCGCCAAACAGGCGAACTCGTTCGAACCGCTACAAGAGTAGACCTTGTCTTTGGTTCCCACTCCGTCCTTCGTGCCCTTGTCGAAGTGTACGCACAAGACGACAGCCAAGAAAAGTTTGTAAAAGACTTTGTGGCTGCATGGGTGAAAGTAATGGATGCAGACCGTTATGATGTGAAAGTGAAAAAATAATACAACAAAGCCAGATAGAGGTTAAAACCTTCATCTGGCTTTTCTTTTATTTAGTAGTCCCTTTTTCATAAAGCTTAATCGAGCCACCGCCTGGTCCATATGCAATCCCGCTATTTTTCCAGCCGTATCTCTCATAATAGTTTTCTAAATCTGTTGTTAGGTATAGGTTCTCATAGCCTTTTTCAGCAGCCACGCTTAATCCATGCTCCAAAAGCTTGGCACCTATCCCCTTCCCTCTGTGCTCCTCCGCAACATAAAGGCAAGCCAACCATGGACACAGGTCCTGACGGCTATTTATATCATTTCTTAAAATAGCATATGTACCAATGATTTCTCCCTCTTCCACTGCCACATAAAACCGTGGTATATCAGAAGAGGTTGTAGCAGATTGGAGAATCGCATCTTCGTAAAATTTGAAGTTCTCCTCACTTCCCCACTGTTGCCAAAAAACTTGGATAGCCTTATCCAATAGTTGACCCTTCTCTCTAAGTTCAATAATTTCCATTGTTATGCTCCGTTCGAATGTATAGTAAAGCTATTCCCCACTATCTTTCTGCTCCGCATAAAACTCATCAATAGCTCGCAGCCAGTTAGTGCGGGCTATTTTAGCCGCCGTTTCTTTATCTCGATTTTCAAATGCTTTTAACATAGATTCGTGCTCTTCTATAGAAGCACTTGTCAATATAATGGATTGGTGGAAATAGAGACGCAGAACATGTGCCTGTAGATTTGATACTGAGTTAGCCAGATACGGGTTCTGTGCATTTTCTACAATAATATTATGGAACTGTTCATCCTGCTTTAAAGCGGAATAAAAGTCCCCTTTTTTAATGGCGTGAGCAAATGCAGTATTTATCTCACGCAATGTATCGATAGTATCTTGGGTAATTAAGGGTGTTGCCAGTTCAGCCGCTAAGGCCTCTAAAGCCCCTAATGGAGGCAAGATCTTGGTGATGTCTTCTTTATTTACAGAGGTGACTTGCGTGCCAACTCCTGGAAACATTTCCACTAAACCTTGAACATTCAAAAGTTGTAGCGCTTCCCGTATAGGCGTTCTGCTTACACCTAATGCTTGTGCAAGCTCCGCATCATTCAGCTTTTCTTTCGGTTGAAGCGTTCCATCAATGATCCACTCTTGAATTTGAGCAAAAGCGCGCTTTTTGGCAGACACACGAGTGGGTGATGAATAGTTAGAAGGTATGGGCATTATGATCAACCACCTTTATAAAATTCGAGTTAGATCTATTAAAAGTGTATAGCATTCTGTCTTAAAATACAATATATTACATGTTACAAACCTACGTAATATATTGCATAAATATTTTGCATATGATATCTTGTGGTATGCAATATATTACCTTACTAAAATAATTATCTATATATTTATGCGGAATCAACCAGATCACTAAACTACCAGGGGGACTTAAGATGAATAACAAAATGCCATTTTCATTTGTACTAGCTATCGGTTTTATGCTTTTTGCTTTATTCTTTGGTGCGGGAAACTTAATTTTTCCAGCCATGCTTGGTCAATCTGCAGGAACGAATATTTGGTCTGCTAATGCGGGCTTTATTGTTACCGGGGTTGGCTTGCCTTTACTTGGAGTATTGGCATTAGGATATTCGGGGAAAAGTGATCTCCAGTCCTTAGCAAGCAGGGTACATCCCGTTTTCGGACTTGCTTTTACGGTTATTTTATATCTAGCAATTGGGCCTCTCTTTGCCATCCCTAGAACAGGGACCGCTTCCTTTGAAATGGGAATCAGGCCGTTCTTATCTGAAGAAACAAGCAGCCTAGGGTTATTGATCTTCACCATTCTATTTTTTGGCGTTACCGTCTTCTTTTCATTGAAGTCTACTAAAATAGTTGATATTGTCGGAAAAGTTTTAACGCCACTATTACTGGTTTTCATAGGGATATTAATTGCAACGGCCTTTATTTTTCCTATCGGCAGCTTCCAGGCCCCTACAGAAAATTATGTAGATGGCTCTTTCTTCACAGGATTCCAAGAGGGATACCTGACAATGGATGCCCTTGCTGCCTTTGTATTCGGAATTGTTGTCATCAATGCCGTAAAAGCAAAGGGTGCGACAACGAAGAAAGAAATCATGATCGCTGTCACAAAAGCAGGCAGTATTGCAGCAGGACTTCTTGCCATCATCTATACTTCTCTATCTTATATTGGAGCTTCAAGTGTCGGAGCATTAGGGTTATTAGAAAATGGAGGCGCGGTGCTATCGGGTGCATCCAATCACTTTTTTGGCGCTTACGGTGGGCTATTACTAAGCCTGATCGTTATTGGCGCTTGTTTAACAACTAGTATTGGTTTAATTATTTCTTGCTCTTCTTATTTTAATAAGCTATTGCCAAGCATTTCTTACAAAACTTTTGTTATTCTGTTATCCACGATTAGTGCAATTTTTGCAAACGTGGGCTTAACTCAATTAATCGCCGTATCCGTACCGGTGTTAGTTGCGATCTATCCATTTGTTGTTTGTCTTATGGCCTTAACATTCTTACACTCATTCTTTAACGGAAAAAAAGAAGTGTACCAAGGAAGCATGATTTTCACTTCCATTGTGGCAATCACTGATGCGTTAAAGGCAGCAGGTATGAGCATTGCCCCACTTGAAGACCTTTTTGCTACAGTTCTTCCTTTATATGAAGTAGGTTTAGGCTGGATTCTCCCGGCAATTATCGGTGGTATATTAGGGTTTGTTTGGGGGAAGGTTATAAAAGAAAAGCCGCAGAATGTACATCTTGAGAGAAAAGCAAGTTAATTCCATAAGAAAAGACCCAACCAGAAATCGGTTGGGTCTTTTTGGTGATTTATTCCACTGTAACGCTCTTCGCAAGGTTACGTGGCTTATCTACGTCACAATCTCTGTGAAGTGCTGCGTAGTAAGAGATCAATTGCAACGGAATAACTGAAACTAGTGGAGATAGCAGTTCGTTTACTGGTGGTACAACGAAGCTGTCTTCTTCTGTTTCTAGGCCTTTCATGGAAATGATACAAGGGTTGGCACCACGTGCTACTACCTCTTTCACGTTACCGCGGATGGATAGGTCCACTTGTTCTTGTGTGGAGATGGCGATAACTGGTGTACCATTTTCGATTAGGGCGATCGTTCCGTGCTTCAATTCTCCTCCAGCAAATCCTTCTGCTTGGATGTAGGAGATTTCTTTTAGTTTTAATGCACCTTCAAGACCTACATAGTAGTCCATTGTACGGCCGATGAAGAAGCAATTTCTTGTTGTAGCCAGGAATTTGCGAGCGATGTCTTCAAGCTCTTCTTTTGCATCACATAGAACTTCCATTGCGTTTGCAACGATACCCAGGTCTTGCACTAGGTCGAATTCTAGGTTGTGTCCTTTAGATTCCGCTAGTACTGCAGCAAAAATAGACAGAACGCCAAGTTGTGCCGTGTATGCTTTTGTAGAAGCTACTGCAATCTCAGGGCCTGCGTGAAGTAGCAATGTGAAATCCGCTTCACGGGACAGTGTAGATCCTTGTACGTTTGTAACAGTAAGGGCCGGGTAACCAAGCTCTTTCACTTGTACAAGTACTGCACGGCTGTCCGCTGTTTCTCCACTTTGAGAGATGAAGATGAATAGCGGCTTTTCAGATAAAATTGGCATGTTGTAGTTGAACTCACTTGCTACGTGTACTTCTACAGGTACCTTCGCAAGCTTTTCAATCATTTGCGCTCCAACAAGACCTGCGTGGTAGCTTGTTCCCGCTGCTACGATGTAGATGCGGTCAGATTGGTTAACAGCGTTGATGATATCAGAATCAATCGTCAACTCGCCGTTTTCGTTTTGATATTTTTGGATGAGCTTACGGATTACTAATGGCTGCTCATCGATTTCTTTTAACATGTAATGTGGGTATGTGCCTTTTTCGATATCACTTGCATCAAGTTCAGCAGTGTATGGCGCGCGCTCGATGATTTCGCCGTTCAGCTTTTTAATTGTTACCGCTTCTTTCTTCACGATAACCATCTCTTTGTCCATCAGCTCCACGAATTGATCCGTCACTTGGATCATCGCCATTGCGTCACTTGCCACTACGTTGAAGTCACCTTTTCCTACGCCAACTAATAGAGGGCTCTTGTTTTTTCCTACATAGATTGTTTCTGGATCTTCATTGTCCAGTAAAGCAATCGCGTAAGAACCTTTAAGGATGGAAAGAGTGCGACGCATTGCTTCTTCCACATGCTGTCCTTCGTTTGCAAATTTCTCGATGATTTGTACAACTACTTCTGTATCTGTTTCACTTACTAGCTCTACGCCTTGTAAGTGTTCGCGTTTAAGTTGTGAATAGTTCTCGATAACTCCGTTGTGTACAAGTGTAAAGCGACCAGACGTGCTTTGGTGTGGATGCGCATTTACTTTACTTGGTACACCGTGAGTTGCCCAGCGAGTGTGACCGATTCCAGTTGATGCTAAAACGTCATTGTCCACTACTTCGCGTAGGTCCGCAATACGGCCTTTTTCCTTGAATACGTGTACGCCGTTTTCGTTCATTACAGCAATACCAGCAGAGTCATACCCACGGTATTCAAGCTTTTCTAGACCTTTTAAAAGAATTTCTTTTGTATCTTGTGTTCCGATATATCCAACGATTCCGCACATAGTTAATTTCCTCCCTAGAGTTGCAGGGACAAGAAAGCACACCATAGTAAGGGGACAGTCTTGCCCCCACATTACCTATAAAATAATTTTGTAATCATAGTAACAGTCTTTGTACATAAAGTTGCCTTTATGCTTTAAACTGTTCCTGAGTCGGTTGTGATTGGCAACCGGGAGGCATCCGCCGATAGATCGATAAACCTCCTCCTCGTCAACTAAGCGTTGTTTCGTCCGTCGCTTAGTTCAGGCGCTTTGTGTATCTAATTATAGTTTTCTGACTTTAATGCTCCTTTCCGTTCTTGAATAGCAACAAATAATATCTTACCTTCCATACCCCAATTCGTCAACAATTATGTGGATTATTTCCATTTAATGCAAAGGTGGGGGTATTTTTTCTCATACTACTGGTGTGAATTGGATAGTGAGTACGCCGTAACCAAAATTCCCACACCATATAAAAAAGATATGCATCCACCGCTCCATAAGTGCGGTTTATGCATATCTTTCTCGTTCACTATATCAATTATTCCGTACCCATTTCCGCGCGCACAACAGCTGCGATACGTTCTACGTACTCATCGCATTGCTCTTGTGTTGGAGCTTCGGCCATGACACGTACAAGTGGCTCTGTACCAGAAGGACGCACAAGAATGCGGCCGTTGCCGTTCATTTCTGCTTCTACCGCTTCAATGACAGCTTTCACTTTCTCGTTCTCTGTAACACGGTGCTTGTCCGTCACTCTTATGTTCACAAGTAGTTGAGGGAACTTTGTCATTTCGCCAGCAAGCTCAGACAGGCTCTTTTTCGTCAACTTCATGATGTTTACAAGCTGAAGGCCTGTCAGCATGCCGTCCCCTGTTGTGTTGTAGTCAAGGAAGATGATGTGGCCAGATTGCTCTCCGCCAAGAAGGTAGTTTCCGTTCTTCATCTCTTCCACTACATAACGGTCTCCTACTGCTGTTTGCTTTGTTTCAACATTGTTAGCCTCTAATGCTTTGTAGAAACCTAGGTTACTCATGACAGTGGATACTACTGTGTTATGACGTAAGCGTCCATTTTCGCTCAAATATTTTGCACAGATGAACATGATTTGATCACCGTCGACGATTTGACCCTTTTCATCGACTGCGATGATGCGGTCTCCGTCGCCATCGAATGCAAGACCGATGTCTGCACCTTTTTCAAGCACTAATTGCGCTAGTGTCTCAGGGTGAGTAGAACCGACACCATCATTGATGTTCAATCCATTCGGTGAAGATCCCATTGTCGAGATGTCCGCCTCTAGGTCTGCAAAAAGATGTGTTGCATGAGAAGATGTTGCACCATGTGCACAATCCAGGGCAATATGGATACCGGAGAAATCCTCATCCACTGTTTGCTTTAGGAACTGAAGGTACTTCTGTCCGCCTTCAAAATAGTCGTTCACTTGACCTAGGTCAGCACCGACTGGACGTGGAAGGGTGTCTGTCTCTTGGTCCATTAATGCTTCGATTTCCGCTTCCTGCTCGTCAGATAGTTTGAATCCGTCCGGACCGAAAAACTTGATACCGTTGTCTGCTACCGGATTATGAGAAGCAGAGATCATCACACCAGCTTGGGCACCCAATGCTTTTGTCAGGTAAGCCACACCAGGAGTGGAGATTACACCTAAACGCATGACTTCTGCGCCAATGGAAAGTAATCCTGCCACTAGCGCTCCTTCAAGCATGTGTCCTGAAATACGCGTGTCACGACCGATCAGCACTTTCGGACGAGTTTGGTCCTTCGTTAACACATATCCTCCCAAACGTCCTACTTTAAATGCCAATTCAGGTGTTAATTCCGAGTTCGCTACACCGCGCACTCCATCCGTACCAAAATATTTACCCATTTCGTAAATCTCTCCTTTTACTACTCATTAGTTTCTTCTATTAATCTAAACTTTACATTTCTTTTTGGCAGGTCCCACGAAACGTTTTGCGGACCGTTTATCTCAAGAGGGGCTTCATGTTCCCCAGCGTTCAAATCTGTTACATTGATATACATTTCCATATCGGAGCTATTAACGCTCTCAAGGGTACTAGGTGCACCAAGTATGGTAAGATCCATTAAACCAGTTTCCGGGTCAATGAATTCTAGTCCCAACCCTTCTGATAGCCCGATTTGTTGTATAGGGACGTTTGTAAACGTCTTTTGTTCTTCTTTTTCCACTTCCACGTTGATCTTCACCTTCTCCGGTACAACGCGTTTCACGCCATCCGGTACAGGCACATCAACTTCAATGGTTGTGCTCTCTGTGATCTCCGTTAAATCCAACTCTATATTATCAATGAACTCCAACTTGTCAATGGCGCTTTTCGGTCCATAGACAGTTACTTCATTCGGTTCTGCTTCTATCTTGGTAATACTCAGGTCCTCTTTTAATGACCCTTTGCGATTTATTTTCAACGGAACTGATTTAAAAGGACTTGTAATCGGAACATTTACATCTACCACAGGAGGATCAATTTCCACATTCAACGTGTTTCCTTCTCTGTCGTAGACTGTCACACGGGATTGTTGTTCAATGGACTCATTGACGCCTTTAAGGTCCACACGTGCTTTCACCAATGCAATACTTTCAATCAATTCGCGAGATCCTGTTACTTTTACAATATTAGGCTTAACAATTGGTTGTTCTGCCTGATAGCCTTCTTCCATTTGGCCTCTGTTAATAAAATCAACGTCCACAGGGAAATCCTCGGATATTCTTTCATGGATGGTAACAGAAGCTACTGCTGGTTCAATTGCTACACTTAATCTGTCAGAAAGATTTCGAGACTCTAACGTTACTTCGTGAGTTCCGATACCTAGATTTGAAAGATCTGCAATGATTTCAAAATCCTTCTGCAAAGCTGTTGGTTTAACAGATGCAGTTGGACCCTCAAGTGTAACCGTAACACTTTGCGGGATACCTGATACCACCAGGTTCTCCCTGTCATAGAACGTTTCAACCGGAACATCAGTCACCGTTTGCACGTCCGTAGATCCGGAAAAAGGAGAAGGGGGAGAATCTGTCTGCTGAGTGGAACTATTCTCGATGCTGACTGACATGTATAGCATAAAGGCCAATAACAACGCGATAATTTTCATCACCCAACGGTTATTGATAAACTTATCCATCCTTCTGCCCCCTCCACTGCCAGCGATTCGAAGTATTGGTCTTCACGCTTGTATCTAATTCCTTCTTCAACAACTCGCTGAATAATTCAGGTTCCAGGTCACGGTGCAATTCACCGTTCTTCGTAACAGAAATACTTCCTGTCTCCTCAGATACTATAATGGTGATACTATCTGTTACTTCACTGATTCCAAGTGCTGCTCTATGCCTTGTACCTAGTTCCTTCGAAATAAAAGGACTCTCAGACAATGGAAGGTAACAAGCTGCTGCAGATACTTGGCTCTTTTGCAAAATAACCGCTCCATCATGAAGTGGTGTATTTGGAATAAAAATGTTAATTAAGAGCTCGGATGAAACTTTTGCATGCAACGGAATACCCGTTTCTATGTAATCTCCCATTCCGGTCTCTCTTTCAATCGAAATCAACGCTCCAATACGGCGTTTGGCCATGTATTGAACGGATTTAACGACCGCTTCAATCATTTTGGCATGCTCTTCCTCATCATCTATACCGCTTCTTGAAAACAATTTCCCTCTACCCAATTGCTCCAAGGCGCGTCGAAGCTCTGGCTGAAAGATAATGATAATCGCCAGGAATCCCCATGTCAAAGCTTGGTCCATCAACCATTGTAAGGTACTGAATCCTAAAAAGTTACTAATGATCCTTACCACTACAATGACTGTTATCCCTTTTAATAACTGGACCGCCTTTGTCCCACGGATGACCATGATAAGCTTATAGATAACAAACCAAACGAGTAAAATATCTATGATATTTGCAAGATAACTTAAATATGGCATATCTCCAAAAGGTATTTCAAAAGGCATCCTCACACTTCCTTTAACAGTACAAGATTTATGTATCAAGTACGAAAACCGTAACCATGTTATTATAGCATATTTTTAATAATCAGGTAGAAATGGCCTTTTAATTCATGTTTTGCAACATTATTATAATCTCCTTGAAATATAAAAAGATGCTTGAATTGTTTCAAGCATCTCATTTGATAGCATTTAACAGTTGATCTCCGTTTCAGGCGCTTCGCTTTCCTGCGGGCGGTCCGTGAGCCTCCTCACTGCGTTGCGGGGTCTCACCTGTCCCTTCCTCCCGCGGGAGTCTTCGCGCCTTCCACTGCGATCAACTAGGTTATTGCTCAGTCGTTGAACACGTCAACCGCTTTTTTGAAGCCGTCTTTCATGGTGTACCAGATCCATTCAAAAGCCTGGTCGATTTCTTCGATTTCTCCTGTTACTTGGCCTGCGGAAGCGAGGTAGTTTTCACCATTGATGATTTCTCCATTTATGACCGTCACATTGCCTCTAACTTCACCATCAACGCGGATATTCCCGTTCTTCACGACAACATCCCCTTCCACAACCTTGCCTTCTGGGACAACGACAGTATTATCCTCTACAACAAGATCCGGCTGGTTGGTGAATGCAAACTTATCTTCCTGCCAGCCTCCAAATAAACTTCCACTCATTAAAATAAAGAAAATGGCGGCCGCTACAAGCATTGGGTGGGAACGCAGCCAGCGATTCCAACCAATGGTCTTCTTTTCTTTCGGTAAACTATTCATCACTCTTTGCGTGAAATCATTTGGTGCAGATATATGAGAGGTGCTTTGCACAAGAGCAATCGCCTTCTCCAGCTCATGGAACTGCTGGTAGCATTCCTTGCAGTCGTGGAGATGTGCTTTTAGCTCTTTTTCTCGTTCTTGTTCTAGATCACCATCTAAATACTCATGCATATACTGGACGATATGTTCCGGGCATTTATTCATTGTTTATAACACCTCCAGAATTAAACATGGCGCAATTGCTGTCTCAGCGCTTCTCGCCCTCTATGGATTCGGGTCTTTACTGTTCCGACCGGAATTTCTAGGATTTCACTGATTTCAATCAATGATAACTCGTCAATGTACTTTAAGACAATTACCGATCGGTATTTATCAGGAAGCTTTAATATCTGGCGCTGGATTTCTCCTTGCAGCTCCATCGTTTCCACTTCCTCCTCAGGTAAAGCAATATCTGCGGCAACCTGGGAATACATCGTTAAACCTTCTGTACCTGCTACTTCTGCATCTAAATAATAATCCGGCTTCTTTTTGCGAATGCGGTCAATCGTCAGGTTTGTCGCAATCCGATATAACCAGGTCGAAAATTTGCGATTAACATCAAAGCTGTTGATGTTAATATATGCACGTATGAAAGCTTCTTGTGCAATGTCTTCTGCTTCATGCGAATTGCCAATCATTCGGTAAACCAATTGATAGATCTTGTCTTTAAACAATTCCACAATTTCCGCAAATGCATCCTGATCGCCTTTTTTTATTTGTTTTATTCTTTTTCTGATTAGTTCTTCCATTCCGTTCCCCCGTTGTCTGGCGGTCGACTAGTAATACGTGTCTTCGCCCTAAAAGGTTTCATTTTTCTCTATAAAATATATTCTAACAAATTTTTACTGAAATTGGTTTTAAAAAGGATAAAAGAGGGTAAAAACTACTAATTAGTTTTTGAAGCCTAATGAATAAGGGGTGTTGTATAGTGGCCGTCCATGCTACCGTCCATTTACAGGAAGCAATTGAGAGAAAAAGAGAAGAAATGATTCGACTTTCCTCATCCAACCATCTTCAATCTAAGGAAGTAATTGATGCGAGCACCTCGCTTGATTCATTGATAAATCAATACCTATACTTACAAATCAAACGAAAACCAGCAACTTCTTAAGTATTAGTTGCTGGTGTTTTTTTATAAGTGGAATTTTTTAGCTGTTGATTGGAGCAAAAGGCGCAGACTCCAGCGGGGGGTAACGGTAGATTGAGACCCCGCAACGGAGTGAGGAGGCTCAAGCACCGTCCCGCGGAAAGCGAAGCCATTTGCGGAAATCAACAGCGGTGTTTAACAGATCCTTTATTTTAAAGAAGTTTTTCACCAAATAAAGATCCCATTAACGCTACAGCTACCGTTGCTGTTTTGTTACGCTCGTCTAAAATTGGGTTAACTTCCACAAATTCTGCTGAAGTCAGGATATTTGCTTCTTCTAACATTTCCATCGCCAGGTGACTTTCACGGTAAGAGATACCACCAAGCACTGGTGTCCCTACTCCAGGCGCATCATGAGGATCTAGCCCATCAAGGTCCAATGATAAATGAACCCCGTCTGTTTGTCGTTCCCTCAAGTAGGCAATAGCCTCTTCCATCACAGCAGCCATACCCATTCGATCAATCTCATGCATCGTAAATACTTTGATTCCTTTTTCCTTAATTAATATCTTCTCGCCTTCATCCAAAGATCTTGCCCCGATAATCACAATATTCTCTGGCTTGATTTTAGCATGGTCGCCGCCGATTGACGTTAATGTTGAATCACCAATGCCTAAGCTTACAGCAAGCGGCATGCCATGGATATTGCCTGATGGGGATGTTTCGCCCGTATTTAGGTCGCCGTGTGCGTCATACCAAATGACCCCCATGTTGGAATAGTGCTTTGCAAGGCCCGCAATGGTCCCAATAGCAATACTATGATCTCCACCGAAAACAAGCGGAAACCTGTCATTTGAAAGTACTTCGTCCACTTTAGAAGCCAGGTTCTCACTTGCTTCCGCAACCGCTTTCAAATTTTTAAGATTGCTTTCACCAGTTGCTGTTCTCTCTCTACTTCCAATCTCAATATCTCCCAGGTCTTCTATCGTCTTTGTTAAATTTTCTAATCGTTCCACTACCCCTGCATATCTTATCGCACTAGGACCCATATCCACTCCGCGACGTGTCTGGCCCAAGTCCATTGGTACTCCAATAATACTGATATCTTTCTTCATGAATCGTGTCCCCCTTTATGTAATCTACTTCTATTGTATAGGGAAACTATCAGATGACTCAACTCGACATAGTTTTGAATATATATGCAGTTTGGAATTGTCGGATTATTAGTGGTGGAGGGAGGGCGGATAAGTTGCCCGGAGGAAGCTGGGAGGATAGAGCTATAAAGTTGGGTGACCCGATCTGAGACTGAGCGGCTATTTTTACGTTTCGCCCGATTAGTTGCGATTTTCGCCCGTATTTTTTAAAAATCGCCCGTAAAATTTTATTTTCGCCCGATTATTCAAATTATCGCCCGTAAACCTGAAAAGTCGCCCGTAAATTGAAATTATCGCCCGATTCACTCATGCGATCCCCTAAGCTTTATAGGTACGAGAGAAACCTTTTCGTGCTTCCTTTTATCGAAGACCTTTCTAAAAAAGGGGCATACAAAAAAGCCATAAACCAAATGGTCTATGACTTAAACTTTATTAGAAAGTGGAGCCTAGCGGGATCGAACCGCTGACCTCCTGCGTGCAAAGCAGGCGCTCTCCCAGCTGAGCTAAGGCCCCTTATGTAGTTATAATAAAGCTTTGTAAAAAGATATGTGCCATGAAGGACTCGAACCTTCGACCCTCTGATTAAAAGTCAGATGCTCTACCGACTGAGCTAATGGCACGTTGGCTGGGCTAGCTGGATTCGAACCAACGCATGTCGCAGTCAAAGTGCGATGCCTTACCGCTTGGCTATAGCCCATTAAATGTAGTTGTTTCTCTATGTACCACATACCCAATCTTCAGTGATAACTAACTTCACTTATTATCTCTGATTTAAGGGAGTTTATACATTTCTTCAAACAAAAACTCCGGAATTTTCATTTCGAAGTTAAAATGGTGGAGGGGGGCAGATTCGAACTGCCGAACCCGAAGGAGCGGATTTACAGTCCGCCGCGTTTAGCCACTTCGCTACCCCTCCAAGGGATATGGTGGAGGATGACGGGATCGAACCGCCGACCCTCTGCTTGTAAGGCAGATGCTCTCCCAGCTGAGCTAATCCTCCAATGTATTATTAATTTAAAAGGAAAGTTATTTTGCTGACGCAAAAAACTTAGTTATTTTCACTGTCGTGAAAAAACTTTGGTGACCCGTACGGGATTCGAACCCGTGTTACCGCCGTGAAAGGGCGGTGTCTTAACCGCTTGACCAACGGGCCAATTTTTTTGTATAAGCTTCCAACCGGGCTCGAACCGGTGACCTCTTCCTTACCATGGAAGTGCTCTACCTAACTGAGCTATGGAAGCATGGCTCCACCAGTAGGATTCGAACCTACGACCCTTCGGTTAACAGCCGAATGCTCTACCGCTGAGCTATGGTGGAACAATACTAGCCTGGCAACGTCCTACTCTCACAGGGGGAGATCCCCCAACTACCATCGGCGCTGAAGAGCTTAACTTCCGTGTTCGGTATGGGAACGGGTGTGACCTCTTCGCCATCATTACCAGACAAATTATATTATACAAAATTGAGAAAGAAAATCAAGATGTTTTTACATCTTTCTTGTTCCTTCAAAACTAGATAATGTGTTCCTATCAAGATATTCCTATCGTTCACTTATTTCGATACTTATTTGGGTTAAGTCCTCGATCGATTAGTATTCGTCAGCTCCACATGTCGCCATGCTTCCACCTCGAACCTATCTACCTGATCATCTTTCAGGGATCTTACTTACCGAAGTAAAAGGAAATCTCATCTTGAGGGGGGCTTCATGCTTAGATGCTTTCAGCACTTATCCCGTCCGCACGTAGCTACCCAGCTATGCCTTTGGCAAGACAACTGGTACACCAGCGGTGCGTCCATCCCGGTCCTCTCGTACTAAGGACAGCTCCTCTCAAATTTCCTGCGCCCACGACGGATAGGGACCGAACTGTCTCACGACGTTCTGAACCCAGCTCGCGTACCGCTTTAATGGGCGAACAGCCCAACCCTTGGGACCGACTACAGCCCCAGGATGCGATGAGCCGACATCGAGGTGCCAAACCTCCCCGTCGATGTGGACTCTTGGGGGAGATAAGCCTGTTATCCCCGGGGTAGCTTTTATCCGTTGAGCGATGGCCCTTCCATGCGGAACCACCGGATCACTAAGCCCGACTTTCGTCCCTGCTCGACTTGTAGGTCTCGCAGTCAAGCTCCCTTGTGCCTTTACACTCTGCGAATGATTTCCAACCATTCTGAGGGAACCTTTGGGCGCCTCCGTTACTCTTTAGGAGGCGACCGCCCCAGTCAAACTGCCCACCTGACACTGTCTCCCAGCCCGATAAGGGCTGCGGGTTAGAATTTCAATACAGCCAGGGTAGTATCCCACCGACGCCTCCACCGAAGCTAGCGCTCCGGCTTCTCAGGCTCCTACCTATCCTGTACAAGCTGTACCAAAATTCAATATCAGGCTACAGTAAAGCTCCACGGGGTCTTTCCGTCCTGTCGCGGGTAACCTGCATCTTCACAGGTACTATAATTTCACCGAGTCTCTGGTTGAGACAGTGCCCAGATCGTTACGCCTTTCGTGCGGGTCGGAACTTACCCGACAAGGAATTTCGCTACCTTAGGACCGTTATAGTTACGGCCGCCGTTTACTGGGGCTTCGGTTCAAAGCTTCGCTTGCGCTAACCTCTCCCCTTAACCTTCCAGCACCGGGCAGGCGTCAGCCCCTATACTTCGCCTTACGGCTTCGCAGAGACCTGTGTTTTTGCTAAACAGTCGCCTGGGCCTATTCACTGCGGCTCTCTCGGGCTTTAACACCCTAACAGAGCACCCCTTCTCCCGAAGTTACGGGGTCATTTTGCCGAGTTCCTTAACCAGAGTTCTCTCGCTCACCTTAGGATTCTCTCCTCGCCTACCTGTGTCGGTTTGCGGTACGGGCACCATACTCCTCGCTAGAGGCTTTTCTTGGCAGTGTGAAATCAGGAACTTCGGTACTATATTTCCCTTGCTATCACAGCTCAGCCTTAATGAGAAGCGGATTTGCCTACTTCTCAGCCTTGCTGCTTAGACGCGCATATCCAACAGCGCGCTTACCCTATCCTTCTGCGTCCCCCCATTGCTCAAACGGAGTGGAGGTGGTACAGGAATATCAACCTGTTATCCATCGCCTACGCCTTTCGGCCTCGGCTTAGGTCCCGACTAACCCTGAGCGGACGAGCCTTCCTCAGGAAACCTTAGGCATTCGGTGGAAGGGATTCTCACCCTTCTTTCGCTACTCATACCGGCATTCTCACTTCTAAGCGCTCCACCAGTCCTTACGGTCTAGCTTCAACGCCCTTAGAACGCTCTCCTACCACTGTTCGTAAGAACAGTCCGCAGCTTCGGTGATACGTTTAGCCCCGGTACATTTTCGGCGCAGAGTCACTCGACCAGTGAGCTATTACGCACTCTTTAAATGGTGGCTGCTTCTAAGCCAACATCCTGGTTGTCTAAGCAACTCCACATCCTTTTCCACTTAACGTATACTTGGGGACCTTAGCTGGCGGTCTGGGCTGTTTCCCTCTTGACTACGGATCTTATCACTCGCAGTCTGACTCCCATGGATAAGTCTTTGGCATTCGGAGTTTGACTGAATTCGGTAATCCGATGAGGACCCCTAGTCCAATCAGTGCTCTACCTCCAAGACTCTAACACATGAGGCTAGCCCTAAAGCTATTTCGGAGAGAACCAGCTATCTCCAGGTTCGATTGGCATTTCACCCCTACCCACACCTCATCCGCTCACTTTTCAACGTGAGTCGGTTCGGGCCTCCATTCAGTGTTACCTGAACTTCACCCTGGACATGGGTAGATCACCTGGTTTCGGGTCTACGACCACGTACTCATGCGCCCTATTCAGACTCGCTTTCGCTACGGCTCCGTCTCATCGACTTAACCTTGCACGTAATCGTAACTCGCCGGTTCATTCTACAAAAGGCACGCTATCACCCATTAACGGGCTCTAACTACTTGTAGGCACACGGTTTCAGGATCTATTTCACTCCCCTTCCGGGGTGCTTTTCACCTTTCCCTCACGGTACTGGTTCACTATCGGTCACTAGGGAGTATTTAGCCTTGGGAGATGGTCCTCCCTGCTTCCGACGGGATTTCTCGTGTCCCGCCGTACTCAGGATCCACTCAGGAGGGAACGAAGTTTCAACTACAGGGTTTTTACCTTCTATGACGGACCTTTCCAGATCGCTTCATTTACCCCGTTCCTTTGTAACTCCATGTTGAGTGTCCTACAACCCCAAGAGGCAAGCCTCTTGGTTTGGGCTAATTCCGTTTCGCTCGCCGCTACTCAGGAAATCGCGTTTGCTTTCTCTTCCTCCGGGTACTAAGATGTTTCAGTTCCCCGGGTCTGCCTTCCATACCCTATGTATTCAGATAAGGATACTGCTCCATTACGAGCAGTGGGTTTCCCCATTCGGAAATCTCCGGATCAAAGCTTACTTACAGCTCCCCGAAGCATATCGGTGTTAGTCCCGTCCTTCATCGGCTCCTAGTGCCAAGGCATCCACCGTGCGCCCTTAATAACTTAACCGTTGACCAATATGGTCATGTGTCGATATCAGCGATGATATCTATAAAGAAAATTACTAAGATGAACGATATTTTGTGAATATCTTGATATTAGTTACATTATCTAGTTTTCAAGGAACAACAGGGATAAATCGAATGATTTATCTGCGACAATTCATAAGAACTGTCATTATTGAGAGAATGCTCTCTCAAAACTAAACAAAACAACAAGCGTACATTCCTTAGAAAGGAGGTGATCCAGCCGCACCTTCCGATACGGCTACCTTGTTACGACTTCACCCCAATCATCTGTCCCACCTTAGGCGGCTGGCTCCAAAAGGTTACCCCACCGACTTCGGGTGTTACAAACTCTCGTGGTGTGACGGGCGGTGTGTACAAGGCCCGGGAACGTATTCACCGCGGCATGCTGATCCGCGATTACTAGCGATTCCGGCTTCATGCAGGCGAGTTGCAGCCTGCAATCCGAACTGAGAACGGTTTTATGGGATTGGCTCGACCTCACGGTTTTGCTGCCCTTTGTACCGTCCATTGTAGCACGTGTGTAGCCCAGGTCATAAGGGGCATGATGATTTGACGTCATCCCCACCTTCCTCCGGTTTGTCACCGGCAGTCACCTTAGAGTGCCCAACTGAATGCTGGCAACTAAGATCAAGGGTTGCGCTCGTTGCGGGACTTAACCCAACATCTCACGACACGAGCTGACGACAACCATGCACCACCTGTCACTCTGTCCCCCGAAGGGGAACGTCCTATCTCTAGGAGTGTCAGAGGATGTCAAGACCTGGTAAGGTTCTTCGCGTTGCTTCGAATTAAACCACATGCTCCACCGCTTGTGCGGGCCCCCGTCAATTCCTTTGAGTTTCAGTCTTGCGACCGTACTCCCCAGGCGGAGTGCTTAATGCGTTAGCTGCAGCACTAAAGGGCGGAAACCCTCTAACACTTAGCACTCATCGTTTACGGCGTGGACTACCAGGGTATCTAATCCTGTTTGCTCCCCACGCTTTCGCGCCTCAGTGTCAGTTACAGACCAGAAAGTCGCCTTCGCCACTGGTGTTCCTCCAAATCTCTACGCATTTCACCGCTACACTTGGAATTCCACTTTCCTCTTCTGCACTCAAGTTCCCCAGTTTCCAATGACCCTCCACGGTTGAGCCGTGGGCTTTCACATCAGACTTAAAGAACCACCTGCGCGCGCTTTACGCCCAATAATTCCGGACAACGCTTGCCACCTACGTATTACCGCGGCTGCTGGCACGTAGTTAGCCGTGGCTTTCTGGTTAGGTACCGTCAAGGTGCGAGCAGTTACTCTCTCACTTGTTCTTCCCTAACAACAGAGCTTTACGACCCGAAGGCCTTCATCGCTCACGCGGCGTTGCTCCATCAGACTTTCGTCCATTGTGGAAGATTCCCTACTGCTGCCTCCCGTAGGAGTCTGGGCCGTGTCTCAGTCCCAGTGTGGCCGATCACCCTCTCAGGTCGGCTACGCATCGTCGCCTTGGTGAGCCGTTACCTCACCAACTAGCTAATGCGCCGCGGGCCCATCTGTAAGTGATAGCCGAAACCATCTTTCAATAAAGAACCAGGAGGTTCCTTATATTATCTGGTATTAGCTCCGGTTTCCCGAAGTTATCCCAGTCTTACAGGCAGGTTGCCCACGTGTTACTCACCCGTCCGCCGCTGACCTTTCAAAAGCAAGCTTTTAAAAGGTCCGCTCGACTTGCATGTATTAGGCACGCCGCCAGCGTTCGTCCTGAGCCAGGATCAAACTCTCCAATAAAGAGTCTGAGCTTTTGCTCAAAATTTGCTAGCTTGTGTTACTTAAAATCATTTTGTCGTGTTCCGTAGAACCGACGTTATGACGCTGTTGTTTTGTTTAGTTTTCAAAGATCATTTCAATCGTTTGTCGCTCAGAAGCGACTTTACTAATGTAACACATTGGCTTAGTTGATGTCAACATGTTTTTTATTTTTCGTCTTGCAAGCGTTATGTATCTCGCAGCGACGAATAATAATATACCACGGATTTTCTTTTACCGTCAACTACTTTTAAAAAGTTTTTTCAATTTGTTTTTCTGACGTACTTTCTTCTTATATACAAGTGATAGATGAGCAAATAAAAGGCCGCAATTTCTGCGGCTGATTGAATAGGGTTTAATAGGATTCTCTTTCCCTAAAAACGGCTTTGGATCGTATATATTTCATACACTCTGTCGGCGGAGCGATACGGGTGAACATTTTGTAGAGAATTTGATAGCGTTCTTCCATGGCATGCTTTACTACTCTATCGATGCGATGATCATCAAAATCGTGTAAGAGTTCTTCTAGTTCTCTTTTTAACAAGTATTCCATTTCTTTCACTTCTTTATTGTTTAACAGCATCCCTAACATTTCTTCACCTCTAAAAAATACTTTATAGTGTATTTTTTCCACCAAACAGGTTTTTATGAAACATTTTCCTAAATTTTTTTGCATAAGATTTGTCCTATTGAATATTTATGAGAGTAGATACTGTGGACAAGGGGGCTAAGCATGACTAATTTCTATGTTATTAACGGAAGAAAGCTTAAGCAATTATCCATCATCATTTTGGCGGCATTCTTCACTGCAGGGATTTTATATATAGAGAACTTTTCAAATCAGCCGGTGTTTTCAACCAAAGATGGACCTCGGGCAATTTATAAAGGGGAAGGCAGTAACAAGGAAGTTGCTTTGTCCTTTGATATTAGCTGGGGGGATGAGAAAGCACTTCCCATCTTGGATTTGCTAAAACAAAATAATGTAACTGGGGTTACATTCTTCTTATCAGCATCATGGGCGGAAAGGCATCCAGATATCGTGAAACGAATTGTGGAAGACGGCCATGAAATCGGCAGCATGGGGTATGCATATGAAAATTACCGGGACCTTGAAGACTTGAAGGTGAAGAGGGATATCTTAAAAGCTTTGGATGTATTCGAGAAGCTGGAGGTCAAGAAGGTCAATTTGCTTCGCCCGCCTAAAGGTGCTTTTGATAAGCGAGTGCTTGAGATTGCCAATTCACTCGGTTTTACTGTCGTGCATTGGAGTGTGGATTCTCATGACCTGATCAACCCTGGGAAGGAAATTATCGTGGATAACGTGACAAAAAATTTAAGTAATGGGGATATCGTTCTTCTTCATGCATCCGATTCTGCTAAACAAACGGAAGAAGCATTACCGGAGATCATTCAATATATCAAGAACAAAGGGTATGAAATCAGCAGCGTAACCGAACTGATCAACAACACGAAAGCAAAAAGTAAGGAAGTACAATAACTTATCAAAAAACGGCGCCTCTCCAAATCGGGGAAGCGCCGTTTTTTATTTTGCTGGAGAGGTTTTATTCAACCGGTGCAACAAAAGCAGCTGATAGGAATTACATGCTAATAAAGGGAACAGCATGAATAACAACCAACCCGGTTCATTTTCCCTAAGTGCCGGGAACCACTCGATCGTTGTTACCACCACCATAAAGAACAATGCAGGAATAAATGCGTGTTTGTTGGTCTGGGCCTTTTTCACATAGGCAACGAGCAAGCCGTATACCAAAAGAAAAATCGGAAATGCGAAATAAGGAAGTAAGGAATCTCCTTCATTTGCAAAAGATATATAACGGAAATACACAAGATCAAATAAAACGAAAACAATCAGCACCAATTGTACGGCACTCCAAAGAGATTTGAATATACCCAAGCCGAATCGGTGAATCGTCAAGTAGGCGAAGAATCCCATTTGGCTGATGATGCTGAATATCAAACCTACTCCTATGTACCAGGCAATGATGGATAGGAATTGAAGGTATTCTCCATTTGCAAATTGTGCTGTATGTTGATCCCAACGGACTATGAACGCAACAATAACGGTTGTTACCGCTCCGACTAGTAGCGTGGAAAGAAATAATCGAACCCAATTACGACTGTTCACTTTCTTTTCCTCCATTTAACACAGATTAAAGACACTAGTTCCCATTTTACCAATGTAACCAGTAAAAATCCATAATCCCTACCTTGCAAATTTGTATATTTGATTAAATTTGTCACATATTAATCGTATGAAATACATGTTGGAAGGAGTTTTCTTGATGAAAAGCTACCTTTTGCCGCCGCTCCTTCTTTCCCTCCTTCTTACTGGATGTGCAGAGAGTGAAAAAGGCGGCCAAATGGATTACGACGAAACCAAAAAAATGGTTGTTGATATATTAAAGACAGACGATGGAAAAAAAGCGATTGAAGAAATCATGGCTGACGATAAGATGAAGGCTAACTTTGTCCTGGATCAGGAAGTCGTAACAAAATCGATCGAGCAGACCTTGGACAGCGAAAAAGGCGCGGAATTTTGGAAAAAGGCGTTTGAAGATCCGAAGTTTGCGGAGACTTTTGCAAAGAGCATGCAGACAGAACATGAGAAGCTTATTAAAGATTTAATGAAGGATCCTGAGTATCAAGCGATGATGGTTCAGATCTTGCAGGACCCCGAAATGGAAAAACAAATGATTACCGTCATGAGCGGGCAGGAGTATAAAAAACACCTGCAAAAAGTAATCACCGAGACGTTTGAGAGTCCGTTGTTTAAAGCCAAGCTACAAGACCTATTGTTAAAAGCCGCTTCTGAAATGCAAGGCGGCGAAGGACAAGGTGGCGGTGACGGCGGGCAAGGCGGAGAAGGTGGCGGCTCGGAAGGTGGACAGGAATCCGGCGGCGGTTCAGAAGGCGGATAAAAAAACAAGCAGACCCACAAATTACAGGGGTCTGCTTGTTTTGATTTACGTTAATTCCACCACTTTTGATGCGATGCTTAAATATATTTTTCCAAGATCATGATCTTCTTGGTAGATAGACGGAGCAAAGTCCTCGTCATTCCAATCAGGTTGTTGTAATGGAAGTTGTCCAAGAAGCGGTGCCTGCAATTCTTCTGCAAGTTTGTCTCCTCCACCTTTTCCAAATACATACTCTTTTTCACCTGTCTTCTTGCTTTCAAAGTAGGCCATGTTTTCAATGACACCAATTACTTCATGGTCCGTTTTAATCGCCATTGCCCCCGCTCTAGCTGCAACGAATGCTGCTGTCGGATGAGGAGTTGTTACGATTAATTCTTTACAGGATGGAAGCATGGAATGCACATCAAGCGCCACGTCCCCTGTTCCAGGAGGCAAGTCTAGCAGTAGGTAGTCTAAGTCTCCCCACTCCACTTCGTTAAAGAAGCTGTTCAACATCTTGCCAAGCATTGGACCTCTCCAAATAACCGGCGAGTTGTCTTCTACAAAAAAGCCCATGGAGATGACTTGCACACCGAATCGTTCCACCGGGATGATTTTTTCGCCGCGCACGACCGGACGTTTCGTAATGCCCATCATATCAGGCACGCTAAAGCCGTAAATGTCTGCATCAATCAAGCCGACTTTTTTCCCTAGACGCGCTAACGAAACCGCCAAGTTGACAGATACAGTTGATTTTCCAACGCCGCCTTTTCCGGAAGCAATGGCGAGGAAGGTTGTTTTGTTGCTTGATAGAAGTGTCTCTTCTTCTTTAGGAGCCTCCACGCCAAAACGCGCAACTACTTCTTGTGGTAGTTCCATGAAACGCAGGCCTACCGTTGCCGCTCCTGCTTCTTTTAAAAGATTGACGATGGTACTTTGCAATTGCATCTGCTCCGCTGTACCCGTTTTGGCAAGTGCCACCTTCACACTGACATGACTCTTTTCTTCCTTAAGGGAGATTTCCTGAATTGCGTTTGTTTCTTCGAATGTTCTATGTAAAAACGGATCATGTAGATCTTTTAGTAACTGTACAACTTTAGCTTCTGTTAACAATGTGACCCCACCCTTATGTGATAATAGTCTATTTTCAGAATTGAATTCGTTTACAATTTCAGTATAACATATAGACTGCTTTATTTTACTGTAATGTGCCTATAAAAAATCCCCCTTTTTCGTTATTGAGGGGGATCGGGAAGTTCTTCTTCATTTGTATAATGACGCATCACTCCATTATAGATGGAAGCCGCTAAGGATTTCTGATATTCTTCTGTATCGAGCAAGGCCCGTTCGGCAGGATTGGACAAGAATCCAACTTCCACTAAAGCACCAGGTATTTCAGCGTTTTTTAAGATGAAAAGCGTATTCATCGATTTTGCATAACGGTCTGTATTTTCAAGGTTGACCCTGAACTCTTCTTGGATGAATTTTGCCAAGCGTTCATTTTCCTTATGTTTCGTCCCATGGTAGAAGGTTTGTGCCCCTCTCCATCTTGGTGACGGAATGGCGTTCAGGTGAATGCTGAGAAAAAGGTCCCCATCCGATTCATTGATCATCTCGATACGCTTCCGCAAATCTTCTACTTTCCTGCGGCTATAGCCTTTTGTGGCTGGATCAGCAAGGTCTACGTCCTCTTCTCTCGTCATCAGCACCAATGCCCCTTGCTCCTGAAGGTAATCCTTCACATAACGGGACACTTCAAGAGCCACATCTTTTTCTAAAATATCTCCACCGACCGCTCCTCCATCAGGCCCACCGTGGCCAGGGTCAAGGATGATAATCTTCCCGCTCAATGGCAAACTCCACTGTTCCCAAGTATCTTTTGAAAACAATTGATATTGAAAAACGGCGGTCACCGTTAAGATTACCGTTAGAAAAGCCCAGAATTTCCACCTCTGCATATGTACCCCTCCCGCATGTCCACTCTTTACACTATATGGGACAAGGGGGAAGTTTATGATAATTAGTGCAACCTCATGCGGTATCTTTTTTCTCCTTTATGAAAACCTTCGCGCCACCAATAATCAACAAAGGCATCACACGTCATATAAAACGATTCATGAACCATATCATTGTCACCGATGGAACCCCAGTACAAGAAATAATCATACAAGGTATCAATCAAATACTTCTCTTCCACATGGCAGCGCGTTTTCACCTGCTCTGCATTTTCACCATAATACCCAAACTTGCTATATGAAGCACCCAGAAGATAAGCTTCAATCGCTACATCAAGACAGCCCTCTTCTATGGCAGTTACCTGTTTTTTGTTCTTTAAGTATGGCGAGAAAAAATCCTTCACCTTTGTCCGTAAAACCTCTAATGATATTTCACGCAGCATTTTTCGCTCATATTTCATCTGCTTTTCCCTGCGCTTTTCCTTGAAGGTTGTTACTACAGTCATCTCTTTCACACCCTTTCCCGATTAGTTTCCTAATGGGCGAAGGCTTTCATGCGTGCAAAGAATGAGTACGTTTTTCCAAAGTTGGAATTGAAAAAAGCCTGCGCAACCTGGCACAGGCAAATGGACTATTCTGATGGATGAAGCGCATCTTCACGGGCTTGTTCCATTTTCAAATACGCTTCCTCCATAATTTTCTCGAGTTCACTTATAAACTGCTCCTGCTTACCTTCCTCATCAAATTCGATGGATTGGATAAGTTCCTCTGTATAGCTTTTGAGCTCCGCCTTGCTTTTTTCCGCCTCTATAATAGTAAAATTGGCAAGCTCTTTATTGACCTGATCTAATGAAACAGCTATTTCTTGTTTTAAAATAGTCATCTGGGCTTCTTTTTCTGACATAATTTCATTTTCCAAAGATTGAATGGATTCCTGTTGCTTCCCTTCAAACCAACTTGTGAGCAAAGATTTTATATTGGAGCTGGCATATGCCGTTTTCCATTCTGCTGTAAAAAGAAGTGCCAAGACCATCATCACCACAATGAACAGTCTTTGCTGTCGCTTGTCAGTCATTAATGCTTTCCATTACTTCATCAAGACTTGCTTTGGCCTCTTCTTCCAGTTCCAAAGCCTTCGCTGTGATGATACTCTGCTGTTCACTCACCAGTTCATTGATGATAGATGTCAATGCATCGCGCAAGTCGCTCAACTTGTATGTGATCTGTCGCTCCAGATTATGTCTGCTTACCTGCTCTTCCATCGCAAGCTGTGCGGACAGTTCCGCTTTGGCTTGTGCAATCGCCTCTTCCAATTCAGTAACCGCGGAATCTTTTGCAAAGGTCAACTCTTGCGTCATTTCATTTACAGCAGCTTGTCCTGTTTCACTGGTGTAATCCCGGAAGCTTTCCTCGACCGTACCCATCGCTGCATTTCCTTGGTTTTGGATTGCCATGAATCCTTCTAAGAAAATGTTTTGATACACTTGGTAGTTCATGTTTGCAAGCAATGCCGCTTTCTCTTCGTCCAGTGAAGATATATGCTCATCCTTTGCACTCAAAATTTCCGTGCCTGCCCTTGTAAGTTCTGCTTCCATTTTTTCATTGATTTGCATGCCTGCACCAACTTTAAGCTGTTCGGTAGTTGCTGCCCAGTTTGCAAATGCCTCACTTGCCGCCGCTTCGTTATCTGCCAAAACAGACTGTTGTGTATTGCCAAATAATCCGTCGTACCACTGTCTCAAAGGCGATCCTTCACTTGCACTTGCAAACGTCATACCAACACCAGACACTAAACCTACCGCTACTGTACCTGCTACTAATTTCTTTTTCCAAGTCATCCTATATCTCTCCTCTTAAGGTTTATTAGTTTCATCCAATAATTCTGCGAGATATTGCTCAAGTTCCTGGGTCAATTCTTCGTCCAGCTTCGATTGGCGTTCATCGTAATAACTATCCAGTGTATTCTGTTTTAATTGTGATTGCGCTTGTGTGAGCTGTTGTATGTAATCTGCTTGGTGGTTTTTAATTTTGCTCTTTGTTGAGGTGGTGGTGGACTTGAAGAACTCTTCTATTTCTAAGGAGTATTGGGAGTTGTCTATTTCTTGGAGTTGTTCTGAAAAGGTGTTGTTGGAGTTTTCATGATGTAGATACCCATTAAGATTATCTGCCATCCAGTCTTTGAGGTTAGTCCAGCTAGTTGCTTGTACGTGAGTGCCTGCGAAGAAAAAACAGGTCAGAATCAGAATTGGAACCGTTAACTTATTTCTTATGACAAGTTACCTCCTTTTTTTCTTTATTAAGAACTAATGATATAGCAAGTTCTAAAATTTGTTAAGTTGCATAGTGCCTATTTTATTCACTATATAGAACAGTCGTATTTGGTTGTAATTACCTAATTTTTACTTAATTTCCAGGAGTGCGTGTGAAATACTGCTTAGGTAGAATGGAGGGGCTCTAAGGTTCTGGTGAGGCTTAGTTTCCCAGACCGCTTCAGCATGGAATTCCCGCTCTATAAACCTCTCGGACAATTTATCCACCGCGCACGAGAATTATAAAGACCTCTCTTGCACGGAAAATACCTTAGACACGTCTTCATCGGCCGCATGAAGACCTCTCTTGCACAAAATTTAACCCAGACACGTCTTCATCGGCCTCATGAGGACCTCTCTTGCACAAAATTCAACCCACTCACGTCTTCATCACTCGTATGAGGACCTCTCTTGCATAAAATTCAACCCACACACACTCCGCCAAAACACCAAAAAACCCCCAACCACAAAGGGTCGGGGGTTTTCCATATTGGAATCCGAAGATTAACGTTTTGAGAACTGAGGTGCACGACGAGCGCCCTTAAGTCCGTATTTTTTACGCTCTTTCATACGCGCGTCACGAGTTAGGAACCCTGCACGCTTTAAAGTAGCACGGAACTCAGGATCAGCTTGCAATAATGCACGAGCGATTCCGTGACGGATCGCACCAGCTTGACCAGTGTATCCTCCACCGTCAACGTTTACTAATACATCGTAGTTACCTTCTGTTTCAGTAACTGCCAATGGTTGTTTAACAACGTTACGTAGAGCTTCGAATGGGATGTAGTTTTCGATATCACGATCGTTGATCACGATTTGTCCGTTACCAGGAACTAGACGTACACGTGCAACGGAGCTTTTACGACGACCTGTGCCGTAGTATTGTACTTGTGCCAAAGTTATACCCTCCTTATTAATTAACCGCGAAGTTCGTAAACTTCAGGTTGTTGTGCTTGGTGTGGATGCTCGCTTCCAGCATACACATTCAATTTTTTAGCTTGCTGACGGCCAAGACTTCCTTTTGGAAGCATGCCTTTGATTGCTAGTTCTAACATCTTTGTAGGATAGTTAGTACGCATTTCCAAAGCCGTTCTTTGTTTAAGTCCACCTGGGTGCATTGTGTGACGGTAGTAGATCTTACCGTTCAACTTGTTACCTGTTAAGTGGATTTTTTCTGCATTGATAATGATAACATGATCTCCAGTGTCTACGTTTGGAGTAAAAGTTGGTTTATGTTTACCACGTAAAATGGATGCAACTTCACTTGCAAGACGACCTAAAGTTTGACCTTCAGCGTCAACCACGTACCATTTACGATTAATTTCGCTAGCTTTCGCCATAAACGTTGTACGCATTAAATTTCCCTCCTAAAAAAAATAAAGCTTTTATTTTTCATTTCTTAATATATTTTATTCATCACGATGAAACTCTTCCGGGGCTTGATCGTGGGGTTAAAATACATACCATGTGATATCTTATCTCTTTTTTGCGAGATTGTCAAGAAGATGTTACACCAGGATTAGTTGTCATCATAAACCACGTTCCATAAGTATAAACCGTGTGCTGGTGCCGTTTTTCCTGCCGCCCCCCGATCTCTTGCTCCCAAGATCGAAAAAATATCTCTTGGTAATTTTTTACCCTGTCCAATTTCTAGTAAAGTACCAACAATGATACGGACCATATTGTATAAAAAGCCGTTGCCGACAATACGGAACTCAAGGTCCTCGCCTTGCAACTCCACATCAAGTGAGTAGATGGTCCTCACCTTGTCCTCCACTTCTGTTTTTGCAGAACAGAAACTCGTGAAGTCGTGTTCGCCAATAAAATGCCCACACGCCTCCTTAACAGCTTCTAAATCCAGCGGGTAAGGGTAGTGAAACACCTGATCCCGATCAAATACATTAAAGTCCTTTGCCAGGCTCACCTTGTAACGGTATTCCTTTTTCACCACATCAAAACGAGCATGGAAGTCCCCTGAGACAGACTCCACCCTCTTCACCCAAATATCTTTGGGCAAATGGGCATTCAGCGCCTTCTGCCAGGCAGCATCAGGAATAGTTAAAGGAGAATCAAAGTGTAGTACTTGACCAACGGCATGAACACCTGCATCCGTGCGGCCAGAAGCAGAAACCTTTATCTCCGTCCCCTTATGAATTCGGGACAAGGCCTTCTGGACCTCCAGTTGTACCGTACGCTTCTCCTTCTGAATCTGATAGCCTTCAAACTGGGCGCCGTCATAGGTTAGGATACATTTTAATCTATTCATCATATCTAACTCCATTATGTTCGGATAAGAACTAAGATAAACGTAAGGACAGCCAGGGTCACCATCAATAAGGTATCTTTCAACTGCCATTCTAGCAGACGAAATTTCGTTCTCCCTTCGCCGCCTTTATACCCTCGTGCCTCCATCGCCGTAGCAAGCTCCTCTGCGCGTTTAAACGCACTGATAAACAATGGGACAAGCAAAGGGATCAAAGCCTTTACACGCTCCTTCAGAGGCCCTACAGTAAAGTCTGCTCCCCGTGCACTCTGCGCCTTCATAATCTTGTCTGTTTCCTGCATCAATGTCGGGATGAATCGCAAGGAAATTGACATCATTAGCGCAAGTTCGTGGACAGGAACGCCGACCTTTTTAAACGGACCAAATAACGTCTCCATCCCATCTGTCACCTCAATTGGTGTAGTGGTCAAGGTAAGGATGGTGGTAATCGTGATCAAGAATAAAAAGCGTAAGGATATAAAAATAGCTTGTATGATGCCTTCTTCGTACACCTGAATAAAGCCTACTTCAAAAAGCAGCGTTCCTTCTTTCGTCAAAAAAACATGAAAAAGCATGGTAAAAATAATGATCCAGATAATCGGTTTGAGCCCTTTTAATATAAAGGGTACCGGAATTCTGGTAAGCAACACGACCGTCAACGTAAAGGCACCAAGCATCGCGTATCCCCAAATATTATTGGCAAGAAACACAACCAGGACGAAAATAAATACAAGCAGCAGTTTTGCCCTCGGGTCCATCCGGTGAATAAGAGAGGTTCCCGGCACATACCGACCGATTATTAAATTATTCATCATCCCTCACCGCCCCTTTTCAAGCGGGAGGCAATCGCTTCTGCCACTTCTTCAACAGTCAGACACACTTCATTGAACTCTAAATCCAATCGGGCCCCCAGCTCTTTCATAAACAGAACCGTCTCCGGAACGTCCAATCCAAGCTTCTTAATTTCCTCTGCCTGGCTGAAAATTTCTCTAGGTGTCCCTTTTAACCCAACTGTCCCTTTGTTCATTACCATAATGGAATCCGCATACTTCGCCGCATCCTCCATACTGTGGGTGACTAGGATGGTGGTAAGGTTCTGCTCTTTATGCAGTTTATAAAAGAGATCCATGATTTCTTTACGACCTCGTGGATCTAGCCCTGCTGTCGGTTCGTCCAATACAAGGACCTCCGGCTGCATCGCAAGCACCCCAGCTATCGCCACCCGGCGCATCTGGCCCCCACTTAAATCAAACGGGGAAGACTCCAGATATCTATCAGGCAGACCAACAAGCTTAAGTGCCTCTCTTGCCCGCCTTTTTGCTTCCTCTTCCGGAACACCGAAATTAAGCGGTCCAAAACAAACATCCTTCTCCACGGTTTCGTCAAACAACTGATGCTCAGGAAATTGAAAGACAATCCCTACTTTTTTGCGAAGGGCCTTGATGTTCTTTTCCTTCTTATTAGCATGCAAAGTGATATCTCCAACTTGAATGGTGCCGTTTGTAGGTCGTAACAGTCCATTAAGATGTTGCAGCAATGTAGACTTGCCGGATCCTGTATGACCGATAATGGCGGTGTAGGAGTTCTCAGGAATCATCATGTCCACATCAAAAAGGGCAACCCTTTCAAAAGGAGTATTCAGCTGATAGCGATGCTCTAAATCTTTGATTGTAATTTGCATAACTCTTCCATCAGCCTTTCCCTATTGGTCGGATCTGCCTCAAACTCCACACCCAACTGTTGCAGTTTATTCGCCAAGATGATAGGAAAAGGCAAATCAAGACCTATCTCCACAAGCTTATCTCCCATTCGGAAAACTTCCTCAGGGGTTCCTTCGCCATATACTTTTCCGCCGTTCAACACAATAATCCGATCTGCTCTCGCTGCCTCTTCCAGGTCATGCGTAATGGATATTACCGTTACTCCCACCTGTTGTCTAAGCTCTTCTATGGTGTCAATTACTTCCTTCCGTCCAATAGGATCGAGCATACTTGTAGCTTCATCCAAGATGATGATGGATGGTCGAAGCGCAATTAAGCCAGCAATGGCCACACGCTGTTTCTGGCCTCCAGAAAGCTGATGTGGCTCTTGGGTTAAAAAAGATTCCATCCCAACTTTTTCAATCCCCTCTGCCACGCGGGATATCATCTCTTCACGGGGGACGCCAATATTTTCTAAACCAAACGCAACATCGTCCTCTACCGTCGAACCTACAAATTGATTATCAGGGTTTTGAAAGACCATTCCTACTTGCCTTCTAATATCCCATATAGTCTCCTCTGTTAACTCTGTTCCTTGAACTGTTACAGATCCATCTGTCGGGAGCTGCAAGCCGTTCAAGATTCTAGCCAATGTGGACTTGCCGGAGCCGTTATGGCCAACAATCGCTGTCCATTCTCCTTGTTCCACTTTTAGACTAATATTCTTTAACGTATCTTCTTCTTGGTTTGCGTAGCGGAAGGACAAGTCCTTCACTTCTAAGATGGCCATCGAAAACACAACTCCTCTCTTCTCCGCTTAACTAACTCTCTCTACTATAGACTTAACCTTCAAAAAAAGAAAATAAGTACAGTCCCTGCTTCTACAGTACAAAAGCAATGGTTTGGTTAACCGCCCTTGTTGCTTTGCGTTCCAGGTGTTCGCTTTCCGCGGGACGATGCTTGAGCCTCCTCACTTCGTTGCGGGGTCTCAACCAACCGTTATCCCCCGCAGGAGTCTCACACCTTGCACTTCAAGCAACAGGGGGTTACTGGTTTTAATACATAGACAGTTGATGCAATAAACTCCCATTCTTAGGAATCTCTAAACCTATATTCAATGAAATCTGTAGCTGGTGATTGGTGCAAAAGGCGTAGACTCCTGCAGGGGAGTAGCGACAATGTTGAGACCCCGCAGGGCGCAGCCCGAGGAGGCTCAAGGTCGCCCCGCGGAAAGCGAAGCCTTTTGCGGAAATCACCAGCGGTGTAATAATAAAAGGACAAAAAAATAAAGGGCTTAGATCAGTCATTACAACTGTCCGCCCTTATTTATGACTGACTATAGTAAGTTAAAAGATTCGTTTCCTCCTCTTTAACCCACTATCATCTAATATATATATTATACAAGTTCAATGATAACCATTGGAGCTCCGTCTCCACGACGAGGTCCAAGTTTCATGATACGAGTGTATCCACCTTGACGCTCTTCATAACGTGGAGCGATGTCAGCGAATAACTTTTGAACTGCGTCTTGACCAGTTTCTGCATTCGCTACTTCATGACGAACGTAAGAAGCTGCTTGACGACGAGCGTGTAAGTCACCACGCTTACCAAGAGTAATCATTTTTTCTACTAAAGAACGTAATTCTTTCGCACGTGCTTCTGTAGTTTCAATGCGCTCACTGATGATCAAGTCAGTAGTCAAGTCACGTAACATTGCTTTACGCTGTGCGCTAGTACGACCTAATTTTCTGTATCCCATGTTGATGTTCCCTCCTTCTGTAGAAAGTCATGAAACGTTCAAACACATAAAGATGCCTAGTTTTCCAATTAAAAACTAGTCATCTTTACGCAGGCCAAGTCCAAGCTCTTCTAATTTGTGCTTGACTTCTTCTAAAGATTTACGGCCTAAGTTACGAACTTTCATCATATCTTCTTCTGTCTTATTTGCAAGTTCCTGAACAGTGTTGATGCCAGCACGCTTCAGGCAGTTGTAAGAACGAACAGATAGATCTAATTCTTCGATAGTCATCTCAAGAACTTTTTCTTTCTGATCTTCTTCTTTTTCTACCATGATTTCAGCGTTTTGCGCTTCATCTGTCAGACCTACAAATATATTTAAGTGTTCAGTTAAAATCTTTGCCCCAAGTGCTACTGCTTCTTGTGGACCGTTACTACCATCTGTCCATACATCTAATGTAAGCTTGTCGTAGTTAGAGACTTGGCCTACACGTGTATTTTCAACATAATAAGAAACGCGAGAAACTGGAGTGAAAATGGAATCAATCGGAATAACACCGATTGGTTGGTCTTCACGTTTGTTTTTGTCCGCTGGTACATATCCACGACCGCGCTTAGCAGTGAAACGGATACGCAGGTGAGCGTCCTTCGCCAACGTAGCGATATGAAGATCAGGGTTAAGGATTTCAACATCGCTGTCATGGGTAATGTCAGCAGCTGTTACAGCACCTTCACCTTGTACATCAATCTCTAACGTCTTCTCATCATCTGAATAGATTTTTAATGCTAGCTTCTTAACGTTCAAAATAACTGTTGTAACATCTTCAACGACGCCTTCAATTGTTGAGAACTCATGCAGTACACCATCTATTTGGATAGATGTTACAGCGGCACCAGGAAGTGAGGATAAAAGAATACGACGTAAGGAGTTACCCAAAGTTGTTCCATATCCACGCTCAAGTGGCTCGACGACGAATTTACCATAGTTGGCGTCATCGCTGATTTCAACCGTTTCGATTTTTGGTTTTTCGATTTCTAACATTCATAACCCTCCTTCAAAACGTCGAAACCCCGGAAAGACATAGAATGTCTTACCGAAATTCCCCATAGGTATGTCCCGATTGTGCACAACAACAACATTTAATTATCTCTGTATATTTTTAAACTGTATCATCAGCCATTATTGACATGTATACAAAATCTATACAGACAAATTAAACACGGCGACGTTTTGGTGGACGGCAACCGTTATGAGGTACTGGGGTTACGTCTCTGATAGCAGTTACTTCAAGACCAGCTGCTTGTAAAGCACGGATTGCTGCTTCACGACCAGCACCAGGGCCTTTAACTGTAACTTCAAGAGTTTTCAAACCGTGCTCCATGCAAGCTTTAGCTGCTGTTTCAGCTGCCATTTGCGCTGCGAATGGAGTAGATTTACGAGAACCTCTGAAGCCAAGAGCACCTGCACTAGACCACCCAATTGCATTTCCGTGAGAGTCAGTAATCGTTACGATTGTGTTATTGAATGTTGAACGGATATGCGCGATACCTTGCTCAATATTCTTTTTCACACGGCGTTTACGTGTATTAGTTTTGCGTGCCATATTTAACTTACCTCCTTACTTACTTAAAATTATTTCTTTTTGTTTGCTACAGTACGACGAGGTCCTTTACGTGTACGAGCATTGTTTTTAGTGTTTTGACCGCGAACCGGTAAACCACGACGGTGACGAAGACCACGGTAGCAACCGATCTCGATTAGACGTTTAATGTTAAGAGATACTTCACGACGAAGATCACCCTCAACTTTAATTTTATCTACAACATCACGAATTTTTCCTAATTCTTCTTCCGTTAAGTCGCGAACGCGAGTGTCTTCAGAAACACCTGCTTCAGCTAATACTTTCTCAGCTGTAGAACGACCGATACCGAAAACATATGTTAATGAAATTACAACGCGCTTGTCGCGAGGAACATCAACACCAGCAATACGTGCCATATATGCGCACCTCCCTCAAGTTATCCTTGTTTTTGTTTGTGTTTCGGGTTTTCACAAATAACCATGACTTTGCCTTTTCTACGAATAACTTTACATTTTTCGCAGATCGGCTTAACAGATGGTCTCACTTTCATCTTATATTACCTCCCTGATAGTACGGAGTGCTAAAATAGGTTTATTTAAAACGATACGTAATTCTACCGCGTGTTAAATCGTATGGAGAAAGCTCCACCGTTACTTTATCTCCTGGTAGGATTCGAATAAAGTGCATACGTATTTTCCCAGATACATGAGCCAACACAGTATGACCATTTTCCAATTCTACTTTAAACATAGCATTTGGTAAAGTCTCAATGACCGTACCTTCTACTTCAATTACATCGTCTTTCGCCATTAATTAAGTTCTCCCTTCTTCAAATCAGTAACAAGCTCGTTAACAAACTTGGCAAGTGCGAAACGCAGCTTTCCATTTGTCACACGGCCTGTTTCCTTCATACTGTTCTGAACTTCTGGAGACACGTAATCAAAAAATTCAAGATGATGAATGTTCTTTTTCTTTGGGCGGTCAAACTTCCGCTTGTCTCCATCCGCTAGGACGACAAAACGCTCATCAAGAATTTTAATAATTACGGCATACTGTCCGGCATCTCTGCCTTGAGTAATCGAAACAATTTGGCCTACTTGCAAAGTCGAATCAGATTCGATCAAGCAATATCACCTCTTAGGCTTTTGTTAAGATCTCGTAGCCTGTTTCTGTAATAGCGACCGTATGTTCAAAATGAGCACACATTTTACCGTCAACAGTAACAACAGTCCAGTCATCTGCTAGCGTTTTTACGTAGCGGGTGCCTGCATTGACCATTGGTTCAATTGCAAGAACCATACCAGGTTTTAACCGTGGACCTTTGTTAGGAGGTCCATAATGAGGAATTTGTGGGTCTTCATGTAAGTCTTGACCAATTCCATGCCCTACATACTCTCTCACAATTGAAAAATCGTGAGCTTCCGCATACGTTTGAATCGCATGGGAAACATCAGAGAGACGAGCGCCCGGTTTTACTTCCTTGATGCCTTCATACAATGATTGTTCCGTGACTTCAAGTAATCGCTTTGTTTCATCGGATATGTTACCAACAGCATACGTCCAAGCGGAGTCACCGTGGTAACCATTATACTTAGCACCAATATCTATGCTAATGATATCTCCGTCTTTCAGTACACGATCGCCGGGAATACCATGAACAAGTTCTTCATTGACAGAAGCGCAGATGCTTCCGCGAAAACCATTATACCCCTTAAACGAAGGAATTGCATCATGTTTGCGGATGAATTTCTCAGCAATATCATCCAATTGCTTCGTTGTTACACCAGGTACAATATGCTTTTTTAATTCTTGGTGTGTAAGAGCGACAATTCTACCTGCTTCTCTCATGATCTCAAGTTCACGAGGAGTTTTACAGATAATCATTACGCCTGACCTCCAAGAAGTTCTTCTATATCAGCGAATACCTTATCGATCGCTTGTTGGCCATTGATATTGCGAAGATAGCCTTTGGACTCGTAAAAGTCTAACAATGGCTTAGATTGTTTAACGTTAACTTCAAGACGGTTACCTACTGTCTCTTCGTTGTCATCAGCACGTTGATAAAGTTCTCCTCCACACTTGTCACAAACGCCATCCTTTGCAGGCGGGTTGAATACCAAGTGGTAAGTAGATCCACAATCTTTACAAATACGACGCCCAGTTAAACGTTCCATAAGAATGCTTTGGTCGACATTGACGTTGATGACATAGTCAATTTTACGACCTAATTCTTCTAGCATTTGCTCAAGAGCATCTGCTTGAGGAACCGTTCTTGGGAAACCATCTAATAGGAAACCGGCTTTGCAATCTTCTTTTTCTAATCTTTCACGAACGATACCGATCGTCACTTCATCCGGAACAAGCTGACCTTGATCCATGAAAGACTTAGCTTTCATGCCTAGTTCAGTTTCTTCCTTCATAGCAGCACGAAACATATCTCCAGTAGAGATATGAGGGATATTGTACTTTTCGACAATTCGTTCTGCTTGAGTACCTTTACCGGCACCCGGAAGTCCCATTAGAACTAAATTCATCTTTTTGCCCCCTCAGTATCTTGTGAAGTATATTGGGATAAATTTATCCCAATTACTTCATTACTTGATAAAACCTTTATAATGACGCTTCACTAACTGGCTTTCTAGCTGCTTCATCGTCTCAAGTGCAACACCTACGACGATCAGTAGACTAGTACCGCCAATCTGCACTGCTGCAGGAAGACCGGCAAAGCTCATAAAGATAATAGGAAGGATAGAAATAGCTGCTAAGAATAACGCACCAACAAATGTTAGTCGGTAAATAATCTTTGTCAAGTATTCCTGTGTATTTAAACCAGGACGAATTCCTGGAATATATCCGCCTTGTTTCTTTAAGTTTTCTGCCATCTGTTCAGGATTAGACTGAACAAATGTATAGAAGTAAGTGAAGGCAATTATAAGAGCTACATATACAACCATACCGATTGGATTCGTATAGTCAAAAGTACTAATGATCCATCTTGTCACTGCATTCTCGCTAAAGAATGAAGCGATCGTCGGTGGTGTAATGATAAAGGATACTGCAAAGATAACCGGAATTACCCCTGCTGCATTAACCTTTAAAGGTAAGTGTGTAGTGTGTCCTCCACCAGTAGGAGCGCGCCCCGCCATCTTCTTCGCATACTGAATCGGAATTTTACGTAACGCTTGCTGAATGAAGATTACACCTACGATAACAGCTAAGATTGCAAGAACGATGAGTGCAACAATCACAAGATTTAAGAACAACTGATCACCAGCATCCTGGATCAAAGATGCGTAAATCTGATTTGCGCCGGTTGGGATTGCAGATACGATACCAGCGAAGATCAGAATAGAGATTCCGTTTCCTACGCCATGTGCCGTGATTTGCTCACCTAGCCACATCAAGAATGCAGTTCCTGCTGTTAACACTAATGCTATTAGCAGATAAGTAGTGAAAGTCGGATTCGTAATCAATTGACCATTGGCCATTGTGTTGAACCCGATTGACATACCAATTGCCTGGATGAAACCAAGTACAATGGTAAAATACCTAGTGAATTGAGCTAGTTTGCGACGTCCAGCTTCTCCTTGTTTTGACCACTCCGTAAACTTCGGAACAACATCCATTTGCAGTAACTGCACAATGATGGACGCTGTGATGTATGGCATTACACCCATGGCTAGAATAGAGAAGTTCTGAAGAGCTCCACCACCAAAAGTATTCAGGATACCAAAAACACTAAGTTCATCCTGGAATTTCAAAATGTCAGCGTTCACCCCTGGTACTGGGATAAACGTACCGATACGGAAAATGACTAACATTAATAGGGTGAAGACAATTTTCTTTCTTATATCACCCACGCGCATAAAATTGGAGAATGTCTGGAACATTAAATCACCTCAACTGAACCGCCAGCTGCTTCGATAGCTTCCTTAGCTGCTGAGGAGAATTTATGAGCACGTACTGTAAGCTTTTTCTCGATAGAACCGTTACCCAATACTTTAAGACCAGCGTTTAATTTGCTAACTAAACCTGTTTCAAGAAGTAATTCAGGAGTAACTTCAGTTCCCTCGTCAAAGCGGTTTAAAGTATCAAGGTTGATGATTGCGTACTCTTTGCGATTGATGTTCGTGAATCCGCGCTTAGGTAAGCGTTGGAATAGAGGTGTTTGACCACCTTCGAATCCAGGACGAACGCCACCGCCTGAGCGTGCATTTTGACCTTTATGACCTTTACCAGAAGTTTTTCCGTTACCAGAACCAGTTCCGCGACCTACACGGTTGCGCTCTTTACGAGATCCTTCGTTAGGTTTTAACTCATGAAGTTTCATTGTGGCACCTCCTTATTTAAAAAAACCGTTTCTATTTATTGCTCGTTCACAGTAACAAGGTGAGATACCTTGTTAATCATTCCACGGATAGCTGCGTTATCCTCATGGACAACTGTTTGGTGCATCTTTTTCAAACCAAGAGTTTGAACAGTCGCACGTTGATCTTGTGGACGACCGATTACACTGCGAGTGAGGGTGATTGCTAATTTGTTCGCCATTTTGTTTCCCTCCTTATCCTAACAGTTCTTCTACCGTTTTACCACGCAATTTAGCAACGTCCTCTGCACGTTTCAATTGCTTTAATCCGTTAATTGTTGCACGGATCATGTTGATTGGTGTGTTAGATCCTAAAGATTTAGAAAGGATGTCTTGAACACCCGCTAACTCAAGTACCGCACGAACTGGTCCTCCAGCGATAACCCCAGTACCTTCAGAAGCAGGTTTCAATAGGATTTCTCCAGAACCGAACTCTCCAAGTACTTGGTGAGGAATTGTTGTACCAACGATTGGCACAGCAACTAAGTTCTTTTTCGCATCTTCAATTGCTTTACGGATTGCTTCAGGTACTTCTTGAGCTTTACCAGTACCAAAACCAACATTACCGTTTTTATCTCCTACTACTACTAGAGCAGCAAAGCGGAAACGACGTCCACCTTTTACTACTTTCGCAACGCGGTTAACCGTAACAACGCGTTCTTCAAGTTCTAATTTGTTTGGGTCAATATTACGACGCATCAGTGTCCCTCCTTTTCCGATTAAAATTCTAGACCAGCCTCACGTGCAGCATCTGCTAATGCTTTCACACGGCCGTGATATAAGTATCCACCGCGGTCGAATACTACTGATTTGATTCCTTGTTCAATTGCGCGCTTTGCAACAAGTTCTCCAACTGCTTTAGCGGACTCAACGTTGCTACCGTTTACTGTTACATCTTTGTCAAGTGTAGAAGCACTTGCGATTGTTACAGCGTTAGTATCGTCGATCACTTGAGCGTAAATGTGTTGGTTGGAACGGAACACATTTAAACGTGGACGAGTTGCAGTTCCTGATAACTTAGCACGAACACGAGTGTGTCTTTTCTTACGAGTAGAATTCTTATCAGGTTTTGTAATCATCGTGCAGTCACTCCTTTCTATCTGCTTATGCCGTATTACTTAGCAGTTTTACCTTCTTTACGACGTACTTGTTCACCTTCATAACGAATACCTTTACCTTTGTAAGGCTCTGGTGGGCGAACGTCACGAATGTTAGCTGCTAAAGCACCTACGCGCTCTTTATCAATACCTTTAATAACGATCTTTGTGTTTGCCGGTACTTCCACTTCAATCCCCTGTTCAGGAGTGATTTCAACTGGATGAGAGTAACCAACGTTAAGAACTAGCTTGTTACCTTGCTTAGATGCACGGTAACCTACCCCGATAAGTTCCAATCCTCTTTCGAAACCAGCTGTAACACCTTGAACCATGTTGTTTAAAAGTGCACGAGTTGTTCCGTGGATTGTACGGTGTTCTTTGCTATCAGAAGGACGTACTACTGTTAGAACGTTTTCTTCTACTGTAATAGCCATTTCTTGGCTGAATGTACGAGTTAATTCACCTTTAGGACCTTTTACGGTAACTGTGTTGTTGTCGTTTGTAATTGTAACCCCAGTTGGGATTTCAATAGGTTTTTTACCTACACGTGACATAGTTACACCTCCGTTCATTTAAAGAAATTTATTACCAAACGTATGCTAATACTTCTCCACCAGCTTGTTTTTGACGAGCTTCTTTATCAGTGATAACACCTTGAGAAGTAGAGATGATCGCAATACCTAAACCGTTTAATACACGAGGTACTTCATTTGCTTTTGCGTAAACACGAAGACCAGGCTTACTGATACGCTTAAGACCAGTAATTACACGCTCGTTGTTAGCACCGTATTTCAAGAAAATACGAATGATACCTTGTTTGTTGTCTTCGATAAATTCTACGTCACGTACGAAACCTTCACGCTTTAAGATTTCAGCAACTTCTTTTTTGATTTTAGAAGCAGGAAGTTCAAGCTTCTCGTGACGTACCATGTTCGCATTGCGGATGCGAGTAAGCATATCTGCAATAGGATCTGTCATAACCATTTAATTTACCTCCTTCCCAATTATCGGGTTTTACCAACTTGCTTTTTTAACGCCAGGAATTTGGCCTTTATAAGCTAATTCACGGAAACAAATACGGCAAAGCTTAAATTTACGGATTACAGAGTGGGGACGTCCACAACGTTCGCAACGAGTATAAGCTTGCACATTATGTTTAGGTGTGCGTTTTTGTTTCGCAATCATTGATTTTTTAGCCACATTTTCGCCTCCCTCTACCACACGCTGGTATTATTTTTGGAATGGCATTCCGAATGATGTTAAAAGCTCACGAGCTTCTTCATCAGTGTTAGCAGTAGTAACGATAACGATATCCATACCACGAACCTTGCTAACTTTATCGTAATCAATTTCAGGGAAGATAAGTTGCTCTTTCACTCCAAGAGTGTAGTTTCCACGACCGTCGAAAGACTTCTTGGAGATTCCACGGAAGTCACGTACACGTGGTAGAGAAACAGATACTAACTTATCTAGGAATTCGTACATACGCTCGCCGCGTAATGTAACTTTCGCACCGATAGGCATTCCTTCACGAAGACGGAAACCAGCGATAGATTTTTTCGCTCTTGTTACAACAGGTTTTTGACCAGTGATTGAAGATAATTCTTCAACAGCTGTGTCTAAAGCCTTGGAGTTTGCTACAGCATCACCAACACCCATGTTGATAACGATTTTCTCAAGCTTTGGAGCTTGCATCACAGATTTATAGTTAAACTTGCCCATTAGAGCAGGAATAATTTCGCTTTGATACTTTTCTTTTAGGCGGTTCATCAAAAGTACCTCCTTTCTTCAACGTTCTATTTATCTAATTGTTCACCTGATTTTGTTGCAACACGTACTTTTTTACCGTCTACTACCTTGTATCCTACACGAGTCGGTTCACCGGACTTAGGATCTAAAGGCATAACGTTTGATACATGAATAGGTGCCTCACGGTTAATGATTCCACCTTGAGGATTTTCTTGAGATGGTTTAGCGTGCTTTTTGATCACGTTGATACCTTCTACAAGAACACGGTCTTTCTTAGGATAAGATTCAAGAATTACTCCTTGTTTACCTTTATCCTTACCAGAGATAACTACAACTTTATCACCTTTTTTGACATGCATCCTTTCGCACCTCCTTGACAAACATCTTTTCGATTTATTACAGAACTTCTGGAGCTAAAGATACAATCTTCATGTAGTTGTTATCACGTAGTTCACGTGCAACTGGTCCGAAGATACGAGTTCCACGAGGGCTCTTATCATCCTTGATGATTACGCATGCGTTCTCATCGAAACGGATGTATGAACCGTCATTACGACGAACTCCGCGCTTTGTACGTACAACAACAGCCTTCACTACGTCACCTTTTTTAACAACGCCTCCTGGTGTTGCTTGTTTCACTGTACAAACGATTACATCACCAATGTTAGCGTAGCGACGACCAGATCCACCTAGTACTTTAATAGCAAGCACTTCACGAGCACCTGAGTTATCAGCAACTTTCAAACGAGATTCTTGTTGAATCATGCATGGTACCTCCCTTCGGAATTAGATATCCGAACTTATATATTAGATAATTACAGCTTTCTCTACAACCTCTAGCAAACGGAAACGCTTCGTAGAAGATAATGGACGAGTCTCCATGATTTTTACGATGTCGCCAGTTTTAGCCATGCTATTCTCATCATGCGCTTTGTACTTTTTAGAGTACTTAACACGTTTGCCGTAGAGTGCGTGAGTTTTATAAGTTTCTACAAGGACTGTGATTGTTTTGTCCATTTTATCAGACACAACACGTCCAGTGTAAACTTTACGTTGGTTACGTTCACTCATTTTCGCGAACCTCCTCTTGATTATTTGTTAGAAGCGATCTCTCTCTCGCGAACTACTGTTTTCATACGAGCGATTGACTTACGTACTTCGCGAATACGAGCAGTGTTTTCTAATTGACCAGTCGCTAATTGAAAGCGTAGGTTAAATAACTCTTCTTTTAAAGATTTCACTTTTTGTTCAATCTCGGCAGTGGTTAAGTCGCGTAGTTCATTAGCTTTCATTAGATTCACCACCAATTTCTTCACGTTTTACGAACTTACATTTAACTGGCAACTTGTGCATAGCTAAACGTAATGCTTCACGAGCTACTTCTTCAGATACACCTGAAATTTCAAACATAACCTTTCCAGGTTTAACAACTGCTACCCATCCTTCTGGAGCACCTTTACCGGAACCCATTCGGACCTCTAGAGGTTTTGCAGTGTATGGTTTTGAAGGGAAAATTTTAATCCAAACTTTACCGCCACGTTTCATGTAACGAGTCATCGCACGACGCGCAGCTTCGATTTGACGGTTAGTGATCCAAGAAGCTTCAAGAGATTGTAATCCGAACTCTCCGAAATGTACTTCTGTACCGCCTTTCGCTTTACCACGCATTTTTCCACGATGTTCGCGGCGATATTTTACGCGTTTTGGTAATAACATAATTATTTTCCTCCTTCCTCATTTTTCTTCTTTGTAGGAAGGACCTCTCCACGGTAGATCCATACTTTCACACCTAATTTACCGTAAGTTGTATCAGCTTCTGCTGTACCATAGTCAATATCAGCGCGAAGAGTATGAAGTGGAACTGTACCCTCACTATAATGTTCAGAACGAGCGATATCTGCTCCGCCTAGGCGACCAGAAACCATCGTTTTAATACCTTTCGCACCAGCGCGCATTGCACGTTGAAGTGATTGCTTTTGAGCACGACGGAAAGATACACGGTTTTCTAATTGACGAGCGATGTTTTCAGCTACCAATTTAGCATCCAAATCTGCTCTCTTAATTTCAAGGATGTTGATGTGTACACGTTTACCAGTTAGTTGGTTAAGTGCTTTACGTAATGCTTCAACTTCCGTACCACCTTTACCAATAACCATACCTGGCTTAGCAGTGTGAACAGTAACGTTCAAACGGTTTGCAGCACGTTCGATTTCTACTTTAGAAACAGATGCGTCATTTAGACGTTTTGCGATGTATTCGCGAACTTTGATGTCTTCATGTAGCAGGTTAGCATAATCTTTGCCTGCGTACCACTTGGACTCCCAGTCACGAATGACTCCTACACGAAGACCGATCGGATTTACCTTTTGACCCACTGGTTATCCCTCCTTCTTTTCTGATACCACGATTGTAATGTGGCTAGTACGTTTGTTAATTTGGCTCGCACGACCCATTGCACGAGGGCGGAAACGTTTCAAAGTTGGACCTTCGTTAACGTATGCCTCAGTTACAACTAGTGAGTTTGCGTCCATTTCAAAATTATGCTCTGCATTTGCAATAGCGGACTTTAGAACCTTTTCGATTACTGGTGAAGCAGCTTTTGGAGTTAATGCCAAAATAGCTACCGCTTCGCCTACTTGCTTGCCTCGAATTAAATCCATAACTAGACGAGCTTTACGAGGAGCAATACGAACTGTTCTTGCAACAGCTTTAGCTTGCATGTAAAAGCCTCCTCTCTAATTAGCGTTTTGTTTTCTTATCATCATTTCCGTGACCTTTGTAAGCACGAGATGGAGCAAATTCTCCAAGCTTGTGACCTACCATGTCTTCTGTCACATATACAGGTACGTGTTTACGGCCATCATATACAGCGATTGTATGTCCGATAAATTGTGGGAAAATAGTAGAACGACGAGACCAAGTTTTAACAACTTGCTTACCATCAGTTTCATTTAACTTTTCAACCTTAGCCATTAAATGATCATCTACAAAAGGCCCTTTTTTCAAGCTGCGACCCATGTGGAAACCTCCCTTCGTGATTGCTCTACGGCTCCGTTGAACCGTAGTACAACCCCGTTATTTTTTACGACGACGAACGATAAATTTGTCAGACTTGTTCTTTTTCTTACGAGTTTTGAATCCAAGAGTCGGTTTGCCCCAAGGAGTCATAGGTGACTTACGTCCGATTGGAGAACGTCCTTCACCACCACCGTGTGGGTGATCGTTAGGGTTCATTACAGAACCACGTACAGTTGGGCGAATACCCATCCAACGAGAACGTCCTGCTTTACCAATGTTGATAAGTTCGTGTTGTTCGTTACCAACTTGACCTACTGTAGCGCGGCAAGTGGAAAGAATCATACGAGTTTCACCAGAAGTTAAACGTACAAGTACGTATTTACCTTCTTTACCAAGTACTTGAGCAGAAGTTCCTGCAGAGCGAACTAATTGTCCACCTTTACCTGGTTTTAACTCGATGTTGTGGATTACAGTACCAACTGGGATGTTGATTAGTGGTAATGCATTTCCTACTTTGATGTCTGCTTCAGGTCCAGCCATTACAGTCATACCTACTTCTAAGTTCTTAGGAGCAAGGATGTAACGTTTTTCCCCATCTGCATAGTTGATTAACGCGATATTAGCGGAACGGTTAGGATCGTACTCGATTGTAGCAACGCGTCCTGGTATACCATCTTTATCACGTTTAAAGTCGATGACGCGGTATTGACGTTTGTGTCCACCACCTTGGTGACGTACAGTCAATTTACCTTGGTTATTACGACCACCCTTTTTGTGCAACGGTGCAAGCAAGCTTTTTTCTGGTTTGTCTGTAGTGATCTCAGCAAAATCAGAAACTGTCATGCCACGACGTCCATTTGAGGTTGGTTTGTATTTTTTAATCGCCATCATGTTCCCTCCTTTTCGATGATGTTTTTATTTTTTGTATTAAACCTCGAAGAATTCGATTTCTTTGCTATCAGCTTTTAAAGTTACGATAGCTTTTCTACGACGGTTAGTTAATCCGCTATGACGACCTACACGACGGAATTTACCTTTGTAGTTCATGATGTTTACTTTTTCAACGTCTACGCCAAAGATCGCTTCAACAGCATCTTTAACTTCAGTTTTATTAGCTCTAACATCTACTTCAAAAGTGTATTTCTTTTCAGTCATTAAATCTGTAGAACGCTCAGTAATCACGGGGCGCTTAAGAACATCACGATGATCTCTCATTATGCAAGCACCTCCTCTAATTTTTGAACAGCGTCTTTCGTAAAGATTACTTTATCGTGGTTTACAACGTCTAATACGTTCACACCAGTTACTGTAACAACTGTTACTCCAGGAATGTTACGAGCAGATAAAGCAACGTTTTCGTCAGCGTCAGCTGTTACGATCAACGCTTTACGATTGATTTCTAAACCCTTTAATACAGAAGTCATTTCTTTTGTTTTTGGTGCATCAAAAGCTAATCCTTCTAATACTAATAGTTCGTTTTCTAATACCTTAGATGATAACGCAGATTTGATAGCTAAGCGACGAACTTTCTTAGGAAGTTTGTAGCTGTAGCTTCTTGGTGTAGGACCGAATACGATACCACCACCACGCCATTGTGGAGAGCGGATAGACCCTTGACGAGCACGACCAGTACCCTTTTGACGCCATGGTTTACGTCCACCACCTGCTACTTCAGAACGTCCTTTTACTTTTGCAGTACCTTGACGTTGAGATGCTCTTTGCATAACGATCGCATCGAACAATACGCTGTTATTTGGCTCAATACCGAATACAGCATCTGCTAATTCAACTTCACCAACGTTTGCGCCAGCTTGGTTGTATAATGCTACTTTAGGCATTTGTAGTTCCTCCTTTCCTAAACAATTAGTTTGCTTTTATAGCACTTTTAATTGTGATTAAAGATTTTTTTGGACCAGGTACGTTACCTTTAACAAGTAATAGGTTACGTTCTGCGTCTACTTTCACGATCTCAAGGTTCTGGATAGTAATGCGCTCTCCACCCATACGTCCAGGTAATAGTTTACCTTTGAATACACGGTTTGGAGCAACAGGTCCCATAGAACCAGGACGACGGTGATAACGGGAACCGTGAGTCATTGGGCCACGAGATTGGTTATGGCGTTTAATTGAGCCTTGGAAACCTTTACCCTTTGAAATTCCTGTTACATCTACTACATCGCCTTCTGCGAAAATATCAACTTTGACTTCTTGACCAACTTCTAAGTTAGCTCCACTGATTTCTCGAATGAAGCGCTTAGGTGCTGTGTTCGCTTTAGCAACGTGTCCTTTTAAAGGCTTGTTCGCTAATTTATCGCGTTTGTCAGCAAAACCAATCTGAACCGCTTCATATCCGTCTGTTTCAACAGTTTTAACTTGAAGTACTACGTTTGGTGTAGCTTCAATTACTGTTACAGGGATAAGATCGCCGTTTTCAGCAAAAACTTGAGTCATACCAACTTTTCTTCCTAAGATTCCTTTGGTCATCAGTCACACCTCCTAGATTATTTAAGTATTTATTGATTAAAGCTTGATTTCGATATCTACACCAGATGGTAGGTCTAAACGCATTAAGCTGTCAACCGTTTGTGGTGTTGGATTAATGATGTCGATTAAGCGCTTATGAGTGCGCATTTCGAATTGCTCACGAGAATCTTTATATTTGTGTACCGCACGTAAGATTGTGTATACAGATCTTTCCGTTGGTAACGGAATAGGACCAGAAACAGTTGCACCTGAACGTTTTGCAGTTTCAACGATCTTCTCAGAAGATTGATCTAGAATTCTGTGATCATAAGCTTTTAAACGAATGCGAATCTTTTCTTTTGCCATTATTTTTCCCTCCTTTTTTCGCCTATATTATTGATAGACATTCTCCGTGAAAATTAACCTGTCACACTCGCCATGGCAAAGCGGCCGGGTGTGCCAGCAACCTTTCACATCATCGCAGTCAAAGACCAACATTACCTATTATACATGGTGTTAATAGACAATGCAACTATATTTCAAAAATATCTCTGAGCACTTTTCATATTATAACGAGAAGTGAGGTTTATTGCAACCGGTGGGCAGGGAATTTATTCGTTTCAGTTTTTTCCAGTAGGATTTGGTGGATATTTATATAGAAGAAAGACGTTTTATGATGGTGGAGGTTGCTTGGATTTAAGTGTTTTTGGGGGGACTCTCTTGTGTGGATTGCCTGCTGAATTTTCCTCAATACAGTTATGATGACAATCTCATGCAGCTTTCTCTCTCGGAATTGTCTTCATTGACCCTATGATGACAATCTCAGCCTGCTTTCTTTCTCGGAATTGTCTTCATCCACCTTATGATGACAATCTCGGCCCGCTTTATCTCTCAGAATTGTCTTCATCGTCCTTATGATATCAATCTCGGAAACAAAAAAACCGGCACCCCTCAATCGGGATGCCGGTTTCTATAGAAGATCTATTCAGATCTAAAGATTACTCTTGGATAGTCGCTACTACGCCAGCGCCTACAGTACGTCCACCTTCACGAATAGAGAACTTAGTTCCTTCTTCGATAGCGATTGGAGAGATAAGTTCAACAGTCATCTCAACGTTGTCGCCAGGCATAACCATTTCGATGCCTTCAGGTAGGTTACAAATACCAGTTACGTCAGTTGTACGGAAGTAGAACTGAGGACGGTAGTTTGTGAAGAATGGAGTGTGACGTCCACCCTCTTCTTTAGATAATACGTAAACTTCAGCTTTGAACTTTGTGTGTGGAGTGATTGTACCAGGCTTAGCTAATACTTGTCCACGTTGGATGTCGTCACGAGCAACCCCACGAAGAAGTGCACCGATGTTGTCTCCAGCTTCAGCATAGTCAAGAAGCTTACGGAACATTTCTACTCCAGTTACAGTAGTAGATTTAGGCTCTTCAGTTAAACCGATGATTTCGATAGTGTCACCAACTTTAACTTGTCCACGCTCAACACGTCCAGTAGCAACTGTTCCACGACCAGTGATAGAGAATACGTCCTCAACTGGCATCATGAATGGCTTTTCAGTGTCACGAGTTGGTGTTGGGATGTAGTCATCAACTGCAGCCATAAGCTCAACGATTCTTTCTTCCCACTCAGCGTCTCCTTCAAGAGCTTTAAGAGCAGAACCTTTGATTACAGGAACATCGTCTCCAGGGAAATCGTACTCAGAAAGAAGATCACGAACTTCCATTTCAACTAGTTCTAATAATTCTTCGTCGTCTACCATGTCGCATTTGTTTAAGAATACTACTAGGTAAGGTACACCTACTTGACGAGAAAGAAGGATGTGCTCACGAGTTTGTGGCATTGGGCCGTCAGCAGCAGATACTACTAGGATTCCGCCGTCCATTTGAGCAGCACCAGTGATCATGTTTTTAACATAGTCAGCATGTCCTGGGCAGTCAACGTGTGCATAGTGACGAGTTTCAGTTTCGTACTCAACGTGAGCTGTAGAAATTGTGATTCCACGCTCTCTTTCTTCTGGAGCAGCATCGATCATGTCGTATGCCATTGCAGCACCTTTACCGCTCTTTTTAGCAAGAACAGTTGTGATTGCAGCTGTTAAAGTTGTTTTACCGTGGTCAACGTGACCGATTGTACCGATATTAGCATGAGTCTTGGATCTATCGAATTTCTCTTTACCCATTGTTATATCCTCCTTGGAATTTCATTAGATTTTATTTTATATGTTATTAACAAGTGATTTCCACTTATTAACCTACATACTATTTATAAAACAAGATTAGGTGAAAATCAATTATTCACCTTTATTTTTTTTGATGATTTCTTCAGAAATCGATTTTGGTACTTCTTCATAGTGATCGAAATGCATTGTGAACACTCCGCGTCCTTGTGTGTTAGAACGTAGGGATGTTGCATAACCAAACATTTCAGAAAGTGGAACCATAGCGCGAACAACTTGAGCGTTACCGCGAGCTTCCATACCTTCTACACGACCACGACGGGAAGTGATACCACCCATGATGTCTCCCATGTATTCTTCAGGTGTCACTACTTCAACTTTCATGACAGGCTCAAGGATTACAGGATTACATTTGGACACTGCATTTTTAAGAGCTAAAGATGCAGCTACTTTAAACGCCATCTCAGAGGAGTCAACGTCATGGTAAGAACCATCAACCAATGCAGCTTTAACATCAATTAATTGGTAACCAGCAAGTACACCGTTCTTCATGGAATCTTCCAGACCAGCTTGAACAGCAGGTACGTATTCACGAGGTACTACTCCACCTACGATTTTGTTTTCAAATTCGAAGCCTTTTCCTTCTTCGTTTGGTTCGAATTCGATCCAAACGTGTCCGAATTGACCACGTCCACCAGATTGACGAGCAAATTTACCTTCAACCTTAGCAGATCCGCGGAACGTTTCACGGTAAGCAACCTGAGGTGCACCAACGTTTGCTTCTACTTTGAATTCACGCTTCATACGGTCAACTAGGATATCAAGGTGAAGCTCACCCATACCTGCGATGATTGTTTGACCAGTTTCCTGATCTGTATGTGCACGGAAAGTAGGATCTTCTTCTTGCAATTTTTGAAGAGCAGTTGTCATTTTATCTTGGTCGGCCTTAGATTTAGGCTCAACAGATAATTGGATAACCGGCTCTGGGAATTCCATGGACTCCAAGATAACTTGGTTTTTGTCGTCACATAGAGTGTCACCAGTAGTTGTGTCTTTAAGACCAACTGCAGCAGCGATATCTCCAGAATATACAACAGGAATCTCTTCACGGCTGTTTGCGTGCATTTGCAGGATACGTCCTACACGCTCACGCTTACCTTTTGTAGAGTTGATAACGTAAGAACCGGAGTTTAATGTACCAGAGTACACACGGAAGAACGTTAATTTCCCTACATAAGGGTCTGTCATAACTTTAAACGCTAGAGCAGCAAACGGGTTGTCGTCTCCAGGTTCACGAGTTACTTCTTCTTCAGTGTCAGGAATCGTACCTTTGATTGAAGGTACATCTGTTGGCGCTGGAAGATAATCGATAACAGCGTCAAGCATTAACTGAACACCTTTGTTTTTGAAAGCAGAGCCACAGATTACTGGGTAGAAGTTAACATCACAAGTACCTTTACGGATAGTAGCTTTCAACTCTTCAGTAGTTAGCTCTTCTCCTTCTAGGTATTTCATCATTAATTCTTCATCTAATTCTGCTACTGCTTCAACTAAGCGTTGACGATATTCGTCAGCTTGGTCTTTGTACTCAGCTGGAATTTCTTTCGCTTCAGAACGAGTACCTAGGTCGTCCTCGTAGAAGTAAGCTTGCATTTCTACTAGGTCGATGATACCTTCAAACTCATCTTCACTTCCGATAGGAAGTTGAATTGGATGAGCATTAGCTTGAAGGCGGTCATGGATAGTTCCTACAGAGTATAAGAAGTCTGCACCGATCTTGTCCATTTTGTTAACGAACACGATACGTGGAACACCATAAGTTGTAGCTTGGCGCCAAACTGTTTCAGTTTGAGGCTCAACTCCAGACTGTGCATCAAGAACTGCTACCGCACCATCAAGTACACGTAGGGAACGTTCAACTTCAACAGTGAAGTCTACGTGACCAGGTGTATCGATAATGTTTACGCGGTGGCCTTTCCATTGAGCTGTTGTCGCAGCAGATGTGATCGTGATTCCACGCTCTTGCTCCTGCTCCATCCAGTCCATTTGAGAAGCACCTTCGTGAGTTTCACCAATTTTGTGAATACGTCCTGTGTAGAACAAAACACGCTCAGTTGTCGTTGTTTTACCAGCATCGATGTGAGCCATGATACCGATATTACGTGTTTTATCTAAGGAGAACTCTCTTGCCATAGTGTATTTCTCCTTCCTAAGTAACTAGATTTAATTTATACCTAAAGCTGTTAAGTACTTGTCTTAACAGCTCCAGATAGTATGTGATCTTACCAGCGGTAGTGAGCAAACGCTTTGTTTGCTTCTGCCATTTTGTGCATATCTTCACGCTTCTTAACTGAAGCTCCAGTGTTGTTAGCAGCATCAAGGATTTCGTTAGCTAAACGCTCTTCCATCGTTTTCTCTCCACGAAGACGAGAGTAGTTAACTAAATAGCGAAGTCCAAGAGTTGTACGACGATCTGGGCGCACCTCTACAGGTACTTGGTAGTTTGCTCCACCTACACGGCGTGCTCTAACTTCAAGAACAGGCATGATGTTTTTCATAGCTTGTTCGAACACTTCCATAGGTTCTTGTCCGGAACGCTCACCAACTAGTTTGAATGCGTTATAGATGATAGCTTGAGATTTTCCTCTCTTACCATCGATCATTAATTTATTTACAAGACGAGTTACTAATTTAGAGTTGTATAACGGATCTGGTAATACGTCTCTTTTTGCAACAGGGCCTTTACGTGGCATATTATTTTCCTCCTTTCGGGTAACTTAATGTTAAGCAGTTTGAAGTTTATTACTTCTTAGGTGCTTTTGGTCTCTTAGTACCATATTTAGAACGACCTTGCATACGGTTGTTAACTCCCGCAGTATCAAGTGCTCCACGAACGATGTGGTAACGTACCCCTGGTAAATCTTTTACACGACCGCCGCGAATTAAAACTACGCTGTGCTCTTGTAGGTTGTGACCGATACCTGGGATATAAGCAGTTACCTCAATTTGGTTAGTTAAACGAACACGAGCATATTTACGTAATGCGGAGTTCGGTTTCTTTGGAGTCATTGTACCAACACGAGTACATACACCACGTTTTTGAGGTGAAGACACATCAGTTTGAGCCTTCTTGAAACTGTTATAACCTTTGTTCAAAGCTGGAGATTTTGACTTTACAACTTTACTTGTACGTCCTTTACGGACTAACTGGTTAATAGTAGGCATTAATATTTCCTCCTTCCTAATGTTTTAAGACCACATATCCAGGTGGTTCATTTTTAGGTAAAAAACAAAGTCTTTGCGAATCTGCACTCACAAAAACAGTTTTTAATGAATGATCGCAACAGCGGAGGCACCCACTTCAATCCCGCAAGCTTTTCCGAGTTTTTTCATCGAATCTACTTTTAAGACTGGTATGTTGTGCTCATTGGCAGTTTGGACAACTTTCTGTGTAACAATCACATCAGCATCTTCTGCAATGACAACCTCTTTTACTGTTCCGGATTTCAGCGCCTTCACCGTTTGTTTTGTACCAACAATGAAGGTGTTTGCCTGCATCACTTTTTCATAAGACATTAACATATCCTCCAAAGCAACAGGTTATATAAGCACCTTTGCTATATTACCATCTCTATTTTTGAATGTCAACACTTTATCGAATAACATTGAAAAGATTGTCGGGGGATACCCGACAATCTTTCTTTTATTCTACCGTTACAGGCTCTTCTTTGCCGACTTCTTTCGTTAGATCGAATTTGCGGTAGCGGTTCATACCTGTACCAGCTGGAACTAGTTTACCGATGATAACATTCTCTTTAAGACCTAGTAACTCGTCGCGTTTTCCTTTAATCGCAGCGTCTGTCAGGACTCTTGTCGTTTCCTGGAAGGAAGCTGCAGATAGGAAGGAATCCGTTTCAAGAGAAGCTTTCGTGATACCTAGTAATACCGGACGTCCGGTTGCAGGTGTTCTGCCTTCAAGAAGTACACGTTCGTTTGCATCAGTGAATTGGTGAACATCAAGCAGTGTTCCTGGTAGTACATCTGTATCACCAGCATCAATAACACGTACTTTACGTAGCATCTGGCGAACCATAACCTCTACGTGCTTGTCACCGATTTCTACCCCTTGCATACGGTATACTTTTTGAACTTCAAGCAATAGATACTCCTGTACAGATACCATATCTTTCACTTTCAGTAGTTCTTTCGGATCGATGGAACCTTCTGTTAGTTCCTGGCCACGTAATACTTCTGAATTTACGCCGACTTTAAGGCGGCCAGTATATGGTACTGTGTAGTTTCTCGTTTCCACTTCACCTTGGACAGTGATTTCTTGCTGACGGTCGCGACCTTCGTTGATGGATGTAACAACACCATCAATTTCAGAGATGACCGCTTGACCTTTAGGATTACGCGCTTCGAAGATCTCTTGGATACGCGGTAAACCTTGTGTGATATCGTCTCCTGCAACCCCACCTGTATGGAATGTACGCATCGTCAACTGAGTTCCCGGCTCACCGATAGATTGGGCAGCGATAATACCTACTGCTTCTCCCACTTCTACTTCTAAGCCAGTCGCAAGGTTGCGGCCGTAACATTTTTTACATACACCGTGACGAGTGTCACATGTAAATACAGAGCGGATCCAAACATCTTCCACGCCTGCTTCTACAATGGTTGTAGCAAGGTCTTCAGTGATTAAATCGTTACCCGCAACAAGAACTTCCCCGGTTTCAGGATGCTTCACAGCTTTTCTTGCATAACGGCCGACTAAACGCTCTTCTAATTTTTCTACTACTTCCGTACCGTCCTTCAGAGAGGATATGTGCAGACCGCGGTCTGTTCCACAATCAATCTCACGAACGATAACATCCTGCGCCACGTCTACAAGACGACGAGTCAAGTAACCAGAATCGGCAGTTTTCAGTGCTGTATCGGCAAGACCTTTACGCGCACCGTGAGTAGAGATAAAGTATTCCAATACCGTAAGACCTTCACGGAAACTGGATTTGATCGGTAATTCAATGATACGTCCAGATGGATTGGCCATTAGTCCACGCATACCAGCTAACTGTGTAAAGTTAGATGCGTTACCACGGGCACCGGAATCACTCATCATGAAGATGTGGTTCAAGCGTGGTAAGGACTCCATTAGCAATCCTTGGATCTTATCCTTCGCAGCACTCCAGATGGAGATAACGCGGTCATAACGTTCTTCCTCTGTGATTAAACCACGGCGGAACTGCTTAAGAACTGTATCAACTTTTGTTTGTGCTTCCACCAAGATTTCATCTTTCTCTTTAAGAACTACGATATCTGCTACACCAACTGTGATACCAGCTTTAGTAGAGTAACGGAATCCAAGGTTCTTCATGCGGTCAAGCATTTCGGATGTTTGCGTAATCTTGAAGCGTTTGAACACTTCCGCAATGATGTTACCAAGGATTTTCTTCTTAAATGGATCGATTAATTCTTGTGCTTGTATCGCTTCTTTTACATTCGCACCTTTTTCCACAAAGTACTTCTCAGGAGTATTTACTTCTAAGTTGAACTTTGTCGGTTCGTTAATGTAAGGGAATGACGGCGGCAGGATTTCGTTGAAGATCAACTTTCCTACTGTCGTAATTAGAAGCTGTTGTTTTTGCTCTTCGGTGAATGTTTCGTTATTTAAGGAACCTGCATATACCGCTACACGAGTGTGCAGATGTACATAGCCGTTTGAATAAGCGATAAGCGCTTCATTCGTATCCTTGAATACCATTCCTTCACCTACAGCGTTTTCTCGCTCTAGTGTTAAGTAGTAGTTACCAAGTACCATATCCTGGGAAGGTGTTACTACTGGCTTTCCATCCTTAGGGTTCAGGATGTTCTGTGCAGCAAGCATCAAGATGCGTGCTTCAGCTTGTGCTTCAGCAGAAAGAGGTACGTGAACAGCCATTTGGTCTCCGTCAAAGTCCGCGTTGTATGCAGTACATACAAGTGGATGAAGGCGGATAGCACGGCCTTCTACAAGTGTAGGTTCAAATGCTTGAATACCTAGTCTGTGTAGAGTTGGTGCGCGGTTTAGTAATACTGGATGTTCCCTGATAACGGATTCCAATACGTCCCAAACCTCTGGTTGTACGCGTTCGATCTTACGCTTCGCACTCTTAATGTTATGTGCAAGCCCGCGTTCTACAAGTTCTTTCATTACGAAAGGCTTGAATAGCTCAAGGGCCATTTCTTTCGGTAATCCACATTGGTACATTTTCAGGTTAGGTCCTACTACGATAACGGAACGACCAGAGTAGTCAACACGTTTTCCTAGTAAGTTCTGACGGAAACGACCTTGCTTCCCTTTCAACATATGAGAAAGAGATTTCAATGGACGGTTACCAGGTCCTGTTACCGGACGGCCACGGCGACCATTGTCGATAAGTGCGTCAACAGCTTCTTGTAACATACGTTTTTCGTTCTGTACGATGATGCTTGGAGCACCAAGGTCAAGAAGACGTTTTAAACGGTTGTTACGGTTGATTACACGGCGATACAAGTCATTCAAGTCGGAAGTCGCAAAACGACCACCATCCAATTGAACCATTGGACGTAATTCAGGAGGGATAACCGGTAGCACATCAAGGATCATCCAAGATGGTTCATTGCCGGATCCTCTGAAGGATTCCAATACTTCCAGACGCTTAATTGCTCTTGTACGGCGTTGACCTTGAGCAGTTTTAAGCTCTTCTTTTAGCGTATCAACTTCTTTTTCCAAGTCGATATCAAAAAGAAGTTTCTTGATTGCTTCTGCACCCATGGCTGCTTGGAATGTTTGACCATACTTTTCACGGTATGCACGGAATTCCTTTTCAGAAAGCAGTTGCTTCTTCTCCAAAGGAGTGTCGCCTGTTTCTGTTACCACGTAAGATGCAAAGTAAATTACTTCCTCTAGCGCACGTGGGGACATGTCAAGAACAAGACCCATGCGGCTTGGGATTCCTTTGAAGTACCAGATGTGGGATACAGGAGCAGCAAGCTCGATGTGACCCATGCGTTCACGACGTACTTTCGCTCTTGTTACTTCTACACCACAGCGGTCACAGACAACGCCTTTATAACGGACGCGCTTGTATTTACCACAGTGACATTCCCAGTCCTTTGTAGGACCGAAAATTCTTTCGCAGAATAACCCATCTTTTTCTGGCTTTAATGTACGATAGTTAATTGTCTCAGGCTTCTTGACTTCCCCGAAAGACCAGGATCTGATCTTGTCGGGTGAAGCAAGGCCTATTTTCATATATTCAAAATTATTAACATCTAGCAAGGGGCCTACCTCCCTTATAATCTACAGGTTCTACCCAAATGCTTATCTTTAAAGTACTGTTGGCCATCAGTCTTTAGCGACAGTTTCTTTTACTTCTTCTACTTGATTTGAATCAAGGGAAATACCTTCGGAAGCTTGTTCTTCATCTTCCTCTAGATCTCTCATTTCTATCTCTTCTTCATCGCCTGATAGGATTTTTACGTCCATACCTAAACTTTGAAGTTCTTTGATCAATACTTTGAAGGATTCAGGTACACCTGGTTCAGGTACATTTTCACCTTTAACGATCGCCTCGTACGTTTTCACACGTCCTACTACGTCATCAGATTTAACTGTAAGGATTTCTTGTAGTGTATAAGCGGCACCATAAGCCTCAAGTGCCCAAACCTCCATCTCACCGAAACGTTGTCCACCAAATTGAGCTTTACCGCCCAGTGGTTGTTGCGTAACAAGTGAGTATGGCCCAGTGGAACGTGCGTGAAGCTTATCATCAACCATGTGCGCAAGTTTGATCATATACATGATCCCTACAGATACACGGCTGTCGAACGGCTCACCTGTTCTTCCGTCATACAATACTGTTTTTGCATCTCTTGCCATGCCAGCCTCTTCAAGCGTGCTCCAAACGTCTTCTTCACGCGCGCCATCAAATACGGCGGAAGCAACGTGGATACCCAATGTTCTTGCTGCCATTCCCAGGTGAAGCTCCAATACCTGCCCGATGTTCATACGAGAAGGTACCCCTAGTGGGTTTAACATGATGTCAATTGGTGTTCCATCTGGCAAGTAAGGCATATCTTCTTCCGGTAAGATACGAGAGATTACCCCTTTGTTACCATGTCGTCCGGCCATTTTGTCACCTTCAGAAATTTTACGCTTCTGAACGATGTATGCACGAACCAATTGGTTAACACCTGGTGGCAATTCGTCACCATCTTCACGGTTGAACACTTTTACATCAAGTACGATACCGCCACCACCATGTGGAACTCTTAGTGATGTATCACGTACTTCTCTTGCTTTCTCACCGAAGATTGCGTGTAATAGACGCTCTTCTGCAGTAAGTTCCGTAACCCCTTTAGGTGTTACTTTTCCTACTAGCAGGTCTCCGTCTTTTACTTCCGCACCTACTCGGATGATTCCGCGATCGTCAAGGTTTTTAAGTGCCTCTTCCCCAACGTTCGGGATATCACGTGTGATTTCTTCTGGTCCAAGTTTTGTGTCACGTGCTTCTGACTCATATTCTTCAATATGAATGGAAGTGTACACATCATCTTTTACCAGACGCTCACTCATGATGATAGCATCCTCATAGTTATAACCGTCCCATGTCATGAAACCGACCATTACGTTACGGCCAAGTGCCAATTCACCTTTTTCCATGGATGGACCGTCTGCAAGGATTTCTCCTTTTGTTACAACGTCACCAACAGAAACGATTGGACGTTGGTTATAGCAAGTTCCTTGGTTAGAACGAATGAATTTAAGCATTCTGTACTTATCAAGGTTGCCTTTTACCTGTTGTCCGTCTACTTCTTCCATACGACGCACCCAAACTTCGCGGGCTTCTACACGTTCTACAACACCAGGGTGTTTACAGATTACGGCAGCTCCGGAGTCTTTAGCAGAAACGTGCTCCATCCCAGTACCAACAATCGGGGATTCCGGTTGCAATAAAGGTACAGCTTGACGTTGCATGTTTGCTCCCATTAGGGCACGGTTGGAGTCATCGTTTTCCAAGAAAGGAATACAAGCTGTCGCAGCAGATACAACCTGCTTAGGAGAAACGTCCATGTAGTCGATTCTCTCACTTACAACAACCGTGTTCTCGCCGCGGAAACGGGAAACAACATTCTCATCAAGGAAAGTTCCATCTTCACCAAGGCGTGCGTTCGCTTGGGCTACTACATAGTTATCTTCTTCATCTGCAGTCAAGTAATCAATTTGGTTTGTCACACGGCCCGTTTCAGGGTCAACTCTTCTGTAAGGAGTTTCGATGAAACCAAATTTATTCACTTTCGCAAAAGAAGAAAGGGAGTTAATCAAACCGATGTTTGGTCCCTCAGGAGTCTCGATCGGACACATACGGCCATAGTGAGAGTAGTGAACGTCACGTACTTCAAAGCCGGCACGCTCACGCGTCAAACCACCAGGTCCAAGCGCAGACAATCTACGTTTATGTGTTAATTCAGCTAATGGATTCGTTTGATCCATGAACTGAGATAACTGAGAGCTTCCGAAGAACTCTTTAATAGATGCAATAACAGGTCTGATATTGATCAATTGTTGAGGAGTGATTGTGTTAGTGTCCTGGATGGACATTCTTTCACGAACCACACGCTCCATTCTGGATAGACCGATACGGAACTGGTTTTGAAGAAGTTCTCCAACAGAACGTAAACGACGGTTACCAAGGTGATCGATATCATCTGTATCGCCTACACCGTGTAGAAGGTCAAAGAAGTAACTGATAGAAGCAATGATGTCCGCCGGAGCGATATGCTTTACTTTTTCTTCTATAAAACCGTTGCCTAAAACGACGATTTCTTTTTCACCTTCTGCATCATTCGGTGCATATATCTTAATAGATTGCATTGGCACTTCATCTTCCACTACCCCGCCATGCGGATGGAAAGAAGTCAGGCCGATGCCGTCTTCAATGTTAGGTAGAATGCGGTCTAAAGTTCTACGATCTAACAGTGTACCTTTTTCTACAATGATTTCCCCAGTTTCAGGGTCTACAAGTGTTTCAGCGATACGTTGATTGAAAAGTCTGTTCTTGATATGAAGCTTTTTATTAATCTTGTATCTTCCAACACTTGCTAAATCATAGCGTTTAGGATCGAAAAATCTAGACTCTAATAAACTTTTCGCGTTTTCAACCGTTGGTGGTTCACCAGGGCGTAGACGCTCATATATTTCTAGTAATGCCTTTTCTGTGCTTTCTGTGTTATCCTTATCTAAAGTATTGCGAAGGTACTCGTTTTCGCCAAGAAGATCAATGATTTCCTGGTCGGAACCGAATCCAAGAGCACGCAAAAGAACCGTTACTGGTAGTTTACGAGTACGATCTATACGAACATATACAACATCTTTAGCGTCAGTCTCGTATTCTAACCATGCACCACGGTTTGGAATAACAGTAGCCGAAAAGCCTTTTTTACCATTTTTATCTACTTTTCCGCTGTAATACACACTTGGAGAACGCACTAACTGAGATACAATAACACGTTCTGCACCATTAATAACGAACGTACCAGTATCCGTCATCAACGGGAAATCACCCATAAATACATCCTGGTCTTTTACTTCACCAGTTTCTTTGTTAATGAGACGAACCTTCACACGTAAAGGAGCTGAGTATGTAACATCTCTTTCCTTTGATTCTTCAACAGAATATTTAGGTTCCCCTAAGCTATAATCGATGAATTCTAAAGATAGATTTCCTGTGAAGTCTTCAATTGGGGAAATGTCATGAAACATTTCTCTTAATCCTTCATCAAGGAACCATTGATAAGAAGATGTTTGAATCTCTATTAGATTTGGTAAATCTAATACTTCACTAATGCGAGCATAACTTCTGCGTTGGCGGTGTCGTCCGTATTGAACTAGTTGACCTGTCAACTGATTCACCCCTCGTATCAAGCGTTATTAATAGTAGTTTAAAAAATATAAACCACTCAAAGCCAAACATAAAAAAACATTCAACATGGAAACAATACTGAAAAATGAATCCAAGTTAAAAATAAAAAATGGTTTCAATACAGAAAACCACGTTTTTACAATCGCTCTATTGATTTTACTATCTTTTCCAAGCATACTAATTTTATACATGCAAAATACATAAAAATATTAGCGCTCAGAAAAATACATATTGGCATTAAACAATGCTACCATAACAAAAAAACCAAGTCAACCCTTTTTTGATTTGATGATGGAGTAGCCTTTTTTCTTTGTCACAACTTCCACTTCCTCAAACAATGATTCCAATTTCTCCATTGCAGAAGGAGCTCCCTGTTTCTTTTGGATCACAATCCACAGTTCACCTTTTGGCGCCAAATGCGTCCATGCCTTTTCTAAAATTTCATGAACAACTTTTTTGCCAGCGCGTATCGGCGGATTAGAAAGTATTGCCGCATAATCGGTGGAAGTGACATTTTCATAGATATCACTGGTGAAAACAGTGATATTCTCCACTTTGTTAATAGAACCGTTTTCTTTGGCAAGCTCAACAGCTCTTTCATTGACATCAATCATGTCCACGTGACGATGTGGATAAAATTTAGCAAGAGACAATCCAATCGGACCATATCCACAGCCAACATCCAGAATGCGACCTTCCACTTCCGGTTCTTCAAAAGCCTCTATCAGCACTCTTGATCCAAAGTCCACTTCTTTTTTTGAAAAAACACCGCTATCCGTTATGAAAGAAAAGTTGTTACCTTTTAAATCAAATTTCCATTGTTGACGGTTGCTTTCCACAGATGGCTTGTTTGTATAATAATGATTCGTCATATTTAGTCTCCTTATCTGAAAAGCTAACACTAGCTTTTCAACAAATCAACTTCATATATTAGCACCCTTGAAAAAGACAGTAACCAAACGATCCTTACATCAAGTTGTGGCACCGTTTAAAAAAAGCCCGCTAACACGTAGCGAGCTTTCCTTTTTAAGAGCCTGTAATTACTTAACTTCTACAGAAGCTCCAACTTCTTCAAGTTTAGCTTTGATTTCTTCAGCTTCTTCTTTAGCAATACCTTCTTTAAGAGCTTTAGGAGCGTTGTCTACAACTTCTTTAGCTTCTTTAAGACCAAGGCCAGTGATTTCACGTACTACTTTGATAACCTTGATTTTTTGTCCGCCAGCGTTAGCTAGGATTACGTCGAATTCAGTTTGCTCAGCAGCAGCTTCAGTAGCTACACCAGCAGCAGCTACAGGAGCAGCAGCAGTTACACCAAATTCTTCTTCGATTGCTTTTACTAGGTCGTTTAATTCTAAAACAGTCATATTTTTAACCGCTTCAATGATTTGTTCGTGTGTCATTGTTAATTTCCTCCTTAGATATTATAAGTTTTTTTGTTTTTCTTACTTAACTTGCTAGATTGAAATTAAGCGCCTTGCTCTTCTTTTTGATCTGCAACTGCTTTCGTAACAAGAGCCAAGTTGCGGATTGGAGCTTGAAGGACGCTAAGCAACATGGAAAGAAGACCTTCGCGGGATGGAAGTTCAGCAAGAGCTTTCACTTCTTCAACCGTTGCAACATTTCCTTCGATTACACCAGCTTTGATTTCTAATGCTTCGTGTTTTTTCGCGAAGTCATTAAGGATCTTAGCAGGAGCTACTACATCTTCAGTAGAGAATGCGATAGCGTTAGGTCCTGTTAATGCGTCATTAAGTCCGTTGATGTCTGCTGCTTCAGCCGCACGGCGAGTTAAAGAGTTTTTGTAAACCTTGAACTCAACACCTGCTTCACGAAGTTGTTTACGAAGTTCTGTTACTTCCGAAACGTTAAGTCCACGGTAGTCAACTACGATAGTAGATACAGAACCTTTAAACTTGTCAGCGATTTCTCCAACAGCTTGTTTTTTTACTTCAACTGCTTTGCTCATCGTTACACCTCCTAAAAAGTTGGTTACCACTTATACCGACCGGTGTACATAAAGAATGCCTCCACGCAGGTGGAGGCAGAAGTTTTATCGTTAAAAGCACAAGGCTTTAAATCGTAAAAATTCACACCTCGGTAGGAAATTAAGCCTTGCGGCACCTACTGTCTACGGTACAAACAATATCATTTTATAAACACAACGATTATTATAACCGTCTAGTTATCTTGTGTCAATATGTTAGTTTTTGGTAGCTACGAAAGTAGAAGTGTCAACTTTTACTCCAGGGCCCATTGTAGAAGTAACGGCAACGTTCTTCATGAATGTACCTTTTGCAGCAGCCGGTTTAGCTTTTAGTAAAGTCTCATAGATAGTTGTGAAGTTTTCAACAAGCTTCGCATCTTCGAAAGAGATTTTACCTACTGGTACGTGGATGTTTCCGGATTTATCAAGGCGGTATTCAACTTTACCAGCTTTGATCTCGTTAACAGCTTTCGTTACATCAAATGTAACTGTACCAGTTTTAGGGTTTGGCATTAGGCCTTTAGGTCCTAATACGCGTCCTAGTTTACCAACTTCACCCATCATGTCTGGTGTAGCAACGATTACGTCGAAATCGAACCAACCTTGGTTGATTTTCGCGATCATGTCAGCATCCCCAACATAGTCAGCTCCAGCAGCTTCTGCTTCTTTCGCTTTTTCGCCTTTAGCGAAAACTAGGACTTTTTGAGTTTTACCAGTTCCATGAGGAAGCACTACTGCTCCACGGATCTGTTGGTCATTTTTACGAGGGTCAACTCCAAGACGGAATGCAACTTCCACAGTAGCGTCGAACTTCGCAGTGTTTGTTTTCTTTACTAACTCGATAGCTTCGTTAACAGAGTAAGCCGTTTGACGGTCTACAAGTTTCGCAGCTTCGATGTACTTTTTACCTCTTTTAGCCATTTTAAACGTCCTCCTTATGTGGTTTTAGCGGAATAACCTCCCACGAATAAAGGTTGCGGATTGGCCGTAAACCAAAATCCGCAACCCTGAACAGCAGTTAAATCAAAAGCAATGGATTAGTCTTCGATGACGATACCCATGCTACGAGCAGTACCTTCAACCATGCGCATTGCAGCTTCTACGCTTGCAGCGTTTAGATCTGGCATTTTCGTCTCCGCAATTTCGCGTACTTTATCACGCTTAACTGTTGCAACTTTATTACGGTTTGGTTCACCAGAACCAGACTCAATACCAGCTGCTTTTTTAAGTAAAACTGCAGCAGGTGGAGTTTTCGTAATAAATGTAAATGAACGGTCTTCAAAAACCGTGATTTCAACAGGGATAATCAATCCAGCTTGATCTGCTGTACGAGCGTTAAACTCTTTACAGAAACCCATGATGTTAACACCTGCTTGACCTAGTGCTGGTCCAACTGGTGGTGCTGGGTTAGCTTTCGCTGCCGGAATTTGTAGCTTTACCATTTTAATTACTTTTTTAGCCACGAGACACACCTCCTTAAGTCCGTGATGTGGTATCTGGGATTTCTCCCTCCCACTCAACTCATTCTTTATATATTTAATAAAGAATATTTTTTTATTAATAGCCTCTATTTCAGAGACATACTGACCTTTGAAATAATATCATTTTTACGAAACTATTTCAAGTTTTTTTACATTATAATTTTTCAATCTGCGTAAAGTCAAGCTCCACAGGGGTTTCACGGCCGAACATATTTACAAGAACTTTCACTTTATGCTTGTCTTTGTCCATCTCTACGATGTGTCCAGTGAAGTTTGCAAAAGGTCCTTCTGTTACTTTTACGGATTCTTTCAGATCGAAGTCTACTTCTACTTGCTTCTCCATCATGCCCATTCTCTTCAGGATAAATGCAATTTCATCATCCAATAGAGGGGTTGGTTTGGAGCCGGAGCCGCTTGATCCTACGAAACCTGTTACTCCAGGTGTGTTACGCACAACGTACCAGGAGTCGTCTGTCATGACGATTTCTACTAGGACGTATCCTGGGAATACTTTTTTCTTTGTTACTTTCTTTTTGCCGTTTTTGATGTCTGTTTCTTCTTCTTCAGGAACTACGACACGGAAGATCTTGTCTTGCATCCCCATTGATTCTACTCGTTTTTCTAAGTTCGCTTTTACTTTATTCTCGTATCCGGAATAAGTATGAACAACGTACCAGTTTTTCTCCATTGTTTAGGACTTGTGTCCGTCCCTCCCTTTTTGTAACTTTATAATCAGTAAAACTATTAAAACACCGTGGTGTTTTTTCCCAAATGAAAAAACCCGTTGAACGGGCTTTTTGTCAGAAAGTATTATTTACATTATACCATGATATAACATTACTTATTCAAGAGCAAAAGGAATAAGGAAAAAATTATTGTCTGCTCTTAAGTTATTAGTTAATCAAAGCACGGATTAACTCGGAAATACCTAAGTCAATAACCCAGAAAAACACTGCTACAAACAATACTGTTGTTACTACTGTAATTGTATAGCGAGTAAGTTCCTGGCGTTTTGGCCAGCTTACTTTTTTCATTTCGCGAGCTACATCACGAAAAAAATTAGTCAAACGTCCCATCCATGTAACCTCCAACCCCAGATAGTGATCTATTTTGTCTCCCGATGAACGGTGTGAGCATTACAAACCTTACAAAACTTCTTTATCTCTAATCGCTCTGCACTCTGTGACTTTCCTTTAACTGTTGAATAGTTACGGGAAGAACACGTCGCGCAAGCAAGTGCTACCTTACTTTGCATGTGTTACACCACCAAAACATAGATGTCCCTAAAAATGTAACATAGGCGTAATAATTAGTCAATGTGATTTGAAGGCGCAACCATCTTACCTAAACATAAGAGAATGAACTGCTTATAAGGTAATCTCCCTCAGCTCCAAGTATCTTTCTAACTTGCGTTTTACCCTTTGCAATGCGTTATCGATGGATTTCACATGCCGGTTTAAATCTTCTGAAATTTCTTGATAGGAACGTCCGTCCAGGTAAAGAGCAAGAACCTTTCTCTCAAGGTCGCTAAGCAACTCCCCCATCTTAACCTCTATATCATCAAATTCCTCTTGATTTATAATTAATTCTTCAGGGTCCATTACCTTTGCCCCTGAAATGACATCCATTAATGTACGATCTGATTCCTCATCATAGATAGGCTTGTCCAAGGAAACGTACGAATTCAATGGAATATGCTTCTGTCTAGTGGCAGTTTTAATCGCAGTAATGATCTGTCTTGTGATACAAAGTTCGGCAAATGCCTTGAAAGAAGTCAACTTGTCCTCTTTAAAGTCACGGATTGCCTTGTATAGACCTATCATCCCTTCTTGCACGATATCTTCGCGATCTGCACCAATTAGAAAATAGGATCTAGCCTTCGCGCGAACGAAGTTTTTATACTTGTTGATTAAATAATCCAGCGCTTCACTATCACCTAAATGCACAAGTTCTACCATCTGTTCGTCTTCCATAAGCTCTAATATCCTGTTAGCATTTCTTGGATCGCTCACAATCACACCTATCCCTCCGACTGAATCAGTAGATAGAAATATTATACAGTAGTCATAAATTGACCGTCAACCACTCATCGCTGTCCTCGGCGCCATTTTTCGAAAATTGCTGAAATTTCATTGTCGAGTTCAATGCGTTTTGACGGCTTTTCGTTGGTAAATTTTGTTACGCGTTTTTTTATTCTTGCTTCAATAGCGTCTGACTCGTTCAGAAGTTCACGGGCTGATTTCCGCAATGCACCTTGACCGAAAATGGCCCATTGTTCTGTAAAGTCAGAAGTGGCCACATGGATTTGTGTGCGAATGTCACTTAAGCTGATGGCAAGTTTCTCGATTCGTTCATCGGCTGTTTCGTTTTCACGAGTATAGATGACTTCCACGCGATGATTTTTGTACTTTGTCTCTATTCCCTGTGACATATGCGCGTCAAAGACAATAATCACCTTGTAACCTGTATACGCCTGGTACTCTGCCATTCTAGAAATAAGGATATCACGGGCCATTGCCAGATCCTGATCTTTCAGGACCCTCAGCTCCGGCCACGCACCGATAATGTTATATCCATCTACCAGTAGAATATCCATTCTCCTTTACTCTCCTGCCGACAATCTTTTGCGGAAAACCTCATACATTAATAGACTTGCTGCTACAGATGCATTTAGTGACGTAACTTTTCCCACCATCGGTAAAGAGACAAGGAAATCACATTTTTCTTTTAAAAGTCTGGCCATTCCTTTTCCTTCACTGCCGATAATAAGCCCGAGCGGCAAGGAGCCATCCATTTTCGTATAATCAACGGTTCCTTTTGCGTCTGTTCCGAAGATCCAAAGTCCTCGCTCTTTCAGCTCGTCCACCGTTCTGGCAAGATTGGTCACTCGCACGACCGGGATATGCTCAATGGCACCTGTGGAGGATTTTGCTACCGTTGCAGTCAAGCCTACCGCTCTGCGCTTAGGAATGATGATGCCATGTGCCCCTACTGCATCTGCTGTACGCATGATCGAACCTAAGTTATGCGGATCTTCTATTTCATCTAAAATGAGAAAGAATGGATCTTCGTTTCGCTGTTCTGCAGCTTTATACAGATCATCAAGCTCTGCATAGTCATAGGCAGCGACAGAAGCGACGACTCCTTGATGATTTCCTTCGACCATCTGGTCAATCTTTTTGCGGGGCACGAATTGTACGAGGACATTCGCTTCCTTCGCCATAGCGATTACCTGTTGGATAGAGCCTTTTTGACCACCTTCTGCTATCCATAACTTGTTAATTTCTCTATTTGATTTAAGCGCCTCTAGCACCGGGTTTCTTCCCATAATGAATTCTTTTGTCATCTCTATTCACCTCTCTTGCTGTCTACCAGTTCTATGCAGGTAAACACGATTTCTTCCATGCGGTCTATGTCTTCACTTAAATAATGATAGCCGATCAGCGCTTCAAATGCGGTAGAGTAACGGTATGTCTGCACATCCGTATTTTTCGGTACCGAACCGGACTTCGCATTTCGTCCCCGTCTGATGACACCTTGTTCTTCTTCGGAAAAAAATTCACGATCCATCAGCTGATGAAGCAGATGTGCCTGCGATTTCGCAGACACATAGTTTGTTGCGGCCCGATGCAACTGATTTGGACGAATCTTCCCGGATTTTAAAAGGTGGTGGCGGATGTATCCTTCATACACCGCGTCCCCCATATAGGCAAGCGCCAGACTGTTTAATTGCTTTGCATCTACTTGTGTATTGCTCATTGCAGCTATTATCCTCTTTTCCATCGTGTGCCTTGTGCAGTATCTTCGAGGATGATATTTTTCGCTTTCAATTCTTCACGAATCTCATCCGCTCTTGCAAAGTCACGGTTTTTCCTTGCATCAATGCGCTGCTGGATCAAGCTTTCGATTTCCTCATCCAATAGTTCTTCCTCTGCGGTCAGGGACACACCGATAACGGAAAATAGTTCTTCAAATTGAGAAGTAAATGCCTGTAGCACTTTTTCAGAAGTGTTTTTCCCGTTCAAGTAAGTGTTGGCTTGTTTCGCCATATCAAACAGTACGGAAATAGCATTGGCTGTATTAAAATCATCATCCATCACTTTGATGAATTCATTTTTAAACGCTTCTACCTTTTGTAGCCATTCGGCATCATCTGTCGCAAGGTCTGCTGTATTGTCCAAACGGTGCTTTAAGTTTTCGTAAGCGGTTCGGATACGTTCAAGGCCGTTTTTCGTGCTTTGAAGCAGCTCCTCGTTATAGTTGATTGGATGACGGTAATGGACGGAAAGCATAAAGAAACGCAACAATTGCGGATCATGCTTTTTGATAATGTCATGAACCAACACAAAGTTACCGAGTGATTTGGACATCTTTTCGTTATCGATATTAATATACCCATTATGCAGCCAATACTTAGCAAATGTCTTGCCTGTCAGCGCCTCGGATTGGGCGATTTCATTTTCATGATGCGGGAAGGACAAGTCCTGGCCGCCTGCGTGGATATCAATCGTGTCCCCTAGGTATTTGCGTGCCATTGCCGAGCACTCGATATGCCACCCAGGTCTGCCTTTACCCCATGGGCTTTCCCAATGGATTTCTCCCTCTTTTGCCGCTTTCCAAAGCACAAAATCGAGCGCATCTTGTTTCTTATCTCCCACTTCAATACGCGTTCCAAGCTGAAGGTCCTCAATCGGTTGATGTGAAAGCTTTCCATACTCTTTAAACTCGCGAGTTCTGTAATATACATCTCCACCGGACTCATAGGCATAACCTTTTTCAATCAATGCTTCAATAAATTCAATGATAATGTCCATGCTTTCTGTCACTCTTGGGTGAACAGTTGCTTGTTTGCAACCCAGTGCAGAGACGTCTTCGTGGTACGCCGCTATAAACCGTTCTGCAATGGTCGGTACATCTTCTCCTAATTCCTTGGCAGCCTTGATCAGCTTGTCGTCCACATCTGTAAAGTTAGAAACATAGTTCACTTCGTAGCCGCGGTATTCTAAGTATCTTCTAACCGTATCAAACACGATTGGCGGCCTTGCATTCCCGATATGGATGTAGTTATATACGGTCGGTCCGCACACATACATCTTGACCTTGCCCTCTTCAAGCGGGACGAACTTTTCCTTTTGACGTGTTAGTGTATTAAAAAGATGAATGGTCATCTATTTTCTTCCTCTCTTTTAAAAGTAGCAGTTCATTTTGCAGGCGGGCAATTTGTTTTTCCAATTCCACAAACCTGTCACCTGTCGGATCTGGCATTTCGTGATGATTTAAATCCCTTTTCACCTTCACTCCATCCTGAATGACGATCTTCCCCGGAATGCCGACAACAGTGGAGTTGGCAGGTACATCTTTTAAGACTACAGATCCCGCTCCAACTTTAGAGTTTTCACCGATTGTGATGGAACCCAATACTTTGGCGCCCGTTGCAATCAATGCGTTGTCTTGAATGGTTGGGTGGCGTTTTCCTTTTTCTTTTCCGGTACCGCCGAGGGTTACTCCTTGGAAGACAGTAACATTATTCCCAATTTCACATGTTTCTCCTATGACAACTCCCATTCCGTGGTCAATAAAAAATCTGCGGCCGATTTTGGCACCTGGGTGGATTTCTATTCCGGTGAAAAACCGGCTCACTTGGGAGATGACTCTTGCGATGAAGAACATTTTCCGTTTAAAAAAAGCGTGCGCAATCCGGTGGGCCCATACGGCATGGAGACCCGAGTAGGTTAGGATTACTTCGAAATAATTTCTTGCAGCGGGATCTTGTTCAAATACCACTTCAATGTCTTCCTTTAGTTTGCGAAACATGGAGTGAACCTCCTTTCTTTTTTCCAATGAATATTTCTTCAAAAATAAAAACGCCTCCGTGTCATTGACACAGAGACGCTTATGGCGCGGTTCCACTCTGTTTGGATATGGGTGTGCTTATATAAGGACCCTTATCCCCACTTAAGCCTCGTAACGGGAGGTGGCCGCTGTAACTTACTCGGCTTTAAGGCCTTTTAGCAACAGACTCGGAGGTGCATTTCAAAAAAGTCATCACATGAATCGCTTGCAGCCATGGCGATTCTCTCTGGAAAGGATGTACCTTTTCTACTCTCCTCTTCAACATTCAATCATGGTTTTCTCGTTTAAAAATATGTTAGTTCTATCATATTATGTTTTACGGAAAATGTTAACCGATTAGCTTCGACAACCTCGCTAAAACTGTTTTTTTTCCTAATAGGTGAATCGTTTGCGGCAGGTCACGACCGTGTGTTTGGCCAGTTGTTGCCACGCGGATTGGCATGAACAGCTTTTTCCCTTTATGACCAGTTGCTTTTTGAACAGCTTTCGTTGCAGCTTTGATGTTGTCTACAGAGAAGTCCTCCATCTCTTCCAATTCCTTATGGAAGGCAACCATTACTTCCGGTACTTGTTCTTCAGCCAGGACAGCTTTTGCTTCTTCATCGTATTCAATATGCGTTTGGAAGAACATTTCTGTCAGCTCCACAATTTCCGCTCCGAAGCTCATCTGCTCTTGGTAAAGCCCGATAAGTTCTTTTGCCCAAGCCTTCTGATCTTCTGTCATCGACTCTTCCAGACGACCTGCTTTTACTAGGTGCGGCAAGGAGATGTCAACAAGTCGATCCAGGTCCATTGTTTTGATGTATTGGTTGTTCATCCATGTTAATTTGTTTGTATCAAATACAGCTGGTGATTTGGATAAACGTGCTGTATCAAAGATTTCAATAAATTGCTCCTTGGAGAAGACTTCTTCTTCGCCGACTGGAGACCAGCCAAGTAAGGCAATAAAGTTGAACAAAGCTTCAGGCAGATAGCCAAGCTCCTCATATTGCTCAATAAACTGGATGATGGACTCATCACGTTTACTTAATTTCTTGCGGCTTTCGTTTACAATCAATGTCATGTGACCGAACACAGGAACATCCCAGCCTAATGCTTCAAAGATCATGATTTGTTTTGGCGTGTTCGAAATATGATCATCTCCACGAAGGACGTGGGAAATCTGCATAAGGTAATCATCAACTGCCACTGCGAAATTGTAAGTAGGTGTTCCGTCCTTTTTCACGATAACAAAGTCACCAATGCCGTCGGATTCAAAGGATACGTCTCCTTTTACCATGTCATGAAACTTAATTTCTTTTCCTTTCGGTACGCGGAAGCGAATGCTTGGTTCTCTTCCTTCTGCTTTAAAGGCTTTTTGTTCTTCTTCGGTTAAGTTGCTGTGCTTGCCGGAGTAATTAGGGTTCTCTCCACGGGCAATCTGTTCCTCGCGCTCCGCTTCCAGTTCCTCTTCCGTGCAATAACATTTATAGGCAAGCCCTTTTTCCAAAAGCTCATTATAGTATTTTGTGTAGATATCATTACGATCTGATTGGCGGTATGGACCATATTCGCCACCTACATCGACGCTTTCATCCCAGTCCATGCCAAGCCACTTCAAATATTTCAGCTGGCTTTCTTCTCCGCCTGCGATATTGCGCTTTTTGTCTGTATCTTCGATGCGGATAATGAATTTCCCGTTTTGGCTGCGTGCAAACAGGTAGTTGAATAGTGCGGTTCTGGCATTTCCTATATGTAAGTGCCCTGTTGGACTTGGGGCATATCGTACACGAACTGTCATGTTTTGTTACCTCCATTTTCCGTCGGCTTTCGGGCGCTGACGGTTTTTAAAACTAAGCATTATTTTAACATAAAAATGTTGGATTCGTATCTATTTCTTTCTATAGCTTTCTTATAACGCCGCTGTTGATTTCCGCAAATGGCTTCGCTTTCCGCGGGCGACCTTGAGCCTCCTCACTTCGTTGCGGGGTCTCAACATTGTCGCTACTTTCCCGCTGGAGTCTACGCCATTTGCTCCAATCACCAGCTAAAGATCCCGTTGGCAAAAGCTATTTCTTTAGTAATAGGACGGCTGCTTGGGCGGCTATTCCTTCTTCTCTGCCGGTGAAGCCGAGTTTTTCGGTGGTGGTGGCTTTTACATTGACCTGTTCCACGTCCGCTTCTAGCAATTCGGCAATTCTTTTACGCATCGGTTCGATATGGGGAGCCATTTTTGGTTTTTGTGCAATGATGGTACAGTCCACGTTCCCCAGTGTATAGCCTTTTTCTTTTACTATTGCCCATACTTGTTCCATTAAAACAGCGGAATCTGCATTTTTAAATGCTGGGTCTGTGTCCGGGAAGTGTTTCCCGATATCCCCTTCTCCAATTGCGCCTAAGCAAGCGTCAGAGATTGTATGTAAAAGTACGTCGGCATCAGAGTGTCCGAGTAGTCCTTTTTCGTAAGGGATGGTGATGCCTCCGATTATTAGTGGTCTGCCTTCTGCAAACTGATGTACGTCAAAACCTTGTCCAATTCGAAACATAGTGCACCTCTCCATTTATATGTATTTATAGTCTGATTAACTCCTGTAAATTTCCGTTCCAGGTGTTCGCTTTCCGAGGGGCGGTGCTTGAGCCTCCTCACTTCGTTGCGGGGTCTCAACCTACCGCTACCTCCCTCCGGAGTTTCACACCTTGCACTCCAATCTACAGGGGTTTACGGCTTAATATAATCTGTTACATTTCCATAGAATTATTTTTGTAAAAAAGCTTTTGCAAGGATTAGGTCTTCGGGTGTGGTTAGTTTGAAGTTTTCGTATTCGCCTTCTACGATGTGTACCGGCACTTGAATTCGTTCTACGAGACTTGCTTCGTCGGTTCCTAAGTAGTTCTCTGTTTTTGCTTTTTCATGGGCTTCTTTAAGGACCGGATAACGAAAAGCTTGTGGTGTTTGAATGGACCATAAGCTGGACCGTTCCACCGTTTCTTCCACCACTCCCGCCTTGCTGACGCGTTTAATTGTATCTTTAACAGGCACCCCTACAATAGCTGCCCCTTCTTTGGACGCTTTTTCCACTAGATGGTGAATGACTTCCTGTGAAATAAAAGGCCTTGCTCCATCATGAACCAGTACAATTTCTGCTGATTGAAACGATGTAAGCCCATTATACACGCTATCTTGCCGCTCTTCTCCACCAATGACCATTTCTTTTATTTTTTGTACTGGATATTGGTGTAAAAGTTCTTTGAATATATCTTTTTCTTTTTCATTGATGACTAGTTTGATTTCACTGCACCAAGGATCCGCTTCAAAGACGGAGAGGGTATGTATGATGACAGGTTTCCCCTCAAGCTCGATGAACTGCTTGTTTTTTCCTGCCTTCATCCGTTTCCCCTGTCCTGCTGCTAGTACGATTACTTGATAGTTCATTATATACTCTCCCGTGGGTGTTGAATTTTAGCACAAAATAACTTATACCCTCTAAGCAGAGCTTAAGAGGGTAAGGGTTACTCTTATTTACTTATAACGCTGCCCGTTCTAGTTGTTTGGGCTTGGCAAAGATCATTCGTCCGGCAGATGTCTGAAGCACACTTGTGACTAATACCTGAATGTGCTTGCCGATATAATCACGGCCTTCTTCCACGACAATCATGGTACCGTCATCAAGGTACGCGACACCTTGATTATGTTCTTTACCGTCTTTGATGACTTGTACCGTAAGCTCTTCACCAGGAAGGACGACCGGCTTTACTGCATTGGCAAGATCGTTTATATTCAGCACTTCCACACTTTGAAGCTCACATACTTTATTTAAGTTAAAGTCATTGGTAACGACTACACCAGAGGTCAATTTTGCCAGCTTCACAAGCTTTGAATCCACTTCCTGGATATCTTCAAAATTGCCTTCATATATCTCTACTTTTATCGCTAATTCTTTTTGGATCCTGTTTAGGATATCCAACCCACGTCGACCACGATTTCGTTTTAATACATCAGAAGAATCGGCGATATGCTGAAGCTCTTCCAGAACAAATCGCGGAATGACGATGGTCCCTTCCAGAAAGCCGGTTTGGCAAATATCTGCAACCCTGCCGTCAATAATAACGCTCGTATCCAAGATTTTCAGCTTCTTTGAAGATAAATCCAACTCGTCATCTTCTACTGATTTTTTCTTACCGAATTTTGAGGAGATCGAAAATAAATTCACCAATTCGTCTCGTTTTTTAAAGCCTACTTGAAAACCAAGATATCCTAATAGAATGGTAATGAAAATAGGGAATATGGCGCTGACAAATGGGATTCTCTCTAAAGGAATAACTGCCAGATAAGCGACAATAAGTCCAAAAATCAGTCCTAAACTACCAAATAACACATCGGTAACAGGCGCTTTCACTAAAGATTCCTCAATCCATTTAATGAATCCTACAACATAATCCACTAACCAAAAAGTAAGGATAAAAAATATAATTGCTCCTAAAATAGCAACAGTATAAGGCTTAGTAAGAAAAGGGATATCCCCTAGATTCAAGAGTGAAAACAGCTCGGGAATAAAAAAGATCCCCAATGTTCCGCCAAGAATTAAAAAGAACAGTTGAACCGTACGCCTTAACATTGCCTCACCTCCCTTTATTCATTATAAACAGTTTCCTTTAAATAAAACGTCGAAAAAACTTTTAATTTACTTTTGTAAGGATTTTGTCACATTCCTGATTTTACGGCTTACATTTGTCGGTCTATTTGTAGTTGATCTTGTATTCGTTTCAATCCCTCTTTGATTTTACGGGCTCGTACCTCACCAATCCCATCCACATCATCTAGTTCCTCCACTGTAGCGTTCAGAATCTGCTTTAAATTCCAGAACCTGCAGATAAGGTTTTCGATGACAAGCGGTGGAAGTCTCGGAATCTTATGCAATACTCTATAACCTCTTGGCAGGACGATTTCGTCCGGATTCATAAACCCTGAATACCCAAGCATCTTTAAAATAACTGCATCATCTAATAGGTCGGTATTTGCCAACTCCTGCAATCGTCTTAGAATCATGAACGCATCCATCTCTTTATCAATGCAATAATCTTTGATGAGGAGAATGGCCTCTTCTTCAATGTGGGCAAGGAGTTCCGTCATTTGCAGTCGAATTAGTCTGCCTTCCGTTCCAAGTTCATTGATATAGCTTAGTATTTCATTTTTAATTCGTAGTACCATTTCTATACGGTGTATCACCTGTAAAAGTTCCGATAATGATACCTGTTCTTCAAATTCTAAAGCACCAAGATTGGTAATCCCTTGATCTAGTACGGTTTTATATTTTTCCAATGTTTGAATCGCCTGATTTGCTTTTGTAAAAATAACCCCGATATCACGCAACGCATAACGGAAGTCGCCTTTATACAAGGTAATGACATTACGGCGCTGAGATATGGCGACAACAAGACAGCCCGTCTGCTTCGCCACACGTTCTGCTGTTCGGTGCCTCATTCCTGTTTCAGTGGAAATGATCGTGGGATTGGGTGTTAATTGCGCATTGGCATAGAGTATTTTCGTCCCTTTTTCATTCAAGATGATGGCACCATCCATTTTGGCCAATTCATATACGTAGGCAGGGCTGAATGGACAATTGATCGAAAAACCGCCATCTACCATATCTTTCACTTTATCATTGAATCCCACGACCACAAGTCCGCCGGTTTGGGAACGAAGAATATTGTTGATCCCTTCCCGAATAGGTGTTCCGGGAGCAATAAACTGTAACGTATCTGCCATTATTTTTTCTTTCTGCCGTTGTTCTTCCATCTCTATCCCCCTAGAGTATATTGAAGAGCCTGCTCGATGGTGTTAACGCCAATGACATTAACCTCTTTCGGTATGGTCCAACCTCCCAGGTTTTTCGCCGGTATGATCACTCGTTTGAATCCAAGCTTTGCCGCTTCTTGAACGCGTTGTTCAATACGTGATACCCGTCTGATTTCACCTGTCAGTCCTACTTCGCCAATCACCACATCTGTAGGTTCAGAAGTTTGATTGCGGAAGCTGGAAGCAATGCTGACCGCTACTGCGAGGTCGATGGCCGGTTCATCGAGTTTTACCCCTCCTGCCACTTTCAAGTAGGCATCCTGGTTTTGAAGCAACAGCCCGACTCTTTTTTCAAGTACCGCCATAATAAGCGATACCCTGTTGTGATCGATTCCTGTCGCCATTCTTCTTGGATTTCCATAACCTGTTGGAGAGATCAATGCCTGGATTTCCACCAATACGGGCCTTGTACCTTCCATGGATGCTACAACTGTGGAACCTGCAGCTCCTTTTGACCGTTCTTCTAAAAAGATTTCTGAGGGGTTCTTTACTTCCGTCAAACCCTCTTCTTTCATTTCAAAAATACCAATCTCATTCGTCGAACCGAATCTATTTTTCACCGAACGCAAAATACGATAAGTATGGTGTCTTTCTCCTTCAAAATATAACACCGTGTCTACCATATGTTCGAGAAGACGCGGTCCTGCGATAGATCCTTCTTTAGTGACATGCCCTACGATGAAGACGGCAATATTCTTTGTCTTTGCAATCCTCATCAGTTCAGCCGTACACTCCCTGACCTGCGACACACTCCCTGGAGCGGAGGTAACAGCAGGGTGGTAAACCGTTTGAATGGAATCGACAACAAGCAAGGTCGGCTGTACATCGTCCACCGCTTTTGCAACAAGCTCAAAGTCCGTTTCTGACAAAACAAACAACTCTTCTGCCTGTACTCCTAAACGATCTGCCCGCAGCTTTGTCTGTTGAACAGATTCTTCCCCGGATATGTATAGGACACGATGTTTTTTTAATGCCAATTGACAGCATACCTGCAGCAATAAAGTCGACTTTCCGATGCCAGGGTCTCCCCCGATCAGTACAAGCGACCCTTGGACTAATCCGCCTCCAAGCACTCTATTGCACTCTTCCATATCTGTATAAATCCTTGACTGTTTAATATTCTCCACTTTCGTGATGGATTCTGCTTTTCTTGCCAATGTTGAGGAAGTGGTCGTAAAACCACCGCGCCTCGGCGTTCTGGACTCTTCTAGTTCCTCCACCATTGTATTCCACGCGTTGCACCCGGGACACTTCCCCATCCACTTAGGTGACTCATACCCGCATTCCTTACACATAAACTTTGTCTTACGCTTTGCCATCCAAAAATCCTCTCTATATGAACAATAATCTTTATGAAAAGAGTGTTATAAAAATACCATTGTTTTCCTTCTTTTATGATACCTTATTTCACATAAATTACGCTAATCTAAACTATTGGAAAATACAAGAAAGGAGGAAAGCCCTTGTATCACGGGCTTACCTCCACTTCTATACAGCCATGCAAACGACCAGCAACCTTATTTTACTATTTCCACATCACGGACAACAAATTCCCCGTCTACAACATCCAAGGAGATTTTCTTGCCTTTCTCGATATTACCTTTTAACAGCTCTTCTGAAAGCTTATCCTCCACATGCTTTTGGATGGCACGGCGTAACGGTCTTGCACCGTATTCCGGATCGTAGCCTTCTTCTGAAATCTTCTCTTTCGCAGCTTCTGTCAGCTCCAGATCGATATCCTGCTCTTTCAGACGTTTCGTTAACTGCTCGGAAAGCAGAGTCACGATTTCTTTTAAGTGTGTTTTCTCTAAAGAGTGGAACACAATCATTTCATCGACACGGTTCAGGAACTCCGGACGGAACGCCTTTTTCAGCTCTTCCATCACTTTCCCTTTCATGTCTTTATAGTTCTGGTTCTCATCCTGAACATTAAAGCCGACATATTTGTTGCGCTTCAATGCGTCTGCCCCAACATTTGATGTCATAATGACAAGCGTGTTGCGGAAGTCCACTGTACGACCTTTCGAATCTGTCAGACGGCCATCCTCTAACACTTGTAAAAGAATATTAAACACATCAGGATGTGCTTTTTCAATTTCGTCTAAAAGAATAACAGAATACGGTTTGCGGCGAACTTTCTCCGTCAACTGGCCGCCCTCATCATACCCGACATATCCTGGAGGGGAACCAACAAGACGGGAAGTCGAATGCTTCTCCATGTATTCGGACATATCAATACGGATCATTGCATCCTCATCACCGAAGATAGATTCCGCCAGTGCTCTTGCAAGCTCCGTTTTACCTACCCCAGTTGGTCCAAGGAATATGAAGGAACCAATCGGACGCTTTGGATCTTTCAAGCCGGCACGTGCACGGCGAACGGCTTTCGATACAGCTTTAACCGCTTCATCCTGCCCGATAACACGGGAGTGCAATAAAGATTCCATGTTTAACAGTTTATCTGTTTCTGTTTGTGCAAGTTTTGATACTGGAATTCCCGTCCAGCTGGATACAACCATCGCAATATCTTCCACTGTCACCTCAGAATTCTCTTGTCCCTGCTTTTCTTTCCACGTTTTCTTCGTTTCTTCTAGTTGTTCACGAAGACGCTGCTCTGTATCTCTTAAAGAGGCAGCTTTTTCAAACTCCTGGCTCTGCACGGCAGCATCCTTTTCGTTTCGAACAGATTCCAGCTTCACTTCTAACTCCTTCAAGTTAGGAGGAGTGGTGAAGGAACGAAGACGTACTTTTGAGCCTGCCTCATCAATCAAGTCGATCGCTTTATCCGGCAGGAAGCGGTCAGAAATGTAACGGTCGGAAAGTTTAACCGCCTGCTCAATCGCTTCATCTGTGATGGATACACGATGATGCGCTTCATAACGGTCGCGCAGTCCTGTCAGAATTTGAATGGACTCAGCTGCTGTCGGCTCATCTACTGTGATCGGCTGGAATCTGCGCTCAAGTGCTGCATCTTTTTCGATATATTTACGGTACTCATCAAGCGTTGTTGCACCGATACATTGCAACTCTCCACGCGCTAAGGATGGTTTTAAGATGTTGGATGCGTCAATGGCACCCTCCGCTCCACCGGCACCGATCAATGTATGAAGTTCGTCAATGAAAAGAATGATGTTACCAGCTTGACGGATCTCATCCATCACCTTCTTCAAGCGGTCCTCAAACTCTCCACGATATTTTGTACCAGCAACAACCGTACCCATGTCGAGTGTCATCACGCGTTTATCTCGAAGGATTTCCGGAACTTCATTGCTCACGATTTGCTGTGCAAGTCCTTCAGCAATGGCCGTTTTACCTACACCAGGCTCCCCGATCAATACAGGGTTGTTTTTCGTTCTGCGGCTAAGTACTTCTATCACACGCTGAATTTCTTTGCTTCGTCCGATAACTGGATCCAAGCTGCCTTCCCGTGCTACCGCAGTCAGGTCCCTTGCCAGGCTATCAAGGGTAGGCGTGTTCACATTAGCAGAAGCACCACCCTGATGTCCTCCGGAAGACTCGTTGCTTCCAAGCAGTTGTAACACCTGCTGGCGCGCCTTGTTCAAGCTCACTCCCAAGTTGTTCAATACGCGTGCCGCAACCCCTTCTCCCTCACGGATCAGGCCAAGCAATACATGCTCTGTTCCTACATAGGAATGACCAAGTTTACGCGCTTCATCCATGGATAGCTCGATTACCTTCTTCGCTCTTGGCGTGTAGTGAGGAATCGACTGACCACTGTCCTGTCCTCTGCCAATGAGGTTTTCTACTTCTTTTTGTATTTTTTCCGGTCCTAAGCCAAGGGCGATCAATGCTTTTGCAGCAATCCCTTCCCCTTCTCTGACCAGTCCAAGCAGGATATGCTCTGTTCCAATATTATTATGGCTTAGGCGCAATGCCTCTTCCTGTGCCAATGCCAATACTTTTTGAGCTCTTTCTGTAAATCGACCAAACATCATATCCATTCGCCTCCCGAATAATTTATCTATTTAATCGCATTCTTTCCCGAATCAAGCTGGCCCTGCGAACATCTCTTTCATTAGGCTTTAATGGCCCTCCAGCATATTGCTGCAAGAAGCCCGGTTGAGTTAATATCATTAATTCATTCAAAATTGATCTGGAAATGTCGGTGATATAGCCTAAATCTATACCTAGCCGGACATTCGACAAACATTTTGCCGCCTCTTTCGTTTCCATGATACGACTGTGTGCCAATAATCCATATGAGCGAAATACCCTATCTTCTAATTGTATGTTCGAAGTTTTGACTAATGCTTCCCTGGCAGAACGCTCTTGTGAAATAAGTTGCTGCACAACACCCATAAGGTCCTGTACAATATCCTCTTCTGACTTGCCGAGTGTCATTTGGTTGGAAATTTGAAAGATGTTTCCTAAAGCTTCGCTACCTTCCCCATAAATTCCTCTAACAACTAATCCCAATTGATTAATTGCCGGAACAATTCTGTTCATCTGCTGCGTCAGCACCAGTGCGGGCAAGTGCATCATGACCGAAGCGCGGAGCCCCGTTCCCACATTTGTCGGGCAGCTCGTTAAGTATCCTCGTTTTTCATCAAACGCATAATCAATCTTTTCTTCTATCCAATCATCCAATGAATTGGCTACCTGCAACGCTTCATTCAACTGCAGGCCGGGAAACAAGCATTGAATCCTGATATGATCCTCCTCATTTATCATAATGCTCACTTCTTCATTCGGTGATAACAAACATGCTCCAAATGCCGAATCCTCCGCCAGTTGTGGACTGATCAAGTGCTTTTCTACCAACACCCGCTTCTCTAAAGCATTCAATTCCTCCATAAGAAGAAACTCCAGCTCCCCGAGATCCTGAAACTTCATTTCTCCAAAATGCTGTTTCATGATATCCACAATCTGCTGCGCTTCCTCGTTGCTCGACACTGTCGGAAACTGCATCTTTTCTAAATTTCTAGCTAGCCTTACCCTGCTGCTAAGGACGATATCTGAATCCGGGCCCTCCTGCTTCATCCAGGAACTGACCGCATTATTCAAAAAGTGTTCAAGAGACATTTACTGCTCCCCCTCTCTTTTTTCACTTAATTGTCTTTCCAATTCTCTGATTCTATCTCTAGTATTCGCCGCACTCTCGAATTCTTCCTGTAAAATAAGTTCTTGTAATTCTTCTCTCAGCGCATCAATTTCTTTCCTCACATGCATGCTCCCGCCGATTCTTTTCGGAATCTTCCCGGCATGTACCGTGTTTCCACTGTGCAGCCTTTTTAAAATTGGCTGCATCTTGTCGGAAAAAGTATGATAACATTCCGAACAACCAAACCGCCCAATTTTCGTAAACTGCGGAAACGTCATCTTACAGCGCTCACACTGCAAAATCTTGCGCTGCTCAAGGTCTTCGTGTTGAGGATTGGGAATTGCCTGTTCCGTATTCAACAACCCGGCAATCAGGTTATTGATGGAAAAACCTGATCCACCAGTAAACATCGACATACTGCCTTTTTCTTGAGCACATTGCTCACATATATGAATCTCGGATTTTTCACCATTAATAATTTTTGTAAAATGCAAAGCAGCTGGACGCTCATTACATTCTTGGCATACCATTTTTATCCCCCCTACCGATACTTCAGTGTAGTCAGCATGGCCGTTAACATCCTAGCCCGTAGTTCATCTCTTTCAGGCAAGCCCAAATATAAGACAGAGCGGTCCATGACACTAACCATTATCTTCGCCTCCCTGGCGGAAATCACCTTCTCTTCCACCAACCGAAAGATAACATCCTCCGCACTCGCCTGGGAAACTCTCATATCTATTAAATCTATAAGCTGGTCGATCAATTGCAAATGGTCATGCGGCTTAATTTTAATAATTCTTATATAACCGCCGCCTCCACGCTTGCTCTCCACCAAATATCCTCGTTCAATCGTAAATCTAGTATTTATCACATAATTAATCTGAGAGGGCACACATTCAAACTTATCTGCAATCTCACTGCGTTTGATCTCAGCAGAATTCTCCCTGCTCCCCTCCAACACCTGTTTCAAATATTGCTCAATGACATCAGATATGTTTCTCATGCTATCCTCCTATCTGACCTTGACTATCTTTGACTATAAGTAAAATATATAAGACCTTCTGAAAAAATTCAATAGATAACCATTCGCTAAAAACTGTCATTCTGTACGTTTTGGGTTTAGGTGCGTCCATTTATGTAGTGTCGGTGTTAGGATGTAGGGAGTTTCTTTGTGAACGGGTCTCTCTCAAACAGAATTCCACTTTTGGGAGTTGTTTAAACGTCAATTGGTCAAAATTGTTCAAAAGAGGTTTTATAGGGGCGGGTGTGGGGTGGGGTGGATGGTGTTTGAGGTAGGTGTTTTTTGAAGGTGGGGATGGTGGGGTCCCCCTACACTCATCGGGTCTGCTATCGGGTCTGCACGTGAAATGGTGACAAAGTTAGCTTCGTTTCCTCTGTTTTGGCACCGTTCTCGCTCTACGATGACAAAACCTCTTCTTTTCCAAGGATTCTGTCATTTTTCCGCCCACAATCTCTAAAAGAAAACACAAAAAAACCAGCGCCTAAACATATAAGCACTGGTTTCTATAAATTTGCCTGGCAACGTCCTACTCTCACAGGGGGAGATCCCCCAACTACCATCGGCGCTGAAGAGCTTAACTTCCGTGTTCGGTATGGGAACGGGTGTGGCCTCTTCGCCATCATTACCAGACATATTCAGTTGAAGGTTGATCCTTCAAAACTAGATAATGTGTTCTTATCAAGATATTCATATCGTTCACTTATTTCGATACTTATTTGGGTTAAGTCCTCGATCGATTAGTATTCGTCAGCTGCACGTGTCGCCACGCTTCCACCTCGAACCTATCTACCTGATCATCTTTCAGGGATCTTACTTACCGAAGTAAAAGGAAATCTCATCTTGAGGGGGGCTTCATGCTTAGATGCTTTCAGCACTTATCCCGTCCGCACGTAGCTACCCAGCTATGCCTTTGGCAAGACAACTGGTACACCAGCGGTGCGTCCATCCCGGTCCTCTCGTACTAAGGACAGCTCCTCTCAAATTTCCTGCGCCCACGACGGATAGGGACCGAACTGTCTCACGACGTTCTGAACCCAGCTCGCGTACCGCTTTAATGGGCGAACAGCCCAACCCTTGGGACCGACTACAGCCCCAGGATGCGATGAGCCGACATCGAGGTGCCAAACCTCCCCGTCGATGTGGACTCTTGGGGGAGATAAGCCTGTTATCCCCGGGGTAGCTTTTATCCGTTGAGCGATGGCCCTTCCATGCGGAACCACCGGATCACTAAGCCCGACTTTCGTCCCTGCTCGACTTGTAGGTCTCGCAGTCAAGCTCCCTTGTGCCTTTACACTCTGCGAATGATTTCCAACCATTCTGAGGGAACCTTTGGGCGCCTCCGTTACTCTTTAGGAGGCGACCGCCCCAGTCAAACTGCCCACCTGACACTGTCTCCCAGCCCGATAAGGGCTGCGGGTTAGAATTTCAATACAGCCAGGGTAGTATCCCACCGACGCCTCCACCGAAGCTAGCGCTCCGGCTTCTCAGGCTCCTACCTATCCTGTACAAGCTGTACCAAAATTCAATATCAGGCTACAGTAAAGCTCCACGGGGTCTTTCCGTCCTGTCGCGGGTAACCTGCATCTTCACAGGTACTATAATTTCACCGAGTCTCTGGTTGAGACAGTGCCCAGATCGTTACGCCTTTCGTGCGGGTCGGAACTTACCCGACAAGGAATTTCGCTACCTTAGGACCGTTATAGTTACGGCCGCCGTTTACTGGGGCTTCGGTTCAAAGCTTCGCTTGCGCTAACCTCTCCCCTTAACCTTCCAGCACCGGGCAGGCGTCAGCCCCTATACTTCGCCTTACGGCTTCGCAGAGACCTGTGTTTTTGCTAAACAGTCGCCTGGGCCTATTCACTGCGGCTCTCTCGGGCTTTAACACCCTAACAGAGCACCCCTTCTCCCGAAGTTACGGGGTCATTTTGCCGAGTTCCTTAACCAGAGTTCTCTCGCTCACCTTAGGATTCTCTCCTCGCCTACCTGTGTCGGTTTGCGGTACGGGCACCATACTCCTCGCTAGAGGCTTTTCTTGGCAGTGTGAAATCAGGAACTTCGGTACTATATTTCCCTCGCTATCACAGCTCAGCCTTAATGAGAAGCGGATTTGCCTACTTCTCAGCCTTACTGCTTAGACGCGCATATCCAACAGCGCGCTTACCCTATCCTTCTGCGTCCCCCCATTGCTCAAACGGAGTGGAGGTGGTACAGGAATATCAACCTGTTATCCATCGCCTACGCCTTTCGGCCTCGGCTTAGGTCCCGACTAACCCTGAGCGGACGAGCCTTCCTCAGGAAACCTTAGGCATTCGGTGGAAGGGATTCTCACCCTTCTTTCGCTACTCATACCGGCATTCTCACTTCTAAGCGCTCCACCAGTCCTTACGGTCTAGCTTCAACGCCCTTAGAACGCTCTCCTACCACTGTTCGTAAGAACAGTCCGCAGCTTCGGTGATACGTTTAGCCCCGGTACATTTTCGGCGCAGAGTCACTCGACCAGTGAGCTATTACGCACTCTTTAAATGGTGGCTGCTTCTAAGCCAACATCCTGGTTGTCTAAGCAACTCCACATCCTTTTCCACTTAACGTATACTTGGGGACCTTAGCTGGCGGTCTGGGCTGTTTCCCTCTTGACTACGGATCTTATCACTCGCAGTCTGACTCCCATGGATAAGTCTTTGGCATTCGGAGTTTGACTGAATTCGGTAATCCGATGAGGACCCCTAGTCCAATCAGTGCTCTACCTCCAAGACTCTAACACATGAGGCTAGCCCTAAAGCTATTTCGGAGAGAACCAGCTATCTCCAGGTTCGATTGGCATTTCACCCCTACCCACACCTCATCCGCTCACTTTTCAACGTGAGTCGGTTCGGGCCTCCATTCAGTGTTACCTGAACTTCACCCTGGACATGGGTAGATCACCTGGTTTCGGGTCTACGACCACGTACTCATGCGCCCTATTCAGACTCGCTTTCGCTACGGCTCCGTCTCATCGACTTAACCTTGCACGTAATCGTAACTCGCCGGTTCATTCTACAAAAGGCACGCTATCACCCATTAACGGGCTCTAACTACTTGTAGGCACACGGTTTCAGGATCTATTTCACTCCCCTTCCGGGGTGCTTTTCACCTTTCCCTCACGGTACTGGTTCACTATCGGTCACTAGGGAGTATTTAGCCTTGGGAGATGGTCCTCCCTGCTTCCGACGGGATTTCTCGTGTCCCGCCGTACTCAGGATCCACTCAGGAGGGAACGAAGTTTCAACTACAGGGTTTTTACCTTCTATGACGGACCTTTCCAGATCGCTTCATTTACCCCGTTCCTTTGTAACTCCATGTTGAGTGTCCTACAACCCCAAGAGGCAAGCCTCTTGGTTTGGGCTAATTCCGTTTCGCTCGCCGCTACTCAGGAAATCGCGTTTGCTTTCTCTTCCTCCGGGTACTAAGATGTTTCAGTTCCCCGGGTCTGCCTTCCATACCCTATGTATTCAGATAAGGATACTGCTCCATTACGAGCAGTGGGTTTCCCCATTCGGAAATCTCCGGATCAAAGCTTACTTACAGCTCCCCGAAGCATATCGGTGTTAGTCCCGTCCTTCATCGGCTCCTAGTGCCAAGGCATCCACCGTGCGCCCTTAATAACTTAACCGTTGACCAATATGGTCATGTGTCGATATCAGCGATGATATCTATAAAGAAAATTACTAAGATGAACGATATTTTGTGAATATCTTGATATTAGTTACATTATCTAGTTTTCAAGGAACAACTTCGATAAATCCGAAGATTTATCTAAAATGAGAGAATGCTCTCTCAAAACTAAACAAAACAACAAGCGTACATTCCTTAGAAAGGAGGTGATCCAGCCGCACCTTCCGATACGGCTACCTTGTTACGACTTCACCCCAATCATCTGTCCCACCTTAGGCGGCTGGCTCCAAAAGGTTACCCCACCGACTTCGGGTGTTACAAACTCTCGTGGTGTGACGGGCGGTGTGTACAAGGCCCGGGAACGTATTCACCGCGGCATGCTGATCCGCGATTACTAGCGATTCCGGCTTCATGCAGGCGAGTTGCAGCCTGCAATCCGAACTGAGAACGGTTTTATGGGATTGGCTCGACCTCGCGGTTTTGCTGCCCTTTGTACCGTCCATTGTAGCACGTGTGTAGCCCAGGTCATAAGGGGCATGATGATTTGACGTCATCCCCACCTTCCTCCGGTTTGTCACCGGCAGTCACCTTAGAGTGCCCAACTGAATGCTGGCAACTAAGATCAAGGGTTGCGCTCGTTGCGGGACTTAACCCAACATCTCACGACACGAGCTGACGACAACCATGCACCACCTGTCACTCTGTCCCCCGAAGGGGAACGTCCTATCTCTAGGAGTGTCAGAGGATGTCAAGACCTGGTAAGGTTCTTCGCGTTGCTTCGAATTAAACCACATGCTCCACCGCTTGTGCGGGCCCCCGTCAATTCCTTTGAGTTTCAGTCTTGCGACCGTACTCCCCAGGCGGAGTGCTTAATGCGTTAGCTGCAGCACTAAAGGGCGGAAACCCTCTAACACTTAGCACTCATCGTTTACGGCGTGGACTACCAGGGTATCTAATCCTGTTTGCTCCCCACGCTTTCGCGCCTCAGTGTCAGTTACAGACCAGAAAGTCGCCTTCGCCACTGGTGTTCCTCCAAATCTCTACGCATTTCACCGCTACACTTGGAATTCCACTTTCCTCTTCTGCACTCAAGTCCCCCAGTTTCCAATGACCCTCCACGGTTGAGCCGTGGGCTTTCACATCAGACTTAAAGGACCACCTGCGCGCGCTTTACGCCCAATAATTCCGGACAACGCTTGCCACCTACGTATTACCGCGGCTGCTGGCACGTAGTTAGCCGTGGCTTTCTGGTTAGGTACCGTCAAGGTGCGAGCAGTTACTCTCGCACTTGTTCTTCCCTAACAACAGAGCTTTACGACCCGAAGGCCTTCATCGCTCACGCGGCGTTGCTCCATCAGACTTTCGTCCATTGTGGAAGATTCCCTACTGCTGCCTCCCGTAGGAGTCTGGGCCGTGTCTCAGTCCCAGTGTGGCCGATCACCCTCTCAGGTCGGCTACGCATCGTTGCCTTGGTGAGCCGTTACCTCACCAACTAGCTAATGCGCCGCGGGCCCATCTGCAAGTGATAGCCGAAACCATCTTTCAATAAAGAACCAGGAGGTTCCTTATATTATCCGGTATTAGCTCCGGTTTCCCGAAGTTATCCCAGTCTTACAGGCAGGTTGCCCACGTGTTACTCACCCGTCCGCCGCTGACCTTTCAAAAGCAAGCTTTTAAAAGGTCCGCTCGACTTGCATGTATTAGGCACGCCGCCAGCGTTCGTCCTGAGCCAGGATCAAACTCTCCAATAAAGAGTCTGAGCTTTTGCTCAAAATTTGCTAGCTTGTGTTACTTAAATCATTTTATCGTGTTCCGTAGAACCGACGTTATGACGCTGTTGTTTTGTTTAGTTTTCAAAGATCATTAAATCAAAAGTTCTGTTGGTGGAGCCTAGCGGGATCGAACCGCTGACCTCCTGCGTGCAAAGCAGGCGCTCTCCCAGCTGAGCTAAGGCCCCATAATATAAAAGTTTCTACTGGTCGGGAAGACAGGATTTGAACCTGCGACCCCTTGGTCCCAAACCAAGTGCTCTACCAAGCTGAGCTACTCCCCGATAATGGCGCGCCCGAGAGGACTCGAACCCCTAACCTTTTGATCCGTAGTCAAACGCTCTATCCAATTGAGCTACGGGCGCATATAGATGAAAGTTATTTTACTACTGTAAAAAACTCTGGTGCCGAGGACCGGAATCGAACCGGTACGGTAGTCACCTACCGCAGGATTTTAAGTCCTGTGCGTCTGCCAGTTCCGCCACCCCGGCAAGGGCAAATCTGTTGGAGCGGAAGACGGGATTCGAACCCGCGACCCCCACCTTGGCAAGGTGGTGTTCTACCACTGAACTACTTCCGCTAATATAAAATTACAATGCGGGTGAAGGGACTCGAACCCCCACGTCAAAGACACTAGATCCTAAGTCTAGCGCGTCTGCCAATTCCGCCACACCCGCAAAATAAATGGTGTGCCATGAAGGACTCGAACCTTCGACCCTCTGATTAAAAGTCAGATGCTCTACCGACTGAGCTAATGGCACGTAATAAAAGTGATATTATGCAATTTAGTTGACCATAACTTCGTTATGTCAAGAAAGATGGTGCCGGCGATAGGAGTCGAACCCACGACCTACTGATTACAAGTCAGTTGCTCTACCAACTGAGCTACACCGGCATAAGATTAATTTTCATTATATGAAAAAATCTAAATGGTGGAGGATGACGGGATCGAACCGCCGACCCTCTGCTTGTAAGGCAGATGCTCTCCCAGCTGAGCTAATCCTCCATATAAATGCCTGGCAACGTCCTACTCTCACAGGGGGAGATCCCCCAACTACCATCGGCGCTGAAGAGCTTAACTTCCGTGTTCGGTATGGGAACGGGTGTGGCCTCTTCGCCATCATTACCAGACATATTCAGTTGAAGGTTGATCCTTCAAAACTAGATAATGTGTTCTTATCAAGATATTCATATCGTTCACTTATTTCGATACTTATTTGGGTTAAGTCCTCGATCGATTAGTATTCGTCAGCTGCACGTGTCGCCACGCTTCCACCTCGAACCTATCTACCTGATCATCTTTCAGGGATCTTACTTACCGAAGTAAAAGGAAATCTCATCTTGAGGGGGGCTTCATGCTTAGATGCTTTCAGCACTTATCCCGTCCGCACGTAGCTACCCAGCTATGCCTTTGGCAAGACAACTGGTACACCAGCGGTGCGTCCATCCCGGTCCTCTCGTACTAAGGACAGCTCCTCTCAAATTTCCTGCGCCCACGACGGATAGGGACCGAACTGTCTCACGACGTTCTGAACCCAGCTCGCGTACCGCTTTAATGGGCGAACAGCCCAACCCTTGGGACCGACTACAGCCCCAGGATGCGATGAGCCGACATCGAGGTGCCAAACCTCCCCGTCGATGTGGACTCTTGGGGGAGATAAGCCTGTTATCCCCGGGGTAGCTTTTATCCGTTGAGCGATGGCCCTTCCATGCGGAACCACCGGATCACTAAGCCCGACTTTCGTCCCTGCTCGACTTGTAGGTCTCGCAGTCAAGCTCCCTTGTGCCTTTACACTCTGCGAATGATTTCCAACCATTCTGAGGGAACCTTTGGGCGCCTCCGTTACTCTTTAGGAGGCGACCGCCCCAGTCAAACTGCCCACCTGACACTGTCTCCCAGCCCGATAAGGGCTGCGGGTTAGAATTTCAATACAGCCAGGGTAGTATCCCACCGACGCCTCCACCGAAGCTAGCGCTCCGGCTTCTCAGGCTCCTACCTATCCTGTACAAGCTGTACCAAAATTCAATATCAGGCTACAGTAAAGCTCCACGGGGTCTTTCCGTCCTGTCGCGGGTAACCTGCATCTTCACAGGTACTATAATTTCACCGAGTCTCTGGTTGAGACAGTGCCCAGATCGTTACGCCTTTCGTGCGGGTCGGAACTTACCCGACAAGGAATTTCGCTACCTTAGGACCGTTATAGTTACGGCCGCCGTTTACTGGGGCTTCGGTTCAAAGCTTCGCTTGCGCTAACCTCTCCCCTTAACCTTCCAGCACCGGGCAGGCGTCAGCCCCTATACTTCGCCTTACGGCTTCGCAGAGACCTGTGTTTTTGCTAAACAGTCGCCTGGGCCTATTCACTGCGGCTCTCTCGGGCTTTAACACCCTAACAGAGCACCCCTTCTCCCGAAGTTACGGGGTCATTTTGCCGAGTTCCTTAACCAGAGTTCTCTCGCTCACCTTAGGATTCTCTCCTCGCCTACCTGTGTCGGTTTGCGGTACGGGCACCATACTCCTCGCTAGAGGCTTTTCTTGGCAGTGTGAAATCAGGAACTTCGGTACTATATTTCCCTCGCTATCACAGCTCAGCCTTAATGAGAAGCGGATTTGCCTACTTCTCAGCCTTACTGCTTAGACGCGCATATCCAACAGCGCGCTTACCCTATCCTTCTGCGTCCCCCCATTGCTCAAACGGAGTGGAGGTGGTACAGGAATATCAACCTGTTATCCATCGCCTACGCCTTTCGGCCTCGGCTTAGGTCCCGACTAACCCTGAGCGGACGAGCCTTCCTCAGGAAACCTTAGGCATTCGGTGGAAGGGATTCTCACCCTTCTTTCGCTACTCATACCGGCATTCTCACTTCTAAGCGCTCCACCAGTCCTTACGGTCTAGCTTCAACGCCCTTAGAACGCTCTCCTACCACTGTTCGTAAGAACAGTCCGCAGCTTCGGTGATACGTTTAGCCCCGGTACATTTTCGGCGCAGAGTCACTCGACCAGTGAGCTATTACGCACTCTTTAAATGGTGGCTGCTTCTAAGCCAACATCCTGGTTGTCTAAGCAACTCCACATCCTTTTCCACTTAACGTATACTTGGGGACCTTAGCTGGCGGTCTGGGCTGTTTCCCTCTTGACTACGGATCTTATCACTCGCAGTCTGACTCCCATGGATAAGTCTTTGGCATTCGGAGTTTGACTGAATTCGGTAATCCGATGAGGACCCCTAGTCCAATCAGTGCTCTACCTCCAAGACTCTAACACATGAGGCTAGCCCTAAAGCTATTTCGGAGAGAACCAGCTATCTCCAGGTTCGATTGGCATTTCACCCCTACCCACACCTCATCCGCTCACTTTTCAACGTGAGTCGGTTCGGGCCTCCATTCAGTGTTACCTGAACTTCACCCTGGACATGGGTAGATCACCTGGTTTCGGGTCTACGACCACGTACTCATGCGCCCTATTCAGACTCGCTTTCGCTACGGCTCCGTCTCATCGACTTAACCTTGCACGTAATCGTAACTCGCCGGTTCATTCTACAAAAGGCACGCTATCACCCATTAACGGGCTCTAACTACTTGTAGGCACACGGTTTCAGGATCTATTTCACTCCCCTTCCGGGGTGCTTTTCACCTTTCCCTCACGGTACTGGTTCACTATCGGTCACTAGGGAGTATTTAGCCTTGGGAGATGGTCCTCCCTGCTTCCGACGGGATTTCTCGTGTCCCGCCGTACTCAGGATCCACTCAGGAGGGAACGAAGTTTCAACTACAGGGTTTTTACCTTCTATGACGGACCTTTCCAGATCGCTTCATTTACCCCGTTCCTTTGTAACTCCATGTTGAGTGTCCTACAACCCCAAGAGGCAAGCCTCTTGGTTTGGGCTAATTCCGTTTCGCTCGCCGCTACTCAGGAAATCGCGTTTGCTTTCTCTTCCTCCGGGTACTAAGATGTTTCAGTTCCCCGGGTCTGCCTTCCATACCCTATGTATTCAGATAAGGATACTGCTCCATTACGAGCAGTGGGTTTCCCCATTCGGAAATCTCCGGATCAAAGCTTACTTACAGCTCCCCGAAGCATATCGGTGTTAGTCCCGTCCTTCATCGGCTCCTAGTGCCAAGGCATCCACCGTGCGCCCTTAATAACTTAACCGTTGACCAATATGGTCATGTGTCGATATCAGCGATGATATCTATAAAGAAAATTACTAAGATGAACGATATTTTGTGAATATCTTGATATTAGTTACATTATCTAGTTTTCAAGGAACAACTTCGATAAATCCGAAGATTTATCTAAAATGAGAGAATGCTCTCTCAAAACTAAACAAAACAACAAGCGTACATTCCTTAGAAAGGAGGTGATCCAGCCGCACCTTCCGATACGGCTACCTTGTTACGACTTCACCCCAATCATCTGTCCCACCTTAGGCGGCTGGCTCCAAAAGGTTACCCCACCGACTTCGGGTGTTACAAACTCTCGTGGTGTGACGGGCGGTGTGTACAAGGCCCGGGAACGTATTCACCGCGGCATGCTGATCCGCGATTACTAGCGATTCCGGCTTCATGCAGGCGAGTTGCAGCCTGCAATCCGAACTGAGAACGGTTTTATGGGATTGGCTCGACCTCGCGGTTTTGCTGCCCTTTGTACCGTCCATTGTAGCACGTGTGTAGCCCAGGTCATAAGGGGCATGATGATTTGACGTCATCCCCACCTTCCTCCGGTTTGTCACCGGCAGTCACCTTAGAGTGCCCAACTGAATGCTGGCAACTAAGATCAAGGGTTGCGCTCGTTGCGGGACTTAACCCAACATCTCACGACACGAGCTGACGACAACCATGCACCACCTGTCACTCTGTCCCCCGAAGGGGAACGTCCTATCTCTAGGAGTGTCAGAGGATGTCAAGACCTGGTAAGGTTCTTCGCGTTGCTTCGAATTAAACCACATGCTCCACCGCTTGTGCGGGCCCCCGTCAATTCCTTTGAGTTTCAGTCTTGCGACCGTACTCCCCAGGCGGAGTGCTTAATGCGTTAGCTGCAGCACTAAAGGGCGGAAACCCTCTAACACTTAGCACTCATCGTTTACGGCGTGGACTACCAGGGTATCTAATCCTGTTTGCTCCCCACGCTTTCGCGCCTCAGTGTCAGTTACAGACCAGAAAGTCGCCTTCGCCACTGGTGTTCCTCCAAATCTCTACGCATTTCACCGCTACACTTGGAATTCCACTTTCCTCTTCTGCACTCAAGTCCCCCAGTTTCCAATGACCCTCCACGGTTGAGCCGTGGGCTTTCACATCAGACTTAAAGGACCACCTGCGCGCGCTTTACGCCCAATAATTCCGGACAACGCTTGCCACCTACGTATTACCGCGGCTGCTGGCACGTAGTTAGCCGTGGCTTTCTGGTTAGGTACCGTCAAGGTGCGAGCAGTTACTCTCGCACTTGTTCTTCCCTAACAACAGAGCTTTACGACCCGAAGGCCTTCATCGCTCACGCGGCGTTGCTCCATCAGACTTTCGTCCATTGTGGAAGATTCCCTACTGCTGCCTCCCGTAGGAGTCTGGGCCGTGTCTCAGTCCCAGTGTGGCCGATCACCCTCTCAGGTCGGCTACGCATCGTTGCCTTGGTGAGCCGTTACCTCACCAACTAGCTAATGCGCCGCGGGCCCATCTGCAAGTGATAGCCGAAACCATCTTTCAATAAAGAACCAGGAGGTTCCTTATATTATCCGGTATTAGCTCCGGTTTCCCGAAGTTATCCCAGTCTTACAGGCAGGTTGCCCACGTGTTACTCACCCGTCCGCCGCTGACCTTTCAAAAGCAAGCTTTTAAAAGGTCCGCTCGACTTGCATGTATTAGGCACGCCGCCAGCGTTCGTCCTGAGCCAGGATCAAACTCTCCAATAAAGAGTCTGAGCTTTTGCTCAAAATTTGCTAGCTTGTGTTACTTAAATCATTTTATCGTGTTCCGTAGAACCGACGTTATGACGCTGTTGTTTTGTTTAGTTTTCAAAGATCATTTACTCTGTCGTCTCTCTCAAGGCGACTTTATTATCTTACCAAATCAATTGGTTTGTGTCAACAACTTTTTTCATTTCTTTTTTTCGGAAGAAACGATGTCGTTTGTGACAACGAATATTAATATACCATCGCTAGAATACAAAGGCAATAGGTTTTTTCGATTATTTTCGTTAAATGGTAATGTTGTAATAGTCTCATTATTCAGTGCGTGTTTCCACCTTAATTAAATGGCCACCATTAATCGTCAAGCCTTAACAAAAACGCCGCGCTGCTTATTCGCAGCGCGGCGTTACTATATAGAATTAACGGTGTCTCATTTGCGGGAATAACAATACATCTCTAATAGAAGGAGAGTTTGTCAATAACATAACAAGACGGTCGATTCCGATTCCAAGTCCACCTGTTGGCGGCATACCGTACTCAAGTGCCTCGATGAAGTCGTGATCCATTTCGTGTGCTTCGTCATTACCTTGCTCTTTTTCTTTAAGCTGCGCTTCGAAACGCTCTTTTTGATCGATTGGATCGTTAAGCTCTGTGAAGGCATTTGCATGCTCACGGCCAACGATGAACAATTCAAAACGATCTGTGAAACGCGGGTCTTCTGCATTCTTCTTAGCTAGTGGAGAGATTTCCACTGGGTGTCCATAGATGAATGTAGGTTGAATAAGCGTCTCTTCTACTTTTTGCTCAAAGAATTCGTTCAAGATATGACCGAACTGCATATGTTCTGTAATTTGAATGCCATGTTCTTTTGCAAGAGCACGCGCTTCCTCATCAGTCATCTGCTGCCAGAAGTCTACGCCTGTTGCTTCCTTAACTGCGTCTACCATGTGCAGTCGCTTCCACTCAGGTGTCAGATCAATTTCGCTGTCGGCATACTGAACCTTCGTGCTGCCTAAGACTTCCTTGGCAATGTGAGCTACAAGGTTCTCTGTCAGGCTCATAATATCTTTATAGTCAGCGTACGCTTCATATAGTTCAATCATGGTGAATTCAGGATTATGTCGAGTGGATACACCTTCGTTACGGAATACACGCCCGATTTCATAAACTTTCTCTAAACCACCGACAATCAGGCGTTTTAGATGAAGCTCAATCGCAATACGCATGTATAACGTCATATCTAATGTATTGTGATGTGTGATAAACGGACGTGCTGAAGCTCCACCGGCGATGGAGTGCATCATTGGTGTTTCGACTTCTAGGTAGCCATGGTCGTCCAAATAACGGCGCATCGCTTGGATAATCTTAGAGCGAGCAATGAATGTTTCTCTGCTCTCTGGGTTTGTGATTAGATCTAGATAGCGTTGACGGTAACGCTGTTCCACATCTTTAAGTCCGTGGTACTTCTCAGGCAGCGGGCGCAATGCTTTTGTAAGCAATTCAAAAGAAGTTGCTTTAATAGAAAGCTCGCCTACTTTTGTTTTGAAAACAAAACCTGTTACTCCGACGATGTCGCCGATATCTGCTGAGTTGAAGATTTCGTACGCTTCATCTCCTACAGCATCTTTACGGATGTATAGTTGGATTTGGCCGGTAAGGTCCTGGATATGCGCAAAGCCCGCTTTTCCTTTGCCGCGCTTTGTCATGATGCGCCCGGCAAGTGTTACTGCAATTTCCTGCTCGTCCAATTGTTCTTTTTCGATTTCTCCGTACTGGTTAATCAGTTCTTTGGAATCATTTGTGCGCTCAAATCTAGCTCCGAACGGATCTAATCCTTTATCGCGGTGTTTTTGTAATTTTTCTCTCCTAACCATCAACTGGTCATTCAAGTTTAATTCTTCTTGACTCATTTCATTCAACTCCAACTAGTAATTTATCTACTCCATTATGTAGCAGCTTTTCTTTTATCTATCATATAGACTTTCCAACTATAAATAAAGCTAAAACTGCCAGTAGTAACTTACTGGCAGTTCAAACGAGTTTTTGGGGTACAGTCGCCTAGCGTCGCTTAGATCACTTGCGAAGCCATTGCTTCTTTTTCCTCAGATTCTTCCACAAGGTTATCAAGCAAACTTACAAGATCCATTCTTGTGTTGCATTCATTAATGGAGTTACGAACTAATGCGTTGCCGCGGATGCCTTTTAGATACCACGCGGCATGTTTGCGCATTTCGCGCACTGCTGTATTTTCTCCTTTGAGGTCGATAAGACGATCAAGGTGCAGCTTACACACGTCCATTTTTTCACGAACAGATGGTTCCCCGACAAGCTTTCCTGTTTCCAAGTACTGTACCGTACTGTAGATCATCCAAGGGTTTCCGAGTGCCGCGCGACCGATCATGACACCGTCGACTCCCGTTTCCTCCAGCATTCTTTTTGCATCCTGAGGAGTTTGAACGTCTCCGTTTCCGATGACAGGGATGTTGACAGACTCTTTTACCTGCTTGATGATGTCCCAGTCTGCATGTCCCTCATACATTTGGACTCTAGTACGGCCATGGACCGCTACCGCTTGCCCCCCTGCTCGTTCAACGGCACGGGCATTTTCAATGGCAAAGATATGATCTTCGTCCCACCCGGTGCGCATTTTAACCGTAACAGGCTTGTCGACTGCATCTACAACAGCTGCCACCATCTCATAGATTTTGTTCGGATCAAGCAGCCATTTTGCACCTGCGTCACACTTGACGATCTTAGGTACCGGGCAACCCATATTGATATCAATAATGTCTGCTGTGGTGTTTTTGTCCACGAACTTCGCCGCTTCCACAAGCGTATCCTTCTCGCCTCCAAAGATTTGCAGACTTAGTGGTTTCTCGCGCTCATCAATATAAAGCATGCCCATCGTTTTGGCATTTTTATAGAGAATCGCTTTGTCACTTACCATCTCGGCACAGACAAGGCCCGCTCCGAATTCTTTCACCGTCAGGCGGAACGCGGCATTACATACTCCTGCCATTGGCGCTAAGACCACTTGGTTTTTCATGGTGATATCGCCGATTTTCAACATCAGTTTTTGACCTCCTCTCTGGTTAGTTCTGGTGGTTCAAGTTCCTCAACAGTAATATTCAGTTCCTTGGCAATCGACTGAACAAGCTCTTCTGAAGGAACGCGGTTTCCCCGTTCAACTTCTCCTAGAACAGAGACTGATATATGAAGATTTTTTGCAAATGATTCTTGGGTATATCCTTTTAGCTTTCGGTAAGCCCGGATACGTCTTCCCCACTTTTCGGCTTCCATACATGTACCCCTTCTCTATCTTGTTGTGCAAGAAGTTCTTTTCTATCTATCTCTATGGGCAGATCTTTACTTTCTGCGATCTCCATTAAAGGAACAAAAACAAAAGCTCTTTCCCACATTCTTGGATGCGGGATAATAAGCTCTTCTGTTTCAATATTTTCTTGGTTATACAATAAAATGTCAAGGTCTAAAGTACGCGGACCCCAGCGCACCTCTCTTTTCCGACCAAAAAAATGCTCGAATCCCTGTAATACCTTTAATAAATCAATAGGCGTTAACTCGGTGTTTACTTTAATTACCATATTTAAAAATTTGTCCTGGTCCGTAAAGCCGACAGGATCTGTTTCGTAGATGGAAGATTCCTTCTCTAAGGTTATCTTGTCATGTTCCCTAATCTGCTGCACGGCCTGCTCAAGGTACCCGGCACGATTCCCTTGATTGGACCCCAGGGCAATATAGGCTGTATTCATTAAGAACGACCCCTCGTAATTTCTACTGCTACAGATTCATAGTGTCCAGGAATTGGAGGATCCGGCTTGATTGCTTTAATGGTACAACTTTTAATCCGTTCAAAGGACGACAGAATCTCCTCTGCAATTCTCTCCGCAACGGTTTCCACCAATTTGTGCGTTTCACCCTCGACTACTTTTTTACATGTATTGTATAGATCTGCATAGTTCACTGACTGGGTAAGGTCATCCGTTTTACCCGCTTTGGATAAATCGAGTTCTACTGTCAGATCAATCATAAACCGTTGGCCAAGTTTCGTTTCTTCCGGAAATACGCCATGGTATCCGTAGAATTTCATCTGATTTACATATATTTTATCGATAGGTAGGCCCTCCTTCAAAAAGCATGGCATCCATCATCTTTGCCATACGTGCAATCTCTTTCACATCATGTACACGGACAATGTGGCAGCCCTTCTGTATGCCAAGGCACACGGTGGCCCCGGTTCCTTCCATTCTTTCCTCGGCCGGAAGATCTAACACATGGCCGATAAATCTTTTTCTGGACGTACCGAGCAGCAGCGGGTATCCAAGTGTATGGAAATGGTCGAGCTTTTGCATCACTTTAATATTGTCTTCATATGTTTTAGCAAATCCTATCCCCGGGTCCAAGATGATATTTTCATCCTTCACCCCGGCACGCTTGACCAATGTAATGCTCTCAAATAAGTCGCTGATCATATCCGGAATCAATTGGTAGTAGTCCCGCTCTTTCCGATTTTGCATAAGGATGATTGGTACTTGAAGCTCGGCCGCAACAGCGGGCATGTCAGGGTCTCCCTTTGCCCCCCATACGTCATTGATGATGTGGGCGCCTGCCTGTATTGCCTGTTTCGCCACTTCCGCCTTATAGGTGTCGATGGAAATAGGAACTTGCACCTCTTTTGAAATAGCCTGTATAACCGGAATGACCCGTTCGAGTTCCTGCTCAAGGCTCACCTTCTCCGCGCCAGGCCTGGTCGATTCCCCGCCAATATCCAGGATGTCCGCACCTTGCTCCACAAGTTCCTTTGCGCGCAGGACCGCCTTTTGCACTTCATTGTATTTGCCTCCATCAGAAAAAGAATCGGGAGTGGCATTCAAGATCCCCATGATTAAGGTTTTTTCACCCAGCGGCAAGTTATACGGTCCACATGTCAGCTTCGTTTGATATAAGTTCGTATTTCCCATTTTTCCAATCTACCTTCTTTACCTGTTGATAGGACATCAATTGTTGTTCTGTACTCTGTTTATACAAATCCTTCAGACAAGTGAGCCACAATGAATTCACCGTGGGAAATACTGTGTCATCAAGTTTTGCAATCTGTATTATTTCCTGGGTGGAGTTGGTGATGAATACCTCATCGGCTTCTAAAAGTTCCTCTAGAGGGAACTTCCCTTCCTTCACTTCCAGGTTGATTAGGGAGCATAAGTGCAAGATGAACTTTCTAGTCACCCCATTTAAGATCCCTGTTGAAATGCTCGGGGTATAGACGGTGCCCCCTTTTATCCAAAAGATATTGGAGACAAGCCCTTCTGCTACAAACCCTTCCTCTGTAAGAAAGATCCCTTCTACATCCGGCCTGTTCCCTATTTCCCTTTTACCTAAAAGATTATTTAAGTAGTGGTGAGACTTTAACCTTGTATCACCTTCAGGGGTATTGCGTCTCCGGTTCAAAATCACCGCATTTTTACTCGCTGCATGGTGTTCAGGAACAGGCCTTGTGAACAACAGCAAGGACGGGGCCCGGTACGTTTCAGTCGGAAGACCCCAATTGCTGATGCCGGCAGTAACATTCAGACGGATCACACCATCCGTTAACCCGTTTTTCTCCAAAGCTTCTGTTACTAATTCCCGCAGCTGTTCATCTGTATGGCTCCACTCTATATAGACGGACTCTAATCCGTCCCTTAAACGTTTCAGGTGATCATGAAACAAGTACGGGACGCCGTTATACGTCCGGAATGTTTCAAAAAGCCCCACTCCGTATAGAAAACCGTGATCCATTACAGATACATTTGTCTCTTCTATCGGTTGCCAACTTCCATCCTTATAAACAATCATGTTATACCTTTTTTGTAGAGTAGGCGGCAATGAAGTTGCGCAATAATTCTTTTCCTACTGAGGTCATGATAGATTCCGGGTGAAATTGAACTCCTTCAATCGGCAGCTCTTTATGGCGGATGGCCATTATTTCATCTTGATCTGTCCATGCTGTTATCTCAAAGCATTCCGGAAGTGTTTCTTTTTTCACGATCAAAGAATGGTATCTCGTCGCAACAAAAGGGTTTGGCAGTGTACGGAAAATCGTTTTTTCATCATGATGCATCTCAGATGTCTTCCCATGCATCAATCTTTCCGCCTGAATCACGTCTCCGCCAAAAACCTGGGCAATGGATTGATGTCCAAGGCACACGCCAAAAATAGGTTTCTTGCCGGCAAAATGCTTGATTACTTCTAAGCTAATTCCCGCCTCATTCGGTGAACAAGGACCAGGAGATATCATCAAAAATTCAGGGTTGAGCGCTTCTATTTCCTCAATGGTAATTTCGTCATTACGCTTTACCACCAATTCCTCTCCAAGCTCCCCTAAGTATTGCACCAAATTGTACGTAAATGAATCATAGTTATCGATCATTAAAATCATACTCTCACCTCTGCTCGTTTTTTTAACTCTTCTTCACTCAGCTCTTTTGCTTTCCATAGGGCCGCGGCTTTCTTTAAGGACTCTTTATATTCCCGCTTCGGCACGGAATCAATGACCACTCCGGCGCCGGCCTGCACATAGGCCATGCCGTCTTTGGCAATCATCGTCCGGATGGAGATGTTGAGTTCCATTTCCCCATCATAGCCGATCCACCCTATGGAACCAGTATATACAGAACGCCTTACCGGCTCAAGCTCTTCTATGATCTCCATCGTCCTCACCTTTGGGGCACCTGTTATGGTTCCGCCCGGGAAGGTCGCCTCGATGATATCGGAAATGTTTTTTCCTTCTTTCAACACTCCCTGGACATTGGACACGATATGCATGACATGTGAATATTTTTCAATCGCCATGAATTCATTCACTTCCACCGTGCCGTATTCGCAGACCCGGCCCAGGTCATTCCTCTCCAAGTCCACCAGCATGACATGTTCGGCACGCTCTTTCTCATTATCTATCAGCTCTTGTGCAAGCCTGCGGTCTTCTTCATCCGTCATCCCGCGGGATCTTGTGCCTGCTATCGGCCTTGTACTTACCACATCGCCCTTTTTCTTTACTAAAAGTTCAGGGGAACCGCTGACCAGCTGGAAATCGGGGAATTGCAAGTATCCCATATATGGAGAAGGGTTGATTTTTCTCAAAGACGAGTAAACTTCCATTGGATGTGTCATGAGGGGTTCTCCCTGTCTGACCGAAAGATTCACTTGAAAGACATCACCTTGAGCAATATATGCTTGAACCTTTTTCACAGCTTTTATGAAATCCTCTTCTGTAAAAGAGACCTCTCTGTTGTCGACCGGCTGCCTTTCTGGTGTATACGGATAGACTGCTTTTTCCACTTGCTTTTCCCATTGCCTTTTATATAGTTCCAGGCGAGTTTTAGCTGCCTCTTCCTGTCCCACATCAGCATGGCTAATCAAATAGAGCACACTTTCTTCTTTGTCATAGACAAACACATCATCAAATAACAAGAAATAAAGGTCAGGCAATGCGAGGTCATCCTCCGCGATTTCGGGCAAACGCTCAATGTATCTGACGCAATCGTAGGTCAGATAACCAATCGCTCCGCCTGTAAAGTCAGGAAAACCTTGTAGTTTTTGAATAGATCGCTCAGAGATGACCTCTTGTAATAACATTAAAGGATTGCCGCTTCTCTTTTCTTTTTTGCCATCAAGATAATCGATGTGCAGCTCTTTTCCTTTTCCTTGCACGGAGGCGATTGGATCTAGCCCGATAATATGATATCTTCCCCCACGACCACTCTCTAACAGGACATGATATGGCTTGTCCTTCGCAAGTGTTTTATATTTTGCAAACCATTGATCTTCATTTAACGTTAGCTTCATTCCAACAGGCACCTTTTGCATTCTTGCTGTCACGCTCCTAAATTGCATACTACCTTTATATTACATGAAAATTACACTCTGATGCACGATAAAAAGAAAAGGGAAACAGCTCAACAAACTGTTCCCCTTAAGATAACCTATTCTTCAAATTGATATAATGGTGTGCTTAAATAGCGTTCCCCGTTACTAGGGATAATGGCCAGCACCTTTTTCCCTTTACCCAGCTCTTTGGCCACTTGTAAAGCCGCGGAAATAGCAGCTCCTGAGGAGATACCTCCAAGCAACCCTTCACGTTTAGCGGCAAGGCGTGCATATTCAAACGCTTCTTCATTTTTCACGGTAATTACTTGATCGTAGATGTTTGTATCCAAGATAGAAGGAACAAACCCTGCACCGATTCCCTGAATTTTGTGGGGCCCTGGTTTACCGCCGGAAAGCACCGGGGAATCAGCCGGCTCCACCGCCACAATCTTAATGCCGGGGAATGCTTCCTTTAAGACCCCGCCGGCACCTGTGATGGTACCACCTGTTCCGATACCAGAAACAAAGGCATCAAGACCGTCGCTGAATTGCTCGACAATCTCTTTTCCTGTCGTGTTACGATGAATCTCAGGGTTTGCCGGATTATTGAACTGCTGGGGCATGAATAACCCTTTTTCCTTAGCCAATTCTTCCGCTTTTCGGATCGCTCCACCCATACCTTCCGGACCTGGTGTAAGTACCAGTTCTGCTCCATATGCACGAAGGAGATTTCTTCTCTCCAAGCTCATCGTCTCAGGCATGACTAGAATAGCCTTCAGCCCTTTAGCTGCCGCAATCATTGCTAGTCCGATCCCGGTATTTCCGCTAGTAGGCTCAATGATTGTGTCGCCTTCTTTTAATTTACCGTCTTCTATCGCAGCATCAAGCATTGCTAGGGCAATACGGTCTTTTACACTGCTGCCCGGATTCATGAATTCAAGCTTCAAATACACATCAGCCATATCTTCTTCTACAATTCGATTCAGCTTTACGACGGGAGTCTTCCCGACTAACTCATCAATAGAATTTGCTACTCGTACCATTATTTTTCCCCCTGTCTTTAAAACTTAGTGTTTTTGTCGGATTAATCCCATTTAACACCATTAAATCTGAATTGTCAATTTATTTGGTTCGACCTATTGTGCAGACGGCAGGTTCCACTCCACACCAACCTCGTCCCAGAATATGGACGCATCCACTGAACCGTCCATGTGTTCCATCGCAAGGTGTCGTCGAATCTGATCTTTTACTTCATCAAAAGAATATGTGACTCCGTTCATTTTTTCATGAAGGTAGATGATGGCGTACTTTTCATCAACAGAAATTGGATCGCTCCACGTTTTCTCTTTTAAGTTTGCAGCTTCCGTCATATAGACATTCGGATAAACTTGCGATTCATGTGTTAAAAACCCAAGGTCGCCTCCTTGATTTGCTGTCAACTCATCCGTTGAGACTTCCATCGCAAGAGACGTAAAATTGGATCCATCCTCTAATTCTTTTACAACAGCCTCTGCCTCATCTTTCGTCTCTACGATAATATGTGAGAGATGAAAAGAGTCCTCAATCGTATAAAGCTGCTTGTTTTCTTGATAATAACTTTCAAGCTCCGCATCTGGTATGTTGACATCCTTTACAAGCAGTTCTTCGAGCAATAAACTGGAACGAATTTGGTCCTTCACCAGCTCTTCAGAAGTATTTGTATGCAAAGGGGAACGGCTGTACATCGTTTTGATCATCTTCCATTCTCTGTCGACCGACTGTTCTGAAACCGTCACCTTGTATTTCTTCGCAATTTGCTTGACCACTTCATTATTAACCATTTTTGTGAGCATTTCCTGCCCATACATGCCTTCAAGTTCCTCTAACATATCTTTTCTCGTGATGACCGTATCGCCTACCGTTGCAACTATATTCGCCTGACCGTTCACAAATGCACTTGCATCAGCTGCTTCTCTCAAGGAAAAAGCCTGTTTCGCCACTACAGCTAGTGTGAGGCAATTGATAATCACGAGACCAAAGATGATATTCCATACCCACTTTTGTTTTAATCTCCGCTTTTCGTTCATATGTGCCCCCTAGCCTTTAACTTGCTCCCTCATTGCCTCTAATTCTTCTTTGCTGAAAAGATACTTTGCATTACAGAAATGACAGTGTGTTTCTGCTTGACCATCTTCCTCGATAATTTCTGTAATATCCTTTTCTCCCAAAGAAATGATCGCTTGTTCAAAGCGCTCTTTTGAGCATGTACATTTAAATTCAATCGGCATGGTTTCTAGTACTTTGACATTTCCTTCTCCAAGGATTTCTGTCAAAAGTTCTTCCGGCGTTAGGCCTCTTTCAATCAACTTGGAAACAGGGGTCATATTATTGATTTTCTCTTCAATCAATGTAATTGTCTCTTCAGACGTTCCTGGTAAAAGTTGAATGATGAAACCTCCAGCTGAAAGAATCGTGTTATCAGGATTAACAAGTACACCCACTCCGACAGCAGAAGGCACCTGCTCGGAAGATACAAGATAATAAGTGAAGTCCTCTCCAAGCTCTCCTGAAATTAATTCTGTTTGACCGGAAAAATGCTCTCTTAGTCCAAGGTCTTTTACAACGGAAAGTGTTCCATTTGTTCCGACAGCACGTGCTACATCAAGCTTACCGTGCTGATTCAAGTCAAAATGCGTTTGAGGGTTGGTCACATAGCCGCGAACTTGTCCCTTTGCGTTGCTGTCGACTAAGATTACCCCAATCGGACCACCGCCATCTATTTTCACGGTAAGTTTATTTTCACCCTTTAGCATTGCTCCCATCATCACCGATGCAGTCATTGCACGGCCTAATGCGGCGGACGCAGTTGGCCATGTCTGATGGCGCTGTTGAGCCTCTCCCACTGTTTCTGTTGTTCTAATTCCATAGGCACGTACTTGGCCTTCAAAAGCCAAAGCTTTTACGAGATAGTCTGACATGCTAGTTAGCTCCTTTCGTGTTTCAATCCTCTTTAGTATTTTTCATATAAATTAAATGCAATCCCTTTAACGTCAAGAAAGGGTCCACAATATCAATGACATCTGACTCATTGCCGATAAGGGCAGCAAGACCACCGGTTGCGATAACTTTCGGTGTCACATCACTTTGTTTCTTCATACGATTTACGATACCCTCAACCTGGCCAACATAGCCAAAAAGAATGCCCGCTTGCATCGCACTTACGGTGTTTTTGCCAATCACTCCATCTGGTCTGGCAATTTCTATTCTTGGAAGCTTGGACGCACGTGAGTAAAGCGCTTCTGTGGAAATGCTTATTCCCGGTGCAATCGCGCCCCCCATATATTGCTTGTCTTCGTTTATGTAGCAATAGGTAGTTGCAGTACCAAAGTCCACAATAACTAATGGGCTGCCGTAAAGGTGGATCCCCGCCACAGCATTGACGATTCTGTCGGCTCCTACTTCTCTTGGGTTTTCATATTTTATGTTTAAACCTGTTTTGATTCCTGGTCCGACAATCAATGGTTTTAGATGAAAGTATTTTTGGCACATTCTTTCAAGGGAGAACATGATTGGCGGCACAACTGATGAAATGATGATTCCTTCAAAGTCTTTAAAGCTTAAGCCTACATGTTCAAGAAGGGATTTGAAGATCATCCCGAATTCGTCTTCTGTTTTATTACGGCTTGTTTCGACACGCCAGTGATGTTTTAGTTCTTCTCCGTCATATACACCTATTACGGTATTGGTATTTCCGACATCCAACACAAATAACATTTATATCCCCACCATGCTTTAAAATTAGTTTCATTATACTATATGGTAACCTAACTGACCCAATAGAAATAATTATTCCTCGGGAAATCATGATTCGACAGAATTCTAGTGTTTGCGTAACTCTTTTTCCTTCCGTTCCGGGGTTAGCTTTCCGCGGGGCGACCTTGAGCCCCCTCACTTATCGAACCTCTTTGAACGCCGCTGTTGATTTCCGCAAATGGCTTTGCTTTCCTAGGGGCGCTGCTGGAGCCTCCTCGGCTACGCCTGTGGGGTCTCCACCTAGCGCTATCTCCCTCAGGAGTCTTCGCCTTTTGCTCCAATCAACAGCTAGAAACTACAATCTCATCCCTGCACTTCAGTCAACAGGGGATATTCCCATTTAACGCTTGGATTACATAAAAAAGGTGCCTGATTTTTACTCCAGGCACCTTTTTGTTTATTCAGGTTTGTTTTCGTCAGTGGATTCAGTTTTGGTTTCATCTTTTTTAGAGTTGATGTTCACTTTCACGTCTTCGCCACCGTCAGCTTTTACAGGAAGTTCTGGAAGCTTCCCTTTGTCATATAGGTGTCTGATTTGATCTGCATCAAGTGTTTCAACCTCTAATAGAGTTTGTGCTACAAGTTCCAGCTTATCACGGTTTTCCGTAAGAATCTGCTTGGCTCTTTCATAACACTCTTTGATGAAACGTTGAATCTCCAAATCAATTTGGTGTGCAATGGCATCACTGTAGTTTTGCTCATTTTGGATATCACGGCCAAGGAAGACTTGCCCTCCTGAAGCCTGACCAAATTGCAATGGACCAAGTTTTTCGCTCATTCCGTATTCGGTAACCATTTTGCGCGCTATTCCTGTTGCACGTTGGAAGTCATTGTGGGCACCAGTACTTGCTTCGCCAAATGTGATTTCCTCTGCAACACGACCACCCAATAGACCTGTGATCTTGTCTAACAGCTCTGGTTTTGTCATAAAGTAACGGTCTTCTTTTGGAAGCATGACCGCATAACCGCCAGCCTGCCCACGAGGTACAATCGTAACTTTATGTACCGTATCAGCTTCATCCAACACAACACCGATAATCGTATGCCCTGCTTCATGATAGGCAACGATATTACGCTCTTTTTTGGAGATAACTCTGCTCTTTTTAGCAGGTCCAGCAATTACTCTATCAATAGCCTCATCAATATCCAACATATCGATATGCTTCTTGTCTCGTCTTGCAGCCACAAGTGCAGCTTCATTCAACAAGTTTTCAAGGTCGGCCCCAGAGAAACCAGGGGTACGCATCGCGATTGTCTTCATATTGATACTGTCATCGATAGGTTTATTTCTTGCATGGACTTTCAGTACTGCTTCACGGCCTTTTAAGTCAGGGCGATCGACAGTTATTTGACGGTCAAAACGACCAGGTCTCAATAATGCCGGGTCAAGAATGTCCGGTCTGTTCGTTGCTGCAACGATGATGATACCTTCGTTCGCACCGAAACCATCCATTTCAACAAGCAATTGGTTTAATGTCTGTTCACGCTCATCATGACCTCCACCTAGGCCTGCGCCACGTTGGCGACCTACTGCATCGATCTCATCAATGAAAATGATACATGGAGCGTTCTTTTTTGCATTTTCGAAAAGGTCACGTACACGGGATGCACCGACCCCAACGAACATTTCCACAAAGTCAGAACCACTGATAGAGAAGAATGGTACGCCAGCTTCTCCAGCAACTGCTCTTGCAAGTAATGTTTTACCTGTACCAGGAGGTCCGACTAGCAGAACCCCTTTAGGGATACGGGCACCAAGCTCAGAGAATTTACGTGGATCCTTCAAGAATTCCACTACCTCGACAAGCTCTTGCTTTTCTTCATCTGCACCAGCAACGTCTTTAAATTTAACCTTTTTCTTCTCTTCGCTATAGAGCTTTGCCTTACTTTTACCAAAATTCATCACACGACTTCCGCCGCCCTGTGCTTGATTAAGTAAGAAGAAGAATAAGATAAAGATAATGACAAAAGGAATAATCGAAGTAAAGAAGGTTACCCAACCACTCGTTTCTTCCGCCGGATCAACTGTCATTGGAATGTTTTGTTCTTCTGCAATGTTTTCCACGCGCTCTAGAGCACTCGCACTATTTGGGAAGACCGTTACAAACGTTTCCCCTTCTTTAGCGCCTTCCAATTTACCGCGTGCTTCATATACCGAACGCGTTGGTTGGATGGTGAATTCCTCCACCTTATTTTCTTCAAGATTCTGGATGAATGTATTATAGGTGATCGGTTTTTCGCTCGTGTCAGGGCTATTGAAAAAGCTCACAACACCAATGACCACTAAAAATATTAATAAATAAAAGATGGTATTACGAAATATTCTGTTCATCCCTTACCTCCTCCCACGATAGCCAAACTAAACCAATAGTAACATAGTAAATTAATCCAATTCAAGGAATCTGTATTGGGATAGCTTATTCTTCTACGTTAGAATAAATTTCAGGTTTCAATACTCCGATATACGGAAGGTTACGATATTTTTCAGCATAATCAAGGCCATATCCTACAACGAACTCATCTGGTACGATGAACCCGACATAGTCAGCTTTAATATCTGCTTTTCTTCCGCTTGGCTTGTCAAGCAGTGTAACAATCTTGATGGTTTTCGCTTTACGATAGCGGAATAGTTCCACTAAGTAGCTTAGCGTCAAGCCACTGTCGATGATGTCCTCAATAATAAGGATGTCTCTTCCTTCTACTGAAGTATCCAAGTCTTTTAGGATTTTTACTTCACCAGAGGAAACAGTGGAGTTTCCGTAGCTTGAAACGTCCATGAAATCCATTTCCAAATATGTATCCATACGTTTGATAAGGTCACCCATAAAAGGCATTGCGCCTTTTAACACGCCGATTGCCAAAGGAAAACGATCACTGTAGTCCTCTGTTAATTGTGCACCTAATTCTCTAACCTTTACTTGAAGCTCTTCTTCACTAAAGAGTACTTTTTCGATATCTTTGTTCATTTCTTTGTTGCCTCCCAAACTTTTTGACTCGTCTTGCATGTTAATACTAAAACAGGACCCATCGTTTCCTCTGTTGCTTCAAAAGTGGAACGTTTAAGCATAGGCATCCACAAAATCTCTTGGTTGGCATCGACAATTAAAGGCCATGTATCTCGTTGTTGCAGAGGTATTTTACCTTCTATGAAGATGCTTTTGATTTTTTTGGAGCCGTTTGTCCCCTTCAGCTTGATTCGATCACCGTCAAGACGGGTTCGCGCATATAGTGGAAGGACGACCTTCGATAAATCGATCACTGCTTGATTTTCTTTGACATCTTGAGGTTTATATTGTGTCCAAATCTCGCTGGTGATCATAAAATCGGTTGGCAGCTTTACATTGCCAGGGACTTCAAGCAGATGCTTGTAGGCTTTATCACTTTCATCCTTATCAAATGTCAATGTGCATTCATTATAGGATTTAATAACCTGTAAGCCATTTGGGAAATGCAGCCTTCCAGAAGGGTGTTCACTTTCCAATAAGGATAATAAATTATCAATATGTATAGAGGAAAGAGATGGAGGAATTTCATTATTATAGAGATAGTTTAATATTAGTTGAATCCCACGCCTTTGTAAAGGTTTAGCCATGAAAAGCAAAGGTTTTCTGTCCAATACCACCCTGTCGTTCTCTTTACTCTTAATAACGTCAATCCATTCCTTTTCCATTAATGCCCCTATGTATTGTTCACTTTCTTGAATCTGCTCGCTGAAAGCTTGGAACCTCTGATGAAGTCCGGGAAATTCCTCCTTCAGGATTGGCAGAATGTGATGCCGCAGCCTGTTTCTTCTGTAAGCGTCCTTGTCATTGCTTGGATCATGCCTGAATGGAACTTCATGGGCTTTTAGATATTCCATGATTTCAGACTTTGTGACAGTCAAGAACGGCCGCACGATGACTCCATCTCCAAAAGTACGTGTAGGAAGAATGCCGGCATATCCAGTCATCGATGCTCCTCTTCCAAGTCTCATCAGAATGGTTTCCACCTGATCGTCTGCATGATGACCGAGCGCGAGAACGTCAGCGCGATATTTCTTCATCACTTTTTCATAAAAAGCATAGCGGCATTCTCTTGCTGCAACTTGCACGGTGAGTTTCTTCTCGTTTTGATAGGCAGATACATCTATTTGTTCTGCTTCAAAGAGAAGGCCTCTTTTTTCACAATGCTGCTTTACAAACATCATATCCTCTTCGGATTCCGCCCCTCGGAACATATGATCGACGTGGGCCACCACCAGCTTCAAGCGTTTAGCTTCTTTGATGGAATCTAAATAATGAAGCAAACCCATGGAATCTGCTCCGCCACTGACACCTACCACCACAATTGTGTTGGCTGGCAGCAAGTCATATTTTCTTATGAATGTCGAGACAGTTTCCCACATAAAGTGTACCCATTCCTTTAATCTACGCGTATATTTTCTATTTTATCCTACCATTTGACTTCTTCTCCTGCAAAAATAGATGCTTATCCAAAAACATCCATATTGCTTTATACCCCCAAACACATCCTCGAAACGCTTATCCCTACATTATTTGGCCATATAAATAGAAGAAATATGCAAACAGTACGACTGATAAAAGCACGGCAGTTTCCATCCATCCTTTGCTTGATGGTTTCGTGGAAATAGGCTGACTTTGTGCACTGGCACCTTTTCTAGCCGCCCGACTCGTACTTGAGGCAGGTCCTTGTTTGGGCTTGTTGCTTACTGGTCGCTGTGCCGCCACCTTTGAAGAAGGGCTTGGGTTTCGTTGGCTCATGACCGCGAGCATCCCGCTTTTCATTTCATGTGCAGAGGAATATTCACCCGCTAACGCTCTCATCAGGACAACTTTATACGTTTTTAGCCAGCTGTTTTTGTCAATCTGCTCTTCCAACTGCTTGCGTCCGCCCTCTCCGTTCTTTTGAAACTGTTTCGGGTAACAGATATGTATCATGATCATTGCCACAGCAAAAAGATCGTAAGTAGCTTCTGCCTTTCTAGAACCTAGTCCCCAATAACCCCGATCAAAAAACTCCGTGAATTCTTTAATGGCCCGGCCATGCTGGGTTGTTCCACCAACATCTACAAGACGTACCTTAGGAGGGGTTGCCGTGACAATGAGATTATCGGGTTTCAGATCTCCAAACACCCAACCTTCTTGATGAAGGGTTTCAAGATCTGTCAGCAATTGCAAGGTTAGGATGCCTGCCCACTCCATTCCCCTCTTTTGGACAAATGAAAGAAGAGGTTCACCTTCCAGAAATTCCATTACATAAAAGGAAAAGGACTGTTTTCCACCGAGACTTGGCCTCTCCCAATCATCTACATCTAACAAAGAAGGCCCCAGGGAGAACCCTTGGACCTTCGAAAAATGACGCAGGACATTAACCTCAGAAGTGATGGACATGCTGTTTTCACTTATTTTTAAGGCAGCTAATCCCTTTGAACTCCTGGTTAGATATACATACCCCGTCGCACCGTACCCGAGTGTTCTGACAATGGTGTATCTCTCTTTATGCCATTTTCCGATAATGGTCGTCCCTTGAGGCAGGTTACCTACCGGATTCTTCATAGTATTGTTCATCATCGGAAATCATGCTCCTCAGGTTACGTGTTTCTTTAAAATAAGGAATGGCTTCTTGAATGGCAGGACCTGTTGGCGTGATCCCGCCTGTCGATAGTTTTGGAAAAATACTGGACAGCGATTCCAATTTCGGTGTCCAATCTAAGATCTTCTCCACCTCTTGGCGTTTTCCCGGGAAAACAAAGGCTGAAAACTGGTTATCACCAATTCTTGCATTCAAGCTTAGCGCCAAATCCAAAAGTGCTTCCTTGACGGTTGGAAGCTTGGATTTCATGCTGGCACTAGTATCAACAAGAATCAGCACCTGCAGGGAAACCGTTTCACCCAGTTCATCCACTACTTCCATCACTTCCCCCCGTTTCTCAGGCGGAAGATCCTCCATGGAAGTCTCTGAACCCAATATTTGTTGAAGCTCCTTATTAATAACCCCCTGTAATGTTTGGGTCATCGCTTTTCTTGTCACCATCTGGACTGTCTGAGATAAGTTCTTGGCATACACAATTTGACTGACGCCGCCACCAGACATTGCGATCCCCTCTATCTCTTGCATTCCTCTTTCATCTATCGTATCCTCATCCATCACCCCAATAACATTTACTGTAATACCTTGCTCCTTCGCAAGGGCTGCCATGGCAATTGGGTCGTCCCCTGAATTTGAGCATCCATCTGTAATTAGTAAAATTTGTTTTAACGTTCCTTTATACACGTTTCGTCCCCTCCTAATGCGTATAATTTACATTAGCCATCATGGACGAGACGGGCTTAATTTATACCTTTTGTGCACAATTTACCTTCTAAGAGGTATTCACCCCGACCACTTCCTTTTTACTAAGAAGAGATAGGGCAAACTTGAATTCTGCCAGTAAGTTGATTGGAAGTTTTGCGAAGAGTCCTATTCGCTCCTTCACTCCCACTGATTTATTTGGCATATTTGCTGGAATCTTTTCTTTCCCATTCTCGTTCGTTGCTTTCATTCTGGATAAAAGACTGATCTCTTTATCCATCACATTTCGGGCAATCACTACCAGCGTGTTAAACTTTCTCCTCATCACGATTCCCGCATTACCGAGCTCGCTTACCGTTCTTCCCAGCATGATCTCCGCATTGCTTGCAAGTTTCAGAGCTTGTCTCCCCAGCATATTCTTAGGACTGCGGGACACGACACCAACATTTTTACTTTCCGTTACAGCCTCCACAATCTCACGACGGCCACCCATCTCCTTCACAAGACCCGTTACCATTTTAGATAAAATTTTCAACATTTAAAGCGCCTCCTTCATTCCTTGGTTTTTGGATAAATAGTTATAGGCAGGAATGGCTGCCCATTTCGGAATATTCCTCTCTATTTTTGCTACCACAACCGTCATATCGTCCTGGATCTGACCTGATCTTGTCCGAATGACCTCCTCCATAATGATATCTGCCATTTCTTGCGGGTCGTCCGTTCTGATTTCGGATACTTTTCGCTTCATCCATAAATCATAGTTTTCTACATGCTTTGGTCCTTCAAAAATTCCGTCGCTCATCATAATGAGTAGATCACCAGCTTTCAACTGGGAACTCACGACGTCCACATCGAATTCTTGAATAATGCCCATTGGTAGATTACTCGCTTCAATTTTGATTACCTTATCTCCCCTCTTCACAAAACTTGGAGTCGAACCAACTTTCAAAAACTTAGCAGAAGCATCTTGAAGATCAATCATTGCTAGATCGAGCGTAGTAAAAATCTCATCGGTCGTCCTTAATGATAGGACCGAGTTTACCGATTTGATTGCCACTTTTTCTTTGATTCCAGACTGTAGAATCTCTTGAAGCAACTTTAATGTTTCTTTGCTTTCATAGTGCGCGCGCTCGCCATTTCCCATCCCGTCACTAATGGCAATGGCGTATTTTCCATGTCCTAACTCTATCGTGGAATAGCTATCCCCTGATATCAGTCCTCCTCCTTTTGCGGCATGCGCAACGCCTGTGTCGACTACAAACGCTTTTGCAGAGCCGAATGATACATGACAGTAACCATTGTTATCCGCATTACACTCTTCCTTTTTAACGATAATATTCTCCCGCAATATATCTGAAAGCATCGGAGCAATGAGTTTTTCACACTCACCTCGCCCTTCGCAGTATGGAACGGTCATTTCAATATCCACATTCCCCTGCTCGACGCTGTAAATTTCTACTTGTTCAATTTCTATCCCGAATGCTTGGAGGGCATCTAGTATCTGATCTTCCTGAACATAATGATTCTCCCTCTCTCGCTGAATCTCCCTTGCAAAATCCTCCATCACTTGTGAAACTCCCATCAATTGATCGGCTACCAACCTCCTACTCTCCATTAATTGTTTTTTCAGCTTCTCACTCGCGTGGAACTGGGCTAGCTCGTTTTTGATCACGGTTTTTACCTTTTCCGATTTTACGCAATGGCGATCCCACTCCTTTTGCAGTTTGACATTCATACTGATGGTTCCTTCCTCTGTATCCTCCATTAAGTGAGTCATATAATCATAGGTTTTCTGGAAATTCTGTGTCCAGCACTGCTCTTTTTTAAAGCAATTTTGACACGTCTTCTCAGTTACATTACTCAAAAAGAGATCCACTTCTTTTTCTGAATTTGGATGTTCAAATTGAAATTTTGAAAAACTGTTGGATAGCGCTTGGAAAACGTGTGAAAATTGTTCCACCCTATTCGCGGTCACATCACGGATCTTCCGCATGTATTGCTGTTGTTCTGCTGTATGTTCGGCTGTTCCGGGAATGGATTTAGCCAGGTTAGCAATAGCTCTTTGCGGAGTTAGCAGAAAGAGCGCAACAGCCACCATCGACTCCATGATGGTAGGAACAAGCAGTGTCATCCCCTCCCCATAAATGCCAATTAGTAATGTACCTAGAAGCAGTCCCACCGATACACCAAGCTTGTTTCCTTCCCGTAACAGCCCTCCTAACAGACCGGCAAAAGCCAGCAGACTCATTTGATATAGGTTGGATACAGTTGCTAAGCTTAAAATGAGCCCTGTCACCACGCCAACCGTCGAACCTATGGTGGCCCCGGCGACAAAAGCAAAGATTAATACAAGATAACGAGATAATATATGTTCAACAGAAAGATCATAGGCTGTCCAACCGATGGTCCCTGTCAGAACGGAAGCGAACAAAATAATGAGACAAATAATTTCCTCTGTTTTAAATGCCTGTCTTTTTTTCCTCATGGTGATGAGCGGCAGGCTTTGAAAGAAAATAAGTGTGAGGATAAATCCAAGCCCCGCCTCCACTCCGATCATCAGCCAATCATACGTTACAATTCCTGTAGTAAAATAAATCATCGTTGTCTTGGATAGAAAGGCTGATATGAAAACGAGGAACGGCATTGCCTTAAGAGGCTCTATCTTTAATGCCTGTGCCCATTTGAAAAGGAAAACAAATAATATCATCCCACCAAGCACATAGGCGGCGGTCAGTGCCGAGATAGTGGCCGATCCGACCATTAAGGCGATTAATGTGAGCCCAGCCCGTTTCTTTTTCAAAAAATACACAGCTGCGAAAAATGGTAACGCAAACGGTGTGATTTCATTAAGGATCAGGGCTCGTCCGAGTAAGAACCCGATAAAGACTAAAAGAAATCCTTGGTGAAATAGAATGGTCGTAAGTTTCGTTTTCGTCGTATGGATCGACTTCATCAATGTTTTTCTGATTTTACCAAACTGAAGATTGGAAACCGGTTCCCCCAAATCTCTTTCTAGTCCCTGCATGATATCCACTCCCATATTTTATCTATTGGGGTCATTATACAAGCTCAAAAGGAAAAGATTTGTCAAAAGAACCGTCCGGAACCTAAGAAGTGTTCGACGTATTACAAGGAAAAGAGGGAAAAGCTGTCATGAAATCATCGCATTTGCTAATGCCCCTCATCAGTTTTTGTAAATTCTATAGGTAATTGCGAGGATAATGTTCTAATTATTCTTACATTTTTAAAACGTATTGACATATGCATGATAAGTTAGTATGATAACTCTTGTGTCTTGTGAGAGATTCACTAGATTCACTTATAAATTTGGCGGTGTAGCGACGAGCGACACTTCCACGAATCTACTACGAGTTGTCCCGACGGATTCACTTCCTGGCTATACTTGCAGAGGAAGGGACACAGACCAGTAAGACTGGTCGCCAGTGAATCTTATGCATTACTCTTATAATTTTGGCGGTGTAGCTCAGCTGGCTAGAGCGTACGGTTCATACCCGTGAGGTCGTGGGTTCGACTCCCTCCGCCGCTACCAACTTTATAAGGCCCATTGGTCAAGCGGTTAAGACACCGCCCTTTCACGGCGGTAACACGGGTTCGAATCCCGTATGGGTCATAAAATAAAAGCTGCCACAGCTTCAGGGAATACCTGAAACTGTGGCAGCTTTTTTGTGTTTGCGGAACTTATTAAAGTGGTTTTGGGTAACTTTCTTTTGATTTTGGGGTGGATCCATCCATATTAACTGTTCTAACTATTCAAATTCAGGGTGAATATTCGTTTATCCATTGTAAATGGAATATATCCATTGTAAAGTCGATATATCCATTGCAAAAATAATATATCAATTGTAAAACCGATATATCCATCATAAAAGATATTTATCCATTATAGTAACCCAAGGGAACTGTCCACTTGCTAAATGCAAAACCTAAGTTGATTGTAGTGGAAGGCGCGAAGACTCCCGCGGGAGGAAGGGACAGGGGAGACCCCACAGGCGAAGCCGAGGAGGCTCCCGGACCGCCCGCAGGAAAGCGAAGCGCCTGGAACGGAAATCAACCGTTCTACAATTTTCCCCCTGCAAAACAAAAAAACACGCCCCTCAAATTCAGGGCGTGTTCAAACGTTACGTTTTTATATATGAGATTTTCAGCAGCAAGTTACTTTCTACTTGCTCCACGACCTCCACGTTTTGATTCCGTGCTACGCTTCAGGGTAGATAAACGGTCTTCGCTATCTTTCAAGAATCTAGCCATCTTCTGTTCGAAGTTTTCCTTTGGTTTGAATTCTTCTCTTCTTCCTCGTGGTGGACGTTGATTTGAGCGTTGTTGGTTGTTGTTCGGACGTTGTGATGGTGCAGCAGAACGTGGTTGTGGCTCACGATACGTGTCGCTTGCCTTTTTAATGGATAGACCAATTTTGCCATCCTTCTCCACGTTGATCACTTTCACCTGTACTTCATCACCAACTTTTAGATGGTCGTTAATATCCTTCACATAGTTGTCTGCAACTTCACTGATGTGAACAAGACCGGTTGTTCCTCCTGGCAACTCAACGAACGCGCCAAAATTAGTTATACCTGTTACCTTACCCTGTAACTTGCTGCCTACTTCGATTGACATAAAAAAAATGCTCCTCCTTAAAATCATAAAAATAAATCACTTTACCTACCATTATACCTAGAGCAAAATTGAGGTGTCAATATGACGACGAATCTGACGACGAATCGTCAGGCATATTGAAGATGATTTCATCCTCTTCTGACATGAAATAATCTCTACGTGCGATCTTCGCAATATAATCATCATCGTTCAGTTTTACAATTTCCTCTTCTAAACGCTGTTGTTCTTTTTTCAGTTTTGCCAGCTCTTGTGCGACTACTTCTTTTCTATCTTCTTTTTCTTGAAGAATAGCTCGTTGGTCTAAGAGTGTTTTTCCCATTAGTATTCCAAAGACTAATGCTAAACAAAAGAATAATGATAAACGGCGATAAAGTCCACGGCGTCTTTTCTGTTGTTTCAACTGCTGGTCCTGTTTTTGCTTGGAATAATCGGAATGGATTTTTGATACCTTATCATCTTTTGCCGCGCTCATCTTATCATTCCTCTCCTAGCGCTTTTTCCAAAAGTTCTTTACTCTATTTATTATACTATGTTTCCTATTCTTTACTAGTGTGAAAAATCCTTCAAGTTTTTTGAAAACAATGTGTAAATATTTTTTGACAACGTTCGGGACCAACTTCCATACTAGCATAAGGATCCACCTAAATGGTAATGAACAAATTTTAACAATCCGCCATAAAATCAAAAGCAGAAAGCGGACTGTCGAATAAAGGAACTTCCAGATACCTAATAATAATACAATAAGTGCTTGTACTAATAGTTGAATAGGCTTCACTATCAGTATTCTTACCATTTTTTCCAAGAAGCGATACAAATTGATGACAAGTTGTATGATGGATTCTAGCAGGCTTAAATAAAAATACCGGAATAAGCTTTGATAAGCTGCAAAGCCGCATACGAGGGCAATAAGAATATAAAAACGAATTTCCCCTTCATTGACCCTTAGTAATACATAAAAACCGATAAGGGCTTGCAAGAGCCAAAACAGGATGTCGTGAATGAACACGACCCATTTGGCTCTTTTTTCCCGTTTAAGAAAGCGTCCATACGTATCAATGGCCGCTCCAAGCCATGCTCCCATCCCAATCATGGCAAGCATTGTATAAAGCTGGGTGGTAAGTGTCATTTGAACAACTTACTAAAGAACCCTTTAGCTTTCTCCGACTGTTGATCATCTAAATAAATGATTTCCATGATTTTGCCTTTGATGGAGACGACGCCACTTTCGACATCTAGGTTTTTCATCTGAAGGTTTTGACCCCTGACAGAGAGAAATCCCATGACGGTTTCGAGCAGAAACTCTTCGTTATCAAAACTTTCCACTTGCTTTACACCTGTGATATCCAACATTCTGCGGCTTCTCATCACGATGTCTTGCTCTTGGACAGTCTGCTTGTTTCCTTGATTCGGATCATAGTATTGGTTCATATTCATCCCTCACCTATCTAGTACTTGAAGATAGTACATGTATATGAGAGGGATATATTTTTAGAACAAGCCTGTCCGTTACTCTTCGGTTTGTTCCACTCTTTCTTCTTTTACAATCGTATACATCATTGCTGCGTCTTCTTTTTTGGCATTCTCTTGAATGTTGTCGACGGAAGCGGTGACGATTTTTTGGCCAAATTGAATTTTTAATTCATCTCCCGCCTTCACATTGCTGCTGGCTTTCGCTTGTACGTTGTTAATGTAGATGCGTCCTTGTTCTGCCACTTCTTTAGCAAGTGTACGACGCTTGATGATTCTTGATACTTTCAAAAATTTATCTAAACGCATAATGTTACTCCCCCTATTATAACCCGTTCTTTTTTGCTTCTTCCCAGATAGCATCTAATTGTTCTAATGATAGATTCTCGAAGGAGTGCCCTAATTCCTTTACCTTCTTTTCAATAAAAGTAAACCTGCGGTAAAATTTTCGGTTGGTTAAGGCCACCGCTTCTTCTGGGTCTATTTTATAGTATCTTGCAATGTTGACGAGAGCAAAAAGGACGTCCCCGAATTCTGCAGCCACAAGGACAGAACTTGAATCCTTTGCCAGTTCCTCCTGCAACTCCCCGATTTCCTCGTTCACCTTATCCCACATTGGTGCAACATCATCCCAATCGAACCCTACTTTGCCGGCTTTTTTCTGATACTGGAATGCTTTTGTAAGGTTAGGGAGTCCTTTTGCAACAGAATCAAGAATGGACTGCTCCGCCCTTTCTCCTTTTTCCTCCGCTTTAATTGCTTCCCAATTGGTGATGACATCATCTGCATCTTCCACAGAGGTGTCGGCAAATACATGCGGATGTCTGCGGATCATCTTCTCATTGATTTCCTCAATCACATCTTCTATGCTAAAGTACCCTTCATCCTCCCCGATCTGAGCATGAAGCAGCACTTGTAAAAGAACATCCCCAAGCTCCTCAATGATTCCATCTGTGTCTTCCTCATCAATGGCATCAAGCAATTCATACGCTTCTTCGATCAAGTATTTTTTCAAGGACTCATGCGTTTGTTTCTGATCCCATGGACAGCCACCAGGACCTCTTAAAGTCGCAATGGTTTTTCTAAAAGAAGAGAATTGTTTATAAAGAACCTCTTCCTCTTTCACTGCTGGTACATAAACACTTGTCAGGTTATTGATTTCTGCCACCCTGTCAAGCTCGTACAATGGCACCTCTGTTATCTGTTCCATGGAAGATCCCGCTGCCGTTACAATGGTAACCGGATAGTCATCAGGCAATATCTCCATCAGGGTGAGCTTCACTTCTGATGCAATGAAGGCATCATATACCTGGCAGAAGATCATCGCCTGGGTTGGCTCAATCGCTTCTTTTACGAGGGCAGTGGCATCATGGAACTGAAAGCCGTCGATTGGATCAAGTCCTACTGCTGTAAACATTGGGTCAAGGAAGCTTTGTCCGCCTTTGATATCGAGCTTAATCACGCCTTCCCTTTCTTTTTCCAACAAGATCTGCACGGTCTTCTCCGCCACAAGCGGATGTCCCGGAACGGCGTATACAATTTCTGTTTGCGCACTACGTTCTATCAGTTCGTCTGCTATTCTTTCATATACCGTGCCAAATGTACCTTCCTGTTCATAAATGGCATCAAACGACTCGTAGGCCAGCCCTTCCATTTCAAGCTCTTCAATAACAGGATGCTCTTTCGTTCGAAGGAAAAGATGTTCCGCCTTCATTAATTGCTTGTACACTCCCATCGGAAGCTGTTCAAGGTCACCTGCACCAAGTCCCAGAACCTTTATCATATTCATATATGGACACCAACTTTATTATTATTTTAAAAGCTTCACCAGCTTTTTTCCTAAAGGGAGAAGCATAAGTTCTTCTTTTGTGAAAAAATGATTTTTAATTAAAATTAATAGGTAGGTGAGTCCGCCAATCACCACTCCCACTATGCTTTGGAAGGTGGCAAGGGTACGGCTGTCGCCTATCAGTGCATCTGTAAGAAGCAGATAGACTGCCAAAACGGCAGACATCATTCCGATGCTCACAAGCAAGGGGACGGTTGGCATTCTCTCAAAAATAGAAGTGCCTGTCTTCTTTTTTAACGCAAGGACCATCATGACGGCGACCGAACTGAACGCCACCAAAGTACTGACCGCCGCTCCCATTGTGGAATGGACCGGGATCAACAGGACATTCAGCAAATATTTAAAGCCGATCCCGATACCTACAAAAAGAGCCGGAAGATACGGATTGCCAAGTCCCTGCAAGATAGCAGCTGCCGTCAGGGCAATACTGCAAAAGAGAATCGACAAACCAAGTACCAATAGAACATGGTAGCCATTTTCATTGGAAAAAAGCATCACATTCACTGGTTTAATAAGCCAGGCAAGTCCCACAGCCGCTCCTGCTCCCACTCCAATGCTGACACGGATCGAGAGACTGATCTTCTCTTTCACTGCCTCTTCCTTGTCCTTAGAGAGAATAATGTATGGGACAAGCGATAGCGAGAATGCCGTCGCCACCACCGTTCCAAGCTGTATAAGCGGCTGTCCCCTGTCATAGACCCCTTTGAGTCCTTTGGCACTCTGCGCATCAACACCTGAATCCAACAGCCCCGCATAAATCGTAAACGCGTCCACCATCTGAAAAAGGACCAGCAACAGCGAGCTGATGCAGATGGTAAAGCCTTGAAGCATAAGGACCTTTACAATAGACTTCGAAGACGGAAGCATGTTTGAAGGTGCAACCGTGTGTTTCTGCTCTCTTTTCCTTTTTTGATAAAAGGCCAACAGTATCAGGACCGCAGCAATTCCGCCGATGACTGACCCGAATATGGCCCCTGCACCTACTTCATAAAGGGAAAATCCAGCATTCATGAGCAGATAGGATAGAACCAGGATAGTCCCTACTCTAATTACCTGTTCACTGACTTGCGAAACGGCTGTCGGCGTCATCTCCCCGAGTCCCTGAAAGCTTCCCCTCCACACAGACACCAAAGGCAACAGCAAAAAGGAGAAGGAGACAATTTTAATTAATACAGAGAGTTCCAAATCTCCCATAAAAGCTGCTAAGTGGGGCGCACCAAGGTACAGCAACAGAAAAAAGCTCAAACCCAACAGCGTCAAGAAACAAAAGGACACCCAGCGTATTTTACGTGCCGCTTGTTCTCTTGTGTTCTCAGGGTGTTCTGCAATGATTTTAGAAATGACAACCGGAAAGCCATATGTAGATAAAATGATAGCAACCCCGTAAAAGGGATATACCTGCTGATAAATATAAAAGCCAACATCTCCTACGATATTTTGAAAAGGAACGCGATATGCTGCACTGAGGATTTTGATGATGATCCCTGCAACAGTGAGGATCATGGCGCCTTTCCAGACCTTTTGATAGGAGTGTGATGATAAATCATTCATAAAAAAGCCCGCCTTAAAGGTATTCGTACAATTGTATAATTATAGCATATCAGCAAGCTTTAGAGACAAAAGAAAAGAAGCAACAGACACGCTTGTCTGCTGCTCCCACCTAAATATTATTGCTCCATCTGTCTCGCAAGGAAGCCTGCAGCTGTTTCAACAGCTTTTTGTTCCACTTCTCCAAGCGACTTATCTTTGGACATGATTACCACTGCCCCAATTGGATCTCCGTTTGCCACGATAGGTCCAATGGTATAAGAGGAAAGTGGTTCTACGTGCCCGTCGACAATTGCCAGCTGCTGTTCATCCGTTTTTAACACTGAATTGCGATCTTCCATGGATTTCTCCACAACTTCGCTGATGCTTTTGTTCAGATATTCCTTTTTAGAACTTCCAGCGACAGCAATAAACGTATCGCGATCACAGATTAACACCGGGTGTCCCAGGCTATCATAGAGAGCTTCGGCATATTCCTTAGCGAAATCGCTAAGCTCACTAATTGGAGAGTATTTCTTTAAGATAACCTCTCCGTCTCGATCGACAAAAATCTCAAGCGGGTCACCCTCGCGAATACGCAGGGTTCTTCTTATTTCTTTAGGAATTACAACGCGACCGAGGTCATCAATACGACGTACAATACCAGTTGCTTTCATTTCTTAGGTTGCCTCCTTCATCCGATGATAAAAAGAGATGAGTTAAATTGGTGGAATTGATCAATATGTCCTGCTTTTGAAGAATTCACCATTCGTTGAAGTTAGTATCTTACACTCAGGGAGTTATATACATGTTGGAAAAGTTTTTTTCTGATAGTAAATTCCCCCAGTATTTATATAGACGTTTCTTCACAAACTCAAACCTATGAGGAAGCATTTACGCTTTCTTTTTTTACTTTTTCTAGTCCTTTTATCATGGAAATGGCCACTTGTATCCACTCTTCTGTCGCAGATCGTTTCGTCTGGATGACAATCTTCAGATGCTTCCCTTCCATCCCGAGGCTCACCATCCTGCCAAACTCATTCCCTAATAAGAATAGCTTTTGTCCATCAATAATGGCGCTGGCTTCCTCAGAAAGAAGAATGACCAACTCTTGTTTTGTTTGTTTGATGGAATCCACTTTTTCCTTCAGACCATAGACTCTCATCTCTGATACTTGGAATAAGTAATCAACCTCTTTTGGATAGTTTCCGAAACGGTCCTTCATTTCATCTTGAAGCTCAACAAGATCCTCTTTTGACTCTAATCCGCGGAAGCGCTTATACATATCAATCTTTTGCTTACTGTCCGGGATGTAGGACTCAGGAATGTACGCATCAAGCTCCACGTCAATGGAGATTTCATGCGTTTTTTTCGCATCTTTCGGACCTTGGCGTTGCTCAATTGCCTCTTTTAGCATCTGGGAATACATATCAAAACCGACAGAATCGATAAATCCGTGTTGCTGGGCACCTAGCAGATTTCCGGCTCCCCGAATGGAGAGATCACGCATGGCAATTTTGAATCCTGAACCAAGCTCTGTGAATTCTTTGATAGATTGCAGTCGTTTCTCGGCCACTTCTGTGAGCACTTTATCTTTTCGATACGTGAAATAAGCATATGCCACACGATTTGACCTTCCGACACGACCTCTAAGCTGATAAAGCTGGGACAATCCCATTCTATCTGCATCAAAGACGATCAATGTATTAACATTTGGAATGTCGACACCTGTTTCGATGATGGTCGTACTGACAAGCACTTCCGCTTCTCCTTCAAGAAACTGAATCATCACCGACTCTAGTTCATTTTCTGTCATTTTTCCATGTGCATAGGTGACACGCGCTTCTGGAACAAGCATGGAGATTTCATCCGCTTTTCGCTCGATATCTTCCACCCTGTTATATAAGAAATAAACTTGACCGCCTCTAGCCAACTCTCTTTCAATTGCCTCTTTCACCAAGTTTCCGTTATATTCCATTACATAGGTTTGGACAGGGAAACGGTTTTCCGGCGGTGTCTCAATGACAGATAAATCACGCACGCCAAGCATAGACATATGAAGTGTCCGCGGTATTGGCGTTGCGGTTAAGGTAAGCACGTCGATATTTGCTTTAAGCTGTTTGATTTTTTCCTTATGGGTAACCCCAAAGCGCTGTTCTTCATCAATAATCAACAGACCAAGGTCTTTGTATTTAATGTCTTTGGATAATAAGCGGTGTGTCCCAACGACAATATCCACCGTTCCGTTTCCAAGCCCTTTCATCGTTTCGGTCTGTTGCTTTCTAGAACGGAAACGGCTTAACAAGCCAATATTGATAGGGTAGTCTTGGAATCTTTCCCTGATGGTTTCATAATGCTGCTGGGCCAAAATAGTGGTTGGCACCAAAATGGCTACCTGCTTGCCATCTGTAATTGCCTTAAAAGCAGCCCTGATGGCAACTTCCGTTTTTCCATAGCCTACATCACCGCACAGCAATCGGTCCATCGGGCGGGTTTTTTCCATATCCAATTTGATCTCATGGATGGATCGCAGCTGATCTTCTGTCTCCTGATAAGGGAAGGTTGCTTCGAACTCTCTTTGCATTTCTCCATCTGGTGAAAAGGCATGCCCGACACTCGCTTCTCTTTCGGCATAAAGCTTAATAAGGTCATCTGCAATGTCTTGGACAGACGACTCCACTTTATTTTTGACCTTTTTCCAGTCGGTCCCACCAAGTTTATAAACTTTCGGTTCTTTCCCTTCAGAACCTACATACTTCTGGACCTGATCTATTTGCTCCACAGGCACATAAAGTTTGTCAGAACCTTGATATTTAATATGAATATAATCTTTATGAAGACCATTTATATCAAGTGTTTCAATTCCTAAGTATTTACCAATACCGTGGTTAATATGGACAACATAGTCGCCTACATTCAATTCGGTATAATTTTTAATTCGTTCTGCGTTGGATAGCTTTTGTCTGTTTTTAGGTTTTTTCGCTTTCTTTTTGAAAAGCTCTTCTTCTGTGATGACGGCAAGCTTTTGCATCGGCAATTCAAAACCTGACTGCAGATCTCCCTCCACAAGCTGGACCTCTCCATGGGCAAAGGCCGATCCTTTGGAAAGCTTTCTTATGTCCATCTCATAATCCGCAAGCACTGTCTCTAGCTTCTCCATCCTCTCTTGGTTGGAAGCAAGGACCACAATGGCATAGTTCGCCTTCCTCCAGCGTTCAATTTCTGATTTCAACAGATGCATCTGCCCGTGGAAGTGCTGCATGCTTTTAGAAGACATATTAATCAAGTTTTCCGGATGTGTATGTGGCACTGCTCGTAAAAAGAGGGATAGATATAGAAATGGCTGCTTTTTGCTATGTACGATTTGGGCAAAAGAATGAGAAAACTTTAGGTCATGCACCGCTTTTCCTTCTGCCAATAGCTCTACAAGCCACTCTGCTTCCTCTTTATCAAGGCTTTCCGCCGTTTCATGGATTCTGCTGATTTCATCCATGATGACTAAGCCGCCTTCAGGAATGTAATCTAGTAAACTAGCTGGAGAACTGTAAAAGAATGAAAGATATTTATAAAGCTCTGAAAACACTTGTCCGTTGCGTATTTGCTCTAGTTCATAGGAAATGTTTTCCGTTAAAAGCTGTTTTACTTTATCATTTTTCACCTTTTTTATCGTTTTCGCCAGTTCCTTTTCAAGAACCTCCCGACCATTTTCAAGCTCTTGATTTGTAAGGAGCATCTCTGTTGCAGGCCCAATCGTCACGCTATCCATATGCTTTTGAGAGCGCTGATCCTCTACCGTAAAATAACGGATGGACTCCACTTCGTCATCAAAAAGTTCAATCCGGACGGCATATTCCTCCGTGATAGGGTAGATGTCAATGATTCCGCCTCTGATACTGAAATCCCCAGGCGTTGCCACCATTCCTACGCGCTGATATCCGAACCTGACTAGTCGTTCAGCTAAGTTATCGAGTTCCAGTGTTTTTTCTACTTCAATGGTCAACAATGTTTGCTGCCATTTTTCTTTAGATGGAAGTATTCTTTTTAACCCTGCGATGGGTGCGATAATAATTCCATTATTTTTCGTAGCCCAATGGTTAAGGGCCTCTACCCGCTGTGCTTTAAGTTCCGGACTGGCGATTCCAATTTCCGCTGCCAACACATCGTTTACAGGGTAAAGATACAGTTGATCCTCCGGCAGGAAGCTTGCCAAGTCATCATACACTTTTTGGGCATGAAATAAATTATGGGTGATAAGCAGGATTGGCGCCTTTCTTTCTTCATACAACGCCGCAATTAACATCGACCTCGCGGAATTAGAAATCCCTGAAATCAACTGTTCTTGCAACCCTTCTTGCAGGCCAACCAAAACTGACTGGAAATCATCATTTTCACTGAAATATGGAATAAAACCCTTCATGACAAACACCCTCCCCTCTCTATTATCAGTGCTTTATATTCTTCTTTTTTATCATTAAGCTTCTCAGACGCAAAAAGGCTTTGGTGTCTCACCAAAGCTAATTTATCTGTTCTATTGTATGAACCGTTCTTGTTCATGCCAGTCAGGATTCCGGTCAAGGGCTTCCTGGCAATCCTCACAAATCGTTTTAACATGTACATCACCATTTTGTTGATATGCTATCATTTCATGTCGTTCTGTATCCGACAGTTGATGAAACCCCAGTTCTTCTGAAAATACCGATTTAGAATCGATGGTGCCGACCTTATAGCCGCAATGCCTGCAATGATAATGGATAGACATCCTTTTCCCTCCACTTTTCTACAAGACCTAAAAAATGGCCCCTTTTACCAATAGTATGAACAGTGGGAAACATTGTTATACAAGGTGTGTTGGGTTCGAGTAAGTCTAAGGAAAGCTACCTTAACATTCTATTACTGATTAAAAGTGTTCATTACTTGAAGGAATTCTTTTGACAGGTTTTCTTCACACGCTTCTGCCGCTTTCTTTACGCTGTCATCAATTGCCGGACGCTCTTCTGCATGGAACTTCCCAAGTACATAATCCGAGATGGACGGTCCATTTTTCGGACGATCAATCCCCATACGGATACGGTTAAAGTTTTGCGTCCCCAAGTGCTGTATTAAAGACTTGATGCCATTATGCCCCCCAGCACTGCCTTTTTGGCGAAGGCGCAGCTTTCCTGCAGGCAAGTCTAAATCATCATATATTACCACCAGATCCTCTACATCAAGCTTATAGAAGTCCAATAACGGGCGAACACATTCCCCCGATAAATTCATATATGTAAGAGGCTTCACTAATAGTACCTTTTCACCGTTTATCGTGCCTTGGCCGAATATCCCTTTAAATTTGGACTGTGTCAAAGGGATGTTCCATTTGTCCGCTAATTCATCTATTACCATAAATCCGATATTGTGCCTTGTTTCTTCATATTGACGGCCTGGATTCCCAAGCCCCACAAAAACTTTCATTATTTTTCCTCCTGAAACATCTTGCTCTTTACCAAATAAGGAATGCAAAAATTTCTTCATGGATACCTCCCACAAACCTATTCGCTATCTTCATTTTACTTGAACACGTGGTGAAAAGGAAATGAGAAGGGGTCTTGTCGGTGAAAACAACATTACTGGAGTTTAGAAGGCTAACTAGCGCTATACGACTGTTTGCGCTATTTCTTCGTGCCTTCGGGCGTATAGAAGCGCTCATATGACCGTTTGCTCCTTTTCCTCCTGCCTTCGGGCGTATAGAAGCATTCTATATGACCGTTTGCTTCTTTCCCTCCTGCTTTCGGGCGTATAGAAGCATTCTATATGACCGTTTACTCTTTTTCCTTGTGCCTTCGGGCGTATAGAAGCATTCTATATGACCGTTTACTCCTTTTCCTCGTGCCTTCGGGCGTATAGAAGCACTCTATTTGACCGTTTACTCCTTTACCTCGTGCCTTCGGGCGTATAGAAGCACTCTATATGACCGTTTACTCTTTTCACTCGTGGCTTTGGGCAATTATAATTGTATGTTTTTCCAATTAAGCTTTCCATTAACCTTTTGATGCACCAGAGTTTAGAGAGTCTTCTTCGGTAACAAGAGAAAAGACGTAACCTTAAAGGTTACGCCTCCTCCTCTGTGCTTTCCTTGTTTTCTCTACCTTCTACAAGTTCAGGCTCGCCTGGTTCTTGTTCTTCACCAGGGTCGATTTCCTCTTCTTGTCGCGGAGGTAAGATGGAAGCAACCACTTCATCATCTTCATGATTGAAGCTGTATTTACCTGATTTTAAATCGCCGATTGTGATATTTTCGTTCACGTCAAGTTCCGTTACATCCACATCAATGGATTCCGGTACATCGTTTGGAAGTGCTTTGATGGATACTTCATGGAGAACTTGTTGTAAGACTCCTCCATCTTTCACTCCTTTTGCATCGCCTGTAACATGAACCGTAACATCTACATCAATCTCTGATTTGAAATCTACTACATGGAAATCCAAGTGGACGAATTCCAAGCTTTTCAACGGGTTAATTTGATAATCGTAAAGCATTACTTTGCGTTTATCAGAACCAATTTCAAGCGAAATGATGCCGTTTCGTCCTGTTTCACGAATCGTTTTAATAAATTCTTTACTATCGACAGTAATAGATTTATTTTCTGTATCATTCCCGTAAACAACCGCTGGAATTAAACCTTCCTCACGGATTTTGGTTTTTGAAGATCCTTTGAATTCTGTACGTTCATTTGCATGTAATACTGACATTCTTATCACCTTCCTGGGAAAATAAAATACTTGTCTCTCATTCAATTTCCCCAATTTACGGAAGGTTAAACATGATTCTTACGATTAATCAAATAAAGTACTAACGGATTTCTCTTCATGCACACGAATAATTGCTTCTGCAATAAGCTGTGCAACGGATAGTTGTGTAATTTTTTCTATTTTCTTCTCTTCTGGTAAAGAGATGGTGTTCGTAATGACCAACTCTTTAATTTTAGAGTTTTGGATACGTTCAATCGCAGGGCCTGACAGTACTGGGTGTGTACAGCATGCATATACTTCTTTTGCTCCATTTTCAATCAAGGCATTTGCCGCTAATGTAATGGTTCCCGCGGTATCAATCATGTCATCAATCAAGATTGCCGTTCTTCCTTCAATATGACCAACAATGTTCATAACCTCTGCAACATTTGGACGAGGTCTGCGTTTGTCGATGATCGCAATCGGCGCTTTCAGACGGTCAGCTAGCTTTCTTGCTCTTGTTACCCCACCATGGTCAGGAGATACAATTACAAGGTCTTCTAGTTGTTTGCTATCGAAGTATTCCGCTAAGATCGGAACACCCATTAAGTGGTCAATCAGGATATCAAAGAATCCTTGAATTTGCGGTGCATGCAGATCAAGCGTAATGACACGGTCTGCTCCAGCAGTTTCTAAAAGATTTGCCACTAGTTTAGCCGTGATTGGCTCACGTGCACGCGCTTTACGGTCTTGTCTTCCGTAACCGTAATACGGCATCACAATGTTGATCGTTTTTGCAGAAGCACGTTTAAGTGCGTCAATCATGATAAGCGTCTCCATGATGTGTTCGTTTACAGGTGCGCTTGTAGATTGGATCACATACACGTCACAACCACGGATGCTTTCCTCGATGTTTATTTGTACTTCTCCATCACTGAAACGGGCAACTGAGCATTTTCCGATTGGAACACCTACATGTTGAGCAATTTCTTCCGCTAAGGCTGTGTTGGAATTTAACGTGAAAATCTTTAGATTAGAATCTGCATACTTTGGCATGGTATCTTGAACCCTCCGCTAGGTTTTTTTAATGGCTTCTTTGTTAAACTGTTAACACCGCTGTTGATTTCCGCACCGGGCTTCGCTTTCCTAGGGGCGGTGCTTGAGCCTCCTCACAACGCTCGGGGGTCTCAAGCTACCGCTATCTCCCTCAGGAGTCTTCGCCCGGTGCTCCAATCAACAGCTATAAAACTCTATGAAACAGGTGAATTATTTATTGTGAAGCTTGTTTACGTAGTTTTCTTTGTTTACTTGGCGTGCGCGTGCGATGGATAGTGATTCTCCGGGTACATCTTCTGTTATGGTGGATCCTGCTGCAACATAGGCGTTTTTGCCGATTGTCACAGGTGCCACCAAGTTGGAGTTGCAACCTACAAATACACCATCTTCAATTTTAGTTAAGTATTTCTTTTTCCCATCATAGTTGACTGTGATAGAGCCGCATCCAAGGTTTACGTCTGTTCCAACTTCCGCATCTCCAATATAGCTAAGATGAGAAGCCTTGCTTCCGTTTCCAAATGTCGCTTTTTTCACTTCAACAAAGTTACCGAGCTTTACTTCATTTCCAATCTTGGAATCAGGTCTCACGTGGGCAAACGGTCCGATATTTACATCGTTTCCAATTTCGCTGTCATGTGCCACAGATTGGCGGATAGTTGTACGGTCCCCGATTTGGCAGTCTTTAATCTCAGAGTTTGGTCCGATCATACAATCTTCCCCGATTTTCGTCTCTCCTAAGATAACGGTACCAGGGTTGATGACAGTATCTCTGCCAATCTCTGCATCTGCTGAGATATACGTATTATCTGGATCAATGATGCTTACTCCATTGATCATATGTTTTTTATTAATTCTTTTCTTCATAGTTTTTTCGGCCTGAGAAAGTGCCACTCTGTCATTGACTCCAAGTGTTTCATCAAAGTCTAATGTTTGGTAGGCAGAAACGATATCGCCTTGTTCTTTCAGTATTTCAATGACATCTGGAAGGTAATATTCTCCTTGCACATTGTCATTGGAAACATTGTTAAGCGCTGTAAAAAGTGCCTCATTGTCGAAGCAGTAAGTACCTGTATTGATTTCTGTCACTTTACGCTCTTCTTCGCTAGCGTCCTTATGCTCCACAATTTTCCCAACATGTCCTTCGCTGTTACGGATAATGCGTCCATACCCAGTAGGATCTTCTGCATAAGCTGTCAGAATGGTCGCCTTCGCTCCCGTGTTTTCGTGCAGATCAAGAAGTTCCTGCATCGTTTCCGGTGTGATAAGTGGAGTATCTCCACAAATGACCAGTGTTACGCCTTTTTTATCCTGCAACATTGGTGCAGCTTGCATGACTGCATGCGCTGTTCCCAACTGTTCTGCCTGAAGTGCATACTCGCTTCTTGTTCCAAGATGGCTCTTTACTGTCTCTGCTCCATGTCCAACCACTGTTACGATTTTCTCGAAGTTGAGTGCAGAAACATGATCAACGACATGTTGAACCATTGGTTTGCCACAAACAGGATGTAACACTTTATATAATTTAGATTTCATCCGTGTACCTTGTCCAGCTGCTAATATTACGGCATATCGATTTATCATAACGGCCTCCATTTTCACCTAATTATCCATTACGAATATATCCTAAAACGGGGACCATTTCAAGGAAGTACACGAAAGTACATTTATTTGTCAAAAAAAAGGCCAAAAGAAAAAACAGGCCGCATAACAGCCTGTTTCACCTTCTATCGATTAAGAAGCACCTGCTTCTTCGTATTCTACTTCTAATTCGCCTAAGCGGTGGTACTCTGCTAGAACCGCTTCCTGGATTTTCCCACGCGTCCCGGAATTGATAGGGTGCGCGATATCGCGGAATTCTCCATCCGGCGTACGTTTACTAGGCATCGCAACGAACAAGCCGTTGTTTCCATCGATTACACGGATGTCATGAACAACGAATTCATGATCTAATGTAATAGATGCGATAGCTCTCATGCGACCATCGGTATTTACGCGGCGTAATCTTACGTCAGTTACTTCCATTCTGTTCACCACCTTTTGTCCCAATAAAAAACTTAGTATTATAAATTCTCTAAATTTTCTAGAATTCCTTCTTATTTTCAAATTTTTTTTGAAAATTTTGGGCAAAATGGTGTAAAAAGAACAGATTCTATTTTACTAGAGCGATAACTTCTATTTCTACAAGAACATCTTTCGGTAAACGAGCAACCTCCACACAAGATCTTGCAGGTTTGTGAGCGGAGAAATACTCTCCATACACTTCATTAATTTCTCCAAATTGATTCATATCTTTAATGAAAACAGTGGCTTTCACTACCGTTTCCAAAGAAGCACCAGCTTCTTCTAAAACCGCTTGCAAGTTTTTAAATACTTGATGAGTTTGTTCTTTCACATCACCTTCAAGTAATTCTCCATTAGGCAATAACGGAATTTGACCTGAACTGTAAAAAAGATTGTTGACGATGATCCCCTGGGAATATGGACCTATCGCTTTTGGAGCGGCATCTGTATGAACAACTTTCATGAACTTACACACCCTTTAGTTTATTGTAATATTGTCTTTCACATGCTGAAGATAGTTGCCTTGCTGCACTTCAATCTGTCGGTCTCTTTCACTTACCTTGTCCAGCTTGGCCAAGGAAACATAATCTTCGACCAGGCGTTCTTCAATGTTTTCCGACTCCACTAAAATCCCGATGCCAGCTACGTTTGCTTGAAACTCTGCCAGTAAGTTCACCATTCCGCTGACTGTCCCGCCGGCCTTCATGAAGTCATCGATAATGAGGACATTCGAGCCCGTCTCTAAACTTCTTTTTGCCAGAACCATCGTCTGAATTCGTTTGGATGAACCTGAAACATAATTAATGCTTACTGTAGAGCCTTCTGTGACCCTGCTGTCACGTCTTACGATAACAACCGGCACATTTAAAAAGCTTGCCACTGCATGTGCAAGTGGGATCCCTTTCGTCGCCATTGTCATGACAACATCCACCTTTTTATGACTGAATGCTGTTGCGAACATTTTCCCGACTTTGTTTAATACTTTCGGGTTGCCAAGAATATCCGTCATATATAAATAACCGCCAGGCAGCAATCTTTCCGGCTTTGCGATCATTTCACACAATTCCTCTAGATAGGCAGATGCCTCTTCATTACTTACATATGGGATATACCTGACACCGCCAGCAGCACCAGGGACCGTCACAAGCGTTCCGATTCCTTGCTGTTCGAATGTTTGTTTGATGATTCCAAGATCTTCACTGATGGAAGACTTTGCAGACCCATAACGGTCAGCAAAGAAGGAAAGCGGAACTAACCCTTGTGGATGCTGCAGCAAATAATGCGTCATGTCCACAAGACGACCACTTCGACGTAATTTCATGCTTTTTCCTCCTAAAATCCGAATATTCTAATGTAAATATAACATTAATATCCGGATTTAATCAAGACTGTTCCGCTCGCCAAGGATTCTGACGGCAAACACTTGATCACAGAACCCTCTCAGTCCATTGCATATGCGATGCATTCTTGAATCATATTGAATAATGCCAAAGACAGTCGGTCCACTGCCGCTCATCAAAACGGCATCTGCCCCGAATTTCTTCATCTGCTCTTTTATATGGGCTACTTCCGGATAAAGCCTTAATGTAACACTTTCCAACACATTGCCAACAAGCCCGATCATTTTTTCATAATCATTTTCATGAATGGCAGCAAGCATTCCTTCTACATCGGGATGCTCGACCTTACTAAGATCAAGGTTGTTATACACTTCTGCTGTCGATACGCCAATTGTCGGCTTGGCAAGAACAATCCAACTATGAGGCGGAGCAGGGATATGTTGAACAATTTCTCCTCTTCCTGTTGCAAGGGCTGTTCCTCCATACACACAAAATGACACATCAGAACCAATTTCAGCTCCAATCTCGGCCAGTTCATCTAAGGAAAGCCCCAGTTTCCAAAGCCTGTTCAAACCACGTAGCGTGGCAGCTGCGTCACTGCTTCCGCCAGCTAAACCTGCTGCAACAGGAATCACCTTTGTAATCCCGATGGAAACCCCTTGCTTCACGTTAAACCGTTCTTTCAACAGGGCTGCTGCCTGGTAGGCCAAATTTCGATTGTCGTCCGGAACATACCGATTATGAGATAGAATGGTGATTTGACCATCTTTCCGCTCTGACAGTTCGATACGGTCAGCTAAATCGATGGTGGTCATAATCATCTTCACTTCATGGAATCCGTCTGGACGCTTATGTAGCACATCTAGCGACAAGTTTATTTTCGCTGGTGCTTTTTCTAACAGTCTCACTTTCTTCACCTTCTTCATTCGTCTCCAATTATCTATGTATTGTACCATATTCCTTGTCAGAAATATCTCCATGAATGGGAAATATTATGTTTTCAAAAGTGATCTGCCCTTTTCCAGCGTTGCCAAAAAACCGAAGTGGCTTTCACTTCGGTTTTTCATTTATCTATTTTTGTTGATTTTGTACAAGTTGTCGCTCTGCCAATTCTATTGCACGTTTTACCATGTTCCCGGCATCCTTGGCTTTAATTCCGCCCCAGCCTTCGCTTTGGACGACATCATAGAAACCAAGTTCTTTTGCCAGTTCTTCTTTTAGCTGATGAGACATTACGCTTCGTCTTCTGCTCATGATAAAAGCCCTCCTCATTGATCGATAAACGCGACAATATTAGTATTGGAGGGCTTTTGTCTTTTTATAAGCGGTTATATATGTATTTTTAGAGGGATTGCTTTGTACACCGCTGTTGATTTCCGCGCCAGGCTTCGCTTTCCGCGGGACGGTGCTTGAGCCTCCTCGGCAAGCCTGCGGGGTCTCAACCAACCGTTACTCCCCCGCTGGAGTCTCAGCCTTTCGCTCCAATCATCAGCTAAGGTTTTTTTGGGCAAAATAAAAAGCAGCAAACATATTTGTCTACTGCCCACTTATGGCCATATTTCCTTCTTCAAAAAATGTAAGTTGTACCGTCTCTGTGAGGACATCTGCATAGCTGTAGGATACACGTTCAAAAGCATTTTCGTCTTGATCTAGTTCTATTACAAATACTGATGGATAAGTTTCTGCTAATATCCCTATGCGCTCAATTGTCTTTCTACGACCACCGTTAGCACGAAGAGTTAACTTTTTACCTAAATTAGAATCTAACGTCCTTTTGATATCTACTAACGTTTTTCCCATTTTACTCCACCTCACTATACTATAGTTAGTGTAACATAATTTTAATAAAAAATCAAATAAAACTTAAAATTATAACAACCGCTAAAGCAACCTGTCAATATATTTCTGTCTACAATTATCTTCATATGTCTACATTTACTATGCGCATATCATGCAATAATTATGTATAAATTTAAAAATCCCCCTTTTATCCTTACCAGTAGAGGTTTTTGGATAAGGAATAATTAGGCGAAAATACGACAAAAAACCCTTAACTTCAAACGTTAAGAGTCTTCATCTTCTTCGTCTTCTTCTTTATAAGGTCTAAAAGGCATTCCCGTCCGTAAAACCCCTCTTGTTTCAATTCCTCCCAGTCCCTTATCCCCTGTTAATGTATTTTTCAACAAATCCCATACATTTACGCGTTCCATAAAAGGAGTAAAACAGATTCTCCCCACAATATAAACAGGATCAAGAGCATGGATATTCACTCGAGATGGGGAGCTTGCAAAGTTTGCGCCTGCCTGTATTAATGATTCAAAGTGGGACTGGCACGCTCCTGCAAAAATAACTAACTGATCGAGGTTCGGTTGGATCCGGCGGGCCTCTTTCACGGTTTGCACAAAGTGCCAAGAGTGGCGATATGCTTTGAGGTCAGTGACTTTTCCCTTGCTCTTGGAGTATGCGTCATGACCGGTAATGACCAAGATATCAGGCCGATACTTTTCCATCAATTCGGTTATTTTCAGAGGCATTTCTTTCTCGTTTGCATGCACCCCGGTGACAGGGACGCCGATTCTTTCGTAAAGCTCCAGGCACTTCTTCAGATACAAAGGGTCGCCATCCAAGTGCAGGACCTTTCCTGGCACTTGAAAATAGTTCTGCTCTGTACTATAGCCACCTGTTGCCTCGTATTCATTTTTTTCCCGTATCAGCTGGTAGTCCTGTTGCAATAGCTGCAGAGACCTGTTTACCTTCGACTCTGCTCGTTGCTTTCTGGTCATCTGCTCTTTTCCATCTACCACTTTCAGATCTTCGTAAGGGGCGTCTGCCATCAGCCTGACATCCTCCCCATATAATAAAACAACTCGCTGTTTTAATTCATTCTCATGTATATCCATCACACGAAATAATAAATCATAATTATAAGATTTTCGTGCAACAATGTCTCCAATTTTCAGCATCATTTTTCCCTCCAACTGGGAGAAGGCATTTACCCCAACGGTCTATCTAACCTAGAGTATGCACGGGACTTTAGGTGTGTGAGCACTTTCCTTGGTGTAAAATAGGTGGCGGCACATTTGCCTGAAGCCGATTCCTAAGCATAAAAAAAACGACCCTGATCAGGCCGTTTCCGTTTTAAAGAGTGGGAACAATTCATCGCTCAAAGCACCGAACTCTTCAATGGAGAGAGTCTCCCCGCGCCTTTTTGGATCGATGGAAGTATTGGCAAGGGCCCCTTCTATTCCCTGTTTTTTCGCCTTTCCATCAGGCAGGTTGCTTTGCAGGTTATTTAAAATCGTTTTTCTTCGTTGTCCAAAGCTTGCGCGAACCACTTCAAAGAAGAAATCCTCGTCTTTCACACGAACAGGCGGCTCCTCACGAACGACGAGACGAATGACCGCGGAGTCCACATTAGGTTGTGGAACAAAAACTGTTTTCGGGACAATCATAACCGTTTCCGCTTGTGTGAAATATTGCACCGCAATCGAAAGGGACCCATATTCCTTCGTACCAGGCTTTGCGGCCATTCGCTCTGCGACTTCTTTTTGCAGCATAACAGTGATGCTTTTAAGCGGTAATCCCTCTTGCAACAGCTTCATGATGATAGGGGTGGTGACGTAGTATGGAAGGTTGGCTATCACTCTCACTTCTTCATACGCCTTTAACTCTTCTCCAATCAGTTCTGTTACATCTGCTTTCAGAATATCCTTATGAATAACAGTAACATTATCATAAGGAGAAAGGGTGTCTTCCAAGATCGGCAACAGCCTTTGATCGATTTCAAAAGCGAAAACCTTTCCGGCTCTTTTGGCAATCTGTTCTGTTAGGGCACCAATCCCCGGACCAATTTCAATGGCAGCTGTCTTTTCCGAAACTTCCCCATACTCCACAATATTTCTTAGGATATTTGTGTCGATCAGGAAGTTCTGTCCCAAACTCTTTTTAAAAGAGAAGCCGTACTTATCCAAAATTTCTTTCGTTCTTTTCGGTGTGGCAATATCTTTATGCATTTATTGCTCCTCCTGGTCTATTTTCGTTACTGCTTGTTTCAATCTTTCTAATGAGATATGGAACATCTGCAGACGCTTTTGCAATTGCTTGCCGTTTGTATATCCAATGTTCAGTTCTACGCCAAGGCGCTCTCTTCTACTCTTGGCTTTGGGACCTGCAACAAGTCCGTAATAGACAAGGGCTTCAAAAGGTATCTCTTCTGTCTCCTGTTCATACTCTTGATGCAACCCTTCAAGCGCTTGTTGAATGTCACTCACTGTGGCATGCTCTACCCCTATTCCTTTGCCATTTTTGCCGCGTGCCTTATCCTTAGGCAAAAAAGCATGTTTACAGCCGGGAACAGCCTGTCTGATGGCATGGCGTATTTTCTCACCAGGATAGTCAGGATCTGTGAATACAATGACACCTCTTGTATCCTGAGCATGCTTGATACGATTTAGTATCTCCTCATTTATGGCCGAACCACCCGTTTCAATGGTATCAGCATCAACAGCCCGCTTAATGGCGACCGTATCATCTTTTCCTTCCACCACAATAATTTCTTTTATTTTCATTTTTTCCTCCAAAAGAGTGAAACTTTTCGTCTATGATAATCGTCTAATGTTATGAAAAGCAAAAACAAACAATAGTATGTATTCTACTTTATTTTGTCTTTTATTACTAATATTTATTTTAACAGAAAAAAGCAGAGGCATGAAGAAACCCCTGCTTGAACTAACTATCACATATGATCAATCAAGTATCTTGATTTTAACCTTTTTTCTTCCCCAACGATAAGCAGCATCTTTATCAGCGAAGAAAACATCGATTTTGTGGCCTTTGATGGCCCCGCCAGTATCTCCAGCAACAGCATAGCCGTAGCCTTCCACATAGACTTTTGTCCCTAATGGAATGACACTTGGGTCTACTGCAATTACTTTCGCTCCTGGATTTGTTCGTAAGTTAATGCCCGTACTCGTCACACCGCTACACCCATTACAAAATGCTGTATAGGCCGTAGAAGAAACATAAAACTCTTTAGAGCTTGATTCTGTACTACGTGACACAACCTGCTGAGGTTTTGGTTGTGGCGGAGCTTTCGTTCCGACAGCAACGATGCGGTCTAAAGATTCTTTCACCGTTTCTGTTTTCACCAATTCACGGGAAACTTCCTTGCCGTTTTCTAATATGACTTCATAATGATTTGCAACGGTCCCATTTTCACCTTGCTGAACCACTTGCTCCTTCCCCTTATCAAGGGAACTATCATTTTGTGTTACAACACCAAATTCAATAGGCTCTTCCACTACATCGGTGACCTTTTCAACTCTAGTAATATTAACTACAGTATCTTTTGCTACCAATTCTTCTAGACTAGGCTCCACTCGGTCAAGATCATTTACTGTGATATCGTGCTGTTCTAAAAAGTCAGCGACCGTAGTCGAAGTAGACCATACTTGTTGTTTTTCTCCCCCGACATTCAAAGTCACTTCAAATGCCTTTTCAATGGCAATGACTAAATTGTCTTTAAGTGGGGTATTTAAATCTTGACTAACTTTATCGTGCTCTTTTATATCTATTTCTCTTTCTGCTAAGAAATCTTGTACTGTCTCTGCTGTCGTATAGATTGCGTGTTCCTTATCATCGATGACAAGTTTCACTTCTTTTGCAGGATCCCAGACAATCTGCATGGAATCGCTGACAACGGTATCCTTTGAAGGCTCCAATTTGTCCTCGGGATGGACTTCAATGTCCAACTCTTTTAGAATATCCGCTACAGTTTTTGCGTGCGTGCGCACCGTGACTTCCTCACCGTCCACATTCACTGTTACAGCAGCCTTTGTGCCATGAAAGACACCAAAGCCAAGTATGGTTGAGAAGACTATGAAACTAGTTAAAGTAATGGCCAGTTTCGTCTTGCTCAACTTACCAGAAAACAGTTTTTTCATGCTATGTAACATGTAAAAAAACGCCTCCTTCTCCTCGAATGGATTATATAGACAGTTATGTAACTTGTCAACCCTTTCCATTGGCTCGACCGTAATGTCTATTATGCAGAAAATTCTCACAAAAGGGAAGTGAAAACTATCGACACGATTATCCTATGAAGAGAAGAAGATTGGTAGAACTTATTTGTTTTTTCCCGATTTGGACAAGTATCCGCCATTTTTGACAAGTTTCTTTGTCAGTTTATGCCGAATAATTTCTTAGCATTTGCTGTTGTTTTTTCTGTTACTTCCTCTATCGTTAATTCTTTCAACTCTGCAATTTGTTCTGCAACTAGTCGTACATACCCCGGCTCATTTCTTTTTCCTCGATATGGATGGGGCGTAAGATAAGGGCAATCCGTTTCGATCAGGAGTTTCTCCATCGGAATCTCTTTTACCACTTCTTTTGGTTTTTTTGCATTTTTAAACGTGACAGGGCCGCCAAATGAAATATAGAAATTCATCTCCATACATTCTTTCGCCACTTCCAAGCTGCCCGTAAAGCAATGCATAATTCCTCCCACTTCTTTGGCATCTTCTTCTTTTAGAATTTGCACTACATCTGCCGTTGCGTCCCTGTTATGGATAACGATAGGAAGTTTCACTTTTTTCGCCAGCTGAATCTGCTTGCGAAACACCTCTTTTTGTATTTCTTTCGGAGATTTGTCCCAATGATAGTCAAGTCCCATCTCCCCGATTGCCACTACTTTTTCATGAGATGCGAGGTCTTCTATCCAAGCCAGGTCCTCTTCTGTCATATCAATCGCATCCACCGGGTGCCAACCAACCGCAGCATAAAGAAAATCGTACTTTTCCACAAGCTCGATTGCCCTAGTGATCGTTTTTCGGTCAAACCCCACCACCACCATATTCGTTACTTTTTCAGCTTGGGCACGGTCGATAACCTCTTGTAGATCTTCCTCGTATTGATCTGCATTTAAATGCACATGTGTATCAAATAACATGAAAAACACTCCCGTAATATATTGGTTGAATTGAGAATTAAATCCTTTTCTTAAAATAATATAAACAAATAGTATTCAAAAAAAGAAACAAAGAGGTGCAACCCGTTGTTACACGTGAAACACCTCTTTCATTCTAAAATTATTTTATCCAAAAACTAATTACTTTACTTTAGCACCTAAAGGTAAGGACGCGTCCACAGAAGCCAAGGACAATTTTCCATCCTTTTCGCCTGCCAGTATCATTCCTTCTGATAACTCTCCGCGTAGTTTAACAGGCTTCAAGTTCGTTACGCAAATAACTCGCTTTCCAACTAGCTCCTCCGGCTTATAAAACTTTGCGATACCGGAAACTACCTGTCTCTTTTCATATCCAAGATCCAACTGAAGCTTTAATAGCTTGTCGGCCTTTTTCACTGGCTCACAGTGAGTCACTTCCGCTACACGCAAATCTATTTTCATAAAATCATCAAATGTAATTTCTTCAGATACTGGCGGTGCTTCTTCCACCACTTTTTCTTCTGCCTTTTCTGCCGGTGCTGAAGGCTGCATCACTTGTTTAATGTGCTCCACCTCTTCTTTTACATCAAGGCGGGGGAATATAGGGTCTGCTTTCACTGTCTTCGTTCCTGCAGGAATCTGACCGAATGCGGATAAGCTTTCCCAAGTTGTTAAGGACTCATTTACTCCAAGTTGTGCAAAGATCTTCCCTGGTGTTCTAGTCAGGAACGGTTTTAAAAGGATCCCGATGAATCGCAGTGATTCTGCAAGGTGTGCCATCGCAGAAGCCAGTTGATCTTTAGTCTCATCATTTTTTGCCAGCACCCATGGTTGTGTTTCATCTATATACTTGTTCGTTCTGCTCACAAGCTGCCAGATAGAAGATAATGCTACAGAGAATTCCATGTTTTCCATTGCATTTTCATACTGTTGAACCGTGTTAACTGCAAGCTCGCTTAACGTATTGTCAAACTCTGTTACATTACCGTTGTAAACAGGAACTTCCCCGTCAAAATACTTATCAATCATGGCAACCGTTCTGTTCAGTAAGTTTCCAAGGTCATTGGCAAGGTCAAAGTTTACTCTTTCCACGAAGCCTTCCGGTGTGAAGACACCGTCCGCCCCAAATGGCACTTCTCTTAACAGATAATATCTCAGTGCATCAAGCCCATAACGATCAATTAAGGTAACAGGGTCCACTACATTCCCTTTTGACTTGGACATCTTTCCATCTTTCATTAGAAGCCATCCATGTGCAAAAACTTTCTTTGGAAGTGGCAGATCCAATGCCATCAACATGATCGGCCAGTAAATGGTGTGAAAGCGAACAATTTCTTTTCCTACTAGATGCACATCTGCAGGCCAATATTTCATATACTTCTCATCATTGTCCGTACCATAACCAAGTGCCGTAATATAGTTGGACAATGCATCAATCCAAACATAAATAACATGTTTCGGATCTCCAGGGACTTTTACTCCCCAGTCAAAAGAAGTTCTAGAAACAGCAAGGTCTTCAAGACCCGGTTTAATAAAGTTGTTAACCATTTCATTTTTTCTGGATTCTGGTTGGATGAATTGCGGATTTTCATCGTAATATTGTAGCAGGCGGTCCACATATTTACCCATGCGGAAGAAATAAGACTGCTCTCTCACCAATTCAACCGGATGGCCGCTGTCTGGACTCTTTCCTCCCACTACTTTCCCGTTCTCATGAATCGGATCCACAAGCTGATGTTCTCTGTAGTATGTTTCATCCGGAACAGAATACCATCCCTCATATTCATCCAAATAAATATCGCCTTGATCCAGTAGCTGTTTGAAAATTTTCTCTACTACCTCTTTATGGCGGCTTTCCGTTGTACGAATGAAGTCATCATAAGATATATCAAGCTTTTCCCAAAGTTCTTTAATTCCTGACACAATATCGTCTACGTATTGTTGAGAAGTAACACCTTTTTCTTCGGCTTTTCGCTGAATCTTTTGTCCGTGCTCGTCTGTACCGGTTAAGTACATCACATCAAAGCCCTTTAGACGTTTATAACGGGCCATCGCATCTCCCGCAACTGTCGTATATGCATGACCAATATGTAAATTACCACTTGGATAATAGATAGGTGTTGTAATGTAAAAAGTTTTTTTATCGGCTACCATCAAAAATTACCTCCCTATAATCGAAACATATAAAAGTAGAAAACTCCCGCCCGATGGACGAGAGCGATGAACGTTTTCGACTTCCTATATATATCAACATCATAACCTATTTTTTATAACTATTATACATGGTTTACACCAGTATTGTTAAGGATTGAGCAAAAACTTTTTCTATCCTCTTTCATTTCCGCAACTCTTGATGGAGTGTTTACTTCCACTTCGACATTTGTCGAAAAATTTGTCGAATAAAATAGTTGAAATTTGTCGAATGATGTTTATAATTAAGTTAGTATTCTATTGAAAATTAGTAAGTAATTGTAAATGTTAACCTTAGACAGATTCCAGTAAACCCTTATTACAAAGCTATTTTTCCGCTTTTGGAATACATTTTTTTAAAGAAATACAAATATTTTCAAACATAATTCTTGACGGTTTTTGTAAATATTGTTATGATAAAGACACGTTAGATTTGTCGAATAATGACGAAAATGATAGATTAATAATACTAATAAAACTTATATTTTGGAGAGGGGTATTTTTCTTATGAAATCTACTGGTATTGTACGTAAAGTTGACGAGTTAGGCCGCGTGGTTATTCCTATCGAGCTTCGCAGAACTTTAGGAATTGCAGAAAAAGACGCTTTGGAGATTTATGTTGATGACGAAAAAATCATCTTGAAAAAATACAAACCTAACATGACTTGCCAAGTTACTGGTGAAGTTTCTGACAACAACCTTACTCTTGCAGATGGAAAAATCATCTTAAGCCGTGAAGGTGCAGAAAAAATTATCCAAGAGATCCAAAACAACTTGCAAGCAAAATAATGATATGACACAAAAAAGAGGGTGCTGCGGCACCCTCTTTTTTATGCAAAATATTTCGTTCAACACCTTCCGATTTCCGTTCCAGGTATTCGCTTTCCGCGGGACGGTGCTTGAGCCTCGTCACAACGCTTCAGGGGTCTCAACCAACCGTTACTCCCCCGCTGGAGTCTCATACCTTGCACTACAATCTTCAGGGAGAATCTTATTACTACTCAACATGAAATGCTTGGTATACTTCTCTTTTTGGTAAGTTACGCTCTTTGGAGACTTGCTTGATGGCTTCTTTGGATGAATAGCCTTCTGTCTCCATTACCTGTTGGACATGTTCCAGTATGGAAAGGTCCTGCCACCAGGATTCTTTGTCATCGTTGACTTCTTCACTACTTCCTTCTATTATAATGCAGCACTCACCTTTGATCCCTTGCTCTTCATAAAGAGCCAGTACCTTAGAGATGTTGCCTCTTGTGAATTCTTCAAATTTTTTCGTTAGCTCTCGGCTCACGACGATCGAACGGTTACCGAGAATGTCATGCATTAGGCTGAGCGTGTCCTTTAAACGATGTGGAGATTCGTAAAGAATAAAGGTATCTGTGAACTTTTTCAGCCGCTCCAATTCCTTTTTCTTTTCCTTCTTTTGACGATCAAGGAAACCATAAAAGTAAAAAGGCTGTGAGACTAATCCAGATGCGATTAAGGCGGTTAATGCTGCATTTGCTCCTGGCAGAGGCACCACATACAGCTTTTCTTCGAGAGCTTCCACCACAATTTCATAGCCTGGGTCTGAGATGGACGGCATGCCCGCATCGCTTACAAGTCCAATGTCCTTGCCATCTTTTAAAAGGTCAATTATTTTTCTTCCGCTTTGTTCTTTGTTGTGTTCGTGATAACTGATCAGGGGAGTGGTTATCTCGAAATAGTTACATAGTTTTTTGGTGTTTCTTGTGTCCTCTGCTGCGATATAGTCTACTTCTTTTAGCATCCTTAGGGAACGGTAAGTGATGTCTTCTAGGTTCCCGATGGGTGTGGGGATGAGGTAAAGTCTACCTTGAGTGTATGATTCGTTAAAGCTATTTTGTTGCCATAAGTCCATATTGTATCCCTCTTTTTTCTTGGCTACTATATTTTTTCTCAACTTTGTTCTTTTCCAAAGAGCATTTCTCTCACTTCTGGTGTGTATTCGCCGTTTTCGTCGTACACTAGAAGTGGCGGGAGGATTTTCAGGTCAGGGTTGCCATCCTTAATTCCTTCTATTAGAAGTGTATTGGCGGGTTTTCCTAGTTTGGAATGAACAAATTGAAGACGCTTCGGTTCTATCCGGTATTTCCTCATTAAGGAGATGATATCTAAAAGTCTGCCTGGACGATGCACAAAAGCGACTTTTCCGCCTTGTTTCGTAATTTGGCTGCAGACCCGTACAACATCCTCGAGTGTGCATTCTATTTCATGCCTTGCGATGGCATAGTGTATATTGCTATTTATCTTTTCTTCCTGCTCTGTTAAAGGAAAATAAGGAGGATTGCACGTTACCACATCAAACTTCTTGTTCTCGAGCATTGCCGGAAGCTCTTTAAGATCCATATTAATGACTTTCAAACGATCCTCTAACCCATTAAAAGTAAAGCTTCGCTCAGCCATGCCGGCAAGTCGCTCTTGTATTTCTACTCCTGTAATGTTCCCTCTTGTCCGTTTACTCAATAAAAGCGGTATGATGCCATTCCCTGTGCACAGGTCCATTATGTTTCCTTTTTGAATCGGAACATACACAAATTGTGCCAACAGGACAGCATCCAACGAAAAGGAAAACACAGATGGACTCTGTATAATCCGCAAGTTCTCCGCCAACAAATAATCCAAACGCTCATCGCCTACAAGCTCTACCATCTAACAAAACCCTCTCGTACCATAATCTTTCCCTATTATAACGCAATCCCATCAAAAAACATAAAAGAGAATGTGAGTAGATATAGCTTACCTAATTCCCCTGTAGATTGGAGTGCAAGGTGTGAGACTCCTCGAAAATGCTAACGCATTTTCTTCGTGCGATGAATCGCTGCCGAAGCCTTCCTTGTCCTACGGGGGATAACGGTTGGTTGAGACCCCGCAACGAAGTGAGGAGGCTCAAGCATCGTCCCGCGGAAAGCGAACACCTGAAACGGAAATCGAAAGGAGTTAATCAGATAAACATAAATAAAAAGCCGCCACCCCATAACGGAGAAGCGACTCTCTACTTCTTATTAAGAAAAGACAAGCAAAACATACAATCCCCTTCTTTACGCGGACTGCCGAAATTCAGGTTACAAATATGAAACCCTTCCTGATAGAGCCTGGCCAAATTATCATAGCCCTCTCCCACATCCGTCTGTTTTTGCTCCTGCTGCTTTTTCTTGCGTTTATGTTCCGGTATTGGAGCCTGTTCCTCCACAGCCGTCATTTGCTCTAGACGTTTGCGGAGGTGGCTGTTTTCCACCAGCACACTGTTATTCTCTTCAATAATCAGGGCAAGGTGTTCTTTTAATTCTCCAAGCTGTTTATATAAATGTCCGATCTGTTCTTCCATATTGCTGACAGAATCAAATATTTCCTTCTTGTCCAAGTTTTCCACCTCTTAATCTGTGGCTTGCGTTGAAACGGCTCCCTCTTGAAGTAATTCGTCTAGAGAAAATTCGACCACTCGGTCCTTCCCGGACAACTCCACTTGAAGCACGCGTTCAAGTATATTCAATCCAACAACCCGGCCTACCCCATTTGGTGTTTTTATTACTTCATCCAAATCCGGTAATTGTTCTTTAGCGGACTCGTATTCGTCATTTTCATACTTCAGACAGCACATTAGACGACCACATAGTCCGGAAATCTTGGAAGGATTCAACGACAGGTTTTGATCCTTCGCCATTTTGATGGATACCGGTTCAAAGTCGCCCAAGAATGTGGAACAGCAAAGCATGCGTCCACATGGGCCGATACCACCCAAAAGTTTGGCTTCATCACGAACACCAATTTGTCTAAGTTCGATTCTGGTACGGAAAATGGAAGCAAGATCTTTTACAAGTTCCCTGAAATCCACACGTCCATCGGCAGTGAAATAGAAGATGATCTTATTTCGATCAAATGTGTATTCCACATCCACTAGCTTCATGTCCAGCCCATGGTCATTTACTTTACCGAAACATACATCAAACGCTTCGTTTGCAGCCTTTTTATTTTCTTCTACAATAAGTCGGTCTTTCTGATCAGCAATGCGGAGTACTTTTTTCAAAGGCAGTACGACATCATTTTCGTCAACTTTCTTTTGACCGATGACAGCCTTCCCGAACTCCACGCCTCTTACTGTTTCCACAATGACAAACTCATTATCTTTTATATCAAGCCCATTTGGGTCAAAATAGTATATTTTCCCTGCTTTTTTAAAACGAACTCCCACTACTTCATACAAACTAATATCCCTCCTGCAAGTTTAACGCTAATTGTTCCATGAGAAGGTGCGGATTCACATTCGATGCCAACCGAGACTTGCTTTGTAATATATAGGACAATTGCTCGGTCACTCTCTGTTGAGTCGTCTGGAGTGCCAACTTTTGAATCAACTCTTTCTCGTCGACAAACACCAGTTGCTCCTCTTTGGATAACTGAGCATACAGCATATCTTTATAAATAAATAGCATTAAATCTAAACCTATCTCCAGTTGCTTTCTATCGGAAAAATGGGGCATCCATTTTTCTTGTATAAATAGCAAAGATGCCTGAGGACGATTAAATATTGCTTCATACAATTTTATCACTAAGCTTCTAGCCAGCGCAAACCAATCATCTCGACATAATTCTACTGCTTCCTCTAAACTGTTCGTTAAGGATGCCGCTGACTTGGCTAATGGCAGTGGAATATCTTCCGCTGTAAGCTTAGCTACCAATCCTTCTGATGTTAATGCACGGAATGATAACGGCTGACACCTGGAAATGATGGTATTTAACATTTGATTGACATTTTCCGTCAATAAAAAAGCGAACGTTTCTTGGTTCGGTTCTTCCAAGAATTTCAATAAACTATTGGCTGCATTTGTCGTCATCTTATCTGCATGCTCAATAATATAAATTTTCCTCTTAGACTCCAAACCAGTTTTCGTGAATTCCTCTTGCAAGAATTGAATTTGTTGCTTCTTTATAGAGTTACCGTCCGGTTCCACGACATGGACATCCGGATGATTCCTCGAATCTATCCGCTTACAATTTGAACAGCTTTGACACGGATTGACTCCTTGTAAGTCTTTACACAATAAGCTTTTTGCAAATAGGTAACTGACTTCTTTTTTTCCGGTGCCCTTCATCCCATCCAGCAAATAAGCATGGGCGATTCTATTCCGCTCTAAACTGTTTGTAACGATTCTTGCAACGGTAGGCTGGTTTTGTAGATCCGACCAACTTTTAATCACTCTTTATCACTCACTAACCTACATATATAAATTGATGAGCAACCCTTTGATCTCACCAATACTGCTTAATATGTTTATTCTTGATTCCTCTTGGCTCATGACCTTTTCAGTCAGTCCGAGAAGTGCTTCGTCTACCTGCTTTACCACTTGCAGATGCCTGGATTGTCCATCATTTGTCCAATGGTGGGACTGATTTAACTCCATTCCAAATTCAACCGCTTCTTCCATAAAACGTTTTACAAGTGTTTTATACTTGGCCAAGTCTTGGAAAGAACGAGAATTCCCCAAGCGGTCGCCTACTAATTCTATATCTTTCATCAGTAACTGCAACTGTTGGTTATGCAACTTGCTGGAGTGTCTTTGCATGACCTCCCCAAAGGCAGTGGTGGCAGCAGAGCCGCTTCTCATATCCATCCTTGCATTATCTACGTTTGTTCTAAGATCGGTTGAAATTTTCATGACTGCAATGTCCCTTTCCTATGTCGTTTCCTGGAACTTATCTGAAAAAAGCAGCCTTTCAGCCGCTTAAACGTTAGAATTGATGAAAATGCTCAACAGGTAAGACAAAGACTGTTGCGCCGCCCACTTCCACCTCTACCGGGTATGGAACATAGGAATCTGCATTCCCACCCATAGGTGAAACAGGTGCAACCAATTGCTGTCGGTGCTGGCAATTGTCTTTAATGATATCTAATGCTTTTTGGACGCGAACATCTTCCGTTCCAATCATAAACGTGGTATTTCCAGACTTCAAAAAGCCGCCTGTACTCGCAAGTTTTGTTGCACGGAAATTATGTTCCACCAAAGCATTCATTAAACGATTACTGTCTTTATCCTGAATAACTGCCATGATCATCTTCATATAAAGCGCCTCCTTTATTTTACCATTAAATATCTTTCACTTCATTATTTCGTATATGGTAATTTATTTTTATGATAAGAATTAGAATCCGTGTTTGGAAATATAGGAGATTAGAATCTCTCGAACTTGGTTGCATACGGATTCGAAATCCATAGACGCATCCACCACCCTGATTCTTTCTCCATACTTTTCTTTTACAAGATCATATCCTTCTTTCACTTTATAATGGAAATCTAGTTTTTCTTGATCTAAACGGTTTATTTCACGATTATTATTCGCCGCTATTCGCTTAAGTCCTGCTTCCGGCTCTATATCAAAATAGATCGTAAGGGAGGGCATCATTTTTTCTGTTGCAAACTCATTGATGCTAAGCACGTCTTCCACACCAATTCCCCTCGCATACCCTTGATAGGCAAGGGAGCTATCGATAAAACGGTCACACAGGACAATCTTATTTTCCTTCAATGCAGGTATGACCCGCTCCACCAAGTGCTGACGGCGTGCCGCAGCATATAGCAACGCTTCTGTTCTCGCATCCATCTCTGTATTGTTACAATCTAATATAACATTACGGATCTGCTCGGCTATGGCAATGCCGCCGGGTTCCCTTGTTAGTAAGATTGGATATTCCCGTTCCGTCATTTCCGCTGCCAATTTTTGAATGACAGACGTCTTTCCTGCACCCTCAGGTCCTTCAAATGTAATAAATAATCCCTTCACAATCCAGTTACTCCTTTATCTTCTTATATATATAAATATAATTACTTTTAAACGCTTCGCTTGCTTGGAACCTTGCACCGATATGTTGGAGAGCCTTTATGTACTCCACCGTGGAACTTGTAATCTTCTCCCCGTTAAATAAAAGTGGAATTCCAGGAGGATATGGCACGATCGCTTCAGCAGCGACTTCACCGATTGCTTCCTCTATCGGGCACTTTACCCTTTGATAGTCCGCTTGTTCGCTGAAAGGAATGGAAAGTCCACTTATCTTAGCTGGAAAGGGAGGAAGTGTAATCTGTTCCTTTTCCAAGCCTGCTTCTGTTTCTTTAGATACAGCCCGGACTATTCCCTCTATCATATCATGTTTTTTCTCATTAACCGCTAGTGGCAAAATAATTAATACACTTTTAGGGTCTGCCAGCTCCACAAAAAGGCCTTCCTTTTCCAAAAGACTCGATAGTGCAAAGCCACTGAGTCCCCGTGTGGAGCGCAATGTAAGCTTTAATGGGTCGACAAGCAAATGACTGTCACCAGGAGTAACCACTTCTAAACCCTTTACCTTCTTCAGCTCTTGGTGGATCCCTTTAATATCCTCTACAATAGCTTGTTTCTCCTGTTGCGACAAACTTGCAAGATAATATCTGGCAAGATCCAAGGACGCCATTAGCGGGTAAGAAGGGCTGCTCGACTGCAACATCTTAAGATAATGGAAGACTCTTTCCTTCTTCACCCTTTTCCCCTGAACATGCAACCATGACCCCATCGTCATCGCAGGCAAGGTCTTATGCGCAGAATGTACGACCACATCCGCCCCACTAGACATTGCGGTCTTAGGAAAAGGTTCCCCCAACAGAAAATGCGCCCCATGCGCTTCATCCACTAAAACAGGAATGTCATAACTATGTACAGTTTGTACAATACTCTCCAAATCTATTGCCACCCCATAATAGTTCGGGTTGGTCAACACAACAGCCGTTATACCTTCTATTGTTTCTAATGCCTTATATAATGAGGACACATCGACAGATACAGCTACACCAAAGTTATCATCCACTTTACAAGGTAAAAATACAGGATCTGCTCCTGCAAGCTCCAATCCATTCAGAACTGACTTATGACAATTCCTTTGAACCAGCACCTTACTTCCTCTTTTGCATGTTGCTAAGATCATTGCCAAGTTGCCCACTGTGGATCCATTCACCAGAAAAAATGTTTCATCAGAACCATATAAGTCACTTGCTAAGCACTGCGCCTCATCTATCATGCCTTCAGGATCATGCAAATCATCCATCCCTGTAATCTCCGTCGCGTCCAACTTCAATATATCTCTAAAATAATCCCTTGCTTCCTCAGGAAAAACCGTACCAAACTTATGGCCTGGGACATGCCCGGACAACGGAGCCCCTTCCCAATGGCTTCTTAGTCCTGAAAACAAAGGTGTTTTATTCTGATCTAACATTCGCACACCCTCTAATTAATCGTTTCACTTACTCCATTATAACGGATAGAACTTTAGACTTATAGTCATCCAGTAATCAAGTCGACGGTTATAAAAAATAAAAGCCCTAATTTTTAGGACTTTTCATCATAGTAAACTATTGAATTAAAGGCTCTTTTTAGATGAATGGGAATAGACACTACGAATAAATCTTAGGAATGGTAATCTTTCTCAGCTGTTGCAGATAAAACTTATATTTCGGATCTTCCACATCAGTCTGAAGCATCGTTCCCTCACATTCCTTACAGATAAACGACGTGTATAAATGAATTCCTTTTTCTTTCTGTTCTTCACAAACAATACACGTTTCCCCAATTGATGAATGAATGGCTGACTTCATGTCTCTTTCTCCACCTCCATCCACTATTCTAACCAGATCTAAAAATTGTATACTACTTTAGTAAAATTCCAGCCTACCAATCTCCTACATCTAGTGTATGTAGTGCCTACTAGTCTGTGTTTGTCTTTGGATAAAAAAAGATGGGGAGTGTGTTGATTGTGATTGGGATAGAGCTGACAGGTTTTGGTTTTAGGAGCCGCGTTTTGATTTTATCCGCGAAGTTTTTGTTTTATCCGCGAACTTTTCAATTTATCCACTAAGTCGGACGATATAACCGTCATTCGACACAATCATACCAAAACCGCACTCCGCCCGCAACCACCAAAACAACACAAAAAAACCAGCGCCTAAATTAATAAGCACTGGTTTCTTTCACTTCATTTGCCTGGCAACGTCCTACTCTCACAGGGGGAGATCCCCCAACTACCATCGGCGCTGAAGAGCTTAACTTCCGTGTTCGGTATGGGAACGGGTGTGGCCTCTTCGCCATCATTACCAGACATATTCAGTTGAAGGTTGATCCTTCAAAACTAGATAATGTGTTCTTATCAAGATATTCATATCGTTCACTTATTTCAATACTTATTTGGGTTAAGTCCTCGATCGATTAGTATTCGTCAGCTGCACATGTCACCATGCTTCCACCTCGAACCTATCTACCTGATCATCTTTCAGGGATCTTACTTGCCGAAGCAAAAGGAAATCTCATCTTGAGGGGGGCTTCATGCTTAGATGCTTTCAGCACTTATCCCGTCCGCACGTAGCTACCCAGCTATGCCTTTGGCAAGACAACTGGTACACCAGCGGTGCGTCCATCCCGGTCCTCTCGTACTAAGGACAGCTCCTCTCAAATTTCCTGCGCCCACGACGGATAGGGACCGAACTGTCTCACGACGTTCTGAACCCAGCTCGCGTACCGCTTTAATGGGCGAACAGCCCAACCCTTGGGACCGACTACAGCCCCAGGATGCGATGAGCCGACATCGAGGTGCCAAACCTCCCCGTCGATGTGGACTCTTGGGGGAGATAAGCCTGTTATCCCCGGGGTAGCTTTTATCCGTTGAGCGATGGCCCTTCCATGCGGAACCACCGGATCACTAAGCCCGACTTTCGTCCCTGCTCGACTTGTAGGTCTCGCAGTCAAGCTCCCTTGTGCCTTTACACTCTGCGAATGATTTCCAACCATTCTGAGGGAACCTTTGGGCGCCTCCGTTACTCTTTAGGAGGCGACCGCCCCAGTCAAACTGCCCACCTGACACTGTCTCCCAGCCCGATAAGGGCTGCGGGTTAGAATTTCAATACAGCCAGGGTAGTATCCCACCGACGCCTCCACCGAAGCTAGCGCTCCGGCTTCTCAGGCTCCTACCTATCCTGTACAAGCTGTACCAAAATTCAATATCAGGCTACAGTAAAGCTCCACGGGGTCTTTCCGTCCTGTCGCGGGTAACCTGCATCTTCACAGGTACTATAATTTCACCGAGTCTCTGGTTGAGACAGTGCCCAGATCGTTACGCCTTTCGTGCGGGTCGGAACTTACCCGACAAGGAATTTCGCTACCTTAGGACCGTTATAGTTACGGCCGCCGTTTACTGGGGCTTCGGTTCAAAGCTTCGCTTGCGCTAACCTCTCCCCTTAACCTTCCAGCACCGGGCAGGCGTCAGCCCCTATACTTCGCCTTACGGCTTCGCAGAGACCTGTGTTTTTGCTAAACAGTCGCCTGGGCCTATTCACTGCGGCTCTCTCGGGCTTTAACACCCTAACAGAGCACCCCTTCTCCCGAAGTTACGGGGTCATTTTGCCGAGTTCCTTAACCAGAGTTCTCTCGCTCACCTTAGGATTCTCTCCTCGCCTACCTGTGTCGGTTTGCGGTACGGGCACCATACTCCTCGCTAGAGGCTTTTCTTGGCAGTGTGAAATCAGGAACTTCGGTACTATATTTCCCTCGCTATCACAGCTCAGCCTTAATGAGAAGCGGATTTGCCTACTTCTCAGCCTTACTGCTTAGACGCGCATATCCAACAGCGCGCTTACCCTATCCTTCTGCGTCCCCCCATTGCTCAAACGGAGTGGAGGTGGTACAGGAATATCAACCTGTTATCCATCGCCTACGCCTTTCGGCCTCGGCTTAGGTCCCGACTAACCCTGAGCGGACGAGCCTTCCTCAGGAAACCTTAGGCATTCGGTGGAAGGGATTCTCACCCTTCTTTCGCTACTCATACCGGCATTCTCACTTCTAAGCGCTCCACCAGTCCTTACGGTCTAGCTTCAACGCCCTTAGAACGCTCTCCTACCACTGTTCGTAAGAACAGTCCGCAGCTTCGGTGATACGTTTAGCCCCGGTACATTTTCGGCGCAGAGTCACTCGACCAGTGAGCTATTACGCACTCTTTAAATGGTGGCTGCTTCTAAGCCAACATCCTGGTTGTCTAAGCAACTCCACATCCTTTTCCACTTAACGTATACTTGGGGACCTTAGCTGGCGGTCTGGGCTGTTTCCCTCTTGACTACGGATCTTATCACTCGCAGTCTGACTCCCATGGATAAGTCTTTGGCATTCGGAGTTTGACTGAATTCGGTAATCCGATGAGGACCCCTAGTCCAATCAGTGCTCTACCTCCAAGACTCTAACACATGAGGCTAGCCCTAAAGCTATTTCGGAGAGAACCAGCTATCTCCAGGTTCGATTGGCATTTCACCCCTACCCACACCTCATCCGCTCACTTTTCAACGTGAGTCGGTTCGGGCCTCCATTCAGTGTTACCTGAACTTCACCCTGGACATGGGTAGATCACCTGGTTTCGGGTCTACGACCACGTACTCATGCGCCCTATTCAGACTCGCTTTCGCTACGGCTCCGTCTCATCGACTTAACCTTGCACGTAATCGTAACTCGCCGGTTCATTCTACAAAAGGCACGCTATCACCCATTAACGGGCTCTAACTACTTGTAGGCACACGGTTTCAGGATCTATTTCACTCCCCTTCCGGGGTGCTTTTCACCTTTCCCTCACGGTACTGGTTCACTATCGGTCACTAGGGAGTATTTAGCCTTGGGAGATGGTCCTCCCTGCTTCCGACGGGATTTCTCGTGTCCCGCCGTACTCAGGATCCACTCAGGAGGGAACGAAGTTTCAACTACAGGGTTTTTACCTTCTATGACGGACCTTTCCAGATCGCTTCATTTACCCCGTTCCTTTGTAACTCCATGTTGAGTGTCCTACAACCCCAAGAGGCAAGCCTCTTGGTTTGGGCTAATTCCGTTTCGCTCGCCGCTACTCAGGAAATCGCGTTTGCTTTCTCTTCCTCCGGGTACTAAGATGTTTCAGTTCCCCGGGTCTGCCTTCCATACCCTATGTATTCAGATAAGGATACTGCTCCATTACGAGCAGTGGGTTTCCCCATTCGGAAATCTCCGGATCAAAGCTTACTTACAGCTCCCCGAAGCATATCGGTGTTAGTCCCGTCCTTCATCGGCTCCTAGTGCCAAGGCATCCACCGTGCGCCCTTAATAACTTAACCGTTGACCAATATGGTCATGTGTCGATATCAGCGATGATATCTATAAAGAAAATTACTAAGATGAACGATATTTTGTGAATATCTTGATATTAGTTACATTATCTAGTTTTCAAGGAACAACAAGGATAAATCGAATGATTTATCTTATATGACAATTCGTAAGAATTGTCTATGGATGATAATTTTCACGGAGTGAAAACATCTTGGTGGAGCCTAGCGGGATCGAACCGCTGACCTCCTGCGTGCAAAGCAGGCGCTCTCCCAGCTGAGCTAAGGCCCCATAAAAGTTCTATAATTAAAAAATGGTGGGCCTAAGTGGACTCGAACCACCGACCTCACGCTTATCAGGCGTGCGCTCTAACCAGCTGAGCTATAGGCCCCGACTATCTATGAGAGAGATCTCTCAAAACTAAACAAAACAACAAGCGTACATTCCTTAGAAAGGAGGTGATCCAGCCGCACCTTCCGATACGGCTACCTTGTTACGACTTCACCCCAATCATCTGTCCCACCTTAGGCGGCTGGCTCCAAAAGGTTACCCCACCGACTTCGGGTGTTACAAACTCTCGTGGTGTGACGGGCGGTGTGTACAAGGCCCGGGAACGTATTCACCGCGGCATGCTGATCCGCGATTACTAGCGATTCCGGCTTCATGCAGGCGAGTTGCAGCCTGCAATCCGAACTGAGAACGGTTTTATGGGATTGGCTCGACCTCGCGGTTTTGCTGCCCTTTGTACCGTCCATTGTAGCACGTGTGTAGCCCAGGTCATAAGGGGCATGATGATTTGACGTCATCCCCACCTTCCTCCGGTTTGTCACCGGCAGTCACCTTAGAGTGCCCAACTGAATGCTGGCAACTAAGATCAAGGGTTGCGCTCGTTGCGGGACTTAACCCAACATCTCACGACACGAGCTGACGACAACCATGCACCACCTGTCACTCTGTCCCCCGAAGGGGAACGTCCTATCTCTAGGAGTGTCAGAGGATGTCAAGACCTGGTAAGGTTCTTCGCGTTGCTTCGAATTAAACCACATGCTCCACCGCTTGTGCGGGCCCCCGTCAATTCCTTTGAGTTTCAGTCTTGCGACCGTACTCCCCAGGCGGAGTGCTTAATGCGTTAGCTGCAGCACTAAAGGGCGGAAACCCTCTAACACTTAGCACTCATCGTTTACGGCGTGGACTACCAGGGTATCTAATCCTGTTTGCTCCCCACGCTTTCGCGCCTCAGTGTCAGTTACAGACCAGAAAGTCGCCTTCGCCACTGGTGTTCCTCCAAATCTCTACGCATTTCACCGCTACACTTGGAATTCCACTTTCCTCTTCTGCACTCAAGTCCCCCAGTTTCCAATGACCCTCCACGGTTGAGCCGTGGGCTTTCACATCAGACTTAAAGGACCACCTGCGCGCGCTTTACGCCCAATAATTCCGGACAACGCTTGCCACCTACGTATTACCGCGGCTGCTGGCACGTAGTTAGCCGTGGCTTTCTGGTTAGGTACCGTCAAGGTGCGAGCAGTTACTCTCGCACTTGTTCTTCCCTAACAACAGAGCTTTACGACCCGAAGGCCTTCATCGCTCACGCGGCGTTGCTCCATCAGACTTTCGTCCATTGTGGAAGATTCCCTACTGCTGCCTCCCGTAGGAGTCTGGGCCGTGTCTCAGTCCCAGTGTGGCCGATCACCCTCTCAGGTCGGCTACGCATCGTCGCCTTGGTGAGCCGTTACCTCACCAACTAGCTAATGCGCCGCGGGCCCATCTGCAAGTGATAGCCGAAACCATCTTTCAATAAAGAACCAGGAGGTTCCTTATATTATCCGGTATTAGCTCCGGTTTCCCGAAGTTATCCCAGTCTTACAGGCAGGTTGCCCACGTGTTACTCACCCGTCCGCCGCTGACCTTTCAAAAGCAAGCTTTTGAAAGGTCCGCTCGACTTGCATGTATTAGGCACGCCGCCAGCGTTCGTCCTGAGCCAGGATCAAACTCTCCAATAAAGAGTCTGAGCTTTTGCTCAAAATTTGCTAGCTTGTGTTACTTAAAATCATTTTGTCGTGTTCCGTAGAACCGACTTATGACGCTGTTGTTTTGTTTAGTTTTCAAAGAACTCTTTTTCGTCGTTCTCTCGAAGCGACTTTATTATCTTATCACATACTTTCGAATGAAGTCAACAACTTTTTTAAAAGTTATTTTCAAACCCTGTATGCGATCGTTTGTGACAACGAAATATAATATACCATTTTTAATAAAGGTAAGTCAACGAAAAAAATAAAAAAACCTCCTTTTTTTATAGGAGGGCGGTGTTATCAGTTTTTTGAACCTAAACCGTCACTAAAAAACACGCAATCTCTTCTTATAATATATACATTTGAATAATCACCAAAGATACGACGCCTGGTATCCCCAGCAGACCTGAGACTGCAGCGGTAGCAGGATTGATTGGCACATAAATGCCCATAGAGTTGCCGAATGCATTTAAAAAGAATAAAAAGAGTGCACCGATCATTACTTTTATAAGGGCTTGGCCTGCAAAACGCAACGGTTTTATCGGTGTCCCCACCAAAAGAACAAGCAGGATCAACCCGCATATCACACCTATTACAAGTAACGGTTCCATCATAATCCCTCCTCTTGCCAGCTTGTACTAAACTATATGAATGTAAGAACGGATTAAGAACTTGCTACTTTAATAAGAAGTTATAGAAGGCATTAAAAAAAGCAGCTAAGGAGATTCCCAGCTACTTTTTCACCATACGAGTTCGGACTTCCCTTAATAGGAAGAGATATTTCGCTTCTGCAATTTTTAATTGGCAGATGACTTCTTCTGAAGGATCGACGCTTTTATCTACCAAACTTTTTTGTTTGGCCCACCGATTCTTACAGTCTTCCGTCGTTTCCATCAACTTGGCATCATATTGTTTTTTTAAGCGGTCTTTTTTTCGAAAAAACATAGGTTATGATAACCCCTTTGTCTGAGATCATGAATCGTTTACTTACATCTACCTTATATTTCCCTTCTTCCTTCAAGGGCTTTGGATAACGTTACTTCATCTGCATATTCTAGATCTCCTCCAACAGGAAGTCCATGAGCAATACGGGTCATTTTTATTCCGGATGGCTTTAATAACCTAGAAATATACATCGCTGTTGCTTCGCCTTCAATATTGGGATTGGTTGCAAGGATGAGTTCTTGCACTTCATCGTCTTGCAGTCGTTTAATAAGTTCCGGTATTTTGATATCCTCTGGACCGATTCCATCCATTGGGGATATTGCTCCGTGAAGGACATGATAAAGACCATTATAGTCCCGCATCTTTTCCATCGCGATAACATCTTTCGTTTCTTGTACCACACAGATGATGGTTCTGTCTCTTCTATTATCCTCACAAATATAGCAAGGATCTTTATCAGTGATATGTCCGCATACAGAACAATAGGAAAGGTTTCTCTTTGCATTCACTAATGCTTTGGCAAAGTCCAATACGGTATCTTCTTTCATGTTAAGTACGAAAAAAGCCAGACGAGCGGCCGTTTTCGGGCCGATACCTGGCAATTTCATAAAGCTGTCGATCAGCTTTGATATAGGCTCAGGATAATGCATAAAGGTCCTCCTAGAATAGTCCTGGCATGTTTAACCCTTTAGTGAACTGGCCCATTGTATCATTTGTCAGCTCTTCCATTTTCTTAAGGGCATCGTTTGTTGCAGCAAGAACTAAGTCTTGTAGCATTTCGATATCTTCCGGGTCTACTACTTCTTCTTTAATATTCACTTCAATGATTTCTTTTTGACCATTGACTACAACTGTGACCATTCCGCCACCAGCTGTACCTTCCATTGTCTTTTCAGCCAGCTCTTCCTGTGCTTTCGCCATATCCTTTTGCATCTTTTGCATTTGTTTCATCATTTTTTGCATGTTACCCATTCCGCCGCCACGCATCATAATAAATTCCTCCTAATATTTTATATTATTGTTTATTATTCTTTAATTTCTACAAGATCGGGACCGACAAGTTTCTTCGCTTCTTCAATGAACGGGTCATCTTGTGTTTCGCTGCCCTCTTCATCATTTTTTTGTCCGCGAATAAAGCCTTCTCGGATCTTCAGCCATTCTTCTTCAGGAACGGCCAGCATGTCATATGATTTTCCGGTAAGGTCCAGGATGATTTGTTCCAGGTTTTGCTTAACCGGTTCATCTGATGCCATCTTGCAATGTATCTCATATTTAAACTTTAACACAAAAGCACTGCTTGCTGCAGCTACAGGTTCACTGTCGGTCAATAATGCAGCATGAGAAACTTTATTTTGCTTGCGGAGTGCCTCCAGCAACTGTGCCCAGCTGCCTTTAATACTTTCCAAATCACCTCTTGTTGCCTGCTTCAACACTTCCTGGATTCGACCTGTCGCAGGCTTGAAGCCATTTCTGGAGCCGCCGCCACTTCTAGCAGGAGCCTTGCTTGGTGCATTAGCTTTTGCCGCTCCCCCTACATTTCCAGCCGCAAGTTCTTTCACTTTGCTTTCTAGCATAGCAATCTTCTTTTGCAAAACATTTACCTGGTCTTGATTCGCCGATTCCTTAGCCTGGGCTTCAAGCTGACAAAGCTTCACAATCGCCACTTCGAGATAAATACGCGGATGGTTCGTCCACTTCATTTCCTGTTGGCTTTTATTCAGGATATCAATCGTTTCATAGATTGTTTCCGCAGGGATTTCCTCTGCAAATCGCTGAAATGCTTGATCCACCTGTACCCTGTCGAGAATCTGTTCCAAGTTTGGTGCCGTTTTATATAAAAGCATGTCCCGGTAATAGAAGATAAGATCTTCCAAAAACCTTGCAGGATCTTTACCTGATTGGAATACTTGGTTCAGTGAATCCAGCGCTTCTGCCACATTTTTGTGATACAGGCCGTTTACGATATCTGTCATAAAGCTTTGTGAGACAGATCCCGTTATCGCAAGTGCATCTTGGACAGTTAACAGACCGTCACTGAAGGAGATTGCCTGATCCATCAAACTGAGGGCATCACGCATCCCGCCTTCTGCCGCTCGGGCAATGATAGCCAGAGATTGGGGTTCTGCTTCTATTTCTTGTGCTTGTAAAACAGTAGAAAGCCTTCCGACAATCGACTCACCCGTGATCCTTTTAAAATCAAAGCGCTGACAACGCGAGATGATGGTAAGCGGGATCTTATGGGGCTCGGTTGTAGCCAATATAAAGATAACGTGCTTTGGTGGTTCTTCTAACGTTTTAAGTAACGCGTTGAACGCACCGATGGAAAGCATATGTACTTCATCTATAATGTAAACTTTATATTTCACGGAACTTGGAGCATATTTGACTTTGTCACGGATGTCCCGGATTTCATCTACTCCATTATTGGAGGCTGCATCAATTTCTATGACATCCGAAATGGAACCGTCCGTAATTCCTTTACAGGCGGAACATTCGTTGCATGGTTCCGCAACTGGTGCATGTTCGCAGTTCACTGCTTTTGCTAATATTTTTGCCGCACTTGTTTTTCCTGTTCCTCTTGGACCGGAGAACAAGTAGGCGTGAGAAAACTTCTGTTGAAGCAGGGCGTTTTGTAAGGTTTTGGTTATATGTTCTTGTCCCACGACATCTGCAAAGGTTTGTGGTCTAAAAACACGATATAAAGCTTGATATGCCACCAATATGCCCTCCTTCTTTTTTATCCTCTTTCATTATACCGTATGGCTTCTATAAAATAAAATGTTTGTTCCATGTCTATCATTATTAATTGACTGTATAGATTGACCGTTCCTTTTCGCTGCAGTCACTCGCTTTCCGCGGGGCGATGCTTGAGCCTCCTCGGCTTCGCCTGTGGGGTCTCAACCTACCGCTACCTCCCGCCGGAGTCGAGTGTCTTCCGCTCCAATCCACTAGTCTGGTTAACATTTTGAATATGAAAAAACTCACCCCATTAACTGGAGTGAGTTTGATTTGTATTATTAAACTGCCGTGCACCTTCTGTCGATTAGTCACCATAAGCGTTACTCAAGCAGTTAGCTCGACCCAGGCAACCCTGCGGCACATGAGAGAGTCCGCTTAATGCTGCTTCCTTCCGGACCTGACATGGTTCACGGGTTCCCATTGCGCAGGACCCAGGTGTCAACACCACTTACTTGAGGCAGACCCTACAGTCTACTAACCTCGAGAAGGGATTCAGCCTCGCTAGAGCGGATTGCGAGTTCAGGGCACCGCTACCTCCCCGCTTAGCACGACAAAATTAAAACCATAAGTTGGTTTGCGTCATTAACTCGACGCATAATTTAGTATAACGGGTAAGTGGAAAAAATGCAACCGTCTACTACTGTAAATTATTAGGAGTTAAGTTCTCGTAGTTGTTGCTTCTTCTCTTTTTTCTGCTGACGAAGCTTCCTGAAAAAGGAGGACAGCAGTTCACCACATTCTTCTTCCATTATACCACTTGCGACTTCTGTCTGGTGGTTAAATCGTGAATCTTGCAGAATGTTCATGAGAGTACCTGCACAACCCGCTTTTGGATCCTTGGCACCGTATACCACTTTTTTAATACGCGATTGGATGATGGCCCCGGCACACATCGGACATGGTTCCAATGTTACGTAAAGGATCGCTTCCTCTAACCGCCATGTTTGCAAGGCTTCACACGCTTGATCAATCACCAGAATTTCAGCATGCGTGATCGACCTTTGGGTGGTTTCCCTGAGATTATATCCTTTTGCGATGACTTTACCGTCATGAACTAGCACGGCACCAATCGGTACTTCTTTAAGCGCCTCCGCTTTTTTCGCCTCTTCTATTGCCATCTTCATAAAATGTTCATCTTGCATTTAGACCTTTCCCTTCTTTTCCTTGCCTATTTATATTCTCCACCTCTTTTCCATAGACTAATCTCTACGAGGTGATTTTACATAATGAAACAAACCGCTCTTTTAATTATCGATATTATAAACGATTTTCAATTCAAGCATGGAAGCATCCTGGCAGAAAAAACAACCAAGATGGTCCCTAATATTAAAGCAATCAAAGAATATATGCACAAGGAAGGACTCCCTGTTATCTATATTAATGATCATTATAACTTATGGCAGGCCGATTACGATAAAATCATGGATAAATGCAAGAATAAGTGGAGCGAACCAATCATGAAGGCATTGTATCCCGATGGGGACGACTTTTTCCTCATCAAGCCGAAGCATTCCGCCTTCTTTGGGACGGCATTGCATACCCTGCTTTCTCAACTTAATGTTAAGAAACTTATCCTTACAGGACTTGCAGGGAATATATGTGTCCTATTCACGGCAAATGACGCCTATATGAGAGAGTTTGAATTAGTCATACCAAGTGATGCAATAGCTTCTGCGGATGACCAAGACCATATGTACGCATTACGCATGATGGAAAATGTGCTGAAGGCGGATGTCAGTCCAACAGCTAAGTTTCTAAGCCAACAGTAAGGTTGCTTGCATGAATCCCCCGACCCGTTCATACATTGATAAAGGATAATGAATAGGAGGGACGAACCATGCAAATACATGTCGTAAGCCAAGGTCAGACGCTCAGCGGGATTGCACAGGCATACGCTACTACCCCACAGGATATTATTGAAGCCAATGATCTTCCCAATCCCGATAGGCTCGTTGTCGGCCAGGCACTGGTGATCCCCATTGTGGGGCGTTTTTATTTTGTCCAGCAGGGAGATACGATTTTTTCGATAGCAAGAAGGTACAACACCACACCTGAACAGTTAATTGAAATAAACCAATTAAATCCTGCCACCCCTTTACGAGTGGGGCTGCGTCTTTATATTCCTCCACAACCGAAAAGAGAAGCCGAAATCAATGCGTATGTGGAACCCCGTGGAAACACGGTATCTCAAGAACTGCAACAGAGCTCGCGCAATGCCGCTCCCTATTTAACATACCTTGCACCATTTAGCTTTCAGGTGCTGCGGGACGGATCACTGAAAGAACCACCGCTTACCAATCTTCCTGCCATCGCTGCAGAAGACAATGTCATCTTGATGATGGTGCTTACCAATTTAGAAGAGGACGGCTTCAGTGACGAACTCGGCCGCATCATCCTGAACGACATGCAGGTCCAGAATAAATTCCTTGATAATGTCGTAGCCACTGCCAAAAAATATAATTTTAAAGACATTCATTTTGACTTTGAATATTTACGTCCGGCAGACAAGGAAGCATACAATACATTCTTACGAAAAGCCCGGGATCGCTTTAAAAAGGAAGGATGGCTCATCTCCACCGCCCTCGCTCCCAAAACAAAAGCCGATCAAAAAGGAAAATGGTATGAGGCCCATGACTACAAAGCACATGGGGAAATTGTCGATTTTGTCGTCATTATGACGTATGAGTGGGGATATAGCGGAGGTCCACCAATGGCAGTCTCTCCGATTGGACCTGTTCGAGAGGTATTAGAATATGCGATCACGGAAATGCCGAGTGAAAAAATCATGATGGGTCAAAACCTCTATGGATATGACTGGACGCTTCCCTTCGTCCAAGGCGGAGAATTTGCTAAAGCAATAAGCCCACAGGCAGCCATTCAGCTGGCAGCAGAAAACAATGTCGCAATTACTTACGATGAAGAGGCACAGGCGCCTACCTTCAAATACAGTAAGGACGGCAAGGAGCATGAGGTCTGGTTTGAAGACGCACGATCCATACAGGCAAAATTTGATCTCATAAAAGAACTTAACTTACGCGGTATCAGCTATTGGAAGCTAGGCCTACCTTTTCCGCAAAACTGGCTATTGATCACAGATAACTTCAATGTCGTAAAAAACCCAACCGAGCGTTTCTATTACAACTTCTGAGGACTGGGGGAACCCGGTCCTTTAATATTTAATGCAGCAACCTAGTTGATCGTAGTGGAAGGCGCGCAGACGCCCGCGGGAGGAAGGGACAGGGGAGACCCCTGAAGCGTTGTGAGGAGGCTCCCGGACCGCCCGCAGGCAAGCGAAGCGCCTGGAACGGAGATCGACTGTTACATCCACTCTCCAACCTCCCTCAAATTGTTCCTCCACAACCCCCATATCTATGATAGAATACTAATTGTCTGTCAAAATATTGATGTAGTCACACGCTTATAAAGGGGGCATCCTGGTGCAAGCAACACCATTTATAACAGTTGAAGGACCCATTGGTGTTGGAAAGACCTCACTTGCAAAAAAAATTGCAGAAGAGTTCCAATATCAATTATTAAAAGAAATAGTAGACGAAAATCCTTTCCTCGGAAAATTCTACGAAAACATCGACGAGTGGAGTTTTCAAACGGAAATGTTTTTCCTATGCAATAGATACAAACAACTCGAAGACATCGATCAGCACCACCTAAAGCAACATAAACCGGTAGTAGCTGATTATCATATCCTGAAAAACCTTATTTTCGCTAAACGCACACTAAAGGACAAGCAATATGATAAATACCTTAAAATATACGATATTTTAACGGAAGACATGCCAAAGCCAAATGTCATCATTTATTTAAATGCAAGCCTGGACACGCTACTAACAAGAATTGAAAAGCGTGGCCGTGATATCGAAAAGAAAATTGATCCACTATATCTTCAACAGCTAAGTCTTGATTACGATGAAGAAATGGATCGCCTCGAAGAACAATACCCTTCCCTGCCGATCCTGCGCTTTAACGGAGACGAGGTTGACTTTGTACAACGAGATGAAGACCTACAGCGTATCTTCCAACAGCTGAAAGATACCTTGAATAAAGGAGTTAACGTATAATGAATTTACGTCAAAAATACGGCATCCCCTCTAACGCGGTCATTACGATTGCCGGAACAGTGGGAGTCGGTAAATCTACGATGACGAATGCTTTGGCAAACGCCCTTGGTTTTCGTACCTCTTTTGAAAAAGTAGACACCAATCCATACCTAGATAAATTTTACGCTGATTTCGAGCGTTGGAGCTTTCATTTACAAATTTACTTTCTGGCAGAACGTTTTAAAGATCAGAAAAAAATCTTTGAATATGGCGGCGGCTTTATTCAAGACCGCTCCATCTACGAAGATACTGGCATCTTTGCCAATATGCATTATGAAAAGGGTACGATGACACAGGTCGACTATGATACGTACACCAGCCTGTTTGAAGCAATGGTAATGACACCTTACTTCCCTCATCCTGACCTATTGATTTACCTAGAAGGAAGCCTGGACGATATCCTTGGCCGCATTCAAGAACGCGGACGCCCGATGGAACAGCAGACGCCGATTTCCTATTGGGAAGAAATGCATGAACGCTATGAGCGATGGATCAACAACTTCCACGCATGCCCGGTACTCCGCCTAAACATCAACGAGTACGACGTGCTAAGCAATGGAGATTCCATCGAACCAATCATCGAAAAGATCTCCCATCACATGAAGCAATCACAGTTACTAAAAAAATAAACGACACGAACAAAAGACCGAGGCTATGTGGCCCCGGTCTTTTGTTATTTTAGTATTGTACAAAAAAAATAAGCCACCCTAATTGGGCAGCTTACAGTTTGCCAAAAAGATGACGTCGCTTCATCTCAGGCAATAAAAAAGTCGTTACTTCTCCATAATGTAACGAACATACTCCAGTTTATGCGCTATCGGTAAAACATTCTTTAAAATCAATGGAGGAGGAAGAGGGATTCGAACCCCCGCGGGCTTTGACACCCCTGTCGGTTTTCAAGACCGATCCCTTCAGCCAGACTTGGGTATTCCTCCGTATGACAAAGAGTAATATATCATATCTTCAAAAGTGATGTCAACACGATATAACAAAAGGATAGAGATTTTTCTCCCTATCCTCCCATTGTTCACTATTTAGTCAAAATTTCTTTACCACCCATATATGGACGCAATACTTCCGGAATGATGACAGAACCATCTTCTTGTTGGTAGTTTTCCATGATTGCCGCTACTGTACGTCCAACCGCAAGTCCAGATCCATTTAGCGTATGCACATGCTCCGGCTTTGCTTTTGGATCGCGACGGAAACGGATGCCTGCACGGCGTGCCTGAAAGCTCTCAAAATTACTGCAAGAAGAGATTTCACGGTATGTTTCCTGGCTCGGGATCCAAACTTCGATGTCGTATTTCTTGGCTGCTGTAAAGCCAAGATCTGCTGTACACATGCTCAATACGCGGTATGGAAGTCCAAGCAGCTGTAATACTTTTTCCGCATTGCCAGTCAGTTTCTCCAGCTCTTCATAAGATTCTTCCGGTTTTACAAACTTCACAAGCTCCACTTTATTGAACTGATGCTGACGAATCAACCCGCGAGTGTCACGGCCTGCAGATCCAGCCTCAGAGCGGAAGCAAGCACTGAATGCAGCATAATTGATCGGCAATTGATCGCCACTTAAAATCTCTTCACGGTGCATATTCGTAATCGGTACCTCTGCAGTCGGAACCAAGAAGTAATCTTCTTTCTCAATCAAGAAAGCATCTTCTTCAAATTTAGGAAGCTGTCCTGTACCAGTCATGCTCGCACGGTTTACCATGTATGGTGGTAGCACTTCTGTATAGCCATGCTCATCCACATGCAAGTCTAACATGAAGTTGAATAATGCTCTCTCAAGTCTTGCACCTAAGCCGCGGTAGAAAACAAAACGGCTACCAGTGACCTTACCCGCTCGTTCAAAATCTAGTACTCCAAGCTCATCCGCGATATCCCAATGCGCTTTCGCTTCAAATCCGAAGTTTGGTACCTCGCCCCATTTACGGATCTCCACATTGTCATCTTCAGTTTCTCCAACAGGAACACTTTCGTGCGGGATGTTTGGAATAGATAAAAGTAGCAGTTCAAGCGCTTCTTCTACTCCTCTTAACTCTTCATCCAATTCCTTAACCTTGTCTCCTACTTCACGCATTTCCTTGATCAAGTGATCAGCATCTTGCTTTTCGCGTTTCATGGCAGCAATTTGCTGAGAAACCTCATTACGCTTACTTTTCAATTGCTCTGTTTGAACAAGAAGGTCTCTTCTTTTCGCATCCAGCTCTTCAAAGCGGTCCAAGTCTGACAAATCTTCCCCTCTATGCTGCAGCTTTCCCTTAATCTCCTCAAAATTCGCACGCAATAACTTCAAATCCAACATGTTTATTCCTCCTTTTTTTACTTCCAAAATAACGTTAGGGATGTCCCCTGTTGATTGTAGTGCAAGGTATGAGACTCCGGCGGGAGGTAGCGGTAGGTTGAGACCCCTGAAGCGTTGTGAGGAGGCTCAAGCTCACGCCCCGCGGAAAGAGAATACCTGGAACGGAAATCAACAGGGAGTTCCGCAGGAATCTTGAGAACACAAAAAACCCCCGTCCCCTAAATAGGGACGAGAGTTATATTCCCGTGTTGCCACCCTTGTTGAAAAAGACATAACGCCTTCTCCCACTTCATTCGATAACGGTAATAATCTTACCGAATTGACTTACTATGCCTGCTAGAGGCAATTCGGCCAAGTGCTCAAGGATGGATTCGCAAATGTCATACATCGGTTCTCACCAACCACCGACTCTCTAAAAGTATGGGCAACCTGCTACTTTTTCCTATCAACGCTTTAACAATATTTTCTTATTAGATAATCTACTACAAGTTTCTCATACTTGCAATAGTTTTATACCTAAATTTACTTGGACTCTTTCACCATATTGACGAAATACTGTGTAATACGGTGGTCATCCGTCAATTCTGGATGGAACGAACAACCTAAGAACTGACCTTGACGAGCAGCTACGATACGGCCGTTATGCTTACAGAGAACCTCAACATCTTCTCCCACTTCTACAATATGTGGAGCACGGATGAATACGCCGACAAAATCTTCTGCTATCCCTGCAATATCCAGTTTTGCTTCAAAGCTGTCTACCTGACGTCCGAATGAGTTACGCTCCACCTTCGCATCCATAAATGCCAAGTGTGGCTCATCATAGCCAACAATTTCATTTGCAATTAAAATGAGACCGGCACATGTACCAAAAACAGGCTTGCCGCTTGCACCGAATTCGCGCAAAGGCTCCATGAATGAATACTTATCAATCAGTCGGCGCATCGTCGTGCTTTCGCCTCCCGGTATGATCAGGCCGTCTATTTCAGAGAGCTGTTCTGCTCTTTTTACTACTACTGCTTCTGCTCCAGATGCCTCGATGGATCTAACATGTTCCCGAACCGCACCTTGAAGTCCTAAGACCCCAACTTTCACCATACGTTAAAACTCCTTTACTTACCAGCCACGCTCTTGCATGCGATTTTCAGGTAATAGTGTAGAAATTTCGATGCCTTTCATCGCTGTACCCAATCCTTTGGACAGGCTTGCAATTAGTTCATAATCTTGGTAATGAGTAGTCGCTTCCACGATAGCACGGGCAAATTTCGCAGGGTTTTCGGATTTGAAGATACCCGATCCAACAAATACCCCGTCAGAACCCAATTGCATCATCAACGCTGCATCAGCTGGAGTTGCAATTCCGCCTGCTGCGAAGTTTACTACCGGAAGTTTACCAGTACGCTTGATTTCAAGAAGCAACTCAAATGGAGCGCCTAAAAGCTTAGCTTCTGTCATCAATTCATCTTCGTTCATTCCAACCACTTTGCGAACTTGTGCGTTCACTTTACGGATGTGACGAACCGCTTCCACGATGTTTCCTGTTCCTGGCTCACCTTTAGTACGAAGCATAGATGCACCTTCACCAATACGGCGAGCAGCTTCTCCAAGGTCACGGCAACCACATACGAATGGTACTTTGTATTGACGCTTGTCCAAGTGATATTCCTCATCCGCTGGAGTCAATACTTCACTCTCATCGATGTAATCCACACCCATTGCTTCCAATACGCGCGCTTCTACGATATGTCCGATACGAGCTTTAGCCATTACCGGAATAGATACAGCTTTCATTACTTCGTCCACAATCGTTGGATCTGCCATTCGGGCAACTCCACCAGCTGCACGGATATCAGCAGGAACACGCTCTAATGCCATTACAGCAACTGCACCAGCTTCTTCTGCAATTTTCGCCTGCTCAGCATTGACAACGTCCATGATAACGCCGCCTTTTTGCATTTCTGCCATTCCACGTTTTACACGATCTGTACCTGTTTGATGTGTCATCGATAAGTCCCCCTATATGTATAAAATAATTTTTTCATAAAATGGAGCAAGTCCATATAATTTACTAACACGCTCTTTATTTTACCTTAAATTTTAGAAAAATCCTAATAAAATATCGAAAGATTACCCTGCCACTATTTAGAAAGATTCGGCTTTTGTGAAACCCTTAATCTTCAGGTAGTATTTCCCCGATAAATGAAATTACCCATCCTTCATTTATAAGGAAAATGCCTGAAAGTCCATCCTCTGTGAAGATGGGCCTTCAAGCATTATACATTCATTAATTAAAATAATCCTTTAACTGCTCCAGCTACTGTGGACCAAAGATCGGAAAAGAATCCACCAACTGCACGCATGGATAATACGAACCAGTTCGCTTTTTCCACGCCTTCTTTTGTTACCAACTCTACTGTTGCACCTTCTTGATCGTTACCGAAAAGATAGCCATAATCTTGGCCGCCTTCTTGAGTCACTTTCATTACACCAACGCTATCTCCTTCTTTTACCGGAGCTGTTAATTCTCCTTCTTCGTTCAGGAGCTTTTCGTTGATTTCAAATTGAGGTTTAAAGTTATCTTTATTGCCATCTTTGACAAGTGTCTTGAATGGTTCTTTTGTATGAATTTCTACTTTGTCTTCTTTCCCTTTTGTTACAGGAAGGATGGACTCGCCTTCAATTTGATACTCGCCAGGAAACAATTCTTGTACAGAGTAACTACCGAATGCATGAGTCATAAGTTTTTTCGTTTCAATAAAACGGGAAATCTCTGTAGAGACACCTTCATCGTTTGTTGTGTTCATTACGACAGATATTACTCTCATTCCGTCTCTTTCAGCAGTACCGGTAAAGTTGAACCCAGCTGCATCTGTAGAACCAGTCTTCAATCCGTCAATTCCTTCAAATTGTACCTTTAACTCTTCTGTGAACAACATCTTATTCCAGTTCGGCATATCGATGGCATCAGGTGTACCTTCTCTGAACACTTTAAATGGAATGCTTGCTGTATCTAAGATTTCAGGATAATCAGTAAGTAGACGGTGTGCTAATCTTGCAGTGTCCTTAGCCGAAAGGGTCGTTTCTTCATTAGCATCCGTTCCTTCAGGGTGCATAGGGACTCCACCGACAGCAAGATCCTCATTGTTTAATCCTGTAGAGTTAACGAAATTGTAATTCTCTAAACCTATTTCTTCCGCTTTCGCATTCATCATTTCTACAAATTTCGTTTCTGACCCTGCAATAGCCTCAGCTAATGCAATGGTAGCTCCGTTCGCAGAATAGATTGCCATTGCTTCATAAAGTTCTTTAATCGTATACGGTTCTTGCTTTCTCATAGGGACATTGGATAACTCAGGATACTTTTGAGAGATCGCTTGTGCATAGTCACTCAGAATCACTTCTTTGGACCAATCCAATTTCCCTTCTTCAATTGCTTCAAGAAGTAAGTACTCTGTCATCATCTTTGTCATACTTGCAACAGGAAGTGCCTCATCTACATTTTTTTGATAGATAATTTTTCCTGTACTAAATTCTATTAATATAGCAGCTTTCGCGTTTATATTCAGGAAATCATTTTCTTCTGCTTGAGCAGATTTACCAGGAAATATTGAAACCATAAGCGTAAGTACTAATAAACCGACGAACAATTGTTTAAAGCTTCTTTTCACCTTGTCTTACCTCCAGATTTTTTTCACATAGTCGTTATTTTATCACACTATGTCCAAAAAAAATAGACAGAGAAAGACCACTTCTTTCTCTGTCCGTATATAAGACTAATCTCCTATGCCCCTTCCTTAAACGGAATAGTTAGGGGATTCTTTCGTGATTTGTACATCATGCGGATGGCTTTCACGAAGCCCGGCACCTGTCATTTTCACAAATTGTGCATTTTCTCTTAATGCTTGTAAGTCTTTTGTACCGCAATACCCCATGCCGGACCGCAGACCGCCAACCATTTGGTAAATAGTGTCTGCAACAGGTCCTTTATAAGGAATGCGTCCTTCAATACCTTCTGGAACGAACTTTTTATTATCTTCTTGGAAATAACGATCTTTACTTCCTTTTTCCATCGCCCCAACAGAGCCCATGCCGCGGTAGACTTTAAAACGTCTGCCTTGGAAAATTTCTGTATCCCCAGGGCTTTCTGATGTACCACCCAACATACTGCCCAGCATAACGGCATGTCCACCAGCAGCAAGTGCTTTTACAATGTCACCGGAATACTTGATTCCACCGTCTGCAATAACGGAAACTCCAAGCTTACGTGCCTCTGTTGCGCAATCATATACTGCAGTGATTTGCGGGACGCCTACACCGGCCACTACTCGAGTCGTACAAATGGAGCCCGGCCCGATACCTACCTTCACTACATTCGCTCCAGCTTCTACTAAATCTCTTGTAGCTTCTGCTGTTGCAACATTCCCGGCGATAATGTTCAAGTTCGGATATTTGTCTCTTATTTTTCTCACCGTATCAAGAACACCTTGAGAATGGCCATGTGCCGTATCCACTACAATAGCATCCACGCTCTTTTGTACCAACTTCTCAACGCGAAGCATCGTATCTCCAGTTACACCTACTGCTGCACCAACCAATAAACGTCCTTGGTCATCTTTAGCAGAGTGAGGGAATTCAATGACTTTCTCTATATCTTTAATCGTAATAAGTCCTTTTAATACGCCAGCTTCATCTACAAGAGGAAGCTTTTCAATCTTATACTTTTGCAAGATGCTTTCTGCTTCTTGTAAAGTTGTTCCTACAGAAGCAGTTACAAGGTTTTCTTTTGTCATGACATCTGAAATGGGAATGGAGAAATCCTGAATGAATCGAAGATCACGGTTTGTCAGGATACCAACAAGTTTTAACTCTTCTTTGTTATTAACGATAGGAACTCCAGAGATTCTGTATTTCCCCATCAAGTGCTCCGCATCAAATACTTGATGCTCAGGGGTTAAGAAGAACGGATCAGTAATAACGCCACGTTCAGAACGTTTCACCTTATCCACTTGTTCTGCCTGCTGTTCAATGGACATGTTCTTGTGAATAATACCTAAGCCTCCTTGGCGTGCCATCGCAATCGCCATCTCCGCTTCTGTCACTGTATCCATCCCTGCACTGATAATCGGAATGTTTAATTGCAATGTCTCTGTTAACTTCACTTTTAAATCTACATCCCTTGGTAATACCTCAGACTTGGATGGAACCAAAAGAACATCATCAAATGTTAAGCCTTCTTTAGCAAATTTATTTTCCCACATGACAAAATTTTCCCCCTTCTTAAACTCGATAATATTTATAGTAGAGTATCAACTGGACAAAATACTGTCAAGGATGGTAACATAAGTTTATTTTTTCTAATTATTCTAACTATACTATTTTTTATGAGGACGTGGATTCATTGACAGCTCCATACTTACATTTATTCTCCCCTTTTCAATCCGTTGAAACCGCACAGAAATTACTAAAAAATTGTTATCAAAATCAACAGGTTGAGCATTCCGAACAAAAGAGCTATCACAACGCCTATAGCTTTATCTATTACGTGGAGCATGGGCTCACATACCTTCAACAGTCAAGCAATACTCCCACTTCCATTAAACCAGTCCTCTTGTTTTATGGAATGGTTCAATTGATAAAAGCTTGTCTATTAACCGTGGACCCCCTCTACCCAGAATCCACGTCTGTTTTGGCTCATGGCGTTTCAACAAGAAAACGTAAAAAACAAAGTTACGAATTTATTCAAGATGAAGTGAAAATCCAGAAAAACGGACTATTCTCGCACTTTAGCGACAAAATGTTCCATGTGAAACAAATAGAAGGAACAAAATTTTCTATGCAAGAGTTACTATTTACCATACCTGAATTAGAAAGAACCATAAAAATTAACAAAAATAAAACACCTTTTCTTCCCGTTGGAAAAATGACAGATGAGTTTATTAAAGTCCCTCTAACCATTTTAGACGATTATAAAATGACCCAAGACCGATTTAAACAGTACTTTCAAAAACAGACAAGTTATGAATTTGACTCACAAAAAAACAACCAGCTTCTTTTTAAATGCAGCAAAAACCAGGGGCCGCTCAACTGTTCGCCATTATTATTCCACTTGGAACAGGAGGCCTTGTTTATTCCAAGAAAAAAAGAAAAGCTCACTATTTTTCCGGAAATACTTAACCATTATCTAATTTTATACAACTTGAGCATGATTTGCCGATACGAAACAGAATGGTGGGGCGAATTGCTTCATACATTTACCAGCAGCGATCTATCCTTGATCCAGCAGTTTTTAGAAACAACATCTGCAAAAATTCCTTTTTATCTGCATGAGTATTTGGTGGGTGCGTTTGGGATTGATTGAATGGGAGGGCGGGGGGCGGGGTACTTGTTGCGGGGCATCGGTAAGCTTAGGGCGGGCCGGGTATGATAGGCCTGGTGGTGGGGCAAGGGGGTTCGCTATTACTATACGATGACAGAACTCATGACTCCATTTGTATTGGCGCTGTTCCGCCTCTACGGTGACAAAACTTCCTTTTTCTTCGTTGCTTTGGCGCCGTTCACCCTCTACAATGACAAATCCTCCTCTTACCCAAGGACTCTGTCATTGTTTCGCCACCATTCTCCATAAAGAAAACACAAAAAACCAGTGCCTAAATAAATAAGCACTGGTTTCCCATTAAAATTGCCTGGCAACGTCCTACTCTCACAGGGGGAGATCCCCCAACTACCATCGGCGCTGAAGAGCTTAACTTCCGTGTTCGGTATGGGAACGGGTGTGGCCTCTTCGCCATCATTACCAGACATATTCAGTTGAAGGTTGATCCTTCAAAACTAGATAATGTGTTCTTATCAAGATATTCATATCGTTCACTTATTTCAATACTTATTTGGGTTAAGTCCTCGATCGATTAGTATTCGTCAGCTGCACATGTCACCATGCTTCCACCTCGAACCTATCTACCTGATCATCTTTCAGGGATCTTACTTACCGAAGTAAAAGGAAATCTCATCTTGAGGGGGGCTTCATGCTTAGATGCTTTCAGCACTTATCCCGTCCGCACGTAGCTACCCAGCTATGCCTTTGGCAAGACAACTGGTACACCAGCGGTGCGTCCATCCCGGTCCTCTCGTACTAAGGACAGCTCCTCTCAAATTTCCTGCGCCCACGACGGATAGGGACCGAACTGTCTCACGACGTTCTGAACCCAGCTCGCGTACCGCTTTAATGGGCGAACAGCCCAACCCTTGGGACCGACTACAGCCCCAGGATGCGATGAGCCGACATCGAGGTGCCAAACCTCCCCGTCGATGTGGACTCTTGGGGGAGATAAGCCTGTTATCCCCGGGGTAGCTTTTATCCGTTGAGCGATGGCCCTTCCATGCGGAACCACCGGATCACTAAGCCCGACTTTCGTCCCTGCTCGACTTGTAGGTCTCGCAGTCAAGCTCCCTTGTGCCTTTACACTCTGCGAATGATTTCCAACCATTCTGAGGGAACCTTTGGGCGCCTCCGTTACTCTTTAGGAGGCGACCGCCCCAGTCAAACTGCCCACCTGACACTGTCTCCCAGCCCGATAAGGGCTGCGGGTTAGAATTTCAATACAGCCAGGGTAGTATCCCACCGACGCCTCCACCGAAGCTAGCGCTCCGGCTTCTCAGGCTCCTACCTATCCTGTACAAGCTGTACCAAAATTCAATATCAGGCTACAGTAAAGCTCCACGGGGTCTTTCCGTCCTGTCGCGGGTAACCTGCATCTTCACAGGTACTATAATTTCACCGAGTCTCTGGTTGAGACAGTGCCCAGATCGTTACGCCTTTCGTGCGGGTCGGAACTTACCCGACAAGGAATTTCGCTACCTTAGGACCGTTATAGTTACGGCCGCCGTTTACTGGGGCTTCGGTTCAAAGCTTCGCTTGCGCTAACCTCTCCCCTTAACCTTCCAGCACCGGGCAGGCGTCAGCCCCTATACTTCGCCTTACGGCTTCGCAGAGACCTGTGTTTTTGCTAAACAGTCGCCTGGGCCTATTCACTGCGGCTCTCTCGGGCTTTAACACCCTAACAGAGCACCCCTTCTCCCGAAGTTACGGGGTCATTTTGCCGAGTTCCTTAACCAGAGTTCTCTCGCTCACCTTAGGATTCTCTCCTCGCCTACCTGTGTCGGTTTGCGGTACGGGCACCATACTCCTCGCTAGAGGCTTTTCTTGGCAGTGTGAAATCAGGAACTTCGGTACTATATTTCCCTCGCTATCACAGCTCAGCCTTATCGAGAAGCGGATTTGCCTACTTCTCAGCCTTACTGCTTAGACGCGCATATCCAACAGCGCGCTTACCCTATCCTTCTGCGTCCCCCCATTGCTCAAACGGAGTGGAGGTGGTACAGGAATATCAACCTGTTATCCATCGCCTACGCCTTTCGGCCTCGGCTTAGGTCCCGACTAACCCTGAGCGGACGAGCCTTCCTCAGGAAACCTTAGGCATTCGGTGGAAGGGATTCTCACCCTTCTTTCGCTACTCATACCGGCATTCTCACTTCTAAGCGCTCCACCAGTCCTTACGGTCTAGCTTCAACGCCCTTAGAACGCTCTCCTACCACTGTTCGTAAGAACAGTCCGCAGCTTCGGTGATACGTTTAGCCCCGGTACATTTTCGGCGCAGAGTCACTCGACCAGTGAGCTATTACGCACTCTTTAAATGGTGGCTGCTTCTAAGCCAACATCCTGGTTGTCTAAGCAACTCCACATCCTTTTCCACTTAACGTATACTTGGGGACCTTAGCTGGCGGTCTGGGCTGTTTCCCTCTTGACTACGGATCTTATCACTCGCAGTCTGACTCCCATGGATAAGTCTTTGGCATTCGGAGTTTGACTGAATTCGGTAATCCGATGAGGACCCCTAGTCCAATCAGTGCTCTACCTCCAAGACTCTAACACATGAGGCTAGCCCTAAAGCTATTTCGGAGAGAACCAGCTATCTCCAGGTTCGATTGGCATTTCACCCCTACCCACACCTCATCCGCTCACTTTTCAACGTGAGTCGGTTCGGGCCTCCATTCAGTGTTACCTGAACTTCACCCTGGACATGGGTAGATCACCTGGTTTCGGGTCTACGACCACGTACTCATGCGCCCTATTCAGACTCGCTTTCGCTACGGCTCCGTCTCATCGACTTAACCTTGCACGTAATCGTAACTCGCCGGTTCATTCTACAAAAGGCACGCTATCACCCATTAACGGGCTCTAACTACTTGTAGGCACACGGTTTCAGGATCTATTTCACTCCCCTTCCGGGGTGCTTTTCACCTTTCCCTCACGGTACTGGTTCACTATCGGTCACTAGGGAGTATTTAGCCTTGGGAGATGGTCCTCCCTGCTTCCGACGGGATTTCTCGTGTCCCGCCGTACTCAGGATCCACTCAGGAGGGAACGAAGTTTCAACTACAGGGTTTTTACCTTCTATGACGGACCTTTCCAGGTCGCTTCATTTACCCCGTTCCTTTGTAACTCCATGTTGAGTGTCCTACAACCCCAAGAGGCAAGCCTCTTGGTTTGGGCTAATTCCGTTTCGCTCGCCGCTACTCAGGAAATCGCGTTTGCTTTCTCTTCCTCCGGGTACTAAGATGTTTCAGTTCCCCGGGTCTGCCTTCCATACCCTATGTATTCAGATAAGGATACTGCTCCATTACGAGCAGTGGGTTTCCCCATTCGGAAATCTCCGGATCAAAGCTTACTTACAGCTCCCCGAAGCATATCGGTGTTAGTCCCGTCCTTCATCGGCTCCTAGTGCCAAGGCATCCACCGTGCGCCCTTAATAACTTAACCGTTGACCAATATGGTCATGTGTCGATATCAGCGATGATATCTATAAAGAAAATTACTAAGATGAACGATATTTTGTGAATATCTTGATATTAGTTACATTATCTAGTTTTCAAGGAACAACAAGGATAAATCGAATGATTTATCTTATATGACAATTCGTAAGAATTGTCTATGGATGATAATTTTCACGGAGTGAAAACATCTTGGTGGAGCCTAGCGGGATCGAACCGCTGACCTCCTGCGTGCAAAGCAGGCGCTCTCCCAGCTGAGCTAAGGCCCCATAAAAGTTCTATAATTAAAAAATGGTGGGCCTAAGTGGACTCGAACCACCGACCTCACGCTTATCAGGCGTGCGCTCTAACCAGCTGAGCTATAGGCCCCGACTATCTATGAGAGAGATCTCTCAAAACTAAACAAAACAACAAGCGTACATTCCTTAGAAAGGAGGTGATCCAGCCGCACCTTCCGATACGGCTACCTTGTTACGACTTCACCCCAATCATCTGTCCCACCTTAGGCGGCTGGCTCCAAAAGGTTACCCCACCGACTTCGGGTGTTACAAACTCTCGTGGTGTGACGGGCGGTGTGTACAAGGCCCGGGAACGTATTCACCGCGGCATGCTGATCCGCGATTACTAGCGATTCCGGCTTCATGCAGGCGAGTTGCAGCCTGCAATCCGAACTGAGAACGGTTTTATGGGATTGGCTCGACCTCGCGGTTTTGCTGCCCTTTGTACCGTCCATTGTAGCACGTGTGTAGCCCAGGTCATAAGGGGCATGATGATTTGACGTCATCCCCACCTTCCTCCGGTTTGTCACCGGCAGTCACCTTAGAGTGCCCAACTGAATGCTGGCAACTAAGATCAAGGGTTGCGCTCGTTGCGGGACTTAACCCAACATCTCACGACACGAGCTGACGACAACCATGCACCACCTGTCACTCTGTCCCCCGAAGGGGAACGTCCTATCTCTAGGAGTGTCAGAGGATGTCAAGACCTGGTAAGGTTCTTCGCGTTGCTTCGAATTAAACCACATGCTCCACCGCTTGTGCGGGCCCCCGTCAATTCCTTTGAGTTTCAGTCTTGCGACCGTACTCCCCAGGCGGAGTGCTTAATGCGTTAGCTGCAGCACTAAAGGGCGGAAACCCTCTAACACTTAGCACTCATCGTTTACGGCGTGGACTACCAGGGTATCTAATCCTGTTTGCTCCCCACGCTTTCGCGCCTCAGTGTCAGTTACAGACCAGAAAGTCGCCTTCGCCACTGGTGTTCCTCCAAATCTCTACGCATTTCACCGCTACACTTGGAATTCCACTTTCCTCTTCTGCACTCAAGTCCCCCAGTTTCCAATGACCCTCCACGGTTGAGCCGTGGGCTTTCACATCAGACTTAAAGGACCACCTGCGCGCGCTTTACGCCCAATAATTCCGGACAACGCTTGCCACCTACGTATTACCGCGGCTGCTGGCACGTAGTTAGCCGTGGCTTTCTGGTTAGGTACCGTCAAGGTGCGAGCAGTTACTCTCGCACTTGTTCTTCCCTAACAACAGAGCTTTACGACCCGAAGGCCTTCATCGCTCACGCGGCGTTGCTCCATCAGACTTTCGTCCATTGTGGAAGATTCCCTACTGCTGCCTCCCGTAGGAGTCTGGGCCGTGTCTCAGTCCCAGTGTGGCCGATCACCCTCTCAGGTCGGCTACGCATCGTCGCCTTGGTGAGCCGTTACCTCACCAACTAGCTAATGCGCCGCGGGCCCATCTGTAAGTGATAGCCGAAACCATCTTTCAATAAAGAACCAGGAGGTTCCTTATATTATCCGGTATTAGCTCCGGTTTCCCGAAGTTATCCCAGTCTTACAGGCAGGTTGCCCACGTGTTACTCACCCGTCCGCCGCTGACCTTTCAAAAGCAAGCTTTTAAAAGGTCCGCTCGACTTGCATGTATTAGGCACGCCGCCAGCGTTCGTCCTGAGCCAGGATCAAACTCTCCAATAAAGAGTCTGAGCTTTTGCTCAAAATTTGCTAGCTTGTGTTACTTAAAATCATTTTGTCGTGTTCCGTAGAACCGACGTTATGACGCTGTTGTTTTGTTTAGTTTTCAAAGAACTCTTTTGTGTTGACGCCTTTCAAAAGCGACTTCACTAATATATCATTTATTTCGTTTTAAGTCAACATCTTTTTATTATCTTTTTTCGATAGTTATGTAAGATGCAACTCGTTGTCGTTGCTGACTTGATTGATTATAGCATGGGTGGAATAGGGATGCAATTACTTTTTTAATATATTTTTATTTTCTTTTTTGCTAGTCTACTTTTTAGGTTTTTGGTTGTCTTTTAAACCTAAAAAACGAAGGAAACCTAATAGATTCCCTTCATTCTTTTCAACTTATTTATTTTAAAACTTCTTCTATATAAATATCCAATTCTTGATTCAGGGTAAGGAATTGATCTGATTCAATTTCTCTCACCATCGGCCTGGATGGGTATTGCGGGTCGATAAAGGCGACTTCTGCAATTTTATTGTTGGAAAGCTTTACTTTGTCGCCGATGCTAAAGCTGCATACATTAGAAGTAAGAGCTTGAACGATAGAGAGGTCATACTTGCCAAAGGTTTCATGTTTCAGCTGCTCGATTACTTTAAACGGCGATTGCTTGCTGCGGTACTTCCTTGGTGATGTCATTGCATGAAATACGTCTGCTACTGCCAGTATCTTCGTGTAAGTATGTATTTTGTCTTCTGATAAGCCAAAAGGGTAACCGGTTTTATCGTAGCGCTCATGATGCTGTAATACAGCTAGTTTTATTTCATCTTGTATTACTGGTTGTTTGCTTACCATTTGGTAACTGAAGATTGGATGTTCTTTTATTTGCGCAAACTCCTCTTTTCTCAGGACCGCAACATTTTTTAAGATTTTCTGATCGATGCGTGACATGCCGCAATCCATTAAGTAACCGGCAATGCCGACTTGAATGATGTCTTTCTTTTTATAGCCAAGTGACTTTGCGATTGCAGAAGCTATGATGGCTACCGCGACAGAATGATGATAGATATAATCTTCTTCATTTGTGTAATGGTAAAGGGAGAAGACTTCTTCTTGATAGTGAAGGGATTTTTCAATTAAAGGAATGATTGTTTTTCGAACGGCACTGTAATCAATCGGTGCTCCTGATCCCCATGCTTCATACATCTTTTTGTAGGCTTGGGTTGCTTTTAAGTACATCTGCAAGAAGGAATCTTCTTTTGGCTTTTCTTCAATCATCGTTAACAATTGAGGATTAAAGGGCTGGCCGTTTGAAAGGAATGCTTCTATTTCTACTTTTTCCACTAAGAAAGATTCTAATATTTCGATGTGTTGGTTAGTCAGGACGGTTCTCTTTGGCATAATCGGCTTTGAAGTGAGTGCTTTTATTTCTTGTGCCAGAATACATCCTTCCACCAGCTGTTCGGTTTTCACTAACATGAACGCTCTCTCCTTATAAACAAAGAGGAACACATGAAAGTGCTCCTCTCTTAGAGTTGATCATTTACTTTGCTATTCTTATTCTTCGACTTCTTCTGTGGAATTTCCTTCTTCCATTTCTGTATCTTCCGTACCATCTTCTGGCTCGTCTTCTTTATCCACTCTTGCGACTGTTGTCACAAATTCATTCTCTGCAAGACGAATCAGCTTCACTCCTTGGGTGTTTCGACCCATTTGTGAGATTCCATCGACAGACATACGGATCAAGACGCCACTTGCCGTGATCAGCATTAGGTCTTCTTCAGTGGTTACGGTCTTAACAGAAACTAGCTCACCGTTACGCTCGGTGATGTTACATGTTTTGATTCCTTTTCCTCCACGGCTTTGGACACGGTACTCTTCTGCCGGAGTACGTTTACCGTAACCGTTTTTGGTTACAACCAACACATCAAGGCCTTCATCTAGAAGTTCCATTCCTACCACTTCATCATTCTCGGAAATGGAGATACCTTTTACTCCCGTTGCCGTCCTACCCATGGAACGTACGTCCGTTTCATGGAAACGAATGAGCATTCCCTTTTTCGTTCCAATGATCATCTCTTTCGTGCCGTCGGTTAATTTTACTGAGATTAACTCATCGCTTTCACGTAATCCTAGTGCAATTAAACCGCCTTTACGGATATTGGCGAATTGAGATAACGGAGAACGCTTGGATATTCCATGCTTGGTTGTAAAGAATAAATACCAGTCATCCACAAAGTCTTCCACCGGGATAATGGCGTTGACCCATTCTCCTTTTTCCACCTCAAGCAAGTTGATGATTGGAATTCCTTTTGCTGTTCGGCTGAATTCTGGGATCTCGTAACCTTTTGCTCGGTACACTTTCCCTTTGTTTGTAAAGAATAGTAACGTATCGTGAGTGGAAGTGGTCAATAGATGTTCAACAAAGTCATTCTCATTGGTTCCCATCCCTTGAATTCCACGACCTCCTCTACGCTGGCTACGGTAAGTAGAAAGAGGCAGACGCTTAATATAGCCATTATGCGTAAGGGTGATCACGACATTTTGACGTGGAATTAAATCCTCATCTTCAATATTTTCAAAGCCGCCGACCATTATCTCTGTACGACGAGTGTCATTGAAACGGTCTTTAACTTCTGTTAGTTCTTCACGGATAATTTCCAGTACTTTTTCTTCATCTGCAAGAATGGCTTTTAGTTCAGCAATAAGCTGCATAAGCCCTTGGTATTCTTCTTCTATCTTTTCACGCTCTAAGCCAGTTAGACGTTGTAGACGCATGTCTAGAATAGCTTGTGCTTGTTTCTCAGATAGAGAGAATTCGGTCATTAATCCTTCACGGGCAATATCAGCCGTTTGAGAGCTACGGATCAAGGTGATAACAGCATCTAAGTGATCTAAGGCAATACGCAGACCTTCTAAGATGTGTGCTCTTGCTTCCGCTTTACGCAATTCGAATGCCGTACGGCGCTTGATTACGACTTTTTGATGTTCCAGGTAGTAATACAGACATTGTTTCAAGTTTAATACTTTCGGTTCCCCGTTTACTAGTGCAAGCAGGTTAATACCAAAGCTTGTTTGAAGGGAAGTCTGCTTGTATAAGTTATTTAAAAGGACATTGGCGTTTGCATCTTTTTTGACTTCCATAACGATACGCATACCATTACGGTCTGATTCATCGCGCAAGTCAGAGATGCCTTCTATTTTCTTATCACGAACAAGGTCCGCAATCTTCTCAATCAGTTTTGCTTTATTAACCTGGTAAGGAAGTTCATGAACAAGGATGACTTCTCTGCCATTCGGCTTTGTTTCGATTTCCACTTTCGCACGAACAGTAATGGAGCCGCGGCCCGTTTCATAGGCTCTTCTGATTCCGCTTCTGCCCAGAATTTGTCCTGCCGTCGGGAAGTCTGGACCAGGAATGATTTCCATTAACTCGGGAATGGTAATGTCAGGGTCCTTACTTACAGCAAGTACTCCGTCAATGATCTCTCCCAGCTGGTGAGGTGGGATATTGGTTGCCATCCCAACTGCGATACCGGAAGCACCGTTTACAAGCAAGTTTGGAAAACGTGCAGGCAATACAACTGGCTCTCTCTCGGAACCATCATAGTTATCTTGGTAATCAATGGTGTCTTTATTGATATCGCGAAGTATCTCCATCGAGATCTTCGACATTCTTGCTTCCGTATAACGCATGGCAGCTGCTGCGTCACCATCGACAGATCCAAAGTTTCCGTGGCCGTCAATCAGCATGTAACGGAAGTTAAAGTCCTGTGCCATACGTACCATCGTGTCATAAACCGCAGAGTCACCATGTGGATGGTACTTCCCGATTACTTCCCCTACGATACGGGCGGACTTTTTATAGGCTTTATCGGATGTCATGCCTAAATCATTCATCGCGTACAAAATACGTCGGTGTACAGGTTTCAATCCGTCTCGTACATCCGGCAGGGCACGAGATACGATTACACTCATGGCATAGTCCAGGAAGGATGTTCTCATTTCCTGACTGATATTTATTTCTTTAACTGAGGACCTCTCAGACATAATAACGAACCTCCTTGCGAAATGTGAGTTCATGACTACATTCGCTTTCGCTCTTCTCTATGTAAAAGACAGGATAGCATGACACTACCCCGCTTTTTTATTGGATTCTGAAATTAGATATCCAGGTTTTTCACATAACGGGCATTGTCTTGGATAAAGTTTCTTCTTGGCTCTACTTTATCACCCATTAGAATCTCAAATGTTTCATCCGCTTCAATTGCATCTTGCAGGCTTACCTGTAGCAATGTTCTAGAAACTGGATCCATTGTCGTTTCCCAAAGCTGCTCAGGGTTCATCTCCCCTAATCCTTTATAGCGCTGGATACCCGCTTTAGGCTGATCGGACATGGTGGCAAGGATCTCTTCAAGCTGACGGTCATTATAAGCGTACTCGATCTTTTTACCCTGCTGAATTTTGTATAGTGGTGGCTGGGCAATGTAGATATATCCATGTTCGATGATTTGGCGCATGTAACGGTAGAAGAATGTCAATAATAGCGTTCTAATATGAGCGCCATCGACATCGGCATCCGTCATGATCACGATTTTATGGTAACGTGCACGGGAAATGTCAAAATCCTCTCCAATTCCAGTTCCAAGTGCAGTGATGATGGCACGAACCTCATTGTTGGATAAAATTTTGTCAAGACGCGCCTTTTCAACGTTAATGATTTTACCGCGTAAAGGTAGGATTGCCTGGAAGTGACGGTCTCGGCCTTGCTTAGCTGATCCTCCGGCAGAATCTCCCTCTACCACATATATTTCGCTGATAGATGGATCTTTAGAGGAGCAGTCAGCCAATTTACCAGGAAGACTGGAGATTTCCAATGCACTTTTTCTTCTTGTAAGTTCCCTTGCCTTTTTGGCTGCCATTCTTGCTCGCGAAGCCATTAAGCCTTTTTCTACAATTTTTCTTGCTGCAGAAGGGTTCTCAAGAAGGAAGCCTTCGAATTTTTCCGTAAAAACAGAATCAGTAACCGTTCTTGCTTCACTGTTTCCTAATTTTGTTTTCGTCTGGCCTTCAAACTGTGGATCTGGATGCTTGATGGAGACGATAGCTGTCAAACCTTCTCGAACATCTTCCCCTGTCAGGTTGCTGTCCGCATCTTTGAAAATATTGTTTTTGCGGGCATAGTCATTGATTACTCTCGTCAATGCCGTTTTAAAGCCTGATTCATGCGTTCCACCCTCATAGGTGTTGATGTTGTTGGCAAAAGAGTACAGATTGCTAGTGTAACTGTCATTGTACTGAAGTGCCACTTCAATAGAGATGCCGTCCTTTTCTCCCTCTACAAAGACAACTTCCTCATGAATGACTTCTTTTGTTCGGTTTAAATGCTCTACATAAGAAGCGATCCCGCCCTCATAGTGGTATTCATTTTTCTTCGGTGTTTCTTCACGCTTATCTTCAATGGTGATGCGTAATCCTTTATTTAAGAACGCAAGCTCACGTAGACGGTGTGCTAACGTATCGTAGTCATATTCTTTTGTTTCAGTGAAAATTTCTTCATCGGGAACAAAATGAATAATCGTTCCTGTAACATCCGTTTCGCCGATTATTTTCAGGTCCTCATTCGGTACCCCTTTATTAAATTGCTGGTAATGGATATTTCCGTCGCGATGGACATAAATCTTAAGCTCAGAGGAAAGTGCGTTAACTACGGATGCACCAACCCCGTGCAGACCTCCGGAAACTTTATAACCGCCACCGCCGAATTTTCCACCTGCATGAAGTACAGTCATGATTACTTCTACTGCCGGACGGCCCATTTTCTCATGGATACCGACTGGAATTCCACGGCCATTATCTTTTACGGTGATGCTGTTGTCTTTTTCTACGACCACATTAATCTCAGAGCAATATCCTGCCAATGCTTCATCGATACTGTTATCGACAATCTCCCACACTAAGTGGTGCAAACCTTTGGCACTAGTGGAACCGATGTACATACCTGGTCGTTTTCTTACGGCTTCAAGGCCTTCGAGTACCTGTATATTACTTTCATCATAGTTGTTTTCTTGCAATTCTTTTTGGTCCATCGTCATATCTATCACCTTCACTTTTTATTTCTACACAATAGACTTCGTTATTTGTTGGCGGGGGTTGTCCCTATAGGCAACATCCACACCTATAACAGGCAGTTTCTCTAAAAGAGTAACTCCTCAATCGAGGTATCCATTCTTTTTTTCAAGGTTGTCGAGGCTAGGGGAGAAAGGTATATGTTCTCTTCGGTAATCACGATTGATTTGATGTCATGTTTACTGATATTTTTAATGGATTTGTCCGCAACTTCCGGCAGGGTATCTTTCCAGTCGGATTGGAGGAGCCTGCGATCTAAAATAGCGATAATTTTAGAAGCTCGCACCATTACTTCTTCTCCAATATGTAAATACATGAGCCTTCACCTCAATTTCGTTTCTTGATTGTACCTGAGACTACCTCATACGTAGCCGCTTGTTTCAACGTTTGATGGTCGATTCCATCCACACTCGTTGTCGTAACGAAGGTTTGGACCTTTCCCTGAATGGTGTTTAAGAGATGGGACTGTCGATAATCATCCAGCTCAGATAATACGTCATCAAGGAGCAGAATGGGATATTCCCCTACTACCGAGTGAATGAGATCTATTTCTGCAAGCTTCAGCGACAGAGCTGTCGTGCGCTGTTGTCCTTGTGATCCAAATGTCTGGACATCTTTTCCGTTCACTTGAAAGAGCAGGTCATCACGATGGGGACCAAATAGTGTCACGCCTCTTTCAATTTCTCTATCTTTTATTTTATCAAACTTTTCGTTATATGCTTCTATCATTTTCGACAAGTTTGTTGTTTCTGATACATAATCAATGGATGGTTTGTAGATAATAGTCAATTCTTCTAAATCACGGCTGATGCTTTTATGAATTGGCTGAGCCCAGCTTTGCAGCAATTGAACAAACTCCTGCCTCTTTTCCGTCACGCTCGCAGCCAATTCAATCAGCTGCTCTGTTAATACAAACAGCATAGTTTCATCTTTTTGCTTTCTCGTCTGTAACTGCTTTAAGTAATGATTCCGCTGCTGAAGTACTTTTAGGTACCTTGACAGGTCATGCATATACCGCGGTGAAACTTGTCCAAGTTCCATATCTATAAAACGTCGTCTCACCTGAGGACTACCTTTTACAAGCGTAAGATCCTCAGGTGCAAACATGACGATATTCATATTTCCGATATACTGACTTAATTTGGTTTGTTCAATATGATTGATCTTTGCTTTTTTCCCTTTTTTACTTATGACTAGTTGCAGCGGCAACTCTCCATTCCGTTTATGTATCCTACCTTCTATTTTACCATACTCTTCGTCCCATCTGATAAGATCTTTATCATTGGACGTCCTGTGTGATTTTGCCATTGCCAATACATAGATGGATTCCATCACATTTGTCTTTCCTTGTGCGTTTTCACCTAATATGACATTCACACCGTTTTCAAATACGGCATGCAAACTTTCATAATTGCGATAGTGTCTCAACGTCAATTCTTCAATATACAATCCGTATCACCAACTCATCAGGAAACAACGACATATTTTCCATGACCGTCTATTTCAATTACATCCTGTACTTTCAGTTTTCTTCCTCTTCTGTCTTCAAGCTCTCCGTTCACCTTTACTTCATATTCTGAAAGAAACCATTTTGCCATTCCACCTGATTGGATGACATCGGCCAACTTTAAAAATTGTCCAAGTGTAATCATTTCTGTTGATATTTGAATTTCTGTCATTATTTCGCGCTCACTTTCTTTTTAGGGATCAGATTTTCTTTTACTATTCCCTTATTGTCTACTTCCTATTGTACTAGAACTTCTCCATATAGAAAAGAAAGCCACTAGGAATGGTCACTAGTAGCTTTCAGGGCTTATGTTTATTAGTACGTTCTGACTGGCAGGATAAGTTGAAGCATGGAATCATCATGCAATGTTTTGATGACAAACGGTCTCATCGCACCAGTGAAATTAATTAATATCTCGTTTCCTTCAAGGGCCTTTAGGGCATCCATCATATATTTTGCGCTAAAAGAAATTTTCAGCTCTTCTCCATCAATGGAATTGCTTTGAACTTGTTCTACTACTTTTCCGACTTCTGGAGAGTTAGAAGAAACTTCAAGCGTATCAGACTCTAACGTAGCAAGCTTTACTACATTGTTTCGTCCCTCTCTTGCAAGTAGGCTCGCACGATCGATCGCTTGTAGAAACTCTTTCGTTGTTACCGTAATATCTGTTTTGCTTTCTGCAGGAATCAATCTGGACGTATCCGGATAGTTTCCGTCAAGCAGACGTGAGAAGAAAAGGATATTTTTTGCTTTAAAAAGCACCTGGTTCTCTGTCACAACGATATCAAGCAATTCGTTCGTATCATCTAAAATTTTATTTAATTCATTCAAGCTCTTACCCGGAATAACAACATTGCAGGTAATATCGTTCTCTGCTTCTACCTTTGCTTTGCGTAAAGCCAAGCGATGGCTATCTGTTGCAATACAGATGAGTTCGTGGTTTTCAAGCTTCCAGTTTACACCTGTCAAGATAGGGCGTGTTTCTGAGGTGGACACTGCAAAGACAGTTTGTCGAATAATATTTTTCAGTAGATCTGTTGGAACACGGAAAACGTTTTGCTCCTCTACTTGTGGCAGATGCGGGTATTCTGCAGCATCCTGACCATTTAGGTTAAACTCTGATTTACCAGAACGGATGGTTGTTACATACTGGTTTTGTACTTCGATTTCGACTGTATCCATTGGAAGTTTCTTAATGATTTCACTAAAGAAGCGGGCTTGCAGCACAACACTTCCAGCCGTTTTTACTTCAACATTTTCAGATCCATCTTCTTCACAAGGAATGAAAGATTCAATGGAGATATCAGAATCACTTCCAGTTAGGGTAACTCCTTCTTCTGTAGCGACAATCTTTATTCCAGTCAAAATAGGAATGGTTGTCCGTGAAGATACTGCTTTTAGTACGTCTTGAACGCTTTGAACCAGCTTGTCGCGTTGGATAATAAATTTCATCGTAATCCTCCTTAATGGGCAGGTCTATTTATATATTTTATTAATAAAAAACTAGTAGAAGTAATAGTAGGGGCTGTGATTATGTGGATAAGTCCCTTTTCTGTTACAAAGAGTAGATATCCACATGTGAATAACCTGTGTTTAACCAAGCACCACTTATACACAGTTTCCACTATTGCTCTATTTAACTTCTAATTAACTTTTTAAAGAATCAGCAATTGATTGTATCTGTTTCTGTAAATTTGTATCTGTTTTTACCAGATTGGAGATCTTTTCATGGGCATGAATAACCGTTGTATGATCTCGCCCTCCGAATTCCTCTCCTATTTTAGGCAAAGAATAATCCGTAAGTTCTCTTGATAGGTACATGGCGATTTGTCGAGGGAAAGCAATCGATTTGGTTCGCTTCTTTGCTTTAAAATCCTCTAATTTCACATTGTACTCTTCTCCAACGGTCCGTTGAATGTCATGAATGGTCACCACTCTTGGCCTAGAGCTTGGAATGATGTCCTTGAGTGCTTCTGCTGCCAAATCAGCATTAATATCCTTATTGATCAAGGAAGAATAGGCAACCACTCTGATGAGCGCCCCTTCTAGTTCACGAATATTGGAATCAATTTGATTGGCAATGTAAAGCATCACTTCATTTGGAATATCCAGCCCTTCTGCTTTTGCTTTCTTACGTAAGATAGCAATACGGGTTTCCAAATCTGGCGGTGTAATGTCTGTGATCAGACCCCATTCAAAGCGGGATCGCAGGCGGTCTTCCAATGTTGGAATCTCTTTTGGAGGCCTGTCACTGGAGATGACAATCTGTTTGCTTTCTTCGTGCAATGTATTGAATGTATGGAAAAATTCTTCTTGGGTTTGTTCTTTTCCGGCAAGGAACTGAATATCATCAATAAGCAACACATCGACATTTCGATATTTATTGCGAAAATCGACAGCCTTGTTGTCCCGGATGGAATTAATGAATTCATTGGTGAATTTTTCAGATGATAAATAGACCACCTTTGCTGCAGGATTATGCTCAATTACATAATGGCCGATTGCATGCATTAAGTGAGTTTTTCCTAGTCCTACTCCCCCATAAATGAATAGTGGATTATAGGCTTTAGCTGGAGCTTCTGCCACTGCCAAAGATGCGGCGTGGGCAAATCTGTTTCCAGAACCGATGACGAATGTGTCGAATGTGTACTTCGGATTCAGCATATTTTGCGGAATTTCGATCATATCATCGTCTTTTTTCACTTTTGCAGGAGGAGTTTTTATTTCGATCTCTTCATCTGCTTGGTTTTGAGGAATAATAAATTTGATGGATAATTCTTCACCTGTGATATCAGAGATGGTTTCTCCGATAAGACCGGAATACCTGGACTCGAGCCAGTCACGTGCAAATTCATTTGGTGCAGTGATGACGAGATTATCTCCCTGCAATGAATGAGCTTTTGTACTCTTCAACCATGTTTCAAAGCTTGGTTTGCTTATTTTTTTCTCTATCTGATTTAGCGCTTTGACCCATAGATCAGAAATATTTTTCATCATGAATCCCCCTTTCGTTTGTGTCTGGCAACCTTTTTACAATAGAAAAAGGTGCTTATCTGTACAAGTTTTGTTCAACAAACACTCTGCTAGAAAAACACCCGTTGTATGTTTATTCATTCGTATACTGTGAAAAAGATATTATATAGTAGAAAAGTAGTTTTCGACAAAAAACCACACCTGTGGACAAATACTTACACACACCCTTGGATAACTATCCACATCTTATCCACAGTCTGTGGAAAACTATTTTCGGTCAACCATTTATTAAGAGTGAAAACACAATAATAATATCAAAAAAATCCTTGTGTTGCAATTGCTTTTTGATATTATCCACAACTACCACAAATTGTGGAGAAAAGTTTTCCACAACACAAGATACTGTGTAAACCTTGTCGATAAGTGCTGTGGATGACGAAAAATAGCGAAAAAAGTTATTCACAGGTAGAAAAAACTTGAACGTATAAAAGGGGTCAGACCCCTTTATTGGTTCCAGACCCCGATTTTTAAATTTGTGTGGAAGATCGGCTGTTTGTTTTCGGGGTCAGGCACCTTTGGCACCTTTTTTAATTTTTGTTGTAGGTTTGATAAGTGAATTTGGTTGTTAGTTTTTACTATATAAAAAGAAAGGGTTGCTTT